>CAVQSZ010000029.1:0-89302 GCA_963716115.1 uncultured Alphaproteobacteria bacterium
CTCGGCCACCCATCCGCGGCGACGGGGACGATAGGCCGGCCCCGGCCGCGGCGCCAGGGGGCGCTTGCGTTCTCGTCTCGCCAACCGGGTGATCGCGGGCCATAATCGGCGCCCTTCGCGATCAACCTTCGAGGCAGGGCGATGAAGGCGATGCTCGCCGTGGCGCTTGGCTTGTGGGCGCTTCCCGCCGGCGCCGCCGAGCTCAACCCCGAGGACGCCGCGCGTCATGTCGGCGAGGCGGCCACGGTTTGCGGCGTGGTCGCATCGGCCAAGTTCGACGCCGACCTGCCGGCGCAGCCGACCTTCCTCGACTTCGCCAGGCCCTATCCCGATCAGCCCTTCACCGCCGCGATCTTCGGCAGGGACCGGGCGAAGTTCGGAACGCCGGAAACCGCGTTGCGCGGCAAGCGCGTCTGCGTCGCCGGCACGATCCAGCTCTACCAGGGGAAGCCGGAAATCATCCTCGACGACCCGCGCCAGCTGAAGGCGGAGTGACGCCGCCGCCGCGCTCCTGCCGACCCGGACCCCGCTTCAGCGATCGCCGGCCCGGCCCTTCCGGCCGACCGCCCAGCCGCCCCACCAGATCAGCGCGCCGATCACGATGAACGGCGCGCCCAAGACGTATTGAATGCCGGTCAGGTTGACGTCGCCGCCGTGATGTCCCTCGGCGCTCAGATCGGCGATCGTCATCCCCACCGTGCACAGGCCCGACAGCATCGTCAGGCCGATGCCGAGCACCATCACCGCCTGGCCGCAGCCGCGCCGCCAGCCTTGCGCCGGGGCGGGCCGCGGCGGCGCTGAAGGATCAGCCATTCTTGCAGCCCGTTTGGCGGCAGGCTTTGCGTCGGCCGGGCGCGGATCGCCGCGCTAGATGTAGCCGATCAGCAGCAGGATGATCAGGATCACCAGCAGCAGCCCGATCCCGCCGCTCGGATAATATCCCCAGCCGGTGCTGTAGCCCCATCTCGGGAGCGCGCCGATCAGCAGCAGGATCAGGATTATCAGCAGGATCGTCCCCAGCATCGCTCTCTCCCCTCCGCCGCCGCCGTCGACGGCGGAATTTATCGCTCGGCGCCGCCCACGGCGCGGCTCAATCTAGCGGCGGCGCCGGCCCCATCCAACCGGAGATTTCCTCGACGCCGCCCGATCGCCATCGCCCATCCGAGAAAGCGCCGCCGGCGAGGCGACCCCGGCGATCCGGTCGGAGCCGGGGGATGCGAAAATCCGAGCCGACGCGGCGCGAGCGGTTGCGGCCGCCGGGTCGAAGTGGTGTTATCGCCGGCGCGCGCCGGGGTGGCGCTGCGGCATGTTTTGCTTCGCAGGGGAAACGGATGTTGCGGTTGGCGTTTGAAAAGATCAGGAGAAATGCGGCGGCGGCGCTGCTCGTGCTTTGTGCCGTCCATCCGGCCCTTGCGGCGGCGCCGGCGGGCGAGCCGATCAAGATCGGCTTCAGCATGTCGCTGACCGGCGGGCTCGCGGTCAACGGCACCTCGGGGCTCCTGGCGATGCAGATCTGGGCCGAGGACACCAACCGCAACGGCGGGCTGCTCGGCCGCCCGGTCAAGCTCGTCTATTACGACGACCAGACCAACCCGTCCCAGGTGCCGGGCATCTATACAAAGCTCCTCGACGTCGACAAGGTCGACCTCGTCGTCTCGGCCTACGGCACCAATGTCACCGCCCCGGCCCTGCCGGTGATCATCCAGCACAACATGACCTTCATGGGCCTGTTCGCGATGGATGTGAACGAGGAGTTCCATTACCCGAAATATTTCTCGATGCTGCCGGTGGGGCCGAACCCGCGGGCGGCGATCTCCGAGGGGTTCTTCGAGATCGTCAAGGCGCAAAAGGAAAAGCTCGGCCTGAAGACGATCGCGCTGGCGGTCGACGACGGCGAGGCGACGCGCAACACCGCCGACGGGGCCCGGGTCAACCTGAAGAAGGCCGGGCTGCAGGTCGTCTACGACAAGACCTACCCGCCGACCACGACCGACTTTACCCCGATCATCCGCGCCATCCAGGCGACCAGCCCCGATGTCGTCTACATCGCCTCATACCCGCCGGACAGCGTCGGCCTGATCCGCACGATGCACGAGATCGGGCTCAACACCAAAATCTGCTGCGGCACGATGACCGGGCCCCAGAGCACCTCGATCAAGACCTCGCTCGGGCCGATGCTGAACGGCATCATCACCTTCGACTTCTGGCTGCCGGCCGAGACCCTGCGGTTTCCCGGCGTGATGGAGTTCCTCAAGCGCTACCAGGAGAAGGCGGCCGCGGCCGGCGTCGATCCCCTGGGCTATTACCTGGCGCCCTGGGCCTACGCCGATCTGCAGGTTCTGGGCGAGGCCGTCGAAGAGACCAAGAGCCTCGACCAGGACAAGATCGCCGACTACATCCGCAGCCACACCTTCAAGACCGTCATCGGCGACGTCGCGTTCGGCGACAAGGGCGAGTGGAAGAAGGCGCGGCTGATGACCGTCCAGTTCCAGAACATCGCCGGCACGACGGTCGACGATTTCCGCGACGGCAAGGGCGAGGTCGTGCTGTGGCCCGACGAATACAAGAACGGCGAGCCGATCCTGCCTTATTCGGCGGTCAAGCACTGAGCCCGGCCGGCCGCCGTCAGGCGGCGGCGAGCTGGCGCGGGCGGTAGATCGCGATATGGGCGATGCGCGCGACCGGGGTGGTCCCATTGGCGCAGACCAGCACGTCGACCTCGACAAAGCGATGGCCCTTGCGCTCGTAATTGGCGGTGACCAGCGCCCGCGCCGACAATTCGTCGCCGACCCGCGCGGCGGCGAGGTGCCGCACCCTGCTGCCGACATGCATCCACGGCCCGAGCGCCACGTTGTGGCGCAGAACCCAGTTGCCGAAATGCAGGATCGCGCCGGGATGGACGAGGCCCTCGGCCGCATAGAGCGCCGCCGTCTCGCGCACGTCCTCGAGGTATCGGGCGGCGTATTCAGGGGTGATTCGCAGCGGCAGGGCGGCGAGCCGGGTTCCGACCGCGAGCGTCCTCTCGTCGGCCGGCGGCCGATCCGGCTCGGCGGGCGGCTCGGGGGCTTCGGCAAAAGCGGCGGGCATCGGGGCCGGATCGTCGGGCAACGCGGCAAGCCCGGTGACGCACAACTCGCCGCGGCTTTCAATCCGCAGATCGAGCCCCGCCGGCGTCTCGGCCGCGGTCACCACCGCGATCTCGCCGTCATAGACCGGCTTCATCAGGCGGCACTCGACGGCGCCGCGCTCGAGCCAGGCGCGGCCCCAGCGCACGACCGGCAAATGCGTCATATAGGCATAGACATCGACCCCCGGCACCAGGCCGCCCCGGAAGCCGAAGCGGCGCGCCACCGCGTCGTCGTGGATCTTGTTCTCCGATTCCTTGGCGGCGTTGAAGGCGGTCACGCGGTAGGGGCCCGCAGAGATTCGGGCGGCAGCTTCGGTCATCGCTCAGGCTCCTCTTCAGGCTCGCGGCGTCGCCGATCGGCGGCGAAACGTCGACGCCAGATTGGGCAGCATGTAGATCGATTTCCCGCCGGCCCAGGATGCGGCGCGGTAATAGCCCCGCTGCGCCTTTTTCGCCAATTCGCGGACCTTGCGCTCCCTGAGGTAGAGCTGATCCTTGGCCTGGACATAATCGGCAAAATTTCGAAAGTGAAGAAATCGCAATTCGCGCTCGAAGTCCGGCAGCATCGCGATCAGCCTTTGCGGCGACCAGAACCGATTGTTCTCCTGCAGCGCCCGGCGGCCGCACGCCGCGGCGTACCAATCGCGCAGCCGGCCGGGCGGCAGCCAATGGCAGCAAGGCAGGCGGGTATCGTGCTGAATGAGCGGAAAAATCTTGTTCGGGGTGGTGATGATCAGCAGCTCGCGGGCGATCCGCGCGAGGTCGCGCACCACCGCGGCGCTGTTGCCGGCGTGCTCCAAGACCTCGATGCAGCAGACGGCGTCGACCTCGCGATCGGCGAAGGGCAATTGCCCCAGCGAGCCCTGGCGCCATTCGATCCGCCGCGCGACCCCGAAGACCTCGGCGATCTGGCGGGCGGCCTCGAGGCGGCCTTCATCGGGGTCGACGGCGACGATCCGCAGATCGGTCTTCAACGCGAAAGCGATCGCCAGCCAGCCATACCCGGTGCCGATGTCCGCGATCGAACGGATCCTGACGTCGCGCTCGAACTTGAAAATCTGCTCGCAGAAATGCGTGACATACCAGCCAAATATTATTTGCACGTTGCGGCGGGCATATTCGCTGTTCCGGAAATGAGCAACATCATGCAAGCCCTTTACCTCGGCCTCCGACACCCAGTTCATCAGCGTCGCCTCACGTTCTGCTCCAAGCCATCGCGGCCGTGGCGCGGCAGGCGGCCGCGCCATGCGTCGACGCCGCAGAGGCGGTGGGATGTTTCGCCTCTCGCCCGGCTTCCCTTACCGGAATATAACCGCGCGCCATAGGCTTGCATCGCGGCCCCGGCCGCGCAACCCCTCCCGAGCCCGAGGCCGCCATGGACGCCCATCTGCCCGAATACGAGCTCTATGCGATCCGCTACGCCGAGCGCGATGCGCGACGCGCCGACCATTTCATCGGCGGCGACCCGCATGACGGGCCGATGCCGATGGATTATTTCGTCTGGGCCGCGATCGGGCCGCAGCGCAGCTTCGTGATCGACACCGGCTTTACCGCCGAGGTCGCCGCGGCGCGCGGGCGGCGGCATCTGCGCTGCCCGGCCGAGGCGCTGGCCCTGGTCGGGCTCGACCGCAATACCGTCGCCGACGTGATCCTGACCCACATGCATTACGACCATGTCGGCACCTTCCACCGGTTCCCGGCGGCGCAGTTCCATCTGCAGGAGACCGAATTGCACTACACGACCGGGCATTACATGCGCCATGCGCACCTCGCCCATTCGTTCGAGGTCGAGGATGTCGTCGGCATCGTGCGGCTGAACTTCGCCCGGCGCGTCAGGCTCCACAACGGGCCGGCGGAGCTCGCGCCGGGGATCGCGCTGCACCCGGTCGGCGGCCACACGCCGGGCATGCAATTCGTGCGCGTGCACACCAGCCGCGGCTGGGTCGTCCTCGCTTCCGACGTGAGCCACTATTACGAGAACATGGAGGCGGGCCGGCCGTTCACCGCCGCTTTCCATGTCGGCGACATGCTCGACGCCTACGACGCGCTGCGCGCGCACGCGCCGAGCCCGCGGCACATCGTCCCCGGCCACGACCCGCTGGTCATGCGGCGCTACCCGGCGCCGCGCCCGGACCTCGAAGGCGTGGTGGTCCGCCTCGACGTCGACCCGGCGGAGTGACCGGTTCGGAAGCGGGCCGATGAGCTACGCGGTCAAGGAGATATTCTACACGCTGCAGGGCGAGGGCGCGCAGACCGGGCGGCCGGCGGTGTTCTGCCGCTTTTCCGGCTGCAATCTGTGGTCGGGGCGCGAGGCGGACCGGGCGCGCGCGGTCTGCTCGTTCTGCGACACCGATTTTGTCGGCAGCGACGGCGGCGGCGGCGGCCGGTACCGCGACGCCGCAGCGCTCGCCGGACGCGTCGCCCAGGATTGGCCGCCGGGCGAGCGCGCGGCCTTTGTCGTGTGCACCGGCGGCGAGCCGCTGCTCCAGCTCGACCCGCCGCTGATCGAGGCCCTGCACGCCCGCGGGTTCGAGATCGCGGTCGAGACCAACGGCACGATCGCGCCGCCGCCGGGCCTCGACTGGCTCTGCGTCAGCCCCAAAGCCGGCGCCGGTCTGGTCGCCAGGAGCGGCGACGAGTTGAAGATCGTCCTGCCGCAGCCGGGGCTCGACCCGCTCGATTTCGCCGGCCTCGCCTTCCACCGCTTTTCGGTGCAGCCGATGGACGGCCCCGACCGCGCCCGCAACACCGAATTGGCGATGGCCTTTTGCCGCGCCCACCCGCAATGGCGGCTGAGCCTGCAGACCCACAAGCTGGTCGGCTTCCGATAGGTCTTCCAGGCATCTCGACCCATCTATGACGCGAAGCCGTTGTGCCGACCATCCGTCGCTTTGCCAACTGCAAGATATCGATTTATGCAGACGATCACTATCCACCCCATTTCCACATAGAGGGCCGGGGATTTCGCGTGATGATCGCGATCGATACGATGACGGTCTTGGCGGGAGACTCGCGCAAAGCCGCGGAGGCGATCAAGTGGGCGGAAGGCAACACTGCGTTGCTGTGCGCGGAATGGATCCGCCTCAACCGAAGAGGTTCCCGATGAACACCGAGGCCCCGAGCATCAGGGCCGTTCGCGCCGACAAAGGCCGTCGACTGATCGTAACCTGGAAGGGCGGTGCGGAGAGCGTGGTCAATGTCGGACGACATCTCGCTGATTACGCGGTCTTCGCGCCGCTTCGCTCGGACGACGATCTGTTCGCCAATGTCGAGGTTGGCGAGTGGGGCTGGTGCGCTCGCTGGTCCAACGAGATGGAGATCGCTTCGGACACGCTGCATCGTCTCGCCCTCGAGCAAGACAGCGCCTGGCTCCGAGCCTGGCGGGGCGGGCACGGGATGACCCAGAGCGAGGCGGCGCGAGCGCTGGGGGTCAACCCCAGGATGTGGCGCTGCTACGAGGCCGGGTCGCATCTTTTGCCCAAGACGGTGCGGCTCGCCGCCATCGGCCTCGACGCGCAGGCCGAAGCGGCATGAGCGCCGCGCGGCCTTCGGGGCGAGCCCCCGACCAGATGCGCCCGGTCAGCCTGGAGCCGGGCTTCGCCAAATACGCCGAGGGCTCGTGCCTTGTCCGCTTCGGCGACACGCATGTGTTGTGCGCCGCCTCGGTCGAGGAGCGCGTGCCGCCCTTTCTGCGCAACACCGGCCGGGGCTGGGTGACCGCGGAATACGGCATGCTGCCGCGTTCTACGCACACCCGCACCGACCGCGAGGCGGCGCGCGGCCGGCAGAGCGGCCGCACCCAGGAGATCCAGCGGCTGATCGGCCGCAGCCTGCGCGCGGTCACCGACCTCGCCAGGCTCGGCGAGCGCCAGATCCGCATCGATTGCGATGTGCTGCAGGCCGACGGCGGCACCCGCACCGCCGCGGTCACCGGCAGCTATGTCGCGCTGCGTCAGGCGCTGACGGGCATGCTCGCGGCGGGGAAGCTCGCCGAATTGCCGCTCGGCGACAGCGTGGCGGCGGTTTCCTGCGGCGTCGTCGCCGGGGAGGCCGTGCTCGACCTCGACTACGCCGAGGATTCGCAGGCGATGACCGACGCCAATTTCGTGCTGACTGGTGCTGGCGGCATCGTCGAGATCCAGGCGACCGCCGAAGGGGTCCCGTTCGACGAGGCGCTTTTCGCCGAGATGCTGCGGCTGGCGCGGGCCGGCATCGCCGATCTCGCCCGGCTTCAGCGCATGGCGCTCGGCCTCGCCTGATGCCCGGGCGCTTCGCCGGCGGCCGGCTGGTCGTCGCCAGCCACAACCCGGGCAAGGTCGAGGAAATCACGGCGCTGCTGGCCCCGTTCGGCGTCGAGACCGTCTCGGCCGGCCGGCTCGGGCTGCCTGAGCCGGAGGAGACCGGCGACAGCTTCGAGGCGAACGCCGCATTGAAGGCGCGCGCCGCGGCCGAGGCGAGCGGCCTGCCCGCGCTCGCCGACAATTCGGGCCTCGTCGTGCCGGCCTTGGGCGGGGCGCCGGGGATCTATTCCGCCCGCTGGGCCGGCCCGACCAAGGATTTTCGCTTGGCGATGGAGCGCGTCGAGCGCGAGCTCGGCGGCCGGGACCGCGCCGCGCATTTTGTCGCGGTGCTGGCGCTCTGCTCGCCCGAGGGCGAGGTCGCGCTCTTCCGCGGCGAGGTCATGGGCCGGCTCGTGTGGCCGCCGCGCGGCCGGCGCGGCTTCGGCTACGACCCGATGTTCGCGCCCGAAGGCGGCGGCGAGACCTTCGGCGAGATGGACCCGGCCCGGAAGCACCGCATCAGCCACCGCGCCCGCGCCTTTGAGAAGCTCGTCGCAAGCTGCTTCGATGGCCGGTGAGGTGGCCGCCCTCACCCGCCTCGCTGCGCTCAGCCCCCTCTCCCGCAATGCGGGAGAGGGTGGACCCGGCCCCCACCCTAACCCTCCCCCGCCCGCGGGGGAGGGAATGGGAGGGGGTTGGGGGGGTGAGGGCAGCTGCGTTTCCGAGCCGCTGGCGCTCTACATCCACTGGCCGTTCTGCCGGTCGAAATGCCCCTATTGCGACTTCAACAGCCATGTCCGCGACGGCGTCGACGAGGCGCGCTGGACCCGCGCGCTGCTCGCCGATCTCGATCACCAGGCCGGACTGGCGCCGGGGCGCGAGGTCGGCTCGGTCTTCTTCGGCGGCGGCACGCCGTCCTTGATGCCGCCCGAGACGGTCGCGGCCCTGCTCGACCGGGTGCGCCGGCATTGGGCGGCGGCGCCCGATGTCGAAATCACCCTCGAGGCCAACCCGAATTCGGCCGAGGCCGGCCGCTTCCGCGCCTTTGCCGCGGCCGGGGTCAACCGGCTGTCGCTCGGCGTGCAGGCGCTCGACCCGGCGGCGTTGCGCTTTCTCGGCCGCGCCCACGACCGCGCCGAGGCGATCGCCGCGATCGAGTGCGCCGCCGTCATTTTCCCGCGCTTCTCGTTCGATCTGATCTACGCCCGCCCCGGCCAGAGCATCGACGCGTGGGGCCGCGAGCTCGACGAGGCGCTGTCGCTGGCCGGCGAGCATCTCTCGCTCTACCAGCTGACCATCGAGCCCGGCACCGCCTTCGCCACGCTGGCCGCGCGCGGCGATATCGTGCCGCCCGACGAGGAAACCGCCGCCCTGCTCTACGAAGCCACGCAGGACCGCCTCGCCGCCGCCGGCCTGCCGGCCTACGAAATCTCGAACCACGCCCGCCCCGGCGCCGAGTGCCGCCACAACCTCGCCTATTGGCGCTACCAGGACTATGCCGGCATCGGCCCCGGCGCGCACGGCCGGCTGACCTGGGGCGGCGTCAAATACGCGACCCGGCAGCGCCGATTGCCGGAACGCTGGCTCGCCGCGGTCGAGGCCGCCGGGAACGGCATCGAGGAAACCACGCCGACCGACCGCGCCACCGCGATCGAGGAAATGCTGATGATGGGCCTGCGCCTGACCGAAGGCGTCCGCCGCGCCCGCCTCGAAGAAGCCGCCGGCCAGTCCGTCGAAACCCGTTTCGCCGCCACCCTGCCGCCGCTCATCGAAGGCGGCTTCCTGACCCTCGACCGCGACCGCCTCGCCGCCACCCCGGCCGGCCGCCAGCGCCTCAACGCGGTGCTGGCCGCCCTTCTCGGCTGACGGAGCGACGTGGTCATCCGCTATGATGAACGGGTGCTTTTTTGTCCCTCACGAAATCTGATATACGCGAATATTGTATAGACGACGGCGGAAGTGACTTGTCGTTGGCAGACCAGTCGGGTTTTGTGCAGCAGTCAACCACCCGAAAAATGAGGCCGCTCCAGGCGCTCTCAGGGGCTCAAGGCGCCCTCGCCGTCAATTTGGTGAGCCGTGAGTAGCCACCATGCTCGCACCCCTTAAGATCGCGGTGCGGACGCACTGTCGATCAGTTCACGCCTTACCCCCGGCTACGACGAGCAATACACAGCGGCAACTGGTATCAGGTCGCGTCCGACACCACAGTATGCGCCCGCTTCCCGATTGAGCGCAGCGCAGCTTCCAGGGCTGACGTCCGGCTCGCGTGCTCAGGGTCGAGCAACCGCCGTATGTCCTCTTCGTTTTTGCCCAGCTTGGCCGCGAGAGCGCTTTGCGACAGCCTTGCTTCGCGCAGCGCGAGATATAGCGCCGCTTTCATCGAATAAAGCGCCGGCAAAGCGACCGGCACTGCCCCCGCCCCCGGCGGAGACGGCGGAGGGATATCCTCGCCGCGCTTGATCCGGCCAGCGACGGCTTCCTCCAGGCAATCGATCGCCTCCGACAAGGCCGCGCCTCGGGAACGCGCGTCGGTCGCGGCTTCGGGAAAGTCCGGGAAGGTCACCAGATAGAACCCTGACAAATCCTGCTCGACATTTGCCGGGTACTCGAAATGCCATTCCATAAGTGACTACCTCAAATCGCGCCGATTCAAGCCGAGGTCAGCGAGCATTTTCCCAACGAGCCCGTGGCCGCACTCCTTCCGCCGATCCTTCACAACCGTGAAACGGCCGCCATAGTGCAGCCATAGTAAAGCGTGCCGTGACTCCCCTTCCCGCGGGTTTTGTCGAAGCGGACGGGGACGCCGCGCGCCGCGCCCAACGCCGCAATCCGGCGCACGAACTCACCCGCCGTCATCGGCAAAGTTCCGTTGGATAGGTCCGGGTGTCAATTGCCGACATCATCGATCCCGGCGTTGGCGCCACCGCAAGGATGACCGCCGGGACGCGATCGATGAGGCGAACGGCCGGTGCTCACCCCCGCCGGCGCAGTCGGCGCATCGCCTGGTCGAGGCCGTCGAGGGTCAGCGGGAACATGCGGTCTTCGGTGATCGCGCGGATCATGCCGATGCTGGCGGTGCCGCCCCAGTATTTCTCCGGCGTCGGGTTCAGCCACACCGCGCGCGGGTAGGCGGCCAAGAGGCGGCGCAGCCAGACCTCGCCCGGCTCGTCGTTCCAGCGCTCGACGCTGCCGCCTTCCTTCTCGATCTCGTAGGGGCTCATGCTGGCGTCGCCGACCAGCACGACGCGCCAGCTCGGGTCGTAGGTGCGCAGCAATTCCGTGACGCCCACCTGCTCGACATGGCGGCGGCGTGAATCGCGCCACACCCAATCGTAGAGGCAGTTGTGGAAGTAGAAGTGGATCAGGTGCTTGAACTCGGAGCGCGCGGCCGAGAACAATTCCTCGCACACCCGGACATGGTCCTCCATCGACCCGCCGACATCGAGGAACAGCAAGAGCTTGACGACGTTGCGCCGCTCCGGCGTCAGCTTCAAATCAAGCCAGCCGGCATTGTGCGCGGTCGATCTGACGGTGCCGTCGAGGTCGAGCTCCTCGGCCGCCCCCTCGCGGGCGAACTGGCGCAGCCGGCGCAACGCCAGCTTGATGTTGCGGGTGCCGAGCTCGACCGTGTCGTCGAGGTTGCGGTACTCGCGCCGGTCCCAGACCTTGACCGCGCGGCGGTGCTTTCCTTCCTCTTGGCCGATGCGCACGCCCTCGGGGTTGTAGCCGTGGGCGCCGAACGGCGAGGTTCCGGCGGTGCCGATCCATTTGCCGCCGCCCTGGTGCCGCTCCTTCTGCTCGACGAGCCGCCGGCGCAGGGTCTCCATCAGCTCGTCCCAGCCGCCGAGCGACTGGATCAGCGCCTTCTCCTCCTCGGTCAGGAGCCGCTCGGCGAGCTTCTTGAGCCACGCCTCGGGGATCTCGGCCTGCGGATCGCCCAGGGTCTCAATCCCCTGAAAGCAATTGCCGAAGACCCGGTCGAAGCGGTCGAGATGGCGCTCGTCCTTGACCAGCGCGGCGCGCGCGAGAAAGTAGAACCCGTCGATGTCGAACGCGGCAACGCGTTTATCCATTGCCTCCATCAGGGTCAGGTACTCGCGCAGCGACACCGGCACCTTGGCCTGGCGCAATTCGGTGAAGAACGAGAAGAACATTCAGGGAGCCGAGGACAGAGGCTTCAAGGCCTGGGCCAGCTGCACGGTGTCGATGTCGCCATCCCAATAGGCGACGATCGCCGCCGCATTCAGCGCGATCCAGTCGAACACCACTCTTTCGTCATATGTCGAAAGCCGTCCTGCTACCATGTGTGGAACCGGTCGAACGCCGACGACTGCTGTATTATCGACGGTCATTTGGTTGCCGTGCACGGTATTCACTTTGACGCGCACGTCATGACGGGCATTCCCACGCGGGCTCACCCATACGGTCATCGGCAATCCTGTTGTACGCGGATACAAGTTCGCCATCTCGAACAGCTCGTCGCCTTCTACCACGTTAGCTCCCGTCGAGATGGGCTTGCCCGACTTCATTCGCAGTTCCCGTTTTGAGCTTATCCGCAGAAATCGACAGTTATCCACCGTCAACCATAGTTGTCCACAATCCGATTTAGTAACTGTAAGTTTCACCCCCGCTCGCGCCGGTGCAGGAAGGCCAGCCGCTCGAAAAACTGAGGGCTGGTAAGCGTCATTCTTAGGGGAGCCGCTTTAATCTCTCCAGAAGCTGGTCAGTGTCGAGCATTTCATCCCAGTAGTCGATGATGGCGTCAGCGTTGAGCGCGATCCATTCAGCGACGATGCGCTGATCGTCCGTAGTAAGGTGACCTGCAATCACCCGCGGCGACGGGCGAACGGCGACAACGGCGGTATTGTCGATATTCATTTGCCGCCTATGGGTCATGTTCACCTTGATTCGCACATCATGTCGCGCATTGCCGCGCGGGCTCACCCATACGGACATGGGCAGGCCGGTCATGCGAGGCGACAGATTGGTCATTTCGAAGATATCCTCGGACCCAACCGCTTCGAATGATTCCGAGGCGAGATTGCCTGCCTTCATGTTTCGCTTCCCATTGGGCGCCGTCACCGTCCCTCGCGCCGGTGCAGGAACGCCAGGCGCTCGAAGAGATGCACGTCCTGCTCGTTCTTGAGGAGGGCGCCGTGCAGGGGCGGGATCAGCTTGGCGGGATCGCGGGCGCGCAGGGTCTCGGGCGAGATGTCCTCGACCAGCAGCAGCTTCAGCCAGTCGAGCAATTCCGAGGTCGAGGGCTTCTTCTTCAAGCCCGGGACATCGCGGATCTCGAAAAAGATTGTCAGCGCCTCGTGCACCAGATCATGCTTGAGGTCGGGGAAATGAACGTCGACGATGCGAAGCATCGTCTCGCGGTCGGGAAAGCGGATGTAATGGAAAAAGCAGCGGCGCAGAAAGGCGTCCGGCAATTCCTTTTCGTTGTTCGAGGTGATGACGACGACCGGGCGGCGCCGCGCCCGGATCGTGCGCCGCGTCTCGTAGACGTAGAACTCCATGCGGTCGAGCTCGAGCAGCAGGTCGTTCGGGAACTCGATGTCGGCCTTGTCGATCTCGTCGATCAGCAGCACCGGGGCGGCGTCCGCCTCGAACGCTTCCCACAATTTCCCCGGCACGATGTAGTTGGCGATGTCGTGCACCCGTTCGTCGCCGAGCTGGCCGTCGCGCAGGCGCGAGACCGCGTCGTATTCGTAGAGCCCCTGCTGCGCCTTGGTCGTCGACTTGATGTGCCAGGTGATCAAATCCTTGCCGATGGCGCGGGCGACCTCGTGGGCGAGGATGGTCTTGCCGGTGCCGGGCTCGCCCTTGACGAGGAGCGGGCGCTCGAGCGCGATCGCGGCGTTGACTGCGACCCGCAGGTCCGGTGCGGCCACATAAGTGTCGGTGCCCTCGAATCGTCGCATATTCTCCGCGTCCCTTGCCGTGCCGGCAGTGACATAACCCGAGGCGAGGAATGACGCCAGCCCGACCATGGCGATCGAGAACGCCGCGCGCGGCGCGCCGACCATTGGCCGCATTCTGCTGCGCGGCGCTGCTGGCGCTTCTCTTCCTGCCGGCGCGCGACCCCGCGACCCATGGCCTGAGCGTCGACTGGCGCCCGTCGGCCGCGTTCGTCGGCTTGGTGTTCGCGCTGGCGGTCCTCGCCGTCATCCGCCCGAAGGCGGTCGCCGGGCGCGGCCTGGCGCAAATTCTGGCGGCGCTCTCGGTCGCGGCGGCGCTGCTCAACCTCGCCGACGCCGCGACGCCGGCCGTGCTCGGCCGCGACCTCGATCTTTATTGGGACCTCGGGAACACGCCGTCGCTGATCGGCCTTGCGGTCGATTCCGCCGGCCTCTGGCGCGTCGTCGGCGTCGCCATCGTCGTCCTCGCCGCCGTCGCGATCCTCGCCGCCGCCGCATGCCGGCTGTGGCGGGTGGCGCTGGCCGCCTTGACCGACCGGCGCGTCGCGGCGACCGCCGCCGTCGCGCTCGGCCTGGCGCTGACCGCCGCGGCCTGGGCGCCCGTGGCGACCCAGCCGCTCGCGCCCGGGCTCGGGCGGGCGGCGATCCGGCAGGCGTCAGAGATCGGGCGCGTCTGGCGAAAGCCGGCCGCGCCGCCGGCCGCGCTCGCCGCGCCGGCGCCGCCCGGCGGCGACCTTGCCGGGCTGAAGCAGCGCGACGTCTACCTCGTCTACATCGAATCCTACGGGGCCACGGTCTTCGACACCCCGGATTTCCGCGCCGCCCTCGAAGGGCCGCTCGCCCGGTTCCAGACCGCCGTGGAAGCCGCCGGATACACGGTCGCGTCGAACCGGCTGGTGTCGCCGACCTTCGGCGGCGGCTCCTGGCTCGCCCATGCGACCTTGGCCAGCGGGATCCGGCTGAACGACCCGGTCCTCTACGCCGCGCTGATGGCGTCGGGCCGCAAGCTGCTGCCGGGGTATTTCAAGGATGCCGGCTGGCGCGCGATCGACATCATGCCGGGGATCAAGGGCCGTTATCCCGAAGCGCGGGCATGGGGCTTCGACCGCGAAATCTTCGCCGACGATCTGGGCTACCACGGGCCGGCTTTCGGCTGGTTCAAGATCCCCGACCAGTTCACCCTGGAGCGGGCCGGGGCGATCCGCCGGGGGCTCGGCCCAGCGGCTCCGGTGTTCACGCAGATCGTCCTCGTCTCCAGCCACACCCCGTTCTCGCCGCTGCCGCCCTACCTCGCCGATTGGGGCGATTCCGGGGACTTCGCCAGCGTGCCCAAGGCGCAATGGGAGGAAATCTACCGTCAGCCGCAATGGACCCGGCTGGCGCCCGCCTATGTGCAAAGCCTGAAATACGATTTTGCCGTGCTGCGGAGCTGGCTCACCCGGCGCCTGCCCGGCGACGCGCTCGTCATCCTGCTCGGCGACCATCAGCCGCCGGCGGCGGTGGCCGGCGAAGGGCAGCCCTGGACCGTGCCGATCCACGTGCTGTCGCGCGATCCCGATCTGGTGGCCCCGTTTCTCGCTGCGGGCTATGTGCGCGGCGTCGACCCGACCCAGGCGGGGCCGCACCCGGGGATGGAGGAGTTTCTGCGGAGCTTTCTCGCCGCCTTCGATGGCCCGAGCTGAAATGCGGCCCGAGCTGAAATGCGGCCCGAGCTGAGGCGGACGGCTCAGACGTGCTCGCGCGGGCGCTCGGCCGCCCCGGCGGGGGCCGCCGCGCCGGCGGCGGCGGCCGGGGCCGTGACCTGCGGCGGGGCCGCCGTCTCCTCGGGCTCGTCCTCCTCCTTCATCCCCGCCTTGAACGCCTTGATGCCCTTGGCGAAATCGCCCATCACCCGCGGCAGCTTCCCGGCGCCGAACAAGATCAGGATAATGGCCAGGACCACGATCCAATGCATCAAGCTGAACGAGCCCATAATGACGATCCCGAAAGGCTGGCCGAAGCCGGTTTTAACGGCTTTGGCGGCCGGATTGCAAGCCGGCGGCGAAGCGCGCCGCTGCACCACGAATTCGTGCCTGATATCCGAAATTCAAGCCCGATGACCTGAGACGGAGCGCTGAGCATGGCCGACATCCCGCCACCCCACCCCTCCCCCTGGCCGCGCCGCCGGCCGGAGCCTGCGGCGCTGGCCGCCGCCGGCCGCTGGGCGGCCGAGCACGAGACGCCGTGGAGCCGCGATCTCGCCCGGATGGTGACCGGCGATTTTTCCGAGCGCCCGCCGTGGAACGAGACGCTCGGGCCGGTGCGCCCGCGCGGCGGGCCGAACGGCCTGGTGCTGCAAGGCGGCGAGATCGTCGCCGAATGGGGCGATACCGCCAGGGTCGACATGACCTTCAGCGTCGCCAAGAGCTATTTGTCGATCCTGGCCGGGCTGGCCTGGGACCGCGGCCTGATCGGCGACCCGGGCGACGAGGTCCGCCGCACCGTCGACGACGGCGGCTTCGAGCCGCCCCACAACAGCGCCATCACCTGGCGCCACCTGCTGCAGCAGACCTCGGAATGGGAAGGGGTGCTGTGGGACAAGCCCGACCTCATCGACCGCAACCGTGCGATCGGCGGCCGGCCCGCCGCCGCGGCGAAGGGCGCCCATCGCGAGCTGCGGCCGCCGGGCGGGTTCTGGGAATACAACGACGTGCGGGTCAACCGCCTCGCGCTCGCCCTGCTGCGGGTCTGGCGCCGGCCGCTGCCGGAGGTCTTCCGCGAGCTGGTCATGGACCCGATCGGCGCGTCCTCTGATTGGGAGTGGCACGGCTACCGCAACTCCTGGGTCGAGATCGACGGCCGCCAGGTCCAGTCGGTGTCGGGCGGCGGCCATTGGGGCGGCGGCGTCTTCATTCACGCGCGCGACCAGGCGCGGCTCGGCCTGATGCTGCTGCGCGGCGGGGTTTGGGGCGGCCGGCGCATCCTCTCCGAGGCGTGGATCGGGCAAATGCTCGAGCCCTGCCCGCTCTACCCGCAATACGGCTATCTGTGGTGGCTCAACACCGACCACGGGCTTTATCCGAGCGCTTCGCCGCGGAGCTGGTGCGCGCGCGGAGCCGGCGGCAATTTGACCTGGATCGATCCCGACCACGACCTCGTCGCGGTGCTGCGCTGGACTGACCCCGCGGCGATGGACGGCTTCATGAAGCTGACGATTGCGGCGCTCGATGGGTAGCGGCGCCGGGTTTCAAACCAGGCGCATCGCCGCCGCGCCGGACGCGGTTGCGCCCGACGGCTCGGAGGTGCGCGTCCTGTGCGCCACCTCCCGCGCCGGCATGGCGGTCTTTTCGCTGCCGCCGCAGGCGGTCGCACGGCCAGTCGCCCACCGCACGGTCGAGGAAATCTGGTATGTCGTCTCCGGGCATGGCCGCATGTGGCGCCGGCTCGGGCCGCAGCAGGAGACCGTCGACCTCGGCCCCGGCGTCTCGATCAGCCTGCCGACCGGCGCGCATTTCCAGTTTCGCTGCGACGGGCTCGAGCCGCTGATCATCGTCGGAGCGACGACGCCGCCCTGGCCCGGAGCCGGGGAGGCCTACGGCGTCGAGGGGGTGTGGGCTGCGACGCTATAGGCGGCGGCCCGCGCTTGTCGCCGCGTCCGTTCCACTCCAGACTGACGCCGCCAATCGAGGAACGCGGCGATGAAAAACACCTCGGCGGCCCACAGCGGCCGCCACTTTCTGCAGATCCCCGGCCCGACCAACGTGCCGGACCGGGTATTGCGCGCGATCGCGATGCCGACGATCGACCACCGCGGCCCGGAATTCGCCGAGCTCGGCAAGGAAATCGTCGCCGGCATGAGGCGGGTCTTCCAGACCGACGGGACCGTCGTCGTCTACCCCTCCTCCGGCACCGGGGCCTGGGAGGCGGCGCTTGCCAACGCCTTGTCGCCGGGCGACCGGGTGCTGATGTACGAGACCGGGCACTTCGCGACCCTGTGGCGGCAGATGGCGACGCGGCTCGGGCTCGACATCGACTTCGTCGCGGGCGACTGGCGCCATGGGGTCGACCCGGATATGGTCGAGCAGAAGCTCGCGGCCGATACGGCGCACATGGTCAAGGCCGTGTGCGTCGTCCACAACGAGACCTCGACCGGGGTCAGGAGCCGCATCCCCGAGATCCGCGCGGCGATCGACCGCGCGCGCCACCCGGCGCTGTTGATGGTCGACACGATCTCCTCGCTCGCCTCGGTCGATTACCGGCACGACGAATGGCGGGTCGACGTCAGCGTCGGCGGCTCGCAGAAGGGGCTGATGCTGCCGCCGGGGCTGGGCTTCAACGCGGTCTCGAAAAAGGCGCTCGCCGCCGCCAAGACGGCGCGGCTGCCGCGCTCCTACTGGGACTGGGAGGCGATGCAGGAGACCGGGCGCAGCGGCTTCTTTCCGTACACGCCAGCGACCAACCTGCTGTACGGCCTTCGCGAATCGTTGACGATGCTGCTCGACGAGGAGGGCCTCGACGCCGTCTTCCAGCGCCACGCGCGCCACGCCGAGGCGACCCGCCGGGCGGTCGCCGGCTGGGGCCTCGAAACCGTGTGCGCCGACCCGCAGCGAGCATTCCAACTCGCTGACCGCGGTCATGACGCCGAGCGGGTACGACGCCGACCGGCTGCGCGAGATCGTCCTCGACGCTTTCGACATGTCGCTGGGCACCGGCCTCGGCAGGTTGCGCGGCAAGGTCTTCCGCATCGGCCATCTCGGCCATTTCAACGACCTGATGCTGTGCGGCGCGTTGAGCGGGGTCGAGATGGGGCTGCACCGGGCCGGCGTCCCACACCGCGCCGGCGGCGTCGCCGCCGCGCTCGAATATCTGGGGGCGGCGGAATTCGATCGGCCGCCGCCGGCGTGACCATTATTCGTTATTCCCGCGAAAGCGCAGGGCTGTCCGGGGAAAATTAGGATGCAATCTACAATGAGTTATCTCTGCCTGCTGGTACGCGATCGTCATGGCCGGACCTGATCCGGCCATCCACGGATGCAGGTTGCGGTGTCCGAAGACAGGGATGGCCGTGTCGAGCACGGCCATGACGACTTTCAACCGGATTTGATTCTGCGGACAACCCTGCGCAAAAGCGGGATCCCGGGCGACAGGCTAAGCGCTTGATTGGTTCAGATCGGGTGCGCAAGCCGGAAGGGGTGAAGAGATGGAGCACGATCAGGTCGAAGAGGCCGCCCGCCTGCTGGCGACGGCGCGCGGCGGGACGCCGCTCCCCGAGCTGCCGCAGGGCTGCCGGCCGCGGGCGGACGCCGACGCCAATCAAATCCAGGATGCGGTGATCCGCCGGCTCGGCGAGACCGCGGGCGGCTGGAAGGTCGGCGTCGGCGACGGCTTCGAGCGCGGGTTTTTGCGCCCCGATCTACGCGCGGATGATCCGGCCGAGCCCCGCCTCCTACACCGCCGCGGAGCTGCGGCTGATCGGGATCGAGGGGGAAATCGCCTTCCGGCTAGGCCGTGACCTGCCGGTGCGCGCGGCGCCCTACGACCGCGCCGAGGTCAGCGCCGGGGCGACAATGCACCCGGCCATCGAGGTCGTCGATTCGCGCTACGCGGATTTCCGCTCGCAGGACCGCCTGTCGATCCTCGCCGACAATTTTTCGAATGGCGGGCTCGTCTACGGCGCCGCCGTGCCGGGGTGGGAATCGCTCGATCTTGCGCGTACGACGATCAAAATCGCCGAGGACGGCGCGCCCTTCGCCGACAGCAGCGGCGGGGCCGCCCGCGACCCGGTGGCGGCCCTCGTCGAATTCGCCAACCTGATGCGGGAGCGCGGCGGCGTGAAGGCGGGAACCTTCGTCACCACCGGGTCGTGGACCGGCATGGTCTTCACCGCGCGCGGCCGCCGCATCGCCGCCGATTTCGGCCCGCTCGGCCGTGTCGAGATCGCCTTCCCGGCCGGCGGTTGACGGCCGCCGCCGCCGGTGCGCCGGCCTATGACGGCGTCGCCCGCGCGATCCACTGGCTCGTCGCGGCGCTTGCCGTCACCGTCGTCGCGCTCGGTTGGTCGATGGTTGCAGCGCCGCGCAACACGCCCGCCCGCGATCTCTTGCTGTTGCTGCACCGTTCGGTCGGGCTGACGATCCTCGCGGCGATGGTGGTGCGAACCCTCTGGCGCTGGCGCCGGCCGCCGCCGCCGTTGCCGCCGCACTTGCGCCGCATCGAGGCCGGTCTCGCGCATCTGACGCATCTGGTGCTATATGTGATCTTTATCGTGATGCCGATCGCGGGCTACGTGAACGCCGCCGCGGCGGGCCACGCGGTCGGCTTTTTCGGGTTGTTCTCGATCCCGCCGCTGCTGCCGGAGAACCCGCGGCTGTCGCAGATGGCGATCGCGGCTCACTTGGTCGGCCAGTATTTCGTCTATCTGTTCGTCGCCCTGCACGTCGCGGGCGCGCTCCTCCACGGCGTGATCAGGCGCGACGGCGTGCTCGGGCGAATGGCCCCGCTGCGCCGCCGGGCCTGGGGACCGGTCACGCCGTCTCGGCGCTGACCAGGCTCAGGCGGGCGCCGAAGAAATCGAGCGCCTCGGCGAGGCTGCGCGCCACCCGCAGCTTCTGCCGGCCGCTCTGGACGATGAACTCGGTCGGCCGCGCCGCCGAGGGCGCCGTCTTGACGATGCGGTAGAGCGGCGCCTCCTGGGTGTGCCGGAACACCGAGAACAGCGCCACCCCGTCGCGATGGTCGATCGCGTAGTCGCGCCACACGCCGCGGATCACGTGCCGGCTGTAGAGGCCGAGCAGCTGATTGAGCTCGGAACGGGTAAAGTACAAGGTTCGTTGCCGCGACCGATAATCGCCGAGGGCCAAGACCGTCGCGCTCTTCCGGCTCATCGCTGTCCATCGCCGCCTGCTGCCGGGACGCAGTGTTCCCGATTTCGCCGGTGGCGTCCAGCCCGCCGGACGCGCTTTTCCGCATGGCCGGCGCCGCCGCCGGCGCGGTGCGATTTGCCTCCGCCGGGGCGAGGCGATATGGTGCGGGCCAGCGGCGAGGGCGGATCGGGGCCTGTGTGAGCGACATCTTTCGCGAGATCGACGAGGAGCTTCGTCGAGACAACCTGCTCAAGCTCTGGTCGAAATACGGGCGCTATGTGCTGGGTCTGGCGGTAGTGGCGGTGGCGGTCGCCGGCGGCGTCGTCGCGTGGCGCAGCCATCTGGCGTCCGAGCGCGCTGCGCAGTCCACCCGCTATGCCGAAGCGCTCGCCCTCGCGGCCGGCGGCAAGGAGGCGGAAGCCGCGAAGATCTTCGGCGCGATCGGGGCGGAAGGCGGCGGCTATGCCGCTCTCGCGCCGTTCGAGGACGCCGCGTTGCTGGCCAAGTCGGGGGACCGCAAGGGGGCCATCGCGACATATGACCGCATCGCGGCATCGGGCGCGCCCGGCCCCGCCTTTCGCGATCTGGCGATCCTGCTTTCGGTGATGCAGGGGACCGCCGACGCCGATCCGCAGGCGACGATCGAGCGTCTGGCGCCATTGACCGCCGCCGGCAATCCGTGGCGGCCGACCGCGGTCGAGCTGACCGCGGCGGCGCGGCTCAAATCCGGCGACAGCAAGGCGGCGCTCGACCTCTACAAGAGCCTCGCCGACGATCTGGCCGCGCCGCAGGGCGTGCGCGCCCGCGCCGCCGAAATGGCGGCGGCGCTCGCCTCCTGATCTTACGATTGACGCCGGGATGACAAGGCGGGCCTTCGCCTCGCTCCTGCTCGTCGCGTTCGTCGCCGGCGGGTGCAGCTGGTTCGAAAGCAAGAAGACGCCGTTGCCGGGCGAGCGGATCTCGGTGCTCAGCCTCGACCGCCAGCTCGAGCCCGATCCGGGTCTCGCCAAGATCCCGATCAGCCTGCCGCGGCCCATGGTCAACCCCGACTGGCCGCAGCCCGGCGGGTATCCGAACCACGCCATGCAGCATTTGGCGCTGCCCGACACGCTCTCGCAGGCGTGGAAGGTTGACCTTGGAGAGGGCTCGTCGCGCTATACCCGGGTGCTCGCGCAGCCGATCGTGGCCAATGGCCGGGTCTATGCGATGGATGGCGGGGTCGCGCTCAGCGCCCTCGACGCGGCGACCGGAAATCGGTTGTGGCAGGTCGACCTCAAGCCCGAGGAGGAGCGCGGCAACTCGTTCGGCGGCGGTCCGGCGTTCTGGAACGACCGTCTCTACGTCTCGACCGGCTATGCCGAGGTCGTGGCGCTCGATCCGGCGGACGGCAGGGTGATCTGGAGAAAGGGCGTCGGCGCCCCGGTGCGCAGCGGCCCGACGGTGGTGGACGGGCGCATCTACGTCGTCACCGTCGAAAACGAGCTGGTCGCGCTCGCCGCCGACGACGGCAGGCGGCTGTGGACCCACAATGGCCTGCCGGAATCCGCGGGCCTGCTCGGCAGCGCCAGCCCCGCGGTCGAAGGCGAGGTCGTCGTCGTGCCCTATTCGTCGGGCGAGCTGTACGCGCTGACGGTCGAGAACGGGCGGCCGCTGTGGTCCGACAATCTCGCGGCGACGCGCGCCGCCGACGCGGTCTCGGCGCTCGCCGGCATCCGCGGGCGGCCGGTCATCGACCGCGGCCGCGTCTTCGCCTCGAGCCACAGCGGCCGGATGGTCGCGATCAACCTGCGCTCCGGCGACCGGGTGTGGGAGCAGGACATCGGCAGCACGCACGGCCCCTGGGTCGCCGGCGACTACGTCTTCATCCTGTCGAACGACAACGAGCTGCTTTGCCTGACGCGCGACGAAGGCAAGGTCCGCTGGGTGCGCCAGCTGCCGAGCTGGCGCAACCTGAAGAAGAAGGAAAACCCGATCGAGTGGGCCGGGCCGGTGCTGGGCGGCGATCGGCTGATCGTCCTCTCCTCGGATGGCGAGGCGATATCCATATCACCCTATACCGGCGAGCCGCTGGGCCGGATCGAGATCCGGGCCGGCGCCTATCTCGCGCCGATCATCGCCGACAACACGCTCTATGTGCTGACCGACGACGCCACCCTTACCGCCTACCGCTGAACCGACCGGCGGTTGGGCCGGGCTGCCCCGATGAGCTTTGCCGTCGCCATCCTCGGACGGCCGAACGTCGGCAAGTCCACCTTGTTCAACCGGCTCGTCGGCCGGCGCCTCGCGCTCGTCGACGACACCCCCGGGCTGACCCGCGACCGCCGCGAGGGCGAGGGGCGGATCGCCGATCTCGGCTTTCGCGTCATCGACACGGCCGGGTTGGAGGAGGCCGCCCCCTCCTCGCTGGCCGGGCGGATGCGGTCGCAGACCGAGCAGGCGCTCGACGCGGCCGATGTGGCGCTCCTCGTCATCGACGCGCGCGCGGGCGTCACCGAGGCCGACCGCCATTTCGCCGCCTGGCTGCGGCGCAGCGGCAAGCCGGTCGTGCTGGTCGCCAACAAGGCCGAGGGACGCGCCCCGCCCCCAGGCGTGGGCGAAGCCTACCGGCTCGGCCTCGGCGACCCGGCGCCGATCTCGGCCGAGCACGGCGAGGGGCTGGCGGAGCTCTACGAGCGGCTGCTGCCGTTCGCGCACGCCCCCTCGGCCGCCGCGGAAGCCGCGCAGCGGGACAGGCCGCTGCTGCTCGCCGTCGTCGGCCGCCCCAACGTCGGCAAATCCACCCTGGTCAACCGGCTCGTCGGCGAGGAGCGGCTGTTGACCGGCCCCGAAGCCGGGATCACCCGCGACGCGATCGCCGTCGACTGGGCCTGGCGCGGCCGTCCGATCCGCCTCGTCGACACCGCCGGGCTGCGCCGCCGGCCTCGGGTCGAGGGCAAGCTCGAGCAGCTTTCGGTCGGCGACGCGTTGCGCGCGATTCGCTTCGCCGAGACCGTGATCGTGGTCACCGACGCGCAGCAGCCGCTCGAGCGCCAGGATTTGACGATCACAAGGCTGGTCGAGGAGGAAGGCAGGGCGGTCGTGCTGGCGGCCAGCAAGTGGGACGCCGTCGCCGATCGGCCGGCGCTGCTGAAACGGCTGCGCGAGCAGCTGACCGCATCGCTCCCCCAGCTTCAGGGCGTGGCCCTGATCCCGGTGTCGGGGCTGACCGGCCTCGGCCTCGACGCGATGATGGCGGCGGTCGGCGCGGCCGCGGAGGTGTGGAACCGGCGGGTTTCGACCGGGGACTTGAACCGCTGGCTGACCAAGGCGCAGGAACGGCACCCGCCGCCGCTCGTCGGCGGTCGGCGGCTGCGATTGCGCTACATGACCCAGGTCAACACCCGCCCGCCGAGCTTCGCCCTCTTCGTCTCCAAGCCGGGCGAGCTTCCGGACGCCTACCGGCGCTATCTCGTCAATTCGCTGCGCCAGAATTTCGATCTCCCCGGAACCCCGATCCGCGTGATGCTGCGCAAGGGCCGGAACCCTTACGACACGCGGTGAGGAAGCAGGGTTCGCCGGCGGCGTCGGCTATTGGTGGAGGTCGGCGGGCCCGACGATGCGGTCGATCGCGTCGGTGGCGACGCCGTAGAGCTTGGCGACTTGCGCCCGCGTCATGCCGTAACTGGTCAAGGCGCGGATGCGCCCGAACTGGCTGGGCGGTATCTCCGGCGTCTCGCGCCCGGCCGGCAGGCGCCGCTGCCGCCGCGGCTCGGCCGGGCGCTCCTCTTTCGGCGCGCTCGCCGGCGCCAGCGACGGGATCATGATGATTCGCGGCTGCCGCCGGGGCGGCTGCTCCGCCGCCGGCGGGGCGTTCGCAAAACCGGGCGCCGCCGGGGCGGCTCGCCATTTCGGCTTGAACAGCTCCTCGGCCGCCTGGCGGGCGCGGCTGATGCGTTCGCGATCGCCATCGGCGGTCGATGCGGGCCTGTCGGTCGGCAAGCACAGCTCCAGCACAGTTTAGTTGCCGCCAGCGCGGCTACTCTTCGACGTTAACGAATTTTATGGGCGCTCGCAAGGCAGGCGACCGCGGTCGCGGCGTCTTTCCTTCGGCGCCGGCGCGACTGCGGCTGTTGAATTCTCGATAGGGCGCACGCACCGGACCCGTCGCCCCGCTCGCGACGGCAATTTCGCGACTGGCGTCGTTGCGCCGGCGCACATACAATCATAAGGCGCTCAAAAGGACGGACGGGGGCATGGTCGCGCGGGTTCGGACGGTGGCGTTTCACGGGGTCGACGTCATCGAGGTCGAGACCCAGGTGACGATCGCCTCCGGGCTGCCGGCCTTCACCGTGGTCGGGCTCCCCGACAAGGCGGTCGCGGAATCGCGCGAGCGGGTGCGCTCGGCGCTCGAATCTCTGGGCCTGGGGCTGCCGCCGAAGCGGATCACCGTCAACCTCGCCCCGGCCGACGTGCTCAAGGAAGGCAGCCATTTCGACCTGCCGATCGCCTTGGGGCTCTTGGTCGCGATGGGGGCGCTGCCGGCGGACGAGCTGGTTTCCTACGTCGTCCTCGGCGAATTGTCGCTCGACGGGTCGGTGACGGGCGTCGCCGGGGTGCTGCTCGCCGGCCTCGCCGCCGCCGGACGGCAAAGCGGCATCATCTGCCCGCAGGTCTGCGGCGGCGAGGCCGCCTGGGCCGACATCGAGATCGTCGCGGCCCCGAGCCTCTTGGCGATCATCAACCATTTCAAGGGGACGCAGCTGCTGGCGCCGCCCGAGCCGAAGGTCGCGCCGTCGCGCTCGGCGGGGCTCGACCTCAAGGACGTGAAGGGCCAGGAGAGCGCCAAGCGCGCCCTCGAGATCGCCGCCGCCGGCGGCCACAATTTGTTGATGGTCGGCCCGCCGGGGTCGGGAAAATCGATGCTGGCGGCGCGTCTGCCGGGGATCCTGCCGGCGCTGGAGCCGGCCGAAGCGCTCGAGCTCGGGATGATCCAATCGGTCGCCGGCGGGCTGCGCAGCAGCGGGCTGTCGCGCGAGCGGCCGTTTCGCGATCCGCACCACTCGGCCTCGCTGCCGGCGCTGGTCGGCGGCGGGTCGCGCGCCCGGCCGGGCGAGATCTCGCTCGCCCACCAGGGCGTGCTGTTTCTCGACGAGCTGCCCGAGTTCAACCGCGCCGCCCTCGAAGCCCTGCGCCAGCCGCTCGAAACCGGGCGGGTGACGGTCGCCCGCGCCAACGGCCACGTCACCTACCCGGCGCGGTTTCAGCTGATCGCGGCGATGAACCCGTGCCGCTGCGGCCGGCTCGCCGAAGCTGCGTGCAGCCGGGCGCCGCGGTGCGCCGAGGAATACCAGGGGCGGCTGTCGGGGCCGCTGCTCGACCGCATCGATCTGCACATCGACGTCCCGGCCGTCTCGCCCGGAGACTCTGAGCCTGCCGCCGCCGGCCGAGGACAGCGCCGCGGTCGCCCGCCGGGTCGCGGCGGCCCGCGCCAGACAAGGGGCGCGCTACGCCGCCCTGTCCTCCGACCATCCTATCAGGACCAACGCCGAAGCCGACGGCGCGCTGCTCGACGAGGTCGCGGCCCCGGAGGCCGCCGGCCGCGACCTGTTGGCCCGGGCGGCCGAGCGGCTGCGGCTCTCGGCCCGAGGCTACCACCGGGTGCTGCGCGTCGCCCGCACGCTCGCCGACCTCGAAGGCGCCGCCGCCGTCGGGCGCCGCCACGTCGCCGAGGCGCTGAGCTATCGCCGCCTGACCTCGCTGCCCGAAAACGCGCCGCCGCGCTGACGGCTCGACGGAACTCCCATGCGCGCCGCGCATGGCGCCCCTGCCCGCGGCGACGGATCGTCTGTCGTTACAAACCGTTGGACTTTTGTCATCGTTCAAGTGCTAAGCGGTACGAATTGTGACGGACGAGCGCCCCATGCGGCACGAAAGCACGGCAGAGATCGACCAGAACCCGCAGGCTGATGTCGCGGATGCAGGGGTCGACGCGCGGATCGCCGACTTTCTCGACGGCAGGACGCACGGCGAAACGCTCCTCCACGCGCTCTACGACCACGTCCTCGACGAGCCGATCCCGGAACGGATGCGGGCGTTGCTCGGCGGGTGAGCCGGCGGGTGGCGGGCTGATCTTCCTGCCGGCGCCAAGCGATGCTATCCTCCGAACCGGAGGATTATGATGTCGGCGCTGCCAAGGCTCATCCCCTCGCGACTGACGGTCGGGGAATTTCTCGATTGGCCCGGCGACGGGAGCGGGCGCAAATTCGAGCTGGTCGACGGCGCGCCGCAGGCGATGGCGCCGGCGAGCATCAGCCACGGAACGATCCAGGCGACCCTGGCGCGCCTATCTGGGAAATCACCTCGTCGGGACTGGCTGCCGCGTCGTGATCGAGCCGGGCGTCGTCCCTCGGATCAGGGCTGAAGGCAATATGCGGGTCCCCGATCTTGCCGTCACCTGCGAGGCCGACGACCCCGGCGCGCATGCGCATGGCCGATCCGACCCTGCTCGTGGAAGTGCTGTCGCCGAGCAACGAGGCGGAAACGCGCGCCAATGTCTGGGCTTACACGACGATCCCGACGGTCCGCGAAATCTTGCTGATCCGCTCCACCGGCATCGCGGCCGAGCTGCTGCGGCGCGAGGCGGACGGCAGCTGGCCGGCAAGCGCCAAGCCGGTCGGCAAGGGCGAGACGCTGTCTTTGACGAGCCTCGATTTTTCCTGTCCGCTGACCGCGCTTTACGAAGGCACCCACCTGCTGCGCGCAACAGGGGGCTGATCTACCGCCGCGGCGGCAGCATGGGGCCGAGGTCGCGCCCGCCGAGCACGTGAACGTGCAGATGCGGCACCTCCTGGTGGCCGTCGCGCCCGGTGTTGGCGAGGATGCGATAGCCGCTGTCGACGATCCCGCGCTCGCGGGCGAGATGCCCGACGGCGCGGACCAAGGCGGCGATCTCGGCCTCCGAAGCGTTCGCCGAAAAATCGTCGAGCGAGACGTATTCCCCCTTGGGGATCACCAGGACATGCGTCGGCGCGCGCGCGCTGATGTCGTCGAATGCGAGGACGTGCTCGTCCTCATAGACTTTGCTGCACGGGATCTCGCCGCGCAGGATGCGGGCGAAGACGTTGTTGCGGTCATAAGCCATCGGAACTTCGCTCGGTTTCAGAGTTTCGCCCGGCCGCGCTTCTCGTCGACCCCGGACTTGCCTTCGCGCCGGGTCAGCTCGGCCCCGACATCGGCCGGCGAAATGCCGGTGTCGGCCCACAGCACCAAGAGGTGATAGAGCAAATCGGCGCTCTCGCCGACGAGCTTGTCGCGGTCGCCGCGGACCCCCTCGATGACCGCCTCGACCGCCTCCTCGCCGAGCTTTTGCGCGATCTTCGCCCGGCCGCGCGCGAACAGCCGCGCCGTGTACGATTGCTGCGGGTCGGCGCCCTGGCGCGACTGAATGACCCGCCACAAGCGGTCGAGGGTCGGGCCGAGCTCCATCCGGTCGGGCGCTTTGGCCATGGCTCAGCTCCGCACCGGGATGCCGCAGGCGGCGAGCCGGGCCTTGGCCTCGCCGATGCGGTAGGTCCCGAAATGAAAGATCGAAGCGGCCAGCACCGCTGTCGCATGGCCGTCGCGCAGCCCCTCGACCAGGTGATCGAGCGCGCCGACCCCGCCCGAGGCGATCACCGGCACGCGCACCGCGTCGGCGACGGCGCGGGTCAGCGCAATGTCGAAACCGGCCTTGGTCCCGTCGCGGTCCATCGAGGTCAACAGGATCTCGCCGGCGCCGTAATCGGCGAGCCGACAGGCCCATTCGACCGTGTCGATGCCGGTCGGGCGGCGGCCGCCATGGGTGAACACCGACCATTTGCCGGGGCTCACTTGTTTCGCATCGATCGCGGCGACGATGCACTGGCTGCCGAATTTCTGCGCCGCCTCGCGCACGAATTCCGGGCGGGCGACGGCGGCGGTGTTGATCGAGACCTTGTCGGCCCCGGCGAGCAGCAGGCGACGGATATCCTCGACCGTGCGCACGCCGCCGCCGACGGTCAGCGGCATGAAGCATTCCTCGGCGGTGCGGCGCACCACGTCGTAGAGCGTGCCGCGCCCCTCGGCGCTGGCGGTGATGTCCAGAAAGCACAGCTCGTCGGCGCCCTCGCGGTCGTAAAAGCGCGCCTGCGCCACCGGGTCGCCGGCATCGACGAGATCGACGAAATTGACGCCCTTGACGACCCGCCCGTCCTTGACGTCGAGACACGGGATCACCCGCATCTTCAGCATCGCGGCCCCGCCTCCGCCAGGCGCAGCGCCGCCGCGGGATCGAGCCGGCCGTCATAGAGCGCGCGCCCGCACACGACCCCGGCGACGCCGTCGGCCTCGCGCGCCTTCAGCGCCGCGATGTCGTCGAGCGAGGCGACACCGCCCGAGGCGATGACCGGGATCCGGATCGCCCGAGCCAGAGAAGCTGCGGCCTCGGCGTCGACCCCGCCCAGCGCGCCGTCGCGCGCGATGTCGGTATGGATGATCGCGGCGACGCCGCAATCCTCGAAGCGGCGGGCGAGCTCGACGACGCCGATCTCCGTCGCCTCGGCCCAGCCCTCGACCGCGACCCTGCCATCGCGCGCATCGATCGCGACGACGATCGCGCCGGGATGATCGGCCGCGGCGCGCCGCACCAGGTCGGGGTCGCGCAAGGCCGCGGTGCCGAGCACGACCCGGTCGATGCCGAGCCCGAGCCAATGCTCGACCGCGGCGCGGTCGCGGATGCCGCCGCCAAGCTGGATGCGCAGGTCGACGGCGCGGCGAACCGCCGCCACCGCAGCGCCATTGACCGAACGCCCGGCGAAGGCGCCGTTGAGGTCGACGACATGAAGCCAGGAAAAGCCCGCCGCGGCGAAGCGGCGCGCCTGGGCGGCGGGATCGTCGTTGAAGACGGTGGCGCTCGCCATCTCGCCGCGCACGAGGCGCACGCACTCGCCGTCCTTGAGGTCGATCGCCGGGTAGAGGATCACCGCGCCGCCGCCCCGTCGTCGAGAAGCTTGTAGTAGTAATGCCCGGGCACGACACGGCCCTCGACCCGGGCATAGGCCGGATGGGTGCCCCAGCGGATGTAGCCCAGGCTCTCGTAGAGGCGGATCGCCGGGCCCTGGGTGTCGCGAAGATCGAGGTTGAGGACCGCGAGGCCGAGCTCGCGGGCGAACCGCTCGATCTCGAGGATGATGCCATGGCCGAGCCCGTGGCCGCGCGCCCAGGGAGCGACAAAGGCGCTGGTCAGCGCGCCGGCGAAGGCCTGCGCCTCGTTGTTGCGCGGCGCCCGGTTGAGCTGCGCCGAGCCGGCGACGACGCCGTCGAGCCGGCCGACGACGAGCCGGCGCTCGGGGACGAGCAGCACGCCCTTCCAGTAATTTTCGAGGACCTGGCGCGGCGGCGGCTTGAGCCAGCCGAAGCCGCCGCCGTCGAGGATCGCGGTTTCGGTCGCCTCGCAGAGGTCGTCGAGGTCGGTGCCGGAGTACTGGGTCAGCCGCTCGACCGAGACCGTGGTGCCGACGATGCCGAGATCGCTCATGGACGCCACCGCAGGAAGTTTCCGATCAGCCGCAGGCCCGCGGCCTGGCTCTTTTCCGGATGAAATTGCGTGCCCGCGAGGTTGCCGCGCCCGACCATCGCCGTGAGCGGGCCGCCGTAATCGGCCGCGGCGACGAGGTCGGCCGGGTCGGCGAGGCGAAAATGGTAGCTGTGGACGAAATAGGCGTGGGTGCGAGGCGCGAGCCCCGCCAGCAGCGGATGCGCCATCTGCGGCTCCAGCTCGTTCCAGCCCATATGCGGGATTTTGAGCGCCGGATCGGCGGGCGCGATCGCGACCACCTCGCCGCCGATCCAGCCGAGCCCGTCGACGGTCTCGAACTCGCGGCCGCGCTCGGCCATCAGCTGCATGCCGACGCAGATCCCGAGAAACGGCCGCGCCCGCGCGATGACCGCCTCGCGCAACGCCGCTTCGAGGCCCGGAACCGCGGCCAGCCCGCGCCGGCAATCGGCAAAGGCGCCGACGCCGGGGAGGACGACCCGGTCGGCCGCGGCCACCGTTTCGGGCGCGCTCGTCACGGCGATCCCGGCGGATATCCCCGCCTCGGCCGCCGCCCGCTCGAACGCCTTTGCCGCCGAGCGCAGATTGCCCGAGCCGTAATCGACGATGGCGACGTTCATCAGAGGCTGCCGCCGAGGACGCCCTTGGTGGAGGGAACCGCGCCCTGCTGCCGGGGGTCGATCGCGACCGCCTGACGCAGCGCGCGGGCGAGGCCCTTGAAGCAGGATTCGACGATATGGTGGTTGTTCTCGCCGTAGAGGTTCTCGACGTGCAGGGTCACGCCGGCCGATTGGGCGAAGGCCTGAAACCATTCCTTGAACAATTCGGTGTCCATCTCGCCGAGCTTGGGCCGGGTGAAGCCGACCTTCCAGACCAGATAGGGCCGGTTCGAGGCGTCGAGGCTGACCCGGGTCAGGGTCTCGTCCATCGGGATCACCGCATGGCCATAGCGGGCGATGCCGGCGCGGCCGCCGAGCGCCTTCGACACCGCCTCGCCGACGACATAGCCGGTATCCTCGGTGGTGTGGTGAAAATCGATGTGCAGATCGCCGGCCGCCTTCAGCTCGAGGTCGATCAGGCTGTGCCGGGCGAGCTGCTCCAGCATATGGTCGAGAAAGCCGATCCCGGTCGACACCGCAGCCTTGCCGGCGCCGTCGAGATTGACCTTGCCGGTGATCCGCGTCTCCCTGGTGTTGCGCTCGACGGTCGCCGTCCGCACCTTGCTCTCCTCGAAGCCCGACCGCGGCGCCGTCATTGTAGCAATTTCGCCGCAGAGTAGCCACTGTCGCCGCCCGCCGCCCGCTCCTTCTTTGGCTTGATCCCGCATCCGCCGGGCTTACATCTCACCTTCTGGGCATGCGCGAATCACCGATAGACCAATCCGCGACCGTCTGGCACGGCACGACGATTCTCTGCCTGCGCAAGGGCGGGCAGGTGGTGGTCGCCGGCGACGGCCAGGTGTCGATGGGCCAGACCGTGGTCAAGTCGAACGCCCGCAAATTGCGGCGGCTCGCCGGCGGCTCGGTCATCGCCGGGTTCGCCGGCGCCACCGCCGACGCGTTCGCCTTGTTCGAGCGGCTCGAGGGCAAGCTCGAGCAGTATTCGGGGCAGCTCTCGCGCGCCTGCGTCGAGCTCGCCAAGGATTGGCGCACCGACCGCTATCTGCGCCGGCTGGAAGCGATGATGGCGGTCGCCGACAAGAAGCGTGTCGCTGATCCTGTCAGCGGCACCGGCGACGTGCTCGAGCCCGAGGACGGCATCATCGGCATCGGCTCGGGCGGCGGCTACGCGCTGGCCGCGGCGCGGGCGCTGATCGGCGTCGACGGCCTCGACGCCGAGGCGATGGCGCGCCGCGCGATGGCGATCGCCGCCGGCATCTGCGTCTACACCAACGACAAGATCACGATCGAGAAGATCGAATATTGATCGACCCTATGCTCTCCACACATCGGTCCCAACCCGTCCCGGACGGGCTCGTCCCGCCGGCTTTCGCCTGCGCGCCGGTCCGTGCGCGTCCACGCCTTGCGGCGCCGCCCCCCGATGACCGCCTTCAGCCCGCGCGAGATCGTCTCCGAGCTCGACCGCTTCATCGTCGGCCAGCACGACGCCAAGCGCGCGGTGGCGATCGCGCTCCGCAACCGCTGGCGCCGCCAGCAGCTCGCCCCCGAGCTGCGCGAGGAGGTATTGCCCAAGAACATCCTGATGATCGGGCCGACCGGCTGCGGCAAGACCGAGATCTCGCGCCGCCTCGCCCGACTCGCCCAGGCGCCGTTCGTCAAGGTCGAGGCGACCAAGTTCACCGAGGTCGGCTATGTCGGCCGCGATGTCGAGCAGATCGTCCGCGACCTGGTCGAGATCGCCATCGCCATGACCCGCGAGCGGCTCAGGAAGGAGGTCGAGCCGAAGGCCGAGCTCGCCGCCGAGGAGCGCGTGCTCGAAGCGCTGGTCGGCTCGGGCGCCGGGGCCGACACCCGCCAGAAGTTCCGCAAGATGCTGCGCGAGGGCTCGCTCGACGACCGCGAGATCGAGGTCGCGGTGCAGGAGAGCGCCTCAGCCAGCCTGCCGACCTTCGAGATCCCCGGCATGCCCGGCGCGCAGATGGGGATGCTGAACCTCGGCGACATCTTCGGCAAAGCCTTCGGCTCGCGCTCGAAGCCGAAAAAGATGACGGTCGCCGCCAGCCACAAGGTGCTGATCGCCGAGGAAAGCGACAAGCTCCTCGACCAGGAGATGATGGTGCGCGAGGCGATCGCCGCGGCCGAGCAGAACGGCATCGTCTTCATCGACGAGATCGACAAGATCTCGGGCCGCGGCGAGCGCGCCGGCGGCGGCGGCCCCGATGTCAGCCGCGAGGGGGTGCAGCGCGACCTGTTGCCGCTGATCGAGGGCACCACCGTCGCGACCAAGCACGGCGCGGTCAAGACCGATCACATGCTGTTCATCGCCTCGGGCGCCTTCCACCAGTCCAAGCCATCCGACCTGTTGCCCGAATTGCAGGGCAGGCTGCCGATCCGGGTCGAGCTGAAGGCGCTCGACCGCCACGACTTTCGCCGCATCCTGGTCGAGCCCGAGGCGAGCCTGATCAAGCAATACAAGGCGTTGCTGGCGACCGAGGGGGTCGCCCTCGATTTCGACGACCCGGCGATCGACGAGCTGGCGCTGCTCGCCGAGGAGATCAACGCCACGGTCGAGAACATCGGCGCGCGGCGCCTGCACACGATCCTGGAGCGCCTGCTCGAGGAGATCAGCTTCACCGCCTCCGACCGCCCCGAGGGAACCCAAATCACGATCGACCGCGCCTATGTCCGCGACCAGGTCGGGGCGCTGGCGAAGGACGCCGACCTCTCGAAATTCATCCTCTGAGAGCCGGCCGGCGCGAGCCGCGAGGGGACGCCGACGGGCGCGCCGCGAAGCGTTGTGAGCCGGGCGGGCTCGCGGTTATGCTCCGCGGAACGAAGCGGCCGAGCGGACCGACCGGACCCCCGGGGCCGCAGCCGAGCGGAGGGAGCAGTGCTCGCCATCATCGATCTCAAAGCCGAGCTCGCCAAGCTGCGGATGTTGCGCGGTCGCACCCCGCAGACGCCCGCAGCCGAGCGCGAGGGCGCCTTCGCGAAGCTCGCGCCATACCGCGACGGCGCCATCTTCACCGCCAAATTCGCCGGCGACGGCGCCTGGGAGCGACACCCGAACGGCGACGAAATCGTGCAGGTCGTCGACGGCGCCGCGACCTTGCACGTCATGGCCGAGGACGGGCCGCAATCCTTCGCGCTCGCGGCGGGGATGGTGGCGATCGTCCCGCAAGGAGTGTGGCACCGCTTCGAGGCGCCCGACGGGGTGAGCCTGATGACCGCCACGCCGCAGCCGACCGAGCACCTCACCGTCGCCGTCGACGATCCGCGAACCCTCGAATGACGACGGGCGAGGCAAGGAACGAGGGCGGTCGGACGATCCGCTGACGGCGCGGCGTTGTCGGGAGCGAGGGGGCGATGGAATCGACCGAGATCGCCGAGACCATACATGGCGGTCACGAGGCCGAAGGGGCGCATGCGGATGCGCGCTTTCGCCGGCTTGCCGCGGTCTATCTCGGCGTCGTTGCAATGCTGCTGGCGATCGCCGCGCTCGGCGGGTCGAACGCGACCAAGACGATGCTCGACGCCAACATCCGCGCCTCGGACGTCTACGGCTTCTATCAGGCGCGAAACATGCGCCAGATCGCGCTGCAGCTGGCTGCCGACCAGCTCGAGGCGCAGCTCGCAGCACAGCCCCAGATGCCCGACGCCGCCAGGACCAAGATCGACGGGCTGGTCAAGCGCTTCCGCGCGCGGGCCGAGCGCTACGAAAGCGACCCCGCGACCGGCGAGGGCAAGAAGGAGCTGCTCGCCAAGGCCAAGGAGCTCGAAGCCAGGCGCGACCGCGCCGCCGAGCGCGACCCGAACTTCGATTTCGCCGAGGCGCTGTTCCAGATCGCGATCGTGCTGGGCTCGGTCAGCATCGTCGCCGTCTCCCGCCCGATCCTCGGCCTGAGCGCGGCGCTCGCCGTCATCGCCATCGTGCTGACGATCAACGGCTATTTTCTGCTGGCGCCGCTGCCGTTGGGGTGAGCGGCGCGCCCGCGGCCGGGATCAGCCGGGCAAGGCCGATGAACTTCTCCGGGTCCTGCGGCTCGCCGTTGACCAGCACCTCGTAGTGCACATGCGGGCCCGAGCTGCGGCCGGTGCTGCCGAGGTAGCCGATCTGCGAATGCGCGCCGACCCGCTGGCCCACCGAAACGATGAAACGGTGCAGATGGGCGTAGCGGGTCTCGACCCCGTTGCCGTGGTCGATTTCGACGACCTTGCCGTAATCGCCGCGATATCCGGCGTAGCTGACCGTGCCGGGCGCGGTGGCGTAAACGGGCGACATGTAGGGTGCGTCGAGATCGAGGCCGGTGTGAAAGGAGCGTCGGCCGTTGAACGGGTCGCGGCGCGCGCCGAAATCGCTGCCCAGCTGGTAGTGGTCGACCGGGACCGCGAGCGGCAGCGACTTCGCCAGGTCGCGCAACGCGGCGAGCTGGGCAGACCCGGCCCCGTCGGCCGGCTGATCGCCCTTCGGCGGCGGCACGAAAGGGCCGCCCTCGCCGCGGCGCGGACCGAGCTGCCGGAGCAGGCGGGCGACATCGACGCCGGTCGCGGCCAGCGCATGCTCGAAGCCGCCGAGCGCGCCGGCGCTCGCGTCGCGGGCCGGGGCCGGCGCGTCGGCGAGCCGCCGCCGGGACCCCTGCCGCTGCGACAGCTTCTGCTCGAGCGCGCCGAGGCGCGCCTTCAAGCGGTCCCGCTCGCTCGCGGCGTTGTCCCGTTCGGCGCTGATCTGCTGCAGCCGCTTCGCCGCCTGGTCGAGCGCGGCCTGATGCTCCGCGTAGCGCGCCTGCTCGTCGGCGCGATCGGCTTCGGTCTTGCTGAGCCGCGCGGTCAGGGTGGCGCGCTGCGCCTCGGCCTGGCGCAGCTCCTGCTGAGCCTCTTCGAGCGCCCGGCCCAGCTTGGCGGTCGTCGACGAATCGGCGTCCTGCGAGGCCGCCAGCCGCTGCTGCATCTCGCTGCTTTGCCGCGACAGCTCGTCGCGCCTCTGCTCGATGGCGTCGAGCTTTGTCTGCGCGTCGGCGAGCTGGCCGCGCAGGCGGCCGGCCTGGTCGGCGAAGCCCGCGATCCGCCCCTCGGCCGCGTCGCGGTCGCGGGTGGCGGCGGCCAGCTTGTCTGCGAGCTGCGCCAGATCGTCCTGCAGGTCGACATTCGCGCTCTCCGCCCGGACCACAGCGGCTTCCTTGGCGGCCACCCCGCGGTCGTCGACCAGCCGGCCGACGCCGAGATAGGCGAGCGCGCCGGCCCCGGCGATCAGCGCCGACAGCGCCGCCGCCTGCATCGGCGGCGACAGGACGAGCTGCCTCGACCGGGCTGCGGTGCGAAAGGAAATGCGGATGTCGGGGAAGACGCGGCTTCCCCAGCTCGATCTTTCGGCGTCCATGTTCCCCCACGCGCTGCCGAACCGTGGGCGTCCGGCGGGCAAGCCCGGACCAGGTTCGGCTCCGTCAGAGCAAAGCGCCGTCGGCGGCCCGTTCCCTGCGGCGGGGGCGCGGGTGGGCCAAAGGCCGCACCCGCCGCTCACCGTCTCCCCTCACCCCAAACGATGCCGGGCCGCTGCGCGCTTCGATCGGCGGACCCTAGCCACTCGATCGCGGGCTGACAACAAACAATCGTTAAATTCCGGCTGATTTCCGCCGTCTCATTCCGAAGTGGAAGCCACTATCAACTTAAGCGCGATTTAAGGTCAATGATATATAAGTCCCGCATACCGGCCGAGACCGCTTCCGCTCCGCCGTCATTGGGCCGCATGCGATCGGGTATTGGCCTCAATATTGACACGACAGCGGCTGGCTTTGCGAGTATCCGCCCTTATCAGGCGGTCTTCTCCAAACGTCATGCGCGGGCCGCGGCGGCCAACGCCGAGACGTGCTCCGGCGCGAACTGGGTGCGGTAGTAATCGGCGAAGACGCCGTTGCGGCGCAGCAGCTCCGGCAGGCTGCCTTCCTCGACGATCCTGCCGCCCTGCAGCACGACGATCCGGTCGCAGCGCCGCACCGTCGACAGCCGATGGGCGATGATGAAGGTCGTGCGCCCTTCCATCAGGCGCTCGATGCCGGCCATCACCAGCGCCTCGGTGGCGACGTCGAGCGCCGAGGTCGGCTCGTCGAGGATCAGGATCGGCGCATCGCGCAACAAGGCGCGGGCGATCGTGACGCGCTGCTTTTCGCCTTCCGACAGCGGCACCCCCGATTCGCCGATGACCGTGTCCCAGCCCTCGGGGAGCGAGGCGACCAGATCGTCGATCTGCGCCAGCCGCGCCGCCCGCTCGATTTCCGCGTCGCTTGCGCCGGGGCGGCCGTAGGCGATGTTGTCGCGCACCGAAAGGGGAAAGATCAGCGGCGGCTGCAGCACCATGGCGATCTGGCTGCGCAGCGATTTCAGGCGGTATTGCCGCAGATCGACGCCGTCGATCTCGACCGTCCCGGCCGACGGGTCGAAAAAGCGCGGCAGGAGGCCGAGCAAGGTCGATTTGCCGGCGCCCGTTGGGCCGACGACCGCGATCCTGGCGCCGGACGGGACCTCCAGGTCGACACCAGCCAGCACCGGCGTGTCGGCGCGATAGCGAAAGCCGACGCCGCGCCAGGCGACCGCGCCGCGCGCCCCCTTCGGCGGAAAGCTGCGCGTCCCGTCATCGAGGTCGGGCTCGGTGTCGAGCACCTCGAAGACGCGGCGGGCGCCGATGCGGGCGCCGGCGATCAGCCCCCAGCTCTGGGTGATCTGGTTGATCGGCGCGTAGAGCTGCGCCAGATAGGCGATGAACACGATCAGCTGGCCGACCGTCAGCCCGCCCGAGGCGACGGCGCGCGCGCCGGCGTAGACGACGAACGCGGTGCCGCCGGCGATCACCACGTTGACGGCGCCCGAATAGAGCGTCTGCCAGCTGTAGAGCCGCAAGGTCGCGCGCAGGCTCTCGCGGCTCGCCCCCATGAACCGCCGGTGCTCCTCCTCCTCCTTGGTGAAGGCCTGCACCACCTTGATCGACGACATCGCCCATTGGACGAGCGAATAGACGCGGCTTTCGGTGTCGCGCACCTCGGTCGCGACATCGACGATCTTCTTGTTGAACAGAGCGATCAGGACGAACAGCACCGGGACGATCGTCAACGCCAGCACGGTCAAGCGTCGGGTCGAGCGGGAACAGCACGACGAGCATGCCGGCGAGCAGCACCAGCGCCGACAGGATCGGCAGCGCGCCGTTCATGATGACCGTCTGCACCGCGAAGCTGTCGGCGGTCACCCGGTAGAGCAGGTCGCCGACCCGCTGCCGGCTGTGAAAGGCGAGCGACAGCCGCTGCAGATGGGCGTAGAGGGCGCCGCGCAAATCGTTGACCATGCCCTGCCCGACGCGGATCGTCGTGTAATTGTGCAGCAAGGTCAGCGCCCCGCCGCCGAGATGCGCCAGCACCATCGCGAGACAGGCGACGACGAGAAGCTCGCCCGGCCCCCACGCCACGACAGCGGCGAGCGCAAACGGCTTGCCGCCGAGCACGTTGTCGATCACCACCTGCAACGGCCACGGCTTGGCCAGCTCGAAGCCGGCGATCAGGAAAACCTGCGCCAACGCCCAGGCGAGCCGCCAGCGATAAGGCTTCAGATAAGGGAGCAGCTTGGTCAGCATGGCGGGCGTCGCGGGCGGGGGCTCGGCGCGCGAGCCTGTCGCGTTGGGCGGATCAGGCCGGGCTCGCGGCGGAGACCGGGGCCGGCGCGCGCAGCTTCGGCGCGATCGGGGTCAGCCGCGCCTGCCGGGCGACGGTCTCGATGATGCGATGCATCAACCGCCCAAAGCCGACCAGCTGACAGCCCATCGCCACGCCGAGGGCGAGCCCGGCCGCGCCGATCGCGGCGGCCGCCCAGGGCCAGCCGAGGATCAGCGCGAACGCGGTCAGCGCCGCGGCGGCGCGCAGCAGGAAGAGCGCGAAGCGCGACAGCCGCATCGCGCAACGCACCCGCAGCAGGCGTTTTGCGCCGCCATGGTTCTCGGCGCAAACCAGCACCAGCGCCCGGCTGCAAAGGCCGCGGGCGATTTCGAGATCCCAGCCGCTCCACCCGGTATCGGGCACGACGAAATATTTCTGCGGCGCGAGGAAATCCATCAGCCCGCCGAGCAGCGCCTCCTTTTCGGCCCCGGCCTCGCTCCAATAGGAGAGAAGGAGGGCGCGGGCGCGCCATGCGATGCGGGCGCGCTGCTCGGTCTCGGAGGGGGCGATATGGGGCTGCGCGCGCATCTCCCGGACGCGCCATCTGAGGCGCTCCCAGCCGCGCAGCAGCGGCCCGAGATAGATCAAGAGCGCGACCAGCGCGCGCGCCTTCAGCCCGGCGAAGCGGGCGTCGATCGGCGCCTTGCGGGCGCCGTTGACGCACATCACCCAGGTGGTCAGCAGCGGCACCGTCAAGAGCCACAGCCAGCCGCCGCCGATCACCCCGGCGAGCGCCAGCGGCAGCGCTGCGGCGCTCCACTCGAAGCTCAGCGGCAGGAACGCGGTCAGCGAGGAGGGCGGCTCGTACATCGTCTGGAACAGGCCGCGCCCGAACACCCCGGAATAGATCACCGGCCGGCGCGACAGCAGCAGCGCGGTCGACAGGTCGCCGTAGATCCGGCCCAGCCATTTGGCCTGGCCGAACAGGTTGAAGCGGAACGGGTGCTTCGAATAGACCAGCGCCTCGGCCTTGCCGTAGCCCCGCTGCTGATTGCAGTAGGCGGCGACCGTGTTGCGGCGGAAATGCCAAACGACCGCGGCCGGGCTGAAGCCGATCGCGTGGCCCGCATCCTGAAAGCGCCAGCAGATGTCGATATCGTCGCCGGCGGCGCGGTAGACCGGGTCGAAGCCGCCGAGCGCCAGCAGCGCCTCGCGGCGGAACGCCATGTTGCAGCCGGCGATGTGCTCGGCTGCCTCGTCGCTCAAGAGCACATGGGTCGGGCCGCCGGGCGACACCGCGACCGCGGCCGGGACGAGGCTGTCCTCGGGCGGCGGGAAGTTCGGGCCGCCGCAGGCCGCCAGCCCGCCCGCCTCCATCTTGGCGACCAGATAGGTCAGCCAGTCGGGATCGGCGACGCAGTCGCTGTCGGTGTAGGCGACGATCTCGCCGGTGGCGGCCTCGGCGCCGATGTTGCGCGCGACGCTCAGCCCCTTGTTCGGCTGGCTGATGATCCGGCAGTAGCCATAGCTCTCGGCGATCTCCAGGGTGCGGTCGCGCGAGCCGTCATTGACGACGATGACCTCGTAATCGGGGTAGCTGAGGGTTTCGAGCGAGGCGAGGCACGGGTCCATCGTCCGCTCGGCGTTGTAGGCGCAGACCACGACCGAGACCCGCGGATAGCGCGGCAACGGCGGCGGCAGCGGGCCGGTGTATTGGCGCTCGACCTCGGCGAACGAAGCCTTCGGCCGACGCTCCCGGTCGACCAGGCCAAAGGCCCAATCCTCGATCAGGCAGCCGCCGGTGAACCACTCGTCGGTCCAGGCGAAGACGCAGGCGCCGGCGACCCCGGCCTCGAAGGCGGTGCGCACCTGCCAGGACAGGATACGCCGCTGCCCCTCCTCGCCCTCGCGCATCGAATCGACGCCGAACTCGGTCAGCACCAGCGGCCGGTCGACGGCGAGGTTGTGCAGCCGCGCGATATAGCGGCGAAACGCCGCCTCCTCGTGCAGGTAGACGTTGAAGCAGACAAAATCGGTGAAGTCGATCGTCAGGTACTCGGTCGACGGGAAGTTGGCGTAGCTGACGAGCGCCCCCGGATGCTCCTCCTTGACCGCGGCGACGAGGCCGCGCAGGAACCGGCGCACCGGCTCGGCCCCGTGCCAGCGGATCATGTCGGGCGGGATCTCGTTGCCCACGAGATAGGCGAAGACGGCCGGGTGGCGGCGGCAGGCGCGCACCCCGGCGAGGACCGCCTCCCGGCTCTGCGCGCGGGTCTCCGGGCTGTCGAGAAAGGTGACGTGCTGCGGCCAGGGCAGCCCGACCAGGAGCTTGAGGCCCGCGCCGCGCGCCTTGTCGAGCAGCCACAAGGGCGGCACGGTGAAAACCCGCACGGTGTTGACGCCGGCTTCGCCCATCAGCGCGAAATCGGTGTCGACGGTCTCGGGCTCCGGGAACGGCGCGCCGTGCCCGCCGGTCGGGAACGGGCCGTAGGTGACGCCCTTGACGAAATGCTTCTCCTCGCCGGCAAAGAAGAACTTGCCGTGCACGCGGATCGGCCCCGGCTCGAACGGCGGCATCGGCGGCGGCGCCGGCCGGGCGGCAACATCCTCGGCCTCGACCATGGTCATTTGCTGGAGCTCCCGGGAAAGCCTGCCGCCCGCCGGACCCGGCGGCCGGGCGACGCTCGCACAACGAGCGGCCGTCGGATTCATTCCGAGCGCCCCGACGCGGCCAGGTCGGCGGCGCCGCGGTCAATCCTGCGATCGATTGCTCCCGGAGCTGCGATGCCAGGCGAGCGCGGTGGCGATGATCGTGTCGAGGTCGGAGAGCTCGGCCCGCCAGCCGAGCAGCGCGGCCGCGCGGCTCGGGTCGGCGACCAGCGCCGGCGGATCGCCGGCGCGCCGCGGGGCCGCGCGCCAGGGGATCTTGCGCCCGCTGACCGCCTCGGCGGCGGCGATCACCTCGAGCACCGAATGCCCGCGGCCGGTCCCCAGGTTGAGGGCGGCGCTGGCGCCGCCGGCGCCCAGGTGCTCGAGGGCGCGCAGATGGGCGGCGGCGAGGTCCTGAACGTGGATATAGTCGCGGATCGCGGCCCCGTCCGGGGTCGGATAATCGAGGCCGAACACGTCGATCGCCGGCCGCTGCCCGAGCGCCGCCTCCAGCACCAGCGGCACCAGATGGGTTTCGGGCGTGTGCAATTCGCCGATCTCGCCCTCGGGATCGGCCCCGGCAGCGTTGAAATAGCGCAGCGACACCGAGCGCAGACCGTAGGCCTCGCCATACCAGCGCAGCGCCCGCTCGATCGCGAGCTTGGTCTCGCCGTAAGGGTTGACCGGCAGCTGCGGCGCGGTCTCGGCGATCGGCGTCCGCTCCGGGACGCCATAGGTGGCGCAGGTCGACGAGAACACGATCTTGTCGACCCCGGCCGCGCGCATTGCGTCGAGCAGCGACAAGGCGCCGCCGAGATTGTTGCGGTAGTAGAGCGCCGGATCGGCCACCGACTCGCCGACATAGGCATAGGCGGCGAAGTGCATCACCGCCGACACCCGGTGCTCGGCCAGCGCCGCGGCCACTCGGTCGCGGTCGGCGAGGTCGGCTTCGACGAGCGGCCCCCAGCGCACCGCCCGGCGATGGCCGCGCGACAGATTGTCGAGCACGACCGGGCGATGCCCGGCGCGGGCCAGCGCCTTGCAGGCGTGCGACCCGATATAGCCGGCGCCGCCGGTGACCAGGATCGATTGCGACATAGCCATTGCCGGCTCCGAACATGCTTATAATAGCGCGACAACGCGGCCCGCGCGTGGGTTCTTCCGACCGGGCCGACGCCGCGGCGCGGGCGCCGTTGGAATAAGGCGGCGGCGGCGGCGTTTTCCGCTGCATTCGTGCAAGGATCGAACGGGATGCGGATAGCAGTCGTCGGCACGGGGTATGTGGGTCTGGTCTCGGGGGCGTGCTTTTCCGAGTTTGGCGTCTCGGTCGCCTGCGTCGACCAGGACGCGGCGAAGATCGACCGGCTGCGGCGGGGCGAGATGCCGATCTACGAGCCGGGGCTCGAAGCGCTGGTGGCCGCGAGCACGGCGGCCGGACGCCTCGAGTTCACCACCGACCTCGCCGCGGCGGTGCGCGGGGCCGAGGCCGTCTTCATCGCGGTCGGCACCCCCTCGCGCCGCGGCGACGGGCATGCCGACCTGTCCTACGTCTTCGCCGCGGCCGAAGAGATCGGGCGCGCGCTGACCGATTACGCGGTGGTGGTGACCAAATCGACGGTGCCGGTCGGCACCGGGCGCAAGGTCGCGGCGATCCTGCGCCAGACCCGGCCGCCAGGCGGGTTCGACGTCGCCTCGAACCCGGAATTCCTGCGCGAGGGGTCGGCGATCGAGGATTTCATGCGGCCCGACCGGGTGGTGATCGGGGCCGACAGCGAACGCGCCCGCGCCGTCATGCACGCCCTCTATCGCCCGCTCTACCTGCTCGAAACCCCGATGGTGTTCACCGACATCGAGACCGCCGAGCTGACCAAATATGCGGCCAACGCCTTTCTCGCCACCAAGATCACCTTCATCAACGAGATCGCCGATTTGTGCGAGAGGGTCGGCGCCGACGTCCAGGAGGTGGCCAAGGGGATCGGCCTCGACGGCCGCATCGGCGGCAAGTTTCTGCATGCCGGGCCGGGCTTCGGCGGCTCGTGCTTTCCCAAGGACTGCCGGGCGCTGGCGCGCACCGCCCGCGAGGCCGAGGCCGGCCTGTCGATCGTCGAGACGGTGATCGAGGTCAACGAGGCGCGCAAGCGCCGGATGGCGGACAAGATCATCGCCGCCTGCGGCGGCGATGTCGCCGGCAAGACCCTGGCGGTGCTGGGGCTGACCTTCAAGCCCAACACCGACGACATGCGCGACAGCCCGAGCCTCGAAATCCTGCCGCGCCTGACGGCGGCGGGCGCGACGATCCGCGCCTTCGACCCCGAAGGCATGGACGAAGCCAGACGGCTGCTGCCGGACCTCACCTACTGCCGGGACGCCTACGAGACGATGGCGCAGGCCGACGCGCTGGTCCTCTTGACCGAGTGGAACGCGTTCCGCGCGCTCGACCTCGGCCGCGTCGGGCGCCTGCTCAAAACCCCGCTGGTCGTCGACCTGCGCAACATCTACCCGCCGGAGGAGATGGCCGCGGCGGGGCTCTCCTATGTCAGCATCGGCCGCCCGGCGCGGCTCGCCCGGCCCGAATTGCGGGCGCTCGCCTGACCCCGGCAACCACGATTCAACCACAAGGCGCCCCCATGAGCAGCGTCGTAGCCAAGCGCGTCCTCGTCACCGGCGGCGCCGGGTTTCTCGGCTCGCATCTGTGCGAGCGCCTGGTCGCCCACGGCGACGATGTGCTGTGCGTCGACAATTACTTCACCGGGCGAAAGGACAACGTCGCCCAGCTGCTCGGCGACCCGCATTTCGAGGCGATGCGGCACGACATCACCCACCCGCTGTTTGTCGAGGTCGACGAGATCTACAACCTTGCCTGCCCGGCCTCGCCGATTCATTACCAGTTCGACCCGGTGCAGACGACCAAGACCAGCGTGATCGGCGCGATCAACATGCTGGGCCTCGCCAAACGGCTGAAGGCCAAGATCTTTCAGGCCTCGACCTCGGAGGTGTACGGCGACCCGACCTTGCACCCGCAGCCCGAAAGCTATCGCGGCAACGTCAACCCGATCGGCCCGCGCGCCTGCTACGACGAGGGCAAGCGCTGCGCCGAGACCCTGTTCTTCGACTACTACCGCCAGCATCGCGTGCGCATCCGCGTCGCCCGCATCTTCAACACCTATGGGCCGCGCATGCACCCCAATGACGGGCGCGTCGTCTCCAACTTCATCGTCCAGGCGCTCGGCAACCAGCCGATCACGCTCTACGGCGACGGCGCCCAGACCCGCGCCTTTTGCTATGTCGACGACCTCGTCGAAGGGTTTTTGCGGCTGATGGCGACCGCGGACGACATCACCGGCCCGGTAAATCTCGGCAACCCGGTGGAAACCTCGGTCGCCGAGCTGGCCGAGCTGGTCATCGCGCTGACCGGATCGCGCTCGGCGATCGTGCTGCGGCCGCTGCCGGTCGACGACCCGGTGCAGCGCTGCCCCGACATCGCGCAGGCCAGGGCCGTGCTCGGCTGGGAGCCGCGCATCAAGCTCAGGGACGGCCTCGCCCGCACGATCGCCTATTTCGACAGGCTGCTCGCGCTGCACGGGCGAGCCGGCGCCGAGGGCGGGGCCGCGGCGCTGTCCGCGGCGTCGTGACCGCGCCGGCAGCGGCCGGGAGCCGGCCCGTTCAAATGATCCGGCGGCGCCGCAGCTCGTCGACGATGCGATCGGCGGCGCCCTCGGCGGTGTCCCCGACCGTCGTCAGGCGGATTTCCGGGGCTTCGGGCGCCTCGTACGGGGAATCGAGGCCGGTGAAGTTCGCGATGCCGCCGGCCTTGGCCTTGGCGTAGAGGCCCTTGGGGTCGCGCCGCACGCACTCGTCGAGCGGCGTGTCGACAAAGATCTCCAGGAAGGCGGCCGGGGCGATCAGCTCGCGCACCATCCGCCGCTCGGCGCGGAACGGCGAAATGAACGAGCAGATCACGATCAGCCCGGCCTCGCTCATCAGCCTGGCGACCTCGCCGATGCGCCGGATGTTCTCGACCCGGTCGGCGTCGGTAAAGCCGAGGTCGCGGTTGAGGCCGTGCCGGACATTGTCGCCGTCGAGCAGCATCGTGTGGCGGCCCGACGCCAGGAGCTGCTTCTCGACAAGGTCGGCGATCGTCGATTTCCCGGCCCCCGACAGCCCGGTCAGCCACAGCACCGCCGCCGCCTGCCCTTTCAGCGCCGCCCGCTCGTCGCGGCCGACGGTCAGCGCCTGCCAGTGGAGGTTGCTGGCCCGGCGCAGCCCGAATGCGATCATCCCGGCGCCCGCCGTCTCGTTGGTGAAACGGTCGATCAGGATGAAGGCGCCGGTGGCGCGGTCGGCGGCGTAGGGATCGAACGCCACCGGCGCGCTCGTCGAAAGGTTGCAGAACCCGATCTCGTTGAGCGGAAGGGTGCGGTCGGCCAGATGCGCCAGGGTGTCGACATCGATGCGGTGCTTGAGGGCGGTGACCGTGGCCGGCACGGTGCGCGTCCCGATCTTCAGCAGGTAGGAGCGGCCGGGGACGAGCGGCTGGTCGCTCATCCAGACCAGGTGGGCGGCGAACTGGTCGACGAACTCCGGCGGCTGGCGAGGGTCGGCGAGAAGGTCGCCGCGCGCGATGTCGATCTCGTCCTCGAAGACGAGGGTGACCGCATCACCGGCCGCCGCGCGCTCGCAGCGGCCCGTCGAAGGTGACGATCTCCTTGACCCGCGTGGTTCGGCCCGAGCCGGCGACCAGGACCCGGTCGCCGGGCGCGACCGCGCCGGAGACGATCGTGCCGGAGAAGCCGCGGAACTCGGCGTTCGGCCGGTTGACCCATTGCACCGGAAAGCGGAACGGGCGGGCCGCGCCATCGGCGGCGATCTCGACCGATTCCAGGTGGTCGAGCAAGGTCGGCCCGCGATACCAGGGCATCCGCGCCGAACGCTCGACAATGTTGTCGCCATGCCGGGCGGCAAGCGGGATGGCCTGCACCGCGACGCCGCCCAGGCCCCCGGCGAACCCTGAAAAACCGGCGGCGATCGCGTCGAACCGGGCCTGCTCGAAGCCGACGAGATCCATCTTGTTGACGGCCAGCGCCAGGTGGCGGATGCCGAGCAGCGCCGCGATGAAGGCATGCCGGCGCGTCTGCGCCAGCACCCCTTTGCGCGCGTCGACCAGGATCACCGCGAGATCGCAGGTCGACGCCCCGGTCGCCATGTTGCGCGTGTATTGCTGATGGCCCGGCGTGTCGGCGACGACAAAGGCGCGCGCGGGGGTGGCGAAGTAGCGGTAGGCGACATCGATCGTGATCCGCTGCTGGCGCTCGTCCTCGAGCCCGTCGAGCAGCAGCGAGAAGTCGAGGCCGGCCCCGGCCGCGCCGAAGCGGCGCGACTCGCGTTCGAGGCCGGCAAGCTGGTCGTCGAGGATCAGCGCGCAATCGTGCAGCATCCGGCCGATCAGGGTCGACTTGCCGTCGTCGACCGATCCGCACGTCAGAAAGCGCAGCAGATCCTTGTTTGGCCGCGCGGCGAGCCGGTCGCCGGCCCGCGCCATCAGAAATAGCCTTCGCGCTTCTTGCGCTCCATCGCGGCGTCCTCGTCGCTGTCGATCAGCCTGCCCTGCCGTTCCGATCGGCGGGCGTCGCGCAATTCGGCGAGGATCGCCTCGAGCGTCGCCGCCGCCGATTCTATGGCTCCCGTCAGCGGGTAGCACCCCAAGGTGCGGAAGCGCACCAGACGCAGCTGCGGGCGCTCGCCGGGCTCGAGCGGCAGGCGCTCGTCGTCGACCATGATCCACGTCCCGCCGCGCCGGACCACCGGCCGCATCGCTGCGAAATAGAGCGGGACCACCGGGATCGCCTCCGCCGCGATGTATTCCCAGATGTCGAGCTCGGTCCAGTTCGACAGCGGAAAGACGCGCATCGACTGGCCCTCGCGCAGCCGCGTGTTGTAGAGCGCCCAAAGCTCCGGCCGCTGGTTCTTCGGATCCCAGGCGTGGTCGGCGCCGCGCAACGAGAAGATGCGCTCCTTGGCCCGGCTCTTCTCCTCGTCCCGGCGCGCGCCGCCGAAGGCCGCGTCGAAGCCGTGGCGATCGAGCGCCTGCTTCAAGGCTTCGGTCTTCATCACCGCCGTGTGCAAGGCCGAGCCGGAGGCGATCGGGTCGACGCCGCGCCTCACCCCCTCCGCGTTGGTGTGGACGATCAGCTCGAGCCCGAGCCGGGCCGCGGTCGCGTCGCGGAAGGCGATCATCTCGCGAAACTTCCACCGCGTGTCGATGTGCAGCAGCGGGAAAGGCGGTCTGGCCGGGAAGAACGCCTTGCGCGCCAGATGCAGCATGACGCTCGAATCCTTGCCGATCGAGTACAGCATGACCGGATTGCGGAACTCGGCCACGGCCTCGCGCAGGATGCCGATCGATTCGGCTTCGAGGCGGCGCAGGTGTGCTGGCCGGCTGCCCCGGCGGCGGGAGCAGTCGGCTGCGGCGGGCAAGGGGATGTCTCCTGCGGGCGCTTGCGGGGCCGCGATCGGGCGCCGACGGCCGCCGCGCCCCCGCGGCTCAGTGCAGCTTCGGCGCCTTGAGAAACCGCGTCCGGTCCGACGACAGGATGCGAACCGTCAGATTGTCGTTGTCGCGGGAGACCTTGAGCACGACCTCGCTGCCGGCCTGGCCGCCGGCCCACACCTTGCGCCAGAAGCCGGCGAGGCTCGCCACCGGATCGTCGCGGACCGAGACGATGCGGTCGCCGGGACGCAGCCCCGCCTTGCTCGCCGGGCCGCGATCGGCGAGGCCGGCGACGACGATCGCATCCTCCACCTCGGCGGCGTAAAGGCCGAGCCACGGCCGGGCCGGGCGGTTCGGGCGGCCATAGGTCAGCATGTCGTCGAGGATCGGCGGCAACAGATCGATCGGCACCACCATGTTGACGTCGCGGCGCAGCTCGCGGCCGCTCGAATGCTGCACGTGCAGCGAGCCGATCCCGATCAGCCGGCCGTCGGCCCCGATCAGCGCCGCCCCGCCCCAAAACGGGTGCGCGGGCGCCGTAAAGATGGCGCGGTCGAGCACATATTCCCAATAGCCGGCGAATTCCTGCCGGGCCACCACCCGGGCGGCGATCGCATGGCGCCGGCCGCCCTCGGCGGCCATGATCGCGTGGTCGCCGGCGCCGACGCGCATGCCGACGCCGAGCTCGAGCGGCGGAATGTTCAAGCGACCCAGCGCCTGGACCAGGCCGAACCCGGTCTCCTGGTCGTAGGCGAGGACATGGCCCGGCACCGCGCCGCCGCCCTCCGAGGTGAGCCAGATCGTTTCGGCCTCGGTGACCAGATAGCCGATCGTCAGCACCAGGCCGTCGCGGCGAATGAGCACGCCGCTGCCGGCGCGCTCGGTGCCGAGCGTCGCGGCGGTGAAGGCGTCCTCGGGGACCATCGCCCGCAGGCCGAGCACCGCGCCGAGCGCGCGGTCCAGGTCGAAGGCGCAATCCCCGGGCTTGGGCTGGATCTCGCCCGGTATTTCCCAATCTACGTTTCGCGACATTTTGGCGTCTCGTCGGTAGCGGCTGATCCGATCATAACCCGAAAACACTGCGCCGCGTCGGCGTTCTTGTCAAAACCCTCGGCCGCCCGCGAACCCGGCCCCGCCCCGGCCGCCGCGCGCTTGACAAGGCTTCGCCCCCCGATTATCTGAGCAGCACTCTCGCCGAGAGAGTGCCAATTCCCGAACTATGCCTGAGGCCGAGGAGGTATTCATGAAATTCCGTCCGCTGCACGATCGCGTGCTGATCCGGCGCATCGAGTCCGAGGACAAGACCTCGGGCGGCATCATCATCCCCGACACCGCGCAGGAAAAGCCGATGGAGGGCGAGGTGGTGTCGGCCGGTCCGGGCGCGCGCGGCGAGGATGGCGAGATTCAACCGATGGAGGTCAAGGCCGGCGACCGGGTGCTGTTCGGCAAATGGTCCGGCACCGAGGTCAAGCTCGAGGGCGAGGAGCTGATCATCATGAAGGAATCCGACATCATGGGCGTGATTGCCCGCTGAGGAGAACGGAAATATGGCAGCCAAGGACGTCAAGTTTCACGCCGACGCGCGCGAGCGGATGCTGCGCGGCGTCGACACGCTCGCCAACGCGGTCAAGGTGACCCTGGGGCCGAAGGGCCGCAACGTCGTTCTCGACAAGTCGTACGGCGCGCCGCGGATCACCAAGGACGGCGTCACCGTCGCCAAGGAGATCGAGCTTTCCGACAAGTTCGAGAACATGGGCGCGCAGATGGTGCGCGAGGTCGCCTCGAAGACCAGCGACCAGGCCGGCGACGGCACCACCACCGCGACCCTCCTGGCGCAGGCGATCGTGCGCGAAGGCGCGAAGGCGGTGGCCGCCGGCATGAACCCGATGGATCTGAAGCGCGGCATCGACGTCGCGGTCGAGGCCGTCGTCGCGGACATCAAGAAGCGCTCGAAAAAGATCTCGACCAACGAGGAGATCGCCCAGGTCGGCACGATTTCGGCCAATGGCGAGCGCGCCGTCGGCGAGATGATCGCCGAGGCGATGCAGAAGGTCGGCAACGAGGGCGTGATCACGGTCGAGGAGGCGAAAAGCCTGGAGACCGAGCTCGACGTGGTCGAGGGCATGCAGTTCGACCGCGGCTATCTCTCGCCCTATTTCGTGACCAACGCCGAGAAGATGGTCGCCGAGCTCGAAAACCCCTACGTGCTGCTGCACGAGAAGAAGCTGTCCGGGCTGCAGGCGATGCTGCCGGTGCTGGAAGCGGTGGTGCAGAGCTCGCGGCCGCTCTTGATCGTGGCCGAGGATGTCGAGGGCGAGGCGTTGGCGACCTTGGTCGTCAACAAATTGCGCGGCGGGCTCAAGGTGGCGGCGGTCAAGGCCCCGGGCTTTGGCGACCGGCGCAAGGCGATGCTCGAGGACATCGCGATCCTGACCGGCGGCCAGGTGATCAGCGAGGATCTCGGGATCAAGCTCGAAAACGTCACCCTCGACATGCTGGGCCAGGCCAAGCGCATCCGGATCGAGAAGGAAAACACGACGGTCATCGACGGCGCCGGGGCCAAGGACGACATCCAGGGCCGCTGCACCCAGATCCGCCAGCAGATCGAGGAGACGACCTCGGACTACGACCGCGAGAAATTGCAGGAGCGGCTGGCCAAGATCGCCGGCGGCGTCGCGGTGATCCGGGTCGGCGGGGCCAGCGAGATCGAGGTCAAGGAGAAGAAGGACCGGGTCGACGACGCGATGCACGCGACCCGCGCCGCGGTCGAGGAAGGGGTCGTCGCCGGCGGCGGCGCGGCGCTGCTCTACGCCTCGCGCGCCCTCGACGGTCTGAAGCCGGCCAACAACGACCAGAAGGTCGGCATCGACATCGTCAAGAAGGCGCTGCTGTACCCGGTGCGCCAGATCGCCGAGAACTCCGGCACCGACGGCTCGATCATCGTCGGCAAATTGCTCGACAGCACCGACCATAACTACGGCTACGACGCGCAGAAGGGCGAGTTCACCGACATGGTCCGCGCCGGCATCGTCGACCCGACCAAGGTCGTGCGCCACGCCCTGCAGGACGCCGCCTCGGTCGCCGGCCTCCTGATCACCACCGAGGCGATGGTGGCCGAGAAGCCCGAGCCCAAGACCGCGCCGGCCATGCCCCCCGGCGGCATGGGCGGCATGGACTTCTAGGGGCGCGCGAGCCTCTTCGCCCGAAGGGCCGCCTGTCCGCAGACCGCGGGCAGGCGGCCTTTCTGCTGTCTGAGCAGCCCGTCGGGGCGCCCGCATTGGGTTGCGCCGTCAAGAACAAACCATGATCTGCCTCTCTGCCCGGCCGTCCCCTGCGTCCGGCGCAACCCTGCCCTGCCTGCGCTTATGAGCCGGTTGCCCGCGGCCGGCCGGCCTTGCCAGCCGGGCGGGGTCCACCCATACTGACGGCCATGCGGCGTCTTGTGCTGGATCCCGTGTTCGAGGCGGCGGCCGACGCGCCGACGCGCGCCTGCGACCATCCGGGCTGTGTCGCCGGCGGCGATTTCCGCGCGCCTAAATCGCGCCTCGAGCTGCGCGACTACTACTGGTTCTGCCTCGATCACGTGCGCGCCTACAACTCCGCATGGAACTACTATGCCGGGATGAGCGACGGCGAGATCGAGGCCGAAATCCGCAGCGACACGGTCTGGCAGCGCCCGAGCTGGCGGCTGGGCGACCGCGCCGGCCCCGGTTTCGCCGCCCGCATGCGCGACCATTTCGGCGTGTTCGCGGCGGGCGCCGGGCGGCGGCGCGAGCGCCCGCGCCGCGACGGCGACGGGGAGGCGGCGCGGCGCGCGCTCTCCGTCCGCGAGCAGGCTCTGGCCGTGTTCGAGATCGAGCCGCCGTTTACCCCGGTGCGGCTGAAGGCGCGCTACAAGGTTCTGGTCAAGCTGCACCATCCCGACGCCCATGGCGGCGACAAGGCCGCCGAGGAGAAGTTGAAGATCATCAACCAGGCCTACACCACCTTGAAGGCCAGCTATTTCAGTTGAACAATCGCGCCCCTGCGCTCAAATTCCTCCCCGCCCACCATCAGGACGCAAGACAAGAATGTCATCCGCGCAGCCAACGGCAGCCGCCGACGCGTTTCCTCTGGACAAGCCCGACATCACGATTTCGGTCCGCCAGACCTTCGGGATCAACAGCGACCTCCAGGTTCCCGCCTTCAGCCAGACGAGCGAGCACGTCCCTGATTTCGACGACGCCTATCGCTTCGACCACGACACCACGCTCGCCATCCTGGCCGGCTTCGCCTTCAACCGGCGGGTGATGATCCAGGGCTACCACGGCACCGGCAAATCGACCCATGTCGAGCAGGTCGCCGCCCGGCTCAACTGGCCCTGCATCCGCGTCAACCTCGACAGCCACATCAGCCGCATCGACCTGGTCGGCAAGGACGCGATCGTGCTGCGCGACAACAAGCAGGTGACCGAGTTCCGCGAGGGCCTCCTGCCCTGGGCGTTGCAGCACCCGATGGCGCTGTGCTTCGACGAGTACGACGCCGGCCGCCCCGATGTGATGTTCGTGATCCAGCGCGTGCTCGAGGTCGAGGGCAAGCTGACCCTCCTCGACCAGAACCGGGTGATCCGGCCGCATCCGTGCTTCCGGCTGTTCTCGACCGCCAACACGGTCGGGCTCGGCGACACCACCGGCCTCTATCACGGCACCCAGCAGATCAACCAGGGCCAGATGGACCGCTGGAACATCGTCGCCACCTTGAACTACCTGCCGCACGACGCCGAATGCGAGATCGTGCTGGCCAAGGTGCCGAGCTACGACGACGAGCCGGGCCGGCGCACGATCAGCGCCATGGTGGCGCTCGCCGATCTGACCCGCGCCGGCTTCATCAACGGCGACATCTCGACCGTGATGTCGCCGCGCACGGTCATGACCTGGGCCGAGAACGCCCAGATCTTCAACGATCTGGCCTTTGGCTTCCGGCTCACTTTCCTGAACAAGTGCGACGAGACCGAGCGCCCGGCCGTGGCCGAATACTATCAGCGCTGCTTTGGCGTCGAGCTCGCCGAAACCGGCGTCAACGCGACCTTGATGTAGATCCCGATGCCCAAGCCCCGTCGCCTCCTGCCCCTCACCCTGGCCCTCTCCCCGCCGGCGGGGAGAGGGAATTTCCGGCCATCCTCCCTCGCCCCGCTTGCCCCCACCCTAACCCTCCCCCGCATGCGGGGGAGGGTTAGGGTGGGGGAGAGGGTCGGGGTGAGGGGCGACTGATGGCCCAGGAGTTTTCCCCGACCGAGATCTTCAAGCGCGCGACCGCGGCGACCTTGCGCGCGATCGCCGAGCGCGACGATCTGACCATCGGCTTCGGCCCCGAGGCGGCGGGGCTCAGCGGCTCGCGGGTGCGATTGCCGAACCCGCCGCGCGACCTGCCGGCCGAGGAGGCGGCGCAATTGCGCGGGGCCGCCGACAGCATGGCGCTGCGGCTGCGCTACCACGACGACGCCGTGCACAGCAAACGTGCGCCGGGCGGGCCGCTGGCGCGCGCCGTGTTCGAGGCGGTCGAGCAGGCGCGGGTCGAGGCGCTCGGCGCGCGGCGCATGGCCGGGGTCGCCTCGAACCTCGAGGCGATGCTCGACGAGCAGTACCGCCGGCAGGGCTTCGAGCGGATCACCGAGCGCACCGACAGCACGATGGCCGAGGCCATTCGCCTGTTGACCCGCGAAGCCCTGACCCGCGAGCGGCCGCCGCCTTCGGCGCGGCGCGTGGTCGACCTCTGGCGGCCCTGGCTCGAAGGCAAGATCGGCAAGGATTTCAGCGAGCTCGACCGCACGATCGGCGATCAGGACGCCTATGCGCGGGCGACCCGGCGGCTGCTCCAGGATCTCGACATCGATCTCGGCGAGGCCGAGGATTCCGAGGACAGCGAGGAGCAGCAGAGCGGCGAGGAAGCCGAGGGCGAGAACCAGAGCGAGGGCGAGGGGTCCACTTCCGGGGCCGAGGCCTCGCCCGACGGCTCGCCCGCCGACGGCGCCGCCGACGACGCGCAGGACGACGGCGAGGCCAGCGACGGCGAGATGATGCCGGGGGCCAGCGACGACGACCCCGGCCGCCCCGGCCGCCCGGGCCAGCTGCCGCGCGGCCGCGCCGACGACACCGCGATCTACCGCGCCTTCAGCACCGCCGCCGACGAGGTGGTCGAGGCCGCCGAGCTGTGCGACACCGACGAGCTGACGCGGCTGCGGCAATTGCTCGACCAGCAGCTGGCCCACCTGCAGAGCGTGATCGCCCGCCTCGCCAACCGCTTGCAGCGCCGCCTCCTGGCCAAGCAGACCCGCGCCTGGGAGTTCGACCTCGACGAGGGGCTGCTCGACGCCGCGCGGCTGTCGCGGGTCGTCGCCAACCCGGTTCTGCCGCTCGCCTTCAAGCGCGAGCGCGAGACCGATTTCCGCGACACCGTGGTCACGCTCCTGATCGACAATTCGGGCTCGATGCGCGGCCGGCCGATCACGGTGGCGGCGATGAGCGCCGACATCCTGGCCCGCACCCTCGAGCGCTGCGCGGTCAAGGTCGAGATCCTGGGCTTTACGACCCGCGCCTGGAAGGGCGGCCAGTCGCGCGAGCGCTGGATCGCCGCCGGCAAGCCGCCGAACCCGGGCCGGCTCAACGATCTGCGGCACATCGTCTACAAATCGGCCGACACGCCGTGGCGGCGCTCGCGGCGCAGCCTCGGGCTGATGCTGCGCGAGGGCATCCTGAAGGAGAACATCGACGGCGAGGCGCTCCTGTGGGCGCACAACCGGCTGCGCGAGCGCACCGAGCAGCGCCGCATCCTGATGGTGATTTCCGACGGCGCCCCGGTCGACGATTCGACCTTGTCGGTCAACCCCGGCAACTACCTCGAAAAGCACCTGCGCGAGGTGATCCGCGATGTCGAGCGGCTCGGCGAGATCGAATTGACCGCGATCGGCATCGGCCACGACGTGACCCGCTACTACCGCCGCGCCGTCACCATCGTCGACGCCGAGCAATTGGGCGGCGTCATGCTCGAAAAGCTCGCCGAGCTGTTCGACGAGGAACAGCGGCGCCGACACCCGCGTCAGGAGCCGCCGCCGCGCCGCCTGACTGTTGCGTTGCTGTTTTGTTCTTGACTTTTGCGCCTTATGCGTGTATGGTTTCTCGCTTGGCTGGGTAGCGCGGGATATCGACATGGCTCTGGAGACTGTGCGTGGGGGTTCAGCGGGCGAGTGGCCGCCACGTTCGTTCGAACCGGCGCTGACGATCACCGATGACGGGCTGGTCCTCGGGCGAGCCGTGCTCGCCAAGATGGGCTGCGACGCCTTCGGCCGCCCTCGGCTGGCGATCGATGGGGCCGAGGATCACATCCTCGCCCTCCTCGCCGTCGCCTACGGCAAGCCGATCGATCCCAAGGTGCTGGACAACATCCGCCGGGCTGCGGCCACATGGTGCGACGGCGAGACCTGCCTCGCCCTTATTCACCTCGCTCTTGCCGGCCTCCCGCCGGTGCCAGAACACGACGCTTCGTCTCGTCTGGCTCTTGCCGACGGCTGCTCGCCGACGGCTCCACCGCGCGAGCTAATCAAGGCCTGCGGCTCGACGCCACCTCGCTCGATGCCAGAAGGCCGGCTACAACCGAAACGAGCCGCGCATCCCCGCCGGCAACAGCCGGGGCAGCGACAATTGGACCACCGCAGACGCATCACCACAGCCGTCACCGGCAAAAGTGAACCCGGGCGAGCCCCATCCCGAATTCGTATCCTATACGCCGGTGAATGGGTTGCCGGGCGCTGCCGTGGCTGTGTCCACGCCGGACGGAAGAACAATTGCCGATAAAGGCTCGGATACAAAGAAGCTGATGGCGCCACCCCATGCCGATTTTCGCGCGGTATATGCCGCTGGCTTCGTGATTGCGGGACTGCGCTAACGAGCAATACGCGAGAGCCCGCGCCGCGAGCGCACGAGGGCACTACGATTTCCCGCGCGATGTCCCGAAACAAAAATTCTACGATGCCTAGGTGCAGGCGCCAATATCCGGTCGGCGTGTATATGGCTGGCGCTGGATGCTCCCTTTGAGACGCGCGCATTTCAAAGTTGACGCGTTAGCAATTCGGGCAATTTCGTCGCCAGCCAGCTGGATTGGATAGGGCGGGGTTGGGAGGACGGAAAGTCCGACGTGTGGAGCTGACGGATTAACAGATCGCCTTGGCTACCCGCGGGATGTCTCACCGGCTGGCAAAGCGGGTAATCCTGTGCGGTGTGCTGATCGCCTTCGGCGCCGGCGCTTCTACATAATCCGGTTCCTTGTGGTCGCCTGGATGTGGTCGTCTATGCTCTACGGCCGCGATCTCATGGATGCTTCAGCGACGAATGCGCGTCGGAGACAGGCGACGGCTGGAGCAATTTCTATCGGGGCGCCGGAGCATCAATCCAAGACGGTTGTCAGCCTGAAACGCGCCGGCCATGGTTTGCGACCACCCTGATCGAGTCCGGGGCTGGCAGGTCGCGGGCCGGACCTGCGCTGGCAGGACGACGACACGCTCGATTTGCAGCTCGAGTTCGGCTGCGAGGCGCACACCAGCCGGCCGGTCGCGGCCGTCGGACGATCGGCATCGTCTACCACCGGGGCTGACCGCGGCCAGACCCCGAAAGTCGGCTACGAATCCTTGCGCCGCCGCGATCTCCCGCCCGGGCCCTGAAGTAACTGCCGGTCGATGGAAATAGCGCATGTGTCCGGCTTCGCACACCGCCGCGGCGCAGATGCTGCGGGCGGTGGCGATCGTCGGAATCGGGGTAGGGCTCGTCTACCTCGTGCAGTTTGCCGAGTTCGCTTCCGTCATGTTCGAAGTTTTCTCTGACATAAATTCGACCGCGGATTCCGCAAAGAACCAACGTGGTGATGAAGCGGCATCCAGGACCGAATCCTCGCCTCGCCGGCAAGATCCCGACAAGACGGTTGTTCGGCTTCGGCCCGCGCATAGCTGGTTTTGGACAACACTCGTCGAAACTGAAAGTTTCGGGGTTCAGGAAGGTTGAGATGGAGAAACGACGACACGCTCGACGTGATGCTCGGCTTCGGTTGCCTGACGCATATGACGCACCCGATCGACGCGGTCGGGTCGATGCATATCGCCTATCACTTCAGTAACAATGACAAAACCCTCTCCAAGGGTTGTCCGGATCAGGGATTGCTCGAAAACGGTCACGGCGTCGTGCTCCCAGATCATTGAGGGCCGCCGCGATCGACAGATGGCTGGTCGCGTCTTCCCGACGGCGCGATTTCCCGAAGCAAAATCCACGATTCCGATGTCCATACCGAACTATACAGTGGATGTGTCACGGCTGGGGCTGGATACTGTCTTTTCGAGACACGTGCATCTGCAAAGCTGTATGCGTTGCGTAATTCGAAAATTTCAATAGCCACGACCAGCTGGATTGGATAGGACAAGGCTGGAAGCACCCCTGCTCTTAATGTCTGGCCCGAAATGCAGCGCGTCATCTCGGTGGGTCTATCGTCGCCCCCGCGAAAGCGGGGGTCCAGGACAACCGTTCGAACCTTGGAGCCCTGGGTTCCCGCTCTCGCGGGAACGACGAATAACATATTGATACTTATATAAACATTTCAGCCCTGCTCTTAAAGCCGCCGCGGAGATGGCGCGCGTTCATTCCGCGCCGCCACCGCTACAATTCGCGGGTGCGGCGGGCCATCGCCTCGTCCCACAGATTGCCGCGGTCGGCGTCGAAGATCAGCTTCGGCTCCTCGGGGGTCTGGAACCAGTCGTGGCGGTCGAGCTCGGCTTCGAGCTGGCCCGGCCCCCAGCCGGCATAGCCGAAGGCGAAGAGGCTCTTCTCCGGGCCGCGATGCCGGCCGATGTCGCGCAGGATCTGCGGGCTCGCGGTCATCGCCACATGCTCGTCGACGGCGGTGGTCCCGGCGCCCTTGTATTCGGCGCTGTGCACGACAAAGCCGAGCTCGGGCTGCACCGGGCCGCCGGCCACGACCTGCACGCTGCCCTCGACGCCCTTCGGATCGCCGCCGGTCGCCTCCAGGAGGCTGGCGATCGTGCGCTCGCCCAGCGGCCGGTTGATGACGATGCCAAAGGCGCCGCCCTTGTCGTGGCGGACGACCAGAATGACGGTGCGCGAAAAGCGCGGGTCGCCGATCGTCGGCGCCGCGATCAGCAATTGCCCGGCAAGCGAGTGGAAGTCGGACGGGTCGGCGGCCAAAGCGGGGAGCGCCGCCACCGCCATCGCCGGCCCCAGCCCGGCGGCCATCGGCAGCATCCGGAGAAGCAATCTGCGCGAGGGCGGCATGGCGGCAATCTACATCCCTCGTCATCGGCTCGGAAAGCGGTGCTAAAATCGAAGCGGCGACAGAGGGGCATCAACTCATGGCGGATCAATCCTGGGTCATCGCGACGGCGGTCGGGACCGGCGAGCGCGGCTTTGCCGGCGACGGCGGGCCGGCGGCGCGGGCGGTGCTGAACGGGCCGTTCGACATCGGCTTCGATCCGGGCGGCAATCTCTATTTCTCCGACACCTTCAACCACCGCATCCGGCGGGTCGATGCGCGAACCGGCGTCATCACGACCGTCGCGGGCTCGGGCGAGGCCGGCTATTCCGGCGATGGCGGGCCGGCGACCGCCGCCCGGCTCAACGAGCCTTACGGCATCGCCGTCGACCGGGCCGGCAACGTCTACGCCGCCGACCGGCACAATCATTGCGTGCGCCGGATCGACGCCGCCTCGGGCGCGATCACGACCCTCGCCGGGAACGGCGCGTCGGGGTTCGGCGGCGATGGCGGGCCGGCCGCGCGCGCCGGGATGGTCGAGCCGAACGGGTTGGCGCTCGACCCGGCGAACAGCCGGCTCTTGATCGCCGATGTCGCCGACAACCGGGTGCGCGTCGTCGACCTCGCCACCGGGATCATCTCGACCTTCGCCGGCACCGGCGCGGCCGAGCACCGCGGCGACGGCGGTAGGGCGGCGGCGGCCGGGGTGCACGGCGCCCGCGCCGTCAAGGTCGCGCCCGACGGCACGGTCTACATCCTCGAGCGCCAGGGCAGCACCCTGCGCGCGGTCGATCCCCGTACCGGCGTCATCACGACCGTGGCCGGGACCGGGGCGCGCGGCTATTCGGGCGACGGCGGCCCGGCGCGCGAGCGCGGTTTTCGACGCGCCCAAGGAATTCGCCCTCGACCCCGGCGGCGACATCCTGATCGTCGACACCGAGAACCATGCGATCCGCCGCATCTACCGAGCAAGCGGCGTGGTCGAGACCATTGCCGGCGGCCGCAAGGGCGGCGGGGGCGACGGCGGCCCGGCCCGCGCCGCCGGCCTCGGCCGGCCGCACGGCGTCGCAATCGGCCCCGATGGCGCGATCTATATCGGCGACACCGAAAACCACCGCATCCGCAAGCTCGTGCGGAACACGAACGCCGGCTCTCCCGGCGTATGAGGAATTGTTGCGAAGAACCCGAAAGGCCCGATCGACGGCGTGCACGGTTCGACCTGGCGGACCGCCGTTACGCCTCGCGTTGCGGACGACTGACGAAAAGAGCGGCCAAGAGCGGCCGCCCAATCCCGTTTCCGATGAGAGCCGAGACTAGCGCCGGCGCCAGCGCCGCCGCACGGCCCCGAGCCCGATCAGGGCAGAGCCCAGCAGAGTGAGGCTTGCGGGCTCGGGCACGCTCCCCAATGTCCCGCCGAGAGCCAGCAGACCGGAGCCATCTTGGGTGCCGTCGGCATAGGTGAAGCCGAAGCCGCCCGAATTCGGGCTGGTGTCCGTGGCCGCGTCGATCAGGCTGATGTAGCCGAATGTCGACCAATAGCTGTTCTGGTAGCCTTGATGCTCCCAGCAGCCGTCGACGGGCGGTTGGCTGAACCCTTTGGCGATCCCGTTTGCGTTCACCACTTCGCCGTCGGTGCAGCTCGGGCCGCCGCCGATGCCGCCGTTGACGACGCCGTTGCCCTGGATGGTGCCGAGCGGGGCGTTTCCACCCGGCACGGTGCCGTCATAGTCGCCGCCGACATAATTCTCGATCGAGAGGTTGCCGCCGGCTGCGATGAACGCGTTCACCGCCGCGCCGAACCCGTTGAGGACGGTATTGTCGGCCGTGCAGCATCCGCCCGGCAATTCGATATAGATCGCGCTGTAGTTCGACGGGGTCAGCGTCAACGCGGCCAGAGACGTGGCATAGGCGACAGCCGCTCCGTCAGGGTTGGCGATATTGACGGTCCCGGTCGGGTCATAGACCAGAACCGGTATCGTGCCTTGGCCGTTCGACAGGTAATGGAAGAGCTGCGGGGTGTACGAGGGGTCCTGATGGAAAGCGGTGGCGTCCGATCCTTCGAGCGCAACAAATCCGGGAGTTGCTTGAGCCGCTCCGGTATAGCCGACGGCGGCTGCCAGAGTGACCATCGTAGTCAGACCAGAAAACTTCATGTGCCTTTCCCTTCTGCGTCAGACACGCGAATCCAAAAACGAGTTCACGATGTCGTGATCGCCACAGCAAGCCGCGTGCCAGATGGGCAGGAGGTCGCAAGCCTTTGATCCAATTATCCTTGGGTCAGGACCGGCCGATCCCGATGTAAATATTCCCGACAGGTTCCGGGCCCCATACGGCTCAAGCGTCTGCGCCGGAGGGTCATTCCTTACAGTTTGCTGAACGTGGGTTCAAACATCCTGTTTCGAGTTTGATCGAGTTGGGGATATGTCGCTCGGGTCGGATCGGCGGCGCCTCTGGGTCGGTAACCGTCGGGAACGGCCAGGTTGCGGCAGGAGCGTGGCGGAACGAGGTCCTGAGGGGGGAAGGGCGCCGCGTTCGGAGATCAGGAAGCCGTAGGCGGCGATGCAGAGTGTCGCGTGATGGTGGAAGCCGCGCCAGCCGCGCCCTTCGTAATCGCCAAGGCCGAGTTCCTGCTTGAGTTCCTGATAATCGCGCTCGATCCGCCAGCGCAGCTTGGCGAGATCGACCAGCCGCTCGAAGGCGATATCCTCGGGCAAGGTGGCGAACCAATACTTGGTCGGCTCGGTTTCGCCTGGCGGCCATTCGATCAGCAGCCATTCTTCGGCGCGCGGTTCGCTCCGCTTGGTATCGCGATGCGGCGGCGCGCACCCGCACGCCTGGCAAAACGCGAGGTCGAGCCAATCGGCCGATGCCCTCGCGCCAAGTGATCGTCTGCCACGCTCGCTGCCGGCAGGCCGAGCGCGAGCGCCTTGGCCGCGACCGGCTGGTGCTCGGGGTCGCGCCGCAGCAGGTTCGGCGGTCGGCCGCCGGCCCGACCAGGGTTTCGCCGGCAACGGCGCCACGCCCGGGCGGCCAAGCCGTGGTGATGCGGCTGGATACCGGCGATATAACGCAGGCCGAGCGCGGCGATCTCGGTACGCAGCCGGGTGTCGCTGCCGTAGCCGGCATCCATCAGCACGACGCCCGCGCGGCAGCCCGGCGGCCCGCGCGGCGCGGATCTGCTCCAAGCGCGATGTCGGGCTTGGTCTGGAAAGCCGATCGCCTCCGGCACCCCGGCCTGGGCCCGGCGCGCCTGGTCCGGCCGCCCATTCCAGCGGCAGATACAGCCGATAGGCGATCGGCAAGCTGGCATGAGTGGTTGGCGAGCGAGAGAGGTGACCGCGACCTGGCAATTGTCCTGCTTGCCGAGTTGGCCGCAATATTGCCGCGTCACCCCGACCGAATGCCGGCCCTTCTTGGGAAACCCGGTATCGTCGATGATCCAGGCCTCGATCGGCCCGCGGCGTTCGATCGCCGGCAGCACCAGCTCGCGCACCCTGGCCAGAACCGCTGCGTCCGACCATGGCGCGTTGCCGACAAAATGCAGCAAGCGATTGATGCTTGCGCCGCAACCCGCGACGGCGCGGTCACCGCCGCCAGCGGCTCGACGCTCTTGCGCGCCAACGGCATCAGCAACCCGAGGCAATAATCGCGCATCGGCTCCGGCCGGTCGGCGTGGCCAAGGACCTCGACAAGCGCCTCGACATAGGCCGAAAATCGCGCTTCACTCCCCTCGCTCGCAGCGCCCTCTATTCCGGTCCCCCAACCGGTCAAAAGATCGACTTGTATACCACATCTTGCGACTGCTACCCAGAACAATACATCATAAAAGATTTGTGAACTCAGTAAGACTAAGAGTTTGACCCAAAATGAATTGAGTGATTTCAGCCGCTTGTGGTACTCTCTGGTTGTCAAGCAAGAGAGGGGCGCAAGATGTGGACCGAAATCACCCAACCGCAGTATCGCCGCGATGGTCTTCGCTATGCAAGCGACGTGATCGATCAGGAATGGGCCGAGATCGAAGCGTTGCTGCCGTTGCCCAAGCAGCTGGGGCGACCGCGCACCACCGCGATGCGGCAAGTTGTCAATGCGATGCTGTACTTGCTGACGACGGGTTGTCAGTGGCGATTGCTGCCAAAGGAGTTCCCGCCGTTCTCGACGGTGCAGCGATTTTTCTACCGCTGGCGGGACGCCGGATTGTGGGAGACGATCAATCACTCTCTGGTGATGCGGGTGCGCGAGACGGCCGGCCGCGAGGCCAGCCCCAGCGCCGGGGTCATCGACAGCCAGTCGGTCAAGACGACCGAGGCCGGCGGCCCGCGCGGATATGACGCCGGCAAGAAAGTCAAAGGGCGCAAGCGCCACGTGCTCACCGACACGACCGGCCTGCTGGTCGGGGCGGTGGTCCACCGAGCCGACATCCAAGACCGCGACGGCGCGCCACTGGTGTTGGCCGCCGCGCGCAATCTCTATCCCTGGCTGCGCCACCTCTTCGCCGACGGCGGCTACCGCGGCGCCAAGCTCAACGCCGCCCTCGACAAGCTCGGGCGGTGGACGGTCGAGATCGTCAAGCGTTCCGACACCGCCACCGGGTTTGTCGTCCTGCCGCGGCGCTGGGTGGTCGAGCGCACTTTTGCCTGGCTCAACCGCAACCGACGCCTGGCCAAGGATTTCGAAGCGACCATGGAAAGCGCGCTGGCGTGGCTGTTCCTCGCCAGCGTCAAGCTACTCATAAGGAGGCTCGGCCGGACGCCACAGCCACAAATTGTAATCTGAGTAGACTCTAAGAACGGAAGATTTCAATGCAAAACTCAGTGGAGCTTCCCTGTAAAGGTTTTCGACATCTCAAATCTTAATTGGAAATTCGGCGCACGGCTGAGGCTGCCGTACGAGATGAGCAAGGCACAGGGGCATGCGACGATGAAAATTTCGCCCCGGCTGTCATCCATTGGCCCAAGGCGACAGGCATCGCTCCACCGGAGCACCGGCGCAACCCCCTCAACGAAGCTGCGCTTACGCCCTCCCGGCTCGCGGCCCGTTGAAATCAGCCGAACGGCGCCGCGCTGGCTTTAGCCGAGAAATTCGCGCAACGCCGCCACCAGATCCTTCGGGTTGTCGCCCTGCACGGTGTGGCCGGCCCTGGCGATCTTGATCCAGCGGCCGTCGGGCAGGCTCGTCGCCAGTCGCTCGGCGTCGGCGTCGTGGAACACGTCGCTCTCGGCGCCGCGCACCACCAGGGTCGGGCAGCCGACATTGGCCAGGCCGTCGGCGAGCCCGCGCCGTTCCGCCCCGTGCCGCTCGCCGCCCATCGCCTGAAACCGCCGGCGGTCGTACTTCCAGGTCCAGTTGCCGTCCGGCTGCTGGCGCAGATTGTGCATCAGGCTGCGCCGCAGGATTAAGCGGGTCGCGGCGCGGGTTGAAGGCGAGCGCGCGCTCGATGATCGCCTCGAGCGAGGCGGGCTCGGCGCCGCTGTTGACAAAATCGCGGATGCGGCTCGAGCCCGGGCGCCTGACCTCGGGGCCGGCGTCGATCAGCACCAGCGCCGACAGGGTCTCGGGATAGGCGATCGCATAGGCGAGGCCGTTGATCGCGCCCATCGACATGCCGATCAGCACGAAGCGGTCGAGCCCGAGCTGGTCGGCGAAGCCCCGGATGTCCTCGCGCTGGGCGGCGAGCGAATAGTCGGCGTCGGCCGCCCAGTCGCTGTCGCCGTGGCCGCGCTGGTCGAGCGCCAGGCAACGGAAATCGCCGCGCAGCGCCAGGCAGCACAAATCCCAGGTATGCGCGGTCAAGGCGCCGCCGTGCAGAAACAGGATCGGCCGCGCGCCCGGCGTTGCCCCAATCGAGATAGCGCATGCCGCATCGTGCCGACCGTGGCGTCGCGCTCGGCCGGCAGGGCGACCTCGTCGAAGCTGAAGCCGGCCCGAACCGCCGTAGATGTCAGATGGTCGCGATACTCGTCGGTCGATAATGTCATGGTATCGGGAGCTCCATCGCAAGTCGCCGCCGGCCTGCCGCGGCCGGTTGCAGGCTTTACCACAAAGCGGCCCGCGGGCACTATTTCCGGTTGCGCGGGCCACCCTGTTTGCGACTGGCACACCCGCGCTCTCGTCATGGCTGACGCGGGCAGGCGCATGGTGTCCGCCGCGCGAAGGGGTACACTCGCATCAGCAACAGCGGGTGGCGACGGGCGGCCCGCGCGACGGAGGGAAGAAACCGATGGCGTATGATCTGTTGATCAAGAACGGCCGCATCGTCGACGGCTCGGGGATGCCGGCGTTTCGCGGCGACATTGGGATCAAGGACGGCAAGATCATCGAGATCGGCAAGCTGAGTGGGCCGGCGGCGAGCACGATCGACGCCGACGGCCGCGCCGTCGCCCCCGGCTTTATCGACAATCATTGCCATTACGACGCGCAGGTGACCTGGGACCCGCTGTGCACCTTCTCGCCCGAGCACGGCGCCACCACCGTGATCTTCGGCAATTGCTCGCTGTCCCTGGCCCCGGTGCGGAAGGGGACCGAGGAGCGGCTGGCCGAGTTCCTGTCCTATGTCGAAGCGATCCCGATGGACGTGTTGCGCACGGTCAATTTCGATTGGGAGACGACCGGCCAATACATGGACCATCTCGACAAGCGGCTCGGCGTCAATGTCGGCAATCTGATCGGGCACACCGCGGTGCGCCATTACGTGATGGGCGAGGATTGCCAGAAGCCCGGCGCCTCCGACAACCAGATCAAGGCGATGCAGGATGTCGTCCGCGACGGCATGAAGGCGGGCGCGCTCGGCCTCTCGGTGTCGCGCGAGAAGGGCCATTACGACCCGCAGGGCGTTCACATCCCGGCGTTGTGGGCCGACGAGAAGGAAATCTTCGCGCTCGGCGACGTGCTGCGCGAGATGAGCACCGGCACGATCCAGGCCGGCGGCGGCCAGTATGTCGAATTGAAGGACGGCATGATCCGGCGCCTCGCCGAGGCCACCGGGCGCACCGTCGTCTACAACAGCCTGTCCCAGACCATGCGCAAGCCCGACGAGTGGAAGGTGCACATGGCGCGGGTCGAGGAGACCGCGGCGCTCGGCATCCGCGCCTATCCGATGTGCAGCCCGAACCGGGTCACCCAGGACTTCACGATGAAGAACTGCCAGGTGTTCCGCGGCCTGCCGACCTGGCACCCGATCCTGTTGTCGTCGGACGAGGAGAAGCTGAAGGCCTACGCCGACCCCGAGACCCGCGCCAAGCTCCACGAGGAGGCGGTGGTCAACAAGCCCGAATCGGCGGTCGGCTTCTCCAAGGCCTGGTGGAACTACATGTGGGTCAACGAGCCGGCGCTCGAAAAGAACAAGTGGATGCAGTTCAAGTCGATCGGGCAGATCGCCGAGAAGCAGCAGAAGCGCGTGATCGACGCCTTCCTCGATCTGGTGGTCGAGGAGAAGCTCGAAACCCGCTTCCTGCAGGCCGAAAACAATGTCGACGACGAGGCGCTGACCCGGATCCTGACCCACCCCAACGCGGTGATCGGGCTCGGCGACGGCGGCGCGCATGTGCAGTTCCACGGCGGCTACGGCTATCTGACCAAGCTCCTCGGCGAATGGGTGCGCGAGAAGCAGGTGATGACCCTGGAGCAGGCGGTGCGGCGGCTGACCTTCGACAGCGCCTCGACCTTCGGGCTCTACGACCGCGGCCTGTTGCGCCCCGGCATGGCCGCCGATGTCGTGATCTTCGACCCGGCGACCGTCAAGTGCGGCCAACGAGGTCGTGGTGCGCGACTTCCCGAAGGGCGCCTGGCGCATCAAGGAGCCGGCCGAGGGCGTCTTCGCCACGATCGTCAACGGCCAGACGCTCTACAGCGAGGGCAAGCACACCGGCGCGTTGCCGGGCCGCGTGCTGCGCAACACCTACTGGCACGCCCATCAGGCGTAGGCGGCCGGGGCGGCGGGGACGCCCGCCGTCCCGTCCTCATCCCATTCGAGATGAGCCGCGAGAACCGCAAGTTTGTTTTCGTCTTGGCCGGGCTTGACCCGGCCATCCACGGCTTTGGGTGCCGCGAATGAAGGCGTGGATGCCCGGCACAAGGCCGGGCAAGACGATCTTTGGTCGTCTCTTTGAGCTCGCTCTTTTGCGGGGGAAACGAATAGGCCACGGACTTCCCCTAATTCATCCCATACCGACCACTAACGATTGTCGCGGCCATGCATAGGATCGGCATCGATGTCGGCGGCACCTTCACCGACCTCGTCGCGGTCGACGAGGCCGGCGGCGCGACCCTGGCCAAGGTCCCGTCGACCCCGGCCGACCCCTCGGAGGGCGTCCTCGACGGGCTGAGGCTGCTGGCCGACAGCCTCGGGCTCGACCTCGCGGCGCTGCTGGCGCAGACCGAGCGCATCGTCCACGGCACCACGGTCGCGACCAATGCGCTCCTCGAGCGCAAGGGCGCCAAGGTCGGCCTGTTGACCACCGAGGGCCATCGCGACGTGATCGAGATGCGCGAGGGGCTGAAGGACGACCGCTACAATCTGCGCCTGCCGCCGCCGGAGCAGCTGGTCCCGCGCAAATTGCGGCTCGGCGTGCGCGAGCGGCTGCGCGCCGACGGCCGGGTTTCGACCCCGCTCGACCCGGCCTCGCTCGCCGCGGCGGTCGCCGCGCTGAAGCGCGAGCGGGTCGAGGCGGTGGCGGTCTGCTATCTGCACGCCTGGCGCGACCCCGGCCACGAGCGCGCCACCCGCGAGGCGGTCGCGCGCGAATTGCCCGACGCTTATGTGTCGCTCTCCGCGGACGTGCTGCCGCAGATCAAGGAGTTCGAGCGGGTCTCGACGACGATCGTCAACGCCTATGTCGGGCCGGCGCTGTCGCGCTATCTCGGGCGGCTGGAGCAGCGCCTCGCCGAAGCCGGCTATGCCGGGCCGACCCTGATCATCCAGTCGCATGGCGGGGTCGCGCCGATCGCCGAATCGGGCCGGCTGGCGGCGGGGGCGGTGCTCTCCGGCCCGGCCGGCGGCGTCGCCGGCAGCGTCCATGCCGCCAGGCTCCTCGGCGCCACGCTCCTCGGCGAAGGCGATCTGATCCCGTTCGACATGGGCGGGACCAGCACCGACATCTCGCTGATCGTCGCCGGCCGGCCGAGCCTGGCGCCGAGCCGGAGGGTCGCCGGCCATACGGTGGCGCTCAACAGCCTCGACATCGCCAGCATCGGGGCCGGCGGCGGATCGATCGCGCGGGTCGATGCCGGCGGCATCCTGCATGTCGGCCCGGAAAGCGCGGGCGCCGTCCCCGGCCCCGCCTGCTACCGCAGCGGCGGCGCGGCGGCGACGGTGACCGACGCCAATCTGGTGCTGGGCTACCTCGATCCGGCGCGTTTTCTGGGCGGCCGGCACAAGCTCGACCGCGCCGCCGCCGAGGCCGCAATCGACCATATCGCCGCGGCGCTCGGCATCGACCGCTTCGCCGCGGCGCGCGGCATCCACCGGGTGGTCAACACCAGCATGGCCGAAGGGGTGCGGCTCGTCTCGGTGCGCCGCGGCGTCGACCCGCGCCGCTTCGCGCTCCTCGCCTTTGGCGGCGCCTCCGGGCTGCACGCGACCGAAATCGCGCGCCAGCTCGATCTGCGTCGGGTCATCGCGCCGCGGGTCGCGGCGGTGCTGTCGGCCTGGGGCATGCTGGCGACCGATCTGCGCTTCGAGGTCGCGCGCACCCATATCGGCGACACTCGGGCGCTCGACGGCGGCGCGGTCAAAGCGCTGTTCGACGAGATGGAGGCCGAGGGGCTGGCGCGGCTGCGCGCCTCCCCGGGATCGGGGTCCGGGACAGGGTTCGACGGCCCGGCGCGGGTGACGCGCTCGGTCGACATGCGCTATGGCGAGCAGGTGTTCGAGATCGCCGTGCCGCTCGACGATGTCGACTGGACCGTGCCCGACCCGCTGCCGCAGATCGTCGAGCGCTTCCATCGCCGCCACGAGGCGCTCTACACCTATTCGCTCCCCGACCAGGAGACGGTGCTGGTCAACGCCCGCGTCGCCGTCGCCGGCATCCTCTCGGCCCTGCCGCGGGAGCCCGCCCTCGCCGCGGGGCCGCCCTCCCCTCCCCGCTCCGAGCGCCGCATCTACCTCGACGACTGGATCGCCACGCCCGTCTATGATTTCGACGCGCTCGCGCCGGCGCAGACGGTCTGCGGCCCGGCGATCGTCGAATCGGCGATGACCACGATCCTGCTGCGCCCCGGCGACCGCGCCGCGACGACGCCGCTCGGCTGGCTCGATATCAGCGTCCCGCCGCGCGCCTGATCACGCGCGATCGAGCGCCTGCCGCGATCGGTGGCACGTTTTTTGACTTTTGAGCCAATGGCGGTTTTCGCTGCTCGAACCGCGGCCCCGTCATACCGGCAAGAAGGGAGTCAAGGGTCTGGCTCCCACCACTAGGGGCTCCCGATCTTGATTTCGACGCGCCGGCTCGCCAGCCCGGGATCGGCCCCGGTCTGGCCCCGTCCCAGGCGCGCCAGCCGGGACGCCGGCACGCCGTCCGCCACCAGCGCGTCGGCGACCGCCTGCGCACGCTTTTGCGACAGAATGACGTCGACCTGGGGGCTGCCGGCGCTGTCGGTGTAGCCGACGACGTTCACCGGCGCCGCCGGATCCTGCTGCGCCTGCCGCGCCGCGTCGGCGACAACGCCCCGCGCCGCCGCATCGAGGTCTGCCGAGCCGTGCCGGAAATAAACCAAGTGCTCCGGCGGGCCAGGCCCAAGGAGTGCGCAGGAGGCCGGCAGCAGCAGCAGGAGCAAGGCGAATGACGACCGCATCGTCGGGACCTGACCCGTCAGCCTGATCTTCGATCGCACAATAAGGGAATCCGGATGACACGCAACAGCGCGGCTTTACCGACGACGGTGTCGTCGCCGCAAACCGTCTCCCTCGTCATCTATCGGGGGGAGCCGGGCGAGATCGTGTCGATCGAAGCGGTGGGGGGCGTCAAGAGCCGGTCAGGCCCGGGCATGTAGACGGGCGGGTCGAGGCCGACGCCGACGAGGTGGCCGAAATGCCTGGCGAGGATGCGGCGGTCGGTTTCGGGGAGCGGCGGGGCCAGGATCGAGGCGATGTTGGCGCGCAGATGCCCGGGGTCTCCGGTGCCGAACAGGACCACGTCGACCCCCGGCTCGTGGCGCACAAAGCGGTAGGCGGCGTCGGTGATGCTGGCGGCGCCCGCCTCGTGGACAAGAAAGCCGAGCGGGTCCGGGGCGTCGGCGAGCCAGCGCGCGACCTTGCCCTCGGCGGCGAGCCGGCGCAGCTCTTCCCGCAGCCGCTCCGGCTTGGAGAAGATGTTGCGCACCGCGAACATCAAGAGGGTGCCGACCCGGTTCTCGATCGTGCGCGGGAAGACCTCGGTCCGGGCGTTCTGATGCATCATGTGGAAGGCGAGCATCAGGGTGTCCCAGACGCCGTCCTCGACGGCGCGCCGGGCCATCGCATGCCCGCCGTCGCTGGAGCCGGTCTCGGTCACCCCGAGATGCCGGATCTTGCCCTTGGCCTGCTCCGCCAGCAGCGCCGGGGCGATCTGGTCGCGGGCGCGGTCGTAGGCCTCGGGCGACACGCCGTGCAGCTGAAAGACATCGATATGATCGACCCCGAGCCGGCGCAGCGAATCATCGAGGCTCTCGACCGCGCGGGCGGCGGCCGAACGGCCCTCGCGGCGCGGGATCCACGCCTTGGTCGCGATCACGACCTGGTCGCGCGGCGCGGCTTTGAGCGCCTTCCCCAGCACCTCCTCGGTGCCGTAGACGGCGGCCGTGTCGAACAGGGTGACGCCGAGATCGAGCGCCTGATGGACAAGCGCGATCGCCTCGGCCTCGCTCTTGCCGGCGCCGAGCCCGAGCCGGCTGAACCCGCCGCAGCCGAGGCCGGCGACGCTGACCCGCAGCCCGGTTCGCCCGAGTGTCGTGTATTCCATTCCTACGCCGCCCCAAAACATGGCATGACCCGTGCGCCCCCGGCATGTCGTAGCCGAGCGCCTCGGCGAGCGCGGCCTGCCGCAGCGAAGCGGCCATCGGATTGGACCGGGGACAGGCCGAACCGCATTCTTCTTCCGCGCCCTTCCGACCTGGACGTAGGATGGGTTGAGCATCGCGAAACCCATCTCAACCGGCTCCGCAGATGGGTTTCGCTGCGCTCAACCCATCCTACAGGGCTGGAGTAAGCTCTTCACTCCAAGTCTTTCTCACAGAAAGCCGATCGACAGCCACGGGACCGCGGCGACGACGGCGAGGGAGACGACGAGGGCGGCAATATAGGGCCAGATCCGCCACAGCGCATCGTCGGGCGAGACCCGTCCGATCGCGCAGGCGCCGTAATAGCCGACCCCGAAGGGCGGCGCGAAGAGGCCGATCCCCATCGCCAGGATCACCACCATCGCATAGTGAACCTCGTGCACCCCCATCGCCTTGGCGACCGGGAACAGCAGCGGGCCGAACAGCACGATCGCCGGCAGGCCTTCGAGCACGCTGCCCAGGATGATGAAGGCGACGATCGTGATCGCCAAAAACCCGAGCGCGCCGCCCGGCACGGCCGCCATGACCGCGACCAGCCATTGCGAGAAGCCCGATTGGGTCAGAGCCCAGGCCATCCCCGTCGCGGTGCCGATGATCAGCATCACCGCCCCGGTCAGGGACAGGGTGTCGACCAGGATCGGGTAGACCCGCCGCCAGTCGAAGCGGCGGTAGACGAGGAGGCCGAGGAGCGCTGTATAGACGACGCCGACGGTCGAAACCTCGGTCGCGGTCGCCACGCCCTCGATCACCGCGGCGCGGATCACAAAGGGCAGGGTCAGGCCCGGGACCGCGATGACAAAGGTGCGCGCCATCAGCGACACCGGCGCGCGCGCCGTGCCGCCGGCATCCTCGCGGCGCGAGCGCCACCAGGCGACCGCGACCAGCGCCAGCGCCGCCACCGCCGCCGGCAAGAGGCCGCCGGTGAAGAGCGCGGTAATCGAGATGTTGGTCACCGAGCCGATCGTGATCAGAACGAGGCTCGGCGGGATCGTCTCCGACATCGCGCTCGAGGTGGCGAGCAGCGAGGCGAGCTCGCCCGGATGGGCGCCGCGACGCCGCATCTCCGGGAAGAGGATCGGCGCCACCGCCGCCATGTCGGCCGCCTTCGAGCCCGAGATGCCGGAAACCAGGTACATCGCGCCCAAGAGCACATAGGAGAGCCCGCCCTTGACGTGGCCGATCAGCGCCGCGAGGAAATTGACCATGACCCGCGCGATCCCGGTCATCTCCATCAAGAGGCCGAGAAAGACGAACATCGGCACCGCCAGCAGCAGCATGTTCGAAATGCCGTCATCCATCCGGTTGACGACGATCGACAACGGCAGGTCGGTGGTCAGCGCCAGGTACGAGAAGGTGGCGATGCCGAAGGTGAAGGCGATCGGCACGCCGATCCCGACGCAGATTGCGACGATCACGACAAAGAACAGCACCAGGCTGCCGTGGCCGATCGCGATCAGCAGCGGCTGCGCCAGCCACAGCGCCAGCGATACCCCGGCGACGATCGGCGACCGCGGCAAAAAAGCCGCCGCGGCTGGTCGTTTCGAGGAGGCGCGCCAAGGCGACGACCGCGGTCAAAATCGCGCCGACCAGGATCGCCGAGACCCGGTAGCCGTCCGAGATCGACAGGGTGATCAGCTCGGTCGATTGCTGGATTTGCAGATACTGCGCCGCCGGCAGCAGGAGCTCGAGGACAAAGACGATCACCAGCAGCGCGCCGACCGTGCCCAGCCAGCGGCTCCATTGCGGGCTCACCCAGTTGATGAAGGTGGTCAGCCGCATGTGCTCCTGGCGGCGGAAGGCGACGACGACGCCCAGCATCGACAGCCACAGGAAGAGAAAGGTAGCCAGCTCGTCGGTCCACAACAGCGGGCTGTCGAAGACATAGCGCGAGACGACGCCGGCAAAGAGGATGCAGGTCTCGACCAGCACCAGGAGCGCGCCGAGCGCCTCGGCCGCGCGGCCGATGACGCGGTCGAGGCTGCGCGCGCCCCGCCGCAGCCCGGAGGCGCCCATCCCCTCCGCCGCCGGGAGCGGGAGCTCAGCCGTCACGCGAAGCTGCCGACACAGCCTTCGAGCAGGCCCAACGTCCAGCCGCCGTCGCTCCCGCAAAGGAGCGTGCGAAGAAATTCAACAGCCCGCCAACTCGCCGCCCCCGCGAAAGCAAGGGTCCACACCCTGCCCCTGGCATGAACAGTGGGCCGGCGACTGAAATCACTCGGTTGCTGCTCGCGCGCAGGGCGGTCCGGAGGAAGGAAATGCAGCACGTTTTCTCGTCTTGGCCGGGCTTGGCCCGTGGGCCTTCAGCCCACGGACTTGATCCGTGGGCATCCACGTCTTTGCACGCCGCAAGTGAAGGCGTGGATGCCCGGCACAAGGCCGGGCAAGACGATCTCAATTGTCGCTTGAGACCACGATGCACGGCTCTTTTGCGCCAGGAATTCTGCCTGGACGGCCCTGCGCTTTCGCAGGAATGGCGAATAAGTCGGACTCTCATGCGAGATTGCCGACATAGCCCTCAAGCAACGTCCACGCCTTTTCGCCCGATTTCCTCTTCATCTCGGGATAGAAATCGGTCTTGCGCAGCGCGTCCTGGAACGGCTTGGGGTCGGGCGAGTTGAACGCCATGCCCTTGCCCTTCAACGTCTCGATCTCGCCGTTGGTCATCGTCTGCCAGTCGGCGCGCTCCTGCAGCGCCTTCTGGTTGAAATGCTTCTCCGACATCTCCTGCAGGTCGCGCGGCAGCTTTTTCCAGGCGATGTTGCTGAACGAGATGTTGAGCCCGGCCCAGGTGTGGTTGGTCAGGCTGCAATATTTCTGCACCTCATAGAGCTTGGCGGTGTCGATCAGGACGAGCGGGTTCTCCTGGCCGTCGACGACGCCCGTCTGCAATGCGCTGTAGACCTCGGCGAAATTGATCGGGGTCGGCGACGCGCCGAGGTGCTGGAACAGCGAAATGTAATAGGGCGCGACCGGCAGGCGGATCTTGAACCCCTTCAGGTCCGCCGGCGAATTGATCGGCTTGGTCCGGGTGGTGATCTCGCGAAAGCCGTGGTCGTAGCAATTGTGGCAGGTGTGAAAGCCGATCTGCCCGGCGATGCCGCGCAGATGGTCGCCGAGCTCGCCGTCCATCGCCTGCCAGACGTGGCCGACGTCGAGAAAGGCGTAGCCGACGCCGAAAATCCCCATCGCCGGGTTTTTCGCCGCCAGGAGGTCGAACGGCAGCACGTACATTTCGAGGGCGCCGGCGATGGTCTGCGAGATCATCGCGGTGTCGCCGCCGAGGAGGCTGTTCGTATAGAGCGTGATGTCGAGCCGGCCGCCGCTCTCCTCCTTGATCAGCTGCATGGCTTCGCGGGCGCGGATCGCCATCGGGTGGCCGTCGGGGAGCGAGCCGCCGCACTTGTAGGCGAACTCTGCGGCGTTCGCCGGCCAGCGCAGGACGAGCGGCGCGGCAACACCGGCCGCGGCGCCGAACAGCAGCTTCCTGCGCAATATCGTCATCTGGGGTCTCCTCCTCGGGGCAGCCCGACGGCTCTCGCCGGCCGTTCGGGCGCAGGAAGGTTGCCGGGCTAGCCGAATTGGTGTCAACGGGCGCGAAAACACTTCGGCCGCGCGTGGCGCCGGGTAGCCATGCCGGCTAAATTGGGCAAGACTGGCCGATCATGGCCGCTCCGCGCCATCCGCGGCGGCGGCCGAGCCGGAGGGACGAGAGATGATCACCAAATTCACCACCGTCTATGCGGGTCATGTCGACCTTCCCGACCGCGGGCAGGACACGACCCCGGCCAACGAGCGGCGCTATTCGAACGAGCATCTGGCCAGCGTCTTCGCCAAGACCGAGGCGATCGCGCGGCGGATGGACGATCTCGGCTATGAGACGTTGTGGCTCGCCGAGCATCACTTTCAGCATGAAGGCTACGAGTGCATCCCCAACATTCTCCTGTTGGCGGTGCATCTGGCGCGGGTGACGAAAAAGCTGAAAATCGGCTGCGGCTTCAACATCGTGCCGATGTGGCACCCGCTGCGGCTGGCCGAGGATTTCGCCGCCGCCGACATCCTGACCGGCGGCCGGGTGGTGATGGGCTTCGGGCGCGGCTACCACACCCGCGAGGTCGAGAGCCTCGGCGGCCCGATGCTCGACCAGAACGCCAACCGCGAGTTCTTCGAGGAGGGCGTGGAGGTCGTCTTCAAGGCCTTCAACAACGAATCCTTCTCGCACAAGGGGCAATACTTCACCCTGCCGCCGCGGGTGCCGTACCGCGGCTACGAGCTCAAGGAGCTGACCCTGGTGCCGCGGCCGATCCACACCCCGGTCGAATGCTGGCAGCCGATCGTCAGCGCCAACCCGCGCGGCCTCGATTTCATGGTCAGGCACGGCATCAAGGGCGCGGTCGGCGGTGGTGCGGCGACGATGCAGGCGGGGCCGATCACCGCCTACCGCGAGGCGGCGGCGCGCGCCGGCAAGGAATTGGCGCTGGGCGAGGATCTGCAGCTCGGCCTGCATTTCCACCTCGCCAAGTCCCGCGAGCAGGCGGTCCGCGAGATCAAGCCGATCTACGAGGAGCATGTGAAGATGTTCGCACCGCTGGGCTTTGTCCCCGGCCTGACGCCGGCGCAGGTCGAGGCGGTGGGGCGGCGCGGCGGCTGGGACGCGGCCGGGGTGCCGAAGGTCGAGCACTACATGGAGCTGGGCTCCTGGTTCGCCGGCACGCCCGACCAGCTCGTCGACCTCCTGAAGGACTTCGAGATGCGCTATCCCGGCATGCAGCACATCAGCCTGTCGAGCCCGATCGGCACCCCGCAGGCGGTGATGCTCGAGCAGTTCCAATGGGTCGCCGAGGAGGTGATGCCGGCGTTCCGGGCAGGCCGGGGGTAAAGGCGAGGCCTGAATGCAACAGGCGCGGGACGGTCCGAGCAGTGGCTGTAGGATCTGGATGCAGGGGAGGCAGTGCATGACCGGGTTGGGGTTGCCGCGTGCGGGGCGGCCGGAAGAGATCGGGCTGTCGCCGGAGAGGCTCGAGCGGATCTCGGCGACCTTGCGCGCCGATGTCGAGCGCCGGCTGATCCCCGGCGCGGTCATGCTGATCGCCCGCGGCGGCCGGGTCGGCTACGCCGAGGCCTTCGGCTGGCGCGACCGCGAGGCCGGGGCGAAGATGGAATTGGACGCGATCTTCCGCGTCGCCTCGATGACCAAGCCCGTCACCTCGGTCGCGGCGATGATGCTGGCCGAGGAAGGCCGGCTGCAGGTCTCGGCCCCGGTCGCCGAATATCTGCCGGAATTCAAGGAGCGCACGGTCGGCGTCGGCCGCGCCCCCGCTGTGCGCACGATGACCGTCCAGGACCTGCTGCGCCACACCTCCGGGCTGACCTACGCCGCGTTCGGCGACTCGGCCGTTCAGATGGTCTGGCGCGACGCCGATCTGATGAACGAGGAGCAGTCGAACGCCGAGCTGATGGCGAAGCTCGCCCGCCTGCCGTTGATGTTCGAGCCGGGCACGACCTGGGAATACAGCATGTCGACCGACGTCTTGGGCCGGGTGGTCGAAGTGGTGTCGGGGCAGAGCCTCGGCGACTTCTTCGCCGCGCGGATCGCCGGGCCGCTCGGCATGGCCGACACCGCCTTCGCGGCGGCCGGCGCCAAGGCGGCGCGCCTCGCCGAGCCGCAGGCCGACGCCGCCACCGGGGCGCGTCCGCCGATGCGCAACGTCGCGCAACCGCATCGCTGGCAATCGGGCGGCGGCGGGCTCGTTTCGACCGCGTCCGACTACCTCCGGTTCTGCCAGATGCTGCTGAACGGCGGCGAGCTCGACGGCGTGCGCCTGCTGGCGCCGAAGACGGTGCGGCACATGGCGTCCGACCATCTGCCGCCCGGCATCGGCTACGGCGAGACCGCGCGCCCCCGGTTCGGCGCGCTCGCCCCGGTGCCGGAGATGGGCTACGGCTTCGGCCTTGGCTTCGCGGTGCGCACCCAGCCCGGCATGTCGCCGGTTCCGGGCTCGGTCGGCGAGTTCTTCTGGGGCGGCGTCACCGGCACGTATTTCTGGATCGACCCGGCCGAGGATCTGGTCGCGGTCTTTCTCGCCCAGGCCCCCGACCGCCGCCTCTACTACCGCTGCCTGTCGCGCCAGCTGGTCTACGCCGCAATCACCGCCCCCGTCGCCGGCTGAGGCCGCTCAGGCCGCCTCGTCGAGGGTCGAGCCGACATCGAGGGTGGTGGCGCGGCGGAGGTCGCGCGGCTGGGCATCGTCGTGCGGGCGGCCGCGATGCATTGTGCAGCGGTTGTCCCAGATCACCAGGTCGCCGACCCGCCATTGGTGGCTGTAGACGAAATCGGGCCGGGTCGCATGGGCGTTGAGGTCCAGGAGCAGCAGGCGGCCCTCGGCGACCGGCCAGCCGACGATGTGCGAGGCGTGCGCCGACAGATACAGCGTCTTGCGCCCGGAGCCCGGATGGCGGCGCACCAGCCGCTGCCGCGACGGCGGGTATTTCTCGCGGTCGCCGGGCGCGAGCTCGGTAAAGCCGATCTGGCCGCGCGACCAGAAGATGTCGTGCTCGGCGACGAGCCCGTCGACCTCGCGCTGCATCGCCTCGGGGAGCGCGTCCCAGGCGGCGCGCATGTCGGCGAACTCGGTCTCGCCGCCGCCGAGCGCGCTCGCCGCCGGCGCCGCCACCGCATGCAGCATGCCCAGCACCACCGGCGTCGGCATGTAGGAGGCGTCGGTGTGCCACAGCCGATTGCCGAGGCTGTCGAGCCGGCGCTTGTCGTCGCGCTCGCGCAGCCGGCCTTCCTCGTCGAGGTTCGAGATGTCGCCGATTTCCGGATGCGCGAGGCGCCTTTTGCCGCCGGCCGCCGCCGCCCGGCCGATTTCGAGCGGCCCGAACCGTGCGGCGAAATCGCGCAATTGGGTGTCGTCGAGGCGCTGGTCGTGAAACACCAGCACCGCATGGCGGTCGATCGCCTGCCAGATCGCGTCGAGCGCCGGCGCGTCGAGCGGCCGGGCGAGGTCGAGACCGCCGACCTCGGCGGCAAACAGCGGATGAAGCTGGCGCAATTCGATCGTCATGCGATATTTCCTCCGCCGTCGGCTGCCGCCGCAGGATCGCCCCGCCCGCGGCGTCGAGTCAATCGAGCGAGAAGACCATGGACGCCTGGTTTCACTGCGAGAACCCGTACCCGTTCGTGCCCGACGCGGTGCTCGACGCGGCCCAATCGGTGCGCGCCAGCCTGCCCAACCGGTATTGCGACCCCGAGGTCGCGGCGCGGCTCTTCGAGGAGACGCTCGACGAGTATCTGTTGTGCGACGAATTGGGCCTCAACATCACCTCGAGCGAGCACCACGCCGGGATCAACTGCCTCTATGGCGCAAGCCCGGTCGTGCTCGGCATCGTCGCGCGGCAAACCAAAAACATCCGTCTGCTGAGCATGGGGACATTGGTCACGGTGCGACAGGACCCGGTGCGCGTCGCCGAGGAGTACGCGACCGCCGACGTGATCTCGCGCGGACGGCTGGAGATCGGCTTTGTCAAATCGGGCGGAACCGAGATGGCCTCGGGCAACGCCAACCCGATCGGCGTGCGCGAGCGCTTCTGGGAGGCGATCGACCTGATCGGCAAGACCTTGACCCATCAGGACGGTCCGTTCAGCTGGGAGGGCAAGCATTTCACCCACCGCCACGTCAACATCTGGCCGCGGCCGTGGCAGCAGCCGCACCCGCCGATGTGGGCGGCGACCTCGGACCCCGCCGACACCGCCGAGCTCGGGCGGCGCGGCATGGTCAACATCATGGTCATGCGCGGCGTCGATGTGACCCGGCGCGCGTGGGCGTCCTATCGCGCGGCGCGGGCCGAGGCCGGCCTCGCCAGGCCCTCGACCGACCGCTTCGGCTATTCGGCCTTTGTCTATGTCGGCGACACCGACGAGGAAGGGGTGCGGGTCGGCTCGAAGCTCCTGTGGTTCGTCAACACCAGCATGAAATCGGCGCCGCAATATGCGAAATTGCTGCCGGGCCAGACACCCTCCGAGCTCGCGCCGCAGCTCTACCGCAGCTCCGGCGATTTTGCCGGGGTCGGCCGGCCCGGCCGCGACTCGGCGCTGAACCGGCCGGGGGTGACCGCCGAGATGGCGATGGCCGGCGGCCGCATGTACGCCGGCAACCCCGACACGGTCTATCGCCAGATCATGGATTTCTACGACAAGGTCGGCGGCTTCGGCCACCTGATCATGGTCGGCAAGACCGGCTTCATCACCCATGAGGAAGCGGTCAAGAACATCACGCTGTTCTCGAAGGAAGTCCTCCCCCGCCTGCGCGAGGTCAAGCCGGTCGTCGTCGACTAGTGGTGCGACCCAAACCAAACAGGATGCTTTCGGCCGTGGGCAGCCCTCCTCACCCAGCTCCGGGTAAGGCTCGGTTCCCCTCGCCAACCCTTCTCAACCCTCTCCCCCCGATCGGGGGGAGAGGGAAGGGTGAGGGGGGCCGCTCCGGGCGCCGCCTCGGTTTCATCCAGGGCGGGTCGGCCACCAGCCGGTCGGAAACTCGCAATGACAATTTCTTAAAATAGGTCAACTCGATCGGAAACTGTCCTAGACCGCGCCGCGCCCGCGCAGCCCGGCGATCGCCGGCGCGTCGTAGCCCAGCTCGCGCAGCACATCGTCGGTGTGCTGGCCCTGGTCCGGGGTCGGGTTGAGCTCGTCGGGCTGCGGGTAGGCGGAGAGATGGATCGGCTGGCCGACCACCCGCTGCGGCCCGAGCTTCGGGTGGCTGACCGGCTTGGCGATGCCCAGATGCTGCACCTGCGGATCGGCGAAGGTCTCATCGATCGCGTTGATCGGCCCGCACGGCACCCCGACCTTGTTGAGGAGCTCCACCCAATAGGCGCTCTTGTGCCGCCGCATGATTTCGTTCAGATGCGCGATCAGCGCCGAGCGGTTCCTGGCGCGCGCGACCACGGTCGCAAAATCGGGGTCTTCGAGCAGATCCTTGGCGCCGGCGGCCTCGCAAAAGCGTCGCCACAAATTATCACCCGACGCGGCGATGTTGATATGGCCGTCGGCGGTCTGGAACATGCCGGTGCCGGGCGAAGTCGGGTGGAAATTCCCTTCCTGGCCGGCGACCTCGCCCTTCATCAGATAGCGCGCCGCCTGGAAGTCGAGCATGTAGATCTGCGCCTCGAGGAGCGAGGTGTGAACCCACTGGCCTTCGCCGGTGCGCTCGCGGCTCAACAGCGCCAAGACGACGCCATAGGACAGCAGAAGCCCGGCCGAGGTGTCGTTGATCGCGATGCCGACCCGCACCGGGCCCTGCCCCGGATGGCCGGTGATCGACATCAGCCCGCCCATGCCCTGGGCGATCTGGTCGACGCCGGGCCGGCCGGCATAGGGGCCGTCCTGGCCAAAGCCCGAGATGCTGCCGTAGACGATGCGCGGGTTGACCTTTTTGACGGCCTCGTAATCGATGCCGAGCCGGTGCTTGACGTCGGATTTGTAGTTCTCGACGATGACATCGGCGCGCTCGGCGAGCTTGAAGAAGATCTCGAGGCCCTCTTTGCTTTTCAGGTTCAACGTCATCGACCGCTTGTTGCGGTGCAGGTTCTGAAAATCCGGGCCGTCGCGGCGGCTGCCGGTGGCGTCGACCTGCTCGCCCGGCGGCTCGACCTTGATCACCTGGGCGCCCCAATCGGCGAGCTGGCGCGCCGCCGTCGGCCCGGCCCGGTGCGCGGTCAGGTCGATGACGCGGAAATCGTCGAGCGGCAATTTGTTCGTGGGCATCGCTTGATCTCCCTGCCGTCAGCCGCCGGGGCCCTGGCTGAACACGGTGTCGGCGGTTTTCTTTTGCGCCGGCGACAGGGAGTTGTACAGCGCCTCCAGCGCCGGCAGCAGCCGCTTCAAACCCGCCAGCTCGGTCTCGGACATTTGAATGGCAACGCGCAGCCCGTCGACGGCGGTGGCCGGCCGCGGCGGCGGGGTGCTCGGCGTCGAGCGGGCGTTCTCGCGCATCGCCTGGGCAAACGCGTTGAACGGCGGCTCCTGCGCCGGCGTGATCTGCAATTTCTGGTGCAGCTGGGCGATGCCGGCTTCGACATTGCCGGCGGGCGGTCCGGCCGGCCGCGTCTGGGCCGCCGCCGTCAGAGAGATGCCGAGCAGGACGGCGGCCCACAGCAGCCGGGCCGCCCCGATCGTGATACGCGACATTCCGCAAATCCCCTCGAATTGCCTCTGCCGCAGGCATGCGCCGCCGCCGCCGCCGGCGCAAGCCCCGCCATCAGCCCGGGGCGTCAGCCGGGCGCCGCGCCCTGGGTCGCCACCTGCAGCATGTAGAGCGATTGGCTTGCGGCCATGAACAGGCGGTCGCGCTTGGGTCCGCCGAAGGCGAGGTTGGCGCACACCTCGGGCAGGCGGATGCGGCCGACCAGCTTCGCCGCCGGGTTGAACACCAGCACCCCGGCATAGCCGAGCGGCGCATTGGAGCCGCACCACAGATGCCCGGTCACGTCGGCGCGCATGCCGTCGGGCCCGCATTTGACGCCGTCGACCGTCATGTCGGTGAAGAGCCGCTTGTTCACCGGTTTTGCGCCCTGCATGTCGAAGGCCCAGATCACCCGCTCGCCGCCCGGCCCGGCATCGCCCGGACCTTTGCCGGTGCTGATCACATAGAGCGTCTTGTAATCGGGCGAAAAGCAGATGCCGTTCGGGTCGGGGAGCTGCTCCTCCGGGATCGCCACCTCGAGCTTGCCGGTCGGGTCCCAGCGGTAGGTGCTGGTCGGCAATTCCCGCTTGCGGCCGCCGATGGCGCCCGCGTTGGGCGCGCCGATCCGCGGGTTGAAGGTGCCCTGCGGATTGGCCGGGCCGCCGGCGTCGTCGGGGTGGCCCTCGGGAATCGAATCGCCATAGGGCGGGTCGGTGAACCAGATGCTGCCGTCGGGGTGCGGCACGATGTCGTTCGGCGAGTTCAGCGGCTTGCCGTCGAAGGAGTCGGCGATCACGGTCATCGACCCGTCATGCTCCCAGCGCACGACGCGGCGGTTGAAATCCTCGCAGCGAAAGCTGGCGCCCCTGAAAATCGAAGGTGTTGCCGTTGGTGTTGTAGGACGGGCGGCGGAACGCGGTGACCCGGCCGTCGTCCCAGATGTAGCGGTACTGCACATTGCCCGAGACGTCGCTGAAGACGAGATATTGGCCCTGGCTCGACCATGCCGGGCCCTCGGCCCACAGCGCCCCGGTCCACACCCGGTAGATCGCGCCCTGGGTCCGCCGCAGCGGCAGAAAGGACGGGTCGACGACGATCACGTCGGGGTCGGGGTAGATCGACGGATGGCCGCGCGCCCAATCGCGCGGCGGGCTGCTGATCACGCTCGCCGGCGCGCCGAGCTTGGCGTTGTCCTGAGCGAAGCCGGCTCGCGTCGCCAGCGCCGCCGCCCCGGCGATCCCGGCGCCGCCGGCGAGCAGGGTGCGCCTGGAAACAGATGCTCGCGTCATGGTTCCCTCCCGAAAAGTAGAATTCGGCCCGAATGTGGACCGGCATTCGCGGCAAGGCAACCGACCGCGCGGGCAATCCTGCGCGAGCGGCAGGCCTCGTATTCGGATGCGGTCGGATGAATGCGCCCTCCTCGTCTTGCCCGGCCCACGGGTCCGCGCTTCGTGCGGCCCGAGGACAAGCCTTGAGCCGGGCATCCACGCCCTCGTGCGCCTTGGCTAATCCGTGGATACCCTCGGAACGAGCCCGTACGCTGGAGGACCACGACCCGGAGGCCGGCCATGATCGTGGTGCAGCCTTTGTTTGCGTCTGAACGCCGGCTGCGCCGAGGCCCTGCCGAGTCAGCGAGATCGGCTCGGGAGCTTGTCCAAAAGAGTCGCCGGATCGGGCGCCGTCTGCGGCTCGTGGTGCGACCATACGGCAAGGGCGAAGAGCGGCAGCAATCCGTCCCATCGAAGCAGCCCTTCCAACGCACCCCGGCACTCCGACGGAGCAACCTCGAAAGCAAAGGACGCCGCATTAAGTCGCGCAAATGGGTTATCGTCCTCGAGCAGCGGAAGCAGCTTCAGTAGGGCCTCTGCGCCACGGGAGACGAGCACGTCGCGACAGGGAACCAATTCCTTATCATTGATTTGGTTCAGACACTCCGGCTCGAAGCCGCAGTTCGATTGTTCAAGCGCCCACTTGCGGATGTGCTGGACAAGCTGATCATCGGTCCAGCAGGTTCTTGATTCCCCTCTCATGGCGTAACTCCGCAGCGGTTCAAAAGCATGATGCCTACGGCACGCTGCGCGGGAGGCGAGTGTGCTTTAACGAAATCTCGGAACCGAACATTGCCAAGCTTGGTATTCATAATGCCGCTGATGCAGTAATGCTTGACGATCGGCGCCAGAACCATGTTGTCGGTGTGCTGAATCCAGTTCCGGACGCCGTCGGGGCTTGTCAGGTCCGGGCGAGACTGCCCGTTCTGCTCGATCAAGTGGTGCCATTCATAACCCGGAGGCGCCGGGCCGAGATAGGCGCGCAACTCGGCCTCGGTATTGAAGCCCATCGGCGGTTTCGTCGTTTGCAGCTCCCGCAGCGGCCTCGGCGGGTCGAAGAGAGTACGGATCGCATCCGGCAGCTCGTCGAGCTGCAGACCGTGGTCGGCCAGGTAATCGCGCAGCGCTGCGGCGTCGCCCCCGCTCGACATGAACAGCCGGTAGAGGTCGCGCAGCACCCGCCACATCTCGGGCCCCAAGGCGTACCCGGCCTCGATCAGGTGCGCCCGGAGACCGCTCGATCCGCCGTTGTCCGCCCATTGTCCGGCGCCGAGAGAGGCGGCCGGAACGCGCAGCTGGGCGGGGTTGAAATTGGCCTTGATCAGAGGGGCGGCGCCAGCGGCGCGCTGCAATGCATCGGCGTCGAGCTCGGGCAGAGGCAAATGGAGGCCGACGATTTGGGCGAATGCAACCTCGCCCCTGGCCAAGGCTTCGGCGATGCGGCGGGCGCCGGCGAAAACGGCGGCTGCATCCTGGTCGTCGCCATACGCGGTCCCCAAAGTCTTGCGGATTTCCCCGAGATCGGCACAGCGATAGCCGCTGGGGGTGCGCCGCACGAGGATGCAATCGGGGCCAAGGGCGGCTCCTTCGATATCGACCGTGAGCCCGCGGCTTTGACAGCCGCGTTCGTGCAAACGCCGCATGGTCGAGCTGCTCCTCAGTGCAATCAGCCTCGGCATCATAGAACAAACGGGCAACCCTGTCAAGATCGAACGCCGCAGCCATGCGGGAGCGGCAGGTTGCGCCGTCGAATTCGCGGTGCAAGGCGGGCGCGGCGGCGCGTGCTAAGCTCGTTCGAGAACACCGCAATCGAGGAAGGGGATAGCGATGGCGTATGATCTCTTGATCAAGAACGGCCGCATCGTCGACGGCTCGGGGATGCCGGCGTTTCGCGGCGATGTCGGGGTCAAGGACGGCAGGATCGCCGAGATCGGCAAGTTGAGCGGCCCGGCCGCAGCGCACGATCGACGCCGACGGCCGCGTCGTCGCTCCCGGCTTTATCGACAACCACTGCCATTACGACGCGCAGGTCACCTGGGACCCGCTGTGCTCCTATTCCTGCGACCACGGCGCCACCAGCGTCATCTTCGGCAATTGCTCGCTGAGCCTCGCGCCGGTGCGCAAGGGCAAGGAGCGGCGGCTCTCCGAGTTCCTCTCCTATGTCGAGGCGATCCCGATGGAGGTGCTCGACACGCTCGAGATCACCTGGGAGACGGTCCCCGAATACCTCGACCAGATGGATAAGAACCTCGGCGTCAATGTCGGCAACCTGATCGGCCACACCGCGGTGCGCTACTACGTGATGGGCGACGAGTGCCAGAAGCGCACCGCCACCGACGACGAGATCAAAGAGATGCAGGGCCTCGTGCGCGACGGCATGAAGGCCGGCGCGCTCGGCCTCTCGGTGTCGCGCAACCAGGGCCATTTCGACCCGCAGGGCGTCCACATCCCGGCGATCTGGGCCGACGAGAAGGAAATCTTCGCGCTCGGCGACGTGCTGCGCGAATTGGGCGCCGGCATCATCCAGTCGGGCGGCGGCAACGGCGCCGAGATGAAGGACGCGCTGATGAGCCGGCTCTCCGAGGCCACCGGCCGCGTCGTCGTCTACAACAATCTCGGCCAGACGATGCGCCGGCCGGGCCAGTGGCAGCAGCAGATGGCCCAGGTCGACGCGACCACGGCCAAGGGCATCCGCGCCTTCCCGATGTGCACGCCCAACCGCATCACCGACTATTTCACGATGCGCAACACGCAGACCTTCCGCGGCATGGCGGTATGGCATCCGATCTGCCTGTCGAGCCCCGAGGAGATGCTGAAGGCCTACGCCGACCCCGAGGTGCGCAAGAAGCTCCACGCGGAGGCGGTCGAGTTCAAAAGCGGGCCGGCGATCGGCATCTGCAGCACCTGGTGGGACTACATGGTCCTCCAGACCGCCGTCCTCGAAAAGAACAAGTGGATGGAGGGCAAGACCCTCGGCGAGATCGCCAAAACGCAGGGCAAAGGCGTCATCGACGCCTTTCTCGACCTGGCGGTCGAGGAGCACCTCGACACCGAGTGGCTGCACGGCGAGAACAATGTCGACGACGCGGCGGTCGCCAAGATCCTGACCTACCCGAACGCGATCATCGGCCTCAGCGACGGCGGCGCGCACGTCCAGTTCCAGAGCGGCTTCGGCTTCTCGACCCGGCTCCTTTCGGAATGGGTGCGCGAGAAGCAGGTCATGACCCTGGAAGAGGCGGTGCGGCGGCTGACCTTCGAGTCGGCCTCGACCTTCGGCCTCTACGACCGCGGCCTCCTACGCCCCGGCATGGTCGCCGACATCGTGGTCTTCGACCCCGACACCGTAAAGCCGCTGCCGCTCGAGGTCGTGCACGACTTCCCAACGGGCGCCAAGCGGATCAAGGAGCCGGCGCAGGGGATCATGGCGACGATCGTCAACGGCCAGGTGCTGCTCGAAGACGGCAAGCACACCGGCGCCTTGCCCGGCCGGGTATTGCGCAACACCTATTACCAGGGCATCCGCGCCTAGTCTAACAGCCCGCACCTTCCCGTCGCTGTCGCGACGGGCTAGCCCCCGTTTTCTCATACAAGCCCAGCCCCGATTATCTCCCTCGCCCCCCCGCTTGACCGGGGATCGGGAGAGGGTCGGGGTGAGGGGGTGTTTTTCAAGCGATGGGCACCTGGCGGAAAAATCTAAGCCGCCGAGTTGCCTACCCCGAATGCGCGCCCATAACGAGAGTTCATCGCGCGTGAGCGCGCGCCGCAACGATCGTGCCCGCTCTGCGCGCTGTCGATCCTTGCGTCGCAAGGCCTCGATCCTGGTGCTTAAAAGGATTTCCCCTCACCCCGCCCCTCTCCCCGCAAGCGGGGCGAGGGAGATTACCGTCCGGCCTCGAGAAGCTTCGCGAGGATTTCGTTGCCCGCGCGCAGGTGATCGATCCAGACCGAGGTATCGACCAGGATCACTCGGGTTTCAGCCGCCGCCTTCGGACCGCGGTCAGCTCGGGCTCGCTGCCGCCCAGACGCGCCAGGCGCCGCGCACTTTCGCGCTCGATCAGCGCTTTGAGCGCCTCCCGGACCAGGGCCGATTTCTCGTGCAGGCCGGTAAAGCTCTGAGCCTTGGCAATCAGCTCGTCATCGAGGGCGAGAGTTGTGCGCATCCGGCGGTCTCCCACGAGGGCGGCATGATTTTATCATCATTTGATGCTCAGGCGCACGCCTTCACGCCGAGACCGGCGCAACGGCGGCGTTGGCTGACGCATGGCCTGATGATACATCACGAGGTGAGGAGCAAGCGGCAAGAATAAGGAGGATCGACGATGCCGACATTTCGGCCGACCCCGGACCTCGAGATGCATTACGAGGTCGACGACTTCACCGACCCGTGGCGCAGCCCGAGACGATCCTGATGCTGCACGGCAACGCCGAGAGCGGGCTCGCCTGGCGCGGCTGGGTCCCGACGCTTGCCCGGCGCTATCGCGTGGTGCGCCCGGATATGCGGGGTTTCGGTAAGTCGACGCCGATGCCGCGCGAGTTCCCGTGGACGCTCGACACCATCATCGACGACTTCGTGAAGCTGATGGATCATCTCGGCGTCGAGCGCTTTCACCTGGTCGGGGCCAAGATCGGCGGCACAATCGCCCGCGCCTTCGCCGCCCGCCGGCCGGAGCGGGTCGCGACCCTGACCGTGGTCGGCACGCCGCCGCCGTTGCGCGCGGGGGCGGCCGAGCGCGTCCCCGAGTTGAACGCCGCGTTCGAGCGCGACGGCGTCGAGCCGTGGGCGCGCCAGACCATGGGCGGCCGCCTCGGCGGCGATTTCCCGGCCGAGGGCGTCGAGTGGTGGATCGGGTTCATGGCGCGCACCGCGGTCTCGACCCAGATCGGCTTTATGAAAACGATCGCCTGCGCCGACATCCGCGCCGACGTGCCGAAGATCGGCTGCCCGACCCTGGTCGTCACCACCGACGCAAGCGGCCTCGCCTCGGTCGACGAGACCCGCGCCTGGCAGCAGCAAATCCCCGGCTCGACCCTGCTCGTGCTGCCCGGCAACTCCTATCATGTCGCCGCCACCCACGCCGAGCGCTGCGCCGAGGCGACCCTCGATTTCGTCTCCCGCCACAGCGCCGCCGCCGGTTGACCCTTCTTCGCCGCCGCCCAATTCCTGTGATAGGCTGGCGCAGGCCGAGGGAGGAAAACGGGCGATGGACCTGCGCTTCACCGACGACGAGATCGCATTCCGCGACGAGCTGCGCGCCTTCATCCGCGACAACCTGCCGGGCGACATCCGCGAGCGGATGCGGCTCGGCTACGCGCCGCGCAAGGAGGACACGGTCCGCTGGCAGCGCATCCTGAACGCGCGCGGCTGGGCCGCCTTCAACTGGCCCAAGGAATATGGCGGCCCCGGCTGGACCCCGGTCGAGCGCATGATCTTCCTCGAGGAAAACCAGCTGGCGCCGGCGCCCGAGGTGTCCTCGTTCAACATCACGATGATCGGCCCGGTGCTGATCCAGTTCGGCAGCGAGGCGCAGAAAGCAGCGCTTTCTGCCGCGCGCCGCCAATATCGACGATTGGTGGTGCCAGGGCTTCTCCGAGCCGGGCGCCGGCTCCGACCTCGCCTCCTTAAAGACCGCGGCGCGGCGCGAGAACGGCCATTGGGTGGTCAACGGGCAGAAGATCTGGACCTCGACCGCGCACCACGCCGATTGGTGCTTTTGCCTGGTGCGCACCGATTTCGCAGGCGAAGAAGCGGCAGGAGGGCATCTCGTTCCTGCTGATCGACATGAAGACGCCGGGGATCACGGTGCGCCCGATCGTCTCGATCGACGGCAGCCACCATCTGAACGAGGTGTTCTTCGACGACGTGCGGGTGCCGGCCGAAAACCTGCGTCGGCGAGGAGAACAAGGGCTGGGACGTGGCCAAATACCTGCTCGGCCATGAGCGCACCGGCATCGCGCGCCTCGGCAAATCGAAGGAGCGGGTCGCGTTCGCCAAGGAGATGGCGCACGAGATGCGCGCCGGCGGCCGGCCGCTGATCGAGGACCCGGCCTTCCGCCAGCGCGTCGCCCAGCTCGAGGTCGATATGAAGGCGCTGGAGATCACCCAGTTCCGCGTCGTCTCGGCCTATGCGAAGGCGGCGGCCGGCAAGCCCGACCCGCTGTCCTCGGCCTTGAAGATCAAGGGCACCGAGCTGTTGCAGGCGACGACCGAACTGGCGATGGATGTCGGCGGGCCGCTCGCGATGCCCGATTGGGCGCAGGAATTGGCGGCGCTCAGCAACGAGCCCGAGCTCGGCCCCGCCTGGGCCGCCGAGGCGACCAAGAGCTACCTGTTCCTGCGCGCCGCCTCGATCTACGGCGGCACCAACGAAATTCAGAAGAACATCCTGACCAAAGCCGTGCTGGGGCTGTAGCCGGCTCCCTCGCCCCGCTCGCGGGGAGAGGGTCGGGGTGAGGGGTGCGCGGTAGGGCAGACGAGGGCTGATCGATGGATTTCGAGCTGACCGACGAGCAGCGGCTGCTTGCGCGACAGCGTCGACCGGCTGCTCGCCGACCGTTACGCCTTCGCCCAGCGGCGCGGCTATCTCGCCGGGCCCGAAGGCTGGAGCCCGGCGCTGTGGCGGCAATATGCCGAGCTCGGCCTCCTCGGCCTGCCCTTCGCCGAGGAGCATGGCGGCTTCGGCGGCGGCGCGATCGAGATCATGCTGGTCATGGAAGCGTTCGGCCGCGCCTTGGCGCTGGAGCCCTATCTGGCGACCGTGGTGCTCGGCGGGACGGCGCTGCGGCTCGCCGGCAGCGCGGCGCAGCAGGCCGCGATCCTGCCGCAGGTCGCCGAGGGCGGGCTGACCCTGGCCTTCGCCCATGGCGAGCGCCAGGCGCGCTACGACCTTTCCGACGTGCTGACGACCGCGAAGCCCAAGGCGGGCGGCTGGGTGCTCGACGGGGCCAAGAGCGTCGTCGTGCACGGCGACGGCGCCGCGAAGCTGATCGTCAGCGCCCGCATTTCGGGCGAGCGCGACGACCCCGACGGCGTCAGCCTTTTCCTGGTCGACGCCGCGGCGAACGGGGTCGCGCGGCGCGCCTATCCGATGCGCGACGGGGCGCGGGCGGCCGAGATCGCGCTGAGCGGGGTCGAAATCGGGGCCGACGATCTGCTCGGCGAGCCCGGCGCGGCGTTCCCCGTCATCGAGCGGGTGATCGAAGCCGGCATCGCCGCGACCGCCGCCGAGGCGGTGGGCGCGATGGAGGCGATGCACGCGATGACGCTCGAATATCTGAAGACCCGCCAGCAGTTCGGCCGGCCGATCGGCGACAACCAGGCCTTGCAGCACCGCTCGGCCGAAATGCTGATCGCGCTGGAGCAGGGCCGCAGCATGGCGATGCTGGCCTCGATCAGCATCGACGAGGCCGACCCGCGCGAGCGCGCGCGCAACCTGTCGATGGCCAAGGTCGGGGTCGGTCAGGCCGCCCGCTTCGTCTCGCAGAACGCGATCCAATTGCACGGCGGCATCGGCATGACCGAGGAGTACGCGGTCGGCCATTATTTCCGCCGCGTCATGGTCATCGAGCACATGTTCGGCGACACCGCCCATCATCTGTCGCGGCTCGCCGAGGAGGTTCGCTGAACCGGCGCGGCTTGCAGCGGAGGCGCACGATGAGCATCGATCTCAACCACATGATCATCCCGGCGCACGATCGATGGGCGTCGGCCAAGTTCCTCGCCGACCTCCTAGGGCTGGAGGCCGGACCCGAATGGGGTCATTTCGTGCCGGTCAGAACCGGCAACGGGGTCACCCTCGACTTCCGCGACAGCGCCGATTTCCGGCCGCAGCATTACGCCTTCCTGGTCGGCGAGGCCGAGTTCGACGCCGCCCTCGCCCGCATCCGGAGCAGCGGCGTCAGGCACTACGCAAATTTCCGCCGCGAGCGGCCGGGCGAGATCAACCACCTCTACGGCGGTCGCGGCGTCTATTTCGACGACCCGAACGGCCATCTGCTCGAGCTGATCACCCGCCCCTACGGCCCGGTTCCCGAAGGAGTATGAGGGTAGGTTCTCGTCTCTCGCGCGCAGGCGCAGGGTTGTCCAGCCTGGGTTGCGGGCACTCTTTCGTCTTGGCCGGGCTCGGCCCACGGCTGTCCGGTTCGCCGAAATCGGTTGTGGAGCTGGTGTTGGATGACAACTCCAGATCGTCATGCCCGTGCTCGTCACGGGCATCCACGTCTTCCAAAAGCCGGAACGGGGCGCGTGGATGGCCGGGACGAGCCCGGCCATGACGATACCCGGTTGTGCTGATGATGCATCGCTATCGTGTTTGTTCCTCTCCGAAGCGGAACCGGACAGTCGTGGGCTCGGCCCAAGGCCGGGC
>CAVQSZ010000030.1:0-227480 GCA_963716115.1 uncultured Alphaproteobacteria bacterium
CAACACCGCCACTGCATGCTTACCGTGCTTTAACTGGTGCGCGATGCGATCGCATCGTATTTCGTTCTGCAGAAAATCAGCGCGCTGTCGAAATTCGTCCGCTCAAGCAAAGCCATGAGCAGATCAAATTTTTGTTCAGCGGCAACGGGATAAACCGCGTGGGTGACTGTTTCGGCAGGCGAACGGCGTATGCCAATTTCCACTAACTCAGGGTCGCGCAGCACCCATGCCGCCAGACGTTCGATCTCCGGAGGCAACGTGGCCGAAAACAGCAAAGTTTGTCGCTTTGTTGAGATTTTCTCAACGATCCGGCGCACGTCGGGCAGAAAACCCATATCCAGCATTCGGTCCACTTCATCGAGCACGAGAATTTTTATCTCTTTGAGACTCATCGCACGCTGCTCCAGCAGATCCAGCAACCGCCCGGGCGTTGCGACCAGAATGTCGACGCCGCGCTTCAATTCATCACGTTGTTTCCCGTAACCGACGCCACCGTGCACAAGACTCACTCGCAAATCTGTAAAACGGCCGTAATCACGAAACGCTGTTTCCACTTGCGCGGCCAGTTCGCGCGTGGGCTCGAGCACGAGACAACGGAAGCCGCCGTGCTTTGCCAGCAACGTCAGAATGGGTAAAGCAAACGCCGCGGTCTTGCCCGTGCCGGTTTGCGCGGTGCCGATCAAATCCTTTCCGGATAGGACAATCGGAAACGCTCGAAGCTGGATCGGCGTCGGCTCCACAAATCCCATGGCCTGCGTTCCACGCACGACCTGGGGCAAAAGTCCGAAACGATTAAATGACACAGCAAAACAAAGGTTAAAAGAGTTACAAAGCTAAAAAATATCAGGATTTCTCGTAGCCGACTAGGCGACTGTAGCGGCAGGCGTGTCGCCTGCATAGCCATTTCATTCGCCAGTCGGCATGGCTGTCACTACAGAGACAAGTCAGAAATACGGAAAAAGGATGAAAAAAATTGTCCCTACACTCCGTCGAATTCTGGCGGGAGATACAATCCGGGCACGAACAGCTGGATTGCGACCAGCACTGCCACGCTAGCACGGTCAGCCCATACTGCAGTGTGGACCGGAAGTGAGATGATCGTGTGGGGTGGTTACAGCGGGGGTTCACACGTGAACACAGGTGCGCGCTACAACCCTTCCTCGAATAGCTGGACTCCTACGAAGGCCAATGCGCCTGATGGACGACTTGCCCACGCGGCGGTCTGGACTGGGAGCGAGATGATTGTCTGGGTGGGTACAGTGGCACGCAGGACCGGTTTCTTAATACGGGCGGCAGATACGACCCGGGCACAAACCATTGGTCCGCAACCAGCACCGTCAACGCACCCAGCCCGAGAGAGTCTCCCAAACGACGGGCGCTGTCTGGACAGGCACGGAGATGATTGTTTGGGGAGGTTATGACGGCGCCTTCGCGTTGAACACCGGCGGGAGATACTGTGCGCAATCAGGTCCTACACCTACACCTACACCTACACCTACATCAACGCCAACTCCGACTCCTACACCTACAGCAAGCCCAACGCCGACGCCAACTCCAACGCCTTGCGGCGGGAGATGTACACCAACGCCGAGGCCACAAACGACTCCGCATCCTCGCCCGTAGAGTCATTCTGCGATCACTACCTGTCACACGGAACACACGGCTGTAGCGTCCGCTGTCCTCAGCGGAAAATGCGCGGTAACGGCGCCACGCAAAAAAATCATGTCGATTCGTCTGTATTGGTGTTAGTCCAGAACTCCATGACAATCAAATCTGTCTCGGACGTCCGATCCGTCGCGATCGCCGCAGCGCTGCTATGCCTTGTCGCGGTTGCCGCGGCGCGTGCGACGACTCCGCAATATCAGATTTATGACATCGGCGTGATTGATGCCGGCGATACGGCCTCACAGGGCTTCGGCGTGTCAGACGGCGGAATTGCCGTGGGCCGATCGATTCGCACCGGTGGAAGTCAGGCGTTTACCTGGACACTCAACGGCGGCATTATTGGCCTGCCGAATCTTGCCGGGCGGAGTCACGCGGTTTCGAACAGTGCCAATGACAACGGCGTCGTGGTAGGGACTGCCGCCACCACACTTTTCGGCACCAGCCGGTTACCAGTGATCTGGCAGAATGGCGCAGTTTCGCAGTTGCCGTTACCCCCGGGCGAAACGCTCGGTGACGCGAACTCAGTGAACGCTTCGAACGTTGCGGTCGGGTCGGTCGACGGCGGCAGCTTGCAGCGGGGCGCAATCTACAGCGGTGGAAGCGGGACAATCATTACGCAAACCACAGCGAACGGGAGTTTTTTCGTCACTGCATTCGGCATCAACGACTCAGGCCGCGTGGTGGGCCAGGGAATCGATCCGCAGAATGCCGCGCGCAACGTGGGGATCGTCTATGACATCGGTCAGAACATGGCGTTCGAGGTTGGCGCGTTGCCGGGATTGAATGGCGCGCTAGCGTTCGGTGTGAGTAACACCGGTTACGTAGTCGGCTCGAGCATGTTAAACCAGGGCTCAGGATTGCCTTTCATCTGGTCGGATCAAGGTGGAATGGTGGCCATCCCACTCGCGTCAGGGACAAGCCAAGGCTCGGCGCGCGCGGTGAATTCAGCTGGCTGGGTGGTGGGAAACGATTCGTCAGCTTTCTCGATTCCGTTTCTTTATGACGGAACAAACACTTATCGCCTTGCCGATCTCATCCCTCCGAACTCAGGCTGGGACCTGTCAATGAACACTTCGTCGTCAGCCCTTGGCATTAGCGAGAATGGCATCATTGTGGGCACGGGGGTTCACAATGGGGAGACTCATGCGTATGCGATGGTGCCCGTAGCGCCCAGCCCGACACCCACGCCAACTCCAACTGCTACGCCTACCGCGACTTCAACACCTGCGCCAAGAGTTACTCCCACACCACGGGCGCGCTCCGACACCCGCGACCCGACCGTAGTCCTACACCACGGGCGCGCCCGAGTCCGCGACCCCGACCGTAGCTCAGAACTGTGAGGCTAAGGCGCGCCTGCTGATATCGCCTTAGCAGCCGACACGGCTGCCACTACACTAAGCAGCGACATCGCGGACACTGCGAAAAAATTAGTGTCCATTCGTGTCCATTCGTGGTTACAAAGGCCAGGGACGCGACGGCTGGGAAGCCGTCGTTCCTTGAGCATGAACGAAACGCATCGCGAGAACCCGCACGCCCCGCTGAGTTATTATGGCGCGCGGCGCATCGTTTGGCTGGTCTTTTTCGTATTTATCATCTGGCTGATCCTGCGCGCGCTGCAACCTGTAATCCTGCTGTTCGCACTGGTTTTTCTTCTCGCGATGGTTCTGAACCCGATCGTCGTTTGGCTACAGAAACATCGCGTACCGCGCTTCGTGGGGGTCATCCTGGTGATGCTAGCGCTGATTGCTGTCACGACGACCATCATCCTGTTTGCCATTCCGCCCCTGAGCCGACAACTGCAGGAGCTCATGCACAGCACGCCAAACATGTGGCAAGGCATTCGCAGCCGGATCGAGGCGTTAACAAAAAATTATCCTGAAGTTCGCGAGGCGTTGCCACGGACGGATGAAATGGCCGGTAAAGTCGGGGCAGCTGCCGCTACAGTTGGAAATTTCCTGCTGCAATCGACGCTCGGCCTGGTGGGAGGTGTGGCCAGCACCCTTTTGGCGATTCTGTTGCTTGTGTTCGTGCTGGCGAACCCGCGCCCGCTCGTAACTGCATATCTGGCGCTTGCGCCCGATCGTTATCGCGAGCAGGCGCGTCGTACTCTCGAACGAATGATGCGACAAATGATTGCCTGGGCGCGAGGCGTCGCGATCAACGGCCTTATTACCGGCGTGTCGATCGGTTCTCTGCTTTGGTTGATTGGCGTACAGCCGGCGCTCATATTCGGCGTGTTCGCTTTTCTAGGTGAGTTTTTGCCAAACATCGGCGCTTTTCTCGTTTCCATTCCCATTTTGCTGGTCGCACTGAGCATGGGAGCGACAAAATTCTGGCTCGCGCTTGGGGTGATCGTGCTGGTTTACCAGGTTGAATTGAATGTCCTTGTTCCCGGTGTGCTCGGCAAGGAAATGCGGCTGCATCCGGTGAACATTTTGTTTTTTACCCTCGCGACCGCCGAATTGTTTGGGCTATTGGGATTGTTTCTTGCGGTCCCTGCTGCGGCGCTGGTGCAAATCGTCATCGACGAATTTTATTTGCAACCCCGCAAGATAGATGCTGCCGCGCTTGATCGGGAAGCTGCCGCTCTAGTGGAAGGCAGGAAATGACTCGTCCAAGGTGTCAATATAGCCGGGCATAAGGACATCGCGGGGTCGCCTGTAGTCTGACGAACACTGTGCCGAATAATTCGGCATCCAAATGCGTATTAATTCCAGCTAATCCGCTTGGCGCCCGTGCAATACTTCATTGGAACTGATGGCGCTCTCCTTTTCGCGCAAGAAAATACGACAGTGGTATCCCAGCCAACATCGCCAGCACTGCGAGCAATAAAAGCTGGGGCGCATGCCTCACGAGAAAGAAAGGCGAATAGCGTTGATAAAGGATAAAACCGGGAAGAAATCTGTTCCACGGGACGAGAAGCACGAGCAAGAAACCGACCGCCGAACAAATCGGAATGCCCAACGCGGTACGGTTTCGATTGTTCCAGTAGTACGCGCTGCCGATCAAAAGTGATGTCAAAAACAACATCGAAAGGCATATGCCAGTTACACGACGGAATTTCACGCCACCAGCAGCAGTTGCGTAGCGACGAAAATCCTTCTCGAGCAGTTTCGATAATGCGTCGACCTTATCGGCAGACTCGCCGCTTACCGACACCCGGCGTAACGAATCGCCCAAATCAATCGTGACCGATGAAATGGGTTTATCGGCTTGGTTGTACATATAAGAGAACCCGAAAACTTCGTTTGGAAACGCGACGCTGCTCGCAAGCGACAAGTGCGGGATCTCGATGTCCTGACCGTCAATACTAACCTTCACCATCTCCCGACCGGAATCCTCAGGACCATTCGCCGCATCAACAAAGGAATGGTCTCCAGCAAAATAGCGTCGAGATCAGTCGCTCCCAATTTCAGGGCCGGTAGATCACGGACCTGTGAAAACTCCACGCCATTGCACAGCGATGTTGTCGCGAGTGACACGCAAACGCTAAGAAGAACGGCAAACCGCATTTTGGAGGCCTAACAAATACTCGCCGTGTCCGGCTGAGACCAGGGAGCGATTATCTTGCGCTTCTCCTTCTCGTCCGCATTGCAATTACTGCCACACCAAAACCAAGCAGAATCAACAACGGGTAAAGAATTGCCGGCTGCGACGCTGTTCGTTTAGGCGCCGGAGGTTTTGGCCGGCTCGCAAATTCGATCGGAATCTTGACCTGCGAACCTGTCCCCGGCTGGAAACGCCACTGCGAATACGCTTCAAGAGCAGCGCCATCAAGTTGTTTGTTTCCGGTGCTCTCCAGCATTCGCGCTCCGGTAACTTTGCCGGTCTGTTGATCAATCGTCACCAAAACCACGCCTTTCCCTGCGAGCCCCTGTTTCGCCCATTCAGGCCGGTAAACAGGTTTCGGCGTGTAGATCGCCTTTGGCGGCTGTGGTGGCACCGCCGGAGTTCCGATTTGGGCGTGCACGGAAGAAACAGAAACAAGCGCGAGCACCGAAACCAGAGCCAACCGCTGTATCTTTTTCGTTCGGGAAATTCTGTTGCCTTTGCCAATCAGGCCAGATGCTGCTGCACGCACTTGAGGATCCGACATTCTATACACGCTTCGATCGAGCAGGTAGTGAATAAATCCCGTCGCGAATCCGAGAGCGAGCAACACAGGCAGCCATGTGGATGTTCGTAATTGCGTCGCAAGCGCACCGAATATTCGGTCGCCATAGTAAGTGCCGGTCTCGCGATTTGCTTCCACCTCAAAAACGGGAAGCAATACGAGCGACAACAACATGAGCAGGAGCACGACCGCCCATGGCCGAACATTCAATCTGTGCAAGAACCGGCGCACAATGCCAGTCGTTGGGGTTGACTCCGCCGATGGCGTTTGCGACGCCAGCCCCGTAGCGAGTATCCAGTGTTGCGATGTCCAGATCACAAGGAAGAGAAACAAACTTCGCGGCCGAAGCGCCAATCCCACCATCACTGCGAGCCCAACGATGTACAAGATGCGCGGCAACGACCATTGTGGCGTGCGCAGTTCGGCAACCAACACGATTGCCGTGATGGCAAACAGCGCCAGCATCGCGCCGCCGCGGATTCCATTCTCAGCTGATACAATCCACGCCGGAAACCAGCGATCGACCCACTGGTCTTGATACGCGACTGCTCCAGCCAGGATATCCGCGACAAAAACAAGCACGCCGCCAGCAGTCAGCGCAAAAAAGCGATCCCAGCGCCGCGTCTGAATACAGGAACTGCGATCCGCTCGCGAACGGTAAAGTGAAAGTGCGCCGAAATGTTGCGCGGCGAAATGGTACGTCACGCAGGCGTAATCGATGATCGCCAGTCCAATCAGTCGTTCCTCGCGCGTCCATGGCAGCGCGGAGTCTGCCGGCAGAAACAGCGCAAAACATCCTGCTGTTATGAGCACTGGCAGCACGACGAACCGGATCGGCTGTTCGCGCAGGAGCGGTCGATACGCTTCCGTGCAGTACGCGAGGTAGGTGCTCGACAATCGGTGGCCGATCCAAAACAAGGCGGTCAAACCGAAGTAAAGCAGATCGAGCGGACTCGACTCCGGATTAGAATAGCCATGCGCTAGCAACAGCACGATCGGCGCAAGCCAAAGCGCGCTGAGCATCCAGAACCCATCCCAGATTGGTCCCCGGACCCACGGCAATGACGACCATTTCCGCACCCATGGAGCTGCCGTTCCGATCTCAATTACGGCGGCGGGTGAGGAAAGCTCGGCCATTCGAGCAATTACTGAGTGCGCCGTCGGCGGCGCACTCAGATTTATTTATCAGGCAACTCCGTTACCTCTGGATTTGCATGTCAACTCCGCCACCAGTGGCGTTGACATCAAGGCCTTTTTGCGTGGCGGCAAGGCGGACTATCACACCGGCTTGATTTGTCATGACGGTGCCAGCTTTCCCACTGCCAATAGTCACACCGCGGGTGCCCGCACCACCGACATCATAATGACCGTTGAAATCTTGAAGATGCTTTAGATTGAAAATCTCGCCATACGCGGAACTGCCTGTCATGCCGACTTTGCCTACCGATAGTCCGTTCACCTTGACCGGATAGTTTTTGCCCTGGTAGGTCAGCGTCCCTGACCCCCACCTGAAACCGATTCCAAGGGCGAATGAACCCCCGCTCAGCCGCAAAGTTGCGTCTGGCCCGGAGTGATGATGACTAGCCGCCTGCGTGAAACCCGTCATCATTGCGACGACGAGCGATAGAATTGCGATTTTCTTGAGATTATTCATATATGAGTTTCGATTAATTTACTGAAACTATCATTTATATTCAACGGTTCTATTGGACGAAAGTCCCATTTACCGATCGACAGAGGTCACGTACTCTCCCGGGCAAGGTTGAAAAGCAAAAACTTATGAAGTCACGAAACCGCAAATTATTTCATACTGTGATAGCCATCATTGGTCTCGCATTCGTTTCATCAGGCTCGAGCGCATTCGCGCCATGTTGTTGCCTGACGACCGTCTTGTTCGGCTGGCCCAGCACCGTCGCGGCGTCGCCGCCGACCAGCACATGCTCGGCCGGGTAGTTCCACGACGCGTTGCGCGGCTCGATGTCGATCTGGACAAAAGTCTGGCGGGTCGGGTCGAGAAGCGCCCGGTTCTCCCAGGCGGTGTCGCTCGGCGACAGCTTCGAGCCGACCACGACGACGAGGTCGGCCTCGCCGACGCAGGCGTTGGCCGCCTCGGTGCCGAAGGTGCCGAAGACGCCCAAGGCCAGCGGGTGGGTCTCGGCGAAGCAGCCCTTGCCGGCCGCGCTCGTCGCCACCGGCAGCCCGGCCGCCTCGGCGAGCCGCACCAGCTGGTCGTAGCCCTGGGCGATGCGCACGCCGTTGCCGGCGATCAGCACCGGTTTCTGCGCCGCAAGGATCGCCTGCGCCGCGGCTTCGACCCGGCGCTGATCGGCCGGCGGCGGCGCCCCCGGCAGGTAATGCCGGGTCGGGTACAGCATCGGCTGCGAGTCCGGCATCACCGTGCCGGCCAGCGAGTCGTGGCTGTAGAGGATGGCGACCGGCCCCGGCTGGCCGGCCAGCGCGTGCTTGATCCCGAGCTGTGTGGCCTGCACCGCGGCGATCGGGTCGTGCGCCTGCATGACGTGCTTGGTGACGCCGCTGAATGCGCGGCGCGCATCCCAGCTGCCCCAGTCGCCGGTCCCCTGCTGGTAGGGCGCGTGCAGCGTAAAGCGCGGCGCGTCGCTGAAATCGGTCAAGAGCAGCATCGGCGAGCTCGACAGATAGGCCTCGATCGTGCCGATCAGCCCATTGCCGAGCACCCACGGCCCCTGCCCCAGCAATACGCCGGGCCGCCGCGTCAACCGGCCGTAAACCTCGGCCATGACCCCGCCCAGCGACTCCTCGCGCACCAGCACGGTGCGGACCCGGTTCTGGTATTGGCTGAGCCCGGAGACGATCCGGCCGGTATGGCCGCCCGAAATGCCGAACACCATCTCGATCCCGGCCTCTTCGAGCACCCGCGCCACGAGCACGTTCGCCGGCGTCTCCTCGGTCAGCATCGGCGCAATCGTCATGGCCCCATCCTCCCAACCTTGCGACGGCGAAGCTTGCCTCGCCGCAGGCCGGAGCACAACCGGGCGGCGCGAGCCGCCGGCGCGGGGCGTCTTGACCGACCCGCGCGGGGCGGCCTATCGTCTACCCCAGGACGAAAATCGCGAACCTTGTTGCCGCGACAATACCTACGGCTGCAAGGCCAGCCCGCCCGAAGGAGGGGTGAAATGGCCAGGTGCGCTCAATCAAGCAAGCCCGAAAACAAGCCGGCCGGGCTCGCCGCGCTTGGGAACCGGGTCAGGAGCCGAGCGCGGCCCGGCGATGCGCGGCGATCGCGCATCAGGATCATCGTGGCGGCCGGAGCGTTGGGCGCCGCCTCGCCGGCCGCCGTTCTGGCCGCCCCCGATGCGTGCACCGGCGTCGGGACCGTCACCTGCTCGGGCAACCAGTCGGCCGGCGTCGAAAATACCAGCCCGACGTTCCCGCGGAACCACCGTTCTCAACGTCAACGCATTGACCAGCAATATCGCCCCGACGAGCGCGAGCGGGCAGCCGGGGATCCTGTTTTTCGGCGCCGGCGACATCACGCTCAACAGCGCAACGGGCCCGTTCCGGATAATCACGTCGGGAGATTTTGTCGACGGCATCGTCGCCGCGACCGACGGCGGGATCAAGCTGACCAGCTCGGGCGACATCGCCGTCAAAGGCGTCGCCTCCAACGGCATCAATGCGCTTTCCTTTCTCGCCGGCGCAATCGACATCGCATCGGCGAGCAACATTTCGCTGGCGAACGGCGGGAACGGCATTGTCGCCACCAGCGACGGCACCGTCGACGTGAACTCCTCGGGCGCCATATCCGTGACCGGCGCCGGCGCCGGGATCAGCGCGTCGGCCGGAAACCACGTCACCGTGAGCTCGTCGGGCAACATATCCGTCAGCGGCGACGGCGACGCGATCGACGCTTTGGACATCGGCGGCAGAAACGGCGTCGGCGGGGTCACGGTGATTTCCTCGGGCGCCCTGTCCCTGGCGGGAAACAACGCGATCGGGATCAACGCCTCCTCCAACGACACCGACGAGGTCAGCGTCGCATCGTCGGGCAGCATTTCCCTCACCAATGGCGGCAACGCCATTCTCGCCTTCGGCCTGGGCGCGGTCGCGGTGAGCTCCTCCGGCGGGATTTCCATTGCCGGCAGCTTAGGAGGCGCCGGGATCACCGCCGTGTCGGGGGGGGATGGCGCGGTCAGCGTCACTTCGTCAGGCGGCATTTCGATCGCCGGCGACGGCGCCGGGATCGCCGCCGCGTCAGGCGGGTCCGGCGCGGTCAACGTCGCGTCGTCAGGCGGCATCTCGATCCAGGGCAACGGCGCAGCGATTGTCGCTGTTTCCGCGGGCGCGGCCACCACGGTCAACTCGTCTGGAAATATACTCGTCGGGGGCAGCGGCCTCGGGATCAGCGCAATCGGCGTGACCGGGGCGACCGCGAGCTCGTCGGGCAGCATCGCCATCGGCGGCGACGGCAACGCGATCAACGCCATCTCGGCGAGCGGCCCTGCCACCGTCACCTCGTCGGGCAGCGTCTCGATCGGCGGCGACGGCGCCGCGATCGGCGCTTTTTCCGAGGGCGGGGCCGCCACCGTCAATTCGTCGGGGACCATATTCGTCGGCGGCAAGGGCGACGCGATCGACGCCGAGGGAAAGACGGCCCGTGTCGCCTCGTCGGGGGCCATTTCGGTGGCGAACGACGGTACGGGGATCATCGCCAAGGGCGTGAACGAGGTCGTAGTGAGCTCGTCGGGCGCGATCTCGATCGGCGGCGCCGGCGACGGCATCGATGCCGAGGGGAAGATCGTCCAGGTCAGCTCGTCGGGGAACATTTCGGTCGCGAATGGCGGGATCGGGATCAACGCCTCCGGCGCGGGCAATGCCGCCGTCAGCTCGTCGGGCCGGATAGCGGCATCGGGCGGCGCCGCGACCGGCATCAATGTCCGTTGCCACAAACGGCCCGGCCAGCGTCGCATCGTCGGGCGATGTAACCGCGGCGGGGGCAAATTCCACCGCCATTCGGGCCAGCGCCGCCGGCGGCGGCATTGCGGTCACGGTCGCCGGCGGGACGATCACCGGCGGCTCCGGGACCGGCGCCGGCGTGGCGCTGATCGGCGGCGCGAGCAACACCTTGGCGAATTTCGGCGCGATCACGACATCGGCCGGCCTCGCCGGGACCGCGATCCTCGGAACGGCGATCCCGGCCTCGCCCGCCGCCGCGGCCGTCATCGGCAACAACACCGTCAACAACGCCGGGACCGTCATCGGCAATGTCGACCTCGGGCCCGGCCGCAACGCCTTCAACAATCTGCCGGGCGGCGTCTTCAACACCGGCGCGACGGTCGCGATCGGCGCCGGGGGCACGCTCGGCAACAGCGGCAATTTGTCGCCCGGAGGCCGCGGCGTCATCCAGACGACGACGCTGACCGGGAACCTCACGCAGGGGAGCGCCGGCAGGATCACGGTCGACCTCAACCCGGCGACGGGCCAGGCCGACCGCATCAACGCCACCGGCAGCGCCAATCTCGGCGGCCAAATCGTGGTCAACCTGCTGAACGCCACCCCGACCACCGGCGCGAACACGGTGACCCTCGTGCATGCGGCAGGCGGCGCCGTCGACAACGGCCTCGCGCTCGGCGCGCTGCCCGCGGTTGCGGCCTACCAGCTGGGATTTCCGAACGGGACCGACGTGGCGCTGCTGGGCGGCCTGAATTTCGCGCCGGCCGGGCTCAACGCCAATCAGGCCGCGATCGGGGGAAGCATCAATTCGATCCAGCTCGCGGGCGGCTCGGCGAGCTTTCTTCCGGTGGTTCAGGCGATCCTGACGATCCCGGACCTCGCGGGCCTGGCGCGAGCCTACGACCAGCTCTCGCCCGAGCCTTACGCCGACAACGAGATCGCCGATTTCTATTCGGGCCTGCGTTTCGCCAACAGCCTGATGAGCTGCAATGTCGCGGACGGGCGCTATGCCTTCATCAAGGAAGGGCAATGCGTCTGGGCGCAGATCGGCGGCAAGTTCCTGAACCTCGGCGCGAATTCCGACAGCCTCGGCTTCAGCGAGAGCGCGGTCGCGATCGCCGGCGGGGCCGAGTTCAGGCTGCGGCCGGATTGGTATGCCGACTTCGCCGTCGGCTACGACAACGGCAACATCAGCACCGCGAGCACGCTGGCGAAGTCGGCGGCGGACCGCGCGCATTTCGGCGCGGCGATCAAATACAACCCCGGCCCGTTCCTGTTCTCGGCCGCGGTCTTTGGCGGCTACGGCTGGTATTCGACCGACCGCCCGATGGATTTCGGCGGCTTCAATGCGACCGCCACGGCCGACAGCCGGATCAGCCGGGTCGGCGGGCAGCTCCGGGCCGCGTATCTGATCGATCGCGAATCGTGGTACCTGAAGCCGCTCCTCGATTTGAACCTCACCCGCGTCAACCTCAACAGCTTCAGCGAGCAGGGGGCCGGCGGCGCCAGCCTGATCGTTTCCGGCGCCGGCGAGACCGTGTTCAGCGCCTCGCCCGCGGTCGAGGTCGGGACCCAGACCAGCCTGCAAGGCGGCGCCCTGCTGCGGCCCTTTGCCAGGCTCGGCGTGAGCGTGTTCAGCAACACCGATTTCGCCGTCGCCGCGGCCTTTGGCGGGGCCGGCGCCGGCCCGTTCAGCGTCAAGACCGGCATCGACCCGGTGACCGCCGATGTCGCGGCCGGCGCCGACCTCTTCCTGCCCGACAGCCGGTTTGTGTTCAAGCTCGCCTATAACGGCCATTACGGCGCCCGGGTGCGCGACCAGGGGTTTACCTTGAAGGCCAGCATCAACTTCTGACCCGCCGCCGCCCTGGTGCTCATTCAGAAGGTTCAGCCTCATCGCCCTGTAGGATGGGTTGAGCGCAGCGAAACCCATCTGCTGCGGCGGTTGTGATGGGTTTCGCTGCGCTCAACCCATCCTACGGCTCCTTGCTGCTGGATCAGATGATTGCGTCTGAGCGCCAGGCCAGTGCGACTTGTCGGTGCGACTTGACGCCGCGTGATCGGCAGCCGGCTTGTGCGCGAGCAGCCTCAGAGGCCGCGCTTTGCTGCAACCGGCCGAAGCCGCGCAAACGGAATTTTCTTGCGCCGGAAGCCGATAAGATCGAGAATGCGCCGATCTAAGCTTGGTCGAATCTTGGGAACGCACAATGAAACGAGCCGTCACCTCCTTGCTGGTCCTGCTTTTCCTGGGTTCCCTGGGTTTTACCGCCAACGCCGCTACACCAACGCCCGTTCCGTGCCCCAAGCCGACAGACCCCGCTCCGCGGAAAACACTCAAAATTTACAACAACAACCCCGCCAACGGCGCTGCGGTTTATTTGTTCTTCGAGTTTTTCATACAAGACCCGAAAAAAGCCGATTTATGGATGCAGGCATGCTTTAAAGTATCGGACTGGGTCGCACGATGGTGGCACTTTCGTCAGCCAACGGCGATTTGTAACCACCAGGATTCGCCGAGGTTACGTTCAGATCGGCAACGACGAAGGAATTCCGCCGGGAGGTTCGGTAACGATTTCGCTTCCGTTTTACACCCAATTGCTGGCGACGACCAACGCAAACCGAGGATCTGGTGCCTGACCAATATATAGATTGGTGGAATTCCGGGCGGATTTATTTCTTCGACAGCGCGGCGGCCTATCACTCGGTCAAGGTTACCAACGATAACGGCACCCCTCCGGCGCCGGGAGGCGGTCTCCCACCCAAGCCCGTCAAGGTTCTTTCCGGGGCCGATGTGCCTTCCTGCACCTCCTCCAACGGCAAGAAGTGCACCGTGGCGCTGTTCGAGAATGCCATCGAGCCCCTTGGCGGCATTCCATTCCAGCTTCAGGAATACACTCTCAGCTCCGCCATAGGCCCTCCTCTCAACACGACCCTGCCTCCGCCGACCAGATCGACGATCGATCTCAACTTCGTCAATTATAACGTGTCCTCGCTCGATTCGGTGTTCATGCCGGTCGCGATGGGGCCGCTGACCAAGGCCGGCGACAGCGTGGATCTGGGGGTCGTTCCGCCAGTGCCGGTGCCGTATGTCGGCACGAATCTCACAACTTTACAATTCAGAGCGACTCTGGAGAAGTTTTCGAGCAACGGCAGCAATTGGCCGTTCTTCGTTCCCGCCTACTTCGACGATACGGTCCGCCCCAATTTCCCGTCATCGGCATCCAAATCCTGCTCTCTTGCGCCGTTCACCAATCCCAGCACCGGCGTCTACAACCTGCCGAAGCTTCCCGGCTCCAATCCCCTGTTGATCGGGTCATTCCTGGGAGCGGCGCCGGACGATCCGAAAAACAACGTGTTGCCGCCGGTTCCGCCGGTGCTTAGCTCAAACCCCAGCAACTACAGGGTCAAATACAAAACGAACGCATGCATTCTCCCGAGCTCTCCCCCCTTCGTGAAGCCGCCGAATTTGGGAAAAGCCGGCCAGGCGTTTATCGACTTGTGGAACAAATGCTACCCCAGCACGTTGAACACCAGCGTAACCTGCAAGGATATCAGAACCGTAGCCAAACTTTTCGTCACGGACAGCTATTTCGGCAACAAGGCCTGCAAGAATCCGCAGACCCCTCTTTACTGGATAACGATGGAGGCCGTCTACGGCTGGGTCCCGATCGTCAATGGAACCTGCACCGGGCTCGATCTGAAAGAGACAGACCCGGACAAGGATAAGGCAACGGCGAGATATAAAGATGCCGCCCTCGCCTATTGCCGGTTGCAATATAATTATGTGACTTTGCCGAAAGGTTCTCCCGACATATTCAACCCTTATACAGCCCTGATTCATGCTCCATATAGCCCGGTGCTGGGCGGCGGCCTCTTCTCCAGCGCGTACGCGTTCTCGATAGACGACGCTCTGTCGTTCAAGCATGTGGTAGCGGACGGGATCATTCTTACCATCGCCGGCACCAAAGGCCTGGAGTTCGACAAAAAAGCCGGCCAGACGGCGCCGGTGGCGACGAAGATTCCGGACACGCCGGCTAAAATCGAGGCGCATTGCAAGCTGAGTTGAGGCGGTCGGGCAATGAGCCTCCGGGAGGTGGGACGGGTCGAGCCGTCCCCTCCCTTGGGGCTCCCGGCGCCGCGCAGGCTGTCTGCAGAAAGAGCCCACGGGTCAGCTCGGTGGGCAGCCACGCCTTCCCTTTGCCCAGCCGCGACCGCCGCTAAGGATGGGGCTGTCCGGGACAAGCCCGGGGTCGCGTAGGCCGGTATCCGATACGCTCACATTGTTCCGGCAACTCACGATGTGAGGAACGCAAGGCCTATTCGATAATCGCGTGACCGCCCTCGGCGGCGGCCGGGGCGCCGTCAACCCGCCGCCGGCTGCTGCAAAGGCGGGGCGGGGCGCGTTCGGGAGGCATCATGACCCAGTCGAGCTATGTTCACGGCGCCAGCGCCGAGCCGCTGATCGGCGAGACGATCGGCGCGCATTTCGACCGGATCGCCGCACGCTGGGCCGGGCGCGACGCGCTGATCGTGCGCCATCAAGGGGTGCGCTGGAGCTACCGCGCGTTCAGCGAGCGGGTCGACGCCTTCGCCGCCGGGCTGGTCGCGCTCGGGCTGCGCCGCGGCGAGCGGATCGGCGTCTGGTCGCCGAACAACGCCGAATGGGTCGTGGCCCAGCTGGCCACCGCCAAGGCCGGGCTGATCCTCGTCAACATCAACCCGGCCTACCGCACGGCCGAGCTCGAATACGCGCTCAACAAATCGGGCTGCGCCGCGCTGATCGCAGCGGCGCGGTTCAAGACCAGCGATTATCTCGGCATGCTGCGCGAGCTCGCCCCCGAGCTCGCCGCCGCGGCCCCCGGCGATCTGCGGTCGGCAAGGCTTCCCGAGCTGCGCCTGGTGATCGCGATCGGGCCCGAGAGCCAGCCGGGCGCGGTGCGGTTCGAGGATGTCTACGGCCTCGGCGGGGCGGCCGAGCGCGATCGCCTCACGGCGCTTGCCGGCGAGCTGCAGTTCGACGACCCGATCAACATCCAGTTCACCAGCGGCACCACCGGCTTTCCCAAGGGCGCGACGCTCACGCACCACAACATCCTCAACAACGGCTTCTTCATCGGCCGGGCGATGCGGTTCGACGAGCGCGACCGGTTGTGCATCCCGGTGCCGCTCTACCACTGCTTCGGCATGGTGCTGGGGAACCTCGCCTGCATCACCCACGGCGCGGCGATGGTGTTTCCGAGCGAAGGCTTCGAACCGCTCGCCGCGCTGGAGGCGGTCGAGGCCGAGCGCTGCACCGCGCTCCACGGCGTGCCGACGATGTTCATCGCCGAGATGGACCACCCCGATTTCGCGAAATTCGACCTCTCCTCGCTGCGCACCGGGATCATGGCCGGCAGCCCCTGCCCGATCGAGATCATGAAGCGGGCGGTGCGCGAGATGCACCTCTCGCGAGATCACGATCGCCTACGGCATGACCGAGACCAGCCCGGTCAGCTTTCAGTCCTCGACCGACGACCCGCTCGAGCGCCGGGTGTCGACGGTCGGCCGGGTGCAGCCGCATATCGAGGTCAAGATCGTCGACGCCGAGGGTCGGATCGCGCCGCGCGGCGCGCCGGGCGAATTGTTGACCCGCGGCTACTCGGTCATGCTCGGCTATTGGAACGACGAGGAGAAGACGCGCGAGGCGATCGACCCCGCCGGCTGGATGAAGACCGGCGACCTCGCCACGATCGACGACGAGGGCTATTGCAACATCGTCGGCCGGATCAAGGACATGGTGATCCGCGGCGGCGAAAACGTCTATCCGCGCGAGATCGAGGAGTTCCTCTACCGCCACCCGAAGATCCAGGACGTGCAGGTGATCGGCGTCCCGGACCCGCGCTACGGCGAGGAGTTGTGCGCGTGGGTCCGCCTGCGCGACGGCGAAAATGCGACACAAGAGGAGATCCGCGCCTTCTGCCAAGGCCAGATCGCCCACTACAAGATCCCGCGCTACATCAGGTTCGTCGACGCCTTTCCGATGACCGTGACCGGCAAGATCCAGAAGTTCGTGATGCGCGAGGAGACGATCCGGGAGCTGGGGCTCGCCTCGCCGAAGACCGCCTGAGCGCGTTGCGGTCTTGTGCCGCGCCGTGTATCTTCCGAGACAAAGCAGCGTTCGGGGTCAACCCGCGCTCCGGATCGGGAGGTTCGCATGCAGCGCTTCTATCGGATGGGCGGGATCGGCGTAATCGCCCTGGGCTGCGCGGTGCTGGCCGGGTGCCAGGCCGCCCCATCATCCCCGCCCGCGCCCGCCGCGGCGACCATCGTCCCCTACCGCCCGCCGCCGAAATTGGCCGAGATCCCGCCGCCGGCGCCGTCGCCGCGCGCGCTGTGGCAGAGCGGGCACTGGTGCTGGACCGGCGCAAAGTACGAGTGGACGCGGGGCCGCTACGCCGAGCGCCCGGCCCCGACCGCGAACTGGATCCCCGATTACTGGCGCGAGGAGCCGGACGGCTGGACCTGGGTCGCCGGCCAATGGACCTCGTGAGGCGATGCTTGCCTTGTAAAGCGCCGCGCCGCATCGTAAGTCAGCTTCCATTCTGCTGCTGACCGTCCTGGGGTTCGAGATGGGTTTCAGAGTAGCCGTGGTCGGCGCGACCGGGAATGTCGGGCGCGAGATTCTGGCCATCCTGGCCGAGCGCAAATTCCCGGCCGACGACATCGCGGCGCTGGCCTCGTCGCGCTCGATCGGCAGGGAGGTCTCGTTCGGCGAGGACGACATCCTCAAGGTGCAGGCGCTCGACACCTACGATTTCCGCGGCGTCGACATCGTGCTGTCCTCGCCGGGGGCCAAGGTGTCGGCCGAGTTCGCCCCGCGCGCGACCAAGGCCGGAGCGGTGGTGATCGACAACACCTCATGCTTCCGCATGGAGCCCGACGTGCCGCTGGTCGTGCCCGAGGTCAACCCGCAGGCGATCGGGCAATACAGCCGGCGCGGCATCATCGCCAACCCGAACTGCTCGACGATCCAGATGGTGGTGGCGCTGAAGCCATTGCACGACCTCGCCCGGATAAAGCGGGTGGTGGTGGCGACCTACCAGTCGGTCTCGGGGGCCGGCCACGCGGCGATGGACGAGCTCTTCAACCAGACCCGCGCGATCTACGTCAACGACCCGGTCAAGCGCGAGCGCTTCGCCAAGCAGATCGCCTTCAACGTGATCCCGCATTGCGATACCTTCATGGACGACGGCGACACCAGGGAAGAATGGAAGATGGCGGTCGAGACCCGCAAGATCCTCGACCCCGACATCGCGGTCACCGCGACCTGCGTGCGCGTCCCGGTGTTTATCGGCCATGGCGAGGCGGTCAATGTCGAGCTCGAGCGGCCGCTCAGCGAGCACCAGGCGCGCGCCGCGCTGGCGCGGGCGCCGGGGGTCGCCGTCGTCGACCGTCGCGGCGACGAGGGCTATGTGACCCCGGCCGAGGCGGCCGGCGAGGATGCGGTCTATGTCAGCCGCATCCGCCGCGACCGGACCGTGCCGCATGGGCTCAATCTGTGGGTGGTGTCGGACAATCTGCGCAAGGGCGCGGCCCTCAACGCCGTCCAGATCGCCGAGCTCTTGACCAAGGAGCATCTCGGCCGCGCGCCATCGAACGTCGAGCCGCTGCGCCGCAAAGCGGTCCCGCTGTGAGCCGAAATCCGACACCACCCTTCTCTCCCTCTCCCCCCGCCGGCCGGGGAGAGAGCCCGCCCCGGACCTGATCCGGGGGCAGGGTGAGGGGGGCGGCATACCAACACCTCGGCGACTCCTGCACCTCTCGCATCTAGAAACCGGGTGGAGTCCGGCCGATCGGCCCCCCTCACCCCGACCCTCTCCCCCCGGCCGGCGGGGGAGAGGGAGAGTTGTCGCGGCGGATGAACGATCTGCCCACCGGCGCTTCCTCTGTGACGGCTGACGCGCGATACGCCCCTGCCGCCCCCGACCGCTTTCTCGGCCGGGCGGTTACGCCGCTGACCCGGCGGCGGCTCGACAGCTTTCGCCGCAACCGGCGCGGCTTCTGGTCGCTGTGGATATTCCTGACGCTGTTCACGCTGACCCTGCTCGCCGAATTCATCGCCAACGACCGGCCGATCCTGGTCCGGTATGACGGGGCCTGGTATTTCCCGGTCTTCGCCGATTACCCCGAAACGACCTTCGGCGGCGAGTTCCCGACCGCCGCCGACTACCGCGACCCGGCGGTCGAAAAGCTGATTTCGGCCAAAGGCTGGATGGTCTGGCCGCCGATCCCGTTCAGCTACGACACGATCAACTACAGCCTGCCGAGCCCGGCGCCCTCGCCGCCGTCCGCCGTCAACTGGCTCGGCACCGACGACCAGGGCCGCGACGTGCTGGCGCGGCTGATCTACGGCTTTCGCATCTCGGTCCTGTTCGGGCTGACCCTGACCATCCTCTCCTCGCTGATCGGGGTCGCGGCGGGAGCGGTCCAGGGCTATTTCGGCGGGCTCGTCGATCTCGGCTTTCAGCGCTTCATCGAGATCTGGTCGGGGCTGCCGGTGCTCTACCTGCTGATCATCATGGCGAGCTTTATCGAGCCCAATTTCTGGTGGCTCTTGGGGCTGATGCTGCTGTTCTCGTGGATGGGCCTTGTCGATGTCGTGCGCGCCGAGTTCCTGCGCGCGCGCAATTTCGATTATGTCCGCGCGGCCCGCGCGCTCGGCGTCTCCGACCGGGTGATCATCCTGCGCCATGTCTTGCCGAACGCGACGGTGGCGACCATCACCTTTCTGCCGTTCATCCTGAACGGCTCGATCACGACCCTGACCTCGCTCGATTTTCTCGGCTTCGGACTGCCGCCCGGCTCGCCCTCGCTCGGCGAATTGCTGGCCCAGGGCAAGGCCAACCTGCAGGCGCCCTGGCTCGGCCTCGCCGCCTTCTTCGTGCTGGCGCTGATGCTGAGCCTCCTGATCTTTGTCGGCGAGGCGGTGCGCGACGCGTTCGACCCGCGCAAGGTGATCTTGTGAAAGGGTCGCCGCTGCTGGCGGTCGCGGATCTGTCCGTCACCTTCGCCGGGCGCGGCGGGGCAGGGCCGGTCGAGGCGGTCAAGCGTGTTTCGTTCACGCTCGACCGCGGCGAGACCCTGGCCCTGGTCGGCGAGAGCGGGTCGGGCAAGAGCGTCACCGCGCTCTCGGTGCTGCAGTTGCTGCCTTACCCGGCGGCCTCGCACGGGGTCGGGAGCAGCGTGCGCTTTGCCGGCGAGGAATTGGTCGGCGCCGCCCCCGAGGCGTTGCGCCGGGTGCGCGGCAACCGGATCGCGATCATTTTTCAGGAGCCGATGACCTCGCTCAACCCGCTGCACACCCTGGAAAAGCAGATCGCCGAGACGCTCTTGATCCACCGCCACATGGCGGCGGCGGCGGCGCGGTCGCGCACCATCGAGCTCTTGCGCCTGGTCGGCCTGGCCGACGCCGAGAGCCGGCTCGGCGCCTACCCGCACCAGCTCTCGGGCGGGCAGCGGCAGCGGGTCATGATCGCGATGGCGATCGCCAACGAGCCCGACATCCTGATCGCCGACGAGCCGACGACCGCGCTCGACGTGACGATCCAGGCGCACATTCTGGAGCTTCTGAAGGAGCTGCGCGATCGCTTCGGCATGGCGCTGCTGCTGATCACCCACGATTTGACGATCGTGCGCCGGATGGCCGACCGGGTCTGCGTCATGACCGCGGGCGAGATCGTCGAGGCCGGGCCGGCCGCCGGCGTCTTCGCTAACCCGCGCCATCCCTATACGCAGCGCCTGCTCGCCGCCGAGCCGAAGGGCCGGGCCGTACCGGCCGACCCGGCGGCCCCGGGCTTGCTCGAGGCCGACGGGCTCAAGGTCTGGTTTCCGATCCGCAGCGGCGTGCTGCGCCGGGTCAAAGGCCACGTCAAGGCGGTCGACGGCGTCTCGCTCGTCGTGCGCGAGGGCGCGACCTTGGGCGTCGTCGGCGAGAGCGGCTCGGGCAAGACCACATTGGGGCTCGCCCTGCTGCGGCTGACCGAGGCCGAGGGCCGGGTCCGCTTCGCCGGCCAGGACATCGCGGCGCTCGGCCAGCGCCGCCTGCGGCCGTTGCGGCGCGAGATGCAGGTCGTCTTCCAGGACCCGTTTTCGAGCCTGTCGCCCAGAATGTCGGTGGCGCAGATCGTCGAGGAGGGGTTGAAGGTGCACCGTCTGGCGGCGAATGCCGCCGAGCGCCGGCGGCTGATCGAAGCCGCGCTCGTCGAGGTCGGGCTCGACCCGCTGGCGGCCGAGCGCTACCCGCACGAATTCTCCGGCGGCCAGCGCCAGCGCATCGCCATCGCCCGCGCGCTGGTGCTGAAGCCGCGCTTTCTGGTGCTCGACGAGCCGACCTCGGCCTTGGACATGTCGGTGCAGGCGCAGATCGTCGAATTGCTGCGCCAATTGCAGGCCCGCCACGGCCTCGCCTATCTGTTCATCAGCCACGATCTGCGCGTCGTGCGCGCCTTGTCGCATGAGATCCTGGTGATGAAGGACGGCCGGATCGTCGAGGCCGGCTCGACCGAGCGCGTCATGACCCGGCCCGAGCACCCCTACACCCGCGCCCTGATGGCCGCCGCCTTCGACCTCGCCGCCGCGCCCGCGTGACGCCGCTCCCCGAACGTTGCAGCGCGCATCCCGAGCTTCGACCGCGGGACGGTTTTCCCGTAGACTGAGGGCCATCCGACAGAGCGCGGAGACATCTCGGGAAGAGGCTCCACCGGGTGTCGGCGGGGTGACCGAGGCGGCGCCGGGCGGCGGAGCGGGGCGGGGGCGATGAGCGTCGCCAGCGACAGGATGCGGACGGTTGCACGCGCCCTCGGCCGCATCGGCAGGGCGGCCGAGCCGCCCGACGACGCGGTCCAGCCGCGCCCGCGCGCCCGGCTGACCTGGCCGTTGCGCGGCCTCCTCGCCGCCTCGTTCGCGGCGCCGCTGCTGCTGCTCGCGATCGCCGCCTGGCAGAATTTCCGGCTGCTCGGTCTGCAGGCGTCGGAGCGCGTGCAGATCGAGGCCGGCGAATTGCACGAGCACGCCTTCAGGGCGTTCGAGACCTATGCGCTGGCGCTCGGCTGGGTCGACAATCGAATTCGCGGGCTCGACTGGGACCGGATCGCGCACGACGAAGGGCTGCATCGTTTTCTCGCGGATGTCGAGACCCTGCCGCAGATCGGCGCGGTCTCGGTCATCGACGCCGCGGGGCAGGTCCGCGCCGGCGGGCGCGCGTTCCCGGCGCCCCCGAGGACGCCGCGGGCTGGGACGCTTTTGTGGCGCAAAGGCGGCGCCCGGAGACCATTTTTGTCGGGCGCGAGCACGTCGATCCGCCGACCCGCGAGGCGAGCTTCGACATCAGCCGGCGCCGCTCTACGCCGGATGGCGGCTTCGACGGCGTCATTGCGATTTCCGCCCGGCCCGACTATTTCAGCGATTTTTTCAGCACCGTTTCCCACAGCGAAGAATTCTCGGCGTTGCTGATCCGCGGCGACGGGACGGTCCTGGTGCGCTATCCGGCGCTGGCCGGGCCGATGGTGTTTACCCGCGACCGACCGGTTATGCAGGCGATCGCCGTCCGACCCGACCGCGGGGTCTTCCGCAGCCGGGGCAAGACCGACGGGGTCGAGCGCGTGTTCGGCTATCAGCGCCTCGCGGATTACCCGGTCTACGTCGCCTTCGGCATCCCGTGGCGCGGGGTGCTCGCGTCATGGCGCGCCAATCTTATCGATTATCTGGTGTTCGCCCTGCCGGCCTCGCTGGCGCTGTTCGCGATGACGCTGTTCGCGGCGCGGCAGCTGCAGCGGCAGAAGATCGCCAGCTGGCGCTGGCAGAACACGGCGCGGCGGCTGCGGCGCGAGATGGACCGCCGCGCGCTGGCCGAGTCCGAGCTGCGCCAGGCGCAGAAGATGGAGGCTCTGGGCCAGCTGACCGGCGGCGTCGCCCACGACTTCAACAATCTGCTGACGGTGCTGCAAGGCTGCCTCGAATTGCTGAGCGGCCGGCAGCGCGACGAGCGCATGCAGGCGCGGGTCGAGATGGGCTTGCGGACGATCGAGCGCGGCGAGCAGCTGACCGGCCAGCTGCTCGCCTTCGCCCGGCGCCAGCCGCTGCGCGTCGAGAGCGTCGACCTCAACACGAGGCTGCGCCGCATGGCCGAGCTGCTGGCCCAGACGGTCGGGGGCGGCATCGCCGTCGAAACCGACCTCGCGCCCGATCTGTGGCTGCTCGACGCCGATGCCGGCCAGCTCGACCTGGCGATCATCAATCTGGTGATCAACGCCCGCGACGCGATGCCGGGGGGCGGCGTGCTGCGGGTGAGGACCTCTAACGCGAGATTGCCCGCGGGCGCGGCGGCGGAGCCGGTGGAAGCCGGCGACTTTGTCGCGTTGGCGATCTGCGACACCGGTGTCGGCATGCCGCCCGAGGTCGCCTCGCGCGCCTTCGAGCCGTTCTTCACCACCAAGGGTCCGGGCAAGGGCACCGGCCTCGGGCTCAGCATGGTCTACGGCTTCGCCCGGCAATCGGGCGGGACGGCGACAATCGACAGCGCCGCCGACCGCGGGACCACGGTGATCCTGCATCTGCCGAGAAGCCGCGCGCCCCGCCCGTCGAGCCGAGAGGACGCGACGGGCTTGCCCCGGGAGGGTCGCGCGTGAAACTCTGCCGCCGCAGTTGCGGCGCCGCCAGGACACAGCCGGAGGGGAACAGAAAATGCGCATCGTCATCGTCGGCCAGCAGGCCTTCGGCAAGGCCGTGCTCGACGCCTTTGTCGCGCGCGGGGACGAGGTCGCCGCAGTGTTCGCCGCCCCCGACCGGCCGGGCGCCAGGCCCGACCCGCTGGTGGTCGCGGCGCAGGAGAAGGGGCTGCCGGTCCACCGCTTTCCGAAATATTCGGCCGACGAGGCCAAAGCGGCGCTGGCCGGCCTCAACGCCGATCTCGGCGTGATGGCCTATGTGCTGCTGTTCGCGCCGCCCGAATTCTGCGCCATCCCCAAGCACGGCATGATCCAGTTTCATCCCTCGCTCTTGCCGCTGCACCGCGGACCGTCCTCGATCCCGTGGGCGATCATCCGCGGCCGCAGCGAGACCGGGCTGTCGATCTTCCGCCCGACCCCCGGCCTCGACGAAGGCCCGGTGATCCTGCAGAAGCGGGCCCCGATCGGCCCCGACGACACCGCCGGCTCGCTCTATTTCGACAAGATCTTCCCGCTCGGGGTCGAGGCGCTGGTCGAGGCGGCCGATCTGGTGGTCCGCGGCCGGGCGACCGAGACGACGCAGGACGAAGGCCGGGCGACCTACGAGGGCTGGGTGCGCGAGGCCGAGTCGAAGATCAATTGGGCGAACCACGTCGACTTCACCTACAATCTGATCCGCGGCTGCAACCCCGCCCCGGGCGCCTGGACCACGCATGGCGAGCAGAAGCTCTACCTGTTCGACGCGAAGAAGATCGCGGCGGCGACCTTCGGCGCGGTGCGCGGCAAAAAGCTCGGCGAGGTCGCCTCGGTCGGCGAGGCCGGGATGCGCATCCTCGCCCAGGGCGGCTATGTCGAGGTGTCGCGGGTGCGGCTCGACAACGGCGCCAAGATCCCGGCGGCCGAAGCCGGTATCGAAGCGGGGACTGTGCTCGGGGGGTAGCGCTGGCGCGAAAGGCCATCCTCGCGAGGCGGTCCATGCTCACGTCGAGCAGGGCGGGAGGGAAGCCAAGTTCTGGCTTCAACCCGAGGTTCGGCTCGCTTGCAATGTCAGCCTCAGTGCAAGAATCGATGGGCAAACCGAGCTGATCAAAGATATTCCCGACTCGATCGGCCCCGTCTTGTTCCCTATTATCGGCCGCGGCGCCGGGAGGCGGGAATGCGCGGCAAGCGGGAGAGGAAGCGATGCTTGAAGTGTGGACCTGGCCGACGCCGAACGGCCACAAGGTGCATATCGCGCTCGAAGAATTGGGCCTGCAATACAAGGCGATTCCTGTCGATATCGGCGCCGGCGACCAGTTCAAGCCCGAATTCCTGAAGATCACCCCCAATCACCGCATCCCGGCCCTTGTCGATCCCGACGGCCCCGGCGGCCAGCCCTTCACGCTCTTCGAATCGGCGGCGATCCTGATCTACCTGTCGGAAAAGACCGGCGGCCGGCTGATCCCGAAGGACCCGATCGGGCGCTACAAGTGCCTCGAATGGATGATGTTCCAGATGGGCGGGGTCGGCCCGATGTTCGGCCAGTGGAACCACTTCGCGTCCTATGCGGTCGAAAAGATCCCGTACGCGATCGAGCGCTACACCAACGAAGTAAAGCGCCTGCACCGGGTGCTCGACCACCGGCTGGCCGAGTCGCGCTGGCTCGCCGGCGACGAGTACAGCATGGCCGACATCATCACCTTTCCCTGGATCCGTCGCCCGGAGGGCCGCAACATCGATCTGGCCGACTATCCCGCGGTCAGGCGCTGGCACGACGAGATGGCGGCCCGCCCGGCGGTGCAGCGCGGCGTCGCGGTGCTGGCCGAGCACCAGTGGCGCGGCCCGATCAACAATTCCGAGCGCGAGAACTATTTCGGCAAGACCCAGTTCGCGGCGCGCTAGGCGCTGCTGCATTGTGGATCCCGGCTTGCGCCGGGACAGCGGGAGGGGCGGCGCCGAGCTGAAACAACGCATCCCACAGTGCAACGAAATGTATCGCTTTCCCGGCGCAAGCCGGGACCCATGCCCGGGCCCGCACGATGTTCTACGTCTATCTGCTGGCGAGCAAGCCGAACGGAACCTTGTATGTCGGGTCGACCTCGGATCTGGTCCGCCGGGTCTGGGAGCACAAGATCAGGGCTGTTCCGGGATTTACCGCGAAATACGCGGTCGATCGCCTGGTGTGGTTCGAGCGTCACGAAACATTGGAAGCCGCGATGCAACGCGAGCGGCGGATCAAGGAGTGGAAGCGGCGCTGGAAGATGGAATTGATCGAGCAGGTCAACCCGCAATGGATCGATCTCTATCGCGAGATATTGTGACGCCGATGCCGCTGCATTGTGGGTCCCGGCTTTCGCCGGGAAAGCGTGAAGGAGCGGAGCCGAGCTGAAACAACGCATCCCACAGTGCAACGAAAGGTATCGCTTTCCCGGCGAAAGCCGGGACCCATCCCCGAGCCCGCAATGGTGGGTCCCGGCTTGCGCCGGGACAGCGAGAGAGAGCGGCGCCGAGCTGAAGCAGCCGCACCCCGCGGTGCAAACATTACAGCCGAGAAAGCGCGGGCGCCAGAAATCAGCGCGCTGGCGCGAGGGCGGCGCGCGCCTCCGCGATCCAGCCCGTGGCGCCCATTTCCTCGAAGAGGGCGAGGGCGCGCTCGATCATCGCGCGGTCTTCCAGCGCATTGTCGCCGCGCCGGAAGCGGCCGTAGGCCAAGAGGGTCTGCGCCAGCTCGGGACGCGATTGGATTTCGCCAAGGACTTCGAGACTGCGGCGGAAAGCGGCGTCGGCCTCGGCCCGGTTGCCGATCGCCTGGTGAACCTCGCCGAGGACGCGGTGGGTCGCACCCTGTTCGAGACCGAGCCGATACTCTTCGGCAAACTCCAGCGCCATGTTGGCTGCGCTTAACGCCTGGCCGGTGTCGCCGACAGCAAGGTAGAGCTGAGCCAAGGCGATCTTCGAGAATGCGACACCATGCACGGAGCCAGCCGCGCCGGCCGCGCTGAAGGCCCGAAACGGAACCTCCTTGAGCACCCGATCGAGAACCCGTTTGGCGTCATCGGGTTTCTCGAGCTTCAGGTAGGCAATAGCCAGCCAGGCCGATGAGCAGAGAACCGCGTTCCATTCTCGAATCTCCCAGGCCGCCGGCAACGCCTCCTCCGCGACCCGGACCACCGCGTTCCAATCCCCTTTGTACATGTAGGGTTCGGCTTCCATGCCGCGCAGCGCCCGCAACCGCTTGTCATCCAGCGCAATCCCGGCCTCGTATGCTCGTCTGGCGTAGACGAGCGACTCTTCCAGCCGCCCGGCGCGGGCGCCGTAGCACCGGCCGCCGTAGGTCATGACGATGGCTTGCTCCAGACGCTCCCCTTGGGCTCCGAAGAGGTCGACTGCCCGAGCCGTGTGTCCAAGCAACTCCTCAAACCGACCGTGCTTCCCGAGATACTGCCCGTAACGGTTTTCTGCGACAGCCAGGGCCAGGGCATCACCCGACGCCTCGGCGCGTGCAAGCGCAACCACCAGGAGGGCCTCGTCATCCCAATAATAGCCCTTGGTCGCCTGCAATCTCGCCGCCACCGCAGCGTTGCCGTCCGATGTTGCATTTTCAAGCGCTCGATCGATGTGCCGCAACATGCGCGCTTGCGCGGCCTCGTCCGGCATGCAGCCCGGCAGAAAAATCAGCGACAGGACGACGTCGGCATGGACCCGGTTCCGTTCGGCATTGCCCGGCAGCCGCTCGAACAAATTCAGCGCTTGCCAGTAATGCCTGATCGCTTCGGGGCGGGCATAGAGTTTCCCGGCCTGCTCGGCTGCCTGCAACGTGTAGGTCAGCGCCTTTTCCCAGTCCTCGGCCTCGAGCCAATGATGCGCCAAGAGCTCGGCATGCTCGGCGGCCGGGGCCTCCTGGTCCATATCGCGGGCGGACCGCTGTTCGAGCGCGGTCGCAATCCCCGCATGGAGCTCCTGGCGTCGAGCGCGCAGCAGGGTGCTGTAGGCGGCGTCCTGGACGAGGGCGTGCTTGAAGACGAAAGAGGCTTGCGGCAGGACGCCGCGGCGGAAGGATCAACCCGGCGTCGACGAGCTGGTCGAGCGCGTCCCGCAGCTCGCCCTCCGGCCGGCGCGCGACTGCGGCCAGGAGCTCGTACGAAAATTCGCGGCCGATTGCCGCGCCGATCTGCGCCAACTCTTTTACCGGAGCCAACCGGTCCAGCCGCGCCATCAGCGAATCGTGCAGGCTCGACGGGATCGCCAGCGACGGGGCACGGGCCGGCGAGCGCGATAGCGCCCGTCCTCCTCTCGGAGCAAGCCGCCTTCCAACAACGTCTTCGTCAGCTCCTCGATAAAGAGCGGGATGCCGTCGGTGCGCTCGACGATGCGGTCGAGGATCTCGCGCGGCAGCGCCTTGCCGCCGGTCAGCCGCTGGACCAGCGTCGACGCATCGCGCCGGCCGAGGCGGCTCAGGGTCAGCGCGGTGACCTGCGCCTGGCCCGTCCAGGGCGGCGCGAACTCGGGGCGGAAGGTGACCGACCATCAGCGCCGGCAGGCGCGGCATTCGCTCGGCCATGCGCTCCAGCAATTCGAGCGAGGTCGATCGATCCAATGCGCGTCCTCGAACACGAGCAGCGTCGGCTGCCGTGCCGGCCGAGGCTCTCGAACTGTCTCGACCAGCGCCGCGAGGATCAGCTCGCGCTTTTGCCGCGGGTCGCGCGGCAGCGGCTCTTCGGCCGGCAATCCCAGCAGGTCGTCAAAGACCGCCAGCGTCTCCGGCAGCGCTGTCGCCCGATCGCGAGAGCAATGCAGCGAGCTTGTCGCGCTTGGCGGCCGGGGCGATCGTCGCGCGCAAACCCGGCGGCGTGCTCGAGCTGGGCAATGAACGGATGGAGCACGCTGTCGCGATGGTGCGGCGAGCAGAAATAGCGCAGCCGAATGTGCGGCTCGCCGCTCGAGCCGCTCCTGCAACGCCGCGGTGAGGCGGGATTTGCCGATGCCGGGCTCGCCGGAGATCAAGCACGATCTGGCCTTCGCCTTCCTTGACGGCTTCCCAGCGCCGCAGCAGCAGCTCCATCTCGGCGTCGCGGCCGACCAGCGGGCTCAACGATGCCGATCGCAACGCCTCGAAGCGGCTCTCGACGGTGCTCGGGCGCAGCACCTGCCAGACCGCAACCGGCGCATCCAGCCCTTTGACCTCGGCGGCGCCGAGATCGCGGTACTCGAACAGGCCACCCAGCAGTCGGCGCGTGGCTTCGGCGATCATCACGCCATTCGCGGGCGCCATTTCTTGCAGACGGGCGGCAAGGTTAGGGGTCTCGCCGACGACCCCGCGCTCCTGCGCGTCGCCGGCGCCGATCAGGTCGCCGACCACGACGAGGCCGGTGGCGATGCCGATGCGGCTCGCCAGCGCGCCGGCGCCGCTCTCCAGCCTGCCGATGCGCTCGACGAGCGCCAGCCCGGCCCGCACCGCGCGCTCGGCGTCGTCCTCGTGCGCCCGCGGCCAGCCGAAATAAACGAGCACGCCGTCGCCCATATATTTGGCGACGTAGCCCTCGAACCCGGCGACCACCTCGGCCACGGCCTTGTGGTAGGCGCCCAAGACCTCGCGCAGATCCTCCGGATCGAGGCGCGAGGAGAGCGCCGTGGAGCCCGCCAGATCGCAAAACATCACGGTCAGCTGGCGCCGCTCCGCGCCGGCGCCTGTCGTCGGAGCGCCGAGCATCGGCGCCGAACCGGGCGGCAGCGCCTCGATTGCGTCGAGCAGGCGGCGGCGATGGCCGACCGAGGCGACGCCGAGATCGCGCAAATCCTCGGCCGTCAGGCTGCGCAGCAGGTCGCCGTCGATGTCGTTCCCGCGGAACGCCGGCTCATATTGCTGCGAGGCCGAGCTCCCGCAACCAGCTTGCGATGTCCATGCTTCACCCGCCCTCAGCGGGCGCCGCCGTCCGGCGCAGCGGAAATTATACATACAACCGTGAAGCAAGACAGCGGTGCAGGCCCGCCCCGTCTACCGCGGCGCCTCGTAGGCGAGGTAGCGGATGATCCGCCAGCCGCCGTCGGGCTCGCGGCGGAAGATGTCGATCCCCTGCTCGACCGTATGCGCCTCCGCCCGGCCGGGTCGCGCCGTCGTCACATGCCAGGCGAGCCGCACCACCGCGAGATCGCCCGCGACCAGGATCTCGTTGATGACCGGCGTGTACCGGCGGCGCACCTGCGGATCGGCCAACGCCCGATGCAGCCGGCCGCACATGTCGGCATAGCTCTGCTGCTCGGGCAGGCCGCGCACGTCGTAGCGCAAATCCGGGGCGAAGAGCCGGCAGGCCTGCGCCGCGTCGCCGGCGTTGAAGGCGGCCGTCCAGGCGGTCAGCGCGGCGCGGATCTCGGCCGCGGCGTCGCCCGCCCGAGCGGATATCGGCAAGGCCAGCAAGACAGCACAGCCGAGCACGGCCGTCAGCCGCCGGCCGCGGCGCGCTACGACGCCCGCCGGCCGGTCGCCAGCCACTCCGCGCACTCTTCGCCGAGCCGCTCGCCCGCCATCGTCTCGCAGCGCCGGCTGTCCTCGGGGGTCAGCACGTCGCGCCAGCGGCTGTTGGCGCCTCGTTGATGAACGCCTTGGCGCCGCCGTCCCAGACCGTGCTGTCGAAATGATGGTTGTGCAGCTCGCGCGTCTTCTCGGGCCAGCGTGGAGCCATCGTCCAGCTCTCCCGTCGTTGCCACGCCGGTGTTAATCGAACAGCGACAGATCGACGGCGTCGCCCATCCTGTTGTAGCCGAGATCGCTCGGATGCAGCCCGTCGCCGCAATCCAGAATCGGCAGCATCTGCGTCGGGTGCTCGGGATCGCGCAGCGCCTGGTCGAAATCGACAACTCCATCGAAGGCGCCGCCGTCGCGGATCCAGCTGTTGACCGCGGCGCGGACCTTCTCGCGCTGCGGGTTCCAGGCATTGGCCATGTAGGTCTCGTTGCCGAACGGGGTCAAGGTCGCGCCGATGATCCCGATGCCGGCGCTGTGGGCGCGCGCCGCCATCTGCTTCAGCCCGGCGATCATCTGCGGCGCGGTGGGCTCCTCTTCCGGCTTCTTCCAGCGGTTGCGCAGATCGTTGGTCCCGAGCATGACGATGACGTGGGTGACCCCCGGCTGGGACAGCACGTCGCGGTCGAAGCGGCGCAGGCCGCCGGCGCCGCGGATGTCGTAGAGGATGCGGTTGCCGCCGAGCCCCTGGTTCATCACCGCCATCGGCCGGCCGCGCGGGCGCGCCGCAAGGCGCCGGGCGAGCTGGTCGGGCCAGCGGCAGAAGGCGTCCATCGTCGAGATGTTGCCGTCGGTCAAGGAGTCGCCGAGCGCCACGATGCCGCCGGTATCGGCCCCGGCGAGCACGTCGACGCCGCACACGAAAAACCAGTCGCTGGTCAGGCTGGCGATCGGCATGACTTGCGCCGCGGTGAAATCGCCCGGCGGCGAGACGTAGCTGGTCTGCCGCGCATAGCGGCCGGTGATCTGAAAATCGTTTGGCGACCTCGCCGGGCAGATAGAGGCTGACCGCGAGATCGGCGAGCGGCGCGAGGCCGAGCGCCACCGGGTCGCTGAACAGAACCGCGCCCGCCGCGATCGTCGTCGCCGCGTCGCCGCCGAAGCTGAGCTTGCGGTCGGAGCCGGCAACGATCGCAGGCGCCCGCATCGCGCAACGCGATATGGGCGCCGCCGATCGCCAGCGGACGCTGCCCATAGGCGTTCGAGATCCGCACCCGCACGGTGTCGCCACCGAGGCTGGCGCGCATCGTCATGCGCAGGGTCTGGTTGTTGAATGCGCCGGTCTCCGCCGGCGCCGGGGCCATCGTCCAGCTCCCGACCCATTTCTGCTTCTCGGGCATCTCGTCGTCCTCCCAAGCGCCCGGATGGCTGGGGCGGGAGGATTCGAACCTCCGAATGGCGGAATCAAAATCCGCTGCCTTGCCACTTGGCTACGCCCCACCGCCGCGCGCCGGCAACTTATCGGGAAAGGCCGCCTGCGGCAACAAACCGCCGGCGGCCCTGCGCGCCCGCGGCCGGCCTCAGCCTCGACGGACGTGCGGACGAACGGCGTCGATGAGCCGGGCGGTCGGGGCGAGGCGCGGTCCCTCGCCCGCGTCGACCGGCGGCACGATCGTCACGCCCCAAAGGGGCAGCCGCTCGAGCGAGGCCCGCGCCTCGGGGTGGCGCAACAGCGGCGCGTTCAGCGATGGGCCCACGATCACCGGCGTGCCCCGCCCGATCGCCTCGGCGACCACCGACAGCGCCAGATTGTCGGCGACGCCGTGCGCCAGCTTGTTGAGCGAGTTGAAGCTCAACGGCGCGAACAGCACCACTCCGCGCGGCGGCCGCGGCCGGATCGCCGCATCGAAATATAATTCGACGACCTGCGCGCCCGCTACGTCCGCGAGCTCGCGCAGCGCGATCACGCGCGAGGCGTTCGGCGTCGGGATCGCGATGACGGTGGCAAACCCGAGCCCGACCAGCGCGCGCAAGAGCTCGGGGCCGCGCGCCGCCGTCGTCGCGCCGCTGAGCATCAGGTAGGCGACCTCGAAGCTTTCCCGGCCCGCCGCGGCGCGATCGCCCATCTCATTCTCCCCGCCGCCCCGTTCCACCGCGGGAGCCGCGTTCATTCGTGGAAACCGCCGGCGGCGCACCACCATGAGGGCTCGGCGGCGGCGAGGGCCGCGCGGGCGCGCGCGGCGGCGGCGCGGTCGGCGAAGAGGGCAAAGCAGGTGGCGCCGCTGCCGCTCATCCGCACGGTCAACGCGCCCGGGAGCCGCGCCAGCGACGCCAGGACACAAGCGATCTCGGGGACGAGGGAAACCGCCGCGTCGGTCAGCTCGTTGCGGCGCGACGACAGCTCCCGGGCGAGGCCGGCGGCGTCCGCGGGCATCGGCGCAAACCGGCCGGCGGCGCCGAACGGGCCGCGCCGGGCCGCAAAGACGGCGGCGGTCGGCAGCGGCCGGCGCGGGTTGACGAGGAGGATGCCGGCCGGCGGCGGCGGCGCGGCCGGCTCGACCCGCTCGCCGGCGCCGCCGACCCAGACCGCGCGCCCGCACAGGCAGGCGGGGACATCGGCGCCGAGCTGCACCCCGAGCTTCAGCAATTCCTTCTCGCCGAGGGGCGCCCGCCACAATGCGCAAAGCGCCCGCAGCGCCGCCGCCGCATCGCTCGACCCGCCGCCGACGCCGGCCGCCACCGGCAGGTTCTTCTCCAGATGGAGCGCCGCGCCGGCGGCGATCCCGGCGCGGTCGGCGAGCAGCCGGGCGGCGCGCAGCACCAGATTGTCGTCGCCCGCCGCCTCGAGGCTCGCCGCTTCCGGCCCGCTCACGGCGAGCGACAACGCCGACGCCGGCTCGACGGTCAGGCGGTCGCCGATATCGGCGAAGGCGACGAGGCTGTCGAGGAGGTGATAGCCGTCGCCCCGGCGCCCGGTCACGTGCAGGTAGAGGTTGAGCTTCGCCGGGGCGAAGGCCGCGGCCGGCATCCAGGGATCAGCCGCCGCCGGCGCGGGTCGGGGGCGGGGCGCCGTCGAGCTTGGCCTCGATCGGCTTGACCTCTTCCTTGTCGGGGCCGAACTGCAGCGCGCGCCGCCATTGATAGCGGGCCTCGGTCGCCCGGCCGCTCTGCCAATAGGCGTCGCCCAGATGATCGTTGATGGTCGGGTCCTCGGGCACCAGCTCGAGCGCCTTTTCGAGGTACTGCACGGCGCTGCCGTAATCGCCGAGCCGATAATGCGCCCAGCCCAGGCTGTCGACGATGTAGCCGTCCTCGGGCCGCAGCTCGACCGCCCGCTCGATCATCTTCAGCCCGCGCTGCAGGTGCTCGCCACGGTCGATCCAGGAATAGCCGAGATAATTGAGGACCAGCGGCTGCTCGGGCTTCAGCGCCAGCGCGCGCTCGAGGTCGGCCTCGGCCCGTTTCCATTGGCCGGCGCGCTCGAGCACAATGCCGCGGCTGTAGTACAGCGTCCAGCGCTCCGGCAGGCCGGCGTTGTCGAGCCGCCGGATCGCCTCGTCATAGGCCTCGGCCGCCTCCAGAAAGCGCTTCTTGCCGCGCAGCAGGTCGCCGAGCTGCATTTCGGCCCCGGCCTGCGTCGGCGCCGCCGCCGCCATCTTCTTGAGCTCGGCCACCGCCTCGTCGGTGCGGTCGAGCATTTCGAGGTTGACCGCGGCGCGCAGCCGGGCCGACCCCGCATAGGGCGAGCTCGCGGGAACCTGCGCCAGAACCGCCAGGCTCGCCTCAGGCTTGTCCTGCGCGCTCAGGATATCGGAGAGCAGCAATTGCGCGACGGTCAGGTCTGGGCGCAGGTAGAGGGCGCAGCGGTCGTAGAGCAGCCCGAGCTCGATCGTCTCCGGCCGGTTGACCACGCTCGCCAGATCGAACAGCGCCTCGGCGAGGCCCTCCTGCGCCGAGCCGATCGTCGGCGGCGACTGCGCCCCCCTGTCGGCCAGCACCAACTCGGCCAGCTCGCTTCCGGAATTTTCCTTGATGAAGCGCCGATAGATCGCGTCCGCCTTGTCGGGGCGGCCGTGGCGTTCGTAGAAATTGGCCATCGCATCGGTCAGCCGCCAGTTGAGCTGCCCCGTCGCCTCCAGGGTCTTGTTGAAATTCTCCTCCGCCTTCTCCGGCTGCCCGGCGAAGTCGTAGAGCAGGCCGAGCTGGAAATACTTCAGCGGCGCGAAGCCGTTGAACTTGTCGAGCTCCTGCAGCGCCGCGTCGGCGCCGGCGAGGTCGCCCATCGCCATCCGCGTCCAGGCGCGGGCCAAAGGCCCGACATAGCGGTGCACCCCTTCGGTCGGCAACGCCTCGGCGCGGGCGAGCGCGGCCGCCTTGTCGCCCGACTTGGCCTCGGCGATCAGCAGGACCAGCTGGGCCACGGCGTCGGTCGCATCGATCTTGAGCTCGTCCTCGGCGAGCGGGCGGGCCTCGGCGAAGCGCCCCTCGGTGGCCTCCATCAGAAACGTGCGGCTGATCAATTCCGGCGATTGCGGATCGGCCTTCAACGCCTCCTCGAACCACGACGCCGCGGCCGCATAGTCGCGGATCTCCTGCGCGTGGCGGCCGGCCAGATAAGCGCCGAACGGCGAGGCCGCGGCTTCCGCCTCGTGCTCCCCGCTGACCGCGGCGCGGCCGGGCGCGGTCGCGAAGATCGCCAGGGCCAGGCCCGGCGCGATCCATATTCGGCGAGGGTTGATCACGACCGTTCCCATCTGCTGCCCATGCCTGCCTCACATATTGGGATAATTGGGTCCGCCGCCCCCCTCCGGCACAACCCAGTCGATATTCTGCTCCGGGTCCTTGATGTCGCAGGTCTTGCAATGAACGCAATTCTGCGCGTTGATCTGTAAATAAGGCTCGCCGGTTTCGGCCTGCTTGACGATCTCATAGACGCCGGCCGGACAATAGCGCTGTTCGGGCAAATCGTAGAGCCGATAGTTGACCGCGATCGCCTTCGCCGGGTCGCGCAGCCGCAGATGCGACGGCTGGTCCTCCTCGTGGTTGGTGTTGGAGATGAACACCGAGGACAGGCGGTCGAAGGTGAGCGCGCCGTCGGGTTTCGGGTAGTCGATGCGCCTGGCCGCGCTCGCCTTGATCAGCTGCTCGTGGTCGGGGTGGTGGCGGAGGGTCCAGGGGGCGCGGCCGCGCAGCACATAGGTGTCGAGCGCCGAATAGGCGAGCCCCGCCCACAGGCCCCAGCGAAAGCTCGGGCGGATGTTGCGCACCTGGCGCAGCTCGTCCCAGACCCAGCTTTCCTCGAGGGCGCGGCGAACCTCGGCGCCGCCGTCGCCGGCGAGCCGGCGGAACACGGCCTCGGCCGCGACCATCCCCGATTTCATCGCGGTGTGGCTGCCCTTGATCTTGGGCACGTTGAGAAACCCGGCGGCGCAGCCGACCAGCGCCCCGCCCGGGAAATCGAGCCGCGGGATCGACTGAAGCCCGCCCTCGTTGAGCGCGCGCGCGCCATAGGCGATGCGCCGGCCGCCTTCGAAGAAGCCGCGGATCGCGGGATGGGTCTTGAAGCGCTGGAATTCCTCGAACGGGTTCAGATAGGGGTTCTTGTAGTCGAGCCCGATGACGAACCCGACCGCCACCTGCCGGTCCTCGAGGTGGTAGAGGAACGAGCCGCCATAGGCGCCGGCATCGAGCGGCCAGCCGATCGTGTGCACGACCAGCCCCGGCTGGTGCCGGTCGGGCGCTGCCTCCCACAATTCCTTGACCCCGATCGCATAGGTTTGCGGGCCGATGCCGTCGCGCAGGCGAAACCGCTCGACCAGGGTCTTGGTCAGCGAGCCGCGGCAGCCTTCGGCGAAGAGCGTCTCGCGCGCGACGAGCTCGACCCCGGGCTGATAGCGGTCGGTCGGCTCGCCGTCCTTGCCGATCCCCATATCGCCGGTCGCCACGCCGCGCACCCGCCCCGCCTCGTCGTACAGCGCCTCGGCCGCGGCGAAGCCCGGGTAGATCTCGACCCCCAGCGCTTCGGCCTGCGTCGCCAGCCAGCGGCAGAGATTGCCGAGGCTGATGATGTAGTTGCCGTGGTTGCGCATCTGCGGCGGGGTCGGCAGGCGAAAAGCCCGACTGCGGGTAAGCAGCAGGAAACGATCCTCGACCGCCGGCGTGACCAGCGGCGCGCCCCGCTCGCGCCAGTCCGGGATCAGCTCGTCGAGGGCGCGCGTCTCGAAGACCGCGCCCGACAGGATGTGGGCGCCGACCTCGGACCCCTTCTCGACGACGCAGACCGCGAGCTCCTGTCCGGCGCCGGCCGCAAGCTGCTTCAAGCGGATCGCGGCGGCCAGGCCGGAGGGCCCCGCCCCGACCACGACCACGTCGTACTCCATCCGCTCGCGCTGCACCGGCTCTTCCGCCACCGCTTTCTCCCGACCGTCCCGGAGCGATTATAGGCGGCGCTTTAGCCGGACGCGACCGGCTAGCGGCGGCGGCCGGCGCGATCAGCCGCCCGGCAGGCGGAACTGCAGCCGCTCGCCGGTCAGGAACGCGGCGTAGAAATAGAGCTCGGCGTCGAGCGCGCGCTTGATGTTGTCGGCCCGGCGAAAGCCGTGCTGCTCGCCGTCGAACAACAGGTATAAGGACGGGATCCGCCGCCGGCGCAGCGCCTCGACCATCGCCTCGGCCTGAAGCGGCGGCACCACCCGGTCCTCGGCCCCCTGAAAGAACGCGACCGGCGCCGACAAGAGGTGCGCGCTGTGGAGCGGCGAGCGGGCGAGATACAGATCCCGCCGCTCCGGGTAGGGGCCGATCAGGCCGTCGAGATATCGCGATTCGAATTTGTGGGTGTCTTTGGCCAAGGCTTCGAGGTCGCCGATCCCGTAATAGCTGGCGCCGGTTTTGAACTCCTTGCGGAAGGTCAGCGCCGCAAGCGTGGTGTAGCCGCCGGCGCTGGCCCCGCTGATCGCCCACCGCTCCGGATCGACCCGACCGGTCCCGGCCAGATGGCGCGCGCCGTTGACGCAATCGGCGACATCGACGACGCCCCAATTGCCTTGCAGCCGCAGCCGGTACTCGCGGCCGTAGCCGGTGCTGCCGCCGTAATTGACGTCGAGCACGGCAAAGCCGCGGCTCGTCCAGTATTGCGTCCCCCAGCTCAAGGTGGCCGAGGCGGCCGCGGTCGGGCCGCCGTGGCAATGCACGAGCAAGGGCGGCAGCGCGCCCTCTTGCGCCGCGAAATCGGCGTTCTTCGGCGGGTAGAACAAGCCGTGCGCCTGGAGGCCGCCCTCGGTGTCGAAGCTCACCGGCTCCGGCGCCGACAGCCAGCCGCGAAAAGCCGCGGTATCCTGCGTCGTCGAGCGCCGCAGGATCGTCGCGTCGCCGGAAGCGAGGTCGAGCTCGATGACCGCCGTCGGCTCGGCCGGCGAGCCGCCGCAGAAATAGACGTGCCCGCCGGCAGCGCGCAGAAAGGAGATGTCCTGGTAGGCCGTCGCGATCGGCTTCTGCTGCAACGAAACGAGGTCGATTTCGGCCAGGCGATGGGCGCCGTTCTGCGCACAGCAGCAGACGAGCCTTTCCTTCGAGAGGAAGGCATAGGTCGACAGGCCGAACACCCACTGCGCCCGGCCGAATTCCGCCGCCAGCGGCCATACCGGCTCGATCTCGTCGCCGACCGCGCGGAAGAGGTTCCACCACCGTCCGTCGAGCCCGTCCTGGGCGCGGTCGGAGACGAAATAGAGGATGCCGTCGGGCGACCATTCCGGTTGAAAGATCGACTCGTCTTCGCCGCCGGCGACCCGGCGCTTGGGCTCGATCGAGCCGTCGGCTTCGATCTCGCCGACCCACAATTCACAGCCAAGCCACGGCATGCCCGGATGGCTCCATTCGAGCCAGGCGAGCCGGCTTCCGTCGGGGCTGAGCCGCGGCGCCGCGTAGAAGTCCCGACCCGACCGCAGCACGCGCGGCTCGCGCGTTCCGTCGAGCGGGATCTCGACGAGGCTGTTGACCGGCTCGGCGGCGCCCGTCGTGTGGTCCTCGCGCACCCAGACCATCCGGCCGCGCCCGGCGTCGAGCACGCCGTCGGCGTAGCGCAGCCCCCGCGGCCGGGCCGGCTCCGGGGTGATCGGCGTCGGCGCCGCGCCGCGCTCCTGGCGGTAAAGCCGCTGGTCGGCCGCATTGCAGAAATAGACGATGCCGGCGCCGAGCAGATAGGCCCCGCCGCCGTATTCATGGACGGTGGACCGCACGTTGAGCCCGGGGGCGCCATCGCCCGGCGGGGGCGGGGTCACGTCCTGCGTCGAACCATCCGCGGCGCGCCGCACGAGGACGGATCGCCCGCCCTCCTGCGGGCGCGATTCGAGCCAATAGACCTCGCCGCCGTCGAGCTGGACGCCGCCGAGCCCGATCGACGAGGCGACGATCAGCTCGGAGGTGATCGGCGACGACCAGGAGCCGTAGGCGGCGATCTTGGGCTCGGGCATGTGCATGTCCTATCGAGTAGCAGCTGACGGCAGAGACCGGCCTCTTGCCACGCCGGCGAAGGCCGGCGCCCCTGGCAGCCATGGATCATGGCCCCCGCTTTCGCCGGGCGCAGGCTGGGGATGAGGTTCTTCCTCAGTGCCATCCATAACGTACCTCATGGTGAGGAGCGCCGAAGGCGCGTCTCGAGCCACGCACAGCGGCCGTGCCGCACCCGGCTTTCGTTTCGAGACCAATTCCTTCACGCGCTCCGGCGCCGGGACGACGAGGAAGCCGGCAGGATGCATGCGGCGATCCGGCTTCAGAACTCGTACCGGTCGATGACCATCGGCTCGTTGCGCGCGGCGGCGAGCCATTCCTGCATCGCGGGAAGGGCCGCGACCGCCTCGCAATAGGCTTCCGCCTCGCGCTCGAGCTCGATCCTGTAGGTGCGCAAGCGGCTCACCACCGGGGCGTACATGGCGTCGGCGATGCCGAACGGCCCGAACAGGAAATCGCCGTTGCCCTCGCCGAAGCGCTTGCGGCAGTCGCGCCAGATCGCCATGACCCGGTTGATGTCGGCCTGCGCCTCCGGGGTGACGCCGCGGCCGGGAAAGCTCGAGCGCACGTTCATCGGCAGGTGGGCGCGCAGCGCCTGAAACCCGGCGCTCATCTCCGTGCTGATCGCGCGGGCGAGCGCGCGGGCGTCGGCATCCCTCGGCCAAAGCTGGAACGTCGGGAAGGATTCGGCCAGGTATTCGCAGATCGCCAGGCTTTCCCAGACCACAAGTCCGCCGTGGCGCAGCGCCGGGACCTTGCCGGAGGGCGAGTATTTGATGATGGTTTCCTTGCTGGTCGGCTCGTAGAGCGGGATCACGATCTCGTCGAAGGTGATCCCGATGTGCTTCAGGACAAGCCACGGCCGCAGCGACCATGATGAATAGTTCTTATTCCCGAGATAGATCGTAAAATCGGCCATACGTCACCTGTCGCAGGTGATGGGAGGTCACTTTGCCGTTAACGACATCGCGGCGCAACGGGCGGACCGCACGCGGTCCCTCTTTGCAAGCCGCGCCGCGCCCGGCATTGTGAAGCCCTTCGACCAGACCGTGGGAATAGAGCGATGGCCTTCTCCCTGATCGACCAAACCCCGGGTGCGATCCCGGTCACGCCGCTCAGCAGGGATCGGCTTGCGCAGTGGCTCGCCGCGGCGCCGGAGCGCCAGCGCAACTGGCTGACCTCGATCGGCTTCGCCGCCGACGCCGGGAAGCTCGCGCTGCTTCCGGGCGAGGACGGCCGGCTGGCGCGGGTGCTGCTCGGCCTCGGCGGGGCCGACGAGGCCGATGCCGGCATGTGGACATTAGCCGGGCTGCCGGACGTGCTTCCGGAGGGGAGCTACCGGCTGGAGGCGGTCCCCGCCGGGGCCGACCCGACCCGGCTCGCCCTCGGCTGGGCGCTCGCCACCTATGCCTTCACGCGCTACCACGCAAAGCCGCGGAGCGCCGCGGCGCTGGTCTGGCCCGAGGGGGTCGACCGCGGCCGCGCCCTGCGCCTGGCGCGGGCCGCCTTCCTCGCCCGCGACCTCGTCAACACCCCGACCGAGGATCTGGGCCCCGCCGAGCTCGCGGCCGAGGCCGTGCGCGTCGCCGAGGCCGCCGGCGCCTGCCATCAGGTGGTGGTCGGCGACGACCTCCTGGCCCGGAACTACCCAACGATCCACGCCGTCGGCCGCGCCAGCACGAGGCCGCCGCGGCTGGTCGACATCCTCTGGGGCGAGCCCTCGGCCCCCAAGCTGACCTTGGTCGGCAAGGGGGTCTGCTTCGACACCGGCGGGCTCGACCTCAAGCCGGCCTCGGGCATGCGGCTGATGAAAAAGGACATGGGCGGCGCCGCGATCATGCTCGGCCTCGCCCAGGCGATCATGGACGCAAAATTGCCGGTGCGCCTGCGGGTGCTGCTGCCGCTCGTTGAAAATTCGGTCTCGGGCAACGCGCTGCGGCCGATGGACATCATCCGCACGCGCAAGGGGCTGACCGTCGAGATCGGCAACACCGACGCCGAGGGGCGGCTCATTCTATGCGACGCGCTGGCCGAGGCGTCGACCGAAAAGCCGGCGCTGCTCGTCGATATGGCGACCCTGACCGGGGCGGCGCGGGTGGCGCTCGGCCCCGAGCTGGCGGCGCTCTTCTGCAACGACGACGGGCTCGCCCACGGTCTGCTCGACGCCGCCGGGGCCGAGGAAGACCCGATGTGGCGGATGCCGCTGTGGCGCCCCTACCGCAAGATGATCGACAGCAAGGCAGCCGACCTCAACAACGTGTCCGAGGGGCCGCACGCCGGCGCCATCACCGCGGCGCTTTACCTGCAGGAATTCGTCGAGCCCGGCATCCCGTGGGCGCATTTCGACGTGATGGCGTGGAACCCGCAATCCCGCCCCGGCCGCCCCGAGGGCGGCGACGCCACCGCGTTGCGCGCCCTCTACGCCTACTTCGCGCAAAGGTTCGCGTGACAAGGCGCCGGCGGAAATGAAGCCCTGTAGGATGGGTTGAGCGCAGCGAAACCCATCTGCTGCTGCGGTTGCGATGGGTTTCGCGATGCTCAACCCATCCTACAGCTGCTGCTCGACCCGAAATGAATTTATCGCAAAGGCGGGGATCCAGTGATCCGGGGTCGCGTGGGGGCGACGAACCACCTGAGAAGTGGACTTGTCAGGCCAGAGCCGAGTTAAGGCGACTAACCTTACAATATACTTAATATCGGCGCTTATTAACAAAACCGGCGACATTCGCGCGATCTTCCTCTACCGTTCTGCGCAAGGCATTCCCGGAAGAAGGAAGCCGGCCGGAACGGGAGGAGCAGCCATGGCGGCAATCGATACCGCGAAGAGCATCCCACGGGCTCGATCCGTGGGCGCCCGCGCCTTAAGTCGCAAGCAACAAAGGCGCGGCTGCACGGACCAGGTCCGCGCAAAACGGCTTTGGGTTGTTGCGCGCGAAACCCGACACGCCTAGATCGCAGACGCAATTTCCCCCGGACAACCCTGCACCTTCGCGGGAATGACCGAAGAGAGGACCTGTGGGTCTTCGGGGATAAAGACACCAAGCTTTCAACAAGGCTCCCGACAAAGGGGCCGTTTCGATGGGGGCAGGAATGACGGCAGTCGACAACACAAAAAACATCCCATGGTGGAAGGAGCCCACCAAGGACCAGTGGTACGCGTTCGGGGCCGCGTGGATGGGCTGGACCCTGGACGCCTTCGACTTCACGATCTTTCTGTTGATCATGGTGCCGATCGCCGAGGAGTTCAAAGTCTCGCTGACCGACGTGGCGATCGTCTTCACCCTGACCCTGTGGATGCGGCTCGTCGGCGCCACGGCCTCGGGGTGGATGGCCGACCGGATGGGGCGCAAGGGCCCGCTGATGATCTCGATCCTCGGCTACTCGATGTGCAACTTCATCGCCGGGTTCTCGCCGACCTTCTGGTTCCTGCTGCTGTTCCGCGCGCTGCTCGGCCTGTTTATGGGCGCGGAGTGGCCGGCCGGCGCCTCGCTGGCGATGGAGACCTGGCCGATGCGCTCGCGCGGCTTCATGAGCGGCGTGCTGCAAGGCTCCTGGGGGCTCGGCTTTCTGCTGTCGAGCCTGATCTACGGCCTCTTCTACAATTACATCGGCTGGCGCGGCATGCTGTGGGTCGGCATCCTCCCGGCGCTGGCCCTCGTCTACATCCGCTACTTTGTCAAGGAGCCCGCGGTGTGGGTCGAGAACCGCCGGCGTCAGCGGACCGAGCAGCGCGAGGTCAGGGTGCCGCTCTTAAAGATCTTCAAGCCCGGCATGCTCGGCAACACGTTGACCACCTGCTGGTTCCAGGCGGCCGGCTTTGTCACCTATTATTCGATCAACGCGCTGTTCGCGACCCATCTGCAGCATGATCTGAACCTGAGCCCGGCGCTGATCGCCACGCCGATCGCCTTCGCCAACATCCTGGTCTTTCTCGCCAGCTCGGGCTGGGGCTGGGTGTCGGACAAGATCGGCCGCCGCCCGGCGATGATCATCCCGGCGCTGTGCGCGATCCCGCTGGTGCCGATCTATCTGTTCTCGGGGAACTTCACCTGGGTCGTGATCGCCTTCATCGCGCAAGGGCTGTTTGCCGGCGGCGGCATGTACGGCCAGGTGCCGAGCTACCTGACCGAGCGGTTCCCGACCGAGATCCGCGGCACCGCGACCGGCTTTTGCTATCATGTCGGCGCGATCCCCGGCGCGATGGTGCCGCCGATCCTGACCTTTTTCGCGATTACCTGGAATATGGGCTTCGCGATCCCGATGCTGATCGGCACGCTGTTCGGGCTGGTGAATTTCATCCTGGCGGTGGCGGTCGGCCCGGAGACCAAGGGCACCGAGATGGTCCCCGACCTCGTCGTCGCGTAGCGGTGAGGCTGCGCGGCAAAATCGACCCGTTCCGGATCACGGTCGGGTTCGCCATCCAGGGCGCGTTCGGCGGCGCGCTCTACCGCCAGTCCGGGCTACGCCATCCCGATGCTGGTCGGGACCGCCGCCGCCGTCCGTTGCCGGCTATTACGTGCTGAGCACGCCGGCGCCGGCCGACGATGCGAAGGCGACGATCCTGATCGCCGCGCAGGAACTCGTGCTTCGCCGACAAGCCCGTCGCCGATGCCGCAGCGATGGCGCAAGACCTGGCTCGCAGCACCGGTCACGCGACACCCGAGCCCTCGCTCGCGACGATCGGCGGCCATCCCTTCGCCCGGGTCGCGGTCGGCGGCAGCCCGCATTCGCGCATCGTGCCCGCTACCGATATCCAATGCCATGCGGTGATCTTCACCTTCACCGGCGGCGACCCGGTCGAGCTGGAAAAGCTGGCGGCGAGCCTCGACCGGCTGTCGAAATAGCCGCCCGGCGGCGCGCACCAAGGCGCCGCCCGCCGGCAACGGCCTCGTCAGAGCGAGCGCAGGAAGTTCAACACATCCTGCTGCGACCAGGCCGGCAGCGCATTGAAATTGCCGATCACCGTGTTGGCCTCGGAGCCGGCGCTGGAATGGGCCCGGATCGCTTCCAGCAGGTCGTTGGTGCGGCCGTCGTGCAGAAAGAAGATGCGTTGCCCGACCCCCCACAGCGGCGCCGAGCGGAACTGATTTCCGGTGGCTTGGCCCTGGCTGACCTGATCCTGCAAGCCGACACCCATGTCGTGCAGCTCGAAGTCGCTGAACGGCGCGTAGGTCACGCTGCTCTGATCGGCAAAGCTCGACTGGGCGGTGGTGTGCCGGCTGATGTGGCAGAGATCGCAGCCGATATTGCCGAACGCCTGCTGCCCGCGGGCCACCGACGCCGCCGACACGCCGCTCGGCAAACCCGGTTTCGGCCCCGCCGACATCCGCATGAACGCCGCGAAATTGACGATGTCCGAGGCGTAGTCGGAGGCCGGGCTGTTGCTGATCCCGCTGTCGGCGAGGTTGGTCGCGTCCTCGGGCTGCCGATTGTACCGGCAGCCCGGATCGTCTTCGCGCTCGTTGGGAAACAGCTCGTTGGTGACGCCCAGCTCGACGTTGTAGGCTTCTCCCGAAAACATCAGCAGCGACTTGTTCTGCGCCTTCCAGCCGAAACGGGTGATGGTGCCGTCGTTGCCGCTGCGATTGAAATTGCCCGAGATGCCGCTGGCCCGACGCCGGCCGGAGAGCGCGGCGGCATCGTTCTCCAAATTCACGTCGGGCGTGTTTTCCACCAGACCCAGGCCGAAGACCGGGGTGGGGATGCGAAAGACGATGTTCCTCTGTCGGATCGCCTGCGCGAAATTCGGCTGGGCGATGGCGCAGCCCGGCGCGTCCGTGCGGCCGGCGATGACGAAGAGATCGTGCACGCCGCCATCGGCCGTGCCGTCCGGGTTGGCGATGAAGCGAGCCTCCCGCACCGGGCCGTGCAAGGTGATGAAAGGGGGCACCGTGTTTTGCGCGCCACCCAATGTCGCTGCGGCCGGCTGCGGGTTGGTGGCCGGGCTGCTGCCGCCGACCGCCGGCTGCAAGTGGCAACCCGAGCAGCTGTTCAAGTTGAAGCGCGGCCCCAGTCCGATGCCGTTCAAGATCCCGGCAGGCGCATCGGCAATCGTGCCGGAAACCGAGTCGACCGCCTGAAACCGCGCTCGGGCGGCCTTGAAAAAGCTCTGCTCCGCCGCGCCGAGGCCGGGCAGCGGCCCTCCCGCCCCCGCGGCGCCGCCGCGCACGCCCGGATCGTGCGGGCCGCTCGTCGGGGGAAAGGGCGGCGATCCGCCGCCGTCGCGCGACGGCCGCTGCGCGACCGCGTGGCCGGCAAACAGGATCGGCGCACACACGGCGACAGCCGTTGCCCCGGCGATCAGCCGGAGCAGATATCGAGGCGACATTGGCGCGATTCCCCCTAACGATCGGCGCCGCTACGCTAACCCGCTTTGTCCGGGAGCCGCCTGGTACAAAATAGTGGCCGCAATACCGCATGCCGGCGCCCCGGCACGCCTCCGCCGCATCGCCGGTTTGCACATCGGGATTGCCCCCTTCGATATTGGGCCAGGGAACGCGTTCCCGGATTGCCCGCGCCGACCGCGCCCGCTAGCCTGGGCCGCAATTCACGGCCAGGGATGGCGCCATGGCCGGCTTCGGTCGACGACGGCGGCAATTTGATCATCGGCAAGGCTGCCCGATAGCGCCGCTGCCCGGCGCCGCGGCGGGAGGGGAAGATGAAGGCTGACTATGTGATCGTCGGCGCCGGCTCGGCCGGCTGCGTGCTGGCCAACCGGCTGACCGAGGACCCGCGCGTGCGCGTGCTGCTGATCGAGGCGGGCGGGCGCGACTGGAGCCCCTACATCCACGTCCCGGCGGGCTTTATGAAGATGCTCGACCATCCGACCCTGACCTGGGGCTACCATGCCGAGCCCGACCCGGGGACCGCGGGGCGCGCGATCCTCTATCCGCGCGGGCGCGTGCTGGGCGGCTCGTCCTCGATCAACGGGCTCATCTACGTCCGCGGCCAGCCCGAGGATTTCGACCATTGGGCGCAGCTCGGCAATCGCGGCTGGGGCTGGGACGAGGTGATGCCGTTCTTCAAGAAGGCGGAGAACTGGGAGGGCGGCGAGACCGAGGCTCGCGGCCGCGGCGGCCCGCTCTCTACCTCGAAGATGGACCGCTCGCCGCTCTGCGCGGCGGTCATCGAGGCCGGGCGGGAGATCGGCCTCGAATACCGCGAGGACGTGAACGACCTGCCGCCCGGCGCCGGCGACAGCATCGGCTGGTGCCAGCAGACGCGCGGCGGCCGACGGCGGGCCAGCACCGCGCGCACCTATCTGCGCCCGGCGTTGAAGCGGCCCAACCTCGAGCTGGTGACCAAGGCGCTGGTCCGCCGCATCGTCCTCGACGGCCGCCGCGCCGTCGCCGTCGAGTACGAGCGGGGCGGGACCGTCGAGCGCGCCGAGGCCGACCGCGAGGTGATCCTCTCCGCCGGGGCCGTCAACTCGCCGCATCTCTTGCAGCTTTCGGGGATCGGCGCGCCCGAGCGCCTGAGCCGCGTCGGCATCCCGGTGCAGCACGCGCTGCCGGGGGTCGGGCAGAACCTGCAGGACCATTACATCGCCCGGGTCAGCTTCCCGGTCAGCGGCGCGGCCACCGTCAACGAGCGCTCGAGGGGCTTGCCGCTGGCCGGCGAGATCCTGCGCTACCTCGCCACCGGGAAGGGCATGCTGACCTACAGCGCCTCGTTGGCCGCGGCCTCGGTCAAGGTGCTGGAGGAGTCGGCGACGCCCGACGTGCAATGCAGCATCGCACCCGGCAGCTTCAAGGACGGCCAGATCGGCGAGCTCGACGAGTTTCCCGGCATCACCGCCGGGGCCTGGCAGATGCGGCCGTTGTCGCGCGGCTATGTCGAAGCCAAATCCAACGATCCCCGCGAGGCGCCGGCGATCAATCCCCGCTATCTGAGCGAGCAGACCGATCGCCGCGCCGTCGTCGGCGGGCTCAAATTCGTCCGCCGGCTGTTCGCCGCCCCGGCGCTGGCCCGATATGTCGGCGCCGAGATCCTGCCCGGCGCGCAGCATCGAGAGCGACGACGAGCTTCTCGACTACGCGCGGCAGAAGGGCTCGACCGTCTACCACGCCACCTGCACCTGCAAGATGGGCGGCGACCAGATGGCGGTGGTCGACGACCGGCTGCGCGTCCACGGGCTCGAAGGGCTGCGCGTGATCGACGCCTCGGTGATGCCGAGCGTGACCTCGACCAACACCAACGCGCCGACGATCATGATCGCCGAGAAGGGGGCCGACATGATCCGCCGCGCCGCGCGCGACCGCGCCCCCGCGGCCGGCACGAGGGCCGCCTGAACGCGGGCTCGGCGCGCCGGTGTGCGCGGGCGGCCCCGCTCAGAAGCCGCGGCGCGGCGCGAGGCGGCGATAGGCCTCGCCGTCGTCGACGTCCTCGAGCCGGTCGACAAAGCCGATCTTGAGGGTGCGCGGCAAAAGGGCGAGCGTGTCGGCGAGCGCATCGGGGCTCGACCAGCGCACCCGCGCAAAGAGCCGGGACGGCAGCGGCCGGCGTCTTGCGCCGACGAGCCAGAAGCCGCCATCGGCGGCCGGGCCGAAGACCAGATCGTGCGCGCCGAGCAGGCGGAAGGCGGCGGCGATGTGACGACCGCTGAGCGCCGGGATGTCGGCGCCGACCAGCACCGCCGGCCCCGGCGGGCAGGCGGCGATCGCCCGACGCATGCGGACGCCCAAATCGCCGGGGCCTTGGCCGACGACCTCGACCGCGCGGGGCCAGGCCCGCGCCCGGTCCGGCGTCGCCGCGACCCGCAGCCGCCAGCGCCGGTCGCGGGCGAGGCGGCGCAGCAGCAGCGCGATCATCAGCCGCTCGAACCGCACCGCCGCGGCGTCGCCGATATCGCGGGCGAGCCGCCGCTTGCCGGCGCCGAGAGCGGGCGTCCGGGCGAACAGAATCAGGCGCGGCCGCATCAACCGTAGAGCCGTGCGATCCGGCTCGGCGGCACGCCGGCGAAATACAGCGACAGGCAGACGAGGTTGCGCAGCGGGCGGCGCCAATAGCCCTCGCGCCGGTAGCGCCGCGCCGAGGCGATCGAGCGCGCGCCGATGCGCGCCAGCCGCGCGCGCCCGAGCCGGCGCGCCAGAGCGACATCCTCCATCAGCGGGATCGCGGCGAAGCCGCCGACCGCATCATAAAGCGAACGCGAGATCAGCAGCCCCTGGTCGCCGTACGGCAACGCCAAAGCCCGGCAGCGCCAGGCGACGATCCGCTCAAGCCGTCGCGCCGCCGCCGCCGGGTCGTCGAGCGCAAGGTCGAAATAGCCGGCCCGGCGATCCGCTCCCGCCGCCGCGATGAAGCATAGGGCGGCCTCCTCCCAGCCGTCTTCGAGACGGCAATCGGCGTGCAGGAACATCAGCCAGCCGCCCGACGACGCGGCGGCCCCGGCGGCGAGCTGGCTGCCGCGGCCCGGCGCGGCGGCGACGAGCTTCGCGCCGGCGCCGCGGACGATGGCGATGGTGTCGTCCCGCGAGCCGCCGTCGGCGACGACCACCTCGGCGACGATCGCGGCGCGGCGCAGCATCGCCAGCAGCGACCCCAGGCCCTCGGCCGCGTTCAGGGTCGGGATGACCACCGAGATTTTATTTTGTTCTTGCAATGTTCCTATCTTGCGATAACATCGGGTCATGGATATGCCGGTCGCCCTATCGCCGCGCAAGGGACGCGGCGCCGTCAGCAACGACAGCGGGCGGTTTGAAGCCGAAAGACGCGAGGCGTTCGACGACGGCTGGGGCGCGGCCGAGGACGCGCCCCGGCCGGCGGCGACGACGCTCAGCGTCGACGCCACGCGCACGATCATCGCGCGCAACAATTCTCCGGATATCGGCTTCGACCGCTCGATCAACCCCTATCGCGGCTGCGAGCACGGCTGCATTTATTGCTACGCGCGCCCAAGCCACGCCTATCTCGGCCTGTCGCCCGGCCTCGATTTCGAGACCCGGATCTTCTATAAGCCGCAGGCGGCGGCGCTGCTCGCCGCCGAGCTGGGCAAGAAGGGCTATTCCTGCCGGCCATTGGCGCTCGGCAGCAACACCGACCCCTATCAGCCGGCCGAGCGCCGGCTCGGCGTCACCCGCGCGATCCTCGAGGTGCTGCGCGATTTTCGCCACCCGGTGACGATCGTCACCAAATCGGCCCTGATCCAGCGCGACATCGACATCCTCGCCGAGATGGCGGCCGAGCGGCTGGCGATCGTCACGGTGTCGCTGACGACCCTCGACCGCACGCTTGCGCGCAAGATGGAGCCGCGCGCCGCGGCGCCGCAAAGGCGGCTGGAGACGATCGCCGCGCTCGCCGCCGCCGGCGTCCCGACCGGGGTGCTGGCGGCGCCGATGATCCCGGCGCTCAACGATTGCGAGATGGAGCTGCTGCTGGAGCAGGCGCGCGCCGCCGGCGCGGCTTGCGCCGGCTACACGATGCTGCGCCTGCCGCTCGAATTGAAGGCGCTGTTCCGGGAATGGCTGGAAACCCACTTTCCCGACAAGGCCTCCCATGTCCTCTCGCTCGTCGCCCAGGCGCATGGCGGCCGGCTTTACGATGCCGCGTGGTCGACGCGGATGGTCGGCCGCGGCCCCTATGCCGAGATGCTGGGGCTGCGCTTCGACCGCGCCTGCCGCAGGCTCGGCTTCGACCGGCGCACGACCGAGCCGCTCGACTCGACCCGTTTCCGCCCGCCGCCGCGCAAGGGGGACCAGCTCGCGCTGTTCTGACAAAGGGAGGCGCCGGCGCGCGCTTCGCCGTTTGCGGATGCGGGCGGACGGCGAGTGTGGCACCCTCCCGCCGACACAGTCAGCGGGAGCAGACGCGATGGCCGAGCCCAATCTGGTGCGCTTCGAGAACGAGGATGGGATCGGCGTCATCACCATCGACAACCCGCCGGTCAACGCGCTGTCGCCGGGCGTTCCCGAAGGCATCGTCGCCGCGGTCGAGCGCGGCAACGCCGACCCGGCGATCCAGGCGATGGTGCTGATCGGCGCGGGCCGCAGCTTTATCGCCGGCGCCGACATCCGCACCTTCGGCGCGAGCCGCCCGCCGCCGGTCCCGGGCCGGCGCCCGCACCAGATCCTCGACGCGAGCCGGAAGCCGGTGGTGGCGGCGATCCACGGCTATGCGCTGGGCGGCGGCCTCGAGATCGCGCTGGCCTCGCATTATCGCATCGCCGTGCCGAGCGCCAAGGTCGGGCTCCCCGAGGTCCTGATCGGCATATTGCCCGGGAGCGGCGGGACCCAGCGGCTGCCGCGCCTTGTCGGCCCAAAGGCGGCGATGGAGATGATCGTCTCGGGCCGCCACGTCCCGGCCGAGGAGGCGCACCGCCTCGGCATCGTCGACGAGCTGGTCCCCGAGGGCGGCGATCTGCGTCACGCCGCGCTCGCCTTCGCGCGCCGCGTCGCCGCCGCGCGGCCATTGCCGCGCATCCGCGACCGCGACGGCAAGCTCTCGGAGGCCAAGGCTGATCCCGGTCTTTTCGAGGCGATGCGCAAGTCGATCGCCAGGCGCGCCCGCAACCAGAAGGCGCCCTACAACTGCATCGCGGCGGTCGAGGCCGCCTGCAACCTGCCGTTCGACGAAGGCGTCGCACGCGAGCGCCAGCTCTTCGACGAGCTGGAGAATTCGGCCGAGGCGCGCGCCTTGCGGTACGCCTTCTTCGCCGAGCGCGAGGTCGCCAAGCTGCCCGACATCCCGCGCGAAACGCCGCTGCGCCCGATCGAGACCGCGGCCATCGTCGGCGCCGGCACGATGGGCGGCGGCATCGCGATGAGCTTTGCCGAGTTCGGCTTTCCGGTGAAGATCCTGGAGGCGAGCCCCGACGCGCTCGACCGCGGCCTTGCTCGCATCCGCGCCAATTACGAGACCAGCGTCAGGCGCGGCAGCCTGTCCGAGGCCGAGATGAGCCGCCGCCTCGGGCTGATCGAGCCGGTTTCGAGCTATGACGCGATCGGCGCGTGCGACGTGGTGATCGAGGCGGTGTTCGAGCGCATCCCGGTCAAGGAGGAGGTCTTCAAAAAGCTCGACCTGGTCATGAAACCGGGGGCGCTCTTGTTCTCGAACACCTCGGGCATCGACATCGACATCATGGCCAATGCGACGACGCGGCCGCAGGACGTGGCCGGCACCCATTTCTTCGCCCCGGCCAACGTCATGAAATTGTTCGAGGTGGTCAAGGGCGCCAGGAGCGCCCCCGACACCCTGGCGACGGCGATGGCGCTCGGCCGCCGGATCGGCAAGGTGAGCGCCATGGCCGGCAACGGCGACGGCTTTGTCGCCAACCGGAGCCGCACCCCCTTCGGCAGCGAGATGGTGATCCTGGTCGAGGAGGGGGCGCTGCCCGAGCAGGTCGACAAGGTCATGGTCGATTTCGGCTACCCGATCGGGCCGTTCGCCACCGCCGACCTTTCCGGGCTCGACATCGGCTACGACAGCCGGCAGCGGCGCGCGGCGCAGAACCCCAATTTCCGCAAGCAGCCGATCCCCGACCGGCTGGTCGAGATGGGCCGGCTCGGGCAGAAGACCGGGGCCGGCTGGTTCGGCTACGAGCCGGGCGACCGCACCCCCCGCCCCGACCCCGTTGTCGCGCGCCTCATCGAGGAGGAAGCGGCAAAGCTCGGGATCGAGCAGCGCGGCTTCTCGGACGAGGAGATCCTGCACCGGCTGCTGTTCGCCTCGGTCAACGAGGCCTGCCGCATCCTCGAGGAAGGCAAGGCCTACCGCGCCAGCGACATCGACGTGATGTGGCTTGCCGGCTTCAACTTCCCGCGCTATCGCGGCGGGCTGATGTACTGGGCCGACGGCATCGGCGTCGCCGAGGTCTACCGCCAGATTGCGGCCTGGCACCAGCGCTACGGCGAGCGCTGGACCCCCTCGCCATTGCTGCGCCGCCTCGCCGAGAGCGGCACGCCGCTGCGCGAGGCGAAGCCCGGCCGGCCGATGTAGCGGTGGGCCCTCGGACGCACTCGGACAACTTGTAGGATGGGTTGAGCGGCAGCGAAACCCATCTCTTGCGGTCGCCCCGATGGGTTTCGCGACGCTCAACCCATCCTACAGAGGGCTGTCGGCAAAGCGTCTGATTGCGTCTGAGCTCCGGAGGTCGTCTTTCAGGTGGCGTTGAGCGCGCAAACTGACGCTGACAAAGCCAATGCGGCTGCTGGAGCAGTTTCCGATCGAGTTGACCCTATTTCAAGAGATTGTCATTGCGAGGAGCGCAACGCGCGACGAAGCAATCTCGACGGGACGAGCGATGTCGGCTCGAGATTGCTTCGCTTCGCTCGCAATGACAATCGCGCGCCGCGCAAAGGCATCAAATCGTCGCGCTTTTGCAGGTCGCGGCATTGGCTATGATGGCTCGCTGCTCACCAGGACGGATCCGCTGATGCCCGATCCCGCTCAGACCGACGGCTCGACCCCGATCGTCACCATCGCGGAGGGCCGGGCGTGGGTGCGGCTCAACCGGCCGCGCCAGCACAACCGGCTGGAGCCCGGCGATCTGGCGGCGCTGGAGGCGGCGTTCCTGCGGGTCGACGCCGACCCTTCGGTGCGGGTTTTGGTGCTGACCGCCGCCGGGCCGAGCTTCAGCTCGGGCTTTCACATCGGCGCGCTGGCCGACCGGCTGGCGGGGAATGCGGAGGGCGACTACGACCGCGACGCCTTCGAGCGCACGGTCGACCGTCTCGAAGCGCTGCGCGTACCGACCATCGCCGCGCTCAACGGCAGCGTCTACGGCGGCGCCACCGATCTCGCGCTCGCCTGCGATTTCCGCATCGGCGTCACGGGCATGCGCCTGCTGATGCCGGCGGCGCGGCTCGGCATCGTCTATTACGAGAGCGGCGTGCGGCGCTATGTCAGCCGGCTCGGCGTCGCCGCGGCGAAGAAGCTCTTCCTGACCGCGCAGCCGATCGACACCGACGAGCTCATCCGCATCGGCTATCTCGACGAGGCCGTCGCCGCCGACGCGCTGATGCCGCGGGCGGCGGCGCTCGCCGGCCTCCTCGCCGCCAACGCGCCGCTCGCCGTCGCCGGGCTGAAGCGCGCGATCAACGATACCGCCGCCGGCGCAATCGACCGCGATGCGCTGACGGCGATCCGGGCCAGCTGCGCCGAGTCGGCCGACCATGCCGAGGGGGTCAGGGCCTGGGCCGAGAAGCGGGCGCCGACCTTTACCGGCCGATGACTTGCGCGCCTCCGATTTGATCTCTATATGGCTCCAATTGGCTCCGTACCGGAGCCAATTCGGATGCCTGTCAATCTGTCGATCAAGAATGCTCCCGACGAGCTGGTCGCTCGGCTGAAGCAGCGCGCAGCCAAGCACCACCGTTTGCTGCAGGGCGAGCTGCTGGCCATCGTCGAGGAGGCGGTGGGGGCCCCCCGCGGGCTGACCCCTGACGAGGTGCTGGCCGAGGTGCGGCGTCTCGGCCTGCGAACACCGGCGGATGCTGTCGAGATCATCCGCGCCCATCGGGATGGCGGTTAAGGTTGTCGATGCGTCCGCTGCGGCCGCCTTGCTGTTCGGCGAGCTGGAGGCGGATGCCGTCGCCGCTCGGCTTCGCGGGCGCCGGCTCGTGGCGCCGGCGCTGCTCGGCTTCGAGATCGCGCACGTCTGTGTGAAGAAGCTGCGGCGCAATTCGATGCTGCGCGACACACTGTTGGCCGTGTTCCCATTGCTTGAGCGGATGGAGATCGGAAGCATCGATGTCGACCACGCAGCAAGTGTCGAGGTGGCGGACGCTTTCGGCCTGAGCGGTTATGACGCCGCCAATCTGTGGCTGGCGCGTGAGCTTGCCGCCGAGCTCGTGACCCTCGACAGCCGCTTGCACGCCGCGGCGGCCGTTCGGCGCTGACGACCCGCCGGCCGCGTGGTAGAAAGAGGGGGCGAGGCCCGGTGATCGCACGACGCTGCGGCCGGACCAATGTGGGCGCAGCCGGAGGGGAACCGTCATGATCGAGAAAGAGGTCGTCGTCACCACCAGGCACGGCGCCATGCCGACCTTCGCGGCCTGCCCCGAGGGGCCGGGCGGGTTTCCGGGGATCATCTTCTACATGGATGCGCCCGGCATTCGCGAGGAATTGCGCAACATGGCGCGGCGGATCGCCAAGCACGGCTATTTCTGCCTGCTGCCCGACATGTACTACCGGCTCGGCGTCTGCCGTTTCGACATTCCGCGCCGCGACGACGGCATGTCGGCGGTGATCCGGGCGGCGATGAACCATCTGACGAACGCTCGCGTCGTCGACGACACCGCGGCGCTGCTCGCTTATTTCGACGCCAGCGACAAGGCGAAGCCGGGGCCGGTCGGCTGCGTCGGCCATTGCATGAGCGGCCAATACATCACCACGGTCTCGGCGCGCTTCCCGCACCGCATGGCGGCGGCGGCCTCGCTCTACGGCGTCGGCATCATCACCGACAAGGAGGATTCGCCGCACCTGTTGCTCGACCAGATCAAGGGCGAGCTCTACTACGCCTTCGCCGAGACCGATCAGGCCGTCCCCGCCCATATCCCGGGCGACCTCAAGAAGGCGCTCGACAAGGCCGACGCGAAGCACAAGCTCAAGGTCTTCCCCGGCACCCACCACGGCTTCTGCTTCCCCGAGCGCGCGGTCTACGACACGCTCGCCGCCGAGGAGACCTGGGCCAAGATCTTCGCCATGTGGGACCGCTGCCTGAAGTAGCGGCTGGGTCTGCGCCGGCTCGCGTCGCCGCCGCTGCGTCGCGGCGGCGCAGCCCGAGGCGCGCCTCTCCATTCCCGGACGATTCGCGGCAGGGCGCCGATCCCGATTCCCAGGCTAAAGAGCCGGCCTCGCAAGTGCCGACGACAACAAGCCGTGTATTGCAGGCCTGATATGCAGTCGTTGCGCCGAGCCTGCTTGAAATAACAAGGATTTTGCCCGGCCGGAAGCGTTGTGGCGCCGGCGCCGGCCGCCCGCGGGCGGCGGCGTCGGACGGGGGCGCTTTGCATGCCGGCGCGCTTCGTGCAGCATGGCGAGGCGGCGACAGCCGATGCTCGAGGAGGGGGTCCCATGCCGTTGTCGAAAAAGCTCACCGCAGAGTTGATAGGCACGTTTTGGCTGGTCTTGGGAGGGTGCGGCACCGCCAACTTCGCCGCGACCTTCCCCGGCACCGGCGTCGGGTTCGTCGGCGTCGCGCTGGCCTTCGGCCTGACCGTGCTGACCATGGTCTACGCCGTCGGCCATATTTCCGGCGGCCACTTCAACCCGGCCGTCACCGTCGGGCTCGTCGTCGGCGGGCGCACGCCGGCCGCGGATCTTGTGCCCTACGTCATCGTGCAGGTGATCGGCGCGATCATCGCCGCCTTCGTGCTCTACCTGATCGCCAGCGGCAAGCCGGGGTTCGAGGTCGCCAAGGGCTTCGCCGCGAACGGCTATGGCGAGCACTCGCCGGGCGGCTATGCGCTGGGCGCGGCCTTTCTGTGCGAGGTGGTGCTGACCGCCGGCTTCATCTTCGTGATCATGGGCGCGACCGACAGCCGGTCGCCGGCCGGGTTCGCCGGGCTCGCCATCGGCCTGACCCTGACCCTGATCCACCTGATCAGCATCCCGGTCACCAATACCTCGGTCAATCCGGCCCGGTCGACCGGGCCGGCGGTGTTTGTCGGCGGCTGGGCATTGGCGCAGCTGTGGATGTTCTGGGTGGCCCCGATCATCGGCGCCGTCATCGGCGGCTCGGCCTATCGCTGGCTGCTGCAATCCGAGCCGCACGCGTAGCCGCCGCCGGCTCGCTTCGCGCTACTCGTCGTCTCGGAAGCCCCAGCGCGGCCGGCTTTCGAGCCGCCGGTCGATCCACATGACGACCAGCGTCACATAGAGCGGCAGGGCGAGGACGAGAAAGGCGATCGAGTACAGCAGCGTCTCGTTGCGGATGTGCACGATCGGCTTCTCGATCTCGTCGACCGGCACCATGATCGCGAGCAGCTGGTTGCGCCCGTAGCGCTGCGGGATCTCGGCCACCCGGCCGATATAGGTGCGGCCCGCGGCATCGAAGATGCGGGTTCCGGCCATCTTGCCGTCCTGGTAGGCCGCCGCGAGGCCGGCGATCACCGGGTCGTGCAGGTCGGCGATCTTGGGCGGCACGGCCATGACCTGGCCGTTGGCGCGGATCGCCTTGGCGATCCGGGTCTGGTCCGGCAGTGCCACGACTTCGCCGGTGGTGGTGAAGATGAAGGCCGTGCTCGTCGCCGTGATCTGCTGGCTGCGCAGGAACAACGCCAGGTCGACCGCGGCGAGATCGGCGCCCATCACCCCCGGCGTCGCGCCCCCGAAGCTGCGGCTGAGGGTAAAGCCCGGCTCGCCGCTGGTGGCGAAGATGTAGAGCTCGCTGCGCTCGACGACCTCGCTGCGCTTGGCCGCCTCGAACCACGGCCGGGTGCGCGGGTCGAAGTCGGCGGGCTCGGGATCGGTGCGGCCGACAACGGCGCCGTCCTCGGCGAGAAACACCCACCGCACCGAGCGTTCGCCGGCCGCGTCGGCGGTGATGATCTCGTTGGCGAACGCCGCGTTGTCGGGGGCCTTGAGCGCGGTCCGCACCGTCCGGCCCTTCTCGCCGCCGAGCTGGGTCACCATGAAGAATTCGCCGTTGTCGAAGCCGACATAGAGCGACATGATTTGCGGGTAGATCCGCAACGCCCGCAGGAACAGCGCCATCGCCCGCGGGTCGTCCTTGATCGACGGGGCGGTGAGCTCGGGCACCAGCGACGCGATCCCGACGATCGCGAACATCGGGTCGTAAAGGAGCTTGATGCGATCGGTGATCTTCTCGTCCGCTTCCCCGATCAGCCGCGCCGCCGCGGCGACCGCCAGCTCGCTGGATTTTTTCGAGTTGTACCAGATGATCCCGCCGGCGAGCCCGACGAGGATGAGCAGCAGCAGGCCGATGATCCCGACATGGGTCGGCCACAGCCGGTCCTTGCGTGTGGCGGCTTTCCGTCGCGGCTCGATCACGGCCCGCCACTCCCTTCAGCTGGGGCTGAAAGAACCCGCGGCGATGATACGGGCCCGGCTTCGCGCGTGTCGAGTTCGACCGGCCGGCGGCGCGAGGAGACGGCCGAACCGATGGGGTGACGCGCACCGGTCGGCCGTACTAGGATTGCGCCGGGAAACCGGCGGCGAGCCGCGCCGCGCATTCTTGCGGGAGAAGAATTGATGGCGAAGAACAAGATAGCGATCGTCGGCGCCGGCGCGGTCGGCGCCTATGCCGGGGCGCATATGGTGCAGGCCGGCGAGGACGTAACCTACATCGATCCGTGGCCCGAGAATGTCGAGGCGATCCGCAAGGACGGGCTGCGCGTCACCCACATCCGCGACGTCGAGCCGTTCACGGTCAAGCCGCGCGCGCTGCACCTGACCGAGGCGCAGCAGCTCGCCAAGGAGGCCCCGATCGACATCGCCTTTGTCTGCATGAAATCCTACGACACCGCCTGGGCGACGACGATGATCAAGCAATACCTGGCGCCCGGCGGCTACATCGTCTCGCTGCAGAACTGCATGAACGAGGAGACCATCGCCGGCATCGTCGGCTGGGGCAAGACCTTGGGCTCGATCGCCAGCTCGATCACCGTCGAGCTGCACGCGCCGGGCCAGGTGCGCCGCGCCGCCGGCAAGTCGGGCTCGCGCCACACCGTCTTCCGGGTCGGCGAGGTGCACGGCCGCGTCACCGACCGGGCCAAGGAGGTCTGCCGCCTCGTCGCCTACTCCGACAGCGCGATGGTGACCGGGAATTTGTGGGGCGAACGCTGGTCGAAGCTCGTCACCAACGTCATGGGCAACGGTCTCTCGGCGTGCACCGGCATGATCAGCCGCGACATGGCCAAGAACGACGCGATCCGTCATTTCTCGACCCGGCTCGGCAGCGAAGCGATCCGCGTCGGCCAGGCGCTGGGCTACGTCTTCGACGAGGTGAGCCACGTGGATCCGGAGACGATCGCCCGCGCCGGCGAGGGCGACGCCGCGGCGACCCGCGAGATCGACGAGCACCGGCTGGCCGAGGCCAATCGTGCCGGCGGCGGCGAGCACCGCCCGTCGATGGGCCAGGACATGGTCAAGGGGCGACGCACCGAGATCCAGTTTCTCAACGGCTTCGTCGTGCGCAAGGGCGAGGAGGTCGGCATCGCGACGCCGACCAACGCGGTCTTGACCGACATCGTCACCCGCGTCGAGCGCGGCGAATTGAAGCCCGACCCCAAGCACATCGTCGACCTGCGGCTCAACTGAGGCCAAGCCGCAAAAGACCCTCACCCACCCGGCCCCCTCCCATTCCCTCCCCCGCGGGCGGGGGAGGGTCAGGGTGGGGGGAGGCGGGTGAGGGTAGAGCGGCGCGAAGCTGATCCCGGAGGCGACCGATGCTGGCCCTGGTCAACACCCCCGGCGGCTCGTCGCCGGTCGAATTGCGCGATCTGCCCGAGCCGCAGCCGGCGGCGAACGAGGCGCTCGTCGAGGTGCGCGCGTTCTCGCTCAACCGCGGCGAATTGCGTCTGATGCAGACCCGGCCCGAGGGCTGGCGGCCGGGCCAGGACATCAGCGGCGTGGTGCTGCGGGCGGCGGCCGACGGCGGCGGCCCGCCGGCCGGGACCCGCATCGTCGCGCTGTGCGACAACGCCGGCTGGGCCGAGCGCGCGGCGGTGCCCGACTCACCGCCTCGCCGCGCTGCCGGACAATGTCCGCTTTCGAGGAGGCCGCGGCCCTGCCGGTCGCCGGGCTGACGGCGCTGCGCGCCTTGCGTCACGGCGCGCCGCTCCTCGGCAAACGGGTGCTGGTGACGGGTGCGGCGGGCGGTGTGGGCCACATGGCGGTGCAGATCGCGGCGCGGTCGGGGGCGCACGTCACCGCCGTCGTCGGCAGTCCCGAGCGCGGCCGGCATGTGCGCGGCGCCGCCGCGATCGTCGACCGCATCGACAAGGCCGAGGGGCGGTTCGGCCTCATTCTCGAAGCCGTCGGCGGCGCCTCGCTCGCCGCGGCGATAGCACGGGTCGCGGCCGGGGGGACGATCGTCATCTTCGGCAACTCGTCGGGCGAGCCGACTGCGATCAATTTTCGCGACTTTGCCGAGCACCCGAACGCCCGCATTCAGAGCTTCTCGTATTTCACCTCCGAAGCCGAGGAGCGGTTCGCCCCGGACCTCGCCCTGTTGGCGGCGCTGGTCGGCGACGGCTCGCTTAAGCTCGCGCTCGTCGAAAGCGGCTGGCGCGATCTGGCGCGGATCGGCCCGCAGCTCCGCGACCGCCGAATCGCCGGCAAGGCGGTGTTCCGGGTCGAGCATGGCTGAGGGCAAAAAAATGGCGCCCGACCGCGTTCATTTGAGCGTCGCCGAGGCGCGCGAGCATTCCGAGCGCGCGTTGCGCGGCATCGGCTATGCCGCCGAGGAAGCGCGCATCGTCGCCGACCACGTGATCGACGCCGCACTCTGCGGCTACGAATATTCGGGGCTGGCGAAGATCCTCAACATCCCGGAGCATCGGCGCTTCCAGCGCCCACGCCGGCCGATGACCGTGCTGCGCGAGACCGCGGTGTCGACCCTCTTCGACGGCGGCAACAATGTCGGCATGCTGGCGATGCACCATGCCGCGCGGGCGGCGATCGACAAGGCGGCGGCCCACGGAGTGGCGGTCGTCGGCGTCACCGACAGCTGGATGAGCGGGCGCAGCGCCTATTACGTCGAAATGATCGCCAAGGCCGATCTGGTCGGCATGCACACCGCGGCGTCGGCGCGCAGCGTCGCCCCGTTCGGCGGCGCCCGCCCGGCGCTCGGCACCAACCCGATCGCCTTTGGCCTGCCGTCGTCGCGCGGGCCGATCGTGCTCGACATGGGCACTTCGGCGTTCATGGGCACCGAGCTGGCGCTGCGCCAGCGGCTCGGGCGGCTTTTGCCCGAAGGGGTGGCGGTCGACGCGCAAGGGCGGCCGACGCGCGACCCGACCGCGGCGCGGGAGGGCGCGCTGCTGCCGTTTGGCGGCTACAAGGGGTTCGGGCTCGCCTTCATCGTGCAGGCGCTGGGGGTGCTGGCCGGCTCGGCGCTCGACCCGGACCAGGATGACGGCTACCTGTTCGTTGTCATGAAGCCCGATCTGCTGGTCCCGCTCGACGATTTCAAGCGCCAGGTCAGCGATCTCGTCGATCGGGTCAAGGCGACGCCGCGCCAGCCCGGGGTCGACGAAATCCGCATTCCCGGCGAGCGCGGGTTCCGCAGCCGCGAGCGGCTGCTGCGCGACGGCATCGAGGTCGACCGGGCGGTCTACGAGGCGCTCGCCGCACTGCACGCGTGACCGGGCGGCGCCATATCCCTGAGAATTTTGCGCCGCGGCATCGGCGCCGCGACGGCTTGATCAAACGTCCCGCGCGTGCCAAGCTGCATGCGGCTCGATCACAATATGAGCCTGCTCCCGCCGCGGCTTGGCATCGACTTTGACGCAACCATGATCAGCAGCGTGAGACTTTCATGGCTGTTTGCGCCTGTTCACGCCGCTGCTGTCGCGACCAGAGCAAAATCGTTCGTTGCTAATCCGATCCTCGGCAGCGCCGCCCTCAACCGCGCAGGGCTGCATGTGGCGCGGCTGCGGATGGCCCACCGCATGGCGCAGTCGCGCCGGCGGCGAATGGCTGCCTCGATCTGCGAGGAGGATCGGACGGCGTTCGAGCGCGACGGGTTTGTCGTCAAGCGCGACTATCTGCCGGCGGCCGCCTACGCAGCGCTGAAGCGGGAGATCCTGTCATTCGAAGGGCCGGCGCGGGAGCAGGCCGAGGGGGCCGCGATCACCCGGCGGTTCGCCTTGGACCGGCGCGCCCTGTCTCGCCTGCCGGCGGTGCGCGGCATGGTCGCGAGCGGGCAGTGGCTCGGGCTGGTGCGCTATGTCGGCTCCTCTCGTCTGGAGCCGCTCGTCTACATCCAGACGATCTTTGCGCAGGCGCTGGAGGCCCCGCCCGACCCCCAGACGCAGCTTCATTCCGATACGTTTCATTCCACCGTCAAGGCGTGGCTCTTCCTGACCGACGTGCGCGAGGACGAGGGTCCGCTCGTCTATGTGCCGGGGTCGCATCGGCCGACCCGCCGGCGGCTCGCGTGGGAGCGTCGCGCCTCGCTGACCGCGGCGCGCAGCGCCGACGCCCAATCGGCGCAGGGCTCGCTGCGGATCTCGATGCCGAGCGTCCGCCGTCTAGGGCTCGGCGAGGCCAGAGTGTTCGCGGTGCCGGAAAACACGCTCGTGGTCGCCGACACCATGGGCTTCCACGCGCGCGGGGTTTCGGCCCGCCCTTCCGCCAGGGTCGAAATTTGGGCCTATGGGCGGCGCAACCCGTTTCTTCCCTGGCTGGGATTGGACGCCGCCGGCGTCCCCCCGATCAAGGGCAATGCGGCGCCGCTCTACTGGGCCGCCATGGATCTGGGCGAAAGGCTGCGCCTTGGCCGCAACCCCTGGCGCCCGGTCGGGATCGTGACGCCTCTCGCCCTGCCCGGTCCCGCCCCCGGCGGGATGGAGCGCCCGCCTCGGACCTTCCCGACATTTTGATGCGCGCCTCTCCGCCGCGATTGCTGCGGCCGGCGCGCAGCGGTTGACATGGCCGCCATCTTCGACGAGGAAAACTCGGATGGGGCCAAACCGCGATCAGGCTGCCCTATACTTCAACAAGGACGCTGATGCCGAACGGGATGTCGAAGGCCGGCGCTTCGATCGCCTCGCGATGGTTTTCGTCGACCATCGCGCTCGGCCCGGCGTGAAATCGGAGCCCATGCAACCCGATGAGTGATCGGTCGATCGCGATCGTTGGCGCATCCTGCCGGTTTCCAGGGGCCGGCAATCTCGATGAGTTCTGGCAGCTGCTCGCTGCCGGAACAGATGCGGTTTCGCAGATCGACCCGCAGCGCTGGTCGACCCGGTTCTACTATCACCCGGACCGCGGCGAGCCCGGCAAGAGCTATACCTGGGCGGCCGGCCTGATCCCCGGCGTCGACCTGTTCGAGCCGGCGTTCTTTGGCGTCTCGCCGCGCGAGGCGGCGCAGATGGACCCGCAGCAGCGGCTGCTGCTGGAGCTCGTCTGGCACGCGGTCGAGGATGCCGGCATCCCGGCGGGCAGGCTCTCCGGCAGCGGCGCCGGGGTGTTCGTCGGGGCCTCGGCGACGGACTATTCCGATTTGAGGCTCGGCGACCCGGCCGGGGCCGATTCGCATTTCATGACCGGGAATACCCTCAGCATCCTCGCTAACCGGGTCTCCTACGTGCTCGATCTGCGGGGGCCGAGCCTGACCATCGACACGGCCTGCTCGTCCTCGCTGGTGGCGCTGCACCACGCGTGCGAGGCGATGCGCGGCGGGCGCATCGACCTGGCGATTGTCGGCGGCGTCAACCTGCTGCTGGCGCCGTACCCGTTCATCGGGTTTTCACGCGCCTCGATGCTGTCGCGCCGCGGCCGCTGCTTCGCCTTCGACGAACGCGCCGACGGCTATGTCCGGGGCGAAGGCGGCGGCGTGGCGATCCTCAAGCCGCTCGAAAACGCGCTCGCCGACGGCGACGCGATCCGCGCCGTCATCCTCGCCTCCGGGGTCAATTCGGACGGCCGCACAGTCGGGATGTCGCTGCCGAGCGAGGCGGCGCAAGGGTCGCTGCTGCGCTCGGTTCACGCCAGCGCCGGGATCGCGCCGGACGACGTCGCTTTTTTCGAGATGCACGGCACCGGGACGCCGGTTGGAGATCCGGTCGAAGCCGCCGCAGTCGGCCGCTGGCTCGCCCAGGACCGCTCGGCGCCGCTGCCGATCGGGTCGGTGAAGACCAACATCGGTCATTTGGAGCCCGCATCCGGGATGGCCGGGCTGATCAAGGCGGCGCTCGCCCTCGATCGCGGCGTCGTGCCGCCGACCCTGCACTGCGAGACGCCGAGCCGGCAAATCCCCTTCGACACGCTCAATCTTCGCCTGGTGCAGGCGGCCGAGCCGATCGCCGCGCCGCGAAGCCGGCGGTTCGCCGGGGTCAACTCCTTCGGCTTTGGCGGGACGAACGCCCACGTCGTGCTCGCGGCGCCGCCGGCGCGGGAAGCCGCCGGCGGCGTCCCGGGGCCGCTGCCCCCGTTGCTGATCTCGGCCGCTACCGAGGCCTCGCTGCGCGAGCTGGCGCGCCGCTGGTCCCAGAAGCTCGCCGAGGCTCCGGCCGGGGAGGTTCCGGCGCTGCTGCGCGCGGCCGCGCGCGGCCGCGATCATCACCCGCAGCGGCTGGCTGTTGTGGGCCGGGACGCGGCTGACCTGGCGAGCGCGCTGGCCGGCTCCCTCGATGACGGCCGGCCGCCGGAGATCGCCTCGGGAACCGCGCTGCGCGCCGGCCGGCTGGCCTTCGTGTTCTCCGGCAACGGGGCGCAATTCCCCGGCATGGGACAGGCGGCGCTGCGCTCCAGCGCCGTCTTTCGCGCCGCTGTCGAGGAAGTCGACGCGGCGCTCCGCCCGGAGCTCGGCTGGTCGGTGGCGGCGCGCCTCGACGCCGGTGTCGACGCCGATCAGGTGGCCCGCGCCGATATCGCCCAGCCGCTGCTGTTCGCAATCCAGGTCGGCGTCGTTCGCGGGTTGGGCAGCGTCGGCGTCGCGGCGGCGGGGCATCTCGGCCACAGCGTCGGCGAGATCGCCGCGGCATGGGCCGCCGGCGCGCTGTCGCTCGCCGAGGCCGGGCGCGTCGTTGTCGCCCGCAGCCGGCAGCAGGAGCGGACCCGGGGGATCGGCTGCATGGCGGCGCTGGCGCTCGCCTGCGAGGCGGCGCGCGAGCTGCTGGCCGAGCTCGACAGCTCGGCCGAAGTGGCGGCGATCAACGCCGCGCATTCGGTAACGATCTCGGGCGCGCGGGAGGAGATCGCGCGCGTCGGCGCCGAGGCGCGCAGGCGCGGCTTGTGGTTTCGCCCGCTCGATCTCGATTTCGCCTTTCACTCCCGAGAGATGGACCCGATCCGAGAGGATCTGCTGGCGAGCCTCTCAGGCCTCGAATCCCGGCCCCCGGCAACGGCGCTGGCGTCGACGGTCACCGGCGAGATGGTCGAGCGCGGCTCGCTCGACGCCGAGCATTGGTGGCGCAACATCAGGCATCCGGTGCGCTTCGCCGCGGCCGCCTCGCGCCTGATCGGCGACGGCTATCGCCTGTTCCTCGAGATCGGCCCGAGCCCCATTCTGCAATCCTACCTGACGGACGGGCTGCGCGCCGCGGACGCCGACGGCCGCGTGCTCGCCAGCCTGTCGCGCAGGCATGGCGACGACGACCCGTTTGCGCAGATCGCGGCGCGCTCTTATGTCGCCGGATACGAGCTTTCGGCCGCCGCCATTTTCGACGGCCCGGCAAACCCGCGCGGCCTGCCGCTTTATCCCTGGCAAAAGGAAAGGTTTTGGTTCGACCGGACGGTCGAGGCCGTCGACCTGACGAACCCGCCCTTCGACCACCCGCTCCTCGGATTTCGCCAGCCGGGCCCGGCGGCGTGCTGGCTCAATCATCTCGACCAGCAGGTGCTGCCCTGGATCGCCGATCACGCGATCGAAGGAACGCCGGTCATGCCCGCCGCCGCGATCCTGGAGACCGCGCTCGCGGCGGCCCACTGGCGCTGGCCGGACGCGCCGGCGCTCGAAATATTCGATGCCGAGGTGCGGCGGCCGCTGCCGTTCGAGAAGGAGCGGATGCGCGAGCTGCGCACGACGCTCAGCGCCGAGGGCGATTGGGAGATGGCGAGCCGCCCGCGCTTGTCGACCGAGCCCGCGACGGCGCATGCCGCCGGACGCGTTGCGCCGGGGACCGACGCGCGGCCGCTGCTCCGCTGGGGCGAGGCCGCTTCGCCGGCGCAGTCCGTCGACGGCGCCGCAATCTACCGCCTGGCCGGTCGCATGGGCCTCGATTACGGGGCTCGGTTCCAGACCGTCGAGCGGATCGAGATCACCGGCCCCGACACCGCCACAGCCCATCTTCGCCGAGCGCCGACCGACGAGCCGCCCGATGCCTACCTGCTGCACCCGGCCATGCTCGACGGCGCGCTGCAAGGCCTGCTCGGGCTGTTGGCCGACCATCGCAACGAGATGCCCGGCGTCGGCTTTCTGCCGTGGCGCTTTGGCCGCGTACGGCTGCTGGCGCCGTTCGGCCGCAGCCCCCGTCGGGCGCGGCTGCGGCTCACCCGGGTCGGGGTCAGATCGGCCGCCGCCGACATCGCGCTTTTCGACGACGACGGCGAGGCCATCGCCGAGCTCGCCGATTGCTGGTTCCGACGTGTCGAGCTGACCCGGCAAAGCTCGGCCGACGAGCTTGCGCTGCGGGTCGATCTGGTTCCGGCCCCGCTCGCCGGGCATGACCTTCCCGCCCCGCTGGACGGGATCGGCGCAACCCTGTCCCGCCTCGCCGCCGCGCGCCGGCCGGATTGCGGGCGCGCCGATCAGGCGTTGCTGCTCGACGCCCTGGTCGGCGCGGCGGCGCTGCGCGCGTTGCGGTCCGTCCAGGCCTCCGGAACCCGGTTCACACTCGGCGAGCTGATCGAAGCGGGGCGCCTCTCGCCGCTGTCGGGCGGTCTCGCCGAATGCCTGCTGCAATCGCTCGAACGGCTCGGCGCCGCCGTCCGGCACGATGCGGGATGGCGGCTTCAACCTTCGGACGATCTGCCGGAGGCGTCCGAAGTGTGGCGCCTGCTGCTGGCCGAGGCCCCCGATCTGGTCGCGGAGCTGGCGCTCGCCGCGGCCGCAATGCACGACCTTGCGGGAGTGCTGGCTGACGGCCCAAAGCCGCCGGACGCCCGGCTCGGGCCGATGCTCGAGCACCTGCTCCAGGCTTCGCCGGCGAGCGCCGTGGGCGTCGATTGCTTGTGCGACGCGCTGGGCTGCATCGCGGCGACATGGCCGCGGGGCCGGCCGCTGCGCGTCATCGAGATCGGCGCGGGCGGCGGCGGCGCAACCCGCCGCATGCTCGACCGCCTGGCGCAATCCGGCGTCGCGGCCGTCTATCTGGCGACGAGCCCCGATCCCGAGCAGGCCGCGCGCCTTTCCTTTGTCGTCGAGCCTTACCTCGGCGCCGCCGCCCGCCACTGGTCGCCCGGCGACGGCAACGAAGGGCTCGCCGGCGCAGTCTTTGACGTAGCCTTGGCGGTGAACGCCGGCGCCCGCCTGCGGCTCGACGGGGCCGGCATGACGGATTTGCGCGCGGTCCTCGCGCCGGGCGGGCTGCTCCTGGCCGTGGAGCCGGAGCCCAACGCGTTTTGGGACGTCGTCTTCGGGCAAGCCCCGGAATGGTGGCAGCGCGACGCGTCGCCGCTGCGCGCCGGCGACGAATGGCTGGCGGAGCTGACCGCGGCCGGCTTCCAGTCGGTCGGGACCGCGACGGCGACGACGTCGCCGTGGCCGGCTGCGCTGTTCTGGGGCCGCGCGCCATCGCTTGCCGAGCCCGCCCGCGCGGCCCCGGCGGAACCGGCCGCGATCGCGCTGATCGCTCCGGCCGGGGCTGGCGCGGCGGCGCTCCAGAGGCGGCTCGCCGCGGCGGGCTGCCGCGCCGCCGTTTCCCGGCCCGACGATCTCCGGTCGGCGTCGGGTTGCCCGGCAGGCGGCGGAGAGGCGCCCGCAATCGTCCTCTTCCTGGCCGGATCGCCCGACGCCGACGAGCCGATCGCGGATATTGCGCAGCAGATCGCCGCGCTGGCGCGCGCCGCGGCTGTCGCCGCCGAGCAGTCCGCGGCGCTCTGGGTCGTCACCTGCGGCGCGCAGCAGACGATGCCGGGCGACAGCGAAAGCGGGTTGGCCGGCGCCGCCCTGTGGGGGCTGGCGCGGGTGCTCGTCAACGAGATGCCGGGGCTGTCCGTTCGATTGATCGATCTGGCCGAAGGCGCCGCCCCGGACGAGCGCGCCCGGCAGATCGTCGGCGAGCTGACGCACCCGACCGACGAAACCGAGATCGTCTGGACGCCGCAGGGGCGCCATGTTCTGCGGCTTCGGGCGGGTCTGCCGCCGCGCTTGTCGGTTGCGGGCGAGGCGCTGACATTATCGGCGGGCGCGTCGGGCGGCCTTGATTCATTGGGTTGGAAAGTCGCCGCGCCGCGCCCCGCCGGTCCCGGCGAGATCGAGATCGAGGCGCGCGCGGCCGGGCTCAATTTTCGCGACATGATGTGGGCGATGGGCCTGCTGCCGGAAGAAGCCTTGATCGACGGCTTTTTCGGCGCTGCTTTCGGGCTCGAATGCGCGGGGGTCGTCCGCTCGGTTGGCCCTGGGGTCGCGGGCTTCGCCGTCGGCGACCGCGTCATGGCGTTTGCCCCGTCATCGTTGAGCACCCGCGTCGTGACGATCGCCGCCGCGGTCGCGCCGATCCCGCCCGAGATCGGCTTTGCCGCGGCGGCGACGATCCCGGTCGCCTTCGTCACGGTGATCTACGCCTTGGGCCGCCTGGCGCGGCTCGCCGAGGGTGAGCACGTCCTGATCCACGCCGCCGCGGGCGGCGTCGGCCTCGCCGCGATCCAATACGCCAAGCACCGCGGCGCGATCGTCATCGCCACCGCCGGCTCGGAGGTGAAGCGGGCGTTCCTGCGCCTCGCCGGCGCCGATCATGTCCTCGATTCGCGCGACCTCGGCTTTGCCGACGGCGTGCGCGAGCTGACCGGCGGCCGAGGCGTCGATGTCGTGCTCAATTCGCTCAGCGGCGAAGGGATGGAGCGCAGCCTCGAGGCGCTGAAGCCGTTCGGCCGCTTCCTCGAGCTCGGCAAGCGCGATTTCTATCAAAACGCCCGCATCCGCCTGCGGCCGCTGCGGCAGAACATTTCCTATTTCGCGATCGATGTCGACCAGCTGCCGACGCAGCGGCCGGAGCTGGCCCGATCGTTGCTGGCCGAGGTGTCGGCGGCGCTCGCCGAGGGCGCGATCCGGCCGCTGGCGCATCGCGTTTTTTCGTTTGCCGAGCTCGGCGACGCCTTTCGCCTGATGCAGTCCTCGGGTCATATCGGCAAGCTCGTGCTGGCCCCGCAAGCCGATGCGGGCGTGCGGCTGCGCGAGCCGCCCGACATCGTCGCCCGGCGCGACGGCGCTTATCTGGTGACCGGCGGGATCGACGGCTTCGGCTGGGAGGCGGCGCGCTGGCTCGCCGCTCGCGGCGCCGGCTCGATCGCGCTCGTCGGACGCCGCGGGATGGCGACGCCGGGATCGGCCGAGCGCGTCGCCGAGCTCGAAGCGGCCGGCGTCGAGGTGCGCGTCTACAGCGGCGATGTCGGCGACCGCCGCTCGCTGGCCGCGGTCCTCGCTGCGATCCGGGCGAGCCAGGCGCCGTTGCGCGGCGTGGTGCATGCCGCGGCGGTGATCGGGGACGCGCTCGCCGGCGAGATCGACGCCGCGCGCATCGGCGCGATCCTGCACGCCAAGCTCGGCGGGGCATTGGCGCTCGACCGCCTGACCCGCGACGACCCGATCGAGCTTTTCCTGCTGTTCTCCTCGGCGACCACCCTGCTGGGGGCGCCCGGGCAGGGGGCCTATGTCGCCGCCAACGCGGCGGTGGAAGCCCTTGCCCGTCGTCGCCGCGCCGAAGGCAGGGCGGCGCTCGCGGTCGCCTGGGGGCCGATCGCGGACGCCGGCTATTTGGCCGCGAGGCCGCAGACCCGCGACGCGCTGGCGCGCCGGCTGGGGGCGAGGCCGTTACCGGCGGCGCAGGCGCTTGCCGGCCTGCCGGCCCTGATCGCGAGCGGCTTGCCGGCGGTCGGCCTGGCCGACACCAGCTGGACCGAAGCGCGGCGCTTCCTGCCGATCCTGGCGACGCCGCCCTTTTCCGAATTGCGCGCCAAGGCCGCCCTTTCGGCGTCCGATGATTCACTCGCCGAACGGCTTGCCGGGTTGGACCCGGAAGCGGCGCTGGCCTTGCTGAAAACGGTCGTCGCCGAGGAGGCCGCGGCGATCCTCAGGCTGCCGGCCGGCGGCATCGACCCGTTGCGACCGTTGTCGGAAGTGGGCATGGATTCGCTGATGGCGGTCGAGCTTCGCCTCGCCCTGGAGAGCCGCCTGCACATCGATTTGCCGCTGGTGTCGCTGGCCGAAGGGGTCAGCGTCGCATCGATCGCGGCGCGGCTCGCCGGCGCCGTGTCGACGCGGCCCAGGGACGCCGATGTGGTCGCGCTGGCGGCGCGCTACGAGGCCGATGAGGCGGCGGTGATCGCTTCGTCGGCTGAAGTGAAGCCGGTGGCGGCGGAATAGCGCCTTGGGCGAGGGGCGCAACCTCTTCGGTCTGTCGGCCCAGGCAAAGGCCAAGCTGCTCGACAGGCTGGCCTCGGCGTCGACGAAGCGGCCGGCGGTCGCCAATGGACGCGCAGCCGAGGCGCGAGCGCGGATCGAGGTGTCCGAGCTCGACGGGTTCAAAGAGATCCGAATGATCCGCCAGGCCGCGGATTTTCTCGGCATCGCCGACCCGTTCTTTCGCGTCCACGAGGGGATCGCCGGCGCCGAAACCGCGATCGACGGGCGCGGCTACGTCAATTTCGCCTCCTACAACTATATCGGCCTCAACGGTCATCCCGAGATCGCCGCGGCGGCCAAGGCGGCGATCGACCGCTACGGCACCTCGGTCTCGGCGAGCCGCCCGGTCTCGGGCGAGCGGCCGGTGCACCGCGAGCTCGAGCGGGCGCTGGCCCGTCTGCACGGCGCCGAGGACAGCGTCGTCCTGGTCGGCGGCCATTCGACCAACGTCACCGTGATCGGCCATCTCCTGGGCCGCAACGACGTGATCGTGCACGACGCGCTCATTCACAACAGCATCGTTCAGGGCGCAATGTTGTCCGGGGCGCGCCGGGCCCCGTTCGCCCATCTCGACCACGAGGCCGCCGATCGGCTGCTGGCGCAGGCGCGGCCCCGCGGCGGGCGTGCGCTCCTCGTCGTCGAGGGGCATTACAGCATGGACGGCGATGTCCCCGACCTGCCCGCTTTCGTCGCGGCGGCGCGGCGCCACCGGCGCCTGGCTGATGGTCGACGACGCGCATGCGCTGGGGGTGCTGGGGCCGCGCGGCTTCGGCTCGGCCGACCATTTCGGCATCGACCCGAACGAGGTCGACATCTGGATGGGGACGCTCAGCAAGAGCCTCGTTTCGTGCGGCGGCTACATTGCCGGCAAGAAGGATCTCGTCGACTATCTGAAGCACGCGGCGCCGGGCTTTGTCTTTTCGGTCGGGATGGCGCCGCCGGCCGCCGCCGCCGCGCTCGCCGCCCTCGATCTTTTGCAGCGCGAGCCCGAGCGGGTGCGTCGTCTGAATGAGCGGGCCGCGCTGTTCCTGCGGCTCGCCCGCGAGGGCGGGCTCGATGTCGGCGGCTCGGTCGGGGCCTCGATCGTGCCGGTCATCACCGGCAGCTCGATCCGCGCCGGGCGGCTGGCGCAGGCGATGTTCGCGCGCGGCGTCAACGTCCAGCCGATCCTCTACCCGGCGGTGCCGGAGCGCGCCGCCCGGCTGCGCTTCTTCCTGACCGCTTCGCACAGCGAGGCGCAGATCGGCGACACGGTGCGCATCCTCCTCGAGGAAAGCCGCCGGGTCGCCGCGGAGCCGACCGACCTCGCCGCGGTCACCCGCCACCTCGGCGGGCTCACGACGCCGTCGCGCTAGCCCGGATTTCTCAAACGGGGTAGGTGCATCGGGCGGCTGAATCTGAGAAAATCGTGTTGCAAGAACGGTTTGTCTCAGGATCCGAGGAAGCCCGATGCAGACAGAGTGTAGCGCGGATCTGTTTGGATTTACACCCGTCGATGGCCGAGCGGTGGTTGCCGCTTTTGACGGCGGCAAGATGACCTCGGATGCCGGCGCGATGCTGCTTGGCGCGAGCGACCGGGCGATCCGGCTGGTTGATCGGTTTGCCGGGTGCTTCAAGGACAGCCGATCGAAGGATTTGATCGAGCACACGGTTGCGACCCTGGTCGGGCAACGCGTATTTGGCATCGCGCTGGGCTACGAGGATCTGATCGACCATGACGAATTGCGCCACGACCCGTGGGTCTTCAGCCCACGGGCTTGACCCGTGGGGATGGCGGTGTTGGCTGGCAAGCTGGAAGCGCGGCGCTCGGATTGTGCGGCGCTGGCCGGCAAGAGCACGTTGAACCGGTTGGAATTGAGCCGGGCCGAACCGTCGCGCTATCACAAGATCAGCCACGACGCGGCCCAGATCGAAGGGCTGTTTGTCGATCTCTTTCTCGATGCTCACGCGGCGCCGCCGGCGCAGATCATCCTCGATCTCGACGCCACCGACGACCCGCTGCACGGGCATCAGGAAGGCCGCTTCTTCCACGGCTATTACGACAATTACTGCTACCTGCCGCTTTACGTGTTCTGCGGCCGGCACCTGCTGGCGGCCAAGCTGCGCCCGGCCAATATCGATGGCAGCGCCGGGGCGATTGAGGAGACGGCGCGGCTGGTCGCCCGGATCCGGCAGCGCTGGCCGGCGGTGCGGATCCTGCTGCGGGCCGATTCCGGCTTTGCCCGCGACACTCTGATGAATTGGTGCGAAAACCACGGCGTGGACTTCCTGTTTGGCTTGGCGCGCAACCGCCGGCTGGTCGGCGAGATCGAGGGTGAGTTGGCCGAAGCCGCCGAGCTGAGCCACGGGACCGGCAAGCCGGCGCGCCGCTTCAAGGACTTCATCTGGAGAACGCGGGACAGCTGGAGCCGCGAGCGCCGGGTCGTGGCCAAAGCCTGCCCCTGGCGAAAGCAGGGGGCGGAATGGACCCAGGGCGAGGCCAATCCGCGCTTTGTCGTCACCTCGCTGTCGCCCCGGGAGCACGAGGCCCGCCATCTTTACGAGAAGATCTACTGCGCCCGCGGCGAAATGGAGAACCGCATCAAGGAATGCCAGCTCGACCTCTACGCCGACCGCACCCCTGTTCGGGCCAGGGGCAGGCTCTCGGCCAAGACGATGCGCGCCAACCAGCTGCGGTTGTGGTTTGCCTCGATGGCCTATGTGCTGATCTGCGCCTTGCGCCGCATCGGCCTTGCCCACACCCGGTTTGCCAAAGCATCCTGCGGCACGATCCGGCTCAAGCTGTTGAAGATCGGCGCCCTGGTGCGCACCAGCGTGCGCCGCATCAAGCTCGCCATGCCCTCGGCCTTCCCCTATCAGGCCGAATACCGCGCCGCACACGCCGCGCTCACCAGCGCCGGCAACTGAACCGGGGGAAAGCGGTCGAAAATAATGACCCGGAAGCGACAGCCGAATCACGCCCGCCGTGACAGGCTATCCGTGTCGGCAGGCGGCGCAGACTCGCTCAACGCGAACCGCCGCCGCTCAAACCCGGCAAACCACCCGGATGTGAGAAATGCAGGCTAGAGAGCACGATCCGATCTGATCGAGCGGCCGTTCTGGAGAGGCTCCGTCAATGCCTCTTTCCGCTGTCCCGGCGAAAGCCGGGACCCACCTTCCCACCACTCGGCCGCTTACTCGGGTTTACTGTGGTCGGTCGACGAACGAACAGGATAAATGACCTCGCCTGCGGCCGGCGTGGGTCCCGGCTTTCCCCACGGATCAAGTCCGTGGGCTGAAGGCCCACGGACAGCGGGAGCCATGCGGTTCAGCCTCATGGGAACGCTCTCCGGCAATCTCGGGAAGGCGGCCGGCTGCCCGGGATTGCCCCGTCCGCGCGATGCGCTCCTCGCAACGCCGACCTTTCAAGCCGCGCCAATTCGATCGGAAACCGCGCTCTTCTGAGGTCGTGCGACCTTGACCGGCTGGCCGATTTCCGCGGAGCGGACGATCGCCTCGAAGGCGGCGACGCCGTGCAATATCTCGTCGGCGGCGATCGGGTAGGGCCGTTCGCCCCGGATCGCTGCGGCAAAGCCTTCGAGCTCGGCGCGTTGCCCGTCGAAGCCCTGGTGGCTGACGATCTCCGGCGGGTCGCCGGCAGCTTCCGCCGCCGGTGCGAAGCGGAATTCGACATCCCGGCCCGCCAGCTCGACGCAGCCCTTGCTGCCGTAGACCGCGAACCGGTAGCTCGGGGCCGTCACCAGCGAGCAATAAAGGGTCGCCGAGGCCCCGTTGGCGAGGCCGAGCAGAACCGTCGTCGTATCCTCCAGCCGCGGCATGACCCGCCGCAGGCTGGTGCAGTAGACCTCGTCGATCGCGCCGAAGAGATAGATCAGCGCGTCGAGATTGTGCACGCCGGTCGCGGTCATCGCCCCGGCCGGCGCCTCGCGCGGGTCCGACCGCCAATAATCGGGCGCCATCGCGAGCCCGGTCGGCGAGGTCTGCGCGCTGGCGCAATGGGTGATCCGGCCGAGCCGGCCGTCCTCGATCCGCGCCTTGAGCTCGATCATCGCCGGATGAAACCGTCGCGGGTAGGCGACGGCGAGCTTGATCCCGGCCCGCGCCGCCGCGTCGAGCGCCCGCTCGGCGCTCGCTGCGTCGAGGGTGAACGGCTTTTCCATCAGGACGTGCTTGCCGGCCGCCGCCGCCCGCTCGACCTGCGCGCCGTGCTGGCTGTGCGGCGTGGCGAAGACCACGGCGTCGATCGCCGGGTCGGCGAGGACCGCATCGAGATCGTCCCTGAGCGCGATCCCGCGCTCGGCGCAGAACGCCTCGGCCGCGGCGCGGGTGCGGGTGTGGCCGGCGGTGAAGCGAATCGCCGCGCTCTTGCCTTGCACCGAATTGACCAGGCGGCGGCCCCAATGACCGACGCCGACGATCGCGGCGCGGATCATTGCTTCGCCGCCAGCATGTCGCGCACGCCGCGCAGCGCCAAGTAGTAGCCGGGCAGGCCAAAGCCGGTGACCATGCCCTGGCTGACCCGTGCGGTCTCCGACACCGGGCCGCGCCGCACCGGGTTCGAGATGTGAATTTCAATCGTCGGGAACCTGACCTGGGAAATGGCGGCGACCAAAGCCGGATAGCCCGAAGAATACCCCGCCGGATTGACTAATGCCGCATCGAACCCCTTGTCGTTGGCCTCATATAATTTGTTGACGACCTCGCCTTCGATGTTCGAGTGAAAAATCTCGACTTCGACGCCGAGCTCGGCGGCGTAGCCGCGGATGCGCTCGTCATATTCGGGAAGGGTCATGGTCCCGAAGATTTCGGTCTGCACCTTGCCGCGCATGTTCATGCCGGCGCCGTGAACGATCAGAATTTTCGGCATCTTGGGCTCCTCGAAATGCTGTCGGGCGATGTCCGATGCTAGCGGAGCGGTCGATTCGATGACAAGCGCCGATCCCGCGGCCTTGACAGGGCGGGGTCCGCGTCACACCACTTGCGCGTGCACGCGTCGGCGCGGGGCGATGGAGGAGCCGGTGAAGCGTCGCAATCCGCCGGCTCTGCTGGGCCTCGCGATGATTTGGGCGCTGGCGTCCGCCGCCGCGACCCATGCCGCCTCGAAAGCCGATCCGCGCAACGCTCAGGCCCGCGTCAAGGAGCTGATCGCCAGCAAATCCAGCCGGACCGAGATCGTCACCTTTCCCGACCCAGGGCTGCCGCCGGTCAAGGTGGTGCGTGGCGAGGGCGGCGTCGCCGGCCGGCCGGCCGCGGCCGAAATCGTCACCTTCGCCAACCCCAGGCTCAATCCGGTGCGCGTCCTGCGGGGCGGCGGCGACGGCGCGCCGGGGCCGGCCGGGGCGCAAGCGCGCACCGAAACGGTGTCCTTCGCCGATCCCCGCGATCGGCCGGTAACCGTGCTCCGAGGGTTGGCGTTCAGCGGCTTGCCGTTTCGCGGCGCCGACATCGATTTGTTCCGTCCGGCGAGCACGGCCGATCTCGACCGGGTCGCCTTCGCGGTGGACGGCGCCGAGTCGAGCCACGGCGCCGACCCGGGCATGTGGCGGGCCGAGCCGAGCGCGCCGCAGGGGCCGATGCAGGTCTCGGCGGCGGCGGCGGCCGACCTCGGCGGCGGCGATCGGTTCGACCTGGCGCAGAACCGTCTGCTGGGGCGCGCCTATCTCGCGCGAATGTTTCGCCGCTACGGCAACTGGCCGGACGCGATCGTCGCCTACAACTGGGGCCCCGGCAATGTCGACTGGTGGATCGGCAGCGGCCGTCCGGCCGAAAAATTGCCGCTCGGGGTCGAGCGCTATCGCAATCGGGTGCTGCGCGAGATCGGGCTGCGCAGCGCGCCCGTGCTCTTGCCGCCGCATCCCGGTCGGCGGCAGGAGGCGTCCCGCCCGTAGCCTCCCCGAGGCCATTGTCCGGGGTCGTCCGGCTCCCGATCTGATGCGGGTGGTCAGGCTTCGCCCGATTTCCTGCGTCCTGGCGCTGCTTCTGCTCCCGCCCGGCCTCGCTTCTTCGATCGCCGCGCCGCCGGGCGAGCGGCCGTCGGCGCAAGTCGTGAAAGGTCAGCAGCTCATGCCCAGCCCATTGCAGCGGGTCGATTTCGAACGCAGCGGCGGCTTCTACCATCAGCCGATCGGCGGCGCCGTCCGGTTCCACGACGGCGCCGCCGACATCGCCTCCGACTTCACCGGCGGAACCCGCCCGCTGACCGAGGCCGAGCTTCGGCAATTCCAGGCGCTGGACCTCGCCGCCCTCGGCGCCTCGGCCTTCGCCCTGCGTGGCGGCCGCCCGACCCCGGGACCGCCCGAGGGGTATCAGTACGACGTCACGATCGAGACCGCGGACGGCGCCAGGATCGCGCTGCGGTTTCACGAGGAGGCGCCCGATCTTCTCGACCGCGCGGCCCCAGGGCTCGGGGACCTCGCCACCTGGGTCCGCCGCGAGGTCGCCGCCCTGTGGCGGCAGAAGACCGGGGCCGCCGCGCCGGGCTGACCGCCCTACCGCTAGGCCGGCTTTACGCCGACCTGCCGCCAGGCGTCGGCGACCGCCTTTCGCTCGGCGCTGTCGGAGCCGTAGCGGTGGCCGGCATTGGCTACGGTATGGCCGGCGAAGGTAGCGAAATTGGCCGAAGGCCGGAGGCTCCGGTCGCGCACCGTGTCGTACCAGATCTGTCCGGCCTTCTCCCAGGCGTGGCCGCCGATCGCGCTCGCGGCCAAATAGAAAGCGCGGTTGGGGATGCCTGAATTCAGATGCACCCCGCCATTGTCCTGCCCGGTGCGGACGTAGTGCTGCATATCGGCCGGTTGCGGATCCTTGCCCATGGCGTTGTTGTCGTAAGCCGTGCCGGGCGCCTTCATCGAGCGCAGCGCCTGCCCGGCGAAGGTCAGCAGCCCGGCGCCGATCAGCCAGTCGGCCTGGTCGGCCGTCTGCCCGGCGGCGTACTGCTTGATCAGCGAGCCGAAGACGTCGGAGATCGATTCATTCAACGCCCCCGACTGGCCGAAATAGGTCAGGTTGATCTCCGACCCGGTGACGCCGTGGGTCAGCTCGTGCCCGATCACGTCGAGCGCGACCGTGAAGCGGTTGAAGATCGTGCCGTCGCCGTCGCCGAACACCATCTGCGTCCCGTTCCAGAAGGCGTTGTCGTATTGCTGGCCGTAATGCACCGAGGCGTCGAGGTGCAGGCCCTGGCCGTCGATCGAATTGCGCTGGTAGACGTTCAAGTAGAAGTCGAAGGTGTGGCCGAGGCCGTCATAGGCCTCGTTGACGCTGACATCGGCGACGCTCGCCTGACCTTCGGAGCGGACCAGCGTCCCGGGCAATGTCTGGTTGTTGCCCGAGGTGTAGATCGTCCGGTGCGCCTGCGGCGGCGCACCGGTCACCACCGGCGGGCGAAACGATGCGGCCGCCAGCAGCATGAACGCCATCCGCTGGGCGCGGTGGGTGGAATCCAGCGCCATCGTATCGAGCGCGGCGCTGCGCTGCGCCGGAGTGCCGCGCTGCGCCATCTCGCGCAGCACATGCGGCGGCAGAATGCAGAATATCGAATGGCGATGTCGTCCGCGGCGTCCTGACGAATACATGGCGAACCCCCCTTCACGTCTAAGCAGCCATTGCTGGCGGATGCAGAAAGCTCGACTACCGTTCCCGCAGGCGCGGCATCAGCTCGACGAAGTTGCACGGGCGAAAGCGGTTGTCGAGCTGGTGCGCGAGGATGCCCTCCCAGGCGTCGCGGCAGGCGCCGGGCGAGCCGGGCAGGGCGAAGAGATAGGTCCCGCCGGCGACGCCGGCGGTGGCCCGGCTCTGGATCGTCGACGTCCCGACCTTCTCGTAGCTGAGCCAGCGGAAGACCTCGCCGAACCCGGCGATCTCCTTCTCGTACACGCTGTGGAAGGCCTCGGGCGTCACATCGCGGCCGGTGACCCCGGTGCCGCCGGTGGATATGACGACATCGACCTCGGGGTCGGCGATCCACGCCCTCAGCTGCGCGGCGATCCGGTCCTGCTCGTCGCGCACGATGGCGCGGGCGACGACGCGGTGCCCGGCGCCGGCGGCGAGGTCGGCAAGCGTGTCGCCGGAGCGGTCCTGGGCCGCATCGCGCGTATCCGACACCGTCAGCAGGGCGATGTTGACGGGCAGGAACGGGCGGGCTTGATCGATCCGGCCGGGCATGAGGCGAGGCTCCCTTTGACGCCGCCCCCAGGATAGGCCGGCTACGAGGCCGCGGAAAGCAGCTCGTCGAGGCGGGCGCGCAGGGCCAGCAGGTCGCGCCAGGCTTCGCGCTTGCGCTCGGGGGCGCGCAGCAGGAAGGACGGGTGGAACATCGGCAAGGTCGCCACCGCCTCTTCGAGGCCGGGGATGGCGAGGTCGAACCAGCGGCCGCGCAGCCGGGTGATCCCCGGACCCTCGGGCAGCAGCGCGCGCGCCGCCGTGCCGCCGGCCAGCACCAGGATCTTCGGCCGCGCCAGCGCGACATGGCGCAGCACGAAAGGCAGGCACGAGGCGATCTCGGCCGCGGTCGGGGTGCGGTTGCCCGGCGGGCGCCAGTAGATCACGTTGGTGATCAGAACCCCCGACCGGTCGAGGCCGATCGCCGCCAGCATGCGGTCGAGCAATTGGCCGGCGCGGCCGACAAAGGGCCGCCCGAGCCGGTCCTCGTCGGCCCCCGGCGCCTCGCCGACGATCATCACCGGGGCCGCCGGGTTGCCGTCGGCGAAAACCGTGCTGGTCGCCGTGCGCTTCAAGGCGCAACCCTCGAAGCCGGCGACCAGCGCCTCGAGCGCCGCCACGGTCTCGGCGCCGGCGGCCAGGCGGCGCGCCGATTGCGCGTCCTCGGCCGGCGATTGGGCGAAGGCGGCGGGCGGCGCGGCGGCGACGGCGCGGGCGACGGAGACGAGGGGCGCGGCGGCGACGGGGGGCGGCGGACCCGCCGGCTCGGGCTTCGGCGGCGGCGCGAGCCGGTTTGCGGGCGCGGCGTCGATCGCCTCGTCCGCGCCCATTTCGACATACCAGCGCAGCAATCTGAGCGCCGCCTCGCGCTCGCCCGGGTCCGTCATGCGCGCCGACTCTAGCATCCGCGGCGGCCGGCGCCCCTCGGTTTTCGTCGCGACCCGGCTTGACCCGCGGCCGCCGATCGCCTAAATGAGCCGCCTTCGACGGACCGGGCGCAGGCCCGGCCCGCGCCATTTCGCGCAAATTATCATGAAGACTTTTTCCGCCAAGCCCTCCGACATCGACAAGAAGTGGCTGCTCGTGGACGCCGACGGCCTGGTGCTGGGCCGGCTGGCCTCGATCCTCGCCATGCGTCTGCGCGGCAAGCACAAGCCGTCCTATACCCCGCATATGGATTGCGGCGACAACATCGTCGTCGTCAACGCCGAAAAGGTCCAGCTGACCGGCAACAAGCGCAAGGACGACATCTTCTACTGGCATACCGGATATCCCGGCGGCATCAAGGGGCGCAGCAAGGGCGCGATCCTCGACGGCAGGCACCCCGAGCGGGTGATCGAGAAGGCGGTCGAGCGCATGGTGCCGCGCGGGCCGCTCGGCCGCCGGGTGATGAAAAACCTGCGGATCTTCGCCGGCCCCGAGCATCCGCATCAGGCGCAGCAGCCGACGGTGCTCGATGTCGCCGCGATGAACCGCAAGAATTCGAGGGCATGACGAATATGGCCGACGACGACAAATCCCCCGGACAGCCCGCCGGGCAGCCCGCCGACCAGCCCGCCGCCCAGCGCGGCGGCGCCCAGACCTTCCAGGGTCTGGGGAGCCTGCGCCAGGCCCTGGCCGCGGCGCGGCCCGCCGCCCCGGTGGCGGCGCCGCTCGCGCCGGCGATGATGCCCGCGGATCTGACGCCAAAGCTCGACGCCTATGGCCGCGCCTACGCCACCGGCAAGCGCAAGAACGCGGTCGCCCGCGTCTGGATCAAGCCCGGCCCCGGCAAGATCGACGTGAACGGCCGCGAGAGCCCGACCTATTTCGCCCGGCCGGTGTTGCGCATGATCATCAACCAGCCCTTTGTCGCCTCGAACCGGCTCGGCCAGTTCGATGTCTTCTGCACGGTCAAGGGCGGCGGCCTCTCCGGCCAGGCCGGCGCGGTGCGCCACGGCATCAGCCAGGCCCTGACCCGTTTCGAGCCGGCGCTTCGCCCATTGCTGAAGAGCCAGGGGTTCCTGACCCGCGACAGCCGCGTCGTCGAGCGCAAGAAATACGGCAAGCGCAAAGCCCGCCGCAGCTTCCAGTTCTCCAAGCGTTGATCTCGGCCCCGCCGCGGCGGGAGAAGCCGATGCGGTTCGCGATCGCCATTCCAACCGACGCCGCCTCGTGGCGGCTGGCGCGGCGGGCCGAGGAGCTGGGGTTTCACCGCGCCTGGTTCTACGACACCCAGATGCTCAGCGCCGACCCGTTTGTCGCGATGGCGGCGGCGGCGATGAAGACGACGCGCATTCGCTTGGGCACGGGCGTCCTGATCCCGTCGAACCGGATCGCCGCGGTGGCGGCGAACGCCTTCGCCTCGCTCAACAAGCTCGCGCCGGGGCGGATCGATTTCGGGGTCGGCACCGGCTTTACCGGGCGACGGGCGATGGGGCTCGGCGCGGTCCGGCTCGCCGACATGGCGGAATATGTCCGCGTCGTCATGGCGCTCTTGCGCGAGGAGACGGTCGAGGCCGAGATCGACGGCAAGACGCGCCTGATCCGTCTGCTCAATCCCGAGCTCGGGCTGATCAACACCAGGGACCCGATCCCGCTCTGGATCGCCGCGTCCGGCCCCAGGGCGCGGACATTGACGGCCAAGCTCGGCGCCGGCTGGATCAACACCACAGGCGATGTCGTGGGCGGCCTCGCGGCGCTGGCCGACATGCAGGGCCGCTGGCAGGCCGCCGGGCGCGCGGCCGAGCCGCTCGACGCGGTGGTGCTGACCGGCGGCGCGATCCTCGACTGAGGGCGAGCCCGCCGACAGCCCGCGCGCCGTGGCGCAGGCCGGCCCGCGCGCCGCAATGCTGCTGCATCGCGCCGCCGACGCGGCGCTCGCCGGCTTGCCGATGATCGCCGCGATGCCGCCTTCGGTCGCCGAGGCACTGGCCGGATACGTCGAATTGGCCCGCAGATTCACCCCGCAGGGCGCGCACTACCTCGAAAACCACCGCGGGCATCTGATGTTCGTCAAGCCCGAGGAGCGCCCGTTCGTCACCGCCGAGCTGATCCGCCAGACGACCTTCACCGCCACCGAGACGGAGCTGAAAGAACGGATCGCCGCGCTCGCCGACGCCGGCTACACCGAGATCGCGATCCAGATCGTCCCCGGCCAGGAGCACGCGATCGAAGACTGGGGCAAGATCCGCCGCGCTTTTGTGTGAAGAAGCTGCCGACTGATCAGCCGGAAAGCGCCGGGCGGCGGTCGCGGAACGGGGCGGCCTTCTCAAAAGCGTCGGCGACGCGGAAGAGGGTCGGCTCCTGGAACGGCTTGCCGACCAGCTGGACCGCCACCGGCAGGCCGCCCTCGCCAAAGCCCGAGCAGACCGAGATCGCCGGATAGCCGGCGACGTTGAACGGGATCATAAAGCTGGGCGCCGCAAACAGATCCCAGATCGGCACCGCGTCGATCCGGGCCGCCTCGGCCGGCTGTGTCGCGGTCAGCACGGCGTCGAGCCCGGCCATCGCCGCCCGCAATTCGGCCCGCAACTCGCGCCGCCGCCGCACCGCCTGGACATAGTCGACGCCCGAGACCAGAGCCCCCAGCATCAGCCGGCGCTGCATCCGCCCGCCGAAATCGCCGAGCCGGGTGCGCGACCATTCCTCATAAGCCGCGGCGCGCTCGGTGATCGAGATCAAGGAGCCGCAGGCGCCCCAATCCTGCAACGGCGACAATTGCACCTCGCGGATCTCGGCGCCGAGCTCGCGGAAGGTGGCGATCGCCGCGTCGATGCCGCGCCTCGTGCCGTCGCTGACCTTGTGGTCGACCTCATGGAAATGATGGATCACGCCGATCCGGATCCCCTTGACGCCGCTGCCGAGGAGCGCGGTGTAGTCGGGGATCGGCCGGCGCGCGCTCGCCGGGTCGCGCGGGTCGTGGCCGGCCAGCGCCTGCAGCATCAAGGCGCAATCCTCGGCGGTCCACGCCATCGGGCCGATATGGTCGAGGCTGAAGGCGGCGGGCGCGACGCCGGCGCGGCTGACGAGGCCGTAGGTCGGCTTGATCCCGGCGATGCCGCAGAGTGCCGCCGGCCCGCGGATCGAGCCGCCGGTGTCGGTGCCGATGCCGCCGAGGATCAGCCCGGCCGCGGTCCCGGCGCCCGTGCCGCTGCTGCTGCCGGCGGTGAAGTGGTCGGGGTTCCACGGGTTGCGCGCCGGCGGCCAGGGCAGGTCGAAGGACGGGCCGCCATCGGCGAATTCGTGGGTCGTGGTCTTGCCGACCAGCACGGTCCCGGCGGCGGCGAGCCGTTCGGCGCAGGCGGCGTCGGCATCGGGGATGTTGTCGGCGAGGATCTTCGACTGGCAGGTGGTCGGGATGCCCTTGGTGTCGACGATGTCCTTGAGCCCGATCGGGATGCCGTGCAGCGGGCCCTTCGGGCCGTTCGCCATGATCGCAGCCTCGGCGGCGCGCGCCTCGGCCATCGCGCGCTCCGGGGTCAGGCGGATGAACGCGTGCAGCCGGTCGTCGAGCGCGTGGACGCGGTCGAGGCAGGCCCGGGTCAGCTCGACCGGAGAGAGCTTCTTCGCCGCGATCTGCCGCGCTGCCTCGGCGATCGTCGGGATCGGGCCGCTCATGCCAAATCCTCTTCGGTGAAGTCGTAGACATGGGCGGGCTCGGCCATCCGGCCCCTCGGCTTGCGCACCCGCTCGGCCATCGCGGCGATGCCGGGGTAGACCGATTTCAGCTCCGCCTTTTGCGCGTCGGTCAGGCTTAGCCCGGCGCGGGCGAGCAGGAAATCGAGGGCAACGTCGGTCAACTCGGGCATAGTGTCCTTCCTCCCGTGATCACGTCGGCGCCAGCGCCGCCTCGAGGCCGATGCCGACCGCAAGGAGCCGGCGGTCCTCGCCATGGCGGCCGACGGCCATCAGCCCGACCGGCGCCGCGCCCGGCGGCTCGATCGGCAAGGTCAGCGCGCAGCGGTCGAGAAAATTGATGATCGAGGTGTTGCGCAGCAGCATGCCGTTGAGCCGCCAGTACGCCTTCTCGTCGGCGAAGGCTGCGATCGGCAGCGCCGTCAACGGCACGGTCGGCATGACGAGCGCGTCAAATCCTTCGGTCTCGGCGTCGAAGCGGCGGATAAAGGCGGCGCGCGCTTCTATTAGGCGGACGTAGTCGATGGCCTTCATCTCGCCGCCGCGTTCGATGCGGATGCGGACCCGCGGATCGTATTCGCCGCCGCGGCGCAGGATCAGCTTTTCGTGCCAGGCGAAGGCCTCGACCGCCGAGAAGCCGCCCTTGGCGTTGATCGCGGCATAGTCGGCGAGCATGGCGAGCGGCAGATCGACGATGCGCGCGCCGGCCCGCGCCAGCGTAGCCATAGCCCGCTCGAAGGCCGCCGCGACCGGCGGCTCGATGTCGTCGAACATCACGGCGCGCGGGACCCCGAGGCGGAGGCCGGCGACCGCCGCGGCCGCCGGGATTTCGGGCGGCTCGCCGGCCATCACCGCGTCGGTCAGCGCGCAGCAGGCGGCGCTGACGCCGATCGGCCCGACCGAATCCAACGTGGTCGAAAGCGGCGTCGCGCCGTCGCGCGGCACCCGGTACTGCGTCGGCTTGAACCCGACGAGGCCGCACAGCGCCGCCGGGATGCGCACCGAGCCGCCGGTGTCGGTGCCGATCGCCACCGCCGCCATGCCGTCCGCCACCGAGACCGGCGCGCCTGCCGACGAGCCGCCGGGGATCAGGCTGCGGTCGTGAGGATTGCCGGGCGTGCCGTAATGCGGGTTGACGCCGACGCCGGAGAAGGCGAACTCGGTCATGTTGGTGCGGCCGACGATGACCGCTCCCGCCGCCTTCAGCCGCGCCACGATCGGGGCGTCGGCCTTGGCCGGCGGCGCGTCGTCGAGCGCCTTCGAGCCGGCGAGCGTGACTTCGCCGGCGACATCGAACAGATCCTTGATCGAGACCGGGATGCCGGCGAGCGGCGAGGCGACATAGCCGGCCGCGCGCAGCCGGTCCTGCGCCTCGGCCGCCGCACGCGCCGCTGCGTCATAAACCTTGACGAAGACGCGGCTGCCTTCGCCGGCGGGGTCGGCGATGCGCGCCAGCGCCGCCTCGACCAATTCGCGGCTGGTGGTGCGGCCGGCGGCAAGATCGGCCGTGAGCGCCGCCAAAGTGGGCCTTGCGATCATGGACTACGCCGCCCCCCGCACTGCAAGACGCCCACCTCTACGCGCTCACCCCGCTCGGCAGCTGACCGCCGCGCCCGTGCGGCAGGGTGTGGAGCTTCAGCGCGACCGGGTTGCCGAGCCAGATCGCGTAGCTGCTGTGGTCCTCCACCGCATCGGTCGTCAGCGGGTGGACCAAGACGTCGAGCCCGTCGCGGTTCAGCATCAGATAAGGCACGAGCTGCTCGAACTCTTCGGGCTTGAAGATGACCAGCGCATTGCTGATCGGGTGAGGTCCGCGCGGCGTGTCGCGGAACTCTTCGATCTCGACCCGGAACTTCTCGCCGATCGCGGCGCAGACCCGCTCGGCGACGGCGCGGGTCTTGGTCGGGTCGTAATAGATGTGGGCGTGATAGCCCAAATTCGCGACGGATTGCGCGGTTTTTTCGGTCATCGGGCGGTCCTCCCTGCACGCTGGCTGCGCATCCGGCATTTTTGCACAGCGATGCCCGTTAAGTCGAATCGGCGGGCGGCTCCGCCAACCCGGAATTTCTCAAACATGCACCAGCATGCTCCCTCTCCCCGCAAGCGGGGCGAGGGAGGGAGTCGGCGATCGTCGTCCGGGGCAAGCCCCGACTGGATTTTCGCAGACGGCGGACCGCAGCTGGTCACGCCGCCAGCCTCATCTTCCGGCGCACCATGTCGGCGGCGCGCTCGCCGATCATGATCGTCGCGGCGTTGGTGTTGCCGGAAACGACGGTCGGCATGATCGAGGCGTCGGCGACGCGCAGCCCGTCGATGCCGTGCACCCGCAATTCGGGATCGACCACCGCCATCGGGTCGACCCCCATCTTGCAGGTGCTGGTCGGGTGGAAGACGGTGCCGCCGCGCCGGCGGGCGAAATCGAGCAATTCCCGATCGCTCTGCACCGCCGGGCCGGGCAGGAATTCCGACGCCACGAATTCCCGCAGACGCGGGCTCGCCAAGCAGCCGGCGGCAGAGCTTCAGCCCGTCGACGATCGTGCGCTGGTCGGTCTCGGCGTTCAGGTAGTTCGGATGGACCGCCGGCGGGTCGGCGGGGTCGGCCGTCTTCAGCGTGATCTCGCCGCGGCTCTCCGGCCGCAGCTGATAGGCGATCAGGGTAAAGCCGGACCAGGGATGCAGCCCGTCCTGCGGCCGGTCGGCGCTGAACGGCGAGATCGAGCATTTGACGTCCGGCGAGGCGAGCTCGGGCCGGGTGCGCGCGAACAACGCCGCCGGCGAGGTCGACATCGCCAACGGGCCGTTATGGAACATGTAGTATTGCAGCCCGACCTTGAGTTTTTTGAGGCTGCTCTGCATCACGTCGTTGACGGTGATCGGCAGCCGGCATTTGAGCTTGATCGGCGCCGAATAATGGTCCTGCAGGCTCTGGCCGACGCCCGGCAGGTCGTGCACCACCGGGATGCCGAGTGCTGCGAGCCGGGCCTGCGGGCCGATCCCCGACAGCATCAGCAATTGCGGCGAGTTGACCGCGCCGCCGCAAAGGATGATCTCGCGCGCCGCCCGCGCGGTGCGAGACCCTGCCGCCCTGGCGAAAGGTGACGCCGACGGCGCGGCGGCCGTCGAAATCGATCTTCTCGGTCAGCGCCTCGGTCATGACCCGCAGATTGGCGCGCGGCATCGCCGGCCGCAGATAGCCGACCGCGGTCGAGCAGCGCCGGCCGTTGCGCGTCGTCGTCTGGTGGTAGCCGACCCCGTCCTGGCTCTTGCCGTTGAAATCGTCGTTGCGGGCAAAGCCCAACGCCATCGCGTCGGCGATGAAAGCTTCGCAGATCGGGTGCCGCTCGGGCACGTCGGAGACGCAGAGCGGGCCGCCGGCGCCGTGGAACGCGTCGGCGCCGCGGGTCTGGTGCTCGGCGCGCTTGAAATACGGCAGCACGTCGTCGAACGACCAGCCGGTGTTGCCGAGCTGGCGCCAATGGTCGAAATCCTCGGCCTGGCCGCGGATATAAACCATGCCATTGATCGAGGACGAGCCGCCCAGGACCTTGCCGCGCGGCCAGAACACACGGCGGTCGGCCGCCCCCGGGTCGGGCTCGGTCTCGTAGCACCAGTTGACCGACGGGTCGGCGAAGGTCTTGCCGAACCCCAATGGGATGTGGATCCAGCGGTTCGTGTCCTCGCCGCCGGCTTCGAGCAGCAGCACCCGGGTCGCCGGGTCCTCGCTCAGCCGCGCCGCCACCGCGCATCCGGCGGAGCCCGCGCCGATCACGATGAAATCGGTCTCGATCAGATCCTGCCGGGCGTCCATCTCATCCTCCTCCAAGCGCACAGGGGCGCAGTGCAAGCCCGCGACGGAACGGCGGCAATTGCGCGCGCGCTCGGGTCTGCTATACGATAATTGCAAGGCTCCCCGCCAGAAGGGGCCGGCTCGCAGGGAGAGTCCGCATGACCACACCGATCACCCGTCGCGACGTGCTCGCGCTGAGCGCCCTCGGCTTGGCGGGCCTCCCCCGCCTCGCTTACGCCGCCGAGCCGGCGGGCCAGCTGACCTGGGGCATTCACACCACCCTGGCGCCCGCCTGGCTCGACCCCGCCGACACGCCGGGCTTCATCACCCCGTTCATGGAGCTCTATGCGCTGCACGACGCGGTGGTGAAGCCGATGCCCGGGCAAACGATGGCGCCGTGCCTCGCCGAATCCTGGTCGGCCTCGGAGGATGGCACGACTTACGATTTCGTGCTGCGCAAGGGGGCGATCTTCCATAACGGCGACCCGGTCGCCGCCGAGGACGTAAAATTCTCGTTCGAGCGCTACCACGGCAGCTCGAAGGACCTGCTGAAGGATCGGGTGGCCGCGATCGAGACGCCCGATCCGCAGCATGTGCGCTTCAAGCTCAAGAGCCCGTGGCCCGATTTCATGACCTTCTATGCGACCGCGACCGGGGCGAGCTGGGTCGTGCCCAAGAAATACATCGAGAAGGTCGGCGACGACGGTTTCAAGAAGGCGCCGATCGGCGCCGGCCCCTACAGGTTCGTGTCGTCGAAGCCGGGGATAGACGTGGTGTTCGAGGCCTTCGAGCAGTTCTGGCGCAAGGTTCCGAGCGTCAAGCGCCTGGTGTTCAAGATGATCCCCGACGAGGCGACGCGTCTTGCGGCGCTCAAGACGGGCGAGGTCGATATCGTCTACTCGATCCGCGGCCCGCTCGGCGAGGAGCTGCGCCGCACCCCGGGGCTCACCCTCAAGCCGGTGGTTCTCCAGGCCCCGTTCTATATCTACTTTCCCGACCAGTGGGACCCGAAATCGCCGTGGGCCGATGTGCGGGTGCGGCGCGCCGCCAGCCTGGCGATCGACCGCAAGGGCATCAACGACGCGATCACCTTGGGCTTCTCGAAGATCACCGGCAGCACGATCCCGAGCACGTTCGAATATTATTGGCAGCCGCCCGAGCCGGTCCACGACCCCGCGAAAGCCAAGGCGCTGCTCGCCGAAGCCGGGCATCCGAGCGGCTTCGACGCCGGCGAGTTCTACTGCGACGCTTCCTATTCGACGGTCGCCGAGGCGATCCTCGACAATTTCGTGTCCGCGGGCATCCGCTGCAAGCTTCGCCCGCTCGAGCGCGCGGCCTTCTTCGAGGCCTATTCCCACAAGAAGCTCAAGAACATCCTGCTGTCCGGCAGCGGCGCCTTCGGCAACGCCGCCACCCGCCTCGAAGCCTTTGTCGTCAAGGGCGGCATCTATTCCTACGGCAGCTATCCCGACATCGACGCGCTGTTCCCGCAGCAGGCGAGCGAGCTCGATCAAAAAAAGCGGGCGGCGATCCTCGACAAGATGCAGCGGCTGCTCGACGAGAAGGCGATCTACGCCCCGGTCTGGGAGCTCGGCTTTCTGAACGGGGTCGGCCCGCGGGTCGGTGAATCGGGGTTCGGACTGATGCCGGGCTATGCCTACACCGCCCCTTATGAGGACATCACGATCAAGGGCGCCTGACGCCCGCACCGTTTTACGGGAGGAAGAAGATGCGCCAAACCATCGACGCTGCACCACAGATCCGCCCAACCCGCCGGGACATGCTGGCGCTCGCGGCGCTGGGGCTGGCCGCCGGCGCGCCCGGCCTGGCGCGCGCCGCCGCGCCGCAAGGCCAGCTGACCTGGGGGATCCACGTCACCCTCGCCCCGACCTGGTTCGACCCGGCCGAGACGCCGGGTGTCGTTACCCCGTTTATGCAGCTCTACGCGCTCCACGACGCGTTGGTGAAGCCGATGCCGGGCAACCAGCAGGCGCCGAGCCTCGCCCGGTCGTGGTCGGCATCCGAAGACGGGCTCGCCTACGAGTTCGTTCTGCGCGAGGGCACGGTATTCCACAACGGGGATCCGGTGACCGCCGAGGACGTCAAGTTCTCCTTCGAGCGCTACAAGGGCACCGCCTACGCCATGTTGAAGGAGCGGGTGGCCGCGGTGGATATTCCGGACCCCCGGCGGGTCCGCTTCACCCTCAAAAAGCCCTGGGCCGACTTTATGACCTTCTACGCCAACGCCACCGGGGCGGGCTGGATCGTGCCCAAGAAGTATGTCGAAAAGGTCGGCCCCGACGGGTTCAAGCGGGCGCCGATCGGCGCCGGGCCGTACAAATTCGTCTCGTTCACTCCGGGCGTCGAAGTGGTGTACGAGGCTTTCGATGGGTATTGGCGCAAGACCCCGAGCGTCAAGCGCTTGGTTTTCAAGGTCATTCCCGACGAGACGACCCGCCTCGCCGCGCTTAAAGGGGGCGAGGTCGATATCGTCTACTCGATCCGCGGCGAGCTCGCCGAGGATTTGCGGCGCACCCCGGGGCTCACCCTGAAGCCGGTGGTCTTGCAGGGCACGCAATGGCTGGAATTTTCCGAGCAGTGGGACCCGAAATCGCCGTGGCATGACGAGCGGGTGCGGCGGGCCGCCAATCTGGCGATGAACCGCAAGGGCATCAACGAGGCGCTGACCCTCGGCTACTCGAAGCTGACCAACAGCATCATCCCCGATCTGATGGAATTCTACTGGCAGCCGCCAGAGCCGGCTTACGATCCGGCAAAGGCCAGGCAGCTGCTGGCGGAAGCCGGCTACCCCAACGGCTTCGACGCCGGCAATCACTATGTCGACGCGGCCTATGCAAATGTCGCCGAGGCGCTGATCGACAATTTCCGGACAGTGGGCATCCGCGCCAAGCTTCGGCCGCTCGAGCGGGCGGCTTTTTTCGAGGGCCACGCCAACAAGAAATTCCACGGCATCATCGAGGCCGGCAGCGGCGCATTCGGCAACGCCGCGACCCGCCTCGAGGCGTTCGTCGTCAAAGGCGGCACCTATGTCCCCGGCAGCTATCCCGACATCGATGCGCTGTTCCAGCAGCAGGCGACCGAGCTGGACCGCAAAAAGCGCGAGGCGATGCTGCACAAGATGCAGCAGCTCGTCACCGAACGGGCGATCTTTGCGCCGATTTGGCAGCTCGGCTTCATCAACGGCGTCGGCCCCCGGGTCGGGGAATCGGGGTTTGATCTGATCCCGGGCTATCCCTATACCGCGCCCTATGAGGACATCACGATCAAGGGCGCCTGACCGGTCGACAGCCGGGCGGCGAGGCCGGTAGGATCGCCGCCCGAATTTACCGCAGGGGCGATCGCCATGACCCGCCATTTCGGCGTGCTGATCCCGTCGACCAACACCACCGTCGAAATCGAGTGCCGGCTGCTGCCGGCCAAATATCAGGCGCATGTCGGGCGGCTGATGACGAGCGCGCCGGGGCAGACGTTTTCGCCGCCGCGCGACGACGATCTCGACTACCAGTCGCGCCTCCTCGGCGCCGCCAAGGTCGAGCTGGTGATCCTGGCGCAGACCTCGGCCAGCGTCTTTGCCGAGGATTACGACGAGGTCACGACGCGGCGGATGAGCGCCGGCGCCGGCGTCCCGGCGGTGACCTCGGCGCAGGCGATCGGCCGCGCGGTGCGGGCGCTTGGGGGCGCGGCGGATCGGGCTGGTGTCGCCCTATTCGGAAGAGGTCAACCGGCGCGCGGCCGATCTGTTCGCGCGCAACCACGGGCTCGAAACCGTCGCCCTCGAAGGCTTTGGCGCGACCAATTCCTATGCGATCGGCAATCTCGGCCCGGAGCACGCGCGCGACGCCTTTCGGCGCATCGACCGGCCCGAGATCGAGGTCTTTCGTCGTCCCCGGCGGCAATTTCCCGACGATGGCCTCGATCGCCGAATGGGAGCGCGAGTTCGGCAAGCCGGTCGTGACCACCAACCAGGCCTCGTTCTGGGCGATGCTGGTCATGCTCGAGACCGGCGGCCGGGTCCCCGGCTACGGCCGCCTCCTCGCCGAGGCGCCGGCCGGCTGAGGTGAGCATGGTGATCCCTGGTTCAGCTCTCGCGCCACACCGGCGGAGGCCGGCGCCCATGGCCGACCTGGGTCCCGGCCTCCGCCGGGAAAGCGTACAGCTACGGGGCTGGAGCAAATTCCGATCGGGTAGGCCCACGTGGTATCGAGATTGCTTCGCTTCGCTCGCAATGACAGCAATTTTCCGTGTCATTGCGAGGAGCCCACGGGTCCGCGCTTTGCGCGGCCCGAGGACAGGCTCCGCGACGAAGCAATCTCGATCCGGCGATGCAACCCGATAGAAAACCGCTCCAGCCTCGTCCCCTTGCTTCCATGACGGGTCGAGCCTCGGCCGAGCCGCTGCACGGCTTCCCCATCACGGCAGGTAGTGGGCGAACACGACCGGGGAGACAAAGGCCCAGGTTTCGATGAAGGCGGCATGGTCGGGCTTGCGGCCGAGCGCTTCCATGGCCCCCAGGAGGCAGAACCAGTTCAAGACCTCGTGCTGGCCGCTGTCCTCGATCTGGTCGGTCGTATAGCGGCGCCACGCGTCGTAATCGCCCGCTTCGAGGGCGTCGTAGAGGCGCCGGTCGGCCGCGACATCGGGCCAGAGCTGCCAGTTCTTCTCGGTCAGGAACGAGTGCGACCAGCTCGATGACGCCATGATCGCGGTGCGCCACGGGCTCTGCGCCATGACCCGCGCGGTCGCCGCCCCGACCGCCATGCAGCGCGAGGGGTTGGGCGAAGGCGGGTCGAGATTGCCGATCTCGCCGCGCATCTTCAAGGGCAGGCGCAGTCCGCGCGCCGCATTGACCCGGCGGCCGTAGCAATTGACCGAGAACGAGACCAGCGGATAGTCGAAGCCCCGCCGCTCGTCGTCGAGCAGCAGGAGCGTGTTCTCGAAGGCGTGACCCATCGGGTGGTGCAGGGGCTTGTAGGCGTAGCCGATGTCGATCCCGGCCTCGATCAGGCCGGCAGCGAGGTATTTGCCGGCCTCGCGGTGGCCGCGCACGCGGAAGGTCTTCTCCGCCGGCTCGCCCCACGGGTTGTACGGGGTACGGCGGCGCTTCCAGGGCTGAATGTCCTGGTCCTCATAAGCCAGCACGGCGAAGGGCGGGACGATGTCCTCCTTGAAGTTCTCGTACTGGTCGTCGCCGAACATCACGATCACCTCGGGCCGGAACGCGTCGAGCGCGGCGCGCGCCTCGGCGAAGTGGCGGCGGTAGACCTCGCGCGCCCGGCCCGCCGCCGAAGCGCCCCAGTCGTTGCCGAGCTCGGCGCGCAGCTCCGCCGGCCAGCGCCCCGGGTCCTTCATCTCGGCCGGCATGTCGGGGTCGTCGAGCGAGGCCCGCATCATAAAGGTCCAGTCCTCGTCGCGGCGCAGCATCACCGGCCGGTGCGTGCACCCCAATCCCAGAATCTCGGTCATTTGCGTGGTCCTCCGCCTGTGCTTCGCACTCGGCCGCCAAGCTGGCGCCGCGTCCTGCCCGTTGTCATCGATCGGGATCCGGGCGCAGCGGCGATCTCGTAATCCGCCGCAGCAGCGCGAGCGTTTCCGGCGGAACCGGCGTCGGCCGGTGCCCGGGCATCTGGCGGCCGTTGAAGTGCACGATCTCCACCAGCTCGTTGTAGCTGTCCACGCCCAGCCAACGCATCGCTTCGCCGTGCCCGATGCGCCCGCCTTCGAGCTTGTCCAGCAGTTCAGCCAGCGTCATCGACTCGTCTCCTCGTCATCCAGCGCGACCGTACCCGCGTCGTCCGGCCGGGGCGTTCCACCGGCTTGAGCGGGGATTTCCGCTGCGCGTTGATCGCCTCCAGCAACGCCGGGCCGTCGGCGATGATCTGCTCGTCGGCCAAGGCCCTGATCCATGCGGCGGTGTTCAGCAGGTGCACGCGCGGCAACCGCGCGATCCGCGTTTCGAGCAAGTCGGGATCTTCGAACAGCACCAGCGGAACAAAGCTCGGCGAGCCGTGCAGCGCCAGCCTTGTCGCATACTCGTCGACGGCGATCTCACCGAGATTGGCGCTGCTCGGCATTTCGCCGCGTTCGATCTTGGTGCGGAAGCCAAATCCGAGCAGCGTTTCCTCGATCACGATCCGGTTGCCCATGCGCTCGAGCCAGGCTCCGACTTCGCCGCCGGGGTCATTGGCCGGCTTGGTAATTTCGTATCGCACCTGATCGACAATGTGGATCGGCGCGGTGAAGGTTTCAAAGAGGTCGAGCCGCCCGATGCGCGCGAGCGTCAGCACCGGGCTTGCGTCCGGGATGATCACGGCAACATCGACGGTTCTGCGCGCCACGGCGGAAAACCCACATTATAGCTGTAATCTCGCGGCCCAGACCGAAAAACGGGTGCGTGCCCTGCCCCGAGCTTAGCCCAAATTGTCGCGTCGGTCAGCCGCATCGACCGGCACCGCCTCCTGTTTTCCCTGTTGTTTGCAGAGGATCTGCAGGCGGGCCGCTCGCGCGGGCGAGCAGCGCCAGCCGGCTTCCGGACTGCCGAAGGCGATCTCATAAGCTGCGATTGCGGCGGTTTTATCGGCGCTCCCCAGAATCGAGAACGCATCACCGCGACGTTGCGCCGACCTGCGCCCATAGGTACGCTGTCCGCGGCTGCGCAGCAGGGAAATCATCCGGATGCTCGAAAGAGACGGTTGGAGGCTGGTTCGAGTGGCGGGCAGCCACCATCATTTCAGTCATCCGGTGAAACCGGGCGTGGTTACCGTCCCTCATCCGAGACGGGACATCCCGATCGGCTCCCTGAAATCCATCGAGCAGCAGGCCAAGGTAACGCTGCGTTGACGAGCCGGGCCATGGATTACATCGCGATCATTCACAAGGATCCCGGGAGCGATTTCGGGGTCAGCTTCCCCGATTTTCCCGGCTGCATCACCGCGGGCCGGACGCTCGACGAGGCCAAGGAAATGGCGCTCGAGGCGTTGACCGGACACATCGAGGTCATGCGCGAGGCCGGCGAGCCGGCGCCCGTACCGTTCACCTTCGACGAGGTCATCAACGACGCCCGGTTTCGGGACGGCATCGCCTTTCTCGTCCGCGTCGACGCGACGACGTTGGTGGGCACGGGCTGAGCGGGCGGGGACATTGCGATCGATCGTCTGCGGCCGGCACGCCGGGCGCTCGATCCCGTTATCGGATTCGCGCTGTTGTCGGTGCAACGTTCACACAGACCGGCGCCGATGCGCGCGTAACGGGACAATTATGGAAGCCAGCAACTGAAGTTGTGGATGTCCGGCACGAGCCGACGGCTGTCGGGTTTGGGAGCTCGCTGCGATCAATGCGACCTACGCCATGTGCTCGCACAATCTTGGACCTGCTGCACGGCTGTCCGGTTGGGCTTCGAGGAGCTGAGAATACGATAGCGGCGTATCGGCGATACAACCGTATATCGTCATGGCCGGGCTCGACCCGTGGGCCTTCAGCCCACGGACTTGATCCGTGGGCGCCTACAGGCCGCGCCGTCGCTCGGAGGAGGCGGAGGATGCCCGTGTCAAGCACGGGCATGACGGGTTTGGGTTGAGGTCGAGCACCGGTTCCACAACCGGTCTCGACGGGCCGGACAGCTGAGGATTTGTTCCGGCCATCCACGCACCGGCCGCGCCTCGGTTTTGCCGCAAGAGGGCGTGGATCACCGGGTCAAGCCCGGTGATGACGATTTCAGGTCGAGGCAGGCAACAATTCCGCAACCCGATCCGACCGAACCGGAGCGTTGGGACACTTAAAAGATGATCAGTCCTGCGCCCGATCACCCAGATCGGCGAATTCCCGTTTCAGAATGGGCGCGAGGCGATGGCGCAGCCACGCGATTTCGGGATCGTTGGCGCGGCCGGCGCCCCATAGGACGGCGTGCGGCAGCGGGGCGACCGGGAATGGGACTTGCCTCGATTCGAGGCCATAGCGGGAGAGGGTGTCGGCGATCGCCAGCGACGGCACCGTCGCCAGCAGGTCGGAGGCCGCCAGGACGGGCGCGATCGCCAGGAAATTCGGGACCCAGCCGGCGATCCTTCGCTCCAGCCCGGCCGCGGCGGCGGCGAGATTGATCGGGCTTTCGAGCTGGTCGCCAACGCGGACGACCAGATGCGGGCAGCGCGACCACGCCCGGGGCCCCCATTCGACGAACGCCGGATGCCCACGACGGCCGAAGCATCGCCAGCACAGCGCGCCGATCGGCTGGCTCGCGACGCCGTCGGGGAGCCTGAGCCCGGCCGGGGCAATGGCGATATCGGTCAGGCCTTCGGCAACGTCGAGCAGCATGCTCTCTCGCGGCCCGGTCCATTCGACGGCGATGCCCGGCGCCTCGCCGCGCAACGCCGCCAGCAGGGTCGTAAAAAGCGTAATCGCGAAATCCGGTGCGGCAAACCGGAACACCCGCCGCGAGGTTGCCGGATCGAAGGCGTGGCGGCGGGACAGCGCTCGCTGGAGGCCCCTGAGGATCGGCCGCGCCTGCTCCATGAAATCGAGCGCGAAGGCCGTCGCCTGCATCCGCCGTCCGGCCTTGATCAGGAGCGGGTCGCCGAGCTGGCCGCGCAGCCGCGCGAGTGAATAGCTGACCGCCGATTGCGTGCGGTGCAAGCGCTCCGCCGCCCGAGTGACGTTGCGTTCGGCCATCAGCACGTCGAGCACGACAAGGAGGTTCAGGTCGAACCCCTCGAGATCAATATCATTCATGATAGATCAAAACTATTCATTAGATCGATGATCCGTACGCTCATATCATTCCCGCACCCGCTTTGAAACCGATTGGATCGACCGTGAAAAAGCTCTCCCTCGCCACGGGCGCCGCACTGTTTGCCGCGCTGCTCGCCCAAGGCGTCAATTCGGGCCAGAGCGCCGAGGAATCCGCGCGTGCGAGCGTGACGGCGTTTTACGAGGCTCTGAGCGCCGCGCCCGCGACCGACGCCGCGGCCCTTCTGACGCGGGCAGTCTCTCCGGCGTGGGTCTCCTGCGGCGGCAACGATGTCTGCCGCGGGCTCGACCAGGTCCTTCCGGCAGTCGCCGCGCGGCGCACGGCCGTTCCGGATTTGAAATGGCAGATCAAAGAGATGCTCGTCTCGGGAAACCGCGTCATCGTGCGCGGCGAGGCGAGCGGCACCCCGGCGGGCGACTTTGTGGGTGTGCCGTATGGCGGTAAATCGTTCGATCTGATGTCGATCGACATCCACACCCTCGACAGCGGCAAGCTCGTCCGCTCCTACCATGTCGAGGATTGGATGGGCGCGATCCGGCAGCTGTCGGCGAAATGAGCCGGTTCTATCGCTACCCGAACGGCGGGTTGTTCCGGGCTACTTCGTGACGAACCCGTTCTCGATGTCGTCGGCGACTGCGGCGGGGTCGCGGCGGGCGGGGTCGCCCCAGCCGCCGCCGCCGCCGGATTCGAGGACGAGCTCGTCGCCGGGGCGGATCGTGAGGCCGACCTCCTTGGTCTTGATCGGGCGCGGCGGCTCTCCCGGCGAATAGAGCGTGTAGCGGTGCGGCATTCCATCGGCGCCGCCGAGGATGCCGCAGGCGCCGTGGCGCACGCCGTCGCCGGCGGTGTTGCCGATTGCGGGCTCCGCGGTTTCGACGACCATCTCGACGATCCCGCCCGGGCCGCCGCGGTATTGCCCGGCGCCGCCGGAATCGGGGCGGAACTCGTGGCGGCGGAAGAACAGCGGGAAGCGCGCCTCGGTCACCTCGAGGCTGCCGAACTTGATGCCGCCCGCGGCCTGCCATTCGCCGGCCCCCGGCCAGCCGTCGCCCATGGGCGAGGCGCCGCCGCCCGGCCGCGCCTGAAAGAAATGCCAGATGAAGGGCCGGTCGGAACGCGGGTCCTTCCCTTGGACGGCGATGCGGAAGCGGCGGCCCCAGCCGGCCATCGCCCGGTCCGGGCAGGCCGGGGCCAATGCCTTGACGATCGCCTCCATGATCTCCTGCCCGCAATGGTTGGTGGCCAGGGTCACCGGCATGCCGGGGTTCGCCCACACCACGGTCCCCTGCCTGGCGATTACGGTGACCGGGCGGAAGGCGCCGTCGTTCTTCGGCGTGTCCGGGTCGATCAGGTAGGACAAGGCCACGACCACCGCCGAGCGCATGTTCGGATAGGAGGAGTTGATGAAGCTCGCCACCTCCGGGTGCGAATCCGACAGGTCGATCACGAGGTCGCTGCCGCGCTTTTCGACGGTGGCGCGGATGTGGATGTCGTCGTGGCCGCGGCCGTCGTCGTCGAGCAGCGCCTCGCCGTGGTAGACGCCGTCCTTCCATTCGGCGATGACCGCGCGGGCGCGGCGCTCGGCGCCGTCGAGCACCGCCTCGATCGCGGCGTCGGCGGTGGGCCAGCCGAACTCGTCGGCCAGCGCCAACAGGCGGCGCTCGCCGATATGGGCCGAGCCGATCATCGCCGCGAGGTCGCCGCGAAAGTCGCGCGGATGGCGAACATTGGTCGCGATCATCTCCAACAGGTCCTGCCGCACCTTGCCGCCGTCATAAAGCCGCAAAGGTGTGATCCGAATCCCTTCCTGCCAGATGTCGGTGGCGGCGGCGTTGTAGGCGCCGTGCGTCGCCCCGCCGATGTCGCTTTGATGGGCGCGGTTGATCGACCAGAAGCGCGGCCGATTGTCCTGGAACACCGGCACGAAGGCGGTCAAATCGGGCAGGTGGTTGCCGCCGTGATAGGGGTCGTTCAGCAGAAACACGTCGCCCGGATGGATGTCGTCGGCGAAGCGCTCGGTCACCGCCCTGGCTGCGTAGGGCAGCGCGCCGACATGGATCGGCACGTGCTCGGCCTGCGCGATCAGCCGGCCGTCGAGGCCGCAGATCGCGGTCGAAAAGTCGCGGCTCGAATTCAGGATTTGCGAATAGGATGTGCGCAGCATGGCTTCGCCCATCTCTTCGACGATCGCCAGCAGGCGATGCTGGATCACCGAGACGACGACCGGATCGACCTGGTTGTGCAAGATTTCCCGCCTTCGAGAGGGAGTGCCGTCAAATGCCGTACCGACCCAACTACCGGCTCGAACGCCGCGAGCGCGACCGCGTCAAGAAGGCGAAGAAGGAGGAAAAAATCAAGCAGCAGCAGGAGCGCGCAGCCCTGCGCAAGACCGAGACCGAGGGCGAGGACCCGCCCGAGGAGGCCGCAAGCGCCGGCGGGAGCTGACCCTGAGCCCGCCGCGCGCCGCCCCGGGCTGACGCCCCCCGTTGCGGCGACCCTCGCCGCCGCTCGGCGAAGCATGCCGCTCAGCGGAACATGCGGCCTTCGGGCGGCAGGCCCAGCAGGATCTGGCCGACGGTCTCGAAATGGACCGGGCGGCCCTGGCCTTGCTGGCTGCCGGCGTGGATGTCGCGCAGCCGGCGCTCGAACGGGTTCTCGTTGAAGATGGCGGTGGCCCCGGCGGCGCTGTAGACCGTGGCGACGACATCGCGCGCCTGGTTGATCGCCCAGGTCGTCGACAGTCGCAGCCGCGGGTGCTGGTCGGCGGTGAAGTCGCCGGTGCGCTCGGCGGCGTCCCACATTTCAGCCAGGGTGGCGTGAATGAAGGCGCGGCAGGAACGCAGCTTGGCTTCGCACTGCGCCACCTGCGACTGGATCACGTTGTTCTGGCGCAGCGGGTTGCGGGCGCCGCGGGGGATCTTGTCGCGGGCCAGCTCGATAAACGCCTCGAGCGCGCCGCGGGCGATGCCCAAGGACACGTTGGAGAAGCCCATCGCATAGATCATGCCGCTCGTAAAACGGTAGAGCAGGCCCGGCTCGCGCCGCTCGGCCTGGTTGTCGCGCGACAGCGTGTATTTGTGCGGCACAAACAGATCCTCGACCCGATAGCTGTCGCTGCCGGTGCCGCGCAGGCCGATCACCTGCCAGTTGTCGATGATCTCGGCCTGCGATTTCGGGAACAGCACGGTGCGCACGAGCGGGCGGCCGTTCGGGTTGAGGCGCGGCGCGCCGTCGGGCTCGAAGACCGGCACATGCGCGCCGAGCCAGGTCGCGTGCCGGCTGCCGGTGGCGAAGCCCCAGCGCCCGGTGACGCGGATCCCGCCCTCGACCGCGACCCCCCGGCCGGCGTTCGGCAGCTCCGGTCCCCAGGCGAGGATGCCGCGGCGCGGCCCGAACACCTCGCGCGCCGCCGCCGGGTCGAGATAGGGGGCCGACATCGAGCAGCCGGAATTCTGCCCGAGCGACCAGGCGACGCTGGGCTCGGCCTTGGCGATTTCCTCGAGCACCTGGACATAGGTCAAGGGATGCAATTCGGCGCCGCCCAGCGAGCGCGGCAGCAAGAGGCGGAAAAAGCCGCCGTCGACCAGCGCCTCGACCACCCGCTCCGGCAGCTGGCGCTGCTCCTCGATCTCGTCGGCGGCCTCGCGCAGCAGCGGCCCCAGCGCGCGGGCGCGCTCGATGTAGTCCACCGCCCGCGGCTCGGCGCGGCGCGGCTCCAGCAAGGTCGACGTCATTCAATCCCTCCCGCGTCAGGCGGCATCGTCGCTCGCCGTTACAATACAACGGCGCTCGCGCGGGCGGCGACGATTTCCGCGCAACCCGGCATTGCCCGATCCTGACCCGGGCCCGGCCCCGCGCCCGCGCCGCGGGGCGCGGTCAGCCGCCGACCATGCCGATCCGGCGCCAGTAGCGCCGGGTCAGCGCCATCGCCAGGAGGCCCTCGACCCCGGACACGACCGTGGCCCAGGGCGCGCCGATCAGCCCGGCGAGCAGCCCGATATGGATGAACCCGACCATGCCGATCCCGATGCACACCGACAGCACGCCGTAGATGCGGCTGCGCATCTCGGCCGGCGCCGACAGGTAGACGAGCGTCGCCTGCATGATGCTGAACCCGGCATTGGCCAGCCCGGTCGCCAGCAGCGCCGCGCCCGCCAGGAGCGGGAAGGGCGACAGCGCGAACACCGGCAGCAGCAACAGGTAGGCCAGGACGCCGCCGACATAAAGCCTGGCGTAGAGCCGCGGCTTCGCCCACAGCGCGATCGCGACGGCGCCGCAAAAGGCCCCGACCCCGTCCATGCTGGCGAGGATGCCGATGCCGACCGCGCCGAGCCCCAGGCTGTCCTGGCCGACCACCGGGATCATGCTGGTGAACGGCCAGCCGAAGGTGTTGTAGATGACGGTGACGACCAGGGTCCCGACCAGCCGCCGGTCGCGCCGCACGATGACCAGCCCTTCGATGATCCGGGTCAGCACGCTCGCCGCGCCCGACGGCCGCACGGCGTTGCGGTGGCGCACGCGCAGCGCCGCCGCGACCGCGACGAGGTAGCACAGGACGCTGACGACAAAGGCGCCGCCGATGCCGAATGTGGCGAGCAGCACCCCGCCGACGGTGGGGCCGAGGATGCGGCTTGCATTGTTGGCGCCGACATCGATCGACATCGCCCGGCCCATGCGCTCGGAGCCGACGACCTCGCCGATCATCGTGCGCCGCACCGGGTTGTCGGTGGTCCAGGCGACGCCGTTGACAAAGCTCGCCACCGCGAGGTGCCACACGGCGAGCGCCCCGGCCCAGGCGAGCAGCACCAGGGTCAGCGAGGTCAGCAGCATCGAGACGACCACCACAATGAGCGCGGCGCGGCGCTCGATCCGGTCCGCCACGGCCCCGACCAGCGCGCCGAACAGCGCCATCGGCAGCATCCGCAGCATCGTCAGCGAGGCGACGATGAAGGGCGAGCCGGTGTGCTGGTAGGCGAACACCGCGACCGCCAGCATCTCCAGCCAGCGCACCGCAAAGACGACGACGCCGACCAGCCACAGCCGGCGGAAATCGGGCTCGTCGAGGAGCCATGCCCGCGCCTCGGGCGCGCCCCGGGCGGGGGCGGGCGCCGCCGGCCCGCGTCGCTGAGCCTCGGTTTCCGGCATCCTTGCTCCCGACATTCGGGGCTGCCCCGCCCCGCCGCCGTCGATAGCGGGCCGCCGCCGCCGCCGCAAGCCCGGCCGACCCCCCGCCGCGTCAGCCACACCGCCGCAGCGCGAAAATTGCCTTTACGCCCGCGTCGGATTTATGCTTGCCGGCCTTTCCGCTGGAGACGTTCGATCGCGACGGAGCTCGAGCTCAAGCTCGCCGCGCAGCACGACGACCTGCCACGCCTGGAGCGTGCGCTTCGGCATTTGGCGCCGGGGCCGCCCGGCGGCGGCGGCGCGGTGTTGATCAGCACCTATTTCGATACGCCGGACCAGGCCTTGCGCCGATCGGGGATCGCCCTGCGGGTGCGGCGGGACGCCGGCCGCTTTATCCAGACCGTCAAATCCGCCGGGCCGGAGGAGGGGAGCCTCCTCGCCCGCGGCGAGTGGGAGGATGTCGTCGCCGGGGAGCGGCCCGATCCCCAGGCGCCGCAAAGCGGCCATCGGCTGCCGGCGGCGGCTGTGCCGCAGCTGCGGCCGCTGTTTGCGACCGAGGTGACGCGCAAGATCGTCGAAATCGAGCCGTCGCCCGGGACATGCATCGAGGCCGCCATCGACAGCGGCCTGATCCGGGTGTGCGGCGACGGCCGCACCGCGCCGATCAGCGAGGTCGAGCTCGAGCTCAAATCGGGCGACCCGGCCGCGCTTTACGATCTCGCGCTGCGGCTGCTCGACGCGGCCCCGATCCGGATCGGGACGCCGAGCAAAGCCGAGCGCGGCTATCGGCTGGCCGATGGGGTGGAGGCGGCCCCGTCGCCGGTCTATGCCGAGCCGGTCGGGCTCGAGCCGGCGATGACCATCGACGCCGCCCTGCGGCGCATCGGCGGCGCCTGCCTCGCCCATCTGATGGGCAACGAGGCCGCGGCGCTCGCCGGGCAGCCGGAGGGCGTGCACCAGATGCGGGTCGCGGTGCGGACCTTGCGCTCGGCGTTGTCGTCATTTCAGCGGATGCTGGACCGCGACGAGCGCCGCCGGGTGTCGGATGCGCTCGCCTGGCTCGCCGAGCCGCTCGGCCAGGCGCGCAATCTCGACGTGCTCGCCACCGAGCTGATCGAGCCGGCGGCGGCGGAGCTCGGCCGGGAAGCCGGCATGCCGGACCTCGCCGCCGCGGTCGAGCGGTCGCGCCAGGCCGCGCACGACCGGGTCCGCGCCCATATCCTCTCGCCGCATTACACGGCGACGGTGCTGGGGCTGCTGCGGTGGTTCGAGGCGCGCGGCGGGCTGGAAGCCGCCCCGATCGGCTGGATCGCGCCGCGCCTGCTCGCCCGGCGGCGGGGCAAGGTGCGCCGGCAGAGCAGGGGGTTTCGCCGGATGGGGCCGCGGCGGCGGCACGAATTGCGCATCGCGGTCAAGAAGCTGCGCTACGCGATCGAGCTTCTGGCCAGCCTGTTCGACCCCAACGACCTGCGCAAATACGTCAAGCGGCTGAAGCGGCTGCAGGACGATCTGGGCTACGCCAACGATGTCCGCGTCGCCCGCGGCCTGGTGGCGGGGCTGGGCGCAGAGGACGACGCCGACCGCGGGGCCGCCGAGGCCGGGGCGCGTCTCTTGGCGTGGCACGAGCGCGCGCTCGCCAGGAGCGAGCCCCGGCTGCGGCGGCATTTGCGCCGGCTCAACCGCGCCGACCCGTTCTGGCGCGATTGAGCCGCGCCCGGCGGACCGCGATTCGTTCGCCCGATCGTTCAGCCGATCAGTCGGCGGCGGCGGCCTGCGCCGCCGAGGCCCGATCAGTCGGCGGCGGCCTGCGCCGGCATCGGGCAGGCGACGCCGGTCCCGCCGAGGCCGCAATAGCCGTGGGGGTTCTTGGCGAGGTATTGCTGGTGGTAATCCTCGGCGAAATAAAAGGGCGGGGCGTCGGCGATCTCGGTCGAGATCGCGCCCATGCCGGCCTCCGTCAGCCGGCGCTGATAGGCCTCGCGCGAGGCCTCGGCGGCGCGGCGCTGGGCTGGCGTGAAGGTGTGGATCGCCGAGCGGTATTGCGTGCCGACATCGTTCCCCTGGCGCATGCCCTGGGTCGGGTTGTGGCTCTCCCAGAACAGCTTCAACAGCGCCTCGTAGCTTGTGACCTTCGGGTCGTAGACGACGAGCACGGCCTCGGTGTGGCCGGTGCGGCCGCTGCACGCCTCCTCATAGGTCGGGTTGGGCGTGGTCCCGCCGGCGTAGCCGACCGCGGTGACCCACACCCCCGGGGCCTGCCAGAACACCCGCTCGGCGCCCCAGAAGCAGCCGAGCCCGAACACTGCCTTCTCCAGGCCTTCGGGGTAGGGGCCGGCGAGCGAATGGCCGTTGACGAAGTGGCGCTCGGGCGTCGGCATCGCCTCGCGCCGGCCCGGCAGGCAATCCTCGGGCTCGGGCACCACCAGCTTGTCACGCATGAACCGCCACATTTCGCGCGCCCTTCTGTTGAGACCCGGCGGTCTCGCCGGATGCCGCATGGATGTAGGAAAGCACGCCGCCGCCGCCAACCGCGGTCATGCGACATCGCGGCGAATGTCGGCTCGCGGCGCATCGGCGGGGGAGGAAGGAGACCGCGATGTGGGGACGGTTCTGGTCCGGCGTCGCGGCGACGCTCGCCGTCGCCCTGATCGGCGCGTTCATTATTCTGCGAAGCGGGCTCGTGCCGGCCAACGCCGATGCGACGCCGGGCCGATTGGAAAGCTGGGCGGCGGCCGCGTCGCTGCGGGCGACCCTCGACCGCGAAGCGCCCGCGGGACCCAACCCGGTCGCGGCGAGCGAGGAGAACCTCGCGGCCGGAGTCGATCTCTACGCCAGGCATTGCGCCATCTGCCACGGCACGGCGAAAGGCGACGCCTCGGCCTCGCCGGTCGCCAAGGGCCTCTACCCACGGCCGCCGCAATTGGCGACCGACGGGGTCGAGGACGACCCCCAAGGCGTCTCTTTTTGGAAGATCAAGCATGGCATTCGCTGGACGGGCATGCCGTCGTGGAAGGATACTCTGAGCGACCGGCAGATCTGGACCCTTGCCCTCTTCCTCAAGCATATGGACAAGCTTCCACCCGCCGCGGAACGGGCTTGGGAGCAGGTCGCCAACTGAGCCGCCCGGTCGATATTGTCAGGCGCACGCCGCCGCGGTAAGACGGCGGAACGGGCCAAAGCCGAAGGGGGACGGTCGCCGATGGCGCCACGCAGCTGCCCGAGACCCGATGCCGATGCCCGCCGCGCCGCGCGGGTGAGCCGTCGCGCCGCGCTGGCCGGCCTGGCGGCGCTGCCGGCGTTGCTGGCGATGGCGCCGACCCCGGCCGCCGCCGCCAGGGACGCGATCAGCTTTATGAACGAGCTGTGGACCCGCGCCACCGAGGTCCTGAGCGACAAGGCCCCGCCGGCGCAGCGGCAGGCGCGGTTTCGCCAGCTGTTCCAGCAGGATTTCGACGGGCCCGGCATCGCGCGCTTTGTCCTCGGCCGCTACTGGCGCATCGCCAGCACCGAGGAGCAGCAGGAATTCATGAAGCTGTTCCAGGAGTACATCGTGCTGGTCTACAGCACGCGGCTGGCGGGCTTCGGCGGCGAGACCTTCAAGGTCCGCGCCAGCCGGCCCGAGGCGGGCGCGATCATCGTCTCGACCGAGATCATCGGCGCCAACGCCACCGCGCCGCTCAAGGTCGATTGGCGGCTCGTCCCCGACGGCGAAAGCTACCGCATCAGCGATGTCGTGGTCGGCGGCGTCAGCATGCTGGTGACGCAGCGCTCCGAGTTCGCCTCGGTGATCCAGCGCCATGGCGGGCAGGTGCGCGGGCTGCTGACCCTGATGCGCGAGAAGACCGCCAGCGCCGCGCAGTAGCCGGCCGGCGCTACGCCGCCGCCTGGACCGATCAGCCGGCGAAGTGGCGCAGCAGCCAGGCCAGCGTCTCGTCGGGGGCCTCCTCGGGCACGTAGTGGCCGCAGGGCAGCGCGCCGCCCGAGGCGTCGGTCGCGTAATTGCCCCGCCACACCGAGAGCACGTCGCCATGGACCCCCTCGGTATGGCTCTTCGCCCCCCAGATCACCAGGAGCGGCAGGGTGATCTTACGCCCGGCCGCGAAATCGGCGGTGTCCATGTCAAGATCGCAGGTGGCGCAGGCGCGGTAGTCGGCGCATGATCCCTTGATCGTCTTCCAGTTGAAGCAGCGGACATATTCGGCGAACGCCTGCGCGTCGAAAAAGCCGAGGCCGAGGCCGGGCTTCGAAAGCTTCTTCTCCATGTACCATTGCGCCGGGACGCCGGCCAGCATGCGCTCGGGGAAGTCGTAGGGCTGGGCCATCAGCGCCCAGTGCCACGAGCGCAGCGCCCATTCCCTCGACGCGTGGGTCCAGATGTGGTGGTTGGGCAGGATGTCGATCAGCGCCGCGCGCTTCACCCGGTCGGGATGGTCGAGGCACATGCGCGCGGTGGTGCGGGCGCCGCGGTCGTGGCCGGCGACAAAGAACTCGCGGTAGCCGAGCTTCTCCATGATCTCGACCTGGTCCTGCGCCATCGCGCGGAACGAATAATTGATGCTGTTCTCGCCGGGATCGTCGGGGCCGACGCTGTCGCCGTAGCCGCGCAGATCGGCGCAGACGACATGGAAGCGCTCGGCCAGGCGCGGCGCGATCTTGTGCCACGAGACATGGGTCAGCGGGTTGCCGTGCAGCAGCAGCAGCGGCGGACCGTCGCCGCCGTGGCGCAGATGAATGCGCGCGCCCGAGGTCTCGATCTCGGTCCTGGTAAAGCCCTCGAACATCCGCCTGCTCCTCGCTCCTCATCGAAGCGGCAGGCTAGCAATTTCGAGCGGCGGTTGCGAGAGAGAGCGGTCGCCGAGCTCGTAGGGCGGGTGGGGCGCGGCGCAACCCGCCGTCATCGGTCGCCCTAACATTTCGGCGGAGTCGCACCCGCCCTGCTCGCTCTCCGCCGCGATCGTCGCCAAATTGCTGGTGCTGGTGCTGGGGCTGATCGCGATCGTCGCGCGGCTGCGCCTGGAACAGGGTCCATCGGCGCCCCTTGCCCCTTCTCCGGCGCAAAGCCAAGGTCCATTTCACCGACGGCAGGATAACCGCCGTCGGCGACCAGCTCGGCATCGGCCGCCGCTGAGCCCGGCCAAAGGCGAAGCCCGCATTCGCAGGGCGGGTGGAGCGCAGCGCAACCGCCGATGGTCCCGCCGGCGTCGCGGCGGGTTGCACCCGCCCTACGATGTCCCGCCCATCACCAGGCGCAGGCCCGAAACGATCAGCTCGATATGCTCGGGGTTGCGAAAAGTCCGCTTCTGCGGAAGCGTCATCCACGGCGTTATCACCTCCGGGGTAATGGTGCGCAGCCGGGAGATCATCGCGCGCGCCTCTTCGAGCCGGCCGGCATGGGCATGGCAGGCGGCGAGCACCCGATACGTCATCGGGTGACGGGGGTCGTCCTGGATCGCGAGCAGCAGCTTCCGCTCCGCCTGATCGAAACGCCGGGCGAAAAAATGCGCCAAGCCGATCTGATGGAGCGTCGAGCCGACGCGGGCGCGCGGGCTGAGGCGCAGCACGGTTTCCAGATGATCGATCGCGTTGTCGGGCTGTCCCGCCCAATTCCGCAGCACGCCGGCCACATGCCAGCCGCGCGCGAAATTCGGATTGATCGCCGGCGCGCGATCGACCAGCGCCAGCATGGCCCCGATGTCTTCCCCGAGCGAAGCCAAGGAGTGCGCGGCATCGACCAGGGTCCCCGGGTCGTCGCCGCCCATTTCCAGCGCCCGCCTGGCGAAGTCGGCGGTCCTCGCCTGGTCGCGTGTTCCGGTCTTCGCTCCGCCCGTCGTTGAGCATGCGAAAGCTCAGCTATCGCCGCCAAGCCGAGCGCCGGCGCATAGCGCGGATCGCGCTCGATCGCCTCCTCCAGCAGACGGAGCGCTTCGGGATACGACGCCCTATGCATCGCGGCGGCGCGAAGATAGAGGTCGTAGGCCGTCAAATCGGCGGTGGGGCGCTTGGCCGAACGCGCGGTTTCGGCAGCCTGCAAGGCGGGTTCGATGACGCCCGCGACGCTCGACGCGATCCGGTCCTGCAAATCGAAAACATCGTCGAGCGGACCCTCGAAACGATCGGCCCACAATTGCGCGCCGGTGACGGCATCGATCAGGTGACCGCCGATCCGGAGCCGATTGCCGCTTTTGCGCACCGAGCCTTCGAGCAAATATCGCACGCCGAGCTCGCGGCCGACCTGCTTCACATCCACGGCCTGGCCCTTGTAGGAAAAGCTCGAATTGCGAGCGAGAACGACGAGCCAGCGGATGCGGCCGAGGGCGGTGATGATCTCCTCGACCATGCCGTCGGCGAAATATTCCTGCTCCGGGTCACCCGACAGATTGGCGAAAGGCAGCACCGCCAGCGACGGCTTGTCGGCCGGCAGCCGCCATGAACAGCTTTGCGATGATTTTCGGCCACTGCGTCTGGATACCGCCGTCGCCGAAGGCGGCGCTGGTGGCGCTCGGCCTGTTCTTCGGCATCGGCGTCGGTGGCGAGCCCGATGTCGCCGCCGACGAGGCGCTGATCGCCGAGCAGTACGTTTCGGTCGGCAAGACCCAGGCCGGGGCCGAGAAGGAGGTCGCCTGGCTCAACACCTGCTTTGCCAGCTACGAGGCGCCGGCCAACAAGCGAGCCCACCCCGCGGAAGCGGGCCTGACAGATCTGCGGCCCGCGGAGAGCCTCGGCTGGAAATAGCCGCAGCCGTTCGATCGGCCGTCCTGCTTCAATCCTCGGGCGACATCCGCCTGATGCGGATGCGCGCATCTTCGGCAACGACGATCGCACCCGCCTGCAGCGCCTCGGCCGCCTCTGCGATCACGGTCCGCAGGCGCTCGCGCAGGTGATGCCGCTGCGCCGCGCGAAGCCGCAGCAGCACGACACCCGGGCTTGCAGCGCCGATGATTCCGAGGATCTCGCCAAAATCGAGGTCGAACGTCACGACGATCCGCCTCTCCTCGACCGCACGCGAGAAAATGTCGCGATCGGGCAGGGCGGCAAGCCCGATGTCGCGCGCATGAACCGCATCGTGACCCTCCGACCGCAACCATTCCCCGATCGCCGGCGGCAGGTTCATGTCGAGGAGGAAGCGCATCGCGCGTGGTTCACGCTGGAACGATTTCCTCGCGGGCGAGCCAGGCTGCATAAGTCAGCGCCTGACGGATGTCCTCCTTTTCCAGGTCGGGATAGTCCCGGAGGATTTCTTCCCAAGGGATACCTTCCGCGACCAGCGAGACGATCAATCCAACGGTAATCCGCAACCCGCGGATGCAGGCGCGACCGCCCATCTTACCGGGATCGAACGTGATCCGGTCGAACCGCGTCCCACGTCGTTGCGTCGATTCTATGCCCATCGGTCGTTCCCTGCTCCTTACAGGTTTGATCACGATATCCGCCCAGCCCCGCCATCGCAAACCGGGTGTAGATGCCGGCTGTGGTGCTGAGGATGCGGCGAGGCCGAGGGGATTGGAGCGCCGCCGGCTGCCGCGACGCCGGCCCGGCGGCACGAGGCGGGTCAGGCAGCGGCTTTCGGCCGCATCATGCGCTCGCCGACATCGAGCATGATGCCCGGCGACACTTCCTCGGTTTCGCCAGATTTGGCGCCTTCGGGTCCGAACCAGACGAACATCGCATCGGCCTCGGGGTCATCGGACGTTCGGATCATCGCCGGGCTCCGCGATCGAAATGCACTGTGATGACCACGATATCGTCGCCATCCGGTCAATGCACAACCCGCAGCACCCGCCCGCCGTATTCGGCAATTGCCGCATGGGACCGGTTGCGTGGGCTGGCGCCGGTTTGTCTCCACAAAATCGCGTCAGCGTAGCGCCGCGTCAGTCGACTGGACCATAACGCCTCGCCGTCTTGGTGGCGGCAGGCTCCGCTGACGCCTCCTCGGCGAGCGCCAGCCGCAGGCCCGACACGATCAGCTCGATATGCTCGGGGTTGCGCAAAGCGTCGCCGAGGGCGCGGCGGACCGCGTTGATCCGCGTCGTCAATGCCGAATCCGAGACGATCCGGCCGCCCCACACGCCTTGCAGGAGGTCGTCCTTGCCGACCACACGGTCGCGGTGCCGGACGAGAAACACCAGCAGGTCGAACGCCCTCGGCTCGATCGCGACCAGCTCGCCGCCGCGGCGCAGCTCGCGGCGCCCAAGGTCGAGCCGATGGTCGCCGAACACGAGAACCATGCCCGTCCTCCGCAAGCCTCCCGCCCCGGCCCCGTGCCCAAATCATAAGGAAGAAAAAAGCCGGCGGTAAAGCCTTTCGCGTCCCGAGGTGGCAGCCTCACGCAGGTGCAGCCGCGTTGCACCCGACGGCGGCTGCGGCGGCGCAGAATACGGGAGGAGCGCCATGAACAGCTTTGCGATGATCTTTGGCCATTGCGTGTGGATCCCGCCCTCGCCAAAGGCGGCGCTGGTGGCGCTCGGCCTGTTCTTCGGCATCGGCGTCGGTGGCGAGCCCGATGTCGCCGCCGACGAGGCGCTGATCGCCGGACAGTACGTCTCGGCCGGCAAGACCGAGGCCGAGGCGCAGAAGGAGGTCGCCTGGCTCAACGACCTGCTTTGCCAGCTACGAGGCGCCGGCCGCCCAGAGAAACCGCCCCGAGGCGGCGGACCTGACCCATCTGCGGCCGGCGCAGGACCCGAGCGGGAAATAGCCGCCCCTACTTTCCCCGGCGCAGCCTGCGGCGTAGTATGAGCCGGCCATGAAGCCTGCGGGGCGAGGGTGCGTTGGGGGACCGCCGGTTTGTCGTCGAGCTGATCAAGCCGTCGCATTACGACGACGACGGCTATGTGATCCAGTGGTGGAAATCCTGGATCCCGTCGAACTCGCTCGCCTGCCTCTACGGCCTCGCCGCCGAGCTGGCGGCGCGGCGGGCGCTCGGCCCCGAGGTCGCGATCGAGATCGAGGCCTATGACGAGTGCCACACGGTGGTTCCGGTTCGGCGCATCATCCGCCGGATCAAGGCCGCCGATTGCGGGCTCGTCTGCCTTGTCGGCGTGCAGTCGAACCAGTTTCCGCGGGCGATGGACCTCGCCGCGCAGTTTCGCGCGGCCGGGATCGCGGTCGCGGTCGGCGGCTTTCACGTCTCGGGCCTCCTGGCCATGCTGCCGGAGCCGCCGCCCGACCTGGTGGCGGCGCAACGCCTCGGCGTGACCCTCTTCGCCGGCGAGGCCGAGGGCCGGCTCGAAGGGCTCTTCGCCGACGCGCTCGCCGGCTGCCTGCTGCCGGTCTACAACTACATGGACGATCTGCCGGGCCTGCAGCGGCAGGTGACGCCGTTCCTGCCGGCGAAGATCGTGCGGCGCTACGGCGAGAGCCTCGGCGCCTTCGACGCCGGGCGCGGCTGCCCGTTCCAGTGCAGCTTCTGCACGATCATCAACGTCCAGGGCAGGAAGTCGCGCTGGCGCGACGCCGACGACGTCGAGGCGCTGGTGCGGGCCAATCTGGCGCAGGGCGTCTTCCGCTTTTTCATCACCGACGACAATTTCGCGCGCAACCGCAATTGGGAGGCGATCTTCGACCGGCTGATCCGGATGCGCGAGGAGGAGGGGCTCGGGCTCAATTTCATCATCCAGGTCGACACGCTCTGCCACCGCATCCCGAATTTCGTCGAGAAGGCGGCGCGCGCCGGCTGCAAGCGGGTCTTTATCGGGCTCGAAAACATCAACCCCGACAACCTCTTGTCGGCAAAGAAAAAGCAGAACCGGGTGCACGAGTACCGGCAGATGTTTCTCGCCTGGCGGGCGCAACGGGTCATCACCTATGCCGGCTACATTCTCGGCTTCCCCAACGACACGCCCGAGCGGATCGCCGAGGACATTCGCACCGTGCAGCGGGAATTGCCGGTCGATCTCCTCGAATTCTTCATCCTGACGCCGCTGCCCGGCTCGGCCGACCACCAGGGGCTCCACAGGAACGGGGTGTGGATGGACCCCGACATGAACAAATACGATCTGGAGCACGTCACCACCGGCCACCAGGCGATGACCGCCGCCGAGTGGCAGGGCGTCTACCGCCGGGCCTGGGATCTTTATTATTCGCCCGAGCACATCGAGACCATTCTGCGCCGCGCCAAGGCGAGCGGGATCAAGCCGGTGCGCCTAATGAACCACGTCCTGCAATTCTATTTCACCTTTATTCAGGAGAATGTGCATCCGCTGCAGGGCGGCTATTTCCGGCGCAAATTGCGGCGCCAGCGGCGCACCGGGCTGCCGCGCGAGAGCCCGGTGGGGTTCTATGCGCGCCGGGCGCGCGAGATCGTCGCGACGCATGTCCGGCTCGCTTCCTTCTACCTGCGGCTGCACCGCATCCGCCGCCGCGTCGAGCGCGACCCGACCCGCTACAGCGATCTCGCCCTGACCCCGCTCGAGGACCCGCCGCCGGCCCCCGCCCGCGGGCGAACGGCCATGGCCGACGCCGCCGCCTGACCCGCATATTGCGACGGACCGACGGCTCCCACCCTCGCTTTCCCGGCGAAAGCCGGGACCCATGGCTCTGGCGCCTACAACTTCCCAAACGATTGCAATACGCTGCCAACGGTCGCGGGCTCGTGGGGCGGGAACGATGGACCCCGGCCTTTCGCCGGGGAAGACGAGCGGTTCGGCTGCCGGAGGATGCTTGCTCGGCCTGATCGCGAAACCCATCTGCGGCGGCGGTCGCCATGGACCCTTGGAGGATCTGCAATTGTCTGGAGACACCGCGATGAACCCTGCGCCGGATCCGATCGCATTCGACCCGCGGGGCGTGGTCGAGACCGCGCCGCTCGACCTGTCGCCCCGCCTCGGCGGGCTGAACTTGTGCCGCCTCGGCGTGCTCGACAACGCCAAGTGGAACGCCGGCCGGCTGCTGCGCAAGACCGTGGCCCGGCTCGAGCGGCAATTCAGCTTCGGCGCGGTCAACTACTATCGCAAGGAGAGCTTCTCCAAGGACGCCGACCCGGCCCTGATCGCGCGCATCGCCGCCGACAGCGACATCGTCCTGACGGCGATCGGCGATTGAGGCTCGTGCACGTCGTGCTGTACGCATGACGGCGTGCGTCTCGAAGCCCTCGGTCGCCCGACCGCGGTCGTCGTCACTGCCGAATTCCTGCACGAGGCGGAAATGCAGCGCGACGCGCTCGGCATGCGCGCCCTCGTTCCGGTGGTGATCGAGCACCCGCTCAGCACCCTGACCGACGGCGAGATCGACCGCCGCGCCGAAGAGGCCGCCGGGCAGTGCGTCGCGATCTGGCTCGGCCGGCCGGAATGAGGCCCTGGCCGAACGGGTCGACGGCCCGCGCGGCCGCGGTCGCGGCGATCCTGATCCTGGCGGCGATCGGCTATATCGGCCTGCTGCAATATTTCGGCGCGTCGGAGACGCCGGTCGAGCGCCGGCTTGGGGCCGCCGCGGCCGACCCGGCGGGGGTCGAGGCCTATGTCGAGGCGCTCGGCATCGACCCGCTCAATCAAAGCATGCAGGTGCGCGTCAGCCTGACCCCGGGGCCGTCATTGCGCGGCGATCTCGCCACCGCCCCCGACCGCGACCTCGTGCTGGTGGTCAGCCACGGCAAGACCATCCAGGAGCTGGGGCTCCCCGCCAACCAGCCGATCGCCCCCGCGACCTTCGAGGTCGCCTTGCGCAAAGGCCAGGCCGTCAGCTATCCGCTCGACCGCTATCAGGCCGATCTCGGCATCCGATGCCTGGAGAAGCCGCCGTCTCCGGGCGGCGGTCCGAAGGCGTTGCCGATCTCGGTCACGGTGTGGGAGGCGCTGCTCGGGTTTCGCCTGGAGACGAGCGAAGGGGCGGCTGCCAAGCCCGGCGAGGCGCATATCAACTTCGCGATCCGCCGCAGCGGGGCGTTTATCGTGTTCGCGCTGGCGGCCTACGGCGCGATGGTCGTGCTCGCCTGCTGCGCGCTGGCGGTCGGCGTGCTCGTGTTTTTCGGCGTCAGGCGGGCCGAGGCGACCTTGATCGGCGCGCTGGGCGCGATCGTGTTCACCTTGCCGGCATTGCGCAACGTCTTGCCGGGCGCGCCGCCGCTCGGCGTCCGCGCCGATCTGCTGGTGTTTCTGTGGACCGAGCTCGCCGCCGCCGTCGCGCTGGCGCTCCTCGTCTTCACCTGGTCGCGCAGCGGCCCCCGACCGTGAGCCGGGGCCGGCCTCCGGGCTGCGCGCGTTACCGCCCGCGCCGGCCCGCCCGCAGCCGGCCTCAGCCGAGCGCCATCTCGGGCAGCGGCGCGATCCTGACGCCGGCGGCTTCGAGGCCGCGCCGCACGGCGTGGGCGGCGACGACCGCCGACGGCTCGTCGCCGTGCAGGCACAAGGTGTCGAGACGCACCTTCAGCCGCTTGCCGTGGCGCGAGACGATCTCCTCGTCGACCGCCATCCGCACGACCCGCTCGGCGATCGCGTCCGGGTCGTGGAGGACCGCGCCGGCCACCTTGCGCGAGGTCAAATTGCCGTCGTCGTCGTAGAGCCGGTCGCAGAACCCTTCGCGCGCCAACGGCAGGCCGAGCTCGCGCGCCGCCTTCTCCATCTGCGAGCCGGCGAGCGCGACATAGATCATCTCGCGGTCGACCGTCTTCATCGCCCGGCCGATCGCCAGGGCCAGCTCCAGGTCCTCGGCGGCCATGTTGTTGAGCGAGCCGTGCGGCTTCAGATGCGTGACCCTGGCGCCGGCGTAGCAGGCCATCGCCTGCAGCGCGCCGATCTGGTAGGCGATCATGTATTCGAGCTCGCGCGGGTTCATGTCGATGCGCCGCCGGCCGAACCCCCACAAATCGTTGAAGCCCGGATGGGCGCCGATGCTGACCCCCTTGGCCGCGGCCTGGGTCACCACCCGCTGCATCGTCACCGGGTCGCCGGCGTGGAAGCCGCAGGCGATGCTGGCCGACGCGATGACCTCGAGGATCCCGGCGTCGTCGCCGATCTCGTACGCGCCAAAGCCCTCGCCCATATCGGCGTTGAGATTGATGACCTTCGCCATGGCCCGTCCCTCACGGCATAATCCGCCGCCATTCTAGCAGGGAATCCTCGAAGGTGCGCTTCCTGTCGGCCGGCGACCGCGCCCTCGTCGTCGAGTTCGGCGACCGCATCGACCGGACGCTCAGCGCCGAGGTGCTGCGCCTCGACGCGGCGATCCGCGCCGAGCCGCCGGCGGGCGTGGTCGAGACGGTGCCGACCTTCCGCTCGCTGACGGTCTACTACGACCCGCTCGATTACCGGCAGGGCGGTCCTCGAGCGCGCAGATAGAGGGGCTGCTCGACCGCGGGCGGGTGGCGCCGCGACACGCCAGGCTGTGGCGCGTGCCGGCCTGCTACGACGGCGAATTCGCCCCCGACCTCGCCGAGGTGGCGCGGCTGACCGGGCTCGCCGCCGCCGAGGTCGCGGCATTGCACAGCCGGCATGCGGTTCCACGTCTACATGCTGGGCTTCCTGCCCGGCTTTCCGTACATGGGCGACCTGCCGCCGCAGCTGGCGTTGCCGCGGCGGGCCGACCCGCGGGTGCGGGTCCCGGCCGGCTCGATCTCGATCGCCACCACCCTGACCGCGATCTACCCCTATGAGAGCCCCGGCGGCTGGCGCCTGATCGGCACGACCCCGATCCGCCTGTTCGACCTCGCGCGCACGCCCCCCGCGCTTCTCGCGCCCGGCGACGCGGTGCTGTTCCAGCCGATCGACGCCGCCGCCTTCGCCGCGATCAAGGAGGAGGTCGAGCGGGGCGGCTTTGCGCTCGAAAGCGAGCCGATCGCCATGTGACCGGCGCGCGAGCGAGATGTATCCGTGCAACTTGATCCTGGCGGATTGTCGAGCCCTCGCGGCACCGCAACGCAGCCGTTTCGGGCCTTGATAAAGCGCGCGACAGGATCACCGTGCCCCGCATCGATCGCGCAGTTGTGCGATTGCCTGAGGCGCATCGACAATCCGGTTGAGCCTCGCGCGAACCCCGTCCAGACGATCCAAGAATGCGGCTATACGTAGTCCTCGACAGCCGCTTTCACCGAGGCCTTGGCGATCTCCGCCGATGCCGCGCGTGCGGGTTCGAGATGGGCAGGCCGCGCCCGCAATTCGGTGAGAGGACGCCACGCCCTGATCGAGGGCCTGTTCGTCTGCCCGCGAGGCTGCTGCTCGTGTTGGCGCACACTTTTCTCGAGGCACCGATCTTCCCCCAGCTCACGCGCGAGGTGGATAACCCGACTTTCGAGTGATACGATGATGTCGACAGAGCCGGGTGTCGCACAATAGAGGCCGCCGTCCTCCGCCTGAGTGTTCTGGCTGATCTCGGCGCGGTAGCGAAGCTTGGAAGTGTATACGCCGAGGGCGGGCCAGTGGGGCTGCACTCCTTTGGCGGCGGCGACGCGTCGAATCTCGTCGCTTGTCGTATCGAAATCTTCGCGCACGCTCGCTTCTGTGCACTTCAAGGGTAATCACCGCTGGCGGAGCGTTCTCGCAGCTTGCCGCGAACGCGCCGTCACTTGGAAATGTTGCGGCGACAACGAAGATCGCGAGGGCGGATCGCGCTCTTGCGCAAATGCGATACGGATGTCGTTGCCACATCGGCAACCCTTCAGTGATGGTCATTGGTCCCCCCGGCGCGCGGATGAGGCTCGTTGGCGGCAGGCGGCATCATGGCCTCATGCCCCGCGTGACCGTCCCCCGTTCCAGGCGAAGCTCCAGTTCCGCCGGTGTGGTGCATCCCGCCATTCATAGCGTTGGCCATGACCAGCCGGGCGTAGTCCTGCTCGCTCATACCGGGCAGCTGTTCGAGAAAGGCGACGGTCGCCCACAGCTCTTCGTCGCTGTGATCGGCCCAAGCCGGCATGCCGGTCATCTTGATACCGTGCTTCAAGATCCAGAACAGCTCCGCCGGGGTGTAATGGCTGGAGGCATGGGCGAGGTCCGGCGGCTGCGGGTTGAGGCCGTGGGCGAGGTCGCCCTTCGGCACTCCCGGGGCGCCGTGGCAGACCGCGCAATGGGCGGCGAAATGCTCGGTGCCCATGGCGATCATGGCGGGAGCGTCGAGTTCCTGCGGCGCCGCAATCCCGGCGGCATGGGTCCTGATCGAGCGCGTGCGTGCGGTTTCGAGGGCCCAGCGCGTCATCGGCGAATGCGGCTCGGTGGCGGCGACGCCGTAAATGCCGGAATAGATGAAGGCGACCCCGCCGACCGCAAGCGCCAACAGGGTCAAGACGATGGTGGCAATGACGGTTCGCATGTGCTGCCCTCCTAAAACCAAGCGCGGACGCCGAAGACGAAGCGGAAATCGCCGGTGCTCTCGCCGGCTCGTTTGGCGAGATTGGCGGTCTGCCCGAATTTCCCTTCGTAGACGACGCCGAGATAGGGCGCGAATTTCCGGCTGATCTCGTAGCGGAGCCGAAGTCCCGCATCGATGTCGGAGAACCCGGCGCCGACGAGCCGAGACGGGTCGGCCTTGCTGTAGAGGTTGAGCTCGACCTGCGGCTGCAGGATCAGCCGCTGCGTGATCAGCAAATCGTAGGAGGCCTGCAGCTTGCCGGCGAAGTGGCCCTCGGAGCTGGCGAAGCCGGTCAGCTCGAGGTCGAAGAAATAGGGCGCCAGCCCCTGGATGCCGAACGCGCCCCAGCTGCGGCTCGGGCGTGAGTCGAGGTCGCTGCGCAATCCCGCCTGAAGATCGAAATAGGTCGTGACGGCGCGGGAGTAGAGCAGCTGATGCTGGCCGTCCTCGAGCGCGCCGTTGGCGTAGGCGCCCTCCGATTTGATCCACAGCTTGTCGTAATCGGTGCCGAGCCAGCCCTGGCCGTCCCAGCGGAACTCGGTGTTGCCGCCGTTGAAGCGGCCTTCGAGCTGGTCGAGGACGGCGTGGGCGACGATGCCGGTGTCCATAACCGGCGGCATCTCCATCGCCGGCATCTGCGCCGCCGCCGGTGTGGCGAGCACGGCCAGGGCGCTGGCGAGCGTGCGCTTCCGCAGGGCGCTCATAGGACGCGCACCTCGCGGAACATGCCCATCTCCATGTGGTAGAGGAGATGGCAGTGAAAGGCCCAGCGGCCGGGATTGTCGGCGGTGACCAGATAGGCTGAGCCTCTCGCCCGGCTTGACGTTGACCGTGTGCTTGTACGGGCGCCGCTCGCCGTGCCCGTTGTCGAGCTCGCTCCACAGCCCGTGCAGGTGGATCGGGTGCTCCATCATCGTGTCGTTGATCAAGACGAAGCGAACCCGCTCGCCGCGCCGCAGCACGATCGGCTCGGCCTCCGAATACTTCCGGCCGTCGAAGCCCCACATGAAGCGCTGCATGTTGCCGGTCAGGTGGAGGGTGATGTCGCGGGTCGGCGGCCGCGGATCGGCGCCCGGCCGGGTCGCCCGCAGATCGGCGTAGCTCAGCACCCGCCGGCCGGCGGGAAAGCCTTCGCCGGCGCGGTCGAGCCGCTCGGTCGGCATCGCCGCGACATTGTCGACCGCGACGCCGCCGGCGAGGCTCGGCGCGGCCGCGCCGGCCTCCATCCCGGGCATTGCCCGGCATCGCGCCATGGTCCATCTGCATCCCCGGCATCGCGCCGTGGTCCATCTGCATCCCGGGCATCGCGCCGTGATCCATGCCGCCCATGCCCATGTCGGTCATCGTGCGCAGCGGCCGCGGGTCCATCGGCGGGATCGGCGCGGTCATGCCCGCCCGCGGGGCGAGGGCGCCGCGGGCATAGCCGCTGCGGTCCTCGGCCTCGGCGAAGATCGCGTAGGCGCGGTCTCCTTTGGGCCGCACGATCACGTCGTAGGTCTCGGCGACGCTGATGCGGAACTGGTCGACCGTCACCGGCTCGACATCGTTGCCGTCGGCCTGGATCACGGTCATCGGCAGGTCGGGGATGCGCACGTCGAAGATGCTCATCGCCGAGCCGTTGATGAAGCGCAGCCGCACCCGCTCGCCGGCGCCGAACAACGCCGTCCAGTTGGCGGCGGGCGGGCGGCCGTTGATCAGGTAGGTGTAGGTCGCGCCCGAGACATCGAGGATGTCGGTCGGGCTCATCCGCATGTCGCCCCACATCAGGCGGTCGGACACCGTCGCGGCGAGCCCATCCTTGCCGGCGTCGGCGACAAAGGTTCCGAGCGTGCGCTGCCCGTAATTGTAGTAGTCGCTCTGGAATTTGAGGTTGCTGACGATGGTGTCCGGGTCCTCGTCGCTCCAATCCGACAGCATCACCACATAATCGCGGTCGAACGCCTGGGCGTAGCCGCGCCGCGGCTCGATGACGATCGGGCCGTAGAGCCCGGTCTGCTCCTGAAACGCCGAATGGCTGTGGTACCAGTAGGTGCCGCTCTGCCGCACCGGAAAGCGGTAGACGGAAGGTTTCGCCCGGGGCGATGCCGGGGAAGGTCAGGCCCGGCACGCCGTCCATCGAATTGGGCAGGATGATCCCGTGCCAATGGATCGAGCTCGGCGCGGCGAGCCGGTTGGTGACCGCGAGCGTCACCGTGTCGCCTTCGCGCCAGCGCAGGATCGGCGCCGGAACCGAGCCGTTGACCGCGGTCGCGATCCGCGGGCGGCCGGTGATGTTGACCGGCGTCGGGCCGATCTCGAGCGCGAATTGCGTGCCGCTCAGCACCGGCTCGGCGCCGGCGGCGCGCGCCCGGCGGAAGGCGACGGCGCCAGCAGCAGCGATCCCGCTGCCGCCGCCCCTTGGACAAAGCGCCGCCGCTCCAGGGCGGGGCTCATCGGCCGCCTCCGGCGGGGCCGATCGACTGGATCTGGTACATGCCGCCCTGCCCTTGCTCGATCGTGAAGTTGACCCGCGTGCCGGGCTTGACCGAGCGCAGGTCGACCGAGGGCGCCACCGGGAACTCCATCGTCATCGCCGGCCAGCCGATCTCGGGGATCGGATCGTGGCTGATGTTGAGCTTGCGCTGCGCCGCATCGACCGCGTTGACGGTGCCGGTCGCATGGGCATCGGTGCGGCCGGCATGCGCGACCTGCACCCCGCCGGGAACGGAAGAGCTGCCCTCGTGGCCCTCGCCGGCCAGCGCGGCGCTCTGGCCGTGCGGCGAGCGCGCGGCCGAGCTTCCGAGATCGACGCCGAGCGGCGAGGGAGCGCTTGCGTCCCCCGGACCGGAATTGATGCAGGCGGCGAGGGCGAACGGCGCCAGGCCGATCGCCAGAGCGTGGGCGATACGCAACATATCGAAGACTCCTGAAAACGTGAGGGATCGCATCGGCGCCGATGTCCGATCCGCCGATACGTGTCTTATTGAGGCGAGAAGACCATTCCGCCGGGACAGGAAAGTCCGCGGACGCGCGCTCCCGCGACCCCGTGCGGCAGGCGCCGGGGCTAGATCAGCGTCGCAGGTTTGGGAGGACCGGGGTCAGGCGGCTGCGTGCGGCCGGCGAGGAGGGCGCCGCCGGCGTCATAGCGGATGACGGCGTAAAGATCGGCCGGTCCGGCAGCGGGTCGCGGCAGCACGGCAATGCTGGCGCAGCCGAGACAATCGCAGCAGCAGGCGAACGTCGGAGACGGGCTGGCGGTGGTGGCGCGACGGCCTCCCCTCGCCATGCCCGTGCTCTTCGGCGCAGGCTTCGGAATGGCGGCCGCCCGGATGCATCGCGGCATGCGCATTCCCGTACGCCGGCGCGAGCGCAATCAGCACCGCCAAGCATCTGAGCCAAAAAGCCCGCATCGCCCCTCCACCCTAGCAAAGGCGACGGCGACGGCAAAGCGCCGCCGCATCTTTCGCCGATTCGCCGGAAGCGGGTAAGCTGGCGGGCCGCGCTCGGGATGATCCTCGAGGCGCCGCCGCAGCACCAGCTCCGGGAGGGAGTGAGAATGGCGACTTACGAAATCACGACCGAAGATGTCGAATATCTGCGCCATGGCGACAGAAAGATGATCGCCCGGCTGTACAAGCCAAAGGGCGGCGGCCCGTTCCCGGCGGTCGTAGACCTGCACGGCGGGGCGTGGACCAGCGGCGACCTGACCGGGACCCAGGGCCTCGACGAGAGCCTGGCGAAAGAGGGCTTTGTCGTCGCCTCGCTCGAGTTCCGCCACAATGCCGACGGCTATCCGACCTCGCTCGTCGACATCAATTACGCGGTCCGCTGGCTGAAGGCGCATGCCCGCGAGCTCAACGTCGATCCCAACCGGGTCGGCAGCGCCGGGCAATCGAGCGGCGGCCATCTGGCGATGCTGGCGGCGATGCGGCCCAATGACACTCGCTATGCCTCGGCCGCGCTGCCGGCCGGCTCGCCCGCGGTCGACGCCACGGTGCGCGCGGTGGCGATGTCGTGGCCGGTGATCAACCCGCTGTCGCGCTACCGCCACGCGCAGCGAGCGATGAAGACCGCGAGCCCGCCGGCGTTCGCGATCGGCATGAAGGAAAAGCACGATCTCTATTGGAAGACCGAAGCGGCGATGACCGAAGGCAACCCGATGCTGATGCTCGAGCGCGGCGAGAAGGTGGTGATGCCGCCGGCGCTTTGGGTGCAGGGCCGGCCCGACATGGTGCACGACTACCACGACGAGGATTCGAGCTTCCCCGGAAACGAGCCCGAACGGTTCATCTCGAACTACCGCAACGCCGGCGGCGACATCGAGATCGTCTATATCGCCAACGAGGCGCGCTCGACCAAGGCCTCGTTCGACCCGATCGCCGCTTTCTTCCGGAAGCACCTGGGGTAGCAACGCCGCAGGCCGGTCGAGACTATATGCACAAAGCAGCTGTAGGATGGGTAGAGCATCGCGAAACCCATCGCAACCGTCGCAGCAGATGGGTTTCGCTGCGCTCAACCCATCCTACAGGGCTGCGGGGAGAGGGCCGTCCCCACCCGCCATCGGCCGGTCGAGACCAGATGCAGAAAGCGACCCCTCCGTTCGGTTTCGGCCGTCGCCGCGCAGCCCGATCACGCCGTGGCTGAGCTGCTGCTCGAGCTGCTGTCGGAGGAGATCCCGGCGCGGATGCAGGAGGGCGCCGTCGCGGCGCTGACCGGCTTGCTGCGCGACAAGCTCGACGGCGCCGAGATCCCGGCGGCGAGCCTCTCCGGCCATGTCACGCCGCGCCGGCTCGCGGTCGTCGCCGAGGGCATCCCGGCGGCGCAGCCGGACCGCACCGAGGAGCGGCGCGGGCCGCGGCTCGGCGCGCCGCAGCCGGCGCTCGACGGCTTTTTGCGCTCGGCCGGGCTTGCCGATATCGCCGAATGCGAGGTCCGCGACACCGGCCGCGGCGAATTCTATTTCGCCGTCGTGCGCCGCCCCGGCCGGCCCGCTTCGGAGGTCATGCCCGCGCTGATCCGGGCGGCGATGGCCGAGCTGCCCTGGCCGAAATCGATGCGCTACCCGGCCTCGGCGCTGCGCTGGGTGCGGCCGCTGACCTCGATCGTGTGCCTCCTCGACGGCGAGGTGCTGCCGCTGGCGCTCGACCCGATACCGGTCGGCCGGACAACCCGCGGCCACCGCTTTCTGGCGCCGGGCGAAATCTGCGTCGGCAACGCCGCCGAATATGCCGCACGCCTCGCCGAAGCGCACGTGATCCTCGATCGCGAGCGCCGCAAGGCGATGATCGGCGAGGGCCTCGCCCGCGCCGCGGCGGCCGAAGGGCTCTCGGTCAAGCCGGATCCCGGGCTGCTCGACGAGGTCTCCGGCCTCGTCGAATACCCGGTTGTCCTCTCGGGCGCGATCGACGCCGATTTCATGACCTTGCCGCCCGAAGTGCTGGCGACGGCGATGCGAACGCACCAGAAATATTTTTCCTGCCTCAATCCCGACGGCAGCCCCGCGCCGCGCTTCTTGTTCGTCGCCAACAACCTTGCCTCGGACGGCGGCAAGACGATCGTCGCCGGCAACGAGCGGGTCTTGCGGGCGCGGCTCGCCGACGCGCGCTTCTTCTGGGATCAGGACCGCAAGGCGCGGCTCGAAGACCGCGTCGGAGCGCTGAAGGACCGCGTCTTCCACGCCAGGCTCGGCAGCGTCTACGACAAGGTCGGAGCGCATGGAGGCGCTCGCCGAACTCCTCGCGCCGCAGGTGGGCGCCGACGCCGCGCTGTCACGCCGCGCGGCGCGCCTCGCCAAAGCCGATTTGTCGACCGGCATGGTCGGCGAGTTCCCCGAGCTGCAGGGCGTCATGGGGCGGTGCTATGCCCTCGCCGACGGCGAGGACCCGCGCGTCGCCGCCGCGATCGCCGATCACTACCGGCCGCTCGGTCCCAACGACGCCTGCCCGACCGCGCCGGTCAGCATTGTCGTGGCGCTTGCCGACAAGATCGATACGCTGGCCGCCTTCTTCGCGATCGGCGAGCCGCCGACCGGCTCTCGCGATCCTTTTGCGCTGCGGCGCGCGGCGCTCGGCGTCATCCGCATCATTCTGGAGAACCGGCTGCGCCTCTCGCTGAGCACATTGTTCGGGCGCGTCCTGATGACGCCGGAGTCGAAGCTCGTGACCAGTCAGGGCGAAGCCAGATTCCGCATGGAGGAGCTGCTGCGGTTCATCGCCGATCGGCTCAAGGTGCATCTGCGCGAGCAGGGGGTGCGGCACGATCTCATTTCGGCGGCTTTCGCGCCGATCGGGATGCCGGGAGTGATCCTGACCGGGCAATACGATGACGATCTGGTACGTCTGATGGCTCGCGTGGACGCGCTCGGAAGGTTTCTTGCCAGCGAGGACGGGGCCAACCTCCTGACCGCCTACCGCCGCGCCTCGAACATCGTCAGGATCGAAGACCAAAGGGACGGCCGCGTCAGAAGCATCGATGTCGATCTTTCCCGGCTCGATCTACCCGAGGAAAAGGCGCTCGGACGCAGTCTCGATCAGGTCGCGGCGGCGATGAAGGCGCCGCTGGAACGCGAGGATTTCGCGGGCGTGATGACGACCTTGGCGCAATTGCGCCGGCCCGTTGATGAATTTTTCGACAAAGTGACCGTTAATACCCCCGACAAGAGCTTGCGCGAAAATCGCCTGCGGCTGTTGGCGCGCATTCGCGCCGAAATGAACCGGGTGGCCGATTTCTCGCAGATCGAAGGGTGAGGAAGGCGGATTTCATCCGCCCTACGCGCGTTTCAGTAGGGCGGATATCAATCCGCCGACGAGGGAAGCAGATCGAAGGGTGATCGACTAATGACGAAGTGGGTCTACCGGTTCGGGGCCGAGAGGTCCGAGGGCCGGGCCGAGATGAAGAACCTGCTGGGCGGGAAAGGGGCGGGGCTGGCCGAGATGTGCAATCTCGGGCTGCCGGTGCCGCCCGGCTTCACGATCACCACCGAAGCCTGCGCCTGGTATTTCGCCCACGACAAAGCCTACCCGCCGGAGCTGCGCGACGAGGTGGGCGCGGCGCTGAGCGCGGTCGAGGAGACCCTCGGCGCGCGGTTCGGCGACGCCGGCAACCCGCTCCTCGTTTCGGTGCGCTCCGGCGCCAGGGTGTCGATGCCGGGGATGATGGACACCGTCTTGAACCTCGGCCTCAACGACCGGGCGGTCGAGGGGCTGGCGCGCCGCAGCGGCGACGAGCGCTTCGCCTACGACAGCTATCGCCGCTTCATCCAGATGTACGGGCAGGTCGTGCTCGGCGTCGACCACCATCATTTCGAGGAGGTGATCGAAAGCCAAAAGATCGACACCGGCGCGGCGCTCGATACCGAATTGTCGGCCGAGGATTGGAAGACCGTGGCCGCCGAGTTCAAGGACATCGTCGCGCGCGAGCACGGCCGCCCGTTCCCGCAGGAGCCGCGCGAGCAGCTGTGGGGGGCCATCGGCGCCGTCTTCGGCTCGTGGATGAACCCGCGCGCCGCCACCTACCGCCGGCTGCACGACATCCCCGCCGATTGGGGCACCGCGGTCAACGTTCAGGCCATGGTGTTCGGCAACATGGGGCCCGACTGCGCGACCGGCGTCGCCTTCACCCGCAACCCCTCGACCGGGGCCAACGAGTTCTATGGCGAGTTTCTGGTCAACGCGCAGGGCGAGGATGTGGTCGCCGGCATCCGCACGCCGCAGCATCTGACCCTCGCCGGCAGGCAATCGACGAATTCGCCGCTGCCGGCGATGGAAGAGGTCATGCCCGAGGTGCTGGACGAGCTCTGCGCGGCGCGTCGCATCCTCGAAAGCCACTACCGCGACATGCAGGACATCGAGTTCACCGTGCAGCGCGGCAGATTGTGGATGCTGCAGACGCGGACCGGCAAGCGCACCGCCCAGGCGGCGCTGAAGATCGCGGTGTCGCTGGTCGAGGAAGGGGTGATCGGCCGCGAGGAGGCGGTGCGCCGGATCGAGCCCGGCTCGCTCGACCAGCTGCTGCATCCGACCCTCGACCCAAAGGCGCGCACGACCGTCCTGGCGCGCGGCCTGCCGGCCTCGCCCGGCGCCGCCTCGGGCAAGGTCGTCTTCTCGGCCGACGAGGCCGAATCGCTCGCCGCCCATGGCGAGGCGGTGATCCTGGTGCGGATCGAAACCAGCCCCGAGGACATTCACGGCATGCACGCCGCCAAGGGGGTGTTGACCACCCGCGGCGGCATGACCAGCCACGCCGCCGTCGTCGCGCGCGGCATGGGCCGGCCCTGCGTCGCCGGGGCCGGCGACATTCGCGTCGACTATGCGGCGGGCGCGATGTCGGCGCGCACGACCCTGGTGAGAGCCGGCGAGATCATCACCCTCGACGGCTCGACCGGCGAGGTGATGGCGGGCGAGGTGGCGACGATCCAGCCGGAGCTGTCGGGCGATTTTGCGACCCTGATGGGCTGGGCCGATGCGATCCGCACCATGAAGGTGCGCGCCAACGCCGAGACCGCGCTCGATGTCCGCGCCGCCCGCCGCTTCGGGGCCGAGGGCATCGGCTTGAGCCGCACCGAGCACATGTTCTTCGAGGCCGACCGCATCGGCCCGATCCGCCGGGTGATCATGGCCGACGACAAGGCCGGGCGCCGCGCCGGCCTCGACGAGCTGCTGCCGATGCAGCGCAACGACTTCATCGAAATCTTCCGGGTGATGCGCGGGCTGCCGGTGACGATCCGGCTGTTGGACCCGCCGTTCCATGAGTTCCTGCCCAAGACCGAGGCGGAATTCAAGGAGATGGCGCGGCTCGTCGGCAAGGATGTCGACCAGATCCGGCACCTCGCAGCGCGGCTGCACGAGGCCAACCCGATGCTCGGCCATCGCGGCTGCCGCCTCGGGATCACCTATCCCGAGATCTACGAGATGCAGGCGAGGGCGATCTTCGAGGCGGCCGTCGCGGTCGTCAGGGAGACCGGCGAGCCGGTCGCGCCCGAGATCATGGTGCCGCTGATCGCCACCCGAAAGGAGCTCGACATCCTGAAGGCGATGATCGACCGGATCGGCGGCGAGGTCATGGAGAAGGCAGGCATCGACGTGCCTTATCTGGTCGGCACGATGATCGAATTGCCGCGGGCGGCGTTGCGCGCCGGCGACATCGCCGAGAGCGCCGAGTTCTTCAGCTTCGGCACCAACGATCTGACGCAGACCGTGTTCGGCCTGTCGCGCGACGACGCCGCGGGCTTTATCGAGGCCTACCAGAAGCTCGGGGTCATCGAGCACGACCCGTTCGTGACGATCGATGTCGAGGGTGTCGGCGAGATGATGCGGATCGCCGCCGAGCGCGGGCGCGCCGCCCGGCCCGGGCTCAAGCTCGGCATCTGCGGCGAGCACGGCGGCGATCCGGCCTCGATCCGGTTCTGCCAGGAAATCGGGCTCGATTACGTGTCGTGCTCGCCCTACCGGGTGCCGATCGCGCGCCTCGCCGCGGCGCAGGCGGCATTGTCTTGCGATCGCGCGGACGCGACGGTGTGACGCCGCAGGCCGCGGGTCTCTTGCTGCTCCTGACGCCGGCGCTGGCCGGCGCCGCGCTCGCGGCGGGGCCGCAGGGCGCAAAGCCGGGGATGATCCCGGAATTCGTCCCCGGCCCGGTCATCGCGCCCCCCGGCCCGCCAGCGCCCCTCGCGCCGCCGATCAACCCGGGCTACGTCCCGGCCCCGCCCAACGGCCTGTCGCCGATCCTGACCCAGCCGGGGCCGGTCATCAAATTGCCCTCGCCGCCCGCCCCGGCCTATGCGGCGCCGCCGGCTCTGCCCGGCCCGATCGATCAGCAGAAGCTGCAATCCTACCGCAACAGCCTGATCGAGCGGCAACGGCGGCAGGAGCAGGACGGCGTCAGCCCCGCCGACCAGCGCGCCCGCGAGGTCCAGCAGCAGCTGAACCCGCCCGGCGGCGCCCGCGCCCGCTAGCCCGGACCAGCGCCACCCCGGTGCGCTCCTGCCTTTCCGATGGTATATGCGGCGACAGCAACGGGAGGAACAGAACATGTCGACATGGCGAGGCCTCGCCGCCGCCTGCTGGCTTGCCGCCGCCTTGGCCGCGGGGCATGGCGCCGCCCTGGCGCAGACCCTGCGCATCGGGCTCGGCGACGACCCCGACCTCCTCGATCCGACGCAAGGCCGCACCTACGTCGGCCGCATCGTCTTTGCCGCGCTCTGCGACAAGCTCGTCGATATCGGTCCGGAGCTGGAGATCGTGCCGCAGCTCGCCACCGAATGGCGGTGGACCGACGACAACAAGGGGCTCGTTCTCAAATTGCGCCCGGGGGTCGAGTTCCAGGACGGCGAGCCGTTCGACGCCGCTGCGGTCAAGTTCAACATCGAGCGCCACTTGACGATGCCGGGCTCGAACCGCAAGGCCGAGATCAGCGCGGTCACCGGCGTCGAAATCATCGACGACCACACCGTCAAGCTGGTGCTGTCGGCGCCGTTCGCGCCCTTGCTGGCGCAGCTGGCCGATCGGGCCGGGATGATGGTGTCGCCCAAGGCGGCGCGGGCGGCGGGGGAAAATTTCGGCTCGCATCCGGTTTGCGCCGGCCCGTTCAAATTCGTCGAGCGCGTCGCCCAGGATCGCATCGTCCTCGAGCGCTTCGCCGATTACTGGGACAAGGACAAGATCAAGATCGAGCGCATCGTCTATCTGCCGATCCCCAATTCGACGGTGCGGCTGGCCAATCTGCGATCGGGCGCGCTCGACCTGATCGAGCGCCTCGCCGCCGCCGACCTCGATGCGGCGCGCAAGGACCCACGCCTGAAGATCGCCACGAGCAGCGGGCTCGGCTACCAGGGGATCACGATCAATCTCGCCAATGGCGAGCGCGCGAAGACGCCCTTGGGCCAGGACGCCCGCGTCCGCCGGGCGCTGGAGCTGTCGATCGACCGCGATGCGATCAACCAGGTCGTGTTCAGCGGCGAGTTCCAGCCGGGAAATCAATGGATCCCCCCGACAAATCCGTATTACCTCAAAGAGTTCCCGATTCCGGGCCGGGATGTCGCCAAAGCGAGGCAGCTGCTCGCCGAGGCGGGGGCGCCCAACCCGGTCGTCGAAATCATGGTCCCGACGATCCCAGAGACCTTGCAGGCCGCCCAGGTCATCCAGGCGATGGCCAAGGAGGCCGGCTTCGATATCCGCATCCGGGCGACCGAGTTCGCATCCTCGCTGCAGCTTGCCGCGCGCGGCGATTTCGAGGCCTATTTGATCGGCTGGAGCGGACGCACCGATCCCGACGGGAACATCTATAATTTCATTTCCTGCAAGGCGCCGCCGGCGCTCAACCCCGGCCGCTACTGCAATCAGGACGTCGACCGCGAGCTCGACGCCGCGCGGCAGGCGGCGGCAAGGGCGGACCGCCTCGGCCATTACCGCAAGGTCGCCGAGCACGAGCTGGCGGACCGGCCGATCATCTATCTCTATCATCAGAAGCTGTTGTACGCCCTCAGCGCGAAATTGGCCGGGTTCACCCCCTATCCCGACGGCCTGATCCGCCCGCAGGGCCTGCGGCTCGAGTGATCCGCCCCCGGATGTCGTTTGCGCTCGCCCCTCGGCTGCCCGCGCGATGACCACGTTTCTGCTTCGCCGGCTGGCGCTGGTCGTGCCGACGTTGTTTTTGGTCTCGGTGCTGATCTTCGCGCTGCAGCAGCTGCTGCCCGGCGACCCGGCGCTCGCCCTGGCCGGTGAGGACCGCAGCCCGGAGGTGGTCGCCTTCCTGCGTCAGAAGTATCATTTCGACCGGCCGGCGCCGGTGCGCTACCTGCTGTGGGCCAAGGGCGTGCTTGCCGGAGACCTTGGCGAATCCATCCGGATCAAGCGCCCCGTGCTCGATCTCGTGCTCGAAAAGCTGCCGGTCACCGGCGAGCTCGCCGCGCTCGCCTTTGCGATCGCGCTGACGATCGGCGTGCCGATGGGCATCCTGTCCGCGGTCAAGCGCGACACCGCGGTCGACTACGGCGCGACGATCGTCGCGCTCTGGGGCCTGTCGGTCCCCAATTTCTGGCTCGGGATCCTGCTGATCCTGCTGTTCTCGGTCGAATGGGGGCTGCTGCCGGCGTCGGGCTTCGTCAGCCCCGGCGAGAGCCTGGCGCGAAACCTCGGCGACGCTGGTCATGCCGGCCTTTGTGCTCGGCAACGCGCTCGCCGCCGGGATGATGCGCCACACCCGCAGCGCCATGCTGCAGGTGCTGAGCGCCGACTACATCCGCACCGCCCGCGCCAAGGGGGTCAGCGAACGGCGTGTGGTGCTGCACCACGCGCTGCGCAACGCGCTGATGCCGGTGATCACATTGGGCGCGCTCGACTTCGGCGGGCTGCTGTCGGGCGCGGTGCTGACCGAGCAGGTGTTCACGATCCCGGGCTTCGGCAAATTGATCGTCGATGCGGTGTTCAATCGCGACTACGCGGTGGTGCAGGGGGTCGTGCTGTGCACCGCCCTGGTCTACATCCTGCTCAATCTATTTGCCGATGTCGCCTATGCGGCGGTCAATCCGAGGCTGCGCGGATGACCGCCGATACGCTGGAGATCGCACCGCACGAGGCCGGCGAGCCGCAGTGGCGCACAACGCTGCGCCAGCTGCTGCGCCGGCGCGCGGCGCTGGCGGCGCTGGTGGCGATCATGCTCTTTCTCGCGCTCGCCGCCGCGGCCCCGCTGGTCGCGCCCTTCGACCCGCTGGCGACCGACTGGGGCGCGGTGCGCCAGCCGCCCTCCTGGCGCCACCTCTTCGGCGCCGACGAGCTCGGGCGCGACGTCCTGTCCCGGGTGATCTGGGGCGCCCGCGCCTCGATCCTCGCGGGCCTCGTCTCGGTGTCGATCGCCGTTGCGGTCGGAACCCCGCTCGGGCTCGTGTCGGGCTATCTGGGCGGGGCGGCCGACGCCGTGATGATGCGCTTCATCGACGCGATGCTGGCGATCCCGGCCCTGATCCTCGCCATCGCTCTGGCCGCCTTTCTCGGGCCGAGCCTGATCAACGCGATGATCGCGATCGGGGTCTCGCAGACGCCGGTCTTCACGCGGCTGACCCGGGGGCAGGTGCTGGCGGTCAAGCACGAGGATTTCATCGAGGCGGCGCGCGCGGTCGGCAACCCGCATCGGCGCATCCTGTTCCGCCACATCCTGCCCAACGTCTCGGCCCCGATCGTGGTCCAGGCGACGCTGGCCACCGCGATCGCGATCATCGCCGAGGCGAGCCTGTCGTTTCTCGGGCTCGGCCAGCAGCCGCCGGCGCCGAGCTGGGGCAGCATGCTCAACACCGCCAGCCATTTCCTGTCGCAGGCGCCGTGGATGGCGCTGTGGCCGGGGCTTGCGATCTTTTGCCTGGTGCTGTCGTTCAACCTGCTCGGCGACGGGCTGCGCGACGCGTTCGACCCGCGGCAGCGCTGAGCCGTGGCGCTCTGGCGGCTCTGCGACAGCGTCCGTTTCTGGCGCGGCGCGGCGGCGACGGCGACGGTGCTTGCGCTGGCCTTCCTCGTCGCCGCGCTGATCGCGCGCCCGCGGCCCGATTTTTCGGCGTTGCCGGTGGTCGCGGTCGTGCGCGACGGCGAGCAGCGCCCGGTCTGGGCGATCAGGCTCGCCCGCCGCGCCCATCTGATCGTCGCCGACAGCCTGCGCCCGGCGCCGCCGCCGGCCGGGCGCGTCTATCAGCTGTGGCTCACGGTCGCCGGCGACAAGGCGCCGCATTGGCTGGGCCTGCTGCCGCAATCGGGCCGCAAGCCGATCGCGGTCACGCCGGAGAACGCCCGCCTGCTGCGCGGCGCGGGCGGGCTCGTCGTCACCTCGGAGCCCGAGGGCGGGGCGTCAAAGCCCGAGCCGAGCGGACCGGCGCTGTTTCGCGGCGGCCTCGACGGCTCGGGCTGAGCGGCAGCCGATGAACTTTATGTGAAAATGTCGGCGGGACGCGCGCTGTCCTTGCGCGCCGCACGATAGACCGCGCATGTTGTCCTATGCTCATGGACACGCGGTCGGCCGACAGCCCGAACGTCGCATCGGTCGCGGTCGTCATGGGCGTGTCGGGGGTCGGCAAGACCACGGTCGGGCAGCGCCTCGCCGCCCGGCTGCAATGGCGGTTCGAGGAGGGAGACCGGCTTCACCCGCCGGCGAATGTGGCCAGGATGCGCAGCGGGCAGCCGCTGACCGATCTCGACCGCGCGCCGTGGCTCGAAGCGGTCGCCGCGGCGATCGACGGCTGGCGCGCCGCGGGCGCGTGCGGCGTCGTCGCCTGCTCGGCGCTGAAACGCAAATATCGTCGGCGGATCATCGGGGATCGTCGCGGCGTGCGGCTCGTTTACCTCGCGGGATCGCGGGCTCTGATCGGCGAGCGTCTGGCCTCGCGGCGTGGCCATTTCATGCCGGCGGGACTGCTCGACAGCCAGCTCGCGGCCCTTGAGCCGCCCGGCCCCGAAGAGGACCCGATCACCGTCGCAATCGATTTACCGGTGGATGATATTGTCGAGCGCCTCGCCGCGGCCCTTGTTCCGGCGCGGCTACCCGCGTGAACCCGCTTTTGCACGAGGTGCAGCATGATGACGCCGAAGGGCTCGATCGACGAGGTCTGCGTCAACACGATCCGCACCTTGTGCATCGACGCGGTCCAGCAGGCGAATTCCGGGCATCCGGGGACGCCGATGGCGATGGCCCCGGTGGTCTACACGCTGTGGCAGGATTTCCTGCGCTTCGACCCGGAAGACCCGATCTGGCCGAACCGCGACCGCTTCGTGCTGTCGTCGGGCCACGCCTCGACCCTCTTATATTCGCTGCTGCATCTGACCGGCGTCGCCGCGGTCGACGAGAAGTATGAGCGCCTCGGCTCCCCGGCGGTCTCGCTCCACGACCTCGAGCGCTTCCGCCAGCTCGACAGCAAGTGCCCGGGTCATCCCGAATATCATCTGACCTCGGGCATCGAGACGACGACCGGCCCGCTCGGCCAGGGGATCGCGACCAGCGTCGGCATGGCGATCGCCGCCGACTGGCTGGCGCGGCATTTCAACCGGCCCGGCTTCACGCTGTTCGACTACGACGTCTTCGCGCTGTGCGGCGACGGCTGCATGATGGAGGGGGTCGGCAGCGAGGCGGCCTCGCTCGCCGCCCATCTGCGGCTCGGCAACCTCACCTGGATCTACGACAGCAACCACATCACGATCGAGGGCCATACCGCGCTCGCGTTCAGCGAGGACGTGGCCGGGCGGTTTCTCGGCTACGGCTGGCATGTGCAGCGGGTCAGCGACGCCAACGACCGCGAGCGGATCGCCGACGCGATCGCCATCGCCCGGCGGGTCGACGACCGGCCGAGCCTGATCATCGTCGAGAGCCATATCGGCTATGGCGCGCCGCACAAGCAGGATACCTCGGCAGCCCACGGCGAGCCGCTGGGCGAGGACGAGGTGCGGCTGACAAAGCGCGGCTACGGCTGGCCCGAGGACGCGAAATTTCTGGTGCCCGACGGCGTCTACGAGCATTTCGCGGGCAAATTCGGCGCCCGCGGCAAGAAGCTCCGCGGCGAATGGATGGCGTTGTTCGAGCGCTACCGGGCCGCGCACCCCGACCTCGCCGACGCCTGCGAGCGGATGCAGCGGCGCGACCTGCCCGAAGGCTGGGACCGGGACATCCCGGTCTTCCCGGCCGATCCCAAGGGGATCGCCAGCCGCGACTCGTCGAGCCGGGTGATGAACGTGATCGCGCCCCGGCTGCCGTGGCTGCTCGGCGGCGCCGCCGATCTCTCGCCGTCGACCAAGACCCGGCTCACCTTCGAAGGGGCCGGCGATTTCGAGGCCGACGACCGCAGCGGCCGCAATTTTCATTTCGGCATCCGCGAGCACGCGATGGGGTCGATCTGCAACGGCCTCGCGGTGTCGAAATTGCGGCCGTTCGGCTCCGGCTTTCTGATCTTCTCCGATTACATGAAGGCGCCGATCCGGCTGAGCGCGATCATGGAATTGCCGGTCGTCTTCATCTTCACCCATGATTCGATCGGGGTCGGCGAGGACGGCCCGACGCATCAGCCGGTCGAGCAGCTGGTCGGGCTGCGCGGCATTCCGGGGCTGATCGTGCTGCGCCCGGCCGACGCCAACGAGGTGGCGCAAGCCTGGCGCGTGGTCCTCGGCTTGAAGCACCAGCCGGCCTGCCTGATCCTGAGCCGGCAGAACCTGCCGACCCTCGACCGCACCCGCTACGCCGCGGCGAGCGGCCTCGCCCGCGGCGCCTACGTGCTCGCCGACGCGGCGGGCGGCGCGCCCGAGGTAATATTGATCGCGACCGGCAGCGAGGTGGCGCTCTGCGTCGAGGTCTATGAGAAGCTGACGCGCGAAGGTGTCGCGGCCAGGGTGGTCAGCATGCCGTCATGGGAATTGTTCGAGCAGCAGGACGAGGCCTACCGCGCCCAGGTGCTGCCGCCTGACGTGACGCGGCGGGTCGCGGTCGAGCAGGCTTCGACCCTCGGCTGGGAGCGCTATACCGGGCTGCGGGGCGCGATTATCGGCATGACGACATTCGGGGCCTCGGCGCCCTTGAAGGAGCTGCTGGTCAAATTCGGGTTCACCGGCGACAACGTTTACGCGGCTGCCAAGGCGCAGCTCGCGCGCAAGGAGTAGGGGTATGGCCAATCCTTTGAGAGAGCTCAACGACTACAGGCAGTCGGTATGGCTGGACTTCGTCAGCCGCGATCTGTTGAAGAGCGGCGGGCTGACCAAGCTGATCGCCGAGGATGGGCTGCGCGGGGTCACGTCGAACCCGTCGATCTTCGAGAAGGCGATCGGCCACGGCGACGATTACGACGCGCAGATCGCGGCCTTGCAGGCCTCGGGCGACCTCGACCCCGGCGCGCTCTTCGAGCGCCTGGCGGTGACCGACATCCAGCACGGCGCCGACGCGCTGCGCCCGGTCTATCACCAGACGCAGGGGCGCGACGGCTATATCTCGATCGAGGTCTCGCCCTATCTGGCGATGGACACCGGCCGCACGATCGAGGAGGCGCGCCGGCTGTGGCACGAGGTCGGCCGCGAGAATTTGATGGTCAAGATCCCGGCGACCAAGCCCGGCCTGCCGGCGATCCGGACGATGATCGCCGAGGGCGTCAACATCAACATCACGCTGCTCTGTTCTCGCAGCAGGTCTACGCCGAGGTCGCCGAGGCTTATCTCTCCGGGCTGGAGACCTTGGTCGCCAAAGGCGGCGACCCGCACCGGGTCGCCAGCGTGGCGAGCTTTTTCGTCAGCCGCATCGACACCTTGGTCGACGACGCGCTCGACCAGAAGATCGCCGCCGCCGGCCCGGCCGAGAAGGCCCGGCTCGAAGGGCTGAAGGGCAAGGTCGCGATCGCCAACGCCAAGCTCGCCTACCGGCTCTACCAGAAGCTCTTCTCCGACGAGCGCTGGCAGCGCCTGGCGCAGCGCGGCGCGCAGAGCCAGCGGCTCTTATGGGCCAGCACCGGGACCAAGAACAAAGCCTACAGCGACGTGCTCTATGTCGAGGAGCTGATCGGCGCCGATACCGTCAACACGATCCCGCCGGCGACGATGGACGCGTTCCGCGAGCATGGCCGGCTGCGAGCGAGCCTCGAAGAGGATGTCGCCGGCGCGCAGGCGGTGATGGACGCGTTGCCGCCGCTCGGCGTCTCGATCGACGCGGTGACGGCGAAGCTCGTCGAGGACGGGGTGCGCCAGTTCGCCGACGCCGCCGATCACCTTTATGCGGCGGTGCAGAACAAGCGCCGCGCCGTGCTCGGCCCCAAGCTCAATGCGATGACGTACAAATTGCCGGACGAGCTGGCAAAAGACGTCGCGGCGGCGCTCGAGGATTGGCGCAAGGAGGGCAAGGTCAGGCGGTTGTGGGATGCCGACGCCTCGCTGTGGACCGAGACCGACGAGGGCAACTGGCTCGGCTGGCTCGGCGTCGTCGATCAGGGGTTGAAGGCGGTCGGGCATCTTGAGGACTTCGCCGACGACGTGAAGCGCGCCGGGTTCAGCGACGCGCTGCTGTTGGGCATGGGCGGGTCGAGCCTCGGCCCCGAGGTGCTGGGCCAGACCTTCGGCTCGAAGCCCGGCTTCCCGAAGCTCCATGTGCTCGATTCGACCGATCCGGCGCAGATCGCGGATTTCGAGCGCCGCATCGACCCCAAGCGCACCTTGTTCCTGGTGTCGAGCAAATCGGGCAGCACGCTCGAGCCCAACATCTTCAAGCAGTATTTCTACGAGGTCGCCAAGAAGGCGGTCGGCGAGGCGGAGGCGGCAAAGCGCTTTGTCGCGATCACCGACCCCAACTCGTCGCTCGAGCGCGCCGCGCTGGCCGAGGGCTTCCGCCAAATCTTCCACGGGTTGCCGAGCATCGGCGGGCGCTATTCGGTGCTCTCGAATTTCGGCATGGCGCCGGCCGCGGCGATCGGCGTCGATATGCGCGCCTTCCTCGACAGCACCGCCGAGATGGTGCGCTCCTGCGCCGCCAGCGCGCCGCCGGCGGAGAACCCGGGGGTGATCCTCGGCGCGATCGTCGGCGCCTGCCAGCGCCGCGGCCGCGACAAGGTCACGATCATCGCCTCCAAGGGGATCGCCGATTTCGGCGCCTGGCTCGAGCAGCTCCTCGCCGAGTTCGACGGGCAAGCTCGGCAAAGGGATCGTGCCGGTCGACGCCGAGCCCTTGGGCGCGCCCGCGGTCTACGGCGCCGATCGCCTCTTCGCCTATCTGCGGCTCGCCGCCGACGAGGACGCCGAGCAGGCGCGGGCGGTCGCCGCGCTGGAGGCGGCAGGGCAGCCGGTGGTGCGGATCACCGTCGCCGACACGATCCAGCTCGGGCAGGAGTTCTTCCGCTGGGAGATGGCGACCGCGGTCGCCGGCTCGATCATCGGCATCAACCCGTTCGACCAGCCCGATGTCGAGGCCAGCAAGGTCAAGACCCGCGAGCTCACCACCGCTTACGAGAAGACCGGGGCGTTGCCCGAGGAACGCCCGTTCTTCGCCGGCGACGGGGCGCAGCTCTTCGCCGACCCGCGCAACGAGGCGGCGCTGAAGCCGCAGGCGACGAGCCTGGTCGCCGCGCTCAAGGCGCATTTCGGCCGGATCGGCGCGGGCGACTATGTCGGGCTTCTCGCCTATATCGAGCGCAGCCCCGCCCATATCGAAACCCTGCAGCGGCTGCGCGGCGTGATCCGCGACCGCACCAGGGCGGCGACCTGCCTCGGCTTCGGGCCGCGCTTTCTGCATTCGACCGGGCAGACCTACAAGGGCGGCCCGAACAGCGGCGTCTTTTTGCAGATCACCTGCGACGACGCGGCCGACCTGAAGGTGCCCGGGCAGTCCTACACCTTCGGCGTGGTCAAGGCGGCGCAGGCGCGCGGCGATTTCGACGTGCTCGCCGAGCGCGGCCGCCGCGCGTTGCGCGTTCACCTCACCGGCAATCTGGATGCCGGCCTCGCCACGCTCGCCGCGCGGTAGAGCAGGCCTTGCAGTAGGACTTGGATGCGGTCAGATGGCGCACTCCCCGCCTTATTCGTCATGCCCGGCCTTGAGCCGGGCATCCCGGAAGCCGGCAAAGGCCCTGCTGGCTGCGACAGAAGGCGTGGGTGGCCGGGTCAAGCCCGGCCAAGACGTGGTGCACCGCCTGTTTCCCTCCAAACAGTAGATCGTTGACAGACGGAATTGACGGGAGGTTTGGGATGCAACTCGGAATGATCGGCCTCGGCCGGATGGGCGGCAACATCGTGCGGCGGCTGATGCAGCACGGGCACAGCTGCGTCGTCTACGACAAGAGCGCGGACGCGGTCCGCGGCCTCGCCGGGGAAGGCGCCGGCGCCAGCAAGGACCTCGGCGATTTCGTCAGGCAGCTGGCGGCGCCGCGCGCGGTCTGGGTCATGCTGCCGTCCGGCCCGATCACCGACGAGACGATCGCCGAGCTGGGCGGCCTGCTTTCGTCCGGCGACATCGTCATCGACGGCGGCAATTCGTTCTTCCACGACGACATCCGCCACGCCGACATGCTCAAGCCCAAGGGCATCCATTTTGTCGATGTCGGCACCAGCGGCGGGGTGTGGGGGCTGGAGCGCGGCTATTGCATGATGATCGGCGGCGACAAATCGGTGGTCGACCACCTCGACCCGATCCTGTCGACCCTGGCCCCCGGCATCGGCACGATCGACCGCACCCCCGGCCGCCAGGGCCGTGACCCCAGGGCGGAGCACGGCTATCTCCATTGCGGCCCGGTCGGGGCCGGGCATTTCGTCAAGATGGTGCACAACGGCATCGAGTACGGCGTCATGCAGGCCTACGCCGAGGGCTTCGACATCCTGCGCAACGTCAATTCCGCGGCGGTGCCGGAAAACCGGCGCTACCAGCTCGATCTGCCCGACATCGCCGAGGTGTGGCGGCGCGGCAGCGTGATCTCGTCCTGGCTCTTGGATTTGACCGCGATCGCGCTGGCCAAGGACGCCAAGCTCGCCGAATTCACCGGGCAGGTCGCCGATTCGGGCGAGGGTCGGTGGACGATCCAGGCCGCGATCGAGGAGGCGGTGCCGGCCGAAGTGCTGTCGGCGGCGCTTTACACCCGCTTCCGCTCGCGCCAGGACCACACCTTCGCCGAGCGCATCCTGTCGGCGATGCGCCACGAGTTCGGCGGCCATCAGGAGCCGGGAACCATGGTGGGGGACTGAGCCATGGACGCCCGGGCCGAGGACGCCGCGACCGGCGTCGCGCGGCAGGCGGCCAAGGCGCCGCCCTGCACCCTGGTGGTGTTCGGCGCCGGCGGGGATTTGACCAGGCGCCTCTTGATGCCGGCCATCTACAATCTGGCCAAGGGCAAGCTGTTGCCCGACAAATTCGCGATCATCGCCGCCGACCGCACGCCCAAGCCGGCCGAGAGCTATCGCGAGTATCTGGCCGACGGGGTCAAGAGCTTTGTCTCGGACACGGCCTCGGGCGGCGCCGTCGAGCCGTTCGACGCAACGGCCTGGGAGTTCGTGGCGAGCCGGATCACCCATTTCGCCGGCGACTTCACCCAGCCCGATACCTATCAGCGCCTGGGCGGGCTGATCGGCGAGAAGGAAAAGGAGGGCGGCATCGGCGGCAACGTCGTCTTCTACCTGGCGGTCGCAAGCCAGCTCTTCGGAACGATCATCGAGCGGCTCGGCGCGGCCGGGCTGGCGCAAGAAAAGGACCACGCCTGGCGGCGGGTCATCATCGAGAAGCCGTTCGGCCACGACCTCGCCTCGGCCTGCGCGCTCAACGCCCAGATCCTGAAGGTCCTGACCGAGCCGCAGATCTATCGAATGGACCATTTCCTCGGCAAGGAGACGGTTCAGAACCTGATGGTGCTGCGCTTCGCCAACGGCATCTTCGAGCCGATCTGGAGCCGCGACCATATCGACCATGTGCAGATCACGGTGGCCGAAACCGTCGGCGTCGAGCGCCGCGCCAAATTCTACGAGGCGACCGGCGCGATGCGCGACATGGTGCCCAACCATGTCTTTCAGCTGGTGAGCCTGACCGCGATGGAGCCGCCGAACTCGTTCGACGCCGACGCCGTGCGCAACGAGAAGCACAAGGTGCTCGAAGCGATCCGCCCGCTCGACGGCGACGAGGCGCGCCGTGACGCGGTGCGCGGGCAATACGCGGCGGGGACGATCGAGGGGGCCGCGGCGGCTGCCTATCGCAAGGAGCCCGGGGTCGCTCCGGACAGCATGACCGAGACCTTTGTCGCAATGCAGCTCGGCATCGACAACTGGCGCTGGGCCGGGGTGCCGTTCTATCTGCGCACCGGCAAGCGGATGACCCGGCGCACCACCGAAATCGCGATCCAATTCAAGCAGGCGCCGTTCGCGCTGTTCCGCGAGACGCCGGTCGACACCCTGACCCCTAATGTCCTGGTGCTGCAAATCCAGCCCGACGAGGGCGTCTCGTGGCAGTTCGGCGCCAAGATCCCGGGCCAGGAAATCGCGCTCGGCGGCGTGCGGATGGATTTCCGCTACAAGGACTACTTCCACATCTCGCCCAGCACCGGCTATGAGACGCTGGTCTACGACTGCATGATCGGGGACGCGACGTTGTTCAACCGCGCCGATGGCGTCGAGGCCGGCTGGGCGGTGGTGCAGCCGATCCTCGATCTGTGGCAAAACGACAAGTCGACGCCGCTGGAGCCCTACGCCGCCGGCAGCGCCGGCCCGGACGCGGCGGAAAACCTGTTGTGGCGCAGCGGCCGGAAATGGCGCCCGCTCTAGCCGCAGCCTCGACCCCGCTCCCCTTGCCCGGCTGACGGGACCCCGCAGCGGGAGGGTGGGGACGCCACCGTCGGGGCGAAGGCCCCGGGTGGGCCGATGACCCGACTCGTCGCGCCTTCGATCCTGTCGGCCGATTTCGGCCGGCTCGCCGACGAGGTGCGGGCGGTCGACGCGGCCGGCGCCGACTGGATCCACGTCGATGTGATGGACGGCCGCTTTGTCCCGAACATCACGATCGGCCCGGTCGTCGTCGCCGCCGTGCGCAAGGCGACGAAAAAGCCGGTCGACGTGCATCTGATGATCGTCGAGCCCGAGCATTACCTCGGCGATTTCGCCGCAGCCGGCGCCGACCACCTGCTGGTCCACTGCGAGCCCGCCGCCACGATCCACCTGCACCGCACGCTGTCGCAGATCCGCGCGCTCGGCAAGGTCGCGGGGGTGGTGCTGAACCCGGCCACGCCCCTGTCGCAGATCGAGCTATATCCTGCACCTCTGCGGCGTGGTCCTGGTGATGACCGTCAACCCGGGCTTCGGCGGCCAGCAGTTCCTGCCCGAGATGCTGCCGAAGATCCGCGCGCTCAGGCGGATGTGCGACGAGCGCGGCCTCGACCCGGCGATCGAGGTCGACGGCGGGTTGAGCGGCAAGAACGCCTGGCAGGCGATCGAGGCCGGGGCCAACGCCGTCGTCGCCGGCTCGGCGGTGTTCCACGCGCCCGATTACGCCGCCGCGATCGCCGCGATCCGCGCCGGCGGCTGAACCGGCCGGACGAGATGAATCGCGCCGTTTCGCTGTGTTACCGTCACCCCCGCGAAAGCGGGGGTCCAGGGCAACCGTTCGAGCCCTCGCAGCCTGGATTCCCGCTTTCGCGGGAATGACGAATGACCCGTTGAGAATGAGGGCTCCGAGGAGCGAAGATGCCGCAAGCACCGGCCCGCATCGACACCGCGGCGGACGCCGAGGCCTTGGCCCATCGCGCGGCGCGGTGGATCGCCGATCTCGCCGCGGCGAGCTCCGGCCGCTTTGCGCTCGCGCTCTCCGGCGGCTCGACCCCGCGGCGGCTCTACCAGCTCTTGGCGCAGAGCCCGTACCGCGACGCGATGCCGTGGGAGCGGGCGCACTGGTTCTGGGGCGACGAGCGTTTCGTGCCGTGGGACCATCCGGACAGCAATTACGGCATGGTGCGCACGGCCCTGCTGGCGCGGGCCCCGGTCCCGCCGGAGAACATTCACGGGATCGAGACCGGCGGCGCCCCGGCCGACGCCGCCCGCGCCTATGAGCGCGTCCTCGACGCCTATTACGGCGGCGGGGCGCTCGACCCCTCTCGGCCGCTTTTCGACGTGCAGCTCCTGGGCCTGGGGCCGGACGGGCATACGGCCTCGTTGTTTCCGGGCACCAGCGTCCTCGACGAGCGCGCCCGCCGGGTCGCCGAGGTGATCGGGGCCAGGGAGGAGGCGCGGATTACCCTCACCTACCCGGCGCTCGAAAGCAGCCGGCATACCGCCTTTCTGGTCGCCGGCGCCGACAAGCGCGCGATCCTGTCGCGCGTGCTGGCCGGCGACCAGGCGCTGCCGGCCGCACGGCTGCGCCCGGTCGGCGATCTGACCTGGTTCGTCGACGCGGCGGCGCGGCCGGCGCAATGACCGGCGATCGCGACCGGCTGAAGCGCGCGGCGGCGCTGCGCGCGATCGAGGAGGTCGAGGACGGCATGGTGCTCGGCCTCGGCACCGGGTCGACCGCGGCCTTTGTCGTCGAGGCGCTGGCGACGCGGGTCAAGGCCGGGCTGCGCGTGGTCGGCATCCCGACCTCCGAGCGCACGGCGGTCCAGGCGCGCCGGCTCGGCGTCCCGATCGCCACCTTCGCCGAGCACCAGCGCCTCGACCTGACGATCGACGGCGCCGACGAGGTCCAGCTCGGCTCGCTCGACCTGATCAAGGGTCTGGGCGGGGCCTTGCTGCGCGAGAAGATCGTCGCCGCGGCGAGCCGGCGGCTGGTCATCGTCGTCGATCAGGAAAAGCTCGTCGACCGGCTCGGCGCCCACACTCCGGTGCCGGTCGAGGTGACCCAGTTCGGCTGGCAGGCGACCGCCGCCGCCCTCGCCGAGCTCGGCGGCAGCCCCGAGCGCCGCTACGGGATCGGCGAGCAGCCTTACGTCAGCGATGGCGGCAACTATATCCTCGATTGCCGGTTCGGGCCGCTCGCCGACCCCGGCCTCGTCGAGCAGCGCATCGCGATGACGGTCGGGACGGTGGAAAGCGGCCTCTTCGTCGGCCGCAGCTCGGCCGTCGTGATCGCCTCGGCCGATGGGGTCGAGGTTCTGACCCCGCCCCCGAGGAGCCGGCCATGAGTAGGATTTCGCTCGTCGTCACCGATGTCGACGGCACCCTCGTCACTTCAGACAAGACGCTGACCCAGCGCTCGATCGACGCCGTGCGCCGGCTGCACGAGAACGGCATCGCCTTTTCGATCTGCTCCAGCCGGCCGCCCTTCGGCCTGCGGATGATGATCGAGCCCTTGGCGCTGAAGCTGCCCTTCGGCGGCTACAACGGCGGCTCGATCGTCGACCCCGACCTCGCGCCGGTCGAGCAGAAGGTGCTGGCGCCGGAAGCGGCGCAGGACGCGATCGAGCTCTTGGAGGCGCACGGCGTCACCAGCATCTGGGTGTTCACCGGCGGCGAATGGCTGATCCGCGACCGCGCCGGCGACCATGTCGACCTCGAGATCCATACCATTCAAACCCAGCCGACCCTGGTGCCGTCGTTTGCCGGGCGTCTCGGCGCGGTGTCGAAGATCGTCGGCGCGAGCAAGGACCACGACCGCGTGGCGGCCTCGGTCGCGGCCGGGCAGGCGAGCCTTCCCGGGCGCGCCACGGTCGCGCGCTCGCAGCCCTATTACTGCGACGTGACCCCGCCCGGCATCAACAAGGGCCGGCTTGTCGACCTGCTGGCTGAGCGGCTCGGCGCGCCGCGCCACGAGATCGCCGTCCTCGGCGACGCCGGCAACGACGTAGAGATGTTCGCCCGCGCCGGCTTTGCGATCGCGATGGGCAACGCCACCCCCGAGGTCAAGGCGCTGGCCCAGGCGACCACGTCGTCGAACGACGAGGACGGCTTCGCCGCGGCGATCGACCGCTGGGTCCTCGGCGGCGGCGCCTGAGGCATGGACGAATTCGATGTGATCGTGGTCGGGGCCGGCAACGCGGCGACCTGCGCGGCGTTGTCGGCGCGCGAGCACGGCGCGCGGGTGCTGATGCTGGAGGCGGCGCCCGAGGACCAGCGCGCCGGCAACTCGGCCTTTACCGGCGGGGCCTTTCGCGTCGTCTACCATGGCTTCGACGATCTCGCGCAGCTGATCCCCGACATGAACGAGACCGAGCTGCGCAACGTCGATTTCGGGGCCTATGCCGAGGAGCAGTATTTCGACGACATGGGTCGGCTGACACAATACCGCTGCGACCCCGATCTGACCGAAATCCTGATCCGCTCCAGCTTCGAGGCGGGTGTGTGGATGCGCGGGAAGGGGGTCAGGTTTCAGCTCGGGCTCGGCCGTCAGGCGTTCCGCGTCGACGGCAGGTTCAAGTTCTGGGGCGGGCTCGCCTGCCATATCTGGGGCGGCGGCAAGGAATTGATGAAGGCCTTGCACACGAGGGCCGCGCGCGACGGTGTCGCGGTCCGCTACGACACGCCGGCCGTCGCGTTGCTGCAGGGCGAGCGCGGCGTCGCGGGGGTGCGGGCGCGCCATCAGGGCCGGCTGGTGGATTTGCCGGCGAAGGCGGTGGTGCTGGCCTGCGGCGGCTTTGAGGCCAACGCCGAGATGCGGGCGCGCTATCTCGGGCCGAGCTGGGACCTCGCCAAGGTGCGCGGCTCGCGCTTCAATACCGGCCAAGGGCTGAAGATGGCGCTCGACATCGGGGCCGCCGTCGCCGGGCATTGGTCGGGGGCGCACGCGGTCGCCTGGGACCTGAACGCGCCGCCCTTCGGCGACCTCGATGTCGGCGATCGGTTTCAAAAGCACAATTATCCGTTCGGCATCGTCGTCAATGCGCGCGGCGAGCGGTTCCTCGACGAGGGGCTCGACTTCCACAGCTACACCTACGCCAGATACGGCGGCGAGATCCTGCAGCAGCCGGGGATGTTCGCCTGGCAGGTCTTCGATCAGAAGGTGGTCCATCTGCTGCGGGAGGAATACCGCATCCCGCGCATCACCAAGGAAAAGGCCGACAGCTTCGAGGAGCTGGCGCCTCGGCTCGAAGGGGTCGATTGCGGCCGCTTCCTTGAAACCGTGCGGGCCTTCAACGCCGCGCCGCGGCCGGAGGCGGCGTTCAACCCCAACATCCATGACGGGCTGCGGACAACGGGGCTGGCGATCGACAAGAGCAACTGGGCGCAGCGCCTCGATGCGCCGCCCTACGAGGCCTATGCGGTGACGACCGGCATCACCTTTACCTTCGGCGGGCTCAAGATCACCAACGCGGCGCAAGTCGAGGATACGACCGGCCAGCCGATCCCCGGCCTCTATGCCGCGGGCGAGATGGTCGGCGGCCTCTTTTACCACAATTACGCCAGCGGCACCGGGCTGATGTCGGGCGCCGTCTTCGGCCGCCTTGCCGGCCGGGGGGCCGCGGCGCACGCCAAAGGGTGACCGGCGCGAGCGCGCAATCGCAATCCCGCAGGGTCAGCGGTCGGCGGGGTAGTTCGGCGCCTCGCGGCTGATCGCGATGTCGTGGACGTGGCTCTCGCGCAGCCCCGAGGCGGTGATCCGCACAAAGGTGCAGTTCTGCTGCATCTGCGGCACCGTGCGGTTGCCGGTGTAGCCCATCGCCGCCCGCAGCCCGCCGATCAGCTGGTGGATGATGTTGCCGACCGGCCCCTTGTGCGGGACGCGGCCCTCGACCCCTTCGGGCACCAGCTTCAACGTGCTCGTCACCTCCTGCTGGAAATAGCGGTCGGCCGAGCCCCGCGCCATCGCCCCGACCGAGCCCATGCCGCGATAGTATTTGTAGCTGCGGCCCTGGTAGAGGAACACCTCGCCCGGGCTCTCGTCGGTGCCGGCGAAGAGCGAGCCCAGCATCGCGCTGTCGGCCCCGGCGGCGATCGCCTTGGCGAGGTCGCCGGAGAATTTGATGCCGCCGTCGGCGATCACCGGCACGCCGTGGCTGCGGCACTCGGCGACCGTGTCGGCGATCGCGGTGAATTGCGGCACGCCCACCCCGGCGATCATCCGGGTGGTGCAGATCGAGGCCGGGCCGACCCCGACCTTGACCGCATCGGCGCCGGCCTCGATCAGGGCGCGCGCGCCCTCGGCGGTGACCACGTTGCCGGCGATCAGCTGGGTGTAGTTCGACAGCCGCCGGATCCGGGCGACGGTCTCGATCACCCGCTCGGAATGGCCGTGCGCGGTGTCGACCACCAGCACGTCGAGCCCGGCGGCGAACAGCGCCTCGGCGCGCTCGATGCCGTCGGCCCCGGTCCCGGTGGCGGCGGCGACGCGCAGCCGGCCGTGCTCGTCCTTGCATGCGGTCGGGTAGCGCTGCGCCTTCTCGATGTCCTTGACCGTGATCAGCCCGATGCAGCGATAGGCGTCGTCGACGACCATCAGCTTTTCGATGCGGTGCTGGTGCAGGAGCCGCTTGGCCTCCTCGCGCGCGACGTTCTCGCGCACGGTGACGAGGTCGTCACGGGTCATCAGCTCGGCCACCGGCTGGCGCGGGTCGCTGGCAAAGCGCACGTCGCGGTTGGTCAGGATGCCGACCAGCCGCCGCGAGCCGCGCTCGACCACCGGGATGCCCGAGATATGGTGGTCGGCCATCAGCCGCAGCGCGTCGGCGAGCGTCTCGTCGGGGTGGATCGTGACCGGGTTGACCACCATTCCGGCCTCGAACTTCTTGACCTTGCGGACTTCGTCGGCCTGCTCGGCGACCCCCATGTTGCGGTGAATGACGCCGATGCCTCCCGCCTGCGCCATGGCGATCGCCAAGGCGCTCTCGGTCACCGTATCCATCGCCGCCGAAACCAGCGGGATGCCGAGCTCGATCTCGCGCGTGAGGCGTGTGCGGGTATCGGTCTCGCCGGGCATGATCCCGGACGCCGCCGGGACCAGCATCACGTCGTCGAAAGTCAGCGCTTGTCGGATCTCCATCGGCCGCTCCTCTCCGATGGCGGCGCATTATACATCAGCCCGACCCGCGCAACAGCGATCGACACAGCACGGCTGTCATGCAGGCCCGCGGAACCCCGGGTCTCTCATATCAATGCTGCAAGATCAGCGTCACCGATACGACGATCACCGCCGTCTGCACAATCATCAGGCTGATAACCCACTTCAGGAGGCTGCATTTCAGCTCCGCAAGATCGGCCCTGAAGGCAAGCCGAAACTGCTGCAGGTCGGCGTTGGCGAGGGGTCCCGGCTGTACCAGATCGCCACGGCGAATCATCCGCGGAACCCGGTGGCCACGACGTAGGTCTCGGCCGATTCGGCGCGGCTCGCCGGCGGCTTGGCGTGGCGCAGCGCGGCAAAGGCCCGTTTCAGCTCGGCCAGCAGCTCGCCTTCGGCGCCGCCTTGGAAGACCTTGGCGACAAACGTTCCGCCCGGCTTCAGGATGTCCGCGGCCAGCGCGAAGGCGGCCTCGGCCAGCGCGACGATGCGCAGATGGTCGGTCGCGGCGTGCCCGGTTGTCGCCGGGGCCATGTCGCTCAGGACGACATCGGCGAGGCCGCCCAGCGCCGCCTCGACCACCGCCGCCGTTTCCGGGTCGTGGATGTCCCGGCGCAGCAATGTCGCGCCGGCGAGCGGCTCGGTCTCGGCCAGGTCGACGCCGACGACGGCGCCGCGGGCTTTCGGGGAGATTACGCGCGCGAGCGCCACCTGGGTCCAGCCGCCGGGGGCGCAGCCGAGATCGGCGACGCGGCAGCCGGGCCGCAGCAGATGAAATCGCTGGTCGAGCCCGATCAGCTTGAAGGCGGCGCGCGAGCGATAGCCGAGCCGGCGCGCCTCGGCCACATAAGGATCGTTGAGCTGGCGCGTGAGCCACTCGGTCGAGGACGGCTTGCGCCGGCGCGCGCTGCGCACCCGCACCGCCACGGCGCGGCCCGAGCCGGCGACGCCCCGGCCGCGCGGCGGGTCGTCGGCCACCGTCTCAGCCCTGCATCAAATCGAGCAGGATGCCCTCGCGCACGCCGCGGTCGGCGACCCGCAGCCGGCCCACCGGCCAGGTCGCGCAAATCGCGTCGAGGATGGCGCAGCCGCTGAGCACCAGGTCGGCCCGCTCCCGGCCGATGCACGGGCTGGCGGCGCGGCCGGCGAAATCGAGGCCGGCGAGATGCGTCGACACGGCCTCGATCTGCTCGAAGGTCAGGCTGCTGCCGTCGACCAGCGCGCGGGTGTAGCGCGGCAGCGCCAGGTGAATGCCGGCCAAGGTCGTCACCGTGCCCGAGCTGCCCAGCATCTGCACCCGGCCGGAATTGACGTGGCGGAAGATGCGGTGGCTGCGCTCGAACGGCGCCAGCGCCGCCGCGGCCTCGGCGATCATCGTGCGGTAGGTCGCCGGCGACACCTCGCCGCCGCCGAAACGATCGGTCCAGGTGACGACGCCGAACGGCAGCGAAACCGACGCCAGGATGTGCGGGCGCCGCCGCCGTCGGTCGCCGGGGCCGGGGAGCCGCAGCCACACGATCTCGGTCGAGCCGCCGCCGATGTCGAAGACGATGGCGTACGGGACCCGCGGGTTGAGCAGCGGGGCGCAGCCGCCGACCACCAGGCGGGCCTCCTCGGCGGTCGAGATGATCTCGATCTCGAGGCCGACCTCCTCGCGCACCCGGCCGAGGAACTCCTCGCAATTCGCGGCGCGGCGGCAGGCCTCGGTCGCGACATACCGCCCGGTGGCGATCGTGCGGGAGGATATCTTGTCGGCGCAGACCTTGAGCGCGCTGACCGTCCGGACCATCGCGCCGTCCGACAGCGCGCCGGTCGCGTCCAGCCCCTCGCCGAGCCGAACGATCCGCGAGAAGGCGTCGACGACGCGAAAGCCCGCCCCCGCCGGCCGCGCCACCAACAGGCGGCAGTTGTTGGTGCCGAGGTCGAGGGCGGCGAAATGAAAGGGAAAGCGGCGCGCGCCGGGGCGAAAGACGCCGGGCTCGGCGAAGGCCGCGGGGCCGTCGCGATCGTCCGGCCACGCCGCCGCCGAGGCCAGCCGGTCGCGCAGAGCCGCCGCGGGCGCGTCGCCCTCGACCGGCTTCTGGCTGGTGAGCGGCTTCTCCACTGTCGGCGAACCGTCCCAATCGCACTCGACCGCTAATGGTAGCGCAGCCCGGCATCGGAACAAAACCCCTCAGATGCCGGGGATCATCCCGGGCCGGGAAACAGCCGGTCGAAATAGGCCAAGAGGCCCGGCTCGGCCCAGGAACCGCCGCGCCAGCCGATATGGCCGTCGGGCCTGACCAGAAACGCCGCCTCGGCGCGGCCGTAGGCGGCGGCAAAGCGGCCCTCGGCGTCGCGGTAGAGCGCAACCCCCGGCGGCTCCTCGGGCGCGGCGGAGGGCGAGATCGCAACGACCCGCAGACAGCCGGACAGCCGGGTCTGCGCGGCAAGCCCGGCGAGCGCGGCGAGGGACGCCGGGTCGGGAAGATGGGCCACCAGCACGTGCTCCGGGCCGCGCAGGATGTCGAACAGGCGAAACGGGAAGCCGATATTGCGCCGCCGCAGCCCGCCGGCGTCGGGCGCGCGGTCCCCGGCCGCCGGCGCCGTCGCGGCGAAGCCCGCCCCCTCCTGCGACACCCAGGCGGAGCCGCGATAAGAGACCCTGATCTGGGTGTCGGCCAGACGGTCGGGGGGGTCGCGCCGCTCGCGCCCATAGGCCTCGCTCGCCGCGCGGGTGCGCGCGACGACCTCGGCCCCGACCGGGCGGCGCTCCGCCTCGTAGCTGTCGAGGAGCGCCGCCGGGGCCGCCTCGTTCAGCGCCAGCGCCAGCTTCCACGCCAGATTGTAGGCGTCCTGGATGCCGGTGTTCATGCCCTGGCCGCCGGTCGGCGGGTGGATGTGGGCCGCATCGCCGGCGATGAAAACCCGCCCGCTGCGGTAGCGCTCGGCCAGCCGCATGCTGATGCGAAACAGCGACGACCAGCGCAAATCCGACAATCGCGGCTTGCCCGGCAGCAGATCGTCGGCTGCCGCCTGGATCTCGGGGAGCTCCGGCCCGCGAAGCTCGGATTGGACGCCGTGGTCGGGGCCGTGCGGCGCTGCGGCGGTCGGCGGGGCCAGCATCGAGACGCGGTAGCGGCCTTGTGCCGGCAGCGGGATGGCGATGAACATGTCCGGCGGGCCGCCCTCGTTGAGGCGCAGCGCGCGCAACGCCATCCCGCGCGGCAGGTCCCAGCCGATCCGAACGTCGCCGAGCATGAACATCATCGGATACGCCTCGCCCTCGAACGCGATCGCCAGCGCGCGCCGCACCGCGCTGTGCGCCCCGTCGCAGCCGACGACGTAGCGAAACCGGGCGCGCTCGCTGCGGCCGCCGGGGTGATCGAGGTCGACCGCCACCTCCGCGTCGTTCTGGGCGAGCGAGGCAAAGGCGACGCCCCGCTCGACCGCGACGCCGCTGCGCTCGAGATGGCGCGCGAGAAGCCGCTCGGTTGCGTTCTGCGGGAGGCCGAGCTGGGCATAGGGCAGATCGGAAAGGTCGAGGAATTCGTCGCGCGGCGGATGGCCATCGATGATCGAGCGCATCCCGGTCAGCCAGATCCCGGCGTCGATCATGTCGCGGGCGATCCCGAGATCGTCCCAGACTTCGAGCGTGCGCGGCGTCACCCCGATGGCGCGGCAGTGCGGCGTCGGCTCGCCGAGCCGATCGACGATGCGGCAGCGAACGCCGTGACGGGAGAGGCAAGCCGCCATGGTCAGCCCGACCGGGCCGGCCCCGACCACCAGAACCTCGGCTCTTTGCGCGCTCATGGCGACCCCGTTGCGACGCCCTACCGAACCCGGCGCCGCCGTGATATCATCTTGGTCCCGGCGGATGGGGGATCGTCTAACGGTAGGACAGCGGACTCTGACTCCGCCAGTCTAGGTTCGAATCCTAGTCCCCCAGCCAGCGCCTGCCGTCGCACGCCAAAGCTTGATTTGATTTGCAGGGATGATAGAATATCATCCCGAGCTTGGCAACTGTAGCGCGCTGATGAAACTCGCCGTCACCCTCGTCTGCCTCGGCGGCGCCGCGCTGGCCGGGTGCTCCACGATCCCCACCTCGGGGCCGACCGTAAGCCAGGTCTTCGATCAGGCGGTCACGGACGGGCAACGGCACTTCGATCTTGTCGATGTCGATGATCATGTGGTGACGACCTTGCTGGCGCAGCCCAGCCAGAGCTTTCATGCCAGCTTTCAAGCATTCAAGAAGCCTCCCGCCCCGAGGATCGCGATCGGCGACACGGTCGCGGTGTCGATCTGGGAAGCCGGCGGGGGTGGGCTCTTCGCCGCGCCGGCGGCCGCCGCAGGCGGTCTCAGCGGCTCCCAGTCCGCCATGATCCCGGGTCAGGTGGTGGAGGCGGACGGGGCGATCAGCGTGCCGTTCGCCGGCCGCGTGCGGGTCGCCGGCCGCTCGCCGCTCCAGGTTCAGGACGACATTCAGCAGCGCCTCGCCGAACGGGCGATCGAGCCGCAGGCGATCGTCACCGTCAGCAAGAGCGTGGTCAACACCGCAACGGTGTCGGGAGAGGTCGTCAACGGCGCCCGGGTGCCGCTCTCGGTCGGCGGCGACCGCCTGCTCGATCTGATCGCCACCGCCGGTGGCGCGAAGGCGCCGGTGCACGAGATTTTCGTGCGGCTCTCCCGCCACGGCGTCACCGTGACGATGCCGATGGAGAAGCTGGTCTCGGACCCGGCGGAGAACATCTACGCCTGGCCGGGGGACGTGTTGACCCTGGTTCAGGCGCCGCAAACCTTCTCGGTGTTCGGCGCGACCACCCAGAACAGCGAGGTGCCGTTCGGCGCCAAGAAGATAACCCTGGTCGAAGCGCTGGCCAAGGCTGGCGGGCTGCAAGATATGCGCGCCGATCCGCAGGGAGTGTTTCTGTTCCGCTTCGAGCCTCATTCGGTCGTCAGCGCGCTCAATGCTCCGGCTTTGCCGACCGGCCCCGATGGCAGCTCTCCGGTCGTCTACCGCCTCAACCTGAAAGAAGCCAAAAGCTATTTTTACGCCGAGCGTTTCCCGATCCAGGACAAGGACATTATCTACGTCGCCAACGCGCCGCTGACCGAGCTGCAAAAGGTCTTCACCCTGATCAACACGGTGACCGGTCCGGTGATCAGCGGCGTCGTCGTCAGCCGATCGGTCAACAATCCATGACCGGCGGTTGAAAGGCCCCGCCGCCAACGCGCGGGACGGGGCGTCAATCGGATTCTTTTTTATCAGGCGCGGGGACGGCCCTCCGGCCGCGACGGCGGCCAGGCGTCGCGGTTTGCCGCGGGATTTCCTATATTGGCCGGCGCGGCCGAGAGGACGCGGCGACCTCTTGCAGGAGATCAAGCGCATGGAGCTGCTCGAACCGCTTCGCACCCTGATCGGCAGCCTGCGGCGCGAGAAGCGGGAACAGCACCGCCGACACGTCTCGGTCGGCGATCTGTTGACGGATCGATGGCAGACCGCGCGCGATTTCGGATTTGGCGAAGGCACGTCCTGCTATGACAACGTGCTGATCCTGGGCGACGTAACCGTAGGAAGAAACTGTTGGATCGGCCCGAACGTGATTCTCGACGGGTCGGGCGGCGGGTTGTCGATCGGCGATCACGTCGACATCAGCGCCGGCGTGCACATCTACACCCACCACACGGTGCGGCGGGCCGTGTCGGGGGGGGCTGAGCCGATCGAATACGCCCCGACCCGGATCGGCTCGCGCGTCTATATCGGGCCGCAATCCGTCATTCAAATGGGGGTTACGATCGGCGACGGCGTGATCATCGGGGCGATGTCGCTGGTCAACCGCGACATCCCCAGCGACGCCAGAGCGTGGGGCATACCGGCCGTCCTGAAGCACAGCACACCGCCGTAAATAAATTAACGATCCCTGTTAAGATTTGTGAGTCAACCCCTTTGGGTAATATTTGTGCTTGCTTTTGCCCAGAATCGACATAGCATGGGACGCGATACTGACGCTCGGTCATGAGGCTGGACCGGGCTTGCGTTGACGGCGCTTCGCGAAACGAACGAGCTGGGGGTGGTCGCGGGCGATGCGAACCGACTGCTGCGCAACGATCTTGTTTATTAACGCCCCCGCCGGCATCGGGGCGCCGACGTGAGCCTTGCGTCGGATCACGCCGGGCTGCACGACGAGCTGCTGACCGGCCGGCGCGAGTTCGCGTCGCGATTCTGCGACGCGGCCGGCCGTTCCCTCAATGCCGGGGAGCTGCTGGTCGCCGGCCCCTGCGCGAGCGACCTGATCTACCGGCTGCGCGCCGGATGGGCATGTCAGTTTCGTGATTTGTCAAATGGTCGACGGGCGATCGTCGATGTGTATCTGCCGGGCGACGTGATCGGGCTCGACGCGGCGCTGCGGACCAGACCGATGGAAAAGGTCTTAACCTTAACCTCGATTGCAGTCGAGGCGATTGACGCCGCGGACGGGCTGAGGGACCTGATGGCGCACCGGCGCACGGCGCTCTACGTCGCCTGGCTGCTCGGCCAGCGGCAGCGTCGGGCGGATCGGCTGCTCGCCGCCGTCTCGTCCCTTGACGCCCGCGGACGCCTGGCGATGATGGTGCTGGATTTCTACAAGCGCCTGCGCCGGCAGCGGTTGACGACATCGACGATATACAGCCTGCCGCTGACGCAGAACCAGATCGGCAGCTATCTCGGGCTGACCGTGGTGCACGTCAATCGCGTGCTGCGCTCGTTGCGCGACGAGCGGATCGTCAACCTCGAAAAGCACTGCGTCACGATCCTCAACCTGGAGCAGCTTACCAGATTGGCGCAGGACGGGGAGATCGTCGACCCGGCTCTGTGCGCCGGCGCGCGGGCCTTCAATCGGCCGGTCCTGCGGCCGCTCTAACCAGACGCGCCGAGCGACAATGCCGGCTGGGCCACGCGGCGGACCGCCGCCGGCGAAGAACCGGCGGGCGCCGCCCAGACCCCAGGCCAAGGCCAGTATTGTCGAATGCGCGTAAATCCCATGCGCCGACGCTACTCTGCAGTTGTGCGATCCGCTGCCTGTGCGGTGCAAGCCGCTGATGATATTGGCGCGGATCGGCAGTATTAACATTTGTTAATATTTAAATCGGATATTGGTTAAAATATATCCTGTAACATATAGTGGTTTCCAGTTGTCAATGCTGTCGAAACCCGTTACAATTAAGTGCTCAGGTAGGCTGCTGTGCTGCGAGACCGCTCGCGCCCGTGAGGACCCGTGCTGCGTTGGGCTGGAACCTTATGCATTCGATTTCGCATGATTTCGCAGGAGACCGGGCAGCCGCGGCAGAGCTGGCGCCGAGCTTGCCGCGGCAAATTCGTCCGCGCCGGCGGCGGCTGTCGCCCGAGATCATCGCCGGCGCCCTCGGCGCGCTCGACTTCTCACTGGTGGCCGCGGCGGCCGCCGCGGCCTTCGTCGGCTATTTCGGCTCGGGCGCCGCGCCGGAGCCGGACCGTTACATTCTGACGGCGCTGTTCGCGTCGGCGCTGTTCGTCGGCGGGTTCGCGCGCCTGGGCGGGTACCGATTGAAGAGACTGTCGCTGCTGCATTGGCAGCTGAGCGGCGTCGTTGCGGTCTGGGCGGGGACGGTGGCGCTGCTGCTGCTGGTGGCGTTCGTCGGAAAAATGTCGGAGAGCTATTCCCGCGGCTGGGCGCTCGCCTGGGTCGTCATCGCGGCGTGTCTGCTTTTGGGCGCGCGCGGCTTGTTCCATCTGGTGTTGGCGCGGTGGCTGCGCGACGGCTCGCTCGCCCGCGCCATCGCGATCGTCGGCGCCGGCAACGAGGGTCGCCGTCTGATCGCGAAGCTTCAGCAATCGGGCGATCCGAGCTTCGCCATCTGTGGCGTGTTCGACGACCGCAGGTCCCGCCTGCCGCCGTTGGTCGGCGGTGCGAGCATATCGGGCACCACCGACGATTTGATCCGCTTCGCGCGACGCAATCCGGTGGACGAGGTCATCGTGGCCCTGCCGCTCGACGCCGAGGATCGGCTCAAGGCGCTGTTCGACAAGCTCAAGGGGGTGGCCCTCGACCTGCGTCTCAGCGTCGAGCCGGTGGCGCAGAAATTTCAGGTTCGCGGCATGAGCTATGTCGGGGACGTGCCTGTGCTCGAAATCGCCGATCGACCTCTCAAGCACTGGCGTCTGGCGACCAAGTGGCTCGAAGACAAATTGCTGGCGTCCTTTCTGCTGGCGTGGCTGGCGCCGCTGCTCGCCGTCATCGTGGTGTTGATCAAGCTCGACAGCCGAGGGCCGGTGTTTTTTGTGCAGGAGCGCTTCGGCTTCAACAACAACGTGATCCGGGTGTTCAAGTTTCGCACGATGGGGGTCGACCGCGGCGACCAGTCGGGAGCGCTGCGAACCGTCAGAAACGACCCGCGCGTGACCCGCGTCGGGCGCATTCTGCGCTGGCTGAGCTTTGACGAGCTGCCGCAGCTCGTCAACGTGCTGCGCGGCGAGATGTCGTTGGTCGGGCCGCGTCCGCATGCGATTGCGATGAAGGCCGGCGATCGGCTCTATGGCGACGCGGTCGAGCAATATCTCCATCGCCATCGGGTCAAGCCGGGGATCACCGGGTGGGCGCAGGTCAACGGCTTGCGCGGCGAGGTCGACACGCTCGACAAGGCGCGCGCCCGGGTCGCGCACGATCTTTACTATATCGAGCACTGGTCGCTGGGGCTCGACCTGAAGATCCTGCTGAAGACGGTGGGAATTCTGGCCTCGCGCGACAACGCGTACTGAGCCGCATCGCGCGGCGCCGAGCGGGCGGCGAGGAGATTTCGAGGGTCGACTATGCGCACGCCATTGCTAGAGGATGCAGCATGTTGCGCAGATTGAGGGTGTTGACGCGCGCGAGACCGCCGCGGGCTCGTTGCGGCTCGGGGCAGGCCCGCGGCCGGGCACAAGCTCGAACGCCGGCGCGCCGACGCCGCGGCGCCGGCGCGATGACGCCGCGCGTGCGTCGCCGTCGCGGACGGTGGGCGTCGCGGTGGTCGGCTACGGCTACTGGGGCCCGAACCTGGTGCGCAATTTCGCCAGCACGGACGGGGCGCAGGTGGTCTGCGTCAGCGACCTCGACCCGGAGAAATTGGCGCTCGCCAGGCGGCGCCATCCCGAGATTGCGGTGACGACCGAGTTTCGCGACCTGCTGCGGGACAGCGGCGTCGACGCCGTCGCGATCGCGACGCCGGTCCACACGCATTATGAGCTGGCCCTCGCGGCGCTTGCAGCCGGCAAGCACATCCTGATCGAGAAGCCGCTCGCCCGCACCTCCGAGCAGGCGCGTCATCTGATCGACGAGGCGGCGCGGCGAAATCTGGTGCTGATGGTGGACCACACCTTTCTTTACACGCCGGCGGTGCAGAAGATCCGCCAGCTGATCGGCGACGGGGTCCTTGGAGACATCTACTATTACAACGGAGTGCGCGCCAGCCTGGGTCTGTTTCAGGGCGACGTGAACGTGATCTGGGATCTGGCGGTGCACGATATCTCGATCATCCAATACATTTTCGACGAAGACCCGGTGGCGGTCTCGGCGACCGGCGCGAGCCACGTTCCAGGCAGCCCGGAGAACATGGCGCACATCACGTTGTTCTTTCGCAGCAGCTGCATCGCCCAAATCAGCGTCAACTGGCTGTCGCCGGTGAAGGTGCGGCAGACATTCATCGGCGGCAGCCGCAAGATGATCGTGTATGACGATGTGGAGCCGACCGAGAAGATCAAGGTGTATGACAAGGGGATTACTGTGAACGGCTCGTCCGACACGGCGCATCAGCTCAGGATCGGCTATCGCGCCGGCGACATGTGGGCGCCGCACCTCCCGGCCAAGGAGGCTCTGCAAACCGAAGCCGAGCATTTCGTCGCCTGCATCCGCGGCGGCGTCGCCCCGATCTCCGGCGGCGCGAGCGGGCTGCGCGTCGTCGAGATATTGGAGGCGACCTCCCGCTCGATCGCGGCGCAGGGCAGCCCGGTCCAGCTCAGCCGCAAACCGGGCCCGAGAGGATGACGAGCGGGTTGCGAAAGCGATGATCGCAGCGCTCGCGGGCCGCTGGCGGCCTCGGGGCGCAAGGGATTTGTGTGTTTGCGGAGGGCGGCTGTGTCGAACCTGACCGAAGACCCGACGTCGTTGACCGTGGCGGAAAACAGCCTGGCGACGGCGATCCTGATCGCGACGCCGAGCGATGTCGGCTTTACGTCGGCGCAGTTGTCGGCGACCGTGACGGCGCTGCCGTCGGACGGAACGGTGCTGCTGGCGGACGGCGTCACGCCGGTCACTGTCGGCGAGGTGTTGACGGTGGCGCAGCTGACCGGGCTCCGGTTCAGGCCGACCCTCAACAGCTTTGGCCAAAGCTCGCAGTTTGCGTTCACCGTGTCGGACCCGGCGGGCAACACGGTGGCGGCGACCGCGACCCTGGCGATCGGCGCGAGCAACGCGCCGGTGCTGACGAGCTGGGGGTCGCTGACCGTGCCGGTGAACAGCCCGGCGACGGCGATCGGCATCGCCGCGCCGAGCGACGCCAATTTCACCGCCTCGCAGCTGACGGTAAAGGTGACGGCGCTGCCGACCGACGGGACGGTGCTGCTGGCGGACGGGGTCACGGCGGTCGCCGTCGGCCAGACGCTGACGGTGGCGCAGCTGACCGGGCTCGAATTCAAGCCGGCGGCGTCGAGCGCCGGCAAGAGCTCGGCCTTCACCTACACCGTATCGGACCCGGGCAACAACAGCGCTGCGGGCGCGGTGCTGCTGCAGGTCACGCGCGGATACGCCGCCGGTCACGATCCTGGCGTCGCTGACGGTCGCCGAGAACAGCGGGGCGACCCCGATCGGCATCCCGGCGCCGAGCGACGCCAATTTCGCCGCGTCCGCGCTGAGCGTGAAGGTGACGGGGCTGCCGACGGACGGGACGGTGCTGCTGTCGGACGGCGCGACGGCGGTCAGCGTCGGCGAGAGCCTGACGGCAGCGCAGCTCGGCGGGCTCGAGTTCAAGCCGAATTCGGGCGCTTTCGCGCAGAGCTCGAATTTCGCCTACACAGTGTCGGACCCGACCGGATCGACCACCTCGGGGAGCGCGGCGCTGTCGATCGGGCCGCAGAACACGACGCTCGTGACCACCCCGAGATCGCTGAGCGTGGCCGAGAACAGCGGGGCGACGCCGATCGGCCTCGCGGCCCCGAGCGACGCCAATTTCGCCGCCTCCCAGTTGAGCGTGACGGTGACGGCGCTGCCGACGGACGGGACGGTGCTGCTGTCGGACGGGGCGACGCCGGTCACCCTCGGCGAAGGCTTGACGGTGGCGCAGCTGACCGGGCTCGAATTCAAGCCGGCCCAGGACAACACCGGCAAAAGCTCGAGCTTTGCCTATACCGTGTCCGATCCCGCCGGGCACACCGCAAACGGCAGCGCGACCTTGACCACCGGCCCCAATCCGATCGTGCTCGAAAACGAGAAGCCGGGCGTCTCGCCAGACATCTGGCAGATCGACCCGGGTCAGGAATTCGACGCAGATCCAGGGCTTCACGACCAGCATGAGCACGGATGTCGGGGGGACCGTCGCTTTTAAGATCAACAACCAGACCGGCAATCCGAGCTACCAGATAAACATCTACCGGCTGGGCTATTACGGCGGCGACGGGGCCACCCTCGTCACCAGCATCAACCACCAGTCGGCAAGCGCCGTCGTCCAGCCGGCCGCCCTGGTCGACCCGACCACCGGCCTGGTCGACGCCGGGAATTGGCAGGTCACCGACTCTTGGGCCGTCCCCGCCGGCGCCGCCTCCGGGGTCTATGTCGCCAATGTGGTCGACGGCTCCCAGGTGTTCCAGATCCCGTTCATCGTCCGCAACGACAGCTCGCACAGCGACATCGTCTTTCAGACCTCGGACGAGACCTGGCAGGCCTATAACGGCTGGGGCGGCGCCAATCTCTACGGCGGCAACGGCCCCGCCCCCACCGGCGCGCGCCTTTGCGGTCAGCTACAATCGGCCGATCACGACTCGCGACAGCTCCGGAGTCGATTCCGGTCCGCAGGATACCGTGTTTGGCGCGGAATACGCCGCGATCTACTGGATGGAGGAGAACGGCTACGACGTCTCGTACATCTCCGGCCTGGACACCGCCACCAATGGCGCCCTGCTGCTCAACCACAAAATCTTCATGGACGCCGGGCACGACGAATATTGGACCGACAGCCAGGCCGCGAACGTCCAGGCCGCGGCGCACGCGGGCGTGAACCTGACCTTTCTGAGCGGCAACGAGATATTCTGGCAGACGCGGTTCGAGCCGAGCATCGCCGGCGGCGGCGCGGCCGACCGCACCCTGGTCAGCTACAAGGACACCCATTTCAACACCGTGGTCGATCCGACCGGGACGGCGACCGGCACGTTCCAAGACCCGCGCTTCGGCGTCCCGCCCAAGCCCTCGAACGCGCTGACCGGGACCCTGTTTCAGGTCGATCACGAACGCGGCCAGCTCGACGATCAACGATACCCTACGACCTGACCCAGCTGCGCTTCTGGCGCAACACCAGCGTCGCCGAAGACGAGGCCCGGCCAGTACAGCGTCGCTGGAGCCGGGCCTTCTCGGCTACGAGTGGGATTCCTCGCCCGACAACGGCTTTATGCCGGCGGGTCTGATCGATCTGTCCTCGACCACGGTGCAGGAGCCGACCGCCTACAACACCGATTTCGGGAACGTCGACACCTCGGGCACGGCGACCCATAACCTCGTCGAGTATCGCGACCCGACGAGCGGCGCGCTGGTCTTCGGCGGCGGGACCGTGTTTCTGGTCCTGGGGCCTTTCCGACCAGCACGACAATTCGCCCGTCGCCATTTTCATCGGACACCGCCGACCCGAATGTCCAGCAGGCGATGGTGAACCTGTTTGCGGATATGGGCGTCCAGCCGGCGACGCTGCAGGCGAGCCTGATCGTCGCCAACCAGTCGACCGACCATACCGCGCCGACCTCCAGCATCTCCACGGTTTCGAGCGCCAGCATCGCCGAGGGGCAGACGGTCACCGTCTCCGGCACAGCCGCCGACATCGGCGGCGTGATCGGCGGCGTCCAGGTTTCGTCGGATGGCGGCCTGACCTGGCACCCGGCGAGCGGCCAGGTCGGCGCGGCCGACGTGAGCTGGACCTACAGCTTCACGACCGCCGCACCGGGAACCTATGCGATCCAATCCCGCGCGGTCGACGACAGCCTCAACCTCGGGGCTCCGGGTCCGGGCGTCTCGTACACGGTCACGCCATCTGCGGCGCTGAGCCTGTTCAGCCCGGACAGCACGCCGGCCACGGCAGATACGGCGGATGCGAGCTCGGTGGAGCTCGGCGTCAAGTTCACCTCGGCGACGCCCGGCGAGATCACCGGGATCCGCTTCTACAAGGGCCCGCTCAACACCGGCGTCCATGTCGGCGACCTGTGGAGCGCCGGCGGCGTCTTGCTGGCGACGGCCACCTTCGCCGACGAAACCGCCAGCGGCTGGCAGCAAGTCAACTTTTCGAGCCCGGTCAAGATTACGGCCGGGGCTGCCTACATCGCCTCATACCACACGAATGTCGGGGGATATTCCGACACTCCCTACTATTTCTCGAACTACCAGGGTCAGAGCAACGGGTCCCTGAGCGCTGCCGGAAACAACCTCAACGGCGTCTTCGCCTACGGCGCCGGCAGCGTCTTCCCGGCCAACGTCTCGGTCACCGGCGACAATTATTGGGTCGACCTCGTCTTCGACGACACCTTCAACAATCCGAAGGCGAATAACGACAGCGGCATCGCGACGACCGAAGACACCGCGATCTCGATACCGATCGCCACGCTCCTGGCCAACGACACGGACCCGCTCGGGCAGTCGTTGTCGATCACCGGCGTCAGCAATCCGACCAACGGCACGGTCTCATACGATCCGAGCGCCCAGACGGTCACGTTCACGCCGACCACGGACTATACGGGATCGGCCGGGTTCACCTACTCGATCAGCGACGCGAGCGGCGGCTCCGACTCGGGCAATGTCGCGCTGACGGTCAATCACCCGGCGACGACGCAAAGCCTGTTCTTTTCCGGCGATACGCCGGCCACGGTCACCGTGAACGACCCCAGCGCCTATGAGCTCGGGGTCAAGTTCCAGGCCTCGACCGACGGCGCGGTCACCGGCATCCGCTTCTACAAGGGTCCGCAGAACACCGGCGTGCATGTCGGCGATCTGTGGAGCGCTTCGGGGGCCTTGCTCGCCACCGCGACCTTCACCAACGAGACCGCCAGCGGCTGGCAGCAGGTCGACTTTTCGAACCCGGTGGTGATCACCGCCGGAACGACGTATGTCGCTTCGTACCACACGAACGCCGGCGACTACTCGGCCGACAGCAACTATTTTGCGACGGCGCACAGCAACGGGGCGCTGACCGCTCTCGCCAGCGGCCCGAGCGGCGGCGACGGCGTCTATGCGCCCAGCGCCACGCCGGCCTTTCCGACCAGCACCTCCAACGCCGCCAACTACTGGGTCGATGTCGTCTTCAACGGCACCTCCAACATCGCCGTCGCAAACCCCGACAGCGGCTTTGTCACGCCCGAGAGCGCCGCGCTGTCGATCTCGGCCTCGGCCTTGCTCGCCAATGACACGGACGCCGGCGGGAATCCGCTGTCGATCACCGGCGTCAGCAATCCGAAGAATGGCGTGGCGACCTACGACGCCGGCGCGCAGACGGTCAGCTTCGTCCCCAACGCCGGCTATGCCGGGCCGGCGGGCTTCACCTATTCGATTACCGACGGGCAAGGCGGGGTCGCCTCGGCAAACGTCTCGCTTGTCGTCGACTACCCGGTGACGGCGCAGAGCCTGTTCTTTCCCGAGCGACACGCCGGCGACGGTGACGGTGAACGACCCGAGCGCGGTCGAGCTCGGGGTCAAGTTCCAGGCCTCGACCTCCGGAACGATCACCGGCATTCGCTTTTACAAGGGCCCGCAGAACACCGGCGTGCATGTCGGGGATCTGTGGAGCGCCGACGGCGCCCTGCTCGCGACCGCCACATTCACCAACGAGACCGCGAGCGGCTGGCAGGAGGTCGATTTTTCGACCCCGGTGGCGGTCACCGCGGGAACCACCTATATCGCCTCCTACCACACCAACGCCGGCGAGTATTCCGCTGACGGCAACTATTTTGCGGTTGGCCGCGCCAACGGCGAGCTGACGGCGCCCGCCAACGCAGGCGTCTACGCATACGGCGCCGGGTCCGGCTTTCCCGACAACACCTACAACGCCGCCAACTATTGGGTCGATGTCGTGTTCAACGGGTCGCCGCTCCAGCCGCCGACGGCCGTCAACGACAGCGGCTTCACCGCCAGCGAGAACATCACTCTCTCGATCCCGGCCTCGGCGCTGCTCGCCAACGACACCGACCCTTATAATCTGGCGCTGTCGATCACCGGCGTCAGCAATCCGAGCAACGGCGCGGTCACCTACGACCCCGCCACGCAGACGGTCGCCTTTGCGCCCACGACCGGCTATCTCGGGCCGGCCGGCTTCACCTATGCGATCAGCGACGGGCAAGGCGGCACGGCCTCGGCGAACGTCGCCCTCAACGTGACGCCCGCCGCCGCCGGTCGCCAACACCGACAGCGGCTTTAGCTCGACCGAGAACATCGCGCTCTCAATTCCGGTCGCGGCGCTGCTCGCCAACGACACCGATCCTAACGGCTTTCCGCTGTCGGTCACCGGCGTCGGCAACGCCAAGCAACGGCACGGTCACCTACGACGCCAGCACGCAGACGGTCAATTTTGTCCCCAACGCCGGCTATGCCGGGCCGGCCGGCTTCACCTATTCGATCACCGACGGGCAGGGCGGCGTCGCATCGGCCAGCGTGTCGCTGACCGTCAATTACCCGTCGACGGCGCAGAGCCTGTTCTTTACCGGCGACACGCCGGCGGTCGCCGATTCGGTGACGACGCCAACGCGATCGAGCTCGGCGTCAAGTTTCAGGCCTCGACCGACGGCTCGATCACCGGCATTCGCTTTTACAAGGGGCCGCAGAACACCGGCCCGCATGCCGGCGATCTGTGGAGCGCCGCGGGAGCCTGCTCGCGACCGCCGCGTTCACCAACGAGACCGCCAGCGGCTGGCAGGAGGCCGACTTCTCGAGCCCGGTGGCGGTCACCGCCGGGACCACCTATGTCGCCTCCTACCACACACACCGGCGACTATTCGGTCGACGGCAACTATTTCGCCGCCGCGCACACCAATATCAACGGCGCGCTGACCGCTCCGTCCAGCGCATCGAGCGGCGGCAACGGCGTTTACGCCTACGGCAGCTCGAGCGTGTTTCCGAGCAACAGCTTCAACGCCTGCAATTATTGGGTGGACGTCGTCTTCAATGGCCAGCTGGTCTCTTAGGGCTCATCGGCGAATCCCTACCGGACTGAAGATGGCGCTCCTTGGGAAGGCTTGTCAGGATGCCGATCAGCGACGACGTCCGGCTCGGCGAAGGGGTGCGGATCCATCATCCCGAGCTGGTCAACCTTTACGGATGCGTAATCGGCGACGACACCCGGATCGGCGCCTTTGTCGAGATCCAGGCCGGCGCGAGCATCGGGTCACGCTGCAAGATTTCTTCCCACAGCTTCATCTGCGAGGGGGTCACGATCGAAGCCGAGGTGTTCGTCGGGCACGGCGTGATGTTCATCAACGACAGGCATCCGCGGGCGACCACCAGGACCGGCAGGCCGCAGCACGCAGCCGACTGGAAATTGGAGCCCACACGCGTCTGCCGGGGGGCGTCCATCGGCTCGAACGCGACCATCTTGTGCGGGCTCACGATCGGCGAGGGCGCGACGGTCGGGGCGGGCGCCGTCGTCACCCGGGACGTGCCGGCGCATACCGTCGTCGCCGGCGCGCCGGCTCGGGCGCTGGGCGTCGCGCGCGGCCCGAGGGACGCCTGATGGCGTCACCCGCCCGCCGGCGGCCTGATAAGAAGATACAGCATCCGGTAGCTGCGGTAGCTGCGTATGCGCAGCAGTCCGAGCAAGCCGCAGCATCTGGCGCGCGCGCCGGTCAGGCGGGGGCTGCGAACGACGGCGACCCAATGCGCCAGCGGCGACGCCGCGACGATGGCGGCATAGCCGACCCAGCGCAGCCGCCAGCGCGGCCGCTCGCGCGCCAGGCGGATCGTTTCGGCCAGGATGCGGTCCCACTTGCGCTTGAGCTCGCGCCATTCCCGCCGCGCCGAGTGAAAGCACGATGGCGCGCTCCGCATAGCCGAGCCGGAAGCCCAGATTGTTGGCGCGCCGACACCAGTCGATGTCTTCCGAGACGCCGGCGCGGAACCCGCCGACGCGTTCGAATATCGCCTTCGGCACAAAAAGATTGCCGGTGCCGGAGAACCCGTCCTTCTCGATGTATTTTTTAAAGTTGAAGGCGAACACGGCCTCGACGGCCTCGGCCGGGGTGATGTCCTGCGGCCGGCCGATTTTGGTGATGACCTGGCCGCCGACATAATCGAACCGGGCGAGCGCCGATATTCCCTGCTGAAGCCAGTTTTCGTCGGCGAAACAGTCGGAATCGATGAACGCGAAGAGGGCGCCGCGCGCCGCCGCGGCCCCGGCATTGCGCGCGGGACCGGCGCCCTGCTCGGGGGCCGCAACCACCGCGGCGTCGCCGGCCATGCGCGCGACCGCGCCGACCCCGCCGATGGAATTGTTGTCGGCCACGATTATCTCGAAGCGATCGCGGGGCAGGGTTTGCGCGCGCAGGCTCGCCAGGCAATGCTCCAGGTTGTCGAGGTCGTTATAGTGGGGAATGATGACCGATACGAACGCAGGAGAAGATGAAAGCATGGTCCGCCTCGAGCGATCGGCCTCGCCCGTCGCCTTGAAAGCCTCGGCGACGCGCTCGCCGGGGGATGTTCCCCGCCTGCCCGCCATCGGCCTTGCCGGCCCTGATTACCACGGCGCATGACCGTCGTCATCTCACTGCCGGGCGCGGCGCCTCTGCGCAAGCCGACGACCGTTGCCCGCCGCCGCGCCCACTGACAGCCCGGCGGCGTTGATCGCGGCCGACGCCCGGCGCGATTTTCTCGGCGTGCCGATCGACTGCCTGACCATGGCGCAAACCATCGCGGCCGCGGACCGGGCGATCCGCAGCCGCCGCAGGCTTCAGCACGTCTGCATCAATGTGGCGAAATTCGTGGCGATGCGCGCGAATGCGGAGCTCGATCGCGACGTGCGCTCGAGCGATCTCGTCAGCGTCGATGGGATGGGCATCGTTTGGGCGGCGCGGCTGCTCGGGATCGCCATCCCCGAACGAGTTTCCGGCGTCGACATCATGGAGGGCGTGATCGCGCTGTGCGCGGTCAGGGGCTACCGGCCCTTTTTTCTCGGCGCCCGGGCGGATGTGCTGCAAAGGTCGATGGCCAACATCCGGCTCAGATTCCCGCCGCTGCAGCCGGCCGGCTCGCACCACGGCTACTTCGCGCCCGAGGACGAGCCCGAATTGGTGGCGGCGATCAAATCCTCGCGTCCGGACTGCCTCTTCATCGGCATGCCGACGCCGCGGAAGGAGCGCTTCCTGGCGCGCCATCGCGACGAGCTGGGGGTCCCCTTCATCATGGGCGTCGGCGGCGGCCTCGATGTCCTCGCCGGGCAGGTTCGCAGGGCGCCGCCTCTAGTGCGACGGATCGGGCTCGAATGGCTGTTCCGCACTGCGCAGGAGCCGTTGCGGCTGGGTCCCCGGTATCTGGCGACCAATGCGGCGTTCGCCGGCATAATCGCAAAGGCATTAACCTTAAAGCTATTCTCGAAATCGGTCATGCCCCGGTGACCGCCATTCCCCTTGCTCGTTGGCTGGCAATCTGCTAAAACCCGGCTTGCAATTCGATTTCAGGCGTTGTGCGTTGGCGGCCGCTTCAGGCGAAGACCGTCCCGGCGGCCTGTCAGGCGGGGAGTAATAGATTAATTGCGCGACCAGGTTCCGGCGCCGGTTGGCCTTATTGCGCAGACAGAGCCGCCGCCGCCCCCTCAGGTGGACATCGCAGCCCTGCTCGGCGCCGTGCTGCGGCGCTGGAAGCTGATCCTTGCCATCCTGCTGACGGCGTTGATCGCGACATACGGCCTGTTGCGCGTGGCGCCGTCGCGCTACCAATCAACCGTCGAGATCCTGATTTTCGACCCGCAGCAACAGATGGACCACGCGGTCCAGAAGCGGGTTTCGCCGTTCCTCGACATGGTGGACAACACCGCCATGAACACCGAGATCGCGGTCCTCCAGTCAAAATCGGTGGCGTTGCGCGTCGCCAAGGAGCTCGGTCTCGAAAACGACCCGGAGTTTCAGCCGCGAAGCCGACTTTCCGCGGTGGCGGAGCGGCTCGGCCTCGGCGGCCTGCGCTGGTTCGAGGAAGCCCCGCAAATCGTCGACGACCCCGACAAGGCGAGGTCCCAGCGGCTCGACTGGGCGGCCGACGCGCTGCTTCAGAGGCTCAAGGTCGAGCGGGAGGGATTTACCTATGTCTTGAACATTTCGGTCGCCTCGGAGGATCCGGCAAAGGCGCAGCGGCTGGCCGCGGCCGTCGCCGACGATTATTTGGCGAGCCAGCGCGAAGCGCGGCAAGACGCGTTGCAGCGGGTGGCGAGCTGGCTGAAGGGCCGGGTCGACGATTTGCAGTCTCGTGTCCTGGAGACCGAGGCCTCGATCGAAAAGCTGAGGGCCGAGAAGGGGCTCGCCGAACCCGGGGCCGACAGCGTCGGCGATCAGCAGATCACGCAGCTCAATGCCCAGCTGATGGCGGCGCGCGGCGAGGTCGCCGAGAAGCAGGCGCACCTCGAGCAGGCGCGTCGTCTCACCGACAGCGACGGCGACGTTCAGGACATTCCGGAGCTGACGGCTTCCGCCGTCATCAGCCAGCTTCGCCAGCAGCAGGCGGAGTGGCGCTGGCGTGAAGCGCAGCTGCGCAACAAATTGGGCGAACGCCATGCCGAGGTGATCGCCGCCCGCGCCCAGCTGGCCGGCCTCAAGATGCAGATTCGCGCCGAGGCCGAGCACATCCTCGGCAATATGAAGAATGCTTATGACATCGCCGTGCGGCGCGAGCAATCGCTCGAGGCGAGCCTGCAGACCCTGACCGCCGCCCGCGACAACGCGCGCAGCAATTCGGCAGGCTACATCAAGCTGCAGCAGCTGCGGCGCGTCGCCGACGCCGACCGCAAGCTCTACGAAAGCTATCTTTCCCAGTACAACGAAATCTCTCAGCGCGGCACGCTTGCAGGACGCCAGCGCGCGGATCATCACGCCCGGCGGCGCTGCCCGGCGCGCCGAGCTCGCCCCGACGCTCGCTGTTTTACGCGGCCGGCGTAATCCTCGGGCTCGGCGGCGGCTTGATGCTCGCCCTGCTGCTGGAATTTCTCCGGGCCGGGGTCAAGACCGGCGCGGAGGTCGAGCAGAATTTCGGCTACCCTGTCGTCGGCGTCATTCCCTTCGTGCCGCACCGCGGGCTCGGGCGCGCCGTCCACAACCAGCTGGTGGATTCGATCGTTCATGCGCCGCTTTCGCAGTTCAGCGAGGCGGTGCGGGCGATACGGATCGGCCTGGAGATTTCAAGCTCGGAAGGGGCCGCCGAAAGTCATCCTGATCACCTCGTCGCTGCCGGATGAAGGCAAGTCGGCGACCGCGATGCTGCTCGCCGCATCGAGCGCCCGGTCGGGCCACCGGACCGTGCTGGTGGATTGCGACCTGCGGCATCCGTCGACCTCGGGCGTCTTCGGAAAGAGGCAGCCGGGCCTCTCCGAGCTGCTGAGAGGCGCCGCCGGGCTCGCCGATGTGATCGTCAGAGACCCGACGACCGACGCCTACGTGATCCCGGCCGGGTCGATCGTGCCGAACCCGGCCGATTTGCTGATGTCGCGCCGCATGCACGAGCTGATTGCGCGGCTGCGGGAGCAATATGACTACGTCGTGATCGACGCCTCGCCGCTGCTGCCGGTGGTCGACGCGCTCGCCCTCGCCACCATGGTCGACAAGGTTTTGGTGGTCGTCGAATGGAGCCATACGCCGCGGGCCAGCATCTCCGAGGCGTTCAAGGTGCTGAGGCCCGAGGCGCACCGCATCGCCGGCATCGTGCTCAACAAGGTCGACCTCAAGCAGGCGCTCGGCTACGGACATCGCAGCAGCTACCATTATCGTTCTCTCGGCAAATATTTCAGCGATGCATGAATATGAACCATTATCGGCGCGGGCCTGCGGCGGCTCCATTCGCCTGCAGCGGCCGCCGAAAGGACCGCGGCTCCGGCAGGGCGAGCCGGTCGGGGCGGCCGCCGCGGTGAACGGCGCGAGCCCGGCGACGTCCCGCTCTGGTATCCTACGCCATGCAGGGGTTGCGGCGGTGCTGGATGCCCGACCTCGGTCGGTATTCGCACCGCTTCAGGCTCGATGCGGCGGAGCCGGCGAACGAGTCGATCCCGCGCAGCGACGCCTTCTACACGCTCAATGTCCTGCTGGGCTTCTCGCGGCTCCCCGCTCTCCTCGGCCGCGAGCATGTCGATATCGGGCGCGCCTATGACGGGTGCTGCCATGAGCTCCGCTCTGACAGATGTCCGGATCTACATGCTGGGCATGGCTCTTTGGGCGGGCGCCAGGCTCGACATCGCGCCGCCGGGTTTTCTGATCGATCGCGCCGAGGCCGTTTTGGCGAGCCCCGAGGCCTTGCTGCGGTCGACGGCGCAGGACATCGGGATGCTCGCCTCGGGCCTGACCGCGATGGCGCTCGGCGAGGGCGGGCGATGGCGGGCCGCGGCGGAGACGCTCGCCGTGCTGCTCCGGGAGCGCTACCGCCATCCCGGCAGCCATATTTTCTACAATCAGGGGAGCGGGTATCGCCGGCGTTTCTCGTCCTTCGCCAGCCAGGTCTATGCGATGCTGGCGCTCTACCAGTTCGGCGAGGCGTTCGCTTGCGACTGGGCGGTCGAGCTGGCCGACCAGGCGGCGGCGCGGATCATCGCGCTCCAGGGTCCGCGCGGGGAATGGGGCTGGTTCTACTACGCGCCGCGCGCCCGGGTCGTCGATTTCTACGAGGTCTACTCGGTGCATCAGCACGGCATGGCCCCGGCGTTTCTGCATCATGCCGTCGCGCGCGGGGTCCCGGGAGCGCGCGCGGCGCTGGTCAAAGGGTTTTGCTGGCTGTTCGGCGACAACGAGATGGGGGTGTCGATGCTGCGCCCCGGCGAGCGAATGTTCTACCGCTCGCAGGCGCGCGCGGGCGAGCTCGGCTCGACCCGGCCGCGCGCCGGCCGCAGCGCCGTCAACGCCGCGCTGGGTCGAGGCGACGCCGCCGCGAACCACCGCCGCCTTGTGCTGCGCCGGGAGTGCCGAAGCTACGAGCTCGGCTGGATCCTGTGGTCGTTCGGCGGCCGCGACGATTATGCGGAGCTGACCGAGCGCCCGGAATTCGCGGTCTGAAGGAAGCGCATGCCGCCGATGCCCACCGCTCCTGGTCGGACGCTTGGACGAGCTGCGGCAGCGCGCGTGGCCGGAGCTGAAGCCGTCCTGCTCCAGGGCCGCGAGAGTTCCCGCCGCGCCGCGAGGGTTCGGGACCTGGCGTTGCTGGTCGAGCTGCGATGAACGCGGTTCACCGGGCGCTGTTCTTCTCCGCGGTCGAGCGTTCCGGCGGCCTGGTTTTGTCGGTGTTGTCGACCGCGGTTCTATCCCGGCTCCTGGCGCCGGAGGAGTTTGGCATATACTTCGCGATCGCCGCGCTGACGGCGCTCGCCGCCGCGTGCACCCAGGAATTCGGCGGCGCCAATTATCTGATCCAGAAAGCCGGGCTCTCCGAGCAGGACATCAGAACCGCATTCACGATCACGCTGTGCATGTCGGTTGCGCTCGCCGCCGGATTTTTCTCGCTGCGCGATGCGGCGGCGTCGTTCTACTCGCAAGAGGGTCTCAAAAAGGGGATCGCCGTCTTCGCGCTGAATTTTCTGCTGGCGCCCTTTTCGCTCACGATCTCCGCGCTGTTGCGCCGCGAGATGGCGTTCGGCGTGCTCGCCCGATGCAATCTGATCGCCGGCGTCATCGCCGCGGCGGCTTCGGTCGCGCTGACCGCGGCGGGTTGGAGCTTCATGGGTCCGGTTTGGGGCACGCTGGCAGGCAACGCGGCCCTGATCCCGCTGCTTGTCTTCCACCGGCGCAATGTGCGGATTTTCCGTCCGTGCCTCGAGGGGTGCCGGGCCGTCTTCGGCTTTGGCGCTTATTCGAGCGCCGTCGCGATCATCAATGTCTTCTACGGGTCCGCCCCGCAGCTGATCCTCGGGCGTATCCTCGGCTTTGCCGCGGTCGGCCTCTATGGCCGCGCCGTCGGGGTGACCCAGCTGTTCGACCGGTTGTTTATCGGGGTTTTGGGCCCCGTCATCATGCCCGCGATCTTCGCGCAGACGCGGGCCGGCGCCGATTTGAAGCGCCTCTACCTGCAGGCGATCGAGCTGATCACCGCGATGCAGTGGCCGTTCCTGACCTTCATCGCGCTGATGGCGGAGCCGATCGTTCGGGTCTGGTTCGGCCCGGGCTGGATCGAGGTCGTGCCGCTGGTCCGCCTGCTCTGCCTCGCCTCGATGGCTTTGTTTGCGGCGTGCCTCACCTACCCGGTCCTGGTTGCGGTCGGCCGGGTCCGCGACACCCTCGTCACCTCGTTGATCTCGGTGCCGCCGTCGCTGCTGGCGATCTTCGTCGCCTCGTTCTTCGGCGTCCGCGCGGTCGCCGCCGCCGCGCTTCTGACCCTGCCGTTCCAGGCCGTCGTGGCGATTTATTTTATCAGCCGACACCTTGACATCGGATGGGCCGAGCTGATGCGCGCGACGCGGAAGAGCGCGATCGTCACCGCGTGCAGCTGCGCCGGGGTCATGGTCAGCCTCGCCGCCAACGACTTCAGCCTGACCGTCCCGATGCTCGGCTTCCTCGGCGCGGGGGCTGCCGGATCGGCGGGCTGGTGTCTGGGATTGGCGATCACCAGGCACCCGTTGCTGGCGCAAATGCGTCAGGCAGCGAGCGGCATGATGCGCGCTGTGCCGTCACCTTTCTCCCTTCGCCGAACGGGAGCGGTTCGCTTCCACGGAAAATCAATCTGACCGTAGCCCCGGGCGAAGATCGGGAGCGGACGTGGCGATCACCTGAATGTCGGGTCTCTGATCATAGAAAGCGACCGCTCCCGTCGGCTCGTGCGCGACCGCACCGGAGGCCCGTCGCATCTCGACTTCACGTATAAAGGACGTCGACGCTCCGCAGGAGGGGTATTGACCTTGGGCATCCGCCATCTGGTATGGATCGCCGGGGTATCGTGGGATGGCATTCGCGGTACTGACCGGCACATGGTGACCGCCATGACACGCCATGCCGACATCCTGTGGGTGGATCCCCCGGTTTCGCCGCTGACGCCGGCGGCGCGCCGGTTCGGAACGGCCCGCACCCTCAGACCGGTGATCTCGGTGGCAAATGACCGGGTCACCCGGCTGACGCCGGTGGCGCTTCCCGGCCTGAGCCGTCCTGTGCTGCGGCTTGCCACCGCTCCGCTCGTCCGCGCGCAGGTCCGCTGGGCGCTGCGCCGTACCGGTATCCGGCCGTTCGCCGTGGTGGCGAGCCACATCGAGGATGTGCTGGGCGGATGGGGCAACGACGTGGTCACCGTTTTGTACGGGACCGACGACTACACGGCGGGTGCGGAGCTGATGGGATTGTCCCCTCGCCGGGTACGGACCCTCGAGCGATGGGCTCTGGCCGGAGCGGATGTCGTGATCGTCGCCTCGCCTCAGCTCGCGGTCAAATGGGCCGCGCTCGGCGTCGAGCCGGTTCTGGTTCCAAACGGTTGTAATTTGGCATCCGGCGCCGTGAATATTGCGCCGCGCGCCGCTCGTGACCTGCCCCCGCCGGTAGTCGGGCTGGTAGGTCAACTGTCCGAGCGCATCGATCTGGACATTCTCGACGGGCTTGTCGATGCCGGGTTTTCGTTGCTGATCGTTGGCCCCCGCAAAGCGGGGTGGGAGCCGCAGAGGTTCGCCGCGCTGATCTCGCGGCCTCGAGTGCATTACGTGGGGCCGGTTCCTGCCGAGGCAGTGCCCTTCCACCTCGCCGGCATCGATGTCGGCATCACGCCCTACCGCGACGACCCCTTCAATCGCGCCTCATTTCCGCTCAAGACCTTGGAATATCTAGGCGCAGGGCGACCCGTTGTGAGCACCGATCTGCCCTCCGCACAATGGCTGCTTGAGGACCTCGCGCGCAGCGATCAATCTGCGTTTGCGGAGCGGATACTGGCGGTGGCGGGCAGTCCAGCCGAATTTGTCGCCGCCATCCGGCGCATTACGGATGATCCGGGTGGATCGGCGTCAGGCGGTCTTGATCTGGGCCCGAATGGCTTTGCGCTCTCTACCGCAGACCGCTGTAGAGCATTTGCCGCCCGGCACTCCTGGGCGCGCCGGGGAGAAGCTTTCGCCGCTGCGATCGGCCTCCCGGCAATGCCCGGCGAGCTCTCTGAGACAGCGATCGGCGGGTGGCCTTCGTGAGGGTGCTCGTGTATCCGCACGCGATGGAGATCGGCGGCTCGCAGCTCAACGCGATCGAGATCGCGGCGGCGGTCCGCGATCGCGGGCACCACATCGCCGTGGTCAGTCGGCCAGGAATACTGGTCGAGACGGTGCGGCGGCTCGGCCTCTGTCACGTTCTGCTGGACCCGCGCGCCCGGCGGACGCCTTCGCCACGCGCCGCAGCCCACCTGTCCCAGCTCGCCCGCCGCCATGAGATTGACATCGTGCATGGCTACGAGTGGCCCCCAACGGTGGAGGCGTTCGCCGGACCGCGCTTGTGGCTTGGTCTGCCCGTGGTGTCCACCGTCATGTCGATGGCGGTCGCCCCATTCCTGCCTCGCACAATTCCGCTGGTCGTAGGCACGGAAGAAATCCGGCGCCGCGCGGTGGAGGCAGGCCACGCGTCGGTGACGCTTATCGAGCCGCCGGTGAACGTGGACGTCGACACACCCGAATTCGACCCCGGACCATTTCGCGCCGACTTCGGGCTCGAAACGGCGTCGCCACTCTTGGTCATCGTCGGGCGGCTGGCTGTCGAGCTAAAGCTGGAGGGTCTGCTCTCGGCCTGTGACGCCGTCGGCAGGCTGGCTGGTTCCGGCCTTGAGGTTCAGCTCGCCGTGGTTGGCGACGGCCCGGCACGGCCCATCGTCGAGCAGTCGGCAGCAGCCGCGAACGCGCGCGCCGGCCGCCGCGTCGTGATGCTCGCGGGGCAGCTGGCGGACCCGCGGCCTGCCTATGCGGCGGCCGACGTGATCCTTGGCATGGGAGGCTCGGCGCTGCGCGGGCTTGCGTTCGCCAAGCCCTTGATAGTCCAGGGCGAGCGCGGATTCTGGGAGCTGCTGACGCCGGACTCCGCGGCTATGTTCCTTCGCCAGGGCTGGTACGGGCTGGGAACCGGCGCCGACGGACGCGCCGCAGGCGCGGTCCGGCTGGAGACGATCCTGCGTGGGCTGCTGAATGATCCCGGCGCGCGGACCCGTTTAGGGGCCTATGGCCGAACGCTTATTCTGGAACGGTTCAGCCTCAGCCGGGCGGCCGCCATTCAAGAAGAGGTGTATGTCGCCGCCACCGAGGCGGCTCGACAGCCGGTCCGTCGAATGGCTACGGACGCCGCACGGGCTTGGGCAGGTGTGCTCCGGCATAAGGCCGCCCGAAAATGGCGATGGTGGCGTGGCACAATCGCCGCCGATGATTTCAACGTGGTAGACCGGAACGCAGCCTGAAGAGGCATAGCGGACTTATATTCCGCCTATCCGTCTTGATAAATCGTAACTGACCCGGCCCAACTCGCCGAGATGCGCCCTCACGCCCACAAGAAGAGGAATTATGATCCATGACGTTCCGAAAAAATCCACCGTGAAGCCCAAAAAGACGATCAGAAAAATTATAACGCTAAGGGTCGTGCCCAGCTTCAACTCGCCCGTCGTCAACAGAACTCGAGAACCACTCGTCGGCAGTGACATAGCTCCCAGCATCGAGAGTCCCAGAAGTATCGAGCCGGGGATGCCAAAGTTGAGTGACCACAATAGCCATATCGAATCAATTGTACTCGGAATGCCGTAAACATCCGGGATTATCCATCCCACGCCAAACCAGGGAGTTTAATTCAACGCGTCGCCGGCTGTCTGCCACTCATACATCCTAAAATAACCCGTCTCCGGGTCAAAAGTTAAATGATCGAAGATAAAACCAAATGGGTGGTTAGCGACCAGAAACAGTGTGATGAACGCTGCCGCTAAAACAGTCATTACGGCGATCCATCGGAATTTAATGCTCAAGAGGATTCGATTATACATCAAAAGGGTAATGCCCAGGACTGCCCCTTAAATCGGGGCCGAAGACAGGGAAAGAAATGTTCCGAGGCCACTGCCAGCAACAGAGAGCTTTCGTCCCCGAATTGGAACGAATGTGGCTAAGATAAATCCGATGCTACAAACAAATCCGAAGAGAATAGGATGTTCTATGGTACTTGTTGCTCGTAATAAGCCAATTCTGTGTCCGGCGGTGCCAAATATTTTATTGCCAAATATATAGGCTGCGAAATCGTGCATAACAAACCTATTGGTGAGTGTGTCAAAGATTCCGATCACCGCGATCGATGATACAAGCCAACAAAGAAACTCTATAAACGATATTGCAAGGGTGTGTCCGGATAGCATAATACGGGTAGTCATATAACCAACACAAAATTCCAGAGCAAGCGGCCCGGCGTGATTTAAAGCTGCTTGGGCGCCGTCAACGAACCCGAGAGCGATGAACATCCACAGCCCTGACAAAGGAACTAAAAGATCGGACCACACGAAGCGATAATGGCCAGCGAGCAATTTGCGGGTAAATTTTGTCAGAATCATGGGAATGAGCGCAAGGAGGATCACTCGAGCAGGTGAGAATAGAAGTCCATACACTTGGATCGCAATTTCGTCAGGCAGAAGAATCGAAACAGCCAGTAGTTTGAGCATCAGGAGAATCTGATATCCGGATCGATGCCAAACAGGCCAAGCAGGTTTCCGGCAGTTCTTCCCGCTAAACTGCGAATCCCATCCGAAACGGATTGGTCTCGTAGATCCCGTTTTTCTAGAGCGAGAAAAATGGAATTAATCGTCACCGACCACCTGATTGGGTGGCGTGGATCGTACGGCAAGAGAAAAACGACCCTCAACGACTTATCTTCATCAGCAGCGCAGTTCATCAGAGCCAATCAGACAGGATTCGGAAACCGTCAATCTGGATGTTCCCCGTCGTCATTTCACGTAGCCGAATCTGGGACGCAGAGTACGAATACCGCTAGCGTAGAGTTACCGATCTCCATTGTATATAATAAGCCATGCGCAGGCGGGTCAAGGCTAAAAGCGATTTCATGCCGAGGCGACCGGCCGCGAAAATCTATTCCCAAGGGTGGAGGACGCTGTGATCATCATGGCGCGGGGACGCAAAACGTCGGCGCGGGCATTAATCTTGTCGTTGGGGGGGTCAGGGCGATCACGATGGGGGAGCACGATACTGCGCCGGGCCTTTAGGCTGAGAGCCTGACTCAGAATCGGATAGGTTGTATTGCTACTCTTATCAGGGGCAGATGTTCATAATAATTCTCCTTGTGAGGAGCTTGACGCTGGCGATCATCAGCCAGGCAAGGGCGCTTTCGATGGAGGCTTCAAAATCTTTGGCCAGCCGGCGGTTGCGGTTGAGCCAGGCGATGGTGCGCTCGACCACCCAGCGCCGCGGCAACAGGGTAAAGCCCTCGGCGCCCTGGGGACGCCTGACGATTTCGAGCGTCCATCGCCCGAGCTTGGCCAGCGCTGTTTCGAGCTTGGCGCCGGAATAGCCGGCATCGGCAAAAACGTGGCGCAGCCACGGGAAACCGGAGCGGATCGAGGCCAGCAGCGGAACCGCACCGTCGCGATCCCCGGCCTGCGCCGGGGCAGGCTCTGAACCTCGGCGCCATGGACGATGGCCCCGACCAGCCGGCCGCCCGTATCGGTGATGATGTGGCGCTTGCGGCCCTTGATTTTTTTGCCGGCGTCGAACCCGCGCGGGCCGCCCGCCTCGGTCGTTTTGACCGACTGGCTGTCGATTACCCCGGCCGACGGGCTGGCCTCGCGGCCTGCCGCCTCGCGCGCCTGCATCAGCAGCGTATGATTGATCCGCTCCCAGGCGCCGGTGTCACGCCAGCGGTAGAAGTATCGCTGCACCGTCGAATAGGGTGGAAACTCTTTTGGCAGCATCCGCCACTGGCAGCCTGTCGCTGCAATGTAGAAGATCGCTTCGACCACCGCGCGCAGCACCGTCGCCCGCGGCCGCCCCAGCCGCCGGTCCTCGGCGACCAAGGGCGCAATCAACTCCCATTCTGCATCGAGCATGTCGCTTGAATACCGAAGCCCCTTGCGTCGATACTGCAGGCGAGTGGTTTCAGTCCACGACATCTTGTGGCCTCTTCGTCGGTTTGCACAACGATTATGCCACAACTGGCTGAAATCACTCAATTCATTTTGGGTCAGGCTCTGAGAGCGAGGTCCCCGGCGCCCGTTGTGCCGTCTGAGTGCGCGCGCGCCGACCCGGCGCGTGTCGTGCAGCTCAGCGTGCGGGCGCAGGCGGCGACAGACCATGTACAACTCCGCTCGGCGCTGTGTCAAAACTGTGGCGCGAACGCTCATGACATTGCTGCGTGGCGTTACGGGCAATCCAGCGGCCTCGGATTGGTAGTGACCGTAAATAACGGTTCGGAGGCGGCGCCTGACAGCGCAGGATCGTTGAAAGATCGTTAACGCCTGAAGATTTCAACCCAAAATAGAGGTTCGGTTTTTGACTGTAGATGAATCCGTTAACGTTTAAGTATATGCACCTGTCATAAGAAATATATCAATCGATGGCTAGGAAGAATTCGTCATACAGTTAGATTTTGATGCGAAAGTCTGTAGGATCGACGGGTTGACATCGACTGCCCTCCCATCTAAATCGGGCGCACCCTCGGGCTGTGCATCGATCCCGTGACTGAGCAGATTGGATATGGTGATGTTATACTTAAGGGGATTGTCGAACATTGTTGCGATGGCGGAGAGATGCTTGTTGCTTGGCGAAACGTTGCGCGGGAAGAAGGAGATGGTGTGTCAGTGCCCTTGAGTCTCACGTCCAACATGTTGACGCCGTCTCAGTCGCTCGCCAAGCCGCGGAGCGCCAAGACGAGGATATTCGAGCAGGATCGGGCCGTCGGGGCCTGCGACGTCAGATGTGCAGGCGCTTGCGCGACAGGAGCTGCGGTTTCGGGCAACAGGTTTTCGCAGGCCGGCAGGGCCGCGGGACATCGGAAAGAGCGGGGTGGCTGCGATTTGCCGCCGCGGTTCGAAAGGACTTTTGCCGTTTCCGGGGACGCCGGTCGGACGGTCGTCGGGACGGGCGACGGATATAGGTATGCCCGTCGCTGGCGTAGGCAGCGGCGGAAGCTCGCAAGACAGCTTCCTCACCGAGCATCCCGGATGTGGGGACAGTCGTTATGCCCGGATACATCGTCATGACAAAGAGGTCGGAACGTCAGCGGTCGGTTCAAGTTGTTGAATATAAAATTTGCTGTTTACCCGTAATAAGGCCTCATTTCGAATAACGTGGAAGCTGAAGGTGCCTTTGCTAATTTGCTGTTAGCATCTCCTGACTATCAACGACGTATGTTCGGGCCCGGTGAGCAACCTTTGTCGGACCTGGTGGACGCGCCCGGGCTCAGCGCGCGCTCGCGGCTCAGCATCTTGTATCGCGAGAGCGCTAAACGTCGGAAGCGCGCCATGGGGACAATGTACTCGGAGAGGGGAAAATGAACAGAAAGCTCTGGTTTCTGGTGTTTGCGTTGCCGTTCACGCTGATGTTGAATGGCAATGAATGTCTTTCGCAAACCGTCAGCATTTTCGGTAATGCCGCGCCGAATAATCCGGTCGAGGCCGACAACGCCGCGGTGACGCTCGGCGTCAAGTTTTGGAGCAGCCAGTCGGGCGCGGTCTCCGCCATCCGGTTCTACCGCGGCGCGGCCAGCCCAAACGGCTACGTGGCCTTTCTCTATTCGGCAACCGGCGGCCAGCTTCTCGGGTCCGTGACGATGAGCAAGGAATCCGGCCCCGTGCCGGGCTGGCAAGTCGCCACCTTCGCCACGCCGATCCCGATCACCCCCAACACCACCTATATCGCAGCCTATTACGCTCCAACCGGCCGGTATCCGGACGTCTACTACGGATTGACCAAGGGCGTGACGACCGGCCCGCTGACCGCTCCGGCCAGCTCTACCGTCGGGGGGAACGGCGTCTACTACTATGGGCGCGGGTTTCCGAGGAGCACGTGGGAGGACAGCAACTATTTCGTCGATGTCCTGTACGCCCCGGCGGCGCCGGCCCCCTATTTGAGGCTGAGCTTCAGCCCGGTCAACCCGAGCATCGCGAGCACCGCGCCGGCCGGAACCGTGGTGGCGACCATAACCGCAAGCTGGAGCAACGGCAGCCCGTTCACAGGGACGCTTTCTTTTGGCGCGCCCTATTCCAATGATAAGGCCACTTTTGCGATTTCCGGAAACCGGCTGATCGTCAATCCTGCCGGCCCGGGGCTGTCAGCCGCTCGCGGCACAAACCAGCTCGTCACCATCGTCGCCACGCAGTGAGGGTCATTAACATGCGTCGCCTTCTGGTCTCTTTGCTGTCCTTCGCCGTGCTTGCGGTCCCGACGGTGTCGTGGGAGGCGAGTACGTCGAGCAACCTGAGCATCGCCGTCACCGCCTCCCAGGCGATCACAGCGGTCAACCTGTCGAACGGCAGCTTCACGGGAGGGGCGCCCACAGGCACGGTCGTGGGCGCGATCAGCGTCGCGATGTCGCCGGCTGCGCCGGCGTTCTCCGGAACCTTGGCGCTGAGCGGGGCAAACGCCTCGAGTTTTCAGATCGCGGGAGCGAATCTCCAGACGAAGGGCGTGGTCCCGGCCGGGACGTATCACATCAACGTCGTCGCCACCCAGGCAGGCGCGACCGGGTCGCCGTTCACCCAGGCTGAGACGATCACCGGGACGAGCCCTCCCCCTCCCCCTCCCTCCGCCTCCGCTTGTCCCCGAGGCACTGCCTATCAGGACGGCTGCGCGGGCGCGCCAACTCCGGCGGGCGCAGCCCAATATCCTGGGCTCTTGGCAAAATACGGGGCCAGGCGACCGCCGTGGAACGTCGCCGGCGTCGACTACTACGTGGGGTATCCCTCAAACCAGACCTTCAAAAGCTGGACGGTTGTCAACGGCGCCTACGGCGGGGCTAGCTGGGGTAATAACGGTGACGCCCTGTATTGCAACTCCGGCAATGCGGTCCTCAACGGAATCGACTTTACAGCCGCCAACAGCAATGGCGCTTACGGCAACGTCTACTTACCACCTGGCGGCTGCACGAGTTTGACAATCACCAATAGCAAGATCGGCTGCACTTCGAGTTCCCCGGGCGGCGTTTCGTACTGGTTCATCCATGCCCAGCAAAACCCTGTAACTATCGTGCTGAAAAACAATATCGTCGATTATAGTGCATGCAATAAACTTGGAGGCACTCAAGCAACAGGTAACCCGACTCTCAGCCTTATAACATCTCAGTATACCACTTCTTTGACTCTCCAATATAACGTTTTACGTCATTATTGCGATCATACGGTTGAAACCCTTGGTAGTGTCTCTCTCCTGGATTTCAGATTCAATTTACTAGATGACCCGAATAACTGTAAAGGATCGGAAGCTCATATGAATTTCACGCAGTTTGGTGGAGGGACCGCCAGGGGCGTCAACGTGTCGTTTAACACCGTGTACCTATATCAGAGTCCTTCATCAGGTAACGAAGCGTTTCAATTCTATTTCAACGGTGGCGGCACGCAAGTTTCGCCGATTTTATCGAACAACACGCTCGTGGATACCATCGGCGAGTTATGCTATGCCATGTTCGGTACAGGAGTTTACTCGCCTGCCACGACAATGAGCGGAAGCGGGACAAATAGTCAGAACTATTTTGGTCTATATACGGGCTTATGTGGTGCTGGCATCGTCGCTCAGCCGTATTACCCCAGATCATTTAGCTCAGGGTGGAACAATGCGGGAAACATCAACATGAACACTGGCGCACTGATCACGTCATTCTGAGCGGATGATGATGCTAGTGTTCAGATGCAATCACCTGATTCAGCAGCAAATAACTGTAGGATGGATTGGGCGTCGCGAAACCCATCGCAACCGCCGGGGTCGATGTGTTTCGCTGCGCCCATCCCACAGAGCAATGCGGCTGAATCAGCCAAATGCATCTAAGCACTAGTCTGGATGCGTTTCTCGCGGCAGATCCCGCTTTCCTTCATGACGGGCGCATGGTCGCAGCGGCAGGCATACGGCGCACTCTCGCGTCTGCCGGACGCATTCAATCGGTGGGCGCGGTTGGCGCAGCAAATATTCGGCATCGTCGTACGGCCAGTCGCCGGAGAGTTTGCGCGAATGCAGTGTTCTCGTCTCGATGCAAGACGTGCTGTGAGCCGCGCGTCCGGGCAGCGGGCGGGTATCGAACCGGAGTAAGCGCGAGCGACGTCGCAACAGGCGGCGATCCCCGAACCAACCTCTGGAGGAAACGATATGATTCCATACCGGCTTTATCGGCTATGTCAGCGCTTGGGCGAGTGCGGGCAAAGCGACGACAGCCGCTTCTCACTGATTAATTCCCCGAGCCTTGAGCCTCGGTCGAGTAAATTCCCTACCAGGGTGGGTGCTGTAGGCATGCGGGTGAGCCGGCCCTGGTTTGCACTCGCATGTCTCACCGTTTCGCTTATGAACTCGAATTCGGGTCATGGGGCGAGCGTCTCCAAAAATTTGGAGATAGCTGTCACTGGGGGCATCTCGTGTGCTGCGGGAGGTTCGCAGCTTTGGAACAATCTCGAGGCCTGCGGCTGGCCCGGTCCTTCCAATACGGGCCCCGACCTGTCGCAGTGCCCGGGGGGCGTGCTGACTAAAAACAGCGGCGTCGCCACCCGCATTATCACGGTCACGACCCCTGGTGCTGTCATCAACTGCCAGAACATTACAGGAAGTCTTCAGATTTCCGCGCAGAATGTCACGGTTAAGAACAGCGTCATTTCTTATGACGGTGGTGGCGTTGGCGGCAGCGGGGTGATCGGGATAAATGACGGCGCCAGCGCCACCGTCGATCATGTGGAGCTAAACGGCCTCAATCATACGCACGCCTGCATTTGGGACGCAGGCGCCAAGGGGCCGAGCCTTGCCTACAGCATGGTTGCCAAGAATATTAATTGTTATGGGATCAATGACGGCATCTTCAGCTGGTGGTCGCCGAATAACGCGAACCCGGGGGCCGGCAGCGATTTCATCATTCAAGACAGCTATTTTCATGACTTCACAGAGAACGCCGCCAACGGCCATATCGATGGCTACCAGACTGAAGGAGCTCGAAACGGCGCCATAACCCATAACACCTACAGAATGACGCGGGCCCCGGGTGACGTGACCGTTCCGGGTGGTGGGTTCGATAGTGCGATCGCGATCTGGGACAGCTATAACCAGTCGACCCCCACGGGACTTCTTTCCGGCCCTTTCGTGGTCAGCAACAATCTTATCGCCGGCGGTGGGTTTGCGATTTATGCGGAAGATTACAGCCCTGGGGACGGCTCTCCCGCCAACCCTTCGGCTGTGGGCGGCAACAGTCTCAGAAACGTCGTGTTTTCCGACAATAAGTTCAGCACGTTTTATTATAAATGTGTCGGAAATTACGGAGTTTGGTTCTATCGGTCTGCTTGGCCGCCATATTATGGTGGCCCCACAGATGGGTGGCACCGCTCGGGTAATGTCATTCTAGAGACTGGGATCGATGTCGACGGCGGGAATCCGGTGGGATGCAGTTGAGATTTCCGTTCGCGATCAAAACCCGTTTCATTGATTGCGGTCGCTCCCGCCGGCGGATAAGCTGCCGGGAAATTTTTCGAGGTGACCCGATTTGCTTGTGGATCGCCGCGCCAAATTGGCTGTTCTTATCGTGTCGTATGGGAATCCCGCGGATCTGGAACGTTGCCTGACCTCGCTGGCTCGTTCGAGCTGGACGGATTTTGAGATTTTCGTCTGCGAGAACGCGGGCGAAGAGGCGTTCGTGCGGCTGGTAACGTTGCTCACGAACCTAAGTGGCCCGTTGAAGGATTCGGAGCAATGTGGGGAGGAACTCGATAAGTCGGGTGGGCGGCTCGCCATAGTGAAGAAAGTATGCGCCCGTGGCCGCCCTATTTCCGTCCGGCTTGCCGCCGCGACAGAGAATCTGGGATATGCTGGCGGCGTCAATGCGTGGCTCGAACGGCTTATGCTTTACCCCGCCTGGGAGGCTGTGCTGGTCCTCAATCCCGATACCGCTGTGTCGGAGACGTGCCTTTCGGAATTGATGGCTAAGGCGGCGAAGGGATTTGGAATGGTCGGCGGTAGCCTTGTGTATGATGACTTTCCCGACCGGATTATAAATTATGGCCTTCATTGGTCGCGCTGGACTGGCCGCACTATTGCCGTCGGTCGAAACTTAACCGCGGGTAGGCCCCCATCGCACGAGCTCGTCTCGCGGATAGACGCGATCAGCGGAGCCTGCGTGCTGGTGACACGGGCGTTTATCAGTGACGTCGGCCTCATGACCGAGGATTATTTTCTCTATATGGAAGATTTAGACTGGGGCCGGCGGCGTGGGGAGCATCGAATCGGCTTTGCGCCCAAAGCAGTCGTCAGACACGTCGGCGGGACCTCCATCGGTTCTGGTACGCGTTCAGCGTTATCGGTTTACCTTTCCTACCGCAATATGATCCTGTTTACACGCCGGTGGGCTGGGCGGCGCTGGATCCTCCATTTTGTGATCGGCCTCGTATACGCATTCAAAGATTTGCTCGGTGGACCTTCCGGGACGGCACGAGTTGCGCTGATGGGACTGTTGGATGGAATGCAGGGGAAGTCCGGGCGTCCAGATATGTCGACTTATCGGGCGATTGCCCAGAAGTGAAACGCTCGAAATCCATGTCGTCTCGGCGCAGGAGACCTTCGATTACACGGATACGCTCGCAGGCGGGTTTCAGGGTCTTTTGGCTGGTCCCGTGAGCCCCTCCAGCACCTGCGCATACAGCAAGTCTAATTTGTCGATCTTTCGGTCCCACAGCGCTATGTCGGCCACCCGCTGGCGTGCTCCCAGGCCGAGGGATAATCGCAACTGACGATCTTCGACCAGGCGTCGTATGGCCACAGCCAGCTCTCGGGCATATTGCTCAGGCGTCACGGGACTAATTCGGATGCCGCAAGTCTCGTCGACGGCGCTTCCCGGCCCGCCTCGATCGCTGACGACCAACGGCAGCCCATACCCCATCGCCTCGAAGACGACATTGCCTCCCGGTTCTCGATAGCTCGGGAATACAAAGATGTCGGCTGCCCGATAGAAGCCGTTCACCTCATCGCGCGCGCGCCAGCCGTGGAAGAGGACCCGTTCACCTACCCCGATCTCGGCCGCGAGCGCCTCGCAGGCGTCACGGTCAAAACCATCGCCTACGACATCGAGCACAACCGCCAAGTCTCGCAATTCGGCCATGGCGCGGATCGCATCGCGCGCTCCCTTGGTCCTCACCAGGCGGCCCACGTAGAGAAGTCGCACCTCGCGCCCGCCGGTCGCTCGCTCGACCGGTTCAGGCAGCCGTTCGATCCCGGTCTCGCTCATGAACTCAAATCGACGGATCGACCTGCCCGCGAGCAATTCTCTTGCGTAAGGGGCAATGCCGATGACGCAAGCGGAACCGTCGTAGGTTGCGCGCAACATCGGATCCAACCGCATGCGCAACCGATCGAAGGCACGGAGGCCGACATACCACGGAGCGGTGTCTCTCTCCTTATCGAATCCCGACGGCGCATCCAGGCTGCCGCCAACCGGACCGATGATGTACGGGATACCCAATCCCGCCACGGGAGAAGGGTATCGCATGGCGACCGGAACAGGTTGGTGTGCAAGATCGAACCGCTCGCCTCCGGCCAACGCCAGACGAATCCATCGGCGCGCCTTGATATAGAAGGGAACGTAGCCAGGCTTGAGCATGCTGTTCAGCCGCTCCGCCCGTCCGAACACAGGAGGCTCAGCCCATTCGACCACCCGCAGGCCGCCTAGCTGTTGAGACGCGGGAACTTTCCCACGCTTGTGATAGGTGAGCAGCGTCACATCGTGACGGCTCGCAACGCCGCGCACCCACTGGTAGGCAACCCAGGCTTCGCCGACATCTTGGCCGTCGCATGTCGGAGCAATCAGGAGCAGCTTCAACGTCGCCTTCCCTAGCATATCGGCGCGGTGCTTGGCGCACCGAACGATAGACTATTCAAGACAGGGATACCTCCAAATTGGTTGTCGACCGCCTTTGGCGAACGCTGCGCTTCGCGGATCGGGAAGCTCAATGGATTGAAAGCGGAGTATATCGGCTGTCGGCGTCCCACTGTTTCCGCAGGCGCTTTCCCATCCGCGTCTCCTTGTCAATTATTGAGCCGCCTTACGGCTCGGCCGTGGTCCGATTTTCCGCTTTCCCTTCTGGGGCATTACCACTTTGTTGCCTCTACCAGGTAGCTTCCGTAACATGCCCTAATGGGAAAGTGTTCGCCAAGGAAGGTCGAGACACGGCCACTCCCTCTGATCCTGACGCGGGAAAATCCCACATCTCAAATCCGCCTTCCGAGGCTGCTGGCGTGGTGTTGTGAAAGGTGCGCCCCGCCGAGAACGCTAAGCCCCCTCAATTTGTTCCTGAGATAGTCAGGGTTCGGGGTGGTCAACAGAAGTAACCCCTTCAAGCGCAAAAGCCGGAAAAACTCACATAAGGTTGGATAAACAAGATCCGCGGGAACATGTTCGATGAATTCGCCAGCCACAATCGCGTCAAAACTATCGCTTGCCAAAAGAACTCTATGCGTAAATGTACAAATTGAGGCATCATAAATACTCGGATCCAAAGCAGAAATCCGTTCGGGAACGCAGTCTAGGCCGATAATTTTAATATCTGGTCGCATAGCCTTCATGATGGCCCCGCCTCGCCCGGTATTGCATCCGATATCCAGGACATCTCGAGTGCGGTTCCGCAGCCGGCGCGCGAATTGTTTATAGCGGCGCTCCGTAAACGTATCTATTTCGCTAATTTCTTGAGCACGATTAAGGTCGACGATCAGGCTGAGATCGGTCGCTGTGTCATGTTCCATCGCTGTAGTCCTAAGCCGCAGCCGCTGCTTGAATGTAAGCGATGTTGTGTTGGTCTTCTAGCCCATTAAGAAGGCGAGACGGAAGATCGATCTGGCGCTGAAGACCGAAGTTTACCTTGGAGCAGTTCCGAGAGCAGACGACGATGGCGTACCTCTGGCAGCGGTGCGAGCGGGCGGCGCGGGCCTTTGATGCCGGGGTTGGCCGGATGCCGAAAAGATCCGGGAGCGGGAGATCGAGAAGCTGCGCGTTACTAAGATCGGGGTATCGCCGCTTTGGGCCGAAGCTCACTCCGCGGCTTCAGGTGCGCCAGTCTATCGCGTCTTGCCGCAGGCGATCAGTTCTGGTATATTGTTGCTTATGCAGGTCATCGAAACGACGCTGCCGGAGGTGAAAATCCTGGCGCCGCCACGCATCGGCGATGCTCGCGGCTACTTCTCCGAAGTGTGGAACGCGCGGGTCTTCGCCGCGCTCGGGATCGACGCCGCTTTTGTCCAGGACAATCATGTCCGCAGCCCCCTTCGCGGCACGTTGCGCGGCCTGCATTATCAGATGCCGCCGATGGCGCAAGGCAAGCTGCTGCGGGTGACGCGGGGCGCCGTCTTCGACGTCGCCGTCGACATCCGGCGCGGGTCGCCTAGGTTCGGGCGCCATGCCACGGCGGTTTTGAGCGCCGACAATTGGCGCCAGCTCTGGGTGCCGCCCGGCTTTGCGCACGGCTACTGCACCATCGAGGACGACACCGAGGTGCAATACAAGGTCACCGATTTCTACAGCCCGGCGCACGAGCGCGGCATCGCCTGGGACGATCCCGCGCTGTCGATCGCCTGGCCGGTCGCGGCCGAGGCGGCGCTTGTTTCGGAGCGCGACCGCCGGCTGCCCCGCTTGGCCGAGCAGCCCGATCTCTTCGAGCACGGCTCATGACCGTCGTCGTCACCGGAGGCGCCGGGTTCATCGGCTCGGCCCTGGTGCGGGCGCTGGTCGGCGACGGCGAGCGCGTGGTCACCATCGACAAGCTCACCTATGCCGGCAATTTCGACAATCTGGCGACGGTCGTCGACAATTGCGGCCATTTTTTCGTCCGCGCCGATGTGTGCGACCGCGCCGCCATGGAAGCGGTTTTCGCCGAGCACCGTCCGCGCGCCGTCTACCATCTGGCCGCCGAGAGCCATGTCGACCGCTCGATCGACACCCCCGCGGCATGCATTCAAACCAACATCATCGGCACGGCGACGCTGCTCGAGACGGCGCTCGGCTACTGGCGCAGCCTTGACGCCTCGGCCCGCGCCGGTTTCCGCTTTCTCCAGGTCTCGACCGACGAGGTCTACGGCGAGCTGGGCCCGACCGGATGGTTCGACGCCGAGAGCCGCTATCGCCCGAGCTCGCCCTATTCGGCGAGCAAGGCAGGCGCCGACCATCTCGCCCGCGCCTGGCGCCGCACCTACGGGCTGCCGGTGCTGGTTTCCAACTGCTCGAACAATTACGGCCCCTACCAGTTTCCCGAAAAGCTGGTCCCGCTGATGGTGCTCAACGCCTTGGCCGGCAAGCCGCTGCCGGTCTACGGCCAGGGGCTGAACATCCGCGACTGGCTCCATGTCGACGATCACGTCGCGGCTTTGCGGCGGATCGTCGCGATGGGTCGGGTCGGTGAGACCTATCTGATCGGGGCGCGGGCCGAAGCCCGAAACATCGACTTGGTGCACGCCATCTGTCGGCTGCTCGACGCGCGCCGCCCCGAGGGCGCGCCGCATGCGCGGCTGGTCGAGCTCGTCGCCGATCGGCCGGGGCACGATGCACGCTACGCCATCGATCCGAGCCAGATCGAGGGGGAGCTCGGATGGCGGCCCGGCTACGACCTCGAACATGGCCTCGCGGCGACGGTCGATTGGTATATCTCCAACCAGGAATGGTGTCTGCGCGCCAGCGCCTGCTATCGACAGGAGCGCCTCGGCGCCCCGGCGGCGGCGGCGTGACGCTGCTCGTCCTCGGCGCCGGCGGACAAGTTGGGCGGGCGCTGATCGAGCGCGCCGGGGCTGCCGCGTGCGGCGTCGACGAGGCTGCCTGCGACATCTGCGACGCGGCGAACGTCGAGCGGGCCCTGTCGGCGCCGATGCTGTCGGCGGTCGTCAACTGCGCCGCCTATACCGCCGTCGACCGCGCCGAGGGCGAGCGCGCCCGCGCCTTCGCCGTCAACGCCGACGGCGCCGGGATCGTGGCGCGCGCGGCGGCGGCCCACGGACTGCCGGTCATCCATATGTCGACCGATTATGTGTATGCCGGCGCCAAGGCTGGGCCCTATCGCGAGGACGACCCGATCGCGCCGGTGAACGCTTACGGCGCCTCGAAGGCGGCGGGCGACGCCGCGGTCGCGGCGGGCAACCCCGCGCATCTCCTGCTGCGGACTTCCTGGGTGTTCGGCGTCCACGGCACGAATTTCGTCAAGACCATGCTGCGGCTCGGCCGCGAGCGGCCCGAGCTGCGCATCGTCGCTGATCAGGTCGGCGGTCCGACCGAGGCGCGCGATATCGCCGACGCCATCCTCGCGATGGCGGCCGCCTGTCGCCGCCCCGGCTTTTCGGCATGGGGAACCTATCATTTCGCCGGCGCGCCAAGCACCAGCTGGCACGATTTTGCCCAAGCCATCTTTGAACGTGCGGGTCAGCCGCAACCGCGGCTCGTGGCGATCGCCAGCCGAGATTATCCGACGCCGGCGGCGCGGCCGCTCAATTCGACGCTCGATTGCAGCCGGATCGGCAACACTTTCGGGCTCGGGCAGCCGGATTGGCGGATATCGTTGGCGCGCGTGATGACCGAGCTCGGTGAAGCGGCGGCGCGATGAAGGGCATCATTCTTGCGGGCGGCGTCGGCAGCCGGCTGTGGCCGATTACCCAGGTGGTCAGCAAGCAGCTTCTGCCGGTCTACGACAAGCCGATGATCTACTATCCGCTGACGACGCTGATGCTGGCCGGCATTCGCGACATCCTGATCATCACCACCCCCCGCGACGCGCCGCAGTTTCACACCTTGCTCGGCGACGGGAGCGCCTGGGGCATCGCGCTGCATTACGCCCCGCAGCCGAGCCCGGATGGGCTGGCGCAGGCCTTTCTGATCGGCCGCGGCTTCATTTCGGGCGAGCGCTCGGCGCTGGTGCTCGGCGACAACATCTTCTACGGTCAGGGCTTTGTCGCATCGTTGCGGCGCGCCTCGGAAAGCGACGCCGGCGCCGTGGTGTTCGGCTACCGGGTAAACGAGCCCAGCCAATACGGCGTGATCGACTTCGCCGCGGATGGCGGGGTGCGGGCGATCGTCGAGAAGCCGGCGACGCCGCCCTCCAATTATGCGGTCACCGGCCTCTATTTCTACGACGAGCAGGCGGCCGATATCGCCGCCACCCTGAAACCCTCGGCCCGCGGCGAGCTCGAGATCACCGATCTCAACAACCATTATCTCCGCCAGGGCCGGCTCACACTGGAAACGCTGGGTCGGGGCTTGGCCTGGCTCGACACCGGGACGCCGGAAAGTCTGTTGCAGGCGGCGGAGTTCGTGGCGACGGTGGAGGCTCGCCAAGGCCTCAAGATCGCCTGCCCGGAGGAGGTCGCCTGGCGCCAGGGCTGGATCGACGACGCCCGGCTCGAGGCCCTCGCCGCGGGCTTTAAGGGCAATGCCTACGGCCGGTATCTCGTCGAGCTGCTGCGCACGCGCCGGTAGCGGCCCGATATCGCCTTCAAGAGACGCCGCAGACAGACGCCGCCCATGGTCGCGGCCGGATGAGAAGCCTGACCGATTTCGGCGACGTTGCGGTGGCGCTGCCGCTCTCGGTGGTGATGCTCGCCTGGCTGCTGTGGGTTCGTGCGCGGGACGCGGCGGCGGCGTGGGCCGGTGCGGTGGGTCTGTGCATCGCCGCGACCGCGCTCCTGAAAGTTCTTCTTTATGTCTGTCCTCCCGTTCCCGACCTCGTCAGCCCGAGCGGCCACACCAGCCTGAGCACGCTGATCTACGGCGCTCTGACCTTGGTCATCGCGGCTGAAAGACGAGGCTGGCGGCGCGTCGCGTTGCTCGCCGCCGGTGCCGGCCTGATCGCCGGCATCGCCGCATCGCGCCTCGCGCTCAACGCCCACAGCGCGGTCGAGGTCGGGATCGGCGTGTTGGTCGGGGCCGCGACGCTTGCCCTTTTTGCCGTCCGATATCGGCGCCTGGCGTCCGAGAGGAGATCGCTGCGGCCGCTCATCCTGTCGGCGGTCGCCGTGATCATCCTGCTCCACGGGCACGAGCTGCGCGCCGAGGGCTTCCTGCACGCGATCAGCCGCTATCTGCATCCCGGCGGCGGCGCCTGCGCGGCCGAGGATCCCGCCCGTCGCTGAGACCGGGATCGATGATCCGCCTGACCGCTCACGGCGGCAGGGGAGGGGACGCCGGCGGCGCCGCCGAGAAGCGCCAAGGCGCTGCAGATCGGCGGCCGGCTACCTGTGCAGCTCGCTGCGCAATGCGTCGGCGACGCTGACCTGATCGTCCTCGGTCATCTGCGTGTAGATCGGAAGCAGGATCGAGTGGTCCTGAGCGAGCTCCGACTGGGGCAGCTCGTGGCGCGGCGTCTCGTTCGAATAGCACGGCTCGCGGTGCGAGCACATGATGCCGCGCCGGGTGGCGATCCCTTGATCGAGAAGCCGCTGCATGACCGCCTTCTGGTCGACGCGGTCCGGCAGGCGCACGCAATAGCTCTGCCAGTTGGAGCGCGCCCATTCGGGCTCTTCCGGCAGGCCGAGCCCGTCGAGGTTGCCGAGCAGCTCGGCGTAGCGGGCGGCCAGGTCGCGACGACGCGATACCAGCTGCGGCAGCCGCTCGAGCTGCTTGCGGCCGATGGCGGCCTGGATGTCGGTCATGCGGTAATTATAGCCGACCGCGAGATATTCCTCGAAGATCACCTGCGCCGAGCCGTGCCGCACCGTGTCGGGGACGCTCATGCCGTGCTGGCGAAGCAGCCTGAACGCGGCGTCGAAATCCGGGTTGGATGTCGTCAGCATGCCGCCGTCGCCGGTGGTGATGACCTTGCGCGGGTGAAACGAGAAGCAGGCGATCTCGGCGTGCGGGCGGCCGATCGGCTGCCAATCTCCGCCGATCCGGATTTCGCTGCCGGCGGCGCACGCCGCATCCTCGATCAGCGCGATGCCGTGACGCCGGGCCACGGCGAGAAGCGCCGGCAGGTCGCACGGCATCCCCATCTGGTGGATCGCCAGAATGGCGCGGGTGCGGGGCGTGACGGCCTCGGCGACACGCTGCGGATCGATATTGTAGGTGGCGGGATCGATATCGACGAACACCGGGACAGCGCCGCAATAGCGGATGCAGTTCGCCGTCGCGATAAAGGAATGGCTGGCGGTGATCACCTCGTCGCCGGCCGCGACCCCGGCGGCCAAGAGCGCGAGATGCAGTGCCGTGGTGCAGCTCGAGACGGCGCAGGCATGGGGGGCGCCGACATATCGGCCGAACTCTTTTTCAAAGGCGGCGACCTGCGGCCCCTGGGTGACCCAGCCGCTCAGCACGACCTGCTGCGCCGCCTCGGCTTCGGCCGCCTCGAGGACCGGCTTGGCGATCGGGATCACGACGCGGCCGCCTGCAGCCGGTGCGAGGCGGCGTCGCGCCGCCGCTCGGCGCGCCACCAATCGACGAGGTCGCGCAAGCCGTCCTCGAGCGGAACCGAGCTGCGAAAGCCCAGCAGCCGCTCGGCCTTCGCCGTCGAGGCGAGACGGCGCGGCACCGGATTGACCGACCTTTCCGGCGCGAATTCGGGATCGAGCCCGCGATGTCCCATCACCCCGGCAAGGGATTGGGCGAGCTGCAGAAGGCTCGTCTCCTCGCCGCTGGCGATATTGAAGACCTCGTCGCCGGCATTCGTCTTGGCCCCCAATATATTGGCGCGCGCAACGTCGCGAACGTGGACGAAATCCATGGTCTGCCGGCCGTCGCCAAAAATGATCGGCGCCTGACCGGCCTCCAGCCGCTCCATCCAGCGGATCAAGACCTCGGTGTAGCGGCCGTGGATGTCCATGCGCGGCCCGTAGACGTTGAAAGTATCGGAATGCGACGTAATCGAGCCCGTGCATATCGTTGAACGTGCGCAGCAATCCTTCGTTGAAGGCCTTGGCGGCGCCGTAAAGGGTCCGATTATCATAGGGATTCTGGCTCTCGGTCGTCGGAAACTCCTCGGCCATGCCGTAAACCGAGGCCGAAGAGGCGGCGACCACCTTCTCGATCTCGTGCTCGACGCACAATTCGAGAAGGTCGAAGGTCGACTGCACCATCACCTCCATCGCCAGCCGGGGCTCTGCCGCGCAGTGCGTGATCCGCAGCGCCGCCTGGTGAAAAACAATGTCGGCGGCTTGCACCAGCGCCGCCAGCAGCTTTCGGTCGCGGATATCGCCCTCGGCCAGACGCACCGGCCCTTGCGCCATGGCGCGCTCGAGGTTCTGCGGCCGGCCGCGCGCCATATTGTCGAGGACGACGATTTCGCGGCAGCCCTCCTCGGCCAGCAGATCCACAATATGCGAGCCGATAAACCCGGCCCCGCCGGTCACCAGGATGCGCTTTCCTCTCAGATCAGCCACGATTTTCCAAGCTCCTCGGATCGCCACAGGCGTCAGCGGCGGGTGGGGCCAAAACCGGCCGGGTCGGCTATGCGGTCTCGACCAGGCAGGCGCTTTCCAGCTCGCGCACGACCTCCGCCACCCGCTCGCGCGGCAGCTCGGCGTAGATCGGCAACGACAGGAACCGATCGGCCAACCCCTCGGTGACCGGGAGGTCGCCCGGCCCGCAGCCGAGATCGGCATACGCCTGCTGCAGGTGAACCGGGATCGGATAATGGATCCCGGTCCCGACGCCCGCCACATCGAGCGCCCGCTGCACCCGGTCGCGCTGCGCGACCTGGATTGCATAGACATGGTAGACGTGTCGGCTGTGCTTTGGCGGCGCCGGCCGAGGCAGGCGGCGCTGCGCCAGCAGGCGATCGTAAGCCGCCGCAACCGACCGGCGCGCCTCGGTCCAGCCTTCGATATGATCCATCTTCACCTTGAGGACGGCGCCCTGAATGGCGTCCATGCGATAATTATAGCCGGGCACGCTGTGGACGTATTTCGACGTCTGCCCCCAATCGCGCAGCAACGCCGTCCGGCGCGCCAGATCCGGATTGTTGGTGACGACCGCCCCGCCTTCGCCGTACGCCCCGAGGTTTTTGCCGGGATAAAAGCTGAAGCAGCCGATATCGCCGATCGATCCGGCGCTGCGCCCCTTGTATTCGGCGCCGTGCGACTGTGCGGCATCCTCGATGACGACGAGGCCGTGGCGGCGCGCCACCGCGACGATCGGGTCCATGTCGGCCATCAGCCCATGCAGGTGCACCGGCAGGATCGCCCTGGTCCGGGCCGTCACCGCGGCCTCCACCAGATTGGGGTCCATCGTCCAGGTGTCCGGGTCGACGTCGACGAACACCGGCTTTGCGCCGCAATAAAGTATCGCCGAGGTCGTCGCCACAAACGTCATCGAAACCGTGATCACCTCGTCGCCCGGGCCGATCCCCGCCGCGAGCAGCGCCAAATGCAGCGCGGAGGTGCCGCTGTTGAGCGCAATGCAATGCCGCGCACGGCAATATGCCGCGAACCGTTCCTCGAACGCCGCCACTTCGGGGCCAAGCACAAACTGGGCGCTGTCGACGACGCGGGCTATTGCGGCGTCGATCTCCGATTTGATCTGCCGGTATTGCGCTTTCAAATCGAGAAACGGAATCACGCGAAATCCTCTTGTTTCAATCCGTGGGTCGGCCGGCGCCGACATCGCCTGCTTGCAGCAACAGCCTCCAGGGCGGATTTCCATCGGGTTGCATCGTCGGATCGAGATTGCTTCGCTCCGCTCGCAATGACAACGTTATCCTCGTCATTGCGAGCGAAGCGAAGCAATCTCGTGGAAGTCACGGACCTGCCCGGTCGAAATTCGCTTGATGACCGCTTTATGGTTAATCTTAACTTCTCACTATATTGTGACATGCTGACGGTCGAAGGTCAAGACGCAGGCTCGCTTGTCGGCGTGGCCGAGGCCGAGCCGCCGGGCGGGCTCAGGGTCAGCGCAAGCCGCCGCCCCAGGCGAGCACGGCGTAGCCGCGGGGCAGCATGGCGCCAAAGCGGATGACGGCGGACCGGGTCACGCTGGCCGCGCTCGGGCCGAACGCGGTCGCGGTGATCCGCGTCGTCAGCACATCGGGCGGCGGCTGGCTTGTCGACGGGGTGGCCTCGGCCTTCGCGACCTCGGCGACCGCCGCCGCCACGATCGGGTCGGGGCTGGCCGGGTCCGGCTCAGGCGGACCAAAGAGGGTCAGATGGGGCCGGATCGCCGCCAGGGCAGCGGGGGTCATGCCGAGCACGCGGCCGAGCTCGTCCAGGGTCTCGAGCGGCTCGCCCGGCGGTCCATAATCGAGGCTCGCCGCCCGATAATCCGCGAGGACGGCGCTCTGCGGCCGGGCGACCGGCGCGGAGCCGACCCATTCGGCGATCGCGGCCGCCAGCCGCTTTGCGCTTTCCGGGTCGCTGCCGGTGGCGCGGAGCAGCGCCTCGACCAGCGCCGGCGAGGCCGAGCTCGGGTTGATCCACGACGCCTCGTCCTGCAGCTGCACCCTGACCCGGCTGTGGCCGATCGCCAGCTCGTGCGCGGCCCCGTCGATCGGCCAGCGCCGGTCCGGCCGGGGGTCCGACTGGATGAAGACGGCGTCGAAGATCGCCCCGTCGGCGGCGGCGGCGGCGGCCGCGTTGGCGACGAGATTGTCGGCGATCCGGATCTCGGTCCGCCCGCTGGCGGAAAGGTGGGCCACGATAAAGGCGATCAGCACCAGGGTCCACAGCACGATAAGGAGCGCGAACCCGCGGCTGCGGCGACCGGCCCCGAGCGGCGCCGGCCATTCCTTCATCGCCCCGCGATCGATCCGGGCGCCGCCCGCGCGCGGCGCCGCGCGACGGCGGATCTGCGCCCGGCCGCGGCCAAGGCGCCGCCGCGTCAGTGGGGACCCGCGGTGGGCGGTGGGGTAAAGGCGATCTTTTCCCGCCGGCGCAGCGCCTCGAACCCGCCATGGCGTTCGGCCATCGCGGCCTGATCGGCTTTGGCCTGCCGATCCACCGCTTCGGGGGAAAGGATGGCGCGCAGCTGCGCTTCGAGCGCCGCGCGCTGCGGCGCATGCGAGGGCTCGGCGCCGAGATCGGTCAATTCCTCGGGATCGGCTTCGAGGTCGAAGAGCTGGGGCGGCGCGCCGACGTAATGGACGTATTTATGGCGCAGCCCGCGCAGCATGTAGAAGGCGTCGGGGCCGTAGGTATGAAATTCCGACAGCACGGCGCGGTCTTGCGCCGGCCGGCCGGCGAGGTCCAGCAGCGAGGCGCCGGGCAGGCCGAGCTCGGTGACGGCGTCGGGCGCGCCCACGGCGTCAAGGATGGTCGCCGACACGTCGCACAAGGTGACCGGGGTCGCGCAGACGGCCCCCTTCGGCGCGCCTTCGCCCGCCACCAGCATCGGGATGCCGGCGCTCTCCTCGTACATCGTCGCCTTTCCCCAGAGGCCGCGCGCCCCGAGGTTGTCGCCGTGATCGGAGGTGTAGATCACCCGCGTGGCGTCGGCGAGGCCGGCCTCGGACAGCGCGGCCAGGATCTTCCCGATCTGCTCGTCGAGAAACGAGACCAAGCCGTAATACCCGGCCAAGGCTCGCTGCAGATCCGCCGGGCTCTTGATGTGCGCGTCATAATCCGACCGCCGCGCATAAATGCGGACATACGGGTGGCCCGGCCGCTCGCCCTTGTCGTAGAGCTTGGGTCGCGGCAAATCCTGGCCGATATAGCGGTAATAATGCTCGGGCGGGGCGGTGAGCGGAAAATGCGGCGCCACCATCGAGACAAACAGCACCCAGGGACGCGGATGCCGGCGCGCGCCCTGCTCGCGCAGCCAGACCTGAGCCGCGGCGGCGACCTGCCGGTCGTAGAGCGTGTAGCTGCTCTCGCCGGGACCGGCCGAGGCGATCAGGTTCCTGCCGGTGGTGCGGATGTCGTCGGGGTCGCGCACCAGGTGCGTGACATCGCCGACGCCGTCGGTGATGTGCATCGCCAAGAGGCTCTCGGTGAAGCCGTAATCCTCGTCGGGGCCGCCGCGGTAATGCAGCTTGCCGATGGCGGCGACATGGTGGCCGCGCCGTCGCAGCGCGTGCGCCCAGCCGGCGATGCGCCCGTCATAGGCGATGGCGTTGTCCCAGGCGCGGTGGCGGTGCACCGGGAGGCCGGTGGCGAGGCTGGCGCGGGCCGGAACGCAGATCGGCGATGGCGTGTAGGCGGCGGTGAAGCTTGTGCCGCGGGCGGCAAGCGCGTCCAGCGCCGGCGTGCGCGCGTACGCGTCCCCGGCATGGCCGGCGATCTTGCGGTTGTGCTCGTCGGACATGATGACGAGCAGGTTTTGCGGCGTGGCGGCCATCGGCGCTCCTGAGGGTCGGTCCAGAGGGCGATCGTACAGCCAATTCCGCCGCGAGACGATGTCGAGCGACCGCCGGCCGCCGCGCGCCCCCCGCGCCTCCCGGTGGTTCAGCCGCCGGCCGTCACAGCAGGCTGCCGCCGTCGACCGGGATGACCGCGCCGTTGACAAAGGTCATCGTCGTCGCCAGCCCGAGGATCACCGCCGCGACCTCCTCGGGCTCGGCGATCCGCCGGAGCGGGTTGCCGGCGATCCGCTGGGCGCGCTGCTGCGGCGTCCACATCTGCGTCATCGGCGTCTCCATCAGGCTCGGCGCGACGGCGACGACCCGGATCTCGGGGGCCAGCGCGCGCGCCAGCGACATCGTCATCGCATGCACCCCGGCCTTGGCGGCGGCGTAGGCGATGTTGCTGCCGCCGCCGCGCACGCCCGAGACCGAGCCGACATTGACGACGAGGCCGCGCCCGCTCGCCTTGAGCAGGGGCTGGCAGGCGCGCACCATGGCGAACGGGCCCGCGCAGGTTGACCGCCACCACGAAGTCGAAGAATTCGTCGTCGAGCGCGCGCAGATCGGCGTGCGGGATCACCCGCGTGCTGCCGGCATTGTTGACCAGGATGTCGAGCCGGCCCTCGGTCGCGGCGATCGCGGCGGCGAGGCTGTCGACCGCGCCGGTATCCTGCGCCGGGGTGCGGCTGGCGCGGTGCCCTTCGCCGGGGAGGCTCGCGATCAGCCGCCGGGCCGCCTCGGCATCGCTCGAAAAGGTGACGACGACCCGCGCCCCGGCTTCGGCGAAGAGCCGCGCGGTCGCCGCACCGAGCCCTTTGCTGCCGCCCGTCACCAGCGCCACCCGCCCGTCGAGCATGCCCATCACCGGTCTCTCCCTGAGCCCCGCGGCCGGCAACCGGCTACAGCGTCGCGCCGCCGTCGATTGCGACTTCGGCGCCGGTGACGTAGCCGCTCTCGTCGGACAGCAGGTACAAGACGAGCGAGGCCACCTCCTCGGCGGTTCCCATGCGCCCCATCGGCACCGTCTGCAGACGCCGCCGGTTTTCTTCAAGGGTGCGCACCTTGAGCATCTCGGTGTCGATCGGGCCCGGATGCACCGAATTGACCCGGATCCTGCGCGGCGCCAGATCGATCGCCGCCGCCTTGGTCATCCCGCGCAGCGCCCATTTGGTGGCGCTGTAGGCGATCGCCCCCGGCGAGCCGCGCAGCCCGGCGGTCGAGGATATGTTGACGATCGAGCCGCCGCCCGACTTCTCCATCGGCGGCACGACCGCCTTCATGCCGAGAAAGCAGCCGAGCTGGTTGACCCGCATATGACGCTCGAACAGCTCGGCGTCGGTCTCCATCAAGGTCCGGGGCTGGTAGATGCCGGCGTTGTTGACGAGGCCGTGCAGGCCGCCGAACCGCTCCGCCGCCGTCTCGACGGCCCTCGCCCAATCCGCTTCCTGCGTCACATCCTGGCGTACGAAGGCTGCCGCCGGACCGAGCTCGGAGGCGAGCCCGCGGCCTTCGGGCTCGAGCACGTCGCCGATCACCACCCGCGCGCCTTCGGCCGCGAACAGCCGGGCCTCGGCCGCACCCTGTCCGCGGGCCCCGCCGCTGATCAGCACCACCTTGCCTTTGAGACGATCCATGCTGCCCCCGCTCAAAACGCCGCTTTGCCATCGCCAGCGGCATCGAGGCTCGCCATGAGCTCGATCAGATAGGGCTTCCACAATTCGGCGTAGTAATGGCTGAAATGCCCGTGCGTGTTCGGCCCCGCCGGGATCAGCACATAGCGGCCATGTCGGACCCGCCGCATCGCGCGCTCGACGGTGCCGAGCTCGGGCGGGTTGGCGTGATCCTCGGCGTCGTTGATCAGCAGCACCTTCGCCGTGATCTTGTCGAGGTCGGGCTCGGGGTTGTAGTCCTGGATCGCCTCGATCGCCCAAAGCTGGTTGTTCGCGTCGCCCTTCTTCGCCTCGGCCAGCCGGCGCTCGTAGAGCGCGTCGGCGGCGGCAAGGGTCGGCGCCATTTCCTGGATGCGGGTCGGGCTTTCGGTGCCGAAATTCCCGGCGGCGGCGTAGACGTAGTGGCGCGGGTTCTGCTCGTAGAAGCCGTTGCTCCAGTCCGGGTCGTGGCGGATCGCTTCGGCCTGGGCGCGGCGGCCGAGCCAATTGCGGCCGCTGATCTCGACCGGCTGGCACGAGATCGGCACCACCGCGTCCATCAGCCCGGGGTACGCCTCGGCCCACAGCCAGGCGTGCATGCCGCCCATCGAGCTGCCGATCACAAGGCGCAGATGGGCGACGCCGAGGCCTTCGGTGATCAGCCGATAGCCGGATTCGACCATGTCGCGGTAGCGGTAATGCGGAAATTTCCCCTTGAGCCCGTCCGACGGCTTGCTCGACCCGCCGCGTCCGATCGCGTCCGGCATGATCATGAAATATTCGGCCGCGTCGAGCGGCTGGCCGGGTCGAAACAGCTCGTCGGCGAGGCTCGGGCGCAGCCAGTTCGCCCCGGTGCCGGTGTTTCCCTGCAGCAGCAGCACGCCGTTCGTGATCCCGCCGGCCGCGTTGCGCCTCGCCGTTCCCAAGGTGCGGTAGCGCAGCCTCAGCTCGGGCAGGGTCTCGCCGCTCCGGAACGCGTAGTTCCGAATGACGAAGTCGTCCTCCCGGTAGTTCGGCCATCTCGCGGGCGCGGCGGCGTCGGCAGTCATCGGCGGATCCTCGATTCGCTCGACCGGGCTGCGACCCGGCCGGCCGATGTTCATCGGCGGCTGTAATAGGGGAACAATTCGTCGGGATCGTTGACCCATAGGAACGGTATGCCGTGCAGATCGGCGCAATCGAGCGCGTGACGAAACTCCATTTCGACCGGGCTGCCGGGCCTGCTCTGGTCGATCGCCGACCCGTTCGCCGCGCCGCCGGCGAGCCGCCAAGCGCCGAGAATGCGATCGGGGTCGTCGGCGCTGCGATGCACCTTGAATTCGATGCACAGCGCCGCGCCGGCCTCGCCCTTCTCTTCGATGACCGCAACCATCCTGTTCTCCCGCCTCGGGCCGCGTCGCCGAGCCGGCGCCAATCTACTCGCCGATCAAGGTCAGCAAAAGAGAGCGGCGGTGCGGCGAGGCGCGGTGCTCCAGCAGGAAGATCCCCTGCCAATGGCCAAGCTGCATGCGCCCGTCGGCGACCGGGATCGTCAGCTGGGTCTGGGTCAGCGCGCTCTTGATGTGGGCCGGCATGTCGTCGGGCCCTTCGTCGTTGTGACGGTAGAGGCTCGCATCCTCGGGCGCGAGCCGGCGCAACAGGGCGTCGAGGTCGCGCCGCACGTCGGGCGAGGCGTTCTCCTGGATCAGCAGCGAGGCCGAGGTGTGCTGGATATAGAGGCTCAAGAGGCCGAGCCCGATCTTCTGGCGCGCGGCCCAATCGGCGACCGTGGCGGTGATCTCCCTGATCTCGCGGGGCTCGGTGTCAACAAAGAGGCGGGTCTGGACAATGCGCATGGCGGCTCTCCCTGCGCCGATATATGGCGGCGCGCCGGCCGCGCGGCGATCCCCTTTCGCCGGGCCGGCGGCTGCCATAGTCTTCGCGGCGCCCGATGAGGAGACCGATGAGAGCCGCCGTCGCCGCGGCGATGTTTCTGGCGCTGCTGGCCGGCGCCGGGGCCGCGCGCGCCCAGAACGCCGATCTGCTGCTCGTCCTCGCCGCCGACGTGTCGCGCAGCATCGACGAGTCCGAGTTCGTGCTGCAGCGCCGGGGCTATGCCGCGGCGGTGACCGACCGCCGCGTGCTGGCCGCGATCCGCGGCGGCGGCAACCGTGCGATCGCGGTCACCTATATCGAATGGTCGGGTGCGGGCGAGCAGCTCGTCGTCGCCGACTGGACGGTGATCCGCGACGAGGAGGACGCCGGCGGGCTCGCCGCGGCGATCCTTGCAGCACCCCGCTCGTTTGTCGGGCGGACCTCGATCAGCGCCGGCATCGACTTTGCGCTGGAACGGTTCGCCGCCGCCGGCCCGAAGAGCGAGCGGCGCGTCATCGACATCTCCGGCGACGGCACCAACAATTCCGGCCGGCCGGTGACCGGCGCGCGGGACGAGGCGGTGGCCAAAGGCGTCACGATCAACGGGCTCGCCATCATCAACGACAAGCCGAACCCGGGCTACGCGGTGCACACCCAGCCGCCCGGCGGGCTCGCGGCGTACTACCGGGAAAACGTGATCGGCGGGCCCGGCGCGTTCTTGCGCGTCGTCGACGATTTTCACGCCTTCGCCGACGCCATGACCGACAAGCTGGTGACCGAGATCGCGCTGCGCTGACCCTTGGGGCTACCGGCGCTGCGGCAGAGAGGCGCTGATCGCCGGCCGCTGCCGGTGGAATTCGGTCGCCTGCTCGAACGCATGGCCGATCCGCATCACGCCCGCCTCGTCGAACGGCTTGCCGGCGATCTGAAACGCCAGCGGCAACCCGTTCTCGAAGCCGATCGGCTGAGAGAGCGCCGGGCTGCCGGTCAAATTGTAGGGGCCGGTGTAGGACGCCCGGTCGAAGGTCGCATAGGTCGAGAGCGCGTCGATCCTCGGCGCCGGGCCGGTCGCGTTGGCCGAGACCGCGGCGTCGACCCCGTCGAGCGCACGGGCGAATTCGACCGCCAGCTCGCGGCGCTGGCGCATCGCCTCGACATAGTCGGCCGCGCTCAGAAACCCGCCGAGCGCGATCCGGGCGAACATGTGGTGGCCGAAATCCTGCGGCCGCTCGCGAAAATCCTTCTCGTGCAGCGCATAGGCCTCGGCCAGCATGATCAGCCGGTTGGTGTCGAGGTAATCGATCAGCGGCGACAATTGCAGGTCGACGAGCCGCGCGCCGAGGCTCTCCAGGGTCCGGCAGGCGGCGTCGAAGGCGGCGCAATAGGCCGGGTTGGGGGCGCTGTCCGGGCCGAAGCCCCTGACCGCGTCGCGCTCGTGGAAGTGGCGGACGACGCCGATCCGCACACCGTCGAGACGCGGGGTCAGCGCCGCCCGGTAGTCCGGGACCGGCATGATCGGCCGAGGCCGGGTCCTGCGGGTCGTAGCCGGCCAGCGCCTGCATCATGATCGCGCAATCCTCGACCGTCCGGGTCAGGGGCCCGCAATGGTCGAGGGTGTAGGAGAGCGGGAAGACGCCGCGCCGGCTGACCCTTCCATAGGTCGGCTTGAGCCCGACGATGCCGCAATAGGCCGCGGGGCCGCGGATCGAGCCGCCGGTGTCCGACCCCATCGCCGCGGCGCAGAGGCCGGCGGCGACCGCAACGGCCGAGCCCGAGGACGAGCCGGCCGGATAATGCGCGGTGTTCCACGGGTTGCGCGCCGGCTCGAAGGGGAGCGTGAAATCGGGGCCGCCGATCGCGAATTCGTGCGTCTCCTGCTTGCCGAGCAGAATGGCGCCGGCGCCGCGCAGCCGCGTCCAGGTCTCGGCGTCCTCGTCGGGGACATGGTCGAGGTAGCGCCGCGAGCCGGCGGTGGTGCGGATGCCGCGGGTCTTGTAGATGTCCTTGAGCCCGATCGGGATGCCGTGCAGCGGGCCCTGCGGGCGCCCGGCGGCGAGCGCGCCTGCGGCGGCGAGCGCCTGATCCCGCAACACCAGGACATAGCTGTGCAAATCGCCGTCGAGCGCGGCGATGCGGTCGAGATAGGCCTCGGTCAGCGCCACCGGCGACAGCTCGCCGGCGGCGATCGCGCGGCCGGCCTCGGCGATCGTCAGCAGGGTCGGGTCGCTCGCCATGCTCACGCCCTCGGATGAACGAAAATATGCGCCGGCTCGGCCGCCCGGTCGCGCGGCCGCCGCACGCTCTTCTTCATGCGCGCGACAAAGCGGTATGCCTGCCGCAGCTCCTCGAGCTGCTCCGGGGTCAGCCGCAGCCCCGCCTCCTCGACGAGAACGGCGAAGCGCTCGGGGGAAATCGGCTGGTCGGGCATTGGCTTCCTCCCGTCGACGATGTTGGAGCGAGGCTATCAGCCCGCCGACGGCGACGCCAGCCATCGTCGGTTCTCGTCAAAGTCGCGAGCCTACCCGATCGAAATTTGCTCTAATTACGCGGCATATAGCGGATCGCGGCGAGAATGACGCCGGTCACGATGACGATGGCGCTGCCGAACCGCGCGGTCATTCGATGCTCCAGCTCCGAGAGCCGCAACAGCAGCTCCGCCCTGACGCTGTCGATGCGCGAGATCAGCTCCGCCTTAACGCCTTCGAGGTCCGCTTTCGTTGCGCTGTTGTCGTGGAGCGCAACGAAGATCTCGGTGGCGATATTTTCGGCGGCGGCGCGGGCGATCCCGCCTTCTTCAAGCGCCCGCGCAAGGGTGAGTCGGTCGGTCATTACCTCCTCTCTTACCACAATCGTGACCGCGCGCCGATCTTCACCCGAACCGGTTGGAGCGGGGGAAGCCCGAGGGGACGAGGCGGCCGGCCCCGCCGCGGGGGCCGAGCCAGGGGGTGAGGTCGGTTTCGGTGCGGGTGCGGTTCTCGCCCAGCCGCCAGGAGAGGCCGTCGGCGAGGCGGAACACCCTGGCGTCGGCGAGGCCGCCCGTCTTGTAGCGCTGCAGGATGACGCCGCGGCCGCGCGCCATCAGCGGGATGTCGTCGATCTTGAGCACCAGCATCCGCCGGTTGTCGCCGATGAGCGCCACCGCGTCGCCGCCCTCGGCCGGCAGGCAGATGCGCGCGAGCGCGCCCTCGGCCGGGGTCAGCGCCTGCTTGCCGGCGCGGGTCTGCGCCACCGCCTCCTCGCCGTCGACGACAAAGCCGCGCCCGTCGTCGGCCGCGACCAGCAATTCCATGCCCGGCCGATAGGGGAACATGGCGACGACATCGTGCTCGTTCGGCAGGTCGATCATCAGCCGCAGCGGCTCACCGTGGCCGCGCCCGCCGGGCAGCCGGTCGACCCCCAAGGTGTAGAAGCGGCCGTTGCTGGCGAACACGATCAGCCGGTCGGTGGTTTCGGCCATGACCGCGAAGCGCGGCCCGTCGCCCTCCTTGTATTTCTGCTCGGCGGCGCTGCCGTTGTGGCCCTTGACCGCGCGCACCCAGCCCTTTTCCGAGCACAGCACGGTCACCGGCTCGCGCTCGACGAGCGCCTCGGCCGGGATCTCCACGGGCGCGGGTGCTGCGGCGATTTCGGTGCGGCGGCGGCCGAGCGGGGTGTCGCCGCCGAACGCGGCGCCGATCTCGCGGACCTCCTTGGCGACCGCGCGCCATTGCCGCCGGTCGCTGGCCAGGAGCGCGGCGAGCCGCCCCTCCTCGCCGGAAAGCGCGTCGAGCTCCTTGCGGATCGCGATCTCCTCGAGCCGGCGCAGCGCGCGCAGCCGCATGTTCAGGATCGCCTCGGCCTGGACCTCGCTCAAATCCCAGCGCGCCATCATCTGGGCCTTTGGCTCGTCGGCCTCGCGGATGATGCGGATCACCTCGTCGAGGTTGACGTAGACGACGATCTGACCCTTCAGGACCTCCATGCGGTGGGCGACCGCGGCGAGGCGATGGCGGCTGCGGCGCTGCAAGACCTCGCGGCGATGGTCGAGAAAAGCCTGCAGCGCCTCCTTGAGGCTCATCACCCGCGGCACGCCCAGGGGGTCGAGGACGTTGAGGTTGAGCGGCGCCCGGACCTCGAGCTCGGTCAGGCGGAAGAGCTGCTCCATCAGCAATTCGGCGTCGACGTTGCGGGTCTTGGGCTCCAGCACGAGGCGCACGTCCTCGGTCGATTCGTCGCGGATGTCGGCGAGGAGCGGCAATTTCTTTTCTTCGAGGAGGGCCGCGACCTTCTCGACCAGCCGCCCCTTCTGCACCTGGTACGGCATCTCGGTGACGATGATCTGGTAGAGGCCGTGCGGCAGCGGCTCCTTCACCCAGCGCGCCCGCAGGCGGAAGCTGCCGCGGCCGGTCTCGTAGGCCAGCGCGATATTCTCCGGCGGCTCGACCAGGACGCCGCCGGTCGGGAAATCGGGCCCCGCGATGTGGGCCAGCAATTCGGCCGGGGCGCAGGCCGGCTGGTCGATCAGGTGCGACAGCGCGGCGCACAGCTCGCCGACATTGTGCGGCGGAATGCTGGTCGCCATGCCGACCGCGATGCCCGAGGCGCCGTTCGCCAAGAGGTTCGGGAAGCGCGCCGGCAATACCAGCGGCTCGCTGTCCTCGCCGTCATAGGTGGCGCGGAAATCGACCGCATCCTCGTCGATGCCGTCGAGCATCGCCTGCGCCACGGCCGACAACCGGCTCTCGGTGTAGCGCATCGCCGCGGCGTTATCGCCGTCGATGTTGCCGAAATTCCCCTGCCCGTCGACCAGCGGGTAGCGCTGCGAGAAATCCTGGGCGAGGCGAACCAGCGCATCGTAGACCGCAAGCTCGCCATGCGGGTGGAACTTGCCGATCACGTCGCCGACGACGCGGGCGCATTTCTTGTAGCCCGAGGCGGGGTCGAGGCGCAGCTGCCGCATCGCGTGCAGGATGCGGCGGTGGACCGGCTTCAGCCCGTCGCGCACATCGGGCAGCGAGCGCGACATGATCGTCGACAGCGCATAAGAGAGATAGCGCTCGCCGAGCGCGTCGGCGAAGTCGACATTGCGGATCTCGCCGGAGAGGGCGGTCGCGGGCATGCGTCAGCTTACCTCGGGATCAGGCGAGTGGCAGGGACCGGACATTCGGCTTCGTTCTCGCCGCCGGAGCCGTCGGGAGCTGTCCACTAGATCAACAGCGCGCCGACGCAAAGCGCCGAGGCGCGGCGCTTCCGGAAGCCAGCCCCGCTTTGTGGACGGCCCGAGCCTGGTTGACAAGCCCGGACCGGCCAAGGCGAATCGGCGCTCGCGCCGACGCGGGGGACGAGGGGAAATGGACAGCGGGCTCGAAGGGGTGGTCGCGGCCGAAACCGTGCTCAGCCACAGCGACGGCGAGCGCGGCGTCCTGTGGGTGCGCGGCCACACTCTCGACGATTTGGTCGCCCGGCGCGGCTACGAGGGCGCCGTGGCGATCCTGTGGGAGGGCTTCGCCGGCGACGGGCTGACCCGCGGCGGGGTTCGCGCCGTGCTCGGGGCCGCGCGGCAGGCGGCCTTCGCGCGGCTGGGCGAGTGGCTCGACCCGGCGTCGCGCCGCCCGCTGATCGAGGGGGTGCGGCTGGCATTGGCCGTCCTCCCCGACGACAGCCCGCCGGCGGCGATATCGGCGAGCCTGCCGGTGGCGGTCGCGGCGCTGATCCGGGCGAAAAGCGGGGAGGCGCCGGTGGCTCCCGACCCCGAGCTCGGCGTCGCCGCCGATCTGTTGCGCATGGTCCGCGGCGCGCCGGCCGCGGCGGCGATGGCCGACGGGCTCGACGCCTATTTCGCCGCGGTCGTCGAAAACGGTCTCAACGCCTCGGCCTTCGCCGCCCGGATCATCGCCTCGACCCGGGCCTCGCTGGCCGCCGCGGCGCTCGGCGCCTATTGCGCCTTTGCCGGGCCGTTGCACGGCGGCGCGCCCGGCCCCACCCTCGATATGCTCGACGAGATCGCGGCGAGCGGCGACATCGTCGGCTGGATCGAGCGCAAGCTCGCCGCCGGCGAGCGGCTGATGGGCTTTGGCCACCGCGTCTTCCGCCATGGCGATCCGCGCGCCGCGGCGTTGCGCCCGGCGCTGCGACGGCTCGGCCTCGACGCCGGCCGCCTCGCCTTCGCCGCCGAGGTCGAGCGCGGCGTGCGCGAGGTCATGGCGCGGCTCAAGCCGGGGCGGCCGCCCTTAGAGCCCAATCTCGAGATCAACGCAGCCCTGCTGCTCGACGCGGTCGGCCTGCCGCGCGAAGCGTTCACCCCGGTGTTCGCCGTCGCCCGTTGCGCCGGCTGGCTCGCCCATGCGATGGAGCAGCAGCGAGCCGACCGGCTGATCCGCCCGGTCTCGGCCTATGTCGGCCCGGTCCCGGCGGCGGCGCGATCGGCGCGAGGCGCTTGACGTTCACCCCATGAACGCGGTATCGACGCCGCGTGAGCGACCAGAGCCAGGCGGAGCAGGCGGGAAATCCGGGGATCGTGCTGAGCGTCTTGACCTCGGTCGAGCGCGACAGCGCCATCACCCAGCGCCAGCTCGCGCGCGAGCTGGGGATCGCGCTCGGCCTCGCCAACGCGTATCTGCGCCGCTGCGTGCGCAAGGGGCTGGTCAAGATGCGGCAGGCCCCGCTCAACCGCTACGCCTATTACCTGACGCCGCAGGGGTTCGCCGAAAAGAGCCGGCTGACGGCCGAGTATCTGGCCGTGTCGCTCGATTTTTTCCGGCGGGCGCGCACCGATTGCGCGGCGTTGTTCGATGAATGCGAGGCGAAGGGCTGGCGCAATGCGGCGCTCTACGGGGCCGGCGAGCTCGCCGAGATCGCCGCGCTCAGCGCCGGCGAGACCGCGATCGAGGTGCTCTGCGTGATCGACGCCGGGCACGCCGGGCGGCGCTGCGCCGGCCTGGCGACCGTGCCCGACCTTGCCGCCGCGCTGGCCCGCGCCGCGCCGCGGCGGCTCGACGGCGTCGTGGTGACCGACACCCGAGCCCCGCAGGCGAGCTTTGAGGCGTTGCGGTCGACGGCCGCGCAGCACAGCCTCGCGCCGGGGCGGATCGTCGCCCCCGGCCTGCTGCGCATCTCGCCCGCGCCGGCCGCGGCCTTGGACGAGGCGGCGCAGTGATCCGCTGGTATGCCGTCTATACCCGGCCGCATGCCGAGGCGAAGGCGCTGGAGCATCTGCTGCGCCAGGGATACGAGGCCTACCTGCCGCGCTGTCGCATCTGGGTCAGCCATGCGCGCCGGCGCCAGCTGGCGCTGCGGCCGTTGTTCCCGCGCTATCTCTTCGCCGGGCTCGACCGGGCCACGACGCGCTGGCGCCCGATCCTGTCGACCGCCGGCATCAGCGGCGTCGTGCGCGCCGGGGACGAGCCGGCCCCGGTGCCGCCCGATATCGTCGCGGCGATTCGCGCCGGCGAGGCGGCGGGCGGGTTCGACCGCGCCCAGCCGCAGCGGTCGTTGCGGCTGGGCGAGCTGGTGCGGGTGACGACGGGCGCCTTCGAGGACATGGTCGGACGCCTGGTCGAGCTGCGCGACCAGGACCGGGTCGTGGTGCTGCTCGAGCTGCTCGGGCGCGGGGTGCGGGCGCAGCTGCGCGCCGAGGCGGTCGAAGCCGCCTGAGCCGGCGGCGCCGCGCCCGCGGCGCCGCTTTTCGACGATCCGCTCGGGTGGCGCGCCTGTCACCCGGACTGCGGCAGCATGGAAAGAGGCCAGAGCGTGGACGATCCGAGAGGCGCAAGCGAAGACCGGCCGGCGCGCATCGCGGTGATCGGCTGCGGCTATTGGGGCAAGAACCTGGTGCGCAACTTCGCCGAGCTGGGTGCGCTGGCGGCGATCTGCGACCCCGACCGCGCCGCGGCGGGAAGGCTCGCCGAGCAGCACCGCAGCGTCGTCGCCGATGTCGAGGCGGTGCTCGGCGACCCCGGCGTCGAGGGCGTGGCGATCGCGGCCCCGGCCGTCCTCCATGCCCGGCTGGCGCGGCAGGCGATCGAGGCGGGCAAGCACGTCTTTGTCGAGAAGCCGCTGGCGTTGACCGTGCCCGAGGCCGAGGCGCTGTGCCGGCTGGCCGAGCGCCGCGACCGGCGGCTGATGGTCGGCCACCTGATGCAGTATCATCCCGGCTTCGAGAAGCTGCTCGGGCTGGCGCGCGAGGGCGCGCTCGGCCGCCTGCAATACGTCTATTCGAACCGGCTGAACCTCGGCAAGGTGCGGCGCGAGGAGGACATTCTGTGGTCCTTCGCGCCCCACGACCTGTCGATGATCCTGTCGCTCTTCGGGCAGGAGCCGGCCGAGGTCACAGCCCAGGGCGGCTATTACCTGCACAAGACGATCGCCGACGTGACGACGACCAGCCTCGCCTTCCCCGGCGGCGAGCAGGCCCACGTGTTCGTGTCGTGGCTGCATCCGTTCAAGGAGCAGAAGCTCGTCGCGATCGGCGACCGGATGATGGCGGTGCTCGACGACGCGCAGCCGTGGAGCGGCAAGCTGGCGCTCTACCCGCACCGCATCGAATGGCGCGATGCGCTGCCGGTGCCGCAGCGGGCCGAGGCCGTTCCGGTGGCGCTCGACGAGGGCGAGCCGTTGAAGCGCGAGTGCCGGCATTTTCTCGATTGCATCGCCACCGGCGGGACGCCGCGCACCGACGGCCGCGAAGGGCTGCGCGTGCTGCGCGTGCTGGCGCGGGCGAGCGCGGCGCTGCAGCAAGGGGCCGCCGCCCCGGCGCCGGGGCGGCGGGCGCACGTCGGCCCCGACGTCAAGATCGCCGACGTGCAGATCCATGAATCGGCGTATGTCGACGAGCCGTGCGAGATCGGCGCCGGCACCCGCATCTGGCATTTCGCGCACATTCTGCCGCGCACCCGGATCGGCCGGAGCTGCTCGCTCGGGCAGAATGTCATGGTGGGCCCCGACGTGACCTTGGGCGACGGCTGCAAGATCCAGAACAACGTCTCGATCTACCAGGGCGTCACCCTCGAGGACGGCGTCTTCTGCGGCCCGTCCTGCGTCTTCACCAACGTCAACAACCCGCGCGCCGAGATCGAGCGCAAGGACGAGTTCCGCCCGACCCTGGTGCGGCGCGGCGCGACGATCGGGGCCAACGCCACGATCGTGTGCGGCCACGCGGTCGGCGAATACGCCTTCATCGCCGCCGGCGCCGTCGTCGCCCGCGACGTGCCGGCCTACGCGCTGATGGCCGGGGTCCCGGCGCGGCGCATCGGCTGGATGAGCCGCGCCGGCGAGCGGCTCGGCCCCGACCTTGTCTGCCCCCGCTCGGGGCGCCGCTATCGCGAAGCCGGACCGGACCGGCTCGAGGAGATCGAATAATGCCCGACGCCGCCGCCCCCCTCGCCACTGCGGACGAGCCGATCGAGTTCATCGACCTGGGGGCGCAGCGCCGCCGGCTCGGCCGCCCTCTCGACGAGGCGATCCTGCGCGTCGTCGACCATGGCCGCTACATCATGGGCCCCGAGGTCGCCGCCTTCGAGAAGGAGCTCGCGGCGTTTTGCGGCGCCCGGCACGTCTTGAGCTGCGCCAACGGCACCGACGCCCTGGGGCTCGCCCTGATGGCGCTCGGCGTCAAATCCGGGCAGGCGGTGCTGGCCCCGTCCTTCACCTTCGCCGCCACCGCCGAGGTGGTGGCGTGGCACGGCGCGGTCCCGGTCTTTGTCGATGTCCTCGAGGACACCTTCAACATCGACCCCCGGAGCTTCGAGGCCGGCATCGCCACGGCGCGGCGCCTCGGGCTGGAGCCGGTCGGGGTGATCCCGGTCGATCTGTTCGGGCTGCCGGCCGGCTACGACGAGATCCTCGAGATCGCCCAGGCCAACAAGCTGTGGGTGCTGTGCGACGCGGCCCAAAGCTTTGGCGCCGACTATCGGGGCTCTAAGGTCGGGGCCATCGGCGACATGTCGACGACCAGCTTCTTCCCGGCCAAGCCCTTGGGCTGCTACGGCGACGGCGGCGCCGTCTTCACCGACGACGACAACGCGATCGAGGTGTTGAGAAGCCTGCGGGTGCACGGCCAAGGCAGCGACAAATACGACAACGTGCGGATCGGCATGAACGCGCGGCTCGACACGATCCAGGCGGCGGTGCTGTCGCAGAAGCTCAAGATCTTCGCCGACGAGATCGCGGCGCGCAACCGGGTCGCGGCGCGCTACGCCGAGCTCTTGGGCGATATCGTGAAGGTTCCGCAAATCCCGGCCGGGCTCACCAGCGTATGGGCGCAGTACACGGTCCGCCTGCCCGCCGGCCGCGACCGCGACCTTGTGGCGGCGCGGCTCAAATCGGCCGGGGTCCCGACCGCGGTCTATTATGCAAAACCGCTGCACCGCCAGACCGCCTATCGCCACTACCCGGCCGCCGGCAACGGCCTGCCGGTCTCCGACCGCCTCGCCGGCGAGGTGCTGAGCCTGCCGATGCACCCCTATCTCGACGACCGGACGCAGGACCGGATCGCCGCGGCGGTGCGGGCGGCGCTGTCCGAATGAAGGAGGCATGGCGGATGCGGGGCCGGACGCGGCATGCATCCGAGGTCGGATCGGATTTGCCGGGATGAGCCTCGATATACCGCATCGGCCCCAGGCAGGCGCGCGGTCGACGGCCGCGCCCGCCAAGCCCCGCGGGGAAGCGCGCCAATCGCCGCTGTGGACGGACCTGCGCGACGGTCTGCGCCGCCGCCACCTGTGGCTCAATCTGGCCTGGAAGGATATCCGGGCGCGCTATCGCCGGACCGTCATCGGCCCGTTTTGGACGGTGCTCAGCACCGCCGTCTTGGTCGGCGCGCTCGGCTTCGTCAACTCGACATTGTGGCATATCGATATTTCGACCTACCTTCCGTTCTTTTGCGCCGGATATATCGCGTGGCTGCTGTTCATCACCATCATCAACGAGAGCGGCTCCAGCATCGTCGCCGCCGAAGCGACCGTGAAAGCCATTCGCATCCCTTATTCGGTGTTCACATTCCGGCTTCTGACCCGCAACGTGATCGTATTCGGTCATAATCTGCTGGTGTATGTCGCGGTCGCGCTGATTTTTGGCGTCGCGCCGAACGTGAACATGCTGCTCCTGCCGGTGGGGCTGGCGCTGGCGCTGCTGAACTACGTCTGGATCAGCCTGCTGCTGGCGGTGGTCTGCGCCCGGTTTCGCGACGTGATCCAGCTCGTCGCCAGCCTGTCGATGATCCTGTTCTTCGTAACGCCGATCTTCTGGCAGCCGGCGCAGCTCGACTCGGCCCCGGCCGCCAAATTCCTCCTGGCCGACGCCAATTTCGCCTATCATCTGATCGATGTCGTCCGCGCCCCGCTGCTCGGGCAGCCGCCGCAGCTGTTGTCCTTCGCCTATCTCGGCGTGGCGGCGGTTCTCGGGTTTGCGTTGAGCGCGCTGTTCCTGCGCCGCTTTTATAATCGGATCGCATATTGGCTCTGAGCAAATGACCGCGGTGATCCTCGATCGGGTCTGCGTCGACTTTCCGATCTACGATCGCGACCGCAGCCTGCGCAAGCTGCTGTTCCGCTCGAGCGTCGGCGGCGTGGTCAGCAATGACGGCGGCCGGCGCAACCGGGTCACGATCCGGGCTCTCGACAATCTCTCCTTCGAGCTTCGCGAAGGCGATCGGCTCGGTCTGATCGGCCATAACGGGGCCGGGAAATCGACCCTGCTCAGGGTCATGTCGGGCGGCTATCCGCCGTCGAGCGGCAGGATCAGCATCGAGGGAGAAGTGGGCTCGCTGCTGAGCCTTGGCGTCGGCTTCGACGTCGAGGACACGGGCCTCGAAAACATTTACACCGGCTGCCTCTTCTATGGCATGACGCCCGACCAGATCAGGGAGAAAACCGAGGAAATCGCCGAGTTCACCGGGCTCGGCGAATATCTGAGGATGCCGGTGCGCACCTATTCGAGCGGGATGCAGGTGCGGTTGAGCTTCGCCATCGCGACCGCGATCGATCCCGACATCCTGCTGCTCGACGAGGTGCTCGGCGCCGGCGACGCCCAGTTCATGGTCAAGGCGCAGCAGCGCATCGAGCGGCTGATGCAAAGCGCGAGCCTGATGGTTTTGGCCTCGCACTCCAGCGCCACGATCCGTCAGTTCTGCAACAAGGCGATCTTTTTGCGCGCCGGCGGCATCGAAGAATTCGGCCCGGTCGACGACGCGATCGCCGCCTACGAAAAATACGTCGCCGGGTGATGATGATTGACGACGTCGCGCGACCGGCTCCGGTCGGTCGCGCGCGCCCCCGACCAGCTGATATTGCTGCGCCGATTTTGACGGTCACGGCTCCGGTCTTGCTCTATGGCTGATATTAACGCGCCGGTTTTCGAGGGGGGAGCATGAGTGGTCGTCTCTTGGTCGCGTACTCGAATGCGTCCAATTTCGTGGCGACGACAGCCGAATATTTGGAGAGCATCGCGCGTTTTTCGCGGTTCGATGTGCGCTATGCGCACGTCACCAATGACGCCGAGCTGGCTTTCGATTTGAACGAATTTGACGCGGTGTTTCAAAGCTACTGTGTGCGGCTGCCGGTCGACAACTATGTCAGCGCCGACTACCTGGCCCGGCTCAAGGCGTTCCGCGGCGTCAAGCTGCTGGCCGTGCAGGATGAGTATGAACGCACCGGCAAGCTGCGCAGCGCGATGCAGGAGATCGGCTGGCATTCGGTCCTGACCTGCGTGCCGCCGTCATTGGCGCCGCGGGTCTATCCGCCGCAGATGTTTCCCGGCGCCGAGTTCATCACCGTCCTGACCGGATATGTCCCCGAGCATTTGGCCTTGCGCGGGAAGTCGGCCCGGCGGTTGCGCGATCGTCAGATCGTCGTCGGCTATCGGGGCCGCGACATCGGCGGCCATTACGGCCGGCTCGCCTTCGATAAGTTCGAGATCGGCCGACGCATGCGCGAAATCTGCGCCGCGCGCGGCATACCGCACGACATCGAATGGACCGACGACAAGCGCCTCTATGGCGCGGCCTGGTATGATTTCATCGGCTCGTGCCGCGCCAATCTCGGCTCGGAGAGCGGCTCGAACGTGTTTGATTTCGACGGCGCGATCGAAGCGAAGTACAGGGAGCTCAAGGAAGCCCGCGGCGGTCCTGTGCCTTACGAGGCGTTCCGCGCCTATACCGACCCGATCGAGCCCGATTACGATATGGGTCAGATATCGCCGCGCGTGTTCGAGGCCGCGGCGATGCGCACCCCGATGATCTTGTTCACCGGACGATATTCGGGCTTGATCAAGCCGGACGAGCATTACATCGAGCTCAAAAAAGACTTTTCCAATGTCGACGCCGTGCTGGCCAGGCTCGGCGATCTCGACGCCCTCGAGCAGATGGCGCAGCGCGCCTACGATCGTCTGGTCGCCTCGGACGATTTCAGCTATCGGCGCTTTGTCGGGCTCATCGACGATACCATCGAACGCAAGGCCGCCGAGCTCGGCATGGCCTGGCTGCCGCCAAGAGATCGCCCGGATCCCGTCGAGGTCGGGGTCGACCCGGCCGCGCTCGCCAGCTTGCAGGAGCAGCCGACACGGGCGCCGCGACATTTTGTCTTTTTCCAATACAAATATATCGCGCAACAGAACCGAATACTAATCAATGAAATAACCCGGTTGAACACTTATTATTCTGCCAGGAGCGAGGATCTTAACGCTTACTATTCCGCGAAGATCGCCGAGTTCGACGCCTACCTCGCGGCCAAAGCTGTCGAGTTCAACTCTTATTACGCCGCCAAGAGAACAGAGCTCGATGATCATCATTCCGCCAAATCCGCCGAATTTGACGCATTCCGCTCCGCCAAGAACATGGAGCTGGAGGCTTATCGCGCCGTCAAGTCCGCCGAGGCGAGCGCTTACATGGCGCAGGTCGTTCGGCGCAGCAGGCGCGCCGCCTGGGCGTCGCGGACGATGAGCATTGCCGCTCGTCTGGTTCAAATCCTGCGCGGGCCGGATCGCTGGACCAGGCTTGCCGCCTCGTTTCGCTTCCGGTTTCGGCGGGCCGTCAGCTCCTGGAGAAGCCATGCCTAGCGCCGCCGATTTGCGCCCGCAGCTAGGGCGGCTCGCCCGCCGCTCCGCGGCGGCCCGTTTTCTGATGATCTGCTTTTATGATCCGAACGGGACCGGCGCAATCTTCGAGGGCATCGCGCGTTGGCAGCAGCTCAGCGAATTCGCGATCGAAATTCTCAATCTTTGGCCGCTGCGCGGCGATGCGCTCCGGCTGCCGGCTGCGTTCGATTTGAACGAATATGACGGGTTCATCGTTCATCCCGCGGTCTCCTACTCCTTGAGCAACCTGGAGGCGCTCGATTCGCGGCTGGCCCGGCCCTTCGAGCAGTATGACGGGGTCAAGGTGCTGATGAAGCAGGACGAGCAGCGCATGCCCGCGCTGTTCGCGGAGCACCTTGGCCGCAAGCGCTACGATTTGCTGCTGACCTGCGTGCCGGAGGCCGAGCAGCCCAAGGTCTATCCGCGCCAGACCGTCGGCGATCTCGCCTTTGTGCAGGTGTTGACCGGCTACGTGACCGATGCGATGCGCAATCTGACGGCCCGATGGACCCGTTCGCGCCCGATCGACATCGGCTATCGCGGCTCGATCCAGCCGCTTTGCTTCGGCCGGCTCGGCTACGAGAAGCGAAAGATCGGCGAGGATGTGGCGCGAGCGCTCGCCGGTCGTCCGGGGCTTCGTCTCGACATCTCGAGCCGTTGGGAGGATCGCGTCTACGGCGCCGCCTGGTGGGAGCTTCTGACTTCCTGCAAATCGACGCTGGGCGTGGAATCCGGGTCCAACCTGTTTGATTTTGACGGGGGCGCCGAGCAATGGTGCCGCGATTTCGAGCTTTCGCACCCCGATCTGGATCCGCTTTCCGCCGAATTCTTCAGCATGGCGGAATCGCAGCATCTGGGCTCTTTCGAAGGCAACATCGATTATGCGCAGATCTCGCCGCGGCATTTCGAGGCGGCGGCGGCGCGCTCGCTGCAAATCCTCTATGAAGGCCGGTATTCGGACATCTTCCAGCCGGGCAGGCATTTTCTGCCGCTGGCCCGCGACTTGTCGAACCTCGATGAAGTCGTCGGCGCGCTGTCCGACGAGCGCCGTTGCATCGAAACCACCGAGCGCGCGTTCGACGAGATCGTGCGCGACCCGCGCTACGGATACGAGGCCTTTGCCGCGAAGGCCGATCCGGGGCTCGACGCCGCCTTGGAGCGCAAGGGCCGGGCGCGGCGCCGCCCGCCCGCATCGGCCGCCGCGCGGCCGCGCGCAGTGGTCCTGACCGCCGCCGACCCGGAGCAGGATCCGCGCTTCGATTGGGTCGCCGGCTCGCTGGCCCCAGATCACGATGTCATCGAGATCGGGACCTATCGCTTTGGCAAGGACGGCGGTGCGCCCAGCATCGAGCGTCTGTCGGAGCGGCGCACCCGCCTGCGGGTGGAGCGGACGCGGCACGGCTCATGGTGGATACCTTGCCCGACGGCGGTGACCCCGTCGCTGTCGTCCGGCCGGCAAAAGCTTTTATATCTGGCGGCGCTGTGCGAGGCGCCGGAGCCGTTGCTGCGATCGGCGATCGGCGCCCTCGATGTCGAAGCGGAGGACCTGGTCCAGTTCCGCGCCCTGGCCCGGCACATCATCAACTCCAACGCGGCGCTGCTCGAAGCGGCCGAGCGCATCGGCCATTTCGACCTGATCGTCGCGACCGACCTCGACACCCTTGCCGCCGGGGCGGCGCTGAAGGACGAAACCGGCGCCCTGCTGATTTACGACGCCCACGAATTCTGGCCGTACGCCTTGCACGGGATGCGCCATTGGCAGTCGGAGTTCTGGGCGTCCTTCAGCCGCGAGCTGGTCGCCGCGGCGGATTTGGCGATCAGCGTATCGCCGCCTCTGGCCGAAGTCATGGCGGCCGAATACGGCCGGCAATTCGACGCCGTCCCGAATTGCGCATCGCTCGCCGAGGCCAGGGCCGTCGACATCGAGCGCAAGCTCGCCGCCCGGTCGCGGTCCGACCACGTTGATTTTTTGTTTCAGGGGGCGTTCGCGCCCGGGCGCGGCCTGGAGCAGCTGATCGGCGCCTGGCGATATGTGGATCCGAAGGCGCGATTGCTGCTGCGCGGCCTGGACAGCGAATTCAAGGATACCGCGGTCGAAATTGCGCGATCCTACGAGGTCCTCGATCGCAGCGTTTTTTTTCCGGCCCCGGTCGGCGAAAGCGAGCTGATCGCCGCTGCCGGCGAGGCCGATGTAGGCTTGATCCCTTATGAGCCGATCAGCATCAACAACCGGCTGTGCTGCCCCAACAAGCTGTCGCAATATCTCGCCGCCGGATTGCCGATCGTCTGCAATCAGCTCGATTTCGTGCGCGCCGTCGTCGTCGACAACGGGATCGGGTTCGCGGTGGATTTTCGCGACGCCAAAAGCGTAGCCGCCGTCGTCAACAACATCGTTGCGGCGCCGGCCGGGATCCCGGCGATGGCGCGGCGGGCGCGGGCGTATTTCGACGAGAGATTTCATTGGGAGCACGCATTCGCGCCGGTCTACAGAAAGATCCTCGACCTCGAGCGGGCGCGAGGCGGCGGCAAAGCGGCGGCGGCCGAGCCTGACTTCACCTGGGTTGCCGATCCCAACGCCATGCGCGCGCCGGCGACCGAGGTTGCCCGGGCAAGCGTCATCCAGACCGTCGAAATGGTGGAAAACAGCCCGGTTGCAATGGCGACGCTGCGCACCGCCGGGCTGATCGGGCGGGTAGGCAATCTATTGCGAGGGCCGGACCGCGCCTCGCGCATCCTCGCCTCCATACGATATCGGGCGCGACGCTATCGTCAGGCCCGTTCGTCCGGTCTGCGCAGCGGGTAGGCCCGGCCAAATGCTCAACGGCGGCGTGGCGGAAGTCCGAGGCCTGGTCGGCGGCTTGCAGCGCGAGGTCGCATCGCTGCAAGTCGAGGTCGGTCGCCTTCGCCAGCAGCTCGAAGAATTGAGGCCTCTGGAGCCGCGGCTCAGTCTGATGTCTGCGGTCCTCGACAACATCGCGGTGCGGGTCAGCGGGCTCGGAAGCAGTCTGCGCGGCGATTATCGCCCGGACCACGGGGCCCAGACGCCGACCGAGTTTTGGACCCGGCACAATGTTACCGGGCATCACCAGTTTACCTCGGTCGAGGATTCGCTGCGTCAATTCCGGCGCCGCAACGAACAATATCCCGGCTATATCGATTTGATGCCGGTGAGCGGCAAGGACGGAAGGGCCATTCTCGATTTCGGCTGCGGGCCGGGTCATGATCTTGCGGGTTTCGCACATTATTCGCGACCCGATCGGCTGGTCGGCGTCGACATCTCCCAAACGTCGCTGGACGAGGCGGGCCGGCGGCTTCGCCTGCATGGCGCGTCGCCCGAGCTGGTGAAGATCGGGAACGACAGCTACCCGCTGCCGTTCGCCGACGGGTCGTTCGACTATGTCCATTGCTCGGGCGCGCTGATGTATGTCGAGGATCAGCACCGCCTGCTGCGCGAGCTTCATCGTCTGCTCAGGCCGGACGGCGAATTGCGGGTCATGGTCTACAACCATGATTCCATTTGGCTGCATCTTTACGTCGCGTTCATCGTCCAGATCGAGAACGGGCTCTACGCGGACATGACGTCGCGCGCCGCTTTCCTGCGCACGACCGACGGGGAGGATTGCCCTTCCAACGCGGTTTGGCGCCCTGAGGAGTTTCTGGCGCTCGGCCGATCGGCCGCTTTCGAGCCGGAATTTCTCGGCGCGGCGGTCTCGCTGTGGGAGCTTCACGTCCTGCCGCGGCGGCATCTTGCCTGTCTTCATCCGGCTCTTCCCGAGGAGAGCCGCGCATTTTTGGCGGGTTTGCGGATCGATGCCCAGGGCCGCCCAATCCACGCAGAGCATCTGGCCGGCGTCGATGGCTGCTACCGGCTTTTGAGGCGTTAGCGCTTGCCCTCCTGTTTGTGCTCCGCCCCCTCGATGGGGCGGGTCGGGGTGGGGGTGATGCGCGCCGAGCGCGTCGACTCGTTCGAAAACCGCTTGAGAATGTCGCGGCGGATCGGCAAATGAACGTCGTCCTGATCGTCCATACCGCGGCCGAGCGCATCGGCACGGTGCGCGAGCATGTCGCGGCGCTGACGCGCCTGACGCGCCATCACGTGGTCAAGATCGACAATGCGGTGGCCGCCTCGGTCGGGTTTGCGCTGTTCGACGTGATGGTGCTGCACTATTCGCTGGTGATCGCCAATCCCTTCTATGTTTCGGCGCGCCTGAAGGACCAGATCGCAAAATTCCGCGGCTTGAAGGTTCTTTTCATCCAGGACGAGATGCGGTGGATCGACGCCACGGCGCAGGCGATGGCCGAGCTCGGCATCGGCGTCGTCTTCTCGCTGGTGCGCCCCGACCTGGTGCGGCGGGTCTATCATCATCCCGGTCTCGCCGATGTCCGCTTCGAGCTCACCTTGACCGGCTTTGTGCCGCCGGGGCTGGTCTCCCGCCGGGTTCCCGAATACCGCAGCAGGCCGATCGACGTGGGCTATCGCGCCCGCAAGCTGAGCCCGTGGTACGGCTCTCATTCGCTGCAAAAGTGGCGGATCGCCGAAGAGTTTGCGCGAGACGCGCGGCCGTTCGGCCTCAGCCTCGACATCTCGACCCGCGAGGAAGACCGGATTTACGGCCGGCGATGGACCCGTTTCGTCGCCAATTGCAAGGCCTGCCTCGGCACCGAGAGCGGGGCCAGCGTGCTCGACTACACCGGCGAAATCCAAAAAAATGTCGAGGCCTATCTGGTCGAGCACCCGGACGCCGATTTCGCCGCGCTGAGCGAACGCTTTTTCGGCGAGGCCGACGGCCGCGTCGTGATCAGCGCGATCTCGCCGCGCTGCTTCGAGGCCGCCGCGCTGCGCACCCTGATGGTCATGTATCCGGGAGAATACAACGGGCTGCTCGAGCCCGGCCGCCACTATGCGCTGCTGCGGCCCGACCACGCCAACCTCGAGGAGGTGGTCGAGACCATTCGATCGCCGGCGCGCGCCGAGCCGATCATCGAGCGGGCCTACCGCGAAATCGCCTCTTCCGACGCCTTGAGCTTCGCGGCGCTCGGGCGCCACCTCGAACGCGTCATCGACGAGGAGGCGGGGCTCGCCCGGGCGCATGCGCCGCCGCCGCGCGGGGCCGGGCGGGCGCGGCCCGGCGCGCCCCGCCTTTCCCGGCGGCTGCGGCTGCGATCGTCGGCCGCGGGCCTCGTCTCGCGCCTGCGCGTCGCGCTCGCGGTCAACGCGGTGCGGCTGGAGCGGGTGGCGCTGGCGGCCGCCAGGACGGCGTTGCCGGCGCGGAAATTCGCCCATATCGAACGCCGGCTGCGGCGGCTGCGTCGCACCGCCAGACGCGTGATCCTCGGGGTCTGACGGGCGCGCGCCGGGGCGCTGCTTCACTTTGGCGCTCGCTCGCGCGCGTCAACGCCGATACATGATCCAATCGCGATTGCGGACTGAGCCATGTGTGGAATTGCCGGAATAGTCGACCTCGCCGGGGAGCGCCTGCCGCGGCTCGACCGCCAGCTCGACCTCTTGAGCCGGCTGCTCGCCCATCGCGGCCCCGACGGGGACGGCGTCTGGCTCGCACAGTCGCGGCAGGCCGGGCTCGCCCACCGCCGCCTGGCGATCATCGATTTGAGCGAGGCGGCGCGCCAGCCGATGACCGCGCCGGGGCCGACCGCGATCACCTATAACGGCGAAATCTACAATTACCGGGAGCTGCGGGCCGAGCTCGCGCCCGGCTGGCGGTTTCGCTCGAATTCCGACACCGAATGCATCCTTGCCGCATACGACCGCTACGGCGCCGATTGCGTCGACCGGCTGCGCGGCATGTTCGCCTTCGCAATCTGGGACGACCGGCGCCGGCGCCTCTTCTGCGCCCGCGACCGCTTCGGCATCAAGCCGTTCTATTACGCCATCGTCGGCAGCCTCTTCGTCTTCGCTTCCGAGGCCAAGGCGCTGCTGCCGTTCCTGCCGGCGATCGAAACCGACCCCGAGGCGCTCGCCGAATATCTGACGTTCCAGTACACGATCGGCACGGCAACGTTGTTTCGCGGCATTCGTCAGCTGCTGCCCGGCCACGCGCTGATTGTCGAGAACGGCGAGGCGCGCGCCCGGCGCTACTGGGACGTGCGCTACGAGATCGATTACGACCACAGCCCGCAGTATTTCGAGAACCGCCTGGTCGAGCTCGTCGACAACTCGGTGCGCCTGCATCTGCGCAGCGACGTGCCGGTCGGCGCCTATGTCTCGGGCGGCGTCAATTCGAGCCTGATCGCGCTGCTCGCGGCCAAGGCCGGCCCCGGCATCGCCGACTGCTTTCACGGCCGCTTCACCCAATACCCGGGCTACGACGAGAGCGGCTACGCCGCCATCGCGACGGCGGAAGCCGGGGCCAGGCTGCACGTCGTCGACATCACCGCCGCGGATTTCCGCGACCACATCGAGGACGTGCTCTACCATCTCGACGCGCCGGTGGCCGGCCCCGGCTCGTTCCCGCAATTCATGGTCTCCGAGCTCGCCGCGCGGCATCTGAAGGTGGTGCTGGGCGGCCAGGGCGGCGACGAGATCTTTGGCGGCTACGCCCGCTATCTGCTCGCCTATTTCGAGCAGAGCATCAAGGCGGCGCTCGAGGGCACCTACAAGAACGGCAATTTCGTCGTCACGATCGAATCGATCGTCCCCAACCTCGGCCTGTTGCGCGAATACAAGCCCATGCTGGCGGAGTTCTGGCGCGAAGGGCTGTTCGGCGGCCTGGACGAGCGCTATTTCCGGCTGGTCGACCGCTCTACCGACGTCGAGAGCGAGATTGATTGGACGCTGCTCGACAAAAACCGGGTCCGCGAAAGCTTTCTCGCCATTTTCAACAATCAGAGCAATGTCCGCAAGGAGGCCTATTTCGACAAGATGACGCATTTCGACTTCAAATGCCTGCTGCCGGCGCTGCTCCAGGTCGAGGACCGGATGAGCATGGCGCATGGCCTCGAAAGCCGGGTGCCGTTCCTCGACCACCCGCTGATCGAGTTCCTGGCCACGGTGCCCGCGGACCTGAAGTTCGCCGGCGGCCGCATGAAGCATCTCTTGAAGCTCGCCTACGCCGATGTGCTGCCGGCGCCGATCGCCGAGCGGCGCGACAAGATGGGCTTTCCGGTGCCGCTCAAGGAATGGTTCTCGGGCGAGCTGCGCGACTTTGTCCAGGATGCCTTCCGCAGCCGCCAGGCGCAGCATCGCCCGTTTATGAACGCCGAGGCGGTGCTCGCCAATTTCGAGACCGCCGGGCGTTTCTCGCGCAAGGTCTGGGGGCTGTTGTGCCTCGAGCTGTGGCACCGGATCTTTCACGACCGGGCCGCCGAGTACCGGCGCATGCTGAGCGAGGCCCCCGCCGCGGCGCCCGGCCTCGCCCCGGCTGCAGACTGATCGGCCGCAAAGGGAGAATGCGGGACATGAAGGCGTTCGTGACCGGCGGCTCGGGCCAGGTCGGCTCCACCGTCATCGATTTCCTGCTGGCGCGCGGCGACGAGGTGCTGGCGATCGACAATTTCGCCACCGGCCGGCGCGACAATCTGGCGGCGCACCCACGGCTGCGGCTGGTCGAGGACAGCATCGTCAGCGCCGCGCGTGGTGGACGAGCTGATCGGCGATTTTCGCCCCGATGTCGTGATCCACACCGCGGCCTCCTACAAGGACCCCGACGACTGGGAAGCCGACGCGCTGACCAACTGCGTCGGCAGCGCCAACATCGCGCGCGCCTGCAAGATCATGCAAGGTCGGGCGGCTGATCTACTTTCAGACCGCGCTCTGCTACGGCACCAGGCCGGTCGAGCAGCCGATCACCTTGAGCCACCCGATCGAGCCGGGAAGCAGCAGCTACGCGATCTCCAAGACCGCCGGCGAGCATTACATCGAGCTGAGCGGCGTCGATTGGATCACCTTCCGCCTCGCCAATGTCGTCGGGCCGCGCAACGTCAGCGGGCCGTTGCCGATCTTCTTCGAGCGGCTGTCGCAAGGGAAGCGCTGCTTTGTGACCGAGGCGCGGCGCGACTTCGTCTTCGCCCCGGACCTCGCCCGCGCCGTCCTCAGGGCCGCCGACGGCGTCGGCAGCGGCGCCTATCATTTCTCGTCCGGCAGGGATGTGGCGATCAAGGAGCTCTACGACGCGGTCGTGCGGGCGATGCAGCTCAACGAATACCCGGAGCCGGAGATCCGCGCGCTCGGCCCCGACGACGCGCCGACGATCCTGCTCGACCCGTCGCGCACCTTTCGCGATTTCGGCGAAATCCGGTTCACCCCGCTAGACGAGATCGTCGCCAGCGCCGTCGCCCATTACCGAGAGCACGGGGTCGAGGGCGGCTATACCCATCTGCGCGCCGGGGAGAGCCGATGAGGCTCCTGATCACCGGCGGGGCCGGCTGCCTCGGCGCGAACCTCGTCGCGCATCTCCAGCCCCGGGGCCACGAGATCCTGGTCATCGACAATTTCACGACCGGCCGGCGCGAGGCGCTGCCGCCGCTGCCCGGGCTCGCCGTCGAGGACGGATCGGTCGCCGACCGCGGCCTCGTCGACGCCGCCTTCGAGCGCTTCCGCCCGACCCACGTCATCCATGCCGCCGCCGCCTATCAGGACCCGGACGATTGGCGCGAGGACGCCGCGACCAACATCGGCGGCGCGATCAACATCGTCGCGGCCTGCCGCAGCACCAGGGTCGAGCGGCTGGTCAACTTCCAGACCGCGCTCTGCTACGGCCGGCCCGAGCGGCTGCCGATCCCGGTCGACCACCCGACCCGCCCGTTCACCAGCTACGGCATCTCCAAGACCGCCGCCGAGGCCTATATCGCGATCAGCGGCCTCTCCTGGGTTTCGCTGCGGATCGCCAATGTCATCGCCCCCCATCTGGCGATCGGCCCGATCCCGACCTTCTACCAGCGGCTGAAGGCCGGCCGGCCGTGCTTTTGCACAGCGGCGGTGCGCGATTTTCTCGACATCGCCGATTTTCTCGACCTTGTCGACATCGCGCTGCGCGCCGACGCCCCGACCGGCATGTTCAACGTCTCGACCGGCGAGGGCCACACGATCGCCGAGGTCTTCGATGCGGTGGCGGCCCATCTCGGTATCGAGCTCTCCGAGCCCGCGCCGGTCGTGCCGCCGGGCGACGACGACGTTCCCGTGGTCGTGCTCGACCCGTCTCGCACCAACGAGATATTCGGCTGGCGCGCGAAAGTGGGCTTTGCCAACTCGGTTCGCCGCATGCTGCGCTGGTACGACAAAAACGGCGTGCCGGCGATCCACAGCCACCTGCGCCCGGCCGGCGCTGACAAGTCAGAGGTTCAATCGAAATGAACCCTCATGATGTCCTTCTCGTCATCCCCGTGAAGGTGCTGCCGTTGATGCACGGTCCTGCCGGGCACATCAAAGCCGTCTTGCGCGGGCTTGACCCGCGCATCCACGTCTTGGTTCCAGGCGATGACTCGGCGGCGCTGCGGTTTCGATTTCACTCATGACCGAACCGGATTTCTCCGGCGCCGCGGTGCTGGTGGTCGGCGGCGCGGGCTTTGTCGGCGGCGCGCTGGTCCGCCGGCTGTTGGCGATGGGGCCGCGCCGGGTGACGATCGTCGACAATCTGTTGTCGGCCGACATCTCCAATGTTCCCGCGAACCCGGCCGTCGACTTCGTGCAGGCCTCGATCACCGATGACGCAGTGCTCGCCGCACTGCCGGGCGACCTCGATTTCGTCTTTCATCTCGCCTGCTATCACGGCAACCAATCCTCGATCGCCGACCCGCTCGCCGACCACCAGAACAACACGCTGACGACCCTGAAGCTGCTCGACCGGCTGAAGGATTTCCCCGCGCTGAAAAAATTGGTCTACGCCGCGGCCGGCTGCGCCGTCGCCGAGAAGACCTTCGGCGACGCGGCGGCGACCGCCGAGGACGCGCCGGTGTCGCTCTACCACGACAGCCCGTACTCGATCTCCAAGCTCGTCGGCGAGATGTACGGCAACTATTATTTCGCGCGCCACGGCCTGCCGTTCGTCAAGGCGCGGTTTCAGAACGTCTACGGGCCGGGCGAGATCCTGGGGGCCGGGCGCTGGCGCGGGACGCCGCATACGGTGTGGCGCAACGTCACCCCGACCTTTGTCTGGAAGGCGCTGCAACGGCGAGGCGCTGCCGGTCGAGAACGGCGGCAGCGCCACCCGCGATTTCATCTTTGTCGAGGATATCGTGAGCGGCCTTCTCGCCTGCGCCGGGCGCGGCGCGCCGGGCGAGGTCTACAACCTCGCCTCGGGTGTCGAGACCTCGATCCTCGATCTCGCCGCCGCGATCAACGAGCTGGCCGGCAACCCGACGCCGATCGCGCTGGCCCCGGCGCGCGAGTGGGACCATTCCGGCCGGCGCTTCGGCGATCCCGGCAAGGCGCGCCGCGAGCTGGGCTTTGCCGCCGACACGCCGCTGCGCCATGGGCTCATGCGGACGATCGAGTGGACCCGCGCCAACCGCGACATGATCGGCCGCTCGATGCTGCAGCACGCGCCCCACCTGCCGGGGCTGCGCGAGGCCGTCGGATGAGCGGCCGGCGCATCCTGACCGTCGTCGGCGCCCGCCCGCAATTCGTCAAGGCGGCGGCGGTGTCGCGCGCGATCAAGGCGCGCGGCGGCGAAATCACCGAGATCCTGGTCCACACCGGCCAGCATTTCGACCCCGGCATGTCGCAGATCTTCTTCGACGAGCTCGGGCTCGACCCGCCGCGCTTCAACCTCGACATCCACAGCGGCGGCCACGGCGAGATGACCGGCCGGATGCTGGCCGCGGTCGAGCGCCTGATCCTCGACGAGCGGCCGGACTTCGTGCTGGTGCCGGGCGACACCACCTCGACCCTGGCCGGCGCGCTGGCGGCGGCGAAATTGCATGTCCCGGTCGCCCATCTCGAAGCCGGCCTGCGCTCGTTCAACCGCCGCATGCCGGAAGAGGTCAACCGCGTTCTGACCGACCATCTGAGCGCGCTCCTGCTTGTGCCCGACCGGGACCGCGGTCGCCAACCTCGCCCGCGAAGGGATCGCCGCCGGCGTCCACGACATCGGCGACGTGATGTACGACGCGACCTTGTTCGCCGCCGCCGCCGCCCGGCGCTCGCACGTGCTGGAACGCCTCGGCCTCGCCGGGCGCCCCTACGCGCTGGCCACCGTGCACCGCGCCGAGAGCACCGACGACCCCGAGATGCTGGCCGAGATCGTCGCCTTCCTGCGCGAGCAGGCGCGCGAGCATCCCGTCGTTTTCCCGCTCCACCCCCGCACCCGCCAACGCTTCGCCGCCGCGCAGCCGGATCTCTCGGGCATCATCCTCTGCGAGCCTGTGGGCTATCTCGACATGCACCGCCTCCTGCAATCGGCCGCCGCCGTCTTCACCGATTCCGGCGGCTTGCAAAAGGAGGCCTATTTCCACCGCGTCCCCTGCGTCACCCTGCGCACCGAGACCGAATGGGTCGAAACCGTCGAAGCCGGCTGGAACCGCCTCTGGCAAGGCCCCCCCTACACCCCCCGCCGCGACATCGCCGCCTACGGCAACGGCCACGCCGCCGAACAGGCGGTCGAGCCGGATCGTCGATTATCTTAATTCAGACGGGCCTTGATCCCCGGTCACCCGAGAGCTGTGGTTGCCGGGCTTGGGGCGAAGCGCACGGCGGGCTCGATCAATGTCAAGCAGATCGTGGACGTCAAGGCGCAATTCTGCTCCCCAGCGGAGCCGTGGGCCGACACCGGCACCAGCACTGGACGGCTGATGATCGCCGCGCTCGGCGGCTTGGCGGTCGCCGGTTACGCTCGGCTCACGCGCAGCGGGAAGGTTTCGCGTCAACCGTGATGCGCAAATTTTCGTCGGGGGTTACACTAACCGACAGCCCGTGTTTCTCAAGCAAATCCGGCTGATACGCGGACATCCACGCCCAGAAGCGTGGCCCTTCACTTGGTACAGACATATCATGAGCGACGAGGTTTGTCAGCACACGCAAAATGTATTGAGTCGCCTCCTCATCCAATTCTAGCTGGATTTTTTTGCCATCTTCTCGCCCGTCCCAATGCTTCAACCAGTTTTTTGCTTTGTTCAGGTGACACTGTGAAACGTCCTTTTCGGACTTCGAAAGCTGAGCCGCAAATGTTTTCTTCAATATCTCGAATGCTGCGCGACTCCCGACAGCTTTTCCTAATACCTCATCAGCCGCGCCGGCCAGTGTAATTGCCGGAATATAAGCCTTGTGATCCAGAAACAACCTTATCGCCCAATCTAGCTGCTCGACTGCAGCATCGATTTTCGAGATTTCAAATTCCACGGGCCTTCACCCTCTTAAGATGCATTCAGATGATTCGGCCCCATCGCCCTGTAGGATGGGTTGAGCGCAGCGAAACCCATCTGCTGCTGCGGTTACGATGGGTTTCGCGATGAGTTTCGCGATGCTCAACCCATCCTACATCTACTTTCTGCTGAGTCATGTGATTGCGTCCGAACAGTAGGAAGGCGCAGATTCGGCGGCGATCATTCCGTTACCGTCGAGGCGTACACTATCAACCTCAACTCCGGTGCTCTCTATAACCTGAAATTCCCGATCAAGTCTGGTGATCGTTTCCCGCGTAGTCATGTGTGGTGTCACAATTGTCTTGTTTGAATTAATGTCATATCTTTGGAAGCGGTAGACTCTGACAATTCTCATAGGATTTTTCCCATCACAACGATTTTGCCCGCAAATGGGGATGGTCGTCCTACTCTACAAGTCGCGGCCCGCCGCTCCTCGTTGCCACTGAGAAGCATCCAGCTTTCGAGGCGGAAGCCATGATCCGCACTCTTGCCGCTGCCAGCTTCGCCCTACTTGCCCTTACCGTACCCGCCCGCACCGCCGGGCCTCTTCTCGTTATCGACAGATGGTGGGGTGTTGACTATGCGAAAGGCGATTGCTTCAGAGAGGGGAAGAACGAGGCGATTTGTGATAAGGAAAGGGCGGAGAGCTACAACGTTTTTGAACTAGAGCTTAAGACTCAGTTTGCAGCGTCGGCACAATGCGCCGGTATTACCGTGTCGTCATTCGGCTACCCCCAAAACCCCAAGGAACCGCCGCCAGATATGGCCCGACCGTATTGGAGTTTTTCGATTAACTACAAAGGCGACGAACCCGCGCAGCTTTGGCAGATGCTACCGCCAAAAGGGAGCGATTTTCCAATGATGCAAGCGACGGGAACGCCATCGGAAATAGCCACGCATGTCTGTACCATCATACAAGGCAAAGGCGGCGCTGTCGTTCATTGACGGCCACGACCATTTTCCTGCCCGAAACACGGTGACGCGCATTGACCTATCTCGTGATGCTTATCGTATGTTATGGCGGTGACCCGAATTTCTGCAAGTCGGTGCAGATCGCCACAGCGCCCACGATCAAGGAATGCACGACGGTTGCAATCGACAGCATCTCTAGTTGGACCCGCGACCATCCGGGTTGGGGGTTTGAGCGGATCGATTGCCGGCGACGCGATATTCAGTGAGGCGGCTTCTTGCAGCTGGGCAGGCCCCTAGCCAGTCCCGACCGGCGGGACACCGGCGCCGCTCGGCGGCGTGCTCCGATTCCACCAGCCGCAGCGGGTTGGTAAAGATCGAGTGGAGCTTCTGGACGGATTCGCCGCCGGATGCCGAAGGGAACAACATTGAATTTGTCCCCGCGGTGTGCTACATTGTAGCTCGGAGAGAGGAAGATGAGCCATGACAGCCAATTCTGTTGTCCGTGCTCGCATCGACGAGCGCATCAAGAACGAAGCCGCCGCCGTGCTGGGCGCCATGGGCCTCACCGTGTCGGACGCCTTCCGCCTGATGATGATAAGGATCGCCAAGGAAAAGGCGCTGCCATTCGAGCCGCTGGTTCCCAATGAGGAAACCATCGAGGCGATGAAGGCGGCGCGGCGTGGCGAGCTTGTGACCGCTGGGCCGCCGGGGAAGCTGCTTCCGAGCCTGAATGCGGACTGTTAAGCACACGAGCCGGTTTCGGCGCGACTACCGGCGGGAGAAGTCGGGACGGCACCGCAAGCGCCTCGACGCCGATCTGTTGGCGACCGTCACGTTGCTGGCGAAAGACGAGCCGTTGCCCCGGCGGTATTTCGATCACCGCTCGGCGGCGAGTGGGACGATCACCGCGATTGCCACATCAGACCAGCCTTATCCTGATTTACCGGAAGCCGGACGCAACAAGCCTGGAGCTCGTCCGGCTCGGCTCGCACAGCGAGCTTGGTCTGTGAACGACGCGCACCCGCGGCCAATATCATCAAAACAGGTGCACCGCGAAGTCCCGATCGGGCGCACACCTCCTCTGCTTTGGGGGCGGAGGTGGATGCGTCTGCGCCCGATCTCGCCGCCGGGACAACCATGCGATTGCCATAATCACATGGCACTCTTGCGTCATCGGCGGCGGTGAGCGGGTCCGAAATTGGCTTTGCAGGGAGTTGCCGTTGCCTGATCTCGACCTGATAAATCAGGTGGAGCTGGGGCGCGCCGTTTCAACGCCGTCTGTTCGATCGCGAGGACCGCGCGACCACTCAGTGTCTGACCCGAAATGCAGCGCGTCATCTCAGTGGGTTATCGTCGCCCCCGCGGAAGCGGGGGTCCAGAGCCTGCCCCTGGCATGAACAGGGGGCTGCCGTTCGAACCCTTGGAGCGCTGGGTTCCCGCTTTCGCGGGAACGACTAATAATATATTGATATTCATGACAACATTTCAAATCGGGCGCTCAGATTTTGGCGCCATCTGAGACCCGGCCGGGGTTCGTTTCCGGTCAGCCGGGAAAATCGAGCTTGAATGTCATCCGAGAGCGCATCCGCACCGTCCTGCTGACGCTGCAATACAGGACGAGGTCTTCGTACTATCTCGATTGGGCGGAGGCCTTTTCGTGCTCGCCGCTGTTTGACGTCACGACATTCAACGTCTTCAGCCGCGACCAGCGGCGGGCGGGCGGCGGGCGATCGAAGGCGCCGAGCTGGTGGTGGCGCTGCATGCCTGCTCGGCCGACACGCTGCAATATCTGGAGCCGCTGGCCGGCGCCTTGCAGCGGCGGCGCGGCCGACTCGTGGTGTTTGTCGGCAACGAGTACAACCTCCCCTGGGCGCGGCTCGCCGACAAGCTCGCCTTTCTGCGCGAAGCCGGCGCCGACTGCATCGGGACCCAGCTGCCGCTGGAGGCGGGCACTGGCTCTGCGCCTTGCGCGGCAGGATTCCGTCCCGAGAGGGTCAGGCCTCGTGCGGGCCGAGAATGCGCCCTACGGCTTCGCCGAGCGCCGCCCGGTCGGCCGGATGCAGGGCGCCGAGCCGGCGAATGACCAGCGCTTGCTCCAAGGTGGCAAATACCGGCTTGACGACCGACGGCTTGATCAGGCCGGCCGCCCGCCAATGCACGATCTCCACTTCCCCGAGGCTCGGCGCGGCGCGGAGCTGGCTGGTGGCGGCCATCAGCACAATGTCCGGCCGGGAAAGGTTGTAAGCGCGGTTGCTGACGACAATGGCCGGTCGTCTTTTGGAAGTCGCCTGGCTGGTGAACGGGAACGGCACCAGCACGACGTCGCCGAACTCAAAGGGCATCGTAGGCGTCGTCTTCGGGATTGCTCCACACCGCGGCGAAGGTCGGCTCGCTGGCCGCCGCCGCGGCGCGGGCGAGGCTGCGCTGCCGATCGCGCAGCCGGATAAAATCAACGAAATCCTCGACCTCCGAGATGCGCTCGGCCGGAAGCGCGTTGATCTTGTCGATCAGCGCCTGAGTATTCATGGGCATCGCGGCTCCTCACATCGGGCTCGAGCAGAAGGGCGCCGGTCCGAAGCTCAGCACCGGCCTCGCGCCCATATACCGAGGGCGTTGCCGTGCAGCAAGCGCAGGGCGGGCGCGCCCCGCCGCGGCGCCGCCGATGACCGGGCCGTGGATCAGCACGCGGCGCAAGAATTGCCATGATCGTGCGGCATCCTCAGCGAGATGCCCTGCCGCGAGATTCGCGGCAGGCGCATGGCGGTGCATGGCGACATTAAGAAGAGGCGAATCGCTGCAGATTCCTTGCAGAATGCAGCAAAAGCGGCGGGGGCGGCGTGCGAAGGGAGGGCGGTGGACGCCGTGGCAAGGTGCTTGTATGAGCGTCGCGATGACCGCCAACAGCCGCATCCGCACCGTTCTGCTGACCCTCGAATACAGCACCCGGTCGTCCTACTATCTCGACTGGGCCGAGGCGTTCCTGCGCTCGCCGCGGTTCGAGGTGGCGGCGTTCAACATCTTTACCGGGGGCGAGCGGCGGGCGGCGCGGCGGGCGATCGAGAGCACCGAGCTGGTGGTGGCGCTCCATGCGTGCTCGGCCGATACGCTGCAATATCTGGAGCCGTTGGCCGGCGCGTTGCAGCGGCGGCGGGGGCGGCTGCTGGTCTTTGTCGGCAACGAGTACAACCTCCCTTGGGCGCGGCTCGCCGACAAGCTCGCCTTTCTGCGCCGCACCGCCGCCGATTTTGTCGCAACGCAGCTGCCGCTGGAGGCCGGCCGTTGGCTCTACGCCGACACCGGCGCGAGCGTCCTGGCGCTGCCGCATGCGCTGAACGATGCGGTCTTTCGGCGCGACAAGCCCGACGCGTCGCGGCCGATCGACATCGGCGGGCGCAGCGCCCGCTATCCGGTCTTTGTCGGCGACGACGAGCGCAACCGGGTGCACGACCGGTTCGCCGCGCTCGGGCCGAAGGCCGGCCTGAAGATGGACATCGACACCGAGAACCGGCTCGACCGGCCGGGATGGGCGGCGTTCCTCAACGATTGCCGCGGCACGATCGGCACCGAGGCCGGGTCGTGGTATCTGGAGCGCGACGACCATACCGCGCTGGCGATCCGCGACTATCTCCGCGCCCGAGCCGGCGGCCGGACGATCAGGGCCGACGGGATGATCCACGCGATGAGCCGGCGCCTGCCGTACCGGGTCAAATCATGGCTGCGCGCGGCGGCCAGATTCTCGCCGGTCCGCCACGAGGCAATCGACGACGGGACGGTGGGCTTTGCCGAGATCGAGCAGCGTTTCTTCGCCGGCCGGCCGCGTTGCCCGGCCTATTCGAAATGCATCTCGTCGCGGCATTTCGACGCCGCCGGGACCGGAACCTGCCAGATCCTGGTGCGCGGCCGGTACAACGACATCCTGACGGCGGACGAGCACTACATCGCGCTCGACCCCGATCTCGGCAATGCCGAGGAGGCGACCGCGCGCTTTCGCGATCCGGTGGAGCGGCGGCGGGTCGCCGATGCGGCCTATGCGCTGGTTCACGACCGGCACACCTACCGCCACCGGATCGCTGCGCTCTACGACATGCTCGGCGCCTCGGCCGGTTCGGAGCCGCAACAGGCGGCCGGTGCGCCCACCCAGGTCACCGCTCATTCTTCCTCTCCCCCCGCAAGCGGGGGAGAGGGCAGGGTGAGGGGGGCAGTGTCGGAGCACAGGATCTTTGGCCCCCTCACCCCTCCCTCTCCCCCGGCCGGCGGGGGAGAGGGTGAGAGACGACGCCTGAGATGTGCGGGATCGCCGGATTCCTCTTGTCGGGCTCAGCCCCGCCGCGCGGCCGAGCTGGAGGCGCGGCTGTGGGCGATGCTGGCGCCGTTGCGGCACCGCGGGCCCGACGACGAGGGCGTGTGGACCGACGGGCGGGCCGGGCTCGCCCATGCGCGGCTGTCGATCATCGACCTCTCGCCGGCCGCGCACCAGCCGATGGCGAGCGCCGACGGCGACGCCTGGATCAGCTACAACGGCGAAATCTACAATTTCGCGGAGATCCGGCGCGACCTCGTTGCCCTCGGCTATCCGTTTCGCAGCCGCAGCGACACCGAGGTCATCGTCAACGGCTGGCGCGCCTGGGGGCCGCAGGTGTTTTCCCGGCTGCGCGGCATGTTCGCGCTGGCGATCTGGGACCGGCGGACGCGGCGGCTGACCCTGGCCCGCGACCGGATCGGCAAGAAGCCGCTCTATTACACAAGGACCGGCGGGGCCCTGCTGTTCGGCTCCGAGATCAAGGCGTTGCTGACGTGGCCGGGGTTCGAGCGCCGGCCCGACCTCGCGGCGATCGACCAATACCTCGGCCTCGGCTATGTCCCGGCGCCGCAGACCGCCTTCGCCGGCATCCGCAAGCTTCCCGCCGCCCACTATCTGACGATCGAGGCCTCGCCCGAGGGCCGCCTCGCCGAGCCCGAGATCGTGCGCTATTGGCGCCTGCCGACGCCGCCGGCCGCGGCACGGAAGCGGCCGGCCGAGGAGCTGCGGCGCGAGCTTGTCGCCCATCTCGAGGAGGCGGTGCGCCTGCGCCTGATCTCCGACGTGCCGCTCGGCGCGTTTCTGTCGGGCGGGGTCGATTCCTCGGCCGTCGTCGCGATGATGGCGCGCGCCGGCGGCGGCCGGGTCAAGACCTTCTCGATCGGCTTTGCCGCGAAGGAGTACGACGAGACCCGCTACGCCCGCATGGTGGCCGAGCGCTACGGGACCGACCACGAGGAATTCGTCGTCGAGCCCGATGCCGTCGCGGTGCTGCCGCAGCTCGC
>CAVQSZ010000031.1:0-44337 GCA_963716115.1 uncultured Alphaproteobacteria bacterium
GAAGATCGTTCGCGCCGCGCTCTCGGCGTGTCGGCGTCCGACAGCGGACATTCAAGCTGCGGCGCTACCGAGGACCGGCGCCGGTTGCCGGACGCCTCGGCCGCCGATATAACCCCAGCCCGCCGCCACCCCGAGACGCTGCCGATGGCCATCGAACGGACCTTGTCGATCATCAAGCCGGACGCGACCCGGCGCAACCTGACGGGCGCGATCAACGACCGCCTGGAAAAGCGCGGCCTGCGCATCGTCGCGCAGAAGCGGATGCGGCTGACCGAGGCGCAGGCCGAGCGGTTTTACGCGGTTCACGCCGAGCGTCCGTTCTATCGCGGCCTCGTCGCCTTCATGATTTCGGGCCCGGTCGTCGTCCAGGTGCTGGAGGGAGAGGATGCGGTGGCGCTCAACCGCGAGATCATGGGCGCGACCAACCCGGCCAACGCCGCGCCGGCGACGATCCGCAAGGATTTCGCCAAATCGGTCGAGGCGAATTCGGTGCACGGCTCCGATTCCGCCGGAAACCGCCGCCGAGGAGATCGCGTTCTTCTTTTCCGCGATCGAAATTTGTCGCTAGCCCGGATCTCTCACACGGGTGGTGCATCGGGGTGCTCGATGCGGACACGGTGTAATCTCCCTCGCCCCGCTTGCGGGGAGAGGGTCGGGGTGAGGGGCCAGCCTTCCGAGCCCCGGGATCGAGACGTTGCGGGCAAAGACAGACAACGCGCTGAGCGGGCGCGATCGCTGCGGCGCGCGCCCACGCGCGCAGAACTCTCGTTATGGGCGCGCGTTCGGGGTCGGCAACCCGGCGGCTTTAAACTTCTCCGCCGGGAGCCCATCGGGCGGCGCTTGATCATCGAGCTCGACGGCGGCCAACTTTGGGATCCCCATCTGGAACAAGGATGCCGTCGGGATTCTGGACGGTTTGAAAAACAGCCCCTCACCCCGACCCTCTCCCCGCAAGCGGGGCGAGGGAGATAATCGGGGGCTGGGCTTGTATGAGAAATCGAGGGCTAGGGCACGCCGCCGGAAGCTCGCGAAAGGACGCCCTGGGCCGGGCGCCGGCGGCATCGGCCCGGCAGCTCGCCGGCTGGCTCGAAACCGGCCTCGACGCGGCGGCGCTCCTGTTCTTTCCGCTTCTCGTCCTGGCGCCGCGCGGGATCGCCGCCCTGGCCTCGGTGGCGGGGCTGCTCGCGGGCGGGCTGGCGCTGGCGCGGGACCTCGCCCGGCTGCGCGCGCTGCTGCTCCCGGCGGCGCTGCTCGGGGCGCTGCTCTTTGGGCGGCGCTGTCGGCGCTGTGGTCGATCGATCCGCTGCGCAGCGTCGAGATCGCCGCCCGGCTCGCCGGCCTGTTCGCCGCGGCGCTGGCGCTGGCCGCCGCGGCCGGCCTGGTCGCGTCGCCGCGCCGGCTGACCTTGTGCCTTCTCGTCGGGCTCGCCCTTGGCCTCGCCATGGCGCAGCTCGAGCTCGCGACCGACGGCGCGCTGAGCGCCCCGTTCTTCGGCCCCGCGTTTCGGGTCACCCGGCTCAACCGGGCCTCCGTTCTGTTCGCCGTTCTGCTGGCGCCGGTGTGCGCGATGCTGCTGTGCCGCGGCCGGCTGCTGCTCGCGTTGCTGTACGCGGGGGCGACCGCGTGGACGGTGTGGGCGCTCGCCGGGACGGCGGCAAAGGCGGTGCTGCTGCCGGGCGTGGCGGTCGGGCTGCTGCTCTGGCTCTCGCATGCCCGCGTCGCGCGCGTCGCGGCGGCGGTCTCGGTCCTGGTCATGATCACGGCGCCGTTGACCTTCGCCCGGCTCGACCGGCTGCCGTCGCTGACCGAGCGGGCCGACGCGGTCAAGGTCTCGGCCGGGCACCGGCTGATGATCTGGTCCTTTGTCGGCGACCGCATCGCCGAGCGGCCGCTCGCCGGCTGGGGCCTCGATGCGTCGCGCGCGATCCCCGGCGGCCGCGACCCGATCCGGCCCGGCGAAACCTGGCTGCCGCTCCACCCGCATAATGCGCCGTTGCAGCTGTGGCTCGAGCTCGGGGCCCCCGGCGTTGCCCTGGCGGCGCTGCTGGTCGCCTGGCTGTGGCTCGGCCTCGGCGCGGCGCGATGGCCGCGCCTGTTCGCCGCCGCGGCCGGAGCGAGCCTCTTCGTCGCCATCGTCGCGTGCCTCGCCACCTACGGCATCTGGCAGGAATGGTGGCTCGGCGCCTTGATGTTTTCGCTGTTCCTGGTTCTCGTCATGGCGCGCGCGGCGGCGCCCGCCGACCGCTCGACCGCGCCAGATCCGCCCCGATCAAGGGGGTAGGGCGCAAAGAGAGGTCCGGCCATCAGGTTGGATTAGGCGCTACCCTCCCCCTCGATGCCCATCGAGGGGGAGGGTGTGAGAGGATTGGGGGGCCGATCCTGAACACAGGGCGACGGCCGCCGATGACGTTAAGGTGAACGGATGCGCGTCTTTACCCCGTTGCCGATGAAGCGCTGGCGCGAGGCGGGGCCGTTCGCCGCGGCGGCGGAGGCGGCCGGCTTCGACGGCGTCATGACGGTCGAGCTCGGGCACGAGGTGTTCACCCCGCTCGCCTTCGCCGCGGCGGCGACCCGGCGGGTCGAGCTCACCACCTCGGTCGCGGTCGCCTTCCCGCGCAGCCCGACGGTGATGGCGGCCCAGGCCTGGGATCTGCAGGCCAATTCCAACGGCCGCTTCGTCCTCGGCCTCGGCAGCCAGGTCAAGGGCCACAACGAGCGCCGCTTCGGCGTTCCCTGGAGCCCGCCGGCGCCGCGGCTGCGCGACTACGTCGGCGCGCTGCGCGCCGTCTGGCGCTGCTGGGAAAAGGGCGAGAAGCTCGATTACCGCGGCGAGCATTACCGGCTGAGCCTGATGACCCCCGATTTCTCGCCCGAGCCGACCGGGCTGCCGATCGTGCCGGTCGCCATCGCCGCGGTCGGCGAGGCGATGCTGCGCGTCGCCGGCGAGGTCGCCGACGGGGTTCGCCTGCATCCGCTCTGCTCCCGCCGCTATCTCGACGAGGTCTGCCTGCCGCGCCTCCTGGAGGGGATGCGGCGCGGCGGCCGCAGCCGGACGCATTTCGACCTGCATGGCGGCGGCTTTGTCGCCACCGGCCCCGACGCGGCGGCGGTCGCCGCGGCGATGGACCGGGCGCGGGCGCGCATCGCCTTTTACGCCTCGACCCGCACCTACCTGCCGATCCTCGCGCTGCACGGGCTCGACGAGCTCGGCGCGAGGCTGCATCGCCTGTCGGTGCAGGGCCGGTGGGCCGAGATGGCGGGCGAGGTCTCGGACGACGTCGTGCATATCTTCGCCGCCTGCGCCGTCTACCGCGACATCGCGCGAGCGGTCGAGGCGCGTTTCGGCGGGCTCGCCGATGCGATCGAGATCAGCTTTCCGGCCGCGGCGCCGGCCGCGCTGCAGCGCGAGCTCTTGGCCGACATCCGCCGCATCCCGCACCTCTTCGAGGGCTGCGATCCGGGCTGGTGACCGGCGGGATGCGTCGCGCTGTCGCATCCCGATGGTTTCGATGCTAACCTCTCTTCAACCCACAGCATCAGGCAGATCGTCATGCCGCCCAAACGAGCGACGCGGCGAGCCCCGAGCCGACGAACGATGGAGACGGCGGTGAGCCTCGAGTTCCTCCTCGTCGTATACCCGCAGGAGCGCGCCGTCCTCGCCGACGGCGACCGTGTGGGCTTCACCAACCACACGTTGATCCTGCCCCCCAACGAATACGAGATCGCGCTGGACGGCGGGCAAACCACGCCGCCCTCGCAGACGGTGGTGTTGTCCGGCACCTCGGTGGTGCGGCCGAAAGTCGTCCGTTTTGAAGCGGCTTAGACGGCGCCTCGCCGCCTGGCTGCTGCCGCTCCTGCTCGCGGCGTGCGCCGCGGCCACCTACCCGAACGCGCCGCTGCCGGCCGGGGCCGCCAACGAGGAGGGGCGCACGGTCGCCTCGCCCCCCGATCGCCCGGCGATCCTGATGACGTTCTCGGGCGGCGGCTCGCGCGCCGCCGCGCTCGCCTTCTTTGCGCTGCAGGAGCTGCGCCGCCACGGCGACGGCGAGCCCGGCCGCCGGCTTGCCGACGATGTCGCCTTTGTCTCGTCGGTCTCGGGCGGCAGCGTCACCGCCGCCTATCTCGGGCTTTACGGTCCCGATGGCCTCGACGGGCTGATGCCCGATTTTCTCGCCCGCGACAACATGGCCGAATTGAAGCTGGAGGCGGTGAGCCCGGTCACCTGGTACCGGCTGGCCTTCGGCGGCGACACCCGGATCGACGTGCTGAGCGACCTCTTCGACCGGCAGCTGTTCCACCGCCGCACCTTCGCCGCGATGCGCGAGCGGCCGATCGTCGTGCTGAACGCGACCGACATGGCCTCGGGCGAGGTCTTCGCCTTCACCGCGGAACGCTTCAACGACATCTGCTCGAACCTCGCGGCGTTGCCGATCTCGGTCGGCGTCGCGGCGTCGGCCGCCTTTCCGGTGCTGCTCTCGCCGGTCGATCTCGAAAACCACGCCGTCGGCTGCGCCGGCGCGCCGCCGCCCGCCACCTGGATCGGCAAGGATCTGGAGAGCCGCTACACGCGTTATCTCGATGTCGAGGAGTACAAGCGCGCGCGCTACGCCAACGCGCTGCGCCATGGCGAGGGCGCCTCCCGCGACGTGCGCTACCTGCATCTGCTCGACGGCGGGCTGGCCGACAATCTCGGGGTCCATTCGCTGCTCGACGCGATCTCGTCGCCGCACGGCAGCCTGCGCCTGCTCGAGGCGATCAACGCCGGCCGGCTGCGCCGGCTGGTCGTGGTCACGGTCAACGCCCGCTCCGAGCCGCCGAGCGGGCTCGACCGGCAGGCGCGGACCCCCGGCGTGGTCAGCGTCGTCGGCGCCGTCGTCTCCAACCCGATCGACGCCGCCAGCGCCGGTGTGGCGGCGCAGCGCCGGGCGCTGCTGTCAGAGCTTCGCGCCGCCGCGGCCAATGCGCCCGCCGACGCGCGGTTTGGCGGCGTGCGGGTCTACGACATCGAGATTGATTTCGACCAATTCCCGCCGCAGGAAGCCGCGCTGCAAAAAGAGGTAAAGGAAATTCCGACCTTGTGGACGGTCACCGCCGATCAGCTCGGCGAGCTCGACCGCGCCGCCCAGCTGCTGCTGCGGCGGCACCCGTGCTTCCAGCGCCTGCTGCTTGACCTCGGCCAGTCGGGCGACTTTATCGACCCGGACTTCGCCGTCCAAGGCTGCCCGCAGCCCGAGCTGCCGGCGCAAGGCCGCTCGGCCCGACGGTGATCGGGATCGGATGGATCGGTGATCGGGGATCGGCTACAGCGCCGCGGTCGCCTGGACCTCCAGCAGAAACGGCTCCTGCACCAGCCGGTCGACGATCAGGAGCGTGTTGGGCGGGTAGGCGCCGCCCGGGAACATCGCCGGGAACGCGCGGGCGCGGTAGGCCATGAATTTCGCGATGTCCTGCGAATGCACCAGATAAGTCGTCATCTGGACGATATTGCCCCAGCCGGCCCCGACCGCGGCGAGCGCGGCTTCGATGTTGGCGAGCACCTGGGCGCATTGCGCGTCGAAATCGCCCGCCCCGACGATGTCGCCCATCTGGTCGGTCGCGAGCTGGCCGGCGATAAAGACGAGCTCGGCAGCGCGCACCCGCGCGATCTGGGAATAGAGGCCGAGCGGCCGGCCCAGCCCGTCCGGGTTGAAGATCGTGATTTCCGCCATGGCCCTCGCTCCGCCCGTATCAATTCACCCGGCGCAGCCCGAGATCGGCGAGGCAGCCGTCGATCGCGGCGCTCCTGGCGCGGTCCTGGCAGGCCGCCACCACCGCCGCGAGCTCGGCCTTTGACGGCGGCTGCCCCGCCGCATTCCGCCAGCCCCGCAGCTCCGAGGACGGGCCCGGCGCCGACATGCCGTCCCCGCCCGCGCACGCTGCGAGGGCGAGCAGCGCAACAAGTGCAATCCCCCGCATCCTTCCGTTCCCCCCAATGTGCCCCGCGCGAGATTACCCGAGGCCCGCCTCTTCGGCTACTCCGCTTCGGCTACCGCCGCTTCGGCCGGCTCCGCCGGTGCGGCGGCGCGGGCCCGCATTGGTGGCCTGATGGCGCATTCCATGCCATATCTGTAGCCAATGAGACAAACGGAGGGAATTGCTGCGATGCTGCAAGAGCCGCCTGAGCCGGACGAGCGCGGGTTCGTCTTTACCGAGGCGGATTTCGCCCGGCGCTACGGCGGTGAACAAGGCGCCGCCGATCCGGCGACCCCGCGCCCGGCGCCTGCCGCCGGCCGCGCCCATGGCGGCGGAAATTCATTCATGCGCGCGCGCCGGCGCCGTCTGGCGGCGTCAGCGTCGCCCTCGCAGTCCGGCCCGGCGTCGCCGATCCGATTATTTTGACGAGCAAATGACGCGAATACAGACAAACCGTTGACCAACCTCACGGATGCTTTGGCGAGGAGCAATCTGAGCAGGATTCGAAGCAGGCCCGACTGAAAGCGGCGCTCCGGCTGGAGCAGGCCCTCGGTGGCCGGCCCGGCGTCACGGACCGCAAATGCGAGGCCGGCCAGCCCCGAGAGCACCGCGCCGTTGAGCGACATCATCGACATATCGGATCACGCGATCGGCGCCGGCTCTGTCGAGCAGGCTCTCGCCGCCGGCGCGCGCGAGGCCGCCCAGACCGGCCTACTAGCCGATGACGAGATCGCCGCCGGCGAGCGAGCCTCGCTCTATTGCCGGCTGAGCGAGGCGCTCTATTACCGCGGCCGGCGCGAAGACGCGGCCGCCTGGGCGCGCGCCGCCTTCGCGCTGCGGCCCGAGCGCGAGCAGACCGCGCAGTTTTGCGCCTGGCTGTTCAGCAATTGCGAGCGTCACGAAGAAGCGGCGGCGGCGTACCAGCGTCTGCTGGAGGGCCGGCCGCGCTGGGCCGAGGGGCATCGGCACGCGAGCGGCTCCCTGGCGGCTGCGGGGCAGCTCGATCGCGCGATCTTTCACGCGATGACCGCCTGCGCGCTCGATCCGGGATCGTTCGAATTCGCCTATCACGCCGGCTGCCTGCTGGAGGCCGCCGCCCGCCCCAGGCACGCCATCGAATATTTCACCCGCGCCGCCGCCATCGACCCCGGCAGCGGCGAAGCGCTGCGCCGCCTGTCCGCGGCCGCGCTGGCGCTCGACGAGCCGGTGAAGGCGGTCGATCTTGCGCTGCGGGCGCTGGCCCTCGCCCCCGGCGACCGCCTCAACGCGGTTCACGCGACCGAGCTGCTGCTGCGCGCGGAGCGGCTGGAGGAGGCGGCCCGGATCATCCTCGCCGCCGCCGCCGTCCATCGCCGCGACGACACGGTTTTCCGGCTTCTGTCGGCGACGCAGATGCTGCGCCGGCGGCCCGAGGCGGCGCTCGAGGCGATCGATCGCGCCGTCGCCTTGGCCCCGGACAGGGCGGAGTACCATCTCCATCGCGGGAACCTGCTCTATCGGCTCGGCCGCTTCGACGAGGCGGCCGAGGCCTTTGGCCGGGCCGCCGGGCTCGACCCCGCCAACCCGGACGCCAAGCGCTCGCTGCTGACGGTCTATTTCGATGGCGGCCGGTTCCGCGAGGCGCTCGCCATCGGCGGCGAGCTGATCCATGCCGCGCCGGACAACGAGGAATACGCCGAGGCGGTTCGGCAGGTGCTGAACCGCCGGCTCGAAACCCTCGACGGCGACTATGTCGTGCTCGGCGGGCGCGCCGCCGGGCCGCGCCCTGTGTGGTCGCCGCCGGGCTTCTTCGCCGCGGCGCGGACGCAATGGCGGGTGATCCACGCCTTGATCATTCGCGAGACGCGGACCCGGTTCGGCGACTCGACCCTCGGCTACGGCTGGGCATTGCTCGAGCCGATCCTGCACATTCTGATGCTGTCCCTGGTCTTCGCGGTGCTGATGCGGGGCCGGCCGCCGATCGGCGATCAGTTCTTCATCTTCTACTATACCGGGATCATTCCCTATCACCTGTTCGTCCACACCAGCACGAGCATGACCCATGCCGTCAGCAGCAACGGCTCGCTGCTGCAGCTGCCGCTGGTCGGCGCTTTCGACGTGCTCGCCGCGCGCGGGCTGCTGGAGCTCGCCACCGACCTTCTCGTCGCCGTGATCCTGCTGGCCGCCTTCGGCCTCTCTGGGCTCGGCGCGACGCCGGACGATCTCGTGGGCGTGTCGGCCGCGCTCGCCGTCGTCTGGGTGCTGGGATTGGGCTGCGGCTTCGTCAACGCGGTGGTCAACGGCTTTTTCAAGTCCTGGGACAAGATCTGGGTGCAGCTGACCCGGCTGCTGTATTTCTGCTCCGGCATATTCTATGTGCCCGGGACGATGCCGGACTGGGTTCGCGACATTCTCGCCTGGAACCCGATATTGCACGGCGTCGATTGGTTTCGCGCGAGCTTCTTCGCCGACTACGAGCCGCATTGGCTCGACCGCTCCTATCTCGTGATCGTCGCCGTCCTGGCGCTGCTGGCGGGGCTCGGGCTCGAGCGCGCCCTGCGGCGGCGGCTGTGCGAGCCGCTGTGATCGCGCTCGAAGGGGTGACCAAGGCCTACCGCACCCGCGGCGGCCGCAGGACCGTGCTCGATTGCGCCGACGCGACGTTTGAGGCCGGCCATAATTTCGGGGTCCTCGGGGTCAACGGGGCCGGCAAGTCGACGTTGATCCGGCTGCTTGCCGGGTCCGAGAAGCCCGATCGCGGCGTCGTTCGCCGATCCGCGCGCGTCTCGTTTCCGCTGGGCTTTGGCGGCGCCTTGCACGGCTCTCTGTCGGGTCGCGAGAACGTCGAGTTCCTGGCCCGCATCTACGGCGCGCGGCGGCGCGCGATGGTCGAGTACGTCGAGGCGTTCGCCGAGCTCGACCAATACTTCGAGATGCCGGTCAACACCTACTCCGCCGGGATGCGGGCGCGGCTCGCCTTCGCCGCCTGCCTGGCGATCGATTTCGACGTCTACCTGATCGACGAGGTGACCGAGATCGGCGACCTGCGCTTTCGCCGCAAATGCGCCGAGGCGTTCCGCCAGCGGATGGAACGCTCCGACATCATCCTGGTGACCCACAACCCGCAGACGATGCGGCAATATTGCGATCGGGGCGCGATCCTCGCCGACGGCACGCTCTCGCTCTACGACGACATCGGCGCGGCGCTCGGCCGCTTTCACCGCATGCTGCGGCAGGAGGGCGGCTGATGGCCGCATCGGCGGCCGCAGAGGGGCCGGCCCGGCTTTCCCTGGCGCCGCCCGCGCCCGCGCCGACGGCCGAGGCGGCGTTGCCGGTCCGCTCCGCCGGCGGGCTGCCGGCCCGGCCGCGCCGCCGCCTGATGGCTTGGCCCGCGATCGCGGTCCCGCATCGGCGGCTGGTCGCTCGGGCTGCTGTCGTTTCTGCTGGCTGTGGCGCTGCCGACCGCGCTTGCGGGGGCCTATTATCTCTTTGTCGCCGCCGACCAGTACGTCGCCGAATTGCGCTTTGGCCTGCGCTCGGCCGAGCCGGCGCGCAGCGAGCCCGCCGCAATGCCGCCAGGGAGCGCTGCGCCCGCTCAGATCAGCCTCGATTCCTACGTCGTTGTTCAATACATCGGCAGCCGCGCCATCCTCGACGACCTCTCGCGCACGCTCGATCTGCGGGCAATGTTTTCGCCGCCCGAGGCCGATTTTTTGGCGCGGCTGCGGCTCCCGGCGCCGGTCGAGGATCTGGTCGCCTACTGGCGGGGCCAGGTCGACGCGTTCTTCGACGCCGCGGACGGCACGATCGTCGTCAGGGCGCGCGCCTTCACCCCGCCCGACGCGGTGGCGCTGGCGCGCGGCGTGCTGGCCTCGTCGGAGCGGCTGGTCAACGAGCTGTCGGCGCGCGCCCGCCGCGACACCTTGCGCGATTCCGAGCAGGAGGTGCGGCGGGCGGAGCAGCGCCTGTCGGGCGCGCTCGTCCGGCTGCGGCAGTTTCGCGACCAAGAGGGCGTGATCGATCCGCGCAAGACCGCCGAGGCGACCGCCGCCCTTGCCGGACGGGTCCGCGACGAGCTGGTCCGCGCCGATGCGGAGCTTTCCGCGCTGAAGGAAACCATGCAGGACGACGCGCCGCCGCTCAAGCTCATGGAGGCCCGGATCCGATCGCTCGAGGCCCAGCGCCGCTCGGTCGAGGGCGAGGTCACCGATACCCGGAAGACCCGCGCCGAGGCGTTGTCCCGGGTCATGGGCTCCTATGAAGAGCTCGAAAGCGAGCGCAGCTTCGCCGAGACCGCCTACCGGCATGCGCTCGAGGCGCTCGACCGGGCGCGCCTCGAGGCCGACCGACAGCACCTCTATATCGCCGCCTTCGTGCCGCCGAGCCTGCCGGAAAAAGCGCTCTATCCGCGCCGGCTGCGGGGGCTCGGCACGGTCTTTCTGATCGCCTTCGCGGTCTGGGCGATCGGCGGCCTGACCCTGCGATCGGTGCGTGATCATTTGTGAGGATCCATGGCGACCGTAGAGTTCGAATCCTCCGCTCCCCGCTGGTCCGCCGGGGGCGCCCTCGACGAGTCGCCGTTTCGCGTCGCCGGCCGGTCGCGGCGCCCGAGGCTCGCGCTGATTTCGACGTACAGCGAGCTGTGCGGCATCGCCGCCTATACAAGAAGCCTGGAGAAGCAGCTCGGCGAGATCTTCGAGGTCACGGTGTTCGATCTCGACCAGTATCTGCTGCGCGGCACCCATCGCCGCGTGCGCAAGTTCGGCGACCGCCACATCCAGGAGATTCGTCGGGAGATCAAGGACTACGACACCGTCAACCTGCAGCTGGAGCACGGCACGCTGGGTCGGACAGCGCACGATATCTACCGACGGTTTTCCTGGATCGTGCAGGCGTCGACGCGCCTGTCGGTGACGTTTCACACGGTGATGCAATCGCAGGCGTTCGATTTTCGTGAGTACTTGAGACAGATTCTTCGGCTGAACTTCATCGAAGCGGCAAGGCTGCGTGCGGAATACAGCCGCACCTATCTGCTGTCCGCCGGGGTCGCGAGCCGGCTGCGCCGCGCGCAACGCTTCAAGCCGGTGTCGGTCATCGTCCACACCCGCCGCGAGCTGGCGCATATGAGATACGTGCACGGGCTGCGCAGCGTCTACGATCATCCGCTGTCGTTCCTCGGCGAGGCCGATGCGCGCGATGTCCGACGCACCGCGTCGCGCGACCGGTTCGCCATCCTCGACGCGGTGCCGGCCGAGGGCCGGCTGATCGGGGTGTTCGGCTTTCTCGGGCGCTACAAAGGCTTCGACACCGTGATCCGGGCCTTGCACCATCTGCCGCAAGACTGCCATCTGCTGATCTTCGGCGGCGTCCACCCGAACGAGATCAAGCCGCATCAGCCGATCGACCCGGTCGTCTCCTCGCTGCTCGACGCCGGCTATGTCGACACCAGCGTGCCGGAACGGATCCGGGCCAGCGCCGGCGCCGGGGCGCCGGCCGTCTTGCTCTCCCTCGACCCGTCGATGCGCGAGCTGCTGACCGAGCATCCCCGGGATCTGTCGCAGCGGATTCATTTTCTCGGCGCCACCAGCGACGCCGATTTTCTCGCCGGCATGGCGATCTGCGATACGGTGGTGTTCCCCTACCTCGAAGTCGGGCAATCCTCGTCCGGGCCGATTTCACAGGCGCTCGAGCTCGGCTGCCGGATTATTGCCTCGCGCACCCATACTTTCCTGCAGTTCGGCCGCTACCACCAGGACATGATCGAATATTTCGATATCGGCAATCATCTCGAGCTGGCGGCGCGGATCGCCTCGCGCCCGCAATTCGACGCGCTGGCCCGGCGGCTCTCCTTCACCATCGAAACCAACAAGGCGGCCTATATCGCGGCCGCCGGGATTCCCGCGATTTCCGCTCGCCGCCCGAGCCCCCGGCCGCGATGACGTTCGCGTAGACGGCGAGCCTCCGGCGGCGCCGCTCGACCCGTCCGACCCTTGCTTCCCGGGCCGGACCGGCCGATCTTTCTCAGCATGTCATGCTCAGTCGATCCGGCCGGCCGATCCGCGAGGCGATGATGCTGAACCCGACGAGCCTGCTCGCGGACGCCTTGGGCCGCAACCTCGCCGAGACCTACCGGCGAGGCTATGGCGACCAGGAGCCGCACATTCCCGCCGCCCTGGACGAGGCCGCCCGGCTGGTCATCGAGCGCCTCGCCGGCAGCGACGCGCTCTACCACGACTGCCAGCACACGGCACTCGTCACCCTGTGCGTCCAGGACATCCTGCGCGGCCGTCGCATCGAGCGGGTCGTCACGCCCGGCGATTGGGCGCATGCCGTCCTCGCCGCGCTGACGCACGACATCGGCTATGTGCGCGGCGTCTGCCCCGGCGACACCGCCGAGCATTTCGTGATCGACGCCGCCGGCAACACGGTGACGCCGCCGCGCGGCGCCTCCGACGCCTTCCTGACGCCCTATCACGTCGAGCGGGGGAAGATCGTGGTCCGCGAGCGTTTCGCGCCGGTGCCGTACATCGACGAGGAGCGCATCGCCGCGGCGATCGAGCTCACCCGCTTCCCGGTGCCGGACGACGAAGACCACGCCGCCACCGACACCGAGGCGGGCCTGGTCAGGGCTGCCGACCTGATCGGGCAATTGGGCGACCCGCTTTATCTGCGCAAGCTGAACGCGCTCTTTTATGAATTCGTCGAAACCGGGGTCAGCGAGAAGCTCGGCTATCGCAGCCCGGCCGATCTGGTCGAATGCTATCCGCAATTCTATTGGGGCAAGATCGAGCGTTATATCGGCGACGCCCTGCGTTATCTCGAGATGACCATGGAGGGCAAGCAATGGATCGCGACCCTCTACAGCCACATCTTCGCGATCGAGCATAATCGCCGGCGGATGGGTCCGCAGCCGGGGCCGCCGCGGGGTGAAGGCCGGAGCTGAGGGGCGGGCTCAGGCGCCGGGCAGCCATTTCTCCCCGGACCGCAGCAGCGGCGCTGCCTCGACTGCAAATTCGTCGTCGACCGAATATTCCCAGCAGCGGATATGGTCGGCCTCGGGATAGGCCGCCGCGATCGCGGCGAGCGCCTCGGCGAGCGTCGCGAAATCCCCGGTGTACTGCAGCCGGCTGCTCCATACCCCGCGCCACGCCCGGCCCAGCCGTCCGACCGTAGCCTCGTTGGTCTCGGGCATGCGGTCGATATAGGCGGTGATGTCGATGCCGACCGGCGCGTCGTCGCGCGTCTCGTCGCGGGTGATCTCGACCCGAAAGGTTTGATACGCCATCGCCCGAGCTTATGCCCTGTCGGCGCCGGGCGGTAGATCCTGCGGGCGTCCCGGCAGGCCTCCTCGACCAATTCACCGCGCGCGCACCGTCACCTCGCTCATTGGCCGCGCTTGGCTATCGGCGTCGGGCCTCCTCGGTTTTGACCTCGAGCTTTGGCAGCCCGGTGTAGCCGTAGACATCGTGCAGGATCGTCAACAGTTCTCGCGCTGTCGCGGCGTCGTCGGCCTGCCCGGCGGGATAGACCTTCCAGTAATTGGGCGCGCGGCCCGGGTCGGCGAAGCCCCCTGCGTGCAATCGGTTGACGCGATCGGGCGACAGGACGGCGGCGAGCGCCGGCCAGCTGTCCGCCGATTCCGCCTCGCAATAGATCGCGGCGGGTGCGGTCTGCGGCGCGCATTGGATGTAGCCGATCTCGGTTTCGAAAACGACGAACACATCGCGCTCGAGATTGACCCGCAAGCGCTGGATTTCACCGGTTACCCTCGCGCCATAGAGGTCGAACAGCTCCGCCGTCGAGCCCGCGGGAAGGCTCGGCCCGTGATCCGGCTTGGGCCTGAAGGCGCAGGCATGCACCGCTGTCGCCGCCATCGATGGCGCATTGCTGACGATGCCGGCGAGGTTCTGGCTCGGCCCGTTGCGCGGCGGGCACGGCTCGCTCGCCACCCAGGCGCTCTCGACATCGAGATGCGCCAGATCGGCGTCGTAGCCCTCGGCCAGCGCCTGAAGGATCTTGTCCGCGACCCCGCCTGTCGGCATGTCGGGCGGGAAGCTCTGCACGTAGTTGCCAAAGCCGGGATCGAGGCGCCAGCCGAGCGCGGCGAGGCGGCTTATCCGCTCCGGGGAGAGCACATGCCCGAGCGACGGCTGCATCAGCGCTCCGGCCGCCTCACAGCGCAGGCTGCGGTCCGGCCGGCGCCCGCATTGGATATATTTGTTGCCGTCCCAGATCGTGGCGAACCCATCCTGCCCCGGACGCACCAAGGCCGTTATATTTTGCAGCGCCGCCTCGACCCGCGATTTGCCCGGCTGCGGCGCCGGATCGGCCCGAGCCGCAGCAGACGAGCCGAGCCATGTCGCGAACGCGATCGCCCATGCGGCCGCCTGAAGACCGCGCGTCAACACGCTCGATGGTCCGTGGCGCCCGGAACGCGCATGCCGTGCTCTGCCCACAAGATCATCGTAGTGACCGCCCCATGATAGGGCGGCCCCGTCAATAATCCGTCAGGGGGACGCAGGGCGGATTGTATCACGTCGGATTGACCTTTATATCGAACTCGATATAGAGATGGCAGATGAAACCGATCGCCTTCCTGGGCGGCTCGTTGGATGATCTTCGGGGCTTCCCGACAGACGCTCGGCGGGAGGCGGGATACCAATTGGATCGAGCGCAGCGGGGACTCGACCCCGATGATTGGCGGCCGATGCCGTCGATCGGCGCTCGGGGTTCGCGAGATCCGGGTCCAGGAACGTGCTGGAGCCTTCAGAGTGATCTATGTCGCCGCGCTCGCGGATGCGATCTGCGTGCTGCACGCATTCCAAAAGAAGACGCGGCAAACGTCGAAGCGGACTTGGATTTGGCGGCCTCGCGGCTGCGGGAACTTATGGCGAGGAGGCGATGACCACGGAATTCTTTGAAAGTGTGTGGGATGCGTTGGAGGACACGCCGACGGGAGCGGAAAACATGAAGCTCCGCTCGATCCTGATGATCGCGATCACCGAGGCCGTGTCGGGGTGGCATGTAACCCAAACGGAGTCCGCGAAACGCCTCGGCGTGACCCAGCCCCGGCTGAACGATCTGCTGCGCGGCCGCGTCGGCAAGTTCAGCCTCGACGCCCTGGTGGCCCTCGCCGCGCGCGCCGGCCTTGCGGTGCGCCTGGAAGTCACGATTGCCGCATAGCTGGCGCACCGGGCCACCGAGCCATTTGATCTATAAGGCTCGACAATCGGTGTGCCGCCATCGGTCGCCATATGGCGCTGCCGGCTCTTTCGGGTCCGGCCACGCGGGTCAAGCCGCGGCCGCAGGCGCCGTAGGAGGAGTAGGCCAAGGCGGGCTGAATGGGATGGCTAAAATAAAACAGATTTATGTAATGCAAGCGTATCAACAAGCAATTCATAACGCCTTGTGCCTGGAACAACAAGGACACACCGTATACGGATTCAGCAAGCGAGATGAGACATGTGCCAGGGTGGGGGTGGGATGCCCAAGGTACCCATCCTGACGACAAATTCGCGCCGTCCTGCTCGGCGTCGATAAAAGAAAAGGGCCGTCCCTTGCGGAGCGGCCCCTTCGTGGATGGCCGGGTCGAGCCCACAACTGTCCGGCTCACGAAATCGGGTTGTGAGGCCGAGCAGCGAAACAACCTGAAATCCCCCTCGGCCGGGCTCGACCCGGCCGTCCACGCCTTCCTTCGGCGCTGCCTCGACCGCCGCATGGGCGTGGATGCCCGGAACAAGTCCGGGCAAGGGGTGTCTAGGGTTGCATTGGTAGGCATATAGAGCACGCTCACATTGTATCGGCAAGTCAACCGGACAGCAGTGGGTCGAGCCCGGCCATGACGGGTGTTACGGATTGCCGCTGAAGCCGTCAGCTGTGCCAGCGGAACTGCTGCGGCTTTCTGGCCGAGCCTTGGCTGATCACGACGTTGACGAGAGCGGGGCCGGGGTGGTTCATCGCCTCGGCGAGGGCTCCCTTCAGGTTCTTCGGGTCCTCGACAAAGAAGTCCTTGCCGCCGAAGGCTTCCATCATCCGGTCGTAGCGGGCGCCGTAAATGAGCGCGTTGGGCTTCATGTTGAACATCGGGTTGGCCGGGATCTCGTCATGGTCCGGGCCGATGCCGCCATTATTCAGGACGACGATCTTGACCGGGAAGTTGTAGCGGACCAGGGTCTCCATCTCCATGCTGGAAAAACCGATCGCCGAGTCGCCGGAGAGGTGGACGACCGGCCGGTCCGGGGCGGACGACGCACGCGGCGATAGCCTGGCCGAGGCCGACCCGCATCGTGCCGCAGGCGCCGGCTAGAGGCCCAGCTCCCGTTCGATCGCGGCTCGAAGCGGCGGCAGGGCGCGTTGGACGGTATCCCAAACACGAGAGGCGGCCACGTCCTGATAATCATGGCGGTAGACGTTTCCGGCGCCGGCCATCTCGCGCCAAGCAATGCCGGGATACCGTGCTTTGAGCGCGTCCGACAAACGGCGCGAAGCTTCAGAGATGATCTCCAGGCAGCGCGTCACCGCGTACACCCGCATGATGTCCGCGCAAAAGCTTGCTTGATCCAGATCCCGCACGAACTCTCGAGCAAGATCGATCTGATGCAAGATATCGCGGAGCGCGTTCTGCTCGGCGTCAGAATGCATATACCGCATCGCGCGCCGAGGGCCGGCGCAGATGAGGCTTGAGCGCCTCGCGGTCGATCACGTCCACTGGTTGCACGAACAGGCTTTCGATGTAATCCTTCACACCCACATAGTCGAACACGGTCACATGGGCGTCGGGGTCGAACTCGACCAAGATGTCTATGTCGCTGTCAGGCCGATTGTCGCCGCGAGCCGTCGAGCCGAACAGCGCGGCATGCGCCACTCCACGCGCTCGAAGAGCACTCTCGGAGCGACGCAACGTGGCAAGAACCTGCTCGGCGTTCATGGGCGTCATATCAGCACAAAAGCCGCACCTTGCGGAACGGTCCCGGCTCCCACCCTGGCCCTCCCCCGCGGGCGGGGGAGGGAAATGGGAGAGGGGTCAGCTGTGCCAGCGGAACTGCTGCGGCTTTCTGGCCGAGCCTTGGCTGAGCACGATGTTGACCAGCGCCGGGCCGCGGTGGTTCATCGCTTCGTCGAGGGCGCCCTTGATGTCCTTCGGGTCCTCGACGAAGAAGCCCTTGCCGCCGAAGGCTTCCATGACCTTGTCGTAGCGCGCGCCGTAGATCAGCGAGTTGGGCCGCATGTTGAACATCGGGTTTTCCGGGATTTCCGGCATGCCCGGGCCGATCCCGCCATTGTTCAAGACGACGATCTTGACCGGCAGGTTGTAGCGGCACAGCGTCTCCATCTCCATGCCGGAGAAGCCGATCGCCGAGTCGCCCGACAGGTGGATGACCGGGCGGTCCGGGTGCACGATCGCAGCGGCGATCGCCTGGCCGAGGCCGAGGCCCATCGTGCCGTAGGTGCCGGCGTTGAGGCAGGCCTTGGCGCTGAACACCGGCAGCATCGTCAGGCCGATATCCATCGTGCCGGCGCCCTCGGCCGACAGGATCGAGTTGCGCGGCATCCAGGCGGCGATGTCCTTAAAGGCGCGGTAGTAGGTCGCCGGGGCGCTGTCGTCTTCGATCTGCGACCTGATCTGCTCCGCGTTCTCGGACGATTTCTTGTTGATCATTTGCCGCCATGGCGATTCCTTCGGATGGAACCACTGGCGGCCGCCGAGTGCGGCGTTCATCTGCGCCATGATCGCCTTGCCGTCGCCGACCAGGGCGACATCGGTCGCCTTGTTGTGGCCGATCTCCTCCGGCGCGATGTCGAGCTGGATGACCTTGACGTCCGGCGCATAGCGCGGCGGCTGCCCGAAATGGAAGATCCAGTTGAAGCGGGCGCCCATCAGGAAGACGACATCGGCGTTCTGCAATGCCAAGGTGCGGGCCGCCGCCACCGACAGCGGATGGTCGTCGGGCATCACACCCTTGCCCATCGGCGAGCGCAGGAACGGCACTTGCGTCTTCTCGATAAAGGAGCGCACCTCACTTTCGGCGTTGGCCCAGGCCATCCCCTTGCCGAGGAGGATGAGCGGCCGCTCGGCCCGCTCGAGCATGTTGAGCGCCGCCTCGACATTCTCCGGCGGGGCCTGGAAGCGCGGCGGGTCGGGGCATTTTTGCACCTGCACCACGTCCTTCTCGTCACACTTGCCGGTGATGATGTCGTCGGGCATGTCGAGATAGGCGGCGCCGGGACGGCCGTAGGTCGCGTTCCGGGTCGCCTCCGCGACATAAAACGGGATCCGCGCAACGCTATCGATGGCGTGGGCGAATTTGCAGAGGGGTGCTGCGAGCAGCACCTGGCGCTCTTCCTGGAAAGCGCCCATGCCGCGGCGATAGGTTTCCGAGGCGCCGCCGATCAGGATCATCGGCCAGCAATTCTGCTGCGCATCAGCAAGGCCGGCGAGGCCGTGCACGACGCCGGGGCCGGTCACGACGATGCAGGCGCCGGGCCGGCCGGTCAGATAGCCGTACGCCCGCGCGGCGTAGGAGGCGGACTGCTCGTTGCGCATGCCGATATAGGCGACACCTTCCTTTTGCGCGGCCGCGGCGATCGGCCCGACCGGGAACCCGACCACTCCGAACAAGTGGTCGATCCCCTGCTGCTTGAGGCTCCTGGCGATCAGGGTGGCGCCGTCGATTTCAGCCATGTTTCACTCCCGTCTGGTTGGGGCGGACGCCGAGCGGTGCGTGGGACGCCGTCGGGCCCGGTGGTCGAAGGGCTTATCGCGGCGGAGATTACGCATTTATCGCCGGCCGGGAAAAGCCTTATCCCGAGCCGCCGGCGGAACCGGCCCGATTTTCCCGGAAGCGGGCGGCCGGTCCGCAGCGCGTCCCGGAGGCCGATCGCCGGGTTGCGCGCCGGGGCCTCGCATCGCCGGGCGGCACAAGCTACCCTGCCGCCGCGGGAGCCGGACAAGGGGATGCGGAGCATGCGGGCGCTGTGCGTATATTGCGGCTCCTCGGGGGCGGTCGCCCCGGCTTATCGGGACGCCGCGGCGGCTCGGCGCGCGCCTCGCGGCGTCCGGGATCGAAATCGTCTTCGGCGGCGGCCGGGTCGGGCTGATGGGGCAGCTGTGCCAGCGGAACGCTTGCGGCTTTCTGGCGGAGCCCTGGCGAGATGCACGACGTTGACGAGGGCGGGGCCGGGGTGGTTCATCGCCTCGGCGAGGGCGCCCTTCAGGTCCTTCGGGTCCTCGACGAAGAAGCCCTTGCCGCCGAAGGCTTCCATGACCTTGTCGTAGCGGGCGCCGTAGATCAGCGAGTTGGGCCGCATGTTCAACATCGGGTTTTCCGGGATTTCCGGCATGCCCGGGCCGATCCCGCCATTGTTCAAGACGACGATCTTGACCGGCAGGTTGTAGCGGCACAGCGTCTCCATCTCCATGCCGGAGAAGCCGATCGCCGAGTCGCCCGACAGGTGGATGACCGGGCGGTCCGGGTGCACGATCGCGGCGGCGATCGCCTGGCCGAGGCCGAGGCCCATCGTGCCGTAGGTGCCGGCGTTGAGGCAGGCCTTGGCGCTGAACACCGGCAGCATGGTCAGGCCGATATCCATCGTGCCGGCGCCCTCGGCCGACAGGATCGAGTTGCGCGGCATCCAGGCGGCGATGTCCTTAAAGGCGCGGTAGTAGGTCGCCGGGGCGCTGTCGTCCTCGATCTGCGACCTGATCTGCTCCGCGTTCTCGGACGATTTCTTGTTGATCATTTGCCGCCACGGCGATTCCTTCGGATGGAACCACTGGCGGCCGCCGAGTGCGGCGTTCATCTGCGCCATGATCGCCTTGCCGTCGCCGACCAGGGCCACGTCGGTCGCCTTGTTGTGGCCGATCTCCTCCGGCGCGATGTCGAGCTGGATGACCTTGACGTCCGGCGCATAGCGCGGCGGCTGCCCGAAATGGAAGATCCAGTTGAAGCGGGCGCCCATCAGGAAGACGACATCGGCGTTCTGCAATGCCAAGGTGCGGGCCGCCGCGACCGACAGCGGATGGTCGTCGGGCATCACACCCTTGCCCATCGGCGAGCGCAGGAACGGCACTTGCGTCTTCTCGATAAAGGAGCGCACCTCACTTTCGGCGTCGGCCCAGGCCATCCCCTTGCCGAGGAGGATGAGCGGCCGCTCGGCCCGCTCGAGCATGTTGAGCGCCGCCTCGACATTCTCCGGCGGGGCCTGGAAGCGCGGCGGGTCGGGGCATTTTTGCACCCGCACCACGTCCTTCTCGTCACACTTGCCGGTGATGATGTCGTCGGGCATGTCGAGATAAGCGGCGCCGGGACGGCCGTAGGTCGCGTTCCGGGTCGCCTCCGCGACATAAAACGGAATCCGCGCAACGCTATCGATGGCGTGGGCGAACTTGCAGAGGGGTGCTGCGAGCAGCACCTGGCGCTCTTCCTGGAAAGCGCCCATGCCGCGGCGATAGGTTTCCGAGGCGCCGCCGATCAGGATCATCGGCCAGCAATTCTGCTGCGCATCAGCAAGGCCGGCGAGGCCGTGCACGACGCCGGGGCCGGTCACGACGATGCAGGCGCCGGGCCGGCCGGTCAGATAGCCGTACGCCCGCGCGGCGTAGGAGGCGGACTGCTCGTTGCGCATGCCGATATAGGCGACACCTTCCTTTTGCGCGGCCGCGGCGATCGGCCCGACCGGGAACCCGACCACTCCGAACAAGTGGTCGATCCCCTGCTGCTTGAGGCTCCTGGCGATCAGGGTGGCGCCGTCGATTTCAGCCATGTTTCACTCCCGTCTGGTTGGGGCGGACGCCGAGCGGTGCGTGGGACGCCGTCGGGCCCGGTGGTCGAAGGGCTTATCGCGGCGGAGATTACGCATTTATCGCCGGCCGGGAAAAGCCTTATCCCGAGCCGCCGGCGGAACCGGCCCGATTTTCCCGGAATCGGGCGGCCGGTCCTGAGCGCGTCCCGGAGGCCGATCGCCGGGTTGCGCGCCGGGGCCTCGCATCGCCGGGCGGCACAAGCTACCCTGCCGCCGCGGGAGCCGGACAAGGGGATGCGGAGCATGCGGGCGCTGTGCGTATATTGCGGCTCCTCGGGGGCGGTCGCCCCGGCTTATCGGGACGCCGCCGGCGAGCTCGGCGCGCGCCTTGCGGCGGCCGGGATCGAAATCGTCTTCGGCGGCGGCCGGGTCGGGCTGATGGGGCTCCTGGCCGACGCCGCGCTCGCCCGCGGCGGCAGGGTGACCGGGATCATCCCGCGGCGCCTGCGCGACGCCGAGCTCGCCCACCCCGGCCTCAGCGAGCTGGTTCTGGTCGAGGGCATGCACGAGCGCAAGCGGCTGATGGCCGAGCGCGCCGATGCCTTCGCGGTGCTGCCGGGCGGCGTCGGCACGCTCGACGAGATGTTCGAGATCGTCAGCTGGAAGCAGCTCGGGCTGCACGACAAGCCGATCCTGCTGGCCGATATCGGCGGCTATTGGGCGAAGCTGCGCGCCCTCCTCGACCACATCGTCGACAGCGGCTTCGCCGCGCCGCGGACGCGCGGGCTGGTGCGCGTCGTTCCGAATGTGGCGGCGCTGATGACGGCGCTGGCCGAGGCCCCGGCCGTGCCGCGCGCGATCGACTCCGAGCGCCTGTGACCGCTACGGGCGCCGCAGCGAAACGGCAACGAATTGATGCAGCGGGGCGATTCCGGGATATCCACGGAAATGAGGATAACTCGGTGGAAAAACCCTCGCCCCGGTTCGGCGGCGCCAGAGATTTCAACGATTCGGCCAATTTGCCTAATTTTAAGGCGCCGCCGCAAGGCATTGTAATTCATCGGCAATTTTACCGGCTATCGCCCAACACAGGAACGCCGCCGACAACCCTGACGCAACGATCGAGAAATTCGCACGATTTGGCCGCCACCGGCCGCCGCGGCCGGACTGTGAACAACTCGCGCGCGCGTCCCGTCCGACCCGACCAGCGGGGCGCCTTGTGCCCGATCGGATCGGGCGCCGCCGCCGGGGCCAAGCCAAGGAAAAGCCCCAAGCCCGCCCGCACAGGCAACCAAGCTCGAGGTCGTGCGACGCATCCTACCCATGCGCCGGCGGCGATGGCGCCGGTCTCGCGGGAAGGGGCGACCGGACGGTCGCCGCCCGGCCGGACGCCCGGTGGTCGGTTCGGATTACCGGTTGCGGCCGCGCTCGTCCTGCCACAGGAAATCGGGGCCGAGCTCATTGAGGCTCGGGCAGCCGATCTGGCCCATGACCAGATCGATCTCGCCCGTGAAGATGTCGATCGCCTTCTTGACCCCCTTGAGCCCGCCGGCGGCGGCGCCGTAGAGCGTCGGCCGGCCGAAGAAGCAGAAATCGGCGCCGAGGCAGAGCGCGATCAGGATGTCGGCGCCGCGGCGAACCCCGCTGTCGAGCAAGAGGGTCAGCTTGTCGCCGACCGCGGCCCGGATCGCCGGCAGCACGTCGAGCGAGCCCGGCGCCTGGTCGAGCTGGCGCCCGCCATGGTTCGACACCAGGATGCCGTCGCAGCCGACATCGATGCAGCGCAGCGCATCGGCCGGGCTCATGACGCCCTTGACGACGAGCGCCCGCGGAAAGAGCTTGCGGTAGGCTTCGAGGTCGCGCCAGGTCTGGGCGTTGAACGGCCGCACCGACGAGGTGAATTTGTAGACCTCTTCGGCATCCGAGCCGGCCGGCGCGTAAGGCTGCCAGTTGCCGAGCATCGGCGTGCCGCCGCCGCGCCGGAAATACTCGACGATCCATTGCGGATGGGTCATCGCCTCGGCCAGGATCGACGGCTTCAGGCTCAACGCCTGCAGCAGCCCGCCGCGGATGTTGGCGAACCCGTTCCTGATGTTGCGCTCGCGCTTCGAGCCGACCGGGGTGTCGACGGTCAGCACCAGGGCGCCGAGCCCGTTGTCGTTGGCGCGCCGGATCATGTCGGCGTTGATCGCCGGGTCGCGCGCCGCGTAGAGCTGGTACCAGTGGTTCTTCGGCGCGATCCTGGCGGCGGCCTCGATCGTGTCGTTGCTGGCGCCGGACATGATGTAGGGGATGTTGGCGTCGCGCGCCGCCTCGGCCAGCATCAGGTCGGCGCGATGGCGGAACAGCCCCGCCCCGCCGGTCGGCGAGATGCCGAACGGGCTCGAAAAGGTCTGGCCGAAGATCGCCTTCGACTGGTCGCGCTTCGACACGTCGACCAGATAGCGCGGCAGCAGCCGGTGCTTGTGAAAGGCCGAAACGTTGGTTTCGAGCCCGCGCTCGTCTTCGAGCCCGCCCTCGATAAAGTCGAAGGCGATCTTCGGCAGCCGCCGCTTCGCCATGCGGTGCAGGTCTTCGATGTTGACGGCCTTGTCGATGTTCATGCTTCAAGTGATCCCGATTGGAAATCACGCGGATAGTCTCAGCCTGCGTCGTCGCCCCCGCGAAAGCGGGGGTCCGCGGCGCTCGTCAGAACTCCTGCGTCCCTGGGTATCCCGCTTTTGCGCAGGGCTGTCCGGGGAAATTCTCCTTGAACAGCCGCTGCGGGTTCCTACTTGGTATGAGAACGTTCACAAAATCGTCTTGGCCGGGCTTGTACCCGTGGGCCTGCGGAGCGCCACGGACTTGGTCCGTCGGGCATCCACGCCTTCCGGCGGCCCGCATGTAAAGACGTGGATGCGCGGCAATACATTCAAGTCCGCGCAAGACGACTTTAGATCTGTTTCCGACGAAGAACAACCATTACCTGGATGTGAGGAGCACCGATATGCGCGTCTCGGACAGCCACTGCGCTTTTGCGGGAACGACGAATGAGGTGCTGAAGATAAGCAAGACGCTACGCGCCGACCCTCAATGCGCGTCGGTCACGGCGTCGCTGTCCCCGCCCCTCGGGTAGACGATCGTGCGCAGCATGATGCGGCGCTCCTCGGGGTGGTAGTCGCCCGCGCCCCGGTGCATCGTCGCCCGCTCGTCCCAGATCAACAAATCGCCGACCCGCCAGGAATGGTAATACGTAAAGCGGTCCTGGGTGGCGTGGGCGGCGAGCTCCTCGATCAGCCGCCAGGCCTCCTCGCGCTCCATGCCGTCGAAGCCGTGCGTGTGCATCGGGTTGACGAACAGGATCGGGCGGCCGGTCACCGGGTGGTCGATCACCGCCGGGCGGCGCTGCTCGGCATATTTCTTGTCGGTGCGGCGCATCTCCTCCTCGGGATCGTAGAGGCGGGCGCCGGCCGGGCCGTCGGTGCGGCCGTGCAGCCCGACAAGGCCCCGCAGCCGCTCCTTCGTCGCCGCCGGCAGCGCGTCCCAGGCGGCGCACATGTCGGCGAACATCGTGCCGCCCTTCGCCTTGGGGATTTCGAGCGCGTGCAGCATCGCCAGGAGCGGCAATTCCTCCTCATAGGTCGAGTCGGTATGCCAGTCGGTGGCGCGCTTGACGCCGTACCAGTCGATCGCGCCGGCGTCGTCGACATTGCGCAGCCACGACACCTCGGGATGGTCGGGATGACGGTAGCCGACCAGCGAATGCCTGCGGGGCGCGCCGAACCGGCGGCCGAACGCGGCGATGTCGCCGGCGCTCAAGCGCTGATCGCGGAACACCAGCACCGGATGCTCGGCGAAGGCCTGCCCGATCCCGGCGAAGGCGTCGTCGTCGAGCCGCGACAGGTCGACCCCCAGCGCTTCGGTCCCGAGCGCATCGCCGAGCGGGCGCAGCTCTGGTATGTTGGTCATCGGCAATCCTCCCTCAGCGTGTAGATGATCAGCCTACCCGTCCGAGGTTGATAGGCCAAATCGGGTATGGCCGGGCTGCATTTTCGGAGTGACGATGAGCGCGGACGAGGACCGCTACAAGGCCGCCGGGGTCGACACGGCAATCGTCGAGACCGGGCTGCGCAGCATCGTCGCCAGCATCAGGGGGACGTGGCCCGCCGCCGCCGGCGTCGGCGCGGTCAAGCTCGACATCGGCTACTTCGCCAATGTGATCGACATCGGCGGCATGGGTCTCGCGATCTGCACCGACGGGGTCGGGTCGAAATCGATCGTCGCGCAGATGATGGGCCGATACGACACGATCGGCATCGATTGCGTGGCGATGAACGTCAACGATTTGATCTGCGTCGGCGCGCGGCCGATCTCGATGGTCGACTACATCGCGGTGGAAAAGGCCGACGCCGACATGCTCGGCCAGATCGCGGTCGGGCTGGCGGAAGGCGCGCGGCAGGCCGGGATTTCGATCTCGGGCGGCGAGATCTCGGTGCTGACGGATGTGATGCGCGGCTTCGACCTGGTCGGCATGGCGGTCGGGCTCGCGCCGCTCGACCGGATACTCACCGGCCGGGACCTCGCGCCGGGCGATCTGGTGATCGGGATCGACAGCGACGGCATCCACAGCAACGGGTTGACCCTGGCGCGCCATGCCTTCTTCACGCAGGCCGGGCTGACCGTCGATCACGTCTTCCCCGAGCTCGGCGTTCCGCTGGGCGAGGAGCTGCTGCGCCCGACCGCGATCTATGTGCCCGAAGCGCTCGACATCATCGAGAACGTTCCGCGTGTGAAGGCGCTCATAAACATCACCGGCGACGGCCTGCTGAACCTGCCGCGGGTCGCGGCCAAGGTCGGGTTCGAGATCGACAACATGCCGCCGCCGCCGCCGATCTTCGGCCTGATCCAGCAGCACGGGTCGGTCGGCGACGCCGAGATGCACCAGCTCTACAACATGGGGGTCGGGTTCTGCGTCCTCGCCGCCGAGCAGGACGCCCCCGCCGTGCTGTCGATCCTCGAGCGCCACCGCCGGCATGCCCGGGTCATCGGCCGGGTCATCGCCGACGCCGGCAAAGGCGTCTACCTGCCGCGCCGAAAGCTCGTCGGGCGCGGCAAGCGGTTTTGCGAGGAGTGATGACCTACGCCCAGTTCTGGCGGCGCTATCTGGCGGCGCACGCCGATCCGCGGACCCGCGCGCTGCATTACCTCGGCACCTCGCTCGCGGTGGCGGCGCTGGCTCTGGCGGCCGGGCGGCGGGACTGGCGGTGGCTGATCGTCGCTCCGATCGTCGGCTATGCCCTCGCCTGGGTGGGACACTTCGTCTTCGAAAAGAACCGGCCGGAGACCTTCGGCCATCCCCTCTGGTCGCTCGCCAGCGATCTTCGTATGCTGGGCCTGTTCCTGTCCGGCCGGCTCGGCCGGGAGCTGCGTGGGGAAGAGCGATGGCGATGGCGCCGCTGATCGAATACGGCGAGGCCGAGCGCGGAGGTCCGCGCCGTCTATGACGACATCATGCGGACCCGCGGCGCCGACTGGGTCAACAATTTCTGGAAGGCGCTGGCGAACGACCCGCCGACCCTGCGCCGCACCTGGGAGAGCATCAAGCAGGTGATGGCCCCGGGAGCGCTCGACCCGCTGACCAAGGAGCTCCTCTACCTCGCGGTCAGCGCCACCAACGGCTGCGCCTACTGCACCGCCTCGCACGGCGCCGCCGCCAAGAGAGCGGGCATGACCCGCGAGATGCTCGGCGAGCTGATGGCGGTGGTCGGCATGGCCAACGAAACCAACGCCCTCGCCAACGGCTATCGCGTGCCGGTAGACGAACGGTTCGAAAAGCTGTTTTGATACCGGCGTATTCGGCCGACGCGCCGATCCGGACCCCCGGGTCGCACGCCGACTTGTCGCAAGCCCGACCGGCCCGGCCGGCCGGCAAAACTGGAGGTCCCTGTGGCACAACAACTCTACGACCGCACCGCCGAGGATCTCGGCAACCTTGTCGGCCTCGAGCACGTCAATCTGAGGATCGACGATCAGGGGCTGGCGTCCGAGTTCTACCTGGCGGCGCTCGGCCTGACCCGCGACCCCTTCATGTTCCCCGGCACCAACAACATGTGGGTCAATGTCGGCAACAGCCAGTTCCATCTGCCGACCGGCGAGCCGAACGTGCTGCGCGGCCATGTCGGCCTCGTGGTGCCGTCGCTCGCCGAGCTGTGCGAGCGTCTGGGCGAAGCCAAGAAAAAGCTCGCCGACACCAAGTTCGACTGCAAGCAGCACAACGCCTATGTCGAGGCGACCTGCCCGTGGGGCAACAAGTTCCGCCTCTACGAGCCGGACGAGGAAAAGTTCGGCTGGATCAACCTCGGCATGCCCTATGTCGAGTTCACGGTGCCGGAAGGGACCGCGGACGGGATCGCCCGCTTCTACCGCGAAATCTTCTACGCCCCGGCCAAGGTCAAGGAGAACGGCGACGGCCGCGCCGCCCATGTCTGCGTCGGTCATCACCAGGAGCTGGTCTTCCGCGAGACCGACGGGAAACTGCCGGATTTCGACGGCCATCACCTGCAGGTCTACGCCCAGGAATTTTCGGGCCCGCATGACGAGCTCGAAAAGCGCGGGCTGATCACCGAGGAGAGCGATCAATACCAGTACCGCTGGCAGGACATCGTCTGCCTCGAGACCGGCAAGCATCTGTTCACGATCGAGCACGAGATCCGCAGCGTCACCCACCCGCTGCACAATCGCCACATGGTCAATCGCAACCCGTCGCAGAACAACCGCCATTACCAGATGGGCGCGGACGAGTGGGATTGGACGTTGCCGCGCTCGACCAGGAAGGTGCAGCCGGCGCCGGCCGTCGAGCCCGCGACGCCGCTGGCCAAGCGGCGCGCCGGCCGCATCGCGGCGATGTAGTCGGCCGTCCGCCGCCCCACGCCGCCACCCCCTCCTTCCGCATGCGGGAGGAGGGGGTGGCGGCCGGGCCGGTCGATCGGATCGCGTCGGTCCCCGTCCCCCTGCGTGCGGGGGTACGGGCGGCCGGCCGGGAAATGGCGCTCGCCCGCTGATGGCCGGGCCGTCCCCATCCTCCGCGCCACGCCCGTCGGCGGCGCGCGGCGGCGCGTGCAACCGGCTTTGGCGCAACCGGCTTTGGCGCAAATGGCTCTGGTTGGGCCTCGCGCTGCTGCTGATCGGCCTCTGCGTCGCGCCGTTGACGATGCCGGCGGCCGACTGGCTCGAGGCCTCCGAGCGCTGGATCCTCGCCCGCGGGCTCTGGGGCGTGGCGCTCTTCATCGTGTTCTTCGTCGCCGCCACCCTGGTTCTGGCCCCGGACTGGCCGCTGGCGGTCGGGGCCGGGCTGGTCTACGGGGCGTGGGCCTTTCCGATCGTTCTGGTCGGGGCGATGGCGGCCGCCTCGCTCGCCTTTCTCGCGGCCCGCCATCTGCTGCGCGGCCGGGTCCGAGCCTGGTTGACGAGCCGGCCCCGGCTCGCCGCGATTGACCGGGCGGTCGCCGAGGAGGGGTGGAAGATCGTGATCCTGCTGCGGCTGAGCCCGCTGGTGCCGTTCAACGTGCAGAACTACCTCTTCGGGGCCACCGCCATCCCGTTTTCGCATTACCTGGCGGCGACCTTCGCCGGCATCGTTCCCGGCGCGGCGCTCTTCGTCTATCTGGGCTCGCTCGGCCGCGCCGCGCGCGCCGGCGGGGACCCGGGCGCCTTTGTCGAATGGGTGTTTCTCGCGATCGGCCTCCTGGCGACCGCGGCGGCGGCGCTCCTCGTCGCCCGCAAGGCCAAGGCCCGGCTCGCCGCCGTCGCCTCTGGTCCCGAGCAGGTAGTCCGGCAAGGCGCGCGGCGGTCGCCGGGCGCGCCCGGAATTATCCGATTACGGGGCATTATCCGATTACGGGGCATTAATAGAAATCACGGTTGCGGAACCGCAACTCTTTGTGTATTCTTTGGATGCTCACAGGCGGATTTGAAATGACGCAGCATATTCCAGCGGGTTTCCGCGCTCGCCAAGGCGAGGCCGCACGGCGCCCCCCGAGCCTGATCCCGGCGCGACGGTCCGCGCCCTGCCGCGGTCGGGCTCGCGCCGGCCGCGCCGACGAATGCGGCGCCGCCGGGCGCTCGCCGGACAAGCCGGGCCGGCCTCCGATCGACTGAGCCCGCCGCCGGCGACCGCGCTCCGCGGCGCCCGCCGCGAGCGGGGCGCGAAATTGACCGCCGATCCTTCCCCGACCGACGCCACTGCCGAGAAGCCGGAATGAGCAAGCCCCTTTTTACGCAAAGCCAGGTCATCCATCAGCTGACCACCAGCTGGGGCGGCGGGGTCGCCGATCAGCGCGTCTGGTACGCCCCGACCGTCACCTACTCGATCGGGCTGGGCGCGACCAATTTTCCGCCGGCCGGCGGCGAGACCGCCGGGCTGACGGCGATGACCGCCGCCGAGACCAACTCGGCCGCCTACGCCTTTGGCCTGTGGCAGGATTTGATCCCGATCAACCTGGCGCGGACCGGGAGCTCCTCCGCCGACATCACCCTCAACTTTTCCTCGACCGCGAACGACGGCTCGAGCCCGCTCGGGAAATCGAGCTACACCCACCCCAACCTCAACACCCTGTCCGGCCAGCCGGACCAGATCCTGGGCGAGCAGATCTGGATCGGGACCGGCTTCGGCGCCGATTTCGACCCGAAGACCAACAAGGTGGTCACCCCGACCAGCGACGCCTACTACTATCTCGGCGGCTATCTGATCCTCAATTTCATGCACGAGATCGGCCATGCCCTCGGCCTGTCGCATCCCGACACCTATGACGTCTCCAGCGGCCAGCCGCTGAGCTTCGCCAACAACGCCACCTTCTCGGAGGATTTTCGGCAGTATTCGATCATGTCCTACTTCGGCGACTACAAGGCCGGGGCAGGGTGGACCAGCGCCGACGATTTCCACAGCAAGGTCGGCACCGATTTCTACCCGCAGACGCCGATGCGCGACGACGTCGCTGGCGATCCAGTCGCTCTACGGCGCGAATTTCAACACCCGCTCGGGCGACACCCGCTACGGCTTCAACGTCGACCCGAGCCTGAAGAACACGATCTACGATTTCACCTACAACAAGGCGCCGCTGCTGACGATCTGGGACGGCGGCGGCAACGACACCCTCGACCTCTCCGGCAGCGGCGCCGCCCAGACGATCGATCTGCGGCCCGGCGCCTATTCCTCGGTGCTCGGCTTTGTCAAAAATGTCGCGATCGCCTACAACTGCATCATCGAGAACGCCGTCGCCGGCTCGGGCAGCAATACGATCATCGGCAACGACGCCGCCAATGTCCTGACCGCCGGCGCCGGCGTCGACCGGCTCGAAGGCGGGGCCGGCAACGACACCTTCCTGTTCACCGCCGCCCAGCTCACCAAAAGCGATACGGTGCTCGGCGGCGCGGGCTTCGACCAGCTGGCGATGACCACCGCCGGCACAGTCGCGGCGGGCGGGGTCAGCGGGGTCGAGACCTACACGCTGGCGAACGGCGCCGGCAACGCCCTGACCCTCGTGAACGCCAATTTTACCGGCGTGACCGGAGCTTTGATCCGGGTCTTCGGCGGCGCTTCAGGCAATGCGATCGACGCCTCCGCCCTGACCGGCGCGAACCGGGTGGCCCTGGTCGGCGGCGCCGGCGGCGACGTGTTCAAATTCTCCGCCGCCTCGCTCCTCGCGGCCGATGCGGTGACGGGCGGCGCGGGCTTCGACCAGCTGGTGATGACCACCGCCGGCGCGGTCGCGGCGGGCGGGGTCAGCGGGGTCGAGACCTATACCCTGGCGAGCGGCGGCGCCAACGTCCTGACCTTGACCAACGACAATTTCGCCGGCGTCACCGGGGCCTCGATCACGGTCTTCGGCGGGGCCGGCGGCAACACGGTCAACGCCTCGAAGCTGACCGGGGCGAACCGGGTGGTCGTGGTCGGCGGCGCCGGCAAGGACAGCTTCACCGGCGGGGCCGGCAACGACATCTTCAAATTCTCCGCCGCCAATCTCGCCGCTACCGACACCGTCAAGGGCGGGCTCGGCAGCGACCAGCTGGTGATGACCACCGCCGGGACGGTCCGGGCGGGGCTGGTCAACGGCGTCGAGAGCTATCTGCTGGCGAATGGCGGCAGGAACAGCCTGACCCTCGATCAACGCCAATTTCGCCGGCGGCGTCACCGGGGCCTCGATCACGGTCGTTCGGCGGCAATGCCGGCAACACGTTGAACGCCTCGGGGCTGACCGGGGCGAACCGGGTGGTCGCGGTCGGCGGGGCCGGCGCGGACAATTTCACCGGCGGGGCCGGCAACGATGTGTTCCGGTTCACCGCCGCCGCTCTGTCCGCGACCGATGCGGTCGCCGGCGGGGGCGGGACCGACCAGCTGGCGCTGACCACCGCCGGCGCGGTCGCATGCGGGCCTGGTCAAGGGGGTCGAGGTCTATGATCTGGCCAATGGCGGGGCGAACAGCCTGACCCTCGTCAACGCCAATTTCACCGGCGTGACCGGGGCCGCGATCACGGTCAATGGCGGCAACCTCGCAAACGTCATCAACGCCGCGGCGCTGAGCGCGGCGGATCGGGTGGTCCTGGTCGGCGGGGCCGGCAACGACATCTTCAAATTCTCCGCGGCCAGCCTGACCTCGGGCGATGCCGTCAAAGGCCAGGGCGGGACCGACGAGCTGGCGATGACCACCGCCGGGACGGTCCGGGCGGGGCTGGTCAACGGCGTCGAGAGCTATCTCCTGGCGAATGGCGGCAGGAACAGCCTGACCCTGACCAACGCCAACTTCGCCGGCGGCGTCACCGGGGCCTCGATCACGGTCTTCGGCGGCAATGCCGGCAACACGGTCAACGCCTCGGGGCTGACCGGGGCGAACCGGGTGGTCGCGGTCGGCGGCGCCGGCGCGGACAATTTCACCGGCGGGGCCGGCAACGATGTGTTCCGGTTCACCGCCGCCGCTCTGTCCGCGGGCGATGCGGTTGCCGGCGGGGGCGGGACCGACCAGCTGGCGCTGACCACCGCCGGCGCGGCGCATGTGGGCCTGGTCAAGGGGGTCGAGGTCTATTATCTGGCCAATGGCGGCGCGAACAGCCTGACCCTGGCGAGCGCCAATTTCACCGGCGTCGACTCGGGGCCTCGATCACGGTCGTCGGCGGCAGCGCCGGCAACACGCTCGGCGAGGCCGGGGTCGCGGCGGCCGACCGGGCGGCGCTGCGCGGCGGGGCCGGGGCCGACACGCTGATCGCCGGCCGCAATGCGCTGCTGACCGGCAATGGCGGCCAGGACCGGTTCGAGCTCACTGCACCCGGCTCGGCCGCGGTCCCGGACCATAACACGATCGCCGACTTCGCCCACGGGGTCGACAAGATCGGGCTCAGCAAAGCCGGCTTCGGCCTCGGCGCGGCGCCGTCGGCGGCGAGCCTCTTCCAGGCCAATCCGACCGGCGCCTTCGCCACCGCGGCGCAGCGTTTTGCCTACGACACCGCGAGCGGCGCGCTCTCCTACGACGCCGACGGCAGCGGCCACGCCAGCGCGCCCCTGACCATCGCCAGCCTGACCCACGCCCCCGCCCTCGCCGCCGGCGACCTGTTCTTTATCGCCTGACGGCGCATGCCGGGAGCCCGGCCGCGGCGCTCCGCTCCCTTGCAGAGCCTGGCGCTGTTCCCGGCGATCGGCCGCCGGCAAAACGTCGAGGGCGTGCGCAGATTGGTCACGCGCCGATTACCACTATCTGGCCCTACGCTTGCTGCTCGCGCCGGAGACCGGCCCCCTGGGTCCCCGCTTTCGCGCAGGGCTGTCCGGGGAAAATCAGGCTGCACGCCAGGCGGGTTTTGATCTCGGACCGAACCATGCAAAAGTTGTCTTGGCCGGGCTTGGCCCACGGCTGTCCGGTTCGCGAAATCCGGTTGTGGCGTTGGCGTCAGACCTCAACCACCGCTCGTCATGCCCGTGCTTGTCACGGGCATCCACGCCTTCCGACGCCCGGGCGAGGTCCGTGGATGGCCGGAACAAGTCCGGCCATGACGATCTTTGGTTGTATCGGTGATACATCCGTATCGTATTTTCCAGTCTACCAACTTGAACCGGACAGCCGTGGGCTTGGCCCGTGGGCCTTCAGCCCACGGACTTGATCCGTGGGCATCCACGCCTTCCGGCGTCCGGAGGCAAGACGTGGATACCCGGCACAAGGCCGGGCAAGACGACTATGACTTGTGCTGAGACAACGCCAAGCTTGCGTAGATCGCAGACCGAAATTTCCTCGGACAGCCCTGCGCCTTCGCGGCGACGACGATCAAAATCGACAACCCGCGCTGTTCGTCGTTCCCGCGAAAGCGGGAACCCGGCGATGCCGCGGTTCTGCAGGCGCCCTGCGTGCAAGGCGGTCTTGCAGCCGTCATTTCGAGGATGCACCCCAACCACCAACGATCCGGCCCCACCTGCCGGCGGTGCTGCAAGGACTGACCGGATATCGCCCGATATCTTAACCATTTGAATTAATTTATTGGGAATGCCATAGTTCAGGAAAATGTAAGGGATTTATGATAGGGTATCGAACGTTCGGCGTGAGCACCGCCCGCTTCGAAGGCTGAGGAAGCATCTTGGGCAGTCCAGCGTCAGCAAGCAGCATGCACGGCCAGCGCCGCTCCGTCGATGCGATCGGCTGGAGCGACCGCGTCCCGACCCGCGAGAGCGCCGGGCGCTCGGCCTTCCATCAGGTAGGGCGGATGCAATCCGCCTCCTTCGCGCGCGCGACGTGGCTCGGTGGTGAGGTTCCTCCGTTCGCGCGCCTCCGCGACCTGATGGCCGAGCGCCGGCAAACATCCAAAACGGCGGATGTGGTCGGCGGCGGCAAGGGCAACACGCTCGACGAAGCCGCGGTGGCGGCGGCCGACCGCGCCATCCTCAGGGGCGGCGCCGGGGCCGACACCTTGATCGCCGGGCGGCACGCGGCGCTGACCGGCGGCGGCGGCAGCGACCGCTTCGAGCTGACCACACCCGGCTCGGCCGCCGTCCCCGACCAGAACACGATCGCCGATTTCAAGCACGGCGCCGACAAGATCGGGCTCGCCGAGGCGGGCTTCGGCCTCGGCGCTGCGCCCTCGGCGGCGACCCTCTTCCAGGCCAACCCGACCGCCGGCTTCACCTCGGCGGCGCAGCGTTTCGCCTACGACACCACCGACGGCAGGCTCTTCTTCGACCACGACGGCAGCCGCGGCGCCAGCTCGCCCGAGCTGATCGCCACCTTCTCCGGCCACCCGACTCTCACCGCATCCGACCTCTTCTTCTTCGCCGGCTCCTCGGGGTGAGAGCGCCGTTTGCGGCGGCGCGAGGATCGGCCAGCACCGCATCTGCATTAGCCAGGGAGACGAGGGAACATGGTCAATGTCATTGTGGGTGTCACTCTTACGCGCAATCCGACTACCATCACCACTCCGGTTTCGGTAGATCCAGGAACAGGGGTGTATGGCGGACCGGGGACCGCTTGGAATCTCGTTAACCTGAGCTCCGTCACCGGACACGGTGTTCCCACACGTTTAATCCTCTTATTTCTCGGGGATATGGCGTTGTTTTGGCCGATGGCGGCGCGAGTCACCAATGGCTGCGACCAATGCAACAGGCGCGTCGATCTCGGGCGACTATTTGGGCGTCTAGATCAAGCGTGCCGCCGCCGGCCGAGTAACAAATTTCGGCACAATCGCGGGGGGCGTCCGAAATGACTCTTTCGGCATCGGCGTCTTCCTCGGCAAAGGGGGCGTGGTTACCAATGGCGCGGCTAACGCGACGGGCGCGTCGATCTCCGGCCACTGGGTGGGTGTCGATATCGGAGGGGCATCCGGCCGGGTAACGAATTTCGGCACGATCGCGGCCAGCGCCGGGTTCCTCCTGCCCGGACCGGAGCGCCGACCGAGGTCTACGGCGTCTACCTCTCCAACGGGGGTGCGATCACAAATTTCGGCGTGATCCAGGGAGGTACCGGCGTGCAGACCGGCGGCAGCACCGAGCTGACCAACTCGGGCACGATCATCGGAACCGGCGGGACAGCCGTCCGGCTCGGGCGCGGCGACGACGTGCTGACGGTAAAGGCCGGCGCGGCATTCACCGGCAGGGTGACCGGCGGCGGCGGGGCAGACGAGGTTGTCCAAGGCTCGCCCGGAACCCTCCGGGTGATCGGGTTCAGCGGCTTCGAGACGTTTTCTCTCGCCAATGTCGGCGCCGACCGCCTGACGCTGACGAACGCCAATTTCGCGGGTGTCGCCGGGGCCGCGATCACGGTCTTTGGCGGGGCCGGCGGCAACACGGTCAGTGCGGCGGGGCTGACCGGCGCGAACCGCGCGGTCGCGGTCGGCGGGGCCGGCGCGGACAATTTCACCGGCGGGGCCGGCAACGACATCTTCAAGTTCTCCGCCGCCAATCTCGCCGCGACCGACATCGTCAGGGGCGGGCTCGGCAGCGACGAGCTGGTGATGACCACGGCCGGGACGGTCCGGGCGGGGCTGGTCAACGGCGTCGAGAGCTATCTCTTGGCCAATGGCGGCAGGAACAGCCTGACCCTGGCCAACGCCAACTTCGCCGGCGGCGTCACCGGGGCCTCGATCACGGTCTTCGGCGGCAAGGCGGCAACACGCTCAACGCCGCGGGGCTGACCGGGGCGAACCGGGTGGTCGCGGTCGGCGGGGCCGGCGCGGACAATTTCACCGGCGGGGCCGGCAACGATGTGTTCCGGTTCACCGCCGCCGCTCTGTCCGCGGGCGATGCGGTTGCGGGCGGGGGCGGGACCGACCAGCTGGCGCTGACCACCGCCGGCGCGGCGCATGTGGGCCTGGTCAAGGGGGTCGAGGTCTATTATCTGGCCAATGGCGGGGCGAACAGCCTGACCCTGGTCAGCGCCAACTTCGCCGGCGGCGTCGTCGGGGCTGCGATCACGGTCGTCGGCGGCAGCGGCGGCAACACGCTCGGCGAGGCCGGGGTCGCGGCGGCCGATCGGGCCGTGCTGCGCGGCGGGGCCGGGGCCGACACCCTGATCGCCGGGCGCAATGCGCTGCTGACCGGCAATGGCGGCCCGGACCGGTTCGAGCTCACTGCACCCGGCTCGGCCGCGGTCCCGGACAAGAACACGATCGCCGACTTCGCCCACGGGGTCGACAAGATCGGGCTCAGCAAAGCGGGCTTCGGCCTCGGCGCGGCGCCAGTGGCGGCGAGCCTCTTCCAGGCCAATGCGACCGGCGCCTTCACCACCGCGGCGCAGCGTTTTGCCTACAGACACCGCGACCGGCGCGCTCTCGCTACGACGCCGACGGCAGCGGCCACGCCAGCGCGCCCCTGACCATCGCCAGCCTGACCAACCACGCCGCCCTCGCCGCCGGCGACCTGTTCTTTATCGCCTGAGCCCGGTCCCACCGCGGAATTATAGTTAATATTAACGAATCGCAATATTCGTCAGCAAATTCTTGATATTTTCGACCGATTGCCATAGATTGCTCACCGCTCGCGGCCTGGCCCGGAACGGAACGCGCCGGCCGGGCGCTTGATCGCCGAGGACATTGACCGGAGGCCGAATGGCGCTGACCAGGAAGCTCGCCGCATCTTTGCGTCCGCCGCGGCTGCCGGCGGCGGGCGCGGCCGGGACATCGCGGCGCCGACCGCCGCGGCGGCGCGCGCGACGCCCGAGCCGGCCGCCGCGGGCACGGCCGCGCCGGGCCCGGTCGCGGTCGTCAGCGAGACCGGTCTCGCCTGTCTCTTCCGCCTCGGCGTTCAGGGCGGCGTCTACGCCGATATCGGCGCGGTCCGTCGGCGCAACTCGATCGACGAGGCGACCCTGCCGCTGTCGCGGCTGGCGCCGCTCGCCGGCGAGTTCGGGCTGCACGCCGAGCGCGCGCGCCTGGATTGGCGCGCCTTGCAGACCCGCGCCTTCAGCCATCCCCTGGTGCTGATCCTCAATAACGGCAACGCCGTCACCCTGATGGGGCTGCGCCGCGACGGCCCGGAAGAAGCCGCGGTTTCCGACCCGCTGTTCCGCGACGGCGAGGTGTTCTTCCTGGCCCGCGACAAGCTCGAGCGCTCGTGGAGCGGCGAGGCGCTGATCATCGCGCCGAAGCCGCCGGGCGAGGAGGCCGGCAAGTTCGGCTTCTCCTGGTTCACCTCGAAATTGTTCGCCGAGCGCCGGCTGATGCGCGACGTGGTGGTGGCCGCGCTGGCGATGCACCTGATCGCGCTCTCGGTGCCGATCTTCTTTCAGATCCTGGTCGACAAGGTGGTGCCCAACCAGGCGTTCTCGACGCTCTACACGATCACCGCCGGGATCGTCGTGCTGATCCTCTTCGACGCCGGCTTCAACTACATGCGCAACTACCTCCTGGCGTTCATGACGCGCAAGCTCGACCACGTGATCGCCAACGAGACGATCGACCACCTGTTGAAACTGCCGATCGACTTCTTTCACGCCAACCCGTCGGGGGTCACCGCCTACCGGCTGCAGGAGGCGAACAACGTCCGCGAGTTCCTGGCAAGCCGGCTGTTCAACACTTTTCTCGACTTCCTCGCGGTCATCATCTTCGTGCCGGTATTGCTGATCTACTCCTGGCAATTGACCTTGATCGTGCTCGGCGTCTCGGCGGTCGCCTTTGTCACGCTCGCCATCATGTCGCGCGAGTTCCGCGTCAAATTGCGCGAGGTCAACGACATCGAGGGGCGGCGCAAGGGCTTTCTGTTCGAGATCCTGAACGGCATCGACACGATCAAGACCCTGGCGCTCGAGCCGCGCTCGATGCTGCGCTGGCGGCGCTACACCGACGAGGCGGCGACCAAGACCCTGGCGCTCGACCATACCGCGGCGCGCGCCCGCAGCGTGGTGATGAGCCTCGAGCGCGGCATGAGCGTGGGCATCGGCGCATTGGGCGCGCTCTTCGTGCTCAGCGACCAGATGACGGTCGGCGCGCTCGTCGCCTTCAACATGCTGGGGCTGCGGCTGGCGCAGCCGTTGATCCACGCCTCGACCCTGATGCAGGAGTATCAGCGCGCGGTGCTGTCCCTAAAGCTGCTGGCGCAATTGATGCAGACCCCGAAGGAGCCGGCCGGCGGGCAGCTCGCGCCGCGCATCCGCGGCCATATCGAGTTCGAGGACGTGACCTTTCATTACCCGGGCGCGCCGACCCCGGCGGTCAAGGACATCTCGTTTGCGATCGAGCCCGGCCAGGTGGTCGGCATCGTCGGCCGCAGCGGCTCCGGCAAGACCACGATCACCCGGCTCTTGCAAGGGCTCTACCGGCCGCAGACGGGGCTGGTGAAGTTCGACGGGCAGGATCTGAAGGAGCTCGACCTCGCCCATATGCGCACCCAGATCGGCGTCGTGCTGCAGGAGAATTTTCTGTTTCGCGGCACCGTGCGCGAGAACATCGCGATGACCAAGCCCGCGGCCTCGCTCGACGAGGTGGTCCGGGCGGCGCAGGTCGCCGGCGCCCACGAGTTCATCCAGCGGCTGCCGCACGGCTATTCGACGCAGCTCGAGGAGAGCGCGTCCAACCTGTCGGGCGGCCAGCGCCAGCGCCTGGCGATCGCCCGCGCGCTGATCCACGACCCGCCGGTCCTGGTGTTCGACGAAGCGACGAGCTCGCTCGACCCGGAAAGCGAGGCGATCGTGCAGCAGCACCTCTCGGGCATCGCCCGCGGCCGCACCATCGTCATCGTCACCCACCGGCTTTCCTTCGTCGCCCGCGCCGACGCCATCATCGTCGTCGACCAGGGCCGCCTGGTTCAGGTCGGCCCGCATGATTCCCTGCTGCGCAGCTGCCTCCCCTACAATCAGCTGTGGAGCCAGCAGGCGCGGGTCTACCAATAGCGGGCATGACATGAGCGACGCCGCGGCCCCGGCCGCCCTCCCCGCGAACGACACGGCGCCGGCGCCGCGCGCGCTGATCGACTACGACTTCCAAAGCGTGCTCGCGGCCCCGCCGAAGCGGCGGATGGTGCTGTGGCTGATGACCGGGTTCGTCGCCGCCGCCGCGCTTGCGCTCGGGCTCGCCCAGGTCGATGTCGTGGTCAGCGCCAACGGCCGCATCGTCACCAGCGACAGCGAGATCGTGGTCCAGCCGCTCGAAACCTCGGTCGTGCGCTCGCTGGCGGTCAAGATGGGCCAGAAGGTCAAGGCCGGCCAGGTGCTGGCGACGCTCGACCCGACCTTCGCCGGGGCCGACGAGGACGAGCTCAGCGGCAAATTGCGCCACCTGCAGGCGGCCTGCGACCGGATCGAGGCCGAGCTCGCCGGGGCGGTCTACGACCCGGCCGACCCCAATCAGGACGAGCGCACCCAGAGCGACATCTTCCGCAAGCGGCATGACGAGTACGCCGCCCGCATCGCCGCCTCCGAGGGCAAGGCCGCGGAATACGAGGCCGATCTGGCGGCGCACAAGATCGAGGCCAAGGGGCTCGACCGGCAGATCGGGCTGGCGACCCAGGCGGAGGGCATCTACCAGACCCTGGTGGCCAAGGACCTGGCCTCGCGGCTCAAGCTGATCGAGGCGAGCCAGCGCCGGGTCGAGCTCGAATCGCGGCTCTCGACCAATCAGGGCGAGCAGCAGAAGCTGGGCCAGGAGATCGCCGAGACCACCGCCGACCGCAACGCCTTTGTCGGCGAGTGGAAGCGCAAGCTCGCCGAGGATATGGCCCAGACCCGCGGCGACCGGGACGCGACCGCGGCGCGGCTGTCGAAGGCGCGGCTGCGGCGCGAATTGGCGGTGCTGAGGGCGCCGCGCGACGCCACCGTCCTGGAGCTGGCGGCGCGCACCGAGGGGGCGGTGGTGCGCGAGGCCGAGCCGTTGATCCGGCTGGTGCCGGCCGACGTGCCGCTCGTCGCCGAGGTCGAGGTCGACACCCGCGACGTGGCGCGGCTGCATATCGGCGACCCGGTCACGATCAAGCTCGAGGCATTGCCGTGGCAGCAGCACGGCCTCGCCCATGGCGAGCTGAAGACCCTGACCCCGGACACGGTCGAGGACCGCAGCCCGCGCGAGACCGCCGAGGACATGACCGCGCCCGGGCTCAAGACCCAGGCGCGGCAGAGCCCCATTCACTACCGCGCCCGCATCGCGCTGACCGAGGAGAAGTTCCGCAACCTGCCCGAGGGATTTGAATTGCGCCCCGGCATGCGCCTCGTCGCCGACATCAAGGTCGGCCGCCGCTCGCTCCTGCACTACGTGCTGAACCCGATCACCCGGGTCATCGACGAGAGCATGCGCGAGCCGTGACGAACCGTCGCGAAGACCCCGTCAGCCCGGCCGCCGCGCTCATCGCCTTCTCCCCCTGGCGCTTTGATCGCGTCGGGGTGAGGTGGGGGAGGGCGTGGTCCGGCGAGGCGCCCACCTCACATGCGCTGCGATGGTCTCTCTCCCCCCGAAGGGCGGAGAGGGCAAGCTGAGCGGCTCCACTAAGATCGACATGTCACCACCAACGGACTGTGACCCATGCCCACTTATTTCTGCGATCGCCTGAAGGAAGTCAGCGTCGTCAACGGCGTCGCGCGGCTCGAGTTCGAGCGGCTCGAAGCCGCCGGCGCCGGCGACGGCCGCGAGGTCCGGGCGGTCCCCGAGCTGACCCTGGCGATCCCGCTGCAAGGCGTCGTCCACGCGATGGGCGTCCTCGACGCCTTGCGCGAGCGCCTGTTGCGCGACGGCGTCCTGCAGCGCACCCCTCCCGCCGGCAACGGCGCCCCGCCCGACCCCCCGCCCGACCGCTCGCCGAATTTCTGAGGCCGGGCGAGGGCGAGCAGCCGTCGTCCCCGCGACAGCGGGGACCCGGGACCGTCGGTCGCGGAATGCTCGAAAAGCGTCCTTGTGGGCATATCCTGGCGATCCGGCGCCACGGCGCCCTCTAATTTCGGCGTCGCGGGCGATCTTTGCCGCCGAGCCCGGCGGCGCCGATCCGATGCCGCCGCCGGCTTTGTGCGGGACTGCCGCGGGCGCCCTTTGGTGCTCGTCGAAGCGCCACCAGACCATGAGCGATGCGATTGCCCGGCATCTCCGGCCGATCCGCAGGCGGCTGCCGGGTTCCGGCGAGGGTTGGGACGAAATCACCCACTTCGGCGCCGCGCTCGGGCAATCCGGCGCCGGCAGAGCCGGTCCACTCTTGGAGCGCCGCCGCTGCCGGTCGAGGCTGTGTGCCACCGAAATCAATCAGCCGGCTTTTCTTGATACGGCATTTCAGGGTTTTGTCAGCGATTTGTGGTAATTGTGATGCAACGTGGCATCGGACGGCCGTCTATTTCGACGGCGCCGGTGTTCGAACGCCCGAGCGGCGACCGCTACCAAAGAGCGGTTTAAACCAGTTTTTGAACAATTCCCGGTTGAGGAGCCGGACGGGGAGGGATCGACATGGCGCGACAGGCGGTGCTGTTCAGCGCGCTCGACAAAAGCGGCGTCGATGGCTTGTGGGTGACCGACGGGACGGCCGCCGGCACGCATGAGCTGACCGTGATCAGCGGCGCGAGCACGAAACCGCCGTTCGGGCTCGACGCCTTCAACTTCACGGTTTTCAAATCCGAGGCGCTGTTCGACGCCGCCGATGCCGGCGGCAAACATGGCCTCTGGGTGACCAACGGCACAGCCGCCGGCACGCACGAGCTGACCCCCATCAGCGGCGCGAGCAAGGGACCGCCGCCGCCTGATTTCGCAGGCTTCCCCGGGCTCGCCCCGCACGACTTCACCCTCTTCAACGGCAAGGTGCTGTTTGCCGGCGTCGACGCGAGCGCCAAGGTCGGCCTGTGGGTGACCGACGGGACCGCGGCCGGCACGCACGAATTGACCGGCATCGGCGGTGTCTTTGCCGGCCCGGAGGGCCTGCTCGTCAACGATTTGACGGTGCTCAACGGCGAAGCGCTGTTCGACGGCAAAAATACAAGCGGCAAGCAAGGGTTGTGGGTCAGCGACGGGACCACGGCCGGCACGCACGAATTGACCGGCATCGCCGGCGTAAATCCGCTCGGGACCGGTCTCGAGCCCGCGCGGATGACGGCGTTCAATCGCGAGGCTCTGTTCAACGGCCGGGACGCGATCGGGAGATTCGGGTTCTGGGTGACCGATGGAACCGCGGCCGGCACCCGCGAGCTAACCGGCATGGTTCACGCGAACCCGGGCGGGCTCGATCCCGAATCCTTCACCGTCTTCAAGGGCGAGGTGCTGTTGTCCGGCCTCGACGCGGCCGGCGCCCGCGGCCTTTGGGTAACCAACGGGACGGCGGCCGGCGCCCATGAGCTGACCGGCATCGGCGGCGCTTATGCCGGGTCGGGCGGGCTCGATCCTACGGGCGTCGGCTTCGACGATAACGGCGGGGGTCCCTTTACGGTCTTCAACGGCAAGGCTCTGTTCAACGGCAGGGACGCGAGCGGTAAATTCGGATTCTGGGTGACCGATGGGACCGCGGCCGGCACGCATGAATTGACCGGCATCAAGGGCGCGAATCCGGGCGGGATCAATCCAGTCGATTTCGCGGTCTTCAACGGCGAGGTGCTGTTTCGCGGCCTCGACGCGAAAGGCAAAACCGGCCTGTGGACCAGCGACGGCACCGCGGCGGGCACCCACGAGCTGCCCGGCGTCAGCGGCGCTTTTACAAGCCCGGCCGGACCCGGCGTCGATCTGGGGGAGATGACCGTCATCGCCCTGCCCTTTACCCCGGCGATCAGCGGCACGGTCGCGGGTCAGGCGGTGACCGATCGGGCGACCATCGCGCCGTTCTCGAAGGTCAGGATCACGGACGGCAACTCCGGCCAGACCGAGACCGTGACGGTCACGCTGTCCGCCAAAGCGAACGGCGCGCTGTCGCACCTGGGCGGCGGCAGATTCAACGCCGCCACCGGGGTCTATACCGACACCGGAACCGCCGCCGCGGTCACCGCCGCGCTCGACGGCCTGGTGTTCACCCCGACATTCGATCAGGTCGCGTCGGGGAAGAGCGTCACCACCGCCTTCACGATCAAGGACATAGATACGGCAGGCGCCGCCGCCACCGACGGCAAAACCACCGTCGTCGCCACCGCCGTGCCGAAGGCGGTCATGTTCAGCGCCCTCGACAAAAGCGGAACCTACGGCCTGTGGGTCACCGACGGGACGGCGGCCGGCACGCACGAGCTGACCCCCATCGGCGGCGCGAGCACAAAACCACCGTTTGGGCTCGATGCGTTGGACTTTACGGTCTTCAAGGGTGCAGTGCTGTTCGACGCCGCCGATGCCGCCGGCCGCTATGGCCTGTGGGCGACCAACGGCGCCGCGGCCGGCACGCACGAGCTGACCCCTATCAGCGGGGCGAATACGGGGCCCGTCGCGCCTAAGCTTTACGGCTTCGGCTTCACCGGGTTCCTCCCCAACCAGTTTACCGACTTGAACGGCGAAGCGCTGTTTGCCGGCGTCGACACGAGCGGCCGGGCCGGTCTTTGGGTGACCGACGGGACCGCGGCGGGCACCCATGAGCTGACCGGCATCAAGGGCGCCTACACCGGGCCGCCCCTGCCGAATGGCACCTTTGGGCTCTATCCCTACGGCCTGATGGCGCTCAACGGGAAAATGTTGTTCTCCGGCGCCGATGCCAGCGGCGCCTTCGGCATGTGGGTGACGGACGGAACGGCGAAAGGCACGCACAAATTGGCCGCGGCCAGCGGCGCCTATGCAGGCCCGCTCGACCCGGGGGCGAGAGTAGTCTTCAACGGCGAGATGCTGCTCGAGGGCGAGGACGACGGCAGCTTTTGGACAACGGACGGGACGGCGGCCGGCACACACGAATTGACCGGCATCAGCGGCGCCAACCCGGGCGGGCTCTCCCCTGCTTCATTCACGGCCTTCAAGGGCGAGGTGCTGTTCGAGGGCGCCGACGCCGCCGGCAACTTCGAACTTTGGCTGACCAATGGGACGGCGGCCGGCACGCACGAGCTGAGGGGCGTCAGCGGGGCCTATACGGGAGCAGGTGGTCTGGCCCCGACGGGCGGCGGCACAGTCAGTGGGCACAACGGGCAACCCTTCGCGGCATTGAGCGGCAAGGCGCTGTTCAGCGGCAGAGACACGAGCGGCGACCGCGGCTTGTGGGTGACCGATGGGACCGCGACGGGCACGCACGAATTGACCGGCATCAAGGGCGCGAATGCGGGCGGGATCAATCCAGTCGATTTTACAGTGTTCAACAGCGAGGTGCTGTTTCGCGGCCTCGACGCAAAAGGCAACACCGGCCTGTGGGCGACCGACGGCACGGCGGCGGGAACCCACGAGCTGCCCGGCGTCAACGGCGCCTATGCGAGCCCGGCCGGACCCGGCGTCGACCTCGGGGAGACGACGGTTATTGCTCTGCCCTTGGCCCCGGCCCCGACGGGGCTGGCGCTGGCGGCTTCTTCGGACAGCGGGGTCAAGGGTGACGACATCACCAATGTGACAAGGCCGGCGATCACCGGCAAGGGCGAGGCCGGGGACACGGTGACCCTGCGTGACGGGGCCAAGGTCATCGGCACGGCGAAGGTGGCGGCGTCAGGCGGCTGGTCGATCACGACGGCCAGCCCGCTGGTGATCGGCGCGCATGCTGTGAGCGCGAGCGAGGTCGATGTCGCGGCCAACAAGAGCGCCGCGACGCCGGCGCAGAGCCTGAGCTTTCTCGCCGCGACGCCGAACCGGGCGGTCTTTGTCGGCGCCGCCGGCACGGATAAT
>CAVQSZ010000032.1:0-163523 GCA_963716115.1 uncultured Alphaproteobacteria bacterium
GTGGTCCGGGCCGCGCAGGTCGCCGGCGCCCACGAGTTCATCCAGCGGCTGCCGCACGGCTATTCGACGCAGCTCGAGGAGAGCGCGTCCAACCTGTCGGGCGGCCAGCGCCAGCGCCTGGCGATCGCCCGCGCGCTGATCCACGACCCGCCGGTCCTGGTGTTCGACGAGGCCACCAGCTCGCTCGACCCGGAAAGCGAGGCGATCGTGCAGCAGCACCTCTCGGGCATCGCCCGCGGCCGCACCATCGTCATCGTCACCCACCGGCTTTCCTTCGTCGCCCGCGCCGACGCCATCATCGTCGTCGACCAGGGCCGCCTGGTTCAGGTCGGCCCGCATGATTCCCTGCTGCGCAGCTGCCTCCCCTACAATCAGCTGTGGAGCCAGCAGGCGCGGGTCTACCAATAGCGGGCATGACATGAGCGACGCCGCGGCCCCGGCCGCCCTCCCCGCGAACGACACGGCGCCGGCGCCGCGCGCGCTGATCGACTACGACTTCCAAAGCGTGCTCGCCGCGCCGCCGAAGCGGCGGATGGTGCTGTGGCTGATGACCGGGTTCGTCGCCGCCGCCGCGCTTGCGCTCGGGCTCGCCCAGGTCGATGTCGTGGTCAGCGCCAACGGCCGCATCGTCACCAGCGACAGCGAGATCGTGGTCCAGCCGCTCGAAACCTCGGTCGTGCGCTCGCTGGCGGTCAAGATGGGCCAGAAGGTCAAGGCCGGCCAGGTGCTGGCGACGCTCGACCCGACCTTCGCCGGGGCCGACGAGGACGAGCTCAGCGGCAAATTGCGCCACCTGCAGGCGGCCTGCGACCGGATCGAGGCCGAGCTCGCCGGGGCGGTCTACGATCCCGCCGACCCCAATCAGGACGAGCGCACCCAGAGCGACATCTTCCGCAAGCGGCATGACGAGTACGCCGCCCGCATCGCCGCCTCCGAGGGCAAGGCCGCGGAATACGAGGCCGATCTGGCGGCGCACAAGATCGAGGCCAAGGGGCTCGACCGGCAGATCGGCTTGGCGACCCAGGCGGAGGGCATCTACCAGACCCTGGTGGCCAAGGACCTGGCCTCGCGGCTCAAGCTGATCGAGGCGAGCCAGCGCCGGGTCGAGCTGGAATCGCGGCTCTCGACCAATCAGGGCGAGCAGCAGAAGCTGGGCCAGGAGATCGCCGAGACCACCGCCGACCGCAACGCCTTTGTCGGCGAGTGGAAGCGCAAGCTCGCCGAGGATATGGCCCAGACCCGCGGCGACCGGGACGCGACCGCGGCGCGGCTGTCGAAGGCGCGGCTGCGGCGCGAATTGGCGGTGCTGAGGGCGCCGCGCGACGCCACCGTCCTGGAGCTGGCGGCGCGCACCGAGGGGGCGGTGGTGCGCGAGGCCGAGCCGTTGATCCGGCTGGTGCCGGCCGACGTGCCGCTCGTCGCCGAGGTCGAGGTCGACACCCGCGACGTGGCGCGGCTGCATATCGGCGACCCGGTCACGATCAAGCTCGAAGCATTGCCGTGGCAGCAGCACGGCCTCGCCCATGGCGAGCTGAAGACCCTGACCCCGGACACGGTCGAGGACCGCAGCCCGCGCGAGACCGCCGAGGACATGACCGCGCCCGGGCTCAAAACGCAGGCGCGGCAGAGCCCCATTCACTACCGCGCCCGCATCGCGCTGACCGAGGAGAAGTTCCGCAACCTGCCCGAGGGATTTGAATTGCGCCCCGGCATGCGCCTCGTCGCCGACATCAAGGTCGGCCGCCGCTCGCTGCTGCACTACGTGCTGAACCCGATCACCCGCGTCATCGACGAGAGCATGCGCGAGCCGTGACGAACCGTCTGCGATGACCTGCTGTCGCCCGGCCGGCGCGCTCTATTCCCCCTCTCCGCCCCTGGGGGCGGAGAGGGTCGGGGTGAGGTGGGGGAGGGCGTGGTCCGGTGCGTGGCGCCCACCTCACCCTCCCCATCGCCGCTGCGATGGGTCCCCTCCCTCTCCCCCCCGAGGGGCGGAGAGGGCGAGCCTGAGCTGCCTCCACCAAGATCGACATGTCGCAACCAATGAAAGCCCTCCCATGCCCACTTATTTCTGCGACCGCCTGAAGGAGGTCAGCGTCGTCAACGGCGTCGCCCGGCTCGAGTTCGAGCGGCTCGAAGCCGGCGGGGCCGGCGACGGCCGCGAGGTCCGGGCGGTTCCCGAGCTGACCCTGGCGATCCCGCTGCAAGGCATCGTCCACGCAATGGGCGTCCTCGACGCCTTGCGCGAGCGCCTGCTGCGCGACGGCGTCCTGCAACGCAACGCCCCCGCCGGCAACGGCGCCCCGCCCGACCCCCCGCCCGACCGCTCGCCGAATTTCTGAGGCCGGGCGAGGACGCGGCCGTGACGGCGACCACACCCGTCATCCCCGCGAAAGCGCAGGGTTGTCCGGGGAAATTCTCCTTGCACGCCGAGCGGGTTTCGATCTTGCATCGAACCATGCGAAAGTCGTCTTGGCCGGGCTTGGCCCGGCCATCCACGCCTTGCGGCGCCCGAGGGAAAGACGTGGATGCCCGGCACAAGGCCGGGCAAGACGACTTTAATTTGTTTTCGATCAATACCAAACACTCACAGACCGCAGACCAAAATTTTCCCGGACAACCCTGCGCGAAAGCGGGGACCCAGGACCGTCGGTCGCGGAATGCTCGAAAAGCGTCCTTGTGAGCACCCCGCCGGCTTTGAGCGGGACTACCGCGGGCGCCCTTTGGTGCTCGTCGAAGCGCCACCAGACCATGAGCGATGCGATGCTGCGCGAAGAGCAGGTCAAGAAGCGGCGGCGGCCTGGAAGCCGGAGCTGATCGAACGCCGCAATCCGCCATGGCGGGACCTCTACGACGGGCTGCTGGGATCGCACCCCGCCCTGCTCGAGCCGGAGACCGGCCCCCTGGGTCCCCGCTTTCGCGCAGGGCTGTCCGGGGAAAATCTGCTTGCAGGCCAGACGTGTTTCGATGCCCCTTCGACCAATATAAAGTCGTCTTGGCCGGGCTTGACCCGGCCATCCACGTCTTCCGGCGCCCGAAGGCAAGACGTGGATGCGCGGATCAAGTCCACGCAAGACGACTTTAGATTGTTTCCGACGAAGAACAACATTCCTGGATTGAAGACACGATTTTCCCCGGACAGCCCTGCGCGAAAGCGGGAACCCGGCGATGCCGCGGTTCTGCAGGCGCCCTGCGTGCAAGGCGGTCTTGCAGCCGTCATTTCGAGGATGCACCCTAACCGCCAACGATCCGGCCCCACCTGCCGGCGGTGCTGCAAGGACTGGCCGGATACCGCCCGATATCTTAACCATTTGAAATTTATTTATTGGGAAGTCCATAGTTCAGGATAATGTAAGGGATTTATGATACGTATTGAACGTTCGGCGTGAGCGCCGCCCCCTTCGAAGGTTGAGCACGCACCTTGGGCCGTCCAGCGTCAGCAAGCAGCATGCACGGCCAGCGCCGCTCCGTCGATGCGATCGGCTGGAGCGACCGCGCCCCGACTCGCGAGAGCGCCGGGCGCTCGGCCCTCCATCAGGTAGGGCGGATGCAATCCGCCGCCTTCGCGCGCGCGGCGTGGCTCGGTGGTGAAGTTCCTCCGTTCGCGCGCCTCCGCGACCCAATGGCCGAGCGCCGGCAAACATCCAAGACGGCGGATTGCATCCGCCCTACGCTTGCTCCCCACCCCTTGCACCAACCGGGCCGTCCACACACGCCCTACGCTTGCTTAAATGAGAGACCTTCATCAGCAAAATGAGGACATGATCGTGGCAGTTAAAGGAGTTTGCGGGGATCGACTTGGACGGTAAGCGAGAGCTATGGGTGACCGATGGAACCGCCGCGGGGACCCATGAGTTGAAGGTCAGCGGCGTCAATCCGACCGCGAGCGGGTTGCTTTCGAGCCTTTACGTCGGCAATCCCCATTTCACTGTGATTGGCCAAAAGATTGCTTTTATCGGTGACGACGGCGATACAGCGGGGCTCTGGGTAACGGATCGCACCTCCGCCGGGACAATCAAGTTGATCGCTACGCCGCAGTTGTTCTCCGGTGGCACTACTCCAGAGTTTACGAACCTCGGCGACAAAGTAATATTTACTGCTGATTATCAAAACCCTCGGGATAGTTTTGCAACGGAGCCCAGCCTTTGGGTCACTGACGGGACCGCCGCCGGAACTCGCGTTCTGACCGTTGCCGGCGCGCAGCATTACCCTTACTCCGGTCTCGAACCGAACGACCTCACGGTCGTCGGAAGCAAGGTCTTGTTCACCGGCTTCGGCATGGACAATCTCCCCGGGCTCTGGGTGACGGACGGCACGTCAAAAGCTACCAAGGAGTTGTATCACTTCGGTCTTACTCCCGACTACATCGCCGCATTCGGGAACAAGGCGCTCTTCGAAGCCCCTATTCCGGATCCGAGTACGCCAGTAAAGACTCATGATCTTTGGGTGACGGATGGGACCGTCGCCGGAACCAAGTCCTTGGCTGTCTCGGGATCGTATTTTCTCGGACTGTTGTCGACCGTTCTCGACCCAGATTTCACCGTTTTGGGAAGCAAGGTTCTGTTTGTCGGAACCGATGTCGATGCCACGCGCGATCTTTGGATTACCGATGCGACAGCCGCCGGCACACGCGAGCTAAAAGTGGCTGGCGCCGGCCCTGACGGCCTCTTCTCTAACGTCCACCCTGATTTTACAGTTGTCGGCACTAAAGCGGTGTTTGCCGGCGAAGACGCGAGCGGCCATCCCGGGCTCTGGGTAACAAACGGCACCTCGGCGGGACGACGGAGCGAGGTCGCCGGCGCCAATGCCGACGGACTGTTTGCCGACGGGACCAATCCCGGCTTTGCCCCGCTCGGATAACAGGACGCTGTTCGCGGGCGAGGACAAAAGCGGCGACATCAACCTTTGGGTGACCGACGCCACCGCGGACGGAACAATGGAGCTGAAGAACGTCGGAGGTATCGACGGCTAAGATCCCTCGGACATCACGGCGGTGCGGCAACATCGCGGTGTTCCAAGGCGTCGACAAGAAAGGCGAAGCCCGTCTCTGGGTCGACGGACGGCACCGCGAAGGGAACGAAGCTGCAGATCGCCGGCGCAAACGAACGGTCTGAGCCCGGCTTACGTTCGACGCGATCGCCGCCACCGCCTGCCGTCCGCCGCCCTCCGGGCTGGCGCTGGCTTCGGGGTCGGACAGCGGGGTGAAGGGCGACCGGATCACCAATGTGACGAAGCCGACGATCACCGGCAAGGGCGAGGCCGGGGATACGGTGACCTTGCGTGACGGGGCGAAGGTCATCGGCACGGCGAAGGTGGCGGCGGGCGGGACCTGGTCGGTGACGCCGGCGAGCGCGCTTGGCGGCGGGGGTGCACACGCTGACCGCGACCGAGAGCGGGGCGACCGGGACGAGCGCGGCGTCGGCGGCGTTGAAGCTGACGATCAAGGTTTCGGCGCCCGCGCCGTCGGGGCTGAGCTTTGCGGTGGCGGCGGACAAGGGGGCTTTGGGCGACACGGTGATGGTCGCCGGCAAGGGCGAGGCCGGGGATACGGTGACCCTGTTCGACGGCACGAAGGCGATCGGCACGGCGAAGGTGGCGGCGTCAGGCGGCTGGTCGATCACGACGGCGAACGCCGCTGGCGATCGGCGCGCACAGCCTGAGCGCGAGCGAGGTCGATGTCGCGGCCAACAAGAGCGCCGCGACGCCGGCGCAGAGCCTGAGCTTTCTCGCCGCGACGCCGAACCGCGCGGTGTTTGTCGGCGGCGTCGGCGCGGACAATTTCACCGGCGGGGCCGGCAACGACATCTTCAAATTCTCCGCCGCCAATCTCGCCGCGACCGATACCGTCAAGGGCGGGCTCGGCAGCGACGAGCTGGTGATGACCACCGCCGGGACGGTTCGGGCGGGCCTGGTCAACGGCGTCGAGAGCTATCTCCTGGCGAATGGCGGCAAGAACAGCCTGACCCTGGTCAACGCCAACTTTACCGGCGTCACCGGGGCCTCGATCACGGTCGTCGGCGGCAATGCCGGCAACACGGTGAACGCCTCGGGGCTGACCGGGGCGAACCGGGTGGTCGCGGTCGGCGGGGCCGGCGCGGACAATTTCACCGGCGGGGCCGGCAACGACATCTTCAAATTCTCCGCCGCCAATCTCGCCGCCGACCGACACGGTCAAGGGCGGGCTCGGCAGCGACCAGCTGGTGATGACCACCGCCGGGACGGTGCGGGCGGGCCTGGTCAACGGCGTCGAAAGCTATCTCCTGGCCAATGGCGGCAGGAACAGCCTGACCCTGACCAACGCCAACTTCGCCGGCGGCGTCACCGGGGCCTCGATCACGGTCTTCGGCGGGGCTGGCGGCAACACGGTCAATGCGGCGGGGCTGACCGGGGCGAACCGGGTGGTCGCGGTCGGCGGGGCCGGCGCGGACAATTTCACCGGCGGGGCCGGCAACGATGTCTTCAGATTCACCGCCGCCAATCTGTCCGCGGGCGATGCGGTTGCGGGCGGGGGCGGGACCGACCAGCTGGCGCTGACCACCGCCGGCGCGGCGCATGTGGGCCTGGTCAAGGGGGTCGAGGTCTATCATCTGGCCAATGGCGGCGCGAACAGCCTGAGCCTGTCAACGCCAACTTCACCGGCGTGACCGGGGCCTCGATCACGGTCGTCGGCGGCAGCGGCGGCAACACGCTCGGCGAGGCCGGGGTCGCGGCGGCCGACCGGGCGGTGCTGCGCGGCGGGGCCGGGGCCGACACGCTGATCGCCGGGCGCAATGCGCTGCTGACCGGCAATGGCGGCCCGGACCGGTTCGAGCTGACTGACACCCGGCTCGGCCGCGGTCCCGGACAAGAACACGATCGCCGACTTTGCCCACGGGGTCGACAAGATCGGGCTCAGCGAGGCGGGCTTCGGCCTCGGCGCGGCGCCGTCGGCGGCGAGCCTCTTCCAGGCCAATCCGACCGGCGCCTTCACCACCGCGGCGCAGCGCTTTGCCTACGACACCGCGACCGGCGCGCTCTTCTACGACGCCGACGGCAGCGGCCACGCCAGCGCGCCCCTGACCATCGCCAGCCTGACCCACGCCCCCACCCTCGCCGCCGGCGACCTCTTCTTCTTTGCCGGCTCCTCGGGGTAGGCGGGCGGCCCGGCCGCCGCCCCCGATCGGGTGGCTCGACCCGGCGGCCTGATCGCTATATCCTGGGGCGAACCTTAGGGTGGAGCGGATCCTTTGCCCTTCGACATTGTCCCCAGCGTGTGCCCGCACGATTGCCCGAGCGCCTGCGCGCTCGAGGTCGAGCGCATCGACGCAAAGCGGATCGGGCGGGTGCGCGGCGCGCGCTCGCAGACCTACACCGCCGGCGTCGTCTGCGCCAAGGTCGCCCGCTACGCCGAGCGCCAGCACCATCCCCTGCGCCTGTCGCAGCCGTTGCGCCGGGTCGGCGACAAGGGCGTGGGGCTGGCCGCCTTCGCGCCGATTTCCTGGGACGCCGCACTCGACGAGATCGCCGAGCGGCTGACCCAAGCCGCCCGCCGCCACGGCCCGGAGGCGGTGTGGCCCTATTACTACGCCGGCACGATGGGGATCGTGCAGCGCGACGGCATCAACCGGCTGCGCCATGCGATGGGGTGGTCGCGCGAGGATCTGACGATCTGCAACGCGCTCTCCGATACCGGCTGGCTCGCCGGGGTCGGGGTCAAGCGCGGGATCGACGGGCGCGAGATCGCCAAATCGGACCTGATCGTGGTGTGGGGCGGCAACCCGGTCTCGACCCAGGTCAACGTCATGACCCATGTCGCGACCGCGCGGCGGGAGCGCGGCGCGCGGCTCGTCGTCGTCGACCCCTACCGCACCGCCACCGCCGAGCAGGCCGATCTGCACCTGGCCCCGCTGCCCGGCACCGACGCGCGCGCTCGCCTGCGCGGTCATGCACGTGCTGTTCAAGGAGGGCTGCGCCGACCGCGCGTACATGGCGCGCTACACCGACGACCCGGAGGGGCTCGAAGCCCATCTCGCCGCGCGCGACCCGGCCTGGGCGGCGCGGATCACCGGGCTCGCCGAGGACGAGATCACCGCCTTCGCGCGGCTCTACGGCGGCACGAAACGCAGCTACATCCGCGTCGGCTACGGCTTTTCGCGCTCGCGCAACGGCTCCTCGCAGCTCTTCGCGGTGACCTGCCTGCCGTCGGTGACCGGCGCCTGGGCGCATGAGGGCGGCGGCGCGCTCTATTCGAACCACGGCCTCGTCGCGCTCGACCGCACGCTCGCCGAGGGGCTTGACGTCCTCGACCCCGAAACCCGCCTCCTCGACCAGTCGCGGATCGGCCCGGTGCTGACCGGCGACCGGCGCGATCTCGGCGACGGGCCGCCGGTGACCGCGCTCTTTATCCAGAACACCAACCCGATGGTCGTCGCCCCGGATTCGGGTCTCGTGCGCCGCGGCTTCGGGCGCGAGGATTTGTTTGTCTGCGTCCACGAGCAGTTCATGACCGAGACCGCGGCGATGGCGGACATCGTGCTGCCGGCGACGACCTTTCTCGAGCACGACGACCTCTACACCGCCGGCGCCCACACCTACCTGCAGCTGAGCCGCGCGGTCGTCGAGCCGCATGGCGAATGCCGCTCGAACCACGATGTCGTCTGCGCGCTCGCCCGGCGGCTCGGGGCGCGCCACCAGGGCTTCGAGCTCAGCGCGATCGAGCTGATCGACCACACCCTGCGGGCGAGCGGGCTTCCCGGCGTCGCGAGCTGTCCGCCCGACGGCTGGCTCGACTGCTGCCCGCCGTTCGCGACCCATCATTTTCTCGACGGCTTCGGGCACGCCGACAAGAAATTCCATTTCCGCGCCGATTGGCGGGCGCTCGGGCGCGACCATCAGCGCCTCTGCCGCCTTTCCCGACCATGAGGCGGTGATCGACGACGGCGACCCCGAGCGGCCGTTCCGCCTGGTTGCGGCGCCGTCGCGCTCGTTTCTCAACACCAGCTTCAACAACACGCCGTCGGGCATCGCCCGCGAGGGCCGGCCGACCGCCCTCATTCACCCCGAGGCGCTGGCCTCGCTGCGGCTCGGCGACGGCGACCGGGTGCGGCTCGGCAATCGGAAGGGCAGCGTCGTCGTCCATGCCCGCGCCTTTGACGGGCTGCAGCGGCGCGTCGTCGTCGTCGAGGGGCTGTGGCCCAACCACGCCTTCGAGGAGGGGATCGGGATCAACCTGTTGACCAGCGCCGATCCCGGCCTGCCGCGCGGCGGCGCCGTCTTTCACGACACCTCGGTCTGGCTCAAGCCGGCGTGAGGCGGCGATGAGCGGCGACAAGAAGGGGCTTCCGACCGAATCCCGCTCAGCCGAGGTCGAGGACTTTCTGAAGCGGGTCAGGGAGGCGCCGCGCGGCCCCGCCGGGGGCGGCCGCGGGCGGCTGATCTTCGCGCTCGACGCCACGGCCAGCCGCGAGCCGACCTGGGACCGCGCCTGCCGCATCCAGGGCGAGATGTTCGAATCGACGGCGGCGCTCGGCGGGCTCGAGATCCAGCTCGTCTTCTATCGCGGCTTTGCCGATTGCAAGTCGAGCCGCTGGATGACCAGCGCCGCGGAATTGCACCGGGTCATGCGCGCGGTGTTCTGCGTCGGCGGCGAGACCCAGATCGAGCGCGTGCTGAGCCATGCGATCCGCGAGACCGGGCGCCGGCGGGTCAACGCGCTCGTCTTTGTCGGCGACGCGATGGAGGAGAAGGTCGACCGGTTGTGCCGGCTGGCCGGCGAGCTCGGCCTGCTCGGGGTGCCGATTTTTCTCTTCCACGAGGGCCGCGACCGGGTCGCCGCCGCCGCCTTCAAGCAGATGGCGTCATTGTCGCACGGCGCCTATCTGAGCTTCGACCTCGCCAGCGCCGACCGGCTGAAGGAATTGCTGGCCGCGGTCGCGGTCTACGCCGCCGGCGGCTATCGCGCGCTGGCCGCCTATGGCGAGGACAAGGGGGGCGAGGTCTTGCGGCTGACCTCGCAGCTGCGCGGCTGACGGGCGGCGATGCTCTACCTGCTCGGCGGGTTTGCGATCCTCGGCGGCTTCCTGCTGCTGGTCTATCTGTTTGTCAACGCCGACCCGGCGCGGCTCGCGCGCAACCTGAAATGGACCGGGATCACCGTCGCCGCCGTGGCGGTGATCGCGCTGATCATTCTGCCGCCGGCGCGCGAGCTGGCGGCGTTGCTGCTGCCGCTCGCCATGGTGACGCCGCTCTTGGCCCGGCTCCGCTCGATCCTCGACCGCTACCGCCCGCCCGGCGGCGGCCAGAGCTCGACGGTGGCGACCGCGTTTCTGCGCATGACGCTCGACCACGACAGCGGCAGCATGGACGGCACGGTGCTGCGCGGCCAGTTCGCCGGCATGCGGCTCGTTGAGCTCGACCCGCCGCGGCTCCTCGCGCTGCTGCGCGAGTGCCGGGCCGAGGACGAGGAGGGGGCGCGGCTCCTCGAAGCCTATCTCGACCGCCTGCACCCCGATTGGCGCGACGAGCTCGGCGGCGCGCGGGCGGACGGCGCCGCGGCCGGCGGCGCGAGGGCGCCGAGCAGCGACATGACCCTCGACGAGGCCTATGCGATCCTCGGCCTGTCGCCCGGCGCCGATGACGACGCGGTCAAGGAGGCGCATCGCCGGCTGATGATCAAGCTGCACCCCGACCACGGCGGCTCGGACTATCTCGCCACCCAGATCAACCGCGCCCGCGACGTGCTGCTGCGCCGCTGAGCCATGCTTCCGGGCGCGCGGATCACAGCACCGATTCGACCCATTCGTAGAGCTTGCTCTTGGGCAGGGCGCCGATCTTGGTGGCGGCGGCCTGGCCGTTCTTGAACAGGATCATCGTCGGGATGCCGCGCACCCCGTATTTGGTCGGCGATTGCGGGTTGTCGTCGATGTTGACCTTGGCGACGGTCAGCCGCCCTTCCATGTCGGCCGCGAGCTGTTCGAGGAAGGGCGCGATCATCTTGCACGGGCCGCACCACTCGGCCCAGAAATCGACGAGCACGGGTCCGCTCGCGCGGAGCACTGTCGCATCGAAGTCGGCGTCGCTGACGGCGGTGGGCTTCATCGCGTCACTCCTTCGTTGATTGCCGATGACATTAGGTGAGCCGAAAAAGCCGCGTCAAGGCAGGTAGGCCGCGAGCCGCTCGGGGCTGACCGGCATCAGCCGCGGCCCTTCGGTCCAAAGGAGCGCGCAGCGGATGTCGCGACCCGGGTAGATCCGCTCCAGCGCGCCGCGATAGATCGCGAGCTGGCGCAGATAAACCGGCGCCACCTCGTCCTCGCTCGCCGGCGGCGGGCGCAAGGTCTTGTAATCGACGATCAGCACCCGGTCGTCCTCGACGACGAGGCGATCGATCTGCCCGGACAGGGCGTAGCCGCCGATCAGCCCGACGAGCGGCGCCTCGGCCTGCGAGCCCGGGCCGAAGATCGGGGCGAATTCGGGATCGTCGAGCACCGCCAGGGTCGCGCGCCGGATCTCCTCCTGCGCTTCGGCGGAAAGCCGGTGGGTGGGCAGCGCCAGGAAGCGCCGCGCCGCCGCGTCGCGCTCGCCCTGCGGCAGCTCCGGCAGGCTCTGCAGCAGGCGGTGGACCAGGAGGCCGCGCTTGAAGCGGTCGCGCCCGGCCGCGGCGAGCGGCGACAGCGCGGCGGGCTCGGCCTCGCTCGGCCGCGACGGAAAGAGCGGCCGCGGCGGGTCGGGCTCGTCCGGCGGCGGGCTCCTCGCCCAGCGCGGCGGCGGCCCCGCCGGCCGGGCGGCGGCGGCGGTCTCGCGCTCTCGCTCCGGCAGAATGGTCTGCAAGCCTTCGAGCCGCAACCCGTCGCCGCTCCACCCATCCTTGCCGACCAGCGGCCTCGCGTCGAACCCGAACGGCGTCGCGATCCCGGCGAGCCCCGCCTGGCAGAGGCGGTGCCAGCAGGCGGGGTCGGGCTTCTGCCGGGTCTGCCAGCCGCAGATGTAGAGCCGGTCCTCGGCGCGGGTCAGGGCGACATAGAGGAGGCGGCGGTATTCCTGGAGATTGCGCGCCTTGACCTTGTCCCGTTCCGCCTGGAAGAGGGGCGCCGCGAAATCGCCCCGCGGGCGCCACAACGGCAGCTCCTCGCGCTCGGTCCACAGCAGCGTCTCGGGCGGCTTCGGCAGCGCCATCGTGTCGGGGACGAAGACGATCGGGGCCTCGAGCCCCTTGGCCCCGTGCACGGTCAGAACCCGCACCTCGTCGCGCTGCCGCGCCGCGAAATCGCGCTTGACCTCGGTGTCGCCGGCGACCAGCCAGCGCAGAAACCCTTGCAGCGACGGCGCGTGCTCGCGCTCATAGGCCAGCGCCAGACCGAGAAACTCGTCGACCGGGTCCTCCGCCTCGGGCCCGAGGCGGCCGAGCAAGGCCTGCCGGCCGCCCTGAGCCCCGAGGATCTCGGCGTAGAGCTCATAGGGCGGCACGAAATCGGCGCGGGCAAGGAGCGCGGCGAGCCGATCGGCGACCCGGCGCAGCCTGACGCTGTCCGCGGCGCGGGCCCGCAGCCGGTCCCACAGATGCTGCCGGCCGCGGCGATGGGCGAGGTCGAACAACGTGTCCTCGTCGACATCGAAGAGCGGGCCCTTCAACACCGCGGCGAGGGTCAGATCGTCGTCGGGGAACAGCAGGAACCGGCCGAGCGCGATCAGGTCCTCGACCGCGAGCTGGGTGGTCAGGATCAGGCGGTCGGCGCCGGCGACCGGGACGCCGCGCTGCTTGAGCGCGCGCAGCAGGTCGCCGAAAAACACATTGCGCCGCCGCACCAGCACCATGATGTCGCCGGCCCGAACCGGCCGGCCGCGGGCCTCGAGCTTTTCCCCCTGGGCGAGCCAGCGGGCGATCTGCGCGGCGATCGTTTCGGCGAGGCGGGTTTGCGGCTCGGCGACGCGCCGGCGCGCGATCGGCAAGGCGTCGGCCGCCTCCGCCGGCGCCGGTGCAACCGGCGGCCACAGCTCGACCAGCCCGGCCTGCCCGTCGCGGGAGGCGGCGTGGCGGATCGCCTCGCCGTCGAGCGACACCCCGTCGCTGGCCTCGCTGCGGGCGAAGATCGCGTCGACCGCGCGCAGCACCGGCGGCGTCGAGCGGAACGAGATTTCGAGCGGCACGGTTCGCCAGCCCCGCTGCGCCGCCGTGACGCGACGCTCGAAATGCCGTCGCATGCGCGCGAAGGCCTGCGGCTCGGCGCGCTGGAAGCTGTAGATCGACTGCTTCGCGTCGCCGACGGCGAAGACCGTGCGGTTGCGGTCGCCGGCGCCCTCTCCGACGAAGAACTCCTCGGCCAGGGTCGCGGCGATCCTCCACTGCTCGAGGTTGGTGTCCTGCGCCTCGTCGATCAGGATGTGATCGAGGCCGCCGTCGAGCTTGAACATGACCCACGGGGCCTTTCCCGGATCGTCCAGCAGCTCCAGCGCCTTGTCCACGAGATCGTCGTAATCGAGGAGCCCGCGCGCCCGCTTGCGCTCGTCATAGGCGGCGAGCAGCGCTTTTCCGCACGTCGCCAGCGCGCAGGTCGCCGCGACGATGACGGCAGCGGCGCGCGCGTCCCGGAAATTCCTGACCCGTTCCGCCTCGGCCTCGAGCAGCGCCGCCGCCGGACAGCTCGCGCGAAGCGCCGTATCCTTGGTGATCAGGGTTTTGAGGGGTATTCCCTGCTCGGTCAGAAAAGCGCCGAGATAAGCCTCGAGCATCGCCGGCCGCTGCTCCGGGCTCTCGCACCACCGCGCGACGATCGCGGCGCGTTCCCGGTCGGTCTTGGAGCCGTCGGCGAGCGCCGCGGCGGCGGCGCGCAAGCCGGGCTCGTCGCAGGCGCCGGCGGCGCAGAAGGCGGCGGCCAGGGCCTCGGGCGTGGCCTCGGCCGAGAGCGCGAGCGCCGCGCACAGCCGGTCGCGCAACAGATCGCCGCCGGCGAGCGCCCGGCGCAGCTTGCGGTGGTCGGCCGCGAGCTGCGTCATCAGCGTCGCAAAGCGCTCCTCCGGGGCATGCCGGCTGACGATGGCGAGCGCCTCGGCGAGCGCGCCGGCGCCCTCGCGGGCGGCGACGATCACGCTCTCCGCGGCTTCGGCCAGGGCCTCCCGGGCGCCGCGCTCCTCGACGACGGCAAATTCCGGGGCGATTTGGGCCTCGAGCGGAAACCGGCGCAGCAAGGTCTGGCAGAAGGCGTGGATCGTCGCGATCTTGATGCCGCCCGGCGCGTCGAGGACGCGGGCGAAGAGCCGCCGCGCCACGGCGAGCACCGTCTCGTCGACATCCCTGCCGGTGAGCTGCCGCAGCTGCCTGGCGAGCGCCGCCGCCGGCAACGTCGCCCATTCGGCCAGCTCCTTGTTGAGCCGGTTGGCCATTTCGGCGGCGGCGGCGCGGGTGAACGTAAGACACACGATCCGCGCCGGGTCGGCGCCGTCCAGCATCAAGCGCAGCAGCCGGTCGGTCAGCACCTTGGTCTTGCCGGCGCCGGCCGAGGCCGAGACCCAGACCGAGACGCCGGGCTCGGCCGCGTCGCGCTGGGCAGGGGTTGCGCCGCCGGCCGCGTTCATTCGTCGTCGTCGCCCGCGCTGACCCGCTCGAGGTGGCGGTAGTCCGAGAAGCGCGGCTTCCATTCGGGCAACGGAACCGCGAGATAGGGCGTGTCGGGGTCGTCGAAACGGGCGATCAGGGTGTTGACCCGAAGCAGCAGCCGGTCGACCAGCGCTGTGGGGTCGCCCTTGTCGATCGGGCAGCGCTGGCCGGCCGGGTCGCCGCCGCCGAGCCGCCAGTATTCGAGCGCCGCCGGCCGGCCGCTGACGCCGCCGAAGCTGCCGTCGCGCAGGATCGCGCCTTCAAGCGGCAGCTGCGGCGCGAAGCCCGCCTGGATCTGCTTCGGCGGCGGCAGGGAGCCGGTCTTGTAATCGACCAGCAGAAAGCCGCCCTCGGCGAGGCGGTCGATCCGGTCGGCGATCGCGGTCAGGGTGAACGCCCCGCCGGGCGCATCGAGGGTCAGGCTGCCCTGGCATTCGGCGAGGCTCTCGGCGACGCCCCGGCGGTGCTCGCGCTCCATCGCCACAAGCCAAAGGGCGATCCGCTCGAAGCGCGGCCACCAAAAGGCCCAGGCGCCCGGGCGCGACAGCATCGGGCCGAAAGAGCCGCGCCCGATCTCGAGCAGCGCCGCCTCGGCGTCGTCGGGCAGCCCGGCCGGATGCCGGGCGGCGAATTCTTCGAGCGCCTTGTGGATTATCCGGCCGAGCTCGGCCCGGCCGGGATCGGCGTCGAGCTCCTCGACCGGCTTCAGCTCGAGGATGTGCCGGGCATAGATCGCGTAGGGGTCGCGCAGCCAGGTCTCGATCTGGGTGACCGAGAGCCGGCGCGGCCGGGCGGCGAGCGGCGGGCGCGGCTCGGCCGGCGGCAGCGGCCGGTAATCGGCGGCGTCGATGAGCTCGGCCAGCCCACCCGCCGCGCCCTCCGCGGCGAGCGCATCGCCGAGGCCGACCGCGCGCAATACCGCGTCGAGGCGCAACAGCCAGCGCGACGGCACCGTCGGCGCGCCCTCGCTGCGCGCGGCCCGGGTCAGCGCCACCTGCGGCGCGCCCAGCGCCTGCGTGAAATCGTGCGCGGCGATGCCGATCGCCCGCTCCGGCGAGGCGATGCCGAAATCGCGGCGCATGCCGCGCGACATCCACGGATCATGCTCGGGCGGGCCGGGCCAGGCGCCTTCGTTGAGCCCGCCGAGGACGAGGAGGTCCGCCTGCTGCAGCCGCGCCTCCAAGCAGGCCCCAGATCGCCAGCCGCGGATGGCGGCCAAAGGCGGGCCGCACCGCCGCGCCGGCGGCGAGCGCCTCGAACAGCGCCGGGTAATGGCGGCCGGGCAGCGGCGGGAAGTCCGCCGCGGCGTCGATCAGCTCGTGGCAGAAGCGGGCCGCGACCTCGCCCGCCGCCTCGCGCCAGACCCGCTCGCCGCCGCTCTCCCGGTCGCTCGCCGCCAGCCGCTCGGCCGCCTCGACATGCGCCGTCGCCAGCCGGCTCAACGATACCGCCTCGGCGGCGAGCAGGTCCGGCAGCGGACCGAGGCAGGATTGCAGCCGGTCGACAAAGCGCCGCAGCTCGAATTCAGCCGCGCCGAGCGCGCCCTTGAGCCCGGCGAAGCCCGGACCCGGGCGCGGCCCGAGGATCCTCGCCTCGAGCCGGCGGGTGAGGTCGCGAAAGGCCGCCGGCGCGAGCCCGCCCGCGGCCAGCGGGTGCTTCAGGGCGGCGAGCAGCGGCACCGGCGCCAGCCGGCTCTCGGCAAGGTCGAGGATCAGGCGCAGGAAGACGCCGGGCGGCGTCCGGCCCAGCGGCAGGCCGGCCGAATCGTCGATTTCGATGCCCCAGCGGCGCAGCTCGGCGGCGACCCGGCGGGCGAGCCCGCGGTCGGGGGTGACGAGCGCCGCGGTCGCTCCGGGGGTTTCGAGCTGGCGGCGCAGCATGAGCGCGACCGTCACCGCCTCGTGCTGCGCGTTGACGCAGTCGATGCGGGAAAGCCCGTCGAGCGCTTCGGCGGGCTGCGGCGGCAGGCTGCGCCAGGCGTCGGTGGTGACGGCCGGGCGCAAGGCCTCGCGGACCAGCCCGATCCGCCGGGCGCGCGGCGACAGCGGGCGCAGCACCTTCGGGCCAGTCGCCGATATCGCGCGGGGCGAGGCCCAAATCCCGCAGCAGCAGCGCCGACAGATGCTGCGGATGCGCCGCGTCGGCTTCGATCGCCGCCCACTCGGCCGGGTCGCGGCTGCGGTCGAGCCCCGGCAGGATCACCGCGCCGCGGCCGAGCGCCGCCACCGCCCTGAGCAGCTCGGTCATCGCCGGGATGCCGCCGACGAGACCGGCCGCGATGACCGGGTCGGTCGGCGGCGCGGCGCGCCAGATCGCGGCCTGGCGGAAGAGCAGCCGGTTGCGCCGGTCGGCCGGGTCGAGCGCGCCCTCGGCGGCCAAAATGGCGGGCCAGCGCCGCGGCAGGATGTCGAGGAACTCGAGGACGACCTGCCAATGCTCGGCGAGCTCGGCCGGCGCGAGGTCGCGCAGGCGATCGAAATTACCGCCTTCGGTCGCCACCGCGTCGAGAAAGCGCGCCAGGGTCGCGGCCAGCGCCGCGGCCTGACCCGGCAGCGGCGCGGCGCCGCGGCCGCGGCGCGCGCTCCAATCCAGGATCAGGCGGGTCAGCAGCAGCCGCCGGCGCAGCTCGGGGATGGCCGGCGGCGTCTCGCCGTCGCCGGCGCCGTCGGCCAGCGACAGCTCGTCGGAATCGAGGTCGCCGATCGGGCGCAGCCGCGGCAGCAAGAGCGGCGTCCCCGCCTCGCGCCCCGGTGCAGCGGCGCGCAGGAACGCTTCGCGCAGCGCGCGCACGGCGCGGCGGGTCGGCAGCAGCACGCTGACGCGGGTGAGCCGCAGCGGGTCGCCGCCGGTCATCGACAGCAGCCCCTGGGCCAGGGTCGCCAGAAACGGGCGGTCCGGGGCGATCGTGTAGACGCGCGTCGGCACGGCGCCCGCCTAGCGCTCGACGCGGTGCGAGGCGAGCCGCCCGCGGGTCGCCGAGAGCGCCGCGGGGGTCCCGACGTGAAACCATTCGCCGTCGTGCACGATCGCGCGCAGGCGGCCCGCCTCCTCGGCGCGGTCATAGAGGCGGACCAGCGAGAAGACGCGGTCGGCCACGCGATCGAACAGGCGGCGGTGCAGCAATTGCACGCCGGCGAACAGAAACGGCGCCGCCTCGCGCTCGCGCCGGCGGCGCGGCTGCTCGCGCGCGTCGAGCCGGTAGTCGCCGCCGCCGTCATAGCCGACCGCCGACACCGTTGGCTGCAGCAGCAGGATCGCGTCCATGACACAGGGATCGAAGGCGTCGGCGAGGCGGCGCAGCGCCGGGTCCTTGCCGTCGAGCCACAACACGTCGCTGTTGACGACAAAGAACGTCTCGCCGAGCCGCGGCAACGCCCGCAGCACGCCGCCGCCGGTGTCGAGGAGCTCCGCCTCCTCGGACATTTCGATGCGCGGATCGCCCCGTCGGCGCAGATGCTCGGCGATCATCGCCGCCTTGTAATGGGTGTTGACGACGATCCGCTCGACCCCGGCCAGCGCCAGGCGGTCGAGCGCATGATCGAGCAGGCTGCGCCCGTCGACCTCGACCAGCGGCTTCGGCAGGGTCTCGGTGATCGGCCGCAGCCGCGTGCCGAGACCGGCGGCCAAGACCATGGCCGCGCGCGGCGGCGGGATCATGCGGCCCGCCGCGGGTCCGGCTGGTGTCGGACCGCCGGCGGCAGATGGCGTTCGAACCATGCCGCGATCGAAGCCAGCGCCGGGTGGCGAAGGTCGCGCTCGATCAGCCGCCACACCCGCGGGAGGTGCGCGAGATAGCCGGGCTTGCCGTCGCGCCGCCACAGCCGGGTGAAGATGCCGAGGATCTTGCAGTTGCGCTGCGCCGCCAGGATGGCGGCCGAGCGCAGGAACGCGCCGCGGTCGAGGGCGGGGAAGGCGGCGAGATAGCGCTCGGTCATCGCCAGCCGCAAGGCGTCGGGGACGTCGCGGCGGACATCCTCGACCAGCGACACGAGGTCGTAGCCCGGCGGGCCCAGCACCGCGTCCTGAAAATCGAGGAGCCCGCAGCGGCGCGCCCCGGCGCGATCGCGCAGCAGCATCAGGTTGTCCACGTGAAAGTCGCGCAGCACCAAGGTTGGCGGCAACGCCGCCGCCGGCCCCAATACTGCCCGCCAAAGCGTCAAATATTCGTCACGGGCGGTGTCGCAGAGCGGCCCGCCGAGCGCCGCCGGCGCGTGCCAGTCGACGAGCAGCGCCGCCTCGGCGAGCAGCCGCGCCGCGTCATAGGGGGGCAGGTCGGGAAGCCCGCCTTGCGCCACCCGCTGCTGCAGCGCGACGAGCGTATCGATCGCCAGGGCATAGAGCGCCGGCTCGTCGGCGCCGGCGTCGAGCAGCCGGCTGTAGGTGTCGTCGCCGAAATCCTCGATCAGCAGAAAGCCCGCGGCGCGGTCCTCGGCCAGCACCTCCGGCGCGCTGAGCCCGAGCCCGCGCAGGATGCTCGAGACCCTGATGTACGGGCCGACATCCTCCTGCGGCGGCGGCGCATCCATCAGGATCGCGCGCCGTCCGCCGTCGCGCAGCCGGCAGTACGAGCGGAAGGAGGCGTCGGCGGCGAGCGGCACGAGGGCGACGCCGCCCCAGCCGTGGGCGTCGAGAAACGCCAGCCGGGCCGAGACGCGCGTTTCGCCGGCGAGGCGCGCCTGCCATTCGAGGCCGCCATCGAGGGTGGCGCGGCGGGCTTGCGGCCCGTCGCCGAAGTCGAGCGCGACTTCGAGGCGGCGCGCGGGCAACAGGCGGCCGAGCCGCTCGGGCCACTCGATCAGCGAGACGCCGTCGGCGAAGGCGTCCTCGATCCCGAGCTCCCAGGCCTCCTCGGGCGCGCGCAGGCGGTAGAGGTCGAAATGCCAGACCGCGACGGGATCGAGCGGGTAGGCCTGGACCAGGGTGAAGGTCGGGCTCGGGATTTCCTCCGCGCCGCCGCGGGCGCCGATGAAGGCGCGGGCGAAGGCGGTCTTGCCGGCCCCGAGCTCGCCCTTGAGCGCGATCACGTCGCCGGGCGCGGCCAGCGCCGCGATGCGGCCGGCGAGCGCCGCGGTGGCGGCTTCATCGGGCAGGTCGACAACGATCTTCACCTACCTATTGTATACCAGCGCGCTCACAACCCGCAAGATGTTCCCTTATGCCGCCGCATGGCGCCGCGCTCGCGACCCAGGGGACGCGCGAGCAGCGCCCATAAGACGACCCGCCGGACAGTGCGAGCCTTCACCCGGTCGCGAGGCCGGTGCTATGGTGGTTGTCCTGTTTCAAGGAGGATCGCATGGCCAATATCCCGGGTGCGGTGACCGACCCCAGCCGCGTGCGTGGGGAGGAGGTCCGGATCGAGAGCGGCGGCGATGCGATCAACGGCTATCTCGCCCGCCCGAGCCAAGCCGGCCGCTGCCCCGGCATCGTCGTGATCCACGAGGCGTTCGGGCTGGTCGAGCATATCCGCGACATCGCGAGGCGGTTCGCCAATATCGGCTACAACGCGGTGGCGCCCGACCTTTACACGAGGTCCGGCTCGCCCGACCCGAGCGACATGGCCGCGGTCTTGCCGGTGATGTTCGGAAAGTCGGACGCCGAGGCGGTGCAGGATCTCGAAGCCGCGGCGGCATATCTGCGCGGGCTGTCCGGGGCCACGCAAAAGGTCGGCGTGATCGGCTTCTGCTCGGGCGGGCGCCAGACCTTGCTGGTCGCCTGCAGCAGCGACCGGATGGATGCGGCGGTCGATTGCTGGGGCGGGTTCATCGATCGCGCCACCCCCGACGCCGAGACCACGCCGTCGCGCCCCGCGCCGGTGCTCGATCTGGTCGGCCGGCTCTCCTGCCCGCTCTTCGGCGTCTTCGGCGAGGAGGATGCGAACCCGAGCGTGGCGATCTCCGAGGAGCTGCAAAAGCGGGCGCAGGCCGCCGGCAAGGACGTGACCGTCAAGGTCTACAAGAACGCCGGCCACGCCTTTCTGGCGGACTACCGGCCGAGCTACCGCGAAGGCCCCGCCGCCGAGCTGTGGCGCGACGCCGTGGCGTTCTTCGAGAAGCACCTCAAATAACGGTTCGGATGCGGCATGTCGCCGGCGCTGTTCTCGATCGCCCACGCGCTAGTGCTTAGATGCATTCAGATAATTCAACCAGAAGACCTTGTAGGATGGGTTGAGCGTTAGCGAAACCCATCTTCTTCTTCGGTTGTCGCGATGGGTTTCGCGATGCTCAACCCATCCTACGGCCATTTTCTGGTGAATCATGTGATTGGGCCGGAGCGCTAGTGGTGGGAACCAGACACTTGACTCTGTTCTTGCCTTCCCGGCGAAGGCCGGGACCCATCTCTGCCATGGGTACCGGCCTTCGCCGGTATGGCGGGCAGTACAACCAAAAATTGCACCAGCCATCACAAATATGCTGCGCCGTCAGGGGAATGACGAAGACTCTCCCGACAGGAACGCCATGAGCCCGACCGGAGCCGGCCGGCTCCTTGCGGCGCCGGGACCGGGCGAGGCCGAGCGGCCGCGCGAGCCGACCACCGGCCTGCTGCCCTCGCAGCTGCTGCGCGAGGCGGTCGCGGCAGGGCGCGAGATCCTGGCGGCGCAGCCGATCGGCGACGATCAGATCCAGCCGGCCAGCATCGACCTGCGCCTCGGCGATGCGGCCTACCGGGTGCGGGCAAGCTTTTTGCCGGGCGCGCGGGCGAGCGTGCGCGACAAGCTCGACCAGCTGTCGATGCATCGGGTCGACTTGACCCAGGGCGCGGTGCTGGAGCGCGATTGCGTCTACATCGTGCCGCTGCTCGAGCATCTGTCGCTGCGCAGCCGCACCTCGGCGCTCGCCAACCCGAAGAGCTCGATCGGCCGGCTCGATGTCTTCGCCCGCGTCATCACCGACCACGGGACCGAGTTCGACCGCATCCGCGAGGGCTACCGGGGGCCGCTCTACGCCGAGATTTCGCCGCGCTCGTTCAGCATTCTGGCGCGCGCCGGCTCGCGCCTGGTGCAGCTGCGCATCCGCCGCGGGTCGCCGGCCTTCAGCGACACCGCCCTGAGAAGGCTGCACGACGAGGTCGGCCTGGTCGAGACCCCGCAGGGGGAGGCCCCGGCGCGCGAGGCGATCCGGGACGGGCTCGCCTTCACTGTCGATGTCGCCGGCGACAAGGTGGTCGGCTACAAGGCGCGCCGCCACACCGGCCTGATCGACGTCGACCGGGTGCGCCATTACGACCCGCGCGATTTCTGGGAGCCGGTGCATGCCCATCGCGGCCCCGGGGGGCCGGGCGGGATCGTGCTCGACCCGCACGATTTCTACATCCTGGCCTCGCGCGAAGCGGTCGTCGTGCCGCCCGACCACGCCGCCGAGATGCGGCCCTACCATACCCTGGTCGGCGAGTTCCGGGTGCATTTCGCCGGCTTCTTCGACCCGGGCTTCGGGGTGTCGGAGACCGGAGGCGGCGGCAGCCGCGCCGTCCTCGAGGTGCGCTCGCACGAGGTGCCGTTCCTGATCGAGGACGGCCAGACCGTCGGGCGGCTGGTCTATGAGCGGCTGATCGCGCGGCCCGACAAGCTCTACGGCGCCGCCATCGGCTCCTCCTACCAGAGCCAGGGCCTGGCGCTGTCGAAGCATTTCAAGGAATTCGCGCCGCGGTAGCGGCTCATGCCGCCCACAGCCGGCGCAGCCGGTCGCGGTGGCGCACGAGCCAGTAGAGCGCGAGGAGGGTGTGGCCGCTGTCGATCAGGCCGGCGTCGAGCAGCGTCTCGATCTCGGCCATCGTCCTGACCACGACGCGGATGTCCTCGCCTTCCTCGGGCTTGCCGTGCACGCCCGCGGCGGCGGTCGCGTCGACCCGCGCGCAGAACAGAAAAACGCTCTCGTCGGACGCGCCCGAGGACGGCAGATAGCGCTGGATCGGGATCGGCGCCCCCAGGGGCTCGATCCCGGTTTCCTCGCGCGTCTCGCGGATCGCGGCCGCCTGCGGGGTCTCGTTTGCGTCGACCAGGCCCGCCGCGACCTCGACCTGCCACGGCGAGGCCCCGGCCAAGAGCGCCGGCAGCCGGAACTGCTCGACGAGGACGACGCTGTCCCGGTCGGGGTCGTAGAGCACGACCGCGACGGCCGCCCCGCGCCGCAGCACGTCATAGCGGCGGGCGGCGCCCCAACCGCCCGAAAAGAGGCGATGGCGGAACTCGAAAACGTCCATGCTCAAAAACCGCGCGAACGCGGTCTCGGCATGCAGGATCTCGAGGTCGGGATGCGCCGTCCGGGTCATGCCGCGGCGCCCGTCGCCGCCGCGGCCGCGACACCGGCCCGCCGGCGCGGCAGGCGCAAGGTGAACTCGGTCAGCTCGCCCTCCCGGCTCTCGACCGTGAGCGCGCCGCCATGCTGCTGCACGACGATGTCGTAGCTGATCGACAGGCCGAGGCCGGTGCCCTCGCCGGTGGGCTTGGTCGTGAAGAACGGCGTGAACAGCTTTTCGCGCACCCCGGGCGGAATGCCGACGCCGTTGTCGAGCACCCGCGCCTCGACCTGATCCCCCAGATCGCGGGTCGTCACCTTCAGCCGCGGCCGGAACCCCGGCTCCGCCGTTTCGCGGGCGCGCTTGTCCGCGGCGTAGAAGCCGTTGCCGAAGAGGTTCAGGAACACGCGGGTCATGTCCTGCGGCACCAGCTCGATCGCGCCGATGCGGGGATCGAAATCGCGTTCGAGGGTGATGTTGAACCGCTGGTCGCGGGCGCGGGCGCCGTGGAAAGCGAGGTTCAGCGCCTCGTCGACAAGGGCGTTGAAATCGGTCTTGCGGCGATCGCCGCTGCCGCCGCGCGAATGCAGCAGCATGCTGGTGACGATGCCGTCGGCGCGCCGCCCGTGCTCGACGATCTTGGCGAGATTGCCGGTCAAGGTCTGGGTCAGCTCGTCGATCTCGGCCTCGAGCCGGCGCCGGCGGCCGCGGCCTCGCCGAGCTCGTCCATCAGCTCGCGCGACAGCTCGGCGAAGTTGTTGATGAAATTCAGCGGGTTCTTGATCTCGTGCGCGATGCCGGCGGTGAGCTGGCCCAACGAGGCCATTTTTTCCGCCTGGATCAGGTTGGCCTGCGTCGCCTTGAGCTGCTCATGGGCGACGCGCAGCTCCTCGAACGCCTTGGCGTTGCGCACCGCGAGCGCCGATTGCGTGGCGAACGCCTCGACCAGGCCGACGACCTCCTTGGGCAGGCTGCCGGCCTCGCGGCGGACGACGACGAGGCCGCCGAGGATGCGCCCCTCGTCGAGCAGCGGCGCGGCGAGCAGCGAGCGATAGCCCATCCGGCCGACCCGGCTCCACAGCTCGAAGGCGGCGTCGGCCCGGTCGAGGAGATCGGCGATCTGCACCGGCGAGCCGTCGGCCGCCGCCCGGCCGAGCGCGCCTTCCCCCAAGCCGATCGGCTGCGCCTTCAGCAGCTCGGTCAGCGCCGGCGGCGAGCCGTGGCTGATCCGGTAATGAAATTCCCGCGCGCCCTCGTCGTATTCGTAGATCACCCCGGCCTCGCCATGGGAGAACTCGACGGCGCGCGCCGCGACGATGCCGAGCACCGCCTCGAGGTCGAGCGTCGAGCCCACCGCCCGCCCGACCCCGCGCAGCGCCTCGAATTGCGCCAGGGTCTCGCGCAGCTCGGTCAGGGTGTCGCGGAACCGCGCCAGGGTGCGCGCCATGGCCCCGATCTCGTCCGGCCCGGCCGGCGGGATCTCGACCGCGACGTCGCCGGCGTTGAGCCCGTCCATCGCGGCCACCAGCCGGCGCAGCGGCAGCGCGATCGAGCGCAGCACGAAGAGCGTCAAGAGCGCGCCCGCGACCACCGCCGCGGCGACGATGAGCCGCGAGGTCCGGGTCGCCCGCTTCGCCTCGGCGACGACGCGCTCGCGGGCGGCGATCGACTGGCCGGTCAGCTCGGCGACGACCGCGGCGAGCAGCCGGTCGACCGCGAGGCTGTGCAGGCGCGCCTGCGCCAGGAGCGTGTTGCCGATCACCCGGCGGTCGGCGGTGTATTCGTCGACCGCCTTCTCGGCGAAGTCGTCGTACTGCGCCAGCTCGCCGCGGACCTGGGCGATCCGCTCCGGGTTCCACCGCGCCAGCACGGCGAGGTGCTGGTCGATCCGGCCGCGGGTGGCGACCGCGTTCTTCTCCGCCAGGGTCAGCTGGCTGACGGCGAGGTCGGTCATCCAATAGCGCAGCTCGCCGAACGCGATCTGCGCGTCGTTCGCCTGCTCGATCATGGCGAGCAGTTCGGCGGCCCGCACCATGCCGGCCGAATTGTCGGCGAGCTTTCGGTTCAGGTAGGCGCTGGTCGCGATCAGGACGAGAAGCCCCGCCACCGTCAGCAGGATCAGCCGGGTCCGGATCGTCAGCCGGGCCATGATCGCGCGACGCCACATGCCAGGGCTCAATGGTCAGGGCTCAATGGTAGAGGGTGATGCTCATCGCCGCGCCGAGATCGCCGAGCTGGCCGCCCTCCTTGGGATAGCCGGTGATGTCCATCTCGCCCTTCGGCCCGCCGTGGCAGGCAAGGCACGAGGCCACGTAGTATTCGGGGACCATGATGCGGTAGGCCGGCCGCCCGCGGGTGTCGACCACAGCCGAATAGGACTGGCCCTTGGGCCAGGCCGGGTCGAGCAGCTTCGATGTCATGATCTCGGCCTCCCAGGCGTCGGGCCGGGCCTTGCGGTTGCGCACCAGATCGGCGGGCGCGGTGACCTTGACCTCGGCCTCGCCCTTGGCCAGCCGGGCGAACTCCTCGTCGACGAGGCGGGCGAAGACGGCCGGGATAAAGGCCTTGAAGCCCATCCCCTTGGCGTTGATCGTCGATTGGTTGTCGTTGGTCACGGCGACGATCGCATCCATCATCGCGCGCAGCAGCCGGCCCTCGCGCGAGGCCGGGTCGATCTTGGTCGGGTCGACGCCGGTCGCTTTCTTGTAGAGCTCGATCGCGTCGCCGAGGACGACGGCGCCGCCGAGGTGCTTGTCGCCGATATCGGGGTTGTTGATCAGATCCTGGTTGTTGGAGATGACCGTGCGGGCGTCGCGCAGCATCTCGGCGAGGCTTTGGGCGATCGCCGCGTCCTCCTCGGCCGGCGGCGCGGCGAGCGCCGACGGCGCGCCGACGGCCAGCAGCGCCAGCGCCGCGGCCGCCATGCGCCGCCGCCATCCGCGCCTCGGCCCGGGCGATCCTGCAACCGGCATGTTCTACCCTCCCACCCGCATCCGCGCCCGTCAATCCGGCCCCGCGGCCGGCATCAGCTCGAGCAATTGCTGCTTCAGCCGCGCGAAATCGACCGGCTTGGCGAGAAAGGCGGCGGCCCCGAGCTCGCCGGCGCGGCGCTCGCGCTCGGCGTCGCCATAGGCGGTCACCATCAGCACCGGCAGCAGCGGGCGGCGCTCCTTGATCGTGCGCAGCAGCTCCAGCCCGTCCATTCCGGGCATGTTGATGTCGGACAGGATCACGATCAGCTCGGGACGGATCTCGTCGAGCCGGCGCAGCGCCTCCTCGCCCGAGGCCGCGAAATGCAGCACGTAGCGACCCTGCCGCACCTCGCGGCGAAAGCGCTGGCGGAACAGCTCGACGACATCGGCCTCGTCGTCGACGACCATGATGCTGAAGCTCATGCCGCCCTCTCCACCGCATGCCGGCCGCGCGGCAGGCGGACGGTGAATTCGGTGAATTCGCCGACCCGGCTGTCGACGGTGATTTCGCCGCCGTGCTGCTGGACCACCACGTCCCAGCTGATCGACAGCCCGAGTCCGGTCCCTTCCCCGGGCGGCTTGGTGGTGAAGAAGGGTTGGAACAGCTTGTCCCTGATCTCCGGCGAAATGCCGATGCCGTTGTCGCGCACCCGCACCTCGACACAATCGCCGAGATCGCGCGTCGTCACCTTCAGCACCGGCCGGAAACCCGGCCCGCCGTTTTGCCATCGCTGGCCGGCGGCATAGAAGCCGTTGGCGAACAGGTTCAAAAACACCCGGGTCATTTCCTGCGGGGCCAGCTCGATCGGAGCCGTGCTTGGATCAAGCTCCCGCTCCAACACGATGGTGAAATCCGGGTGCTGGGCCCGCGCGCCGTGATAAGCGAGGTTGAGCGCCTCGTCGACGAGGCCGTTGAGCTGGACTTCCCGCCGCTCGCCGCTGCCGCCGCGGGAATGCGCCAGCATGCCGGTGACGATATTGTCGGCGCGACGGCCGTGCTCGGCGATCTTTTCGAGATTCCCGGTCAACATCCCGATCGTCTCGTCGATCTCGGCGCGCCTTCCGGCTTCGAGCGCAGCCAGGGCCGGGGCCGCCGCCTGCTTCAGCTCTTCCAGCAGCTCGTTCGACAGGCCGGCAAAGTTGTTGACGAAGTTGAGAGGGTTCTTGATCTCGTGGGCGATGCCGGCGGTGAGCTGGCCGAGCGAGGCCATTTTCTCGGCCTGGATCAGACTGGCCTGCGTCGCCTTCAACTCCCGCAGCATCGACTCGGCGGCGTCGCGGGAGGCGCGGATCTCCTCCTCCGACCGCTTGCGTTCGGTGATGTCGCTGTAGATCAGCACGAAGCCGCCGCCCGGCACCGGATTGTGACGCACTTCGAGCACCCGGCCATCGGGTCGGGTCCGCTCTGCCGTCCATTGGCGGGCGGCATTTTCGGTGAAGCGGCGCAGCTCCGCCTCGGGATCGGCCGCCCCAAACTCGCCGCGCTCCGCCAGATAGCGGACGAAATCGGCATAGGCTCGGGGCTCGGCGAGGAACCAATCCGGCAGGTCGAGGATTTTTACGAGATTGCGGTTCCAAGCGGCCAGCCGCAGCCCCTCGTCGAACCGCACGACGCCGTCGCCCATATTGTCGAAGGTCACCCGCAGCACCGCCTGCTGCTGCCCGAGCTCTGCGGTGCGCTCTTCGACCTGGCGCTCCAGCCGTTCGGCGGCCTCCGCGCGCTCCTCCAAGAGCGCATCGCGCTCGATCGCGTTCTGGCGGAACACCTCGACCGCGCGGCCCATCGCCGCGATCTCGTCGCCGCCCGTCACCGGGACCGCGATTTCGCGGCCGCCGCCGGCGATCGCGAACATCGCGCCGTTCAGCAGGTTGAGCCGCCGCACGATGTTGCGGCCAACATAAAGCCAGACGATCAGAACCGAGCCGACAAAGCCGAGCGCGAGCAGCACGCTGATCGCGGCGGTGCTCAGCCGCTGAATGCGCAGAGCCGACGCCGTCGCCCCCCGCACCTCTCGTTTGGTCGCCCCGACCAGTTGTTCGGCAGCGTCGGTGAGCTGCGTCGACAGGGTATCGTTCTCGGCCAAGAGCCGGCCGGCGTCGGCGATCAGATCCAATTCGTGCTGGCGCAGCTGCGGGATCGAGCTCGGCCCATCGACCAGGGTCTTCAACTTATCCACCTGCGCCATAAACAGCGGTTGGAGCTTCGGGTCGAGCGCCTGCGAGCCCTTCTCGAGCTCGCCGATCGTCCGGCGGAGCTGAAAGGCGAGGATCAACAGGCGCTGCTTCTGCTCGCTGACCGCGGCCTGCGCCAGGGTGTCGGCGGCGTCGGAGGCCTGCTGCTGCACCTTTTGCACCGGCCGGGCGGCCAGCAGACCGGCGATCAGCGGACGCAGCTCCTCCTGCGCGTGGATCGGGCATTTGCCCGGCGCCGGTCAGCAGCTTGGCGAGACGGTCGAGCTGGCTGTCGTAGACGAGCAGTGTCGGCGCCAGCAGCCGCCGGGTTTCTTCATTGGTGTCGAACACGCCCTGCATCAAATCCTTGATGCGTCCGATCAGCTGCAGCCGCAGTCGGACATCCGCGTCCAACGCCGTCAGATTGGCGTCCAACAGAACGGCGTTGCCCTCGATCGGCGCCAGCTGCTCCCGGCTGATCCCGCCGTCACGCAATTCGTCCAGAAAGGAGCGCAGCTTGGCCGACTGGCGGGAGAGCCTGGCGAACAGGTGGTCGCGCCGCTGCTCGGTGGTGGCGGCGGACAGCGCCGAGGCCGCGGTGGCGATGCGCTCGACCGAGCGCGACACTTCGACCGAAGCCAGGATCGGGTCGATGCGGCGGTCGATCAGCACCAGCGAATGGCCGGCCTCGACAAAAGCGTAGATCGCCGCGCCGGCGACCAGCGCCGCGACCGCGCCGATACCGAAGATGACGAGCAGCAGCCGCGCCCCGACGCCGCTCGCCCTTGCTCGGATGTTCAACAAACTATAGTCTCCCGCGCGCTCGATCTGACGCCTCGGTTCGCGCGGCGATAGTGGCCGAAAATCGGGCAGGCCACAACCTGTCGTACATTCCGTCTGGGAGCCTACGATGAAGACGCGACGCCGCGACGTGCTCCTGGGCGCGACCGCTGTCGCTGCCGCCGGCGGCCTGCCGGCGCCGGCTATCGCGCAGGGCATCAAAGAGCTGAAACTGGTGACCGCCTGGCCTGAGGGCTCGCCTGGGCTGCAGACCAGCGCCGAGCGCCTGGCGCAATCGATCACGGCGATGTCGGACGGGCATATCAAGGTCGCGGTGTACCCGGCCAACAGTCTGGTCCACCCTTTCGAGGTCTTCGATGCGGTCGCCGCCGGCGTCGCCGACATGTATCATGCCTCCGACTACTATTTCGCCGAGGGCAAATCGCCGGCGCTGTATTTCTTCTGCGCGGTGCCTTACGGCTTGACCGCCGATGAGGTGTGCGCGTGGATCGACTTCGGCGGCGGGCAGGCGTTGTGGGACGAGGTCGACGCGCAGTTCAACATCAAGCCGTTGATGGCGCTCAATACCGGCGTGCAGATGGGCGGCTGGTTCAACAAGCAAATCGACAGCCCTGAAGACTTTAAAGGCCTGCGCTATCGGATGCCCGATCTCGGCGCCGAAGTCCTGCGCCGCATGGGCGCCACCGTAGTGACGACGCCCGGCGGCGAGATCGTCGGCGCCCTCAAATCCGGCGCTATCGACGGCAGCGAATGGGTCGGACCCTGGCTCGATATGGATCTCGGGCTCGACAAAGCGGCCGATTATTACTACTACCCCGGCTTCCACGAGCCAGGCAGCAACAACACCCTCGGCGTCAATAAGACGCTGTGGGACCGGCTGACGCCCTCCGAGCGCGCGCTGATCGAAGCGGCGGCGCACGCCGAAGTCACCCGCTCGCTTGCCCAGTTCAATGCCGAGAACGTGAACGCGCTCAAGCTGCTGCGCGCCGATGAGCGGGTCAAGATCCGGCGCTTCAGCGACGAGCTGATCAAGACATTCGGCAGGCTCAGCAAGGAGGTGCTCGCCGACACCGCCGCCAAGGATCCGCTGACCCGCAAGGTTTACGACAGCTACATGGCGTTTCTCGCCGGCGTCGATGGATTGGGGCGAGCTGTCGGAAACCGGCTACCGCGACACCCGGCGGCTGGCGCTCGGATAGAAGGAGACGGAGATGAGGATGCGACGCCGCGAGATGCTGTTGGGCGCGGCCGCCGCAGTCGCGGCTGCCGGGACTCCGCCGGCGCCGGCGATCGCGCAAGGCGTCAAAGAGCTCAAGCTGGTGACCAGCTATCCGGAGAACTCTCCCGGGATGCAGACCAGCGCCGAGCGATTGGCGCAATCGATCGCCGTATTGTCGGACGGGCGTCTCAAGGTTACCGTCTATCCGGACGGCAGTCTCGTCCACGCTTTCGAGGTCTTCGATGCGGTCGCCTCCGGCGTCGCCGACATGTATCACACGGATGAAGCTTATTTCGAGAGCAAGGCCCCAGCGCTGAATTTCTTTGCTGCCGTACCTTATGGTTTTACCGCCGACGAGCTGTGCTCGTGGATCTATTTCGGTGGCGGGCAGGCGTTGTGGGACGAGGTCGACGGACAGTTCAACATCAAGCCTTTGATGGCCTGCAACAGCGGCGTCCAGATGGGCGGGTGGTTCAACAAGGAGGTCGACAGCCCGAAGGACTTCAAGGGCCTGCGCTATCGGATGCCGGAGCTCGGCGCCGAGGTTCTTCGACGGATGGGCGCCACCGTCGTGACGACCCCCGGCGGCGAGATCGCGACAGCGCTTAAATCCGGCGCCATCGATGCCGCCGAGTGGATCGGCCCCTGGATGGACATGAATCTCGGGCTCCAGAAGGTTTCCGATTTTTATTATTACCCGGGCTTCCACGAGCCCGGCACGAACTTTACGCTCGGCATCAACAGGTCGCTGTGGGACGGGCTGTCGGCGTCCGAGAAAGCGCTGATCGAGGCTGCCGCACAGGCCGAAGTCACTCGATCGCTGGCTCAGTTCAATTTCGAAAATGTCAAGTCGCTCAAGCTGCTGCGGGCTGACAACCGGGTCAAGATACGGCGTTTCAACGACCAGCTGATCAAGACGCTCGGCAGGCTCAGCAAAGGGGTCCTCGCAGATACGGCCGCCAAGGATCCGCTGACCCGCAAGGTCTATGACAGCTACATGTCATTTCTCGCCGGTGTGATGGATTGGGGGGAGCTGTCGGAAACCGGCTACCGCGACACCCGCCGGCTCGCGCTGAGCTGATGTCAGGGGTGCCGATTTTGCGAGGCATCCGCCGCGGATAATACTGCCGAAGCTTGTTTCACACGATCCGTCCGTCGATCACCGCTTCCGGCGAGCCGCTCTCGATCTCGACGACCCAGAGGTCGGGGTCGCGGCGGCGCTGGCGGGCGATATAGGCATCGGCGTCGGCCTCGGCGACCGGGCTCGGGGCCGGTCGCGCGCATCCAGACGAGCGCGCCGTCGGTGGCGCGCGCCTGCGCCAGCACGGCGAGCCGAGCATCGCGGCCGCTGAGCTTGACGAGGACGGCGCCCGCGTCGCCGTCGCCGCGGGCCGTCACCGCGACCCCGATCGCAGCGAGGTCGCAGCGCCGGATCAGCGCCTTGACCCACAACCCGGTCTTCAGCCTCGCTTCCATCCGGCTCAGCCGCGAGCCGGCGCGAGCGGCAGGCGGATGTGCGCGGTCAGTCCGTGCGGCGCCCGGTTCTCGGCCTCGATCGTGCCGCCCATCGCCTCGACGTTGCGCCGCGCGATCGACAGGCCGATCCCGAAATAGGTCGTGCCGGCGTCGCTGGCGGCTTCCTCGCGCCGTTCCGAATAATAGCGGTCGAAGATGCGCTCGAGCTGCGCCTCGGGGACGCCGGGGCCGTGGTCGGAGACGGTCAGGTGGGCGAACCGCCCATCGCGGGTCAGATGGATCACGATCTCGCAGCCGGGCGGCGAGAACGAGGCGGCGTTGTCGATCAGGTTTTCGAGCACGGTCTCGATCATCTCCTCGCTGCCCAGCACAAAGAGGCCGGGCAGCAGATCGGCGGTGATCGTCAGGTCGCGGCTGGCCAGCACGATCGTCAGGTCGCGGCTGGCCAGCATGTCGGAACGGTTCTGGATCAGCCGGCCGACGACCCGGCCGAGATCGACCGGGACCCGCGGCTTGGCCAAGAGGTCGGCGGTCGCCTCGTCGAGCCGGCGGGCCGAGGCGACCAGCCCGTCGAGCCGGTCGACCGCGTGCTCGACGACGCCGAAGGCGCGCTGGGCGCGCTGATTGTCCTCCGGCAGGGCGCGCTTCAAGGGCTCCAGCGACTGGCGAATCACCGCGATCGGGGTCTTGAAGGCATGCGCGTTGTCTTCCGCGGTGCGGCGGATGTCGGCCGCCGACCGGTTGAGCGCGTCGACCATGCGGTCGAACTCGGCCGCGACGTCGGTCAATTCGGGCAGGCCGTCGCGGCCGCCGAACGACCCGGCGTCCGGCCCCTCGTCGCGGATCCGCCGCGCCCGCCGGGCAAATCGGCTCAACCCGCCGCGCACGCTGAACAGGGTCGAGAAGGTCAGCACCGCCATCGCGAGATAAATCAGCGCCGCGATCCGCACCGTCGGCGTCGCCCAATAAGGCTGGCCGAGATGCGCCGAAGGGAAGGCGTCGCCGGAAAACGAGGCGACCACCGCCCAGCAGCCGGCCGGCGTCGACAGCGGCGTCACCGCGGTGACGATCTCGGCGCCCCCGGTCGGACGGTGATAGATCAGCGAGAACGGCATCTCCTCGCGGCAGTTCTCGGCGAGGCGGTCGAGCACGCCCTGCTGCGCCAGGGTCTCCCGCTCCGCCTGAAGATTGCTCTGCTCGACCGCCGGCCAGGACGCCACATAATAGAACCCCTCGGCGCCGGGCTCGGCCGCCGTCGGCGACAGCAGCAGCTTGATCGTCGTCACCTCCCCGGCGAACCGGGCGAGATAGCGCCCGAGCTCGGGCAGCGAGCCGGTGTCGGCGGTTTCGAGCAGCGGCAGCAGCGATTGGGTGATGACCCGGCCTTCGTCGCGCACGCTGCGGAGCAGGAACTCCTGGCTCTGCTCGTAGGCGGTCCGGAACTGGATATAAAGGAACACCGGGACCAGCAGGAAAATGACCGCGAGCAAGCCGATCTTGGCGCTGAGCGACCACGCCCAGCGGATCCGGCGCCGCGTTTCACTGCTGCGCGGTCCAGCGGTATCCGAAGCCGGCATAGTTTTCGATGTGGTCGAAATCGGGGTCGCCTTCGCGGAACTTCTTGCGTATGCGCTTGATGAAGGTACGGACATTGGCGCGATACCCCTCCGACCCGTGTCCGGCGATGAAGTCCTTGCCGTGGACGAGATCGTAGATCTCGCGATAGCCGACGTCCTGCCCGGCCTTTTCGGCGAGCAGAGCCAAGATCTTGAACTCCGTCAAGGTCAGCTCGACGGCGGCCCCGGCCCACAACGCGCGGTGGGTGTCGAAACGCAGCTCGAGCCGCCCGAGCTGGAGCGCGTCCGCCCGCGGCGGGTCGGGGTCGCCCGCCGGCCGCGCCCCTTCGGCGATCAGCTGCAGACGGCGCAGCAGGATCGTCAGGCGGCGGGACTTGTCGATGAAATCGACCGCCCCGCCGGCGAGCGCTGCTTCCTCGTAGATGTCGTCGGAAAACACGGTCAGGAAGATCACCGGGATCGCGACGCCGGACCGGCGCAGCCGCCGCAGCACCTCGAGCCCGGTCATCCCCGGCATGCGCCAGTCGAGCAGCATCACATCGGCGCCGCCGCCGTTTTCGAGAAAGTCGAGCACCTCGCCGCCATTGCCGAAGCTGGTCACCTGATGTCCTTCGTCGATCAGGTTGAGGCCGAGCGACTCGCGGAACAGATCGTCGTCGTCGACGAGAAGAATATGCGGCATCGCCGGCCGGGCGTCAGGTTCTGCGGGTGACGACCAGGGATTTCAGGCAGTTCTGCCGCCCGGTGGGGTCGGCCGCGTCGCCGTTGAACGCGTAGTGCAAGGTCCGCATGTGGCCGCTGCGCAAATCGAGGTAGAAATAGAGGTCGAGCCCGCAGGTGGCGCTCCTGTACCGCCACACCGTGGCGGGCGGCTGCTCGGACTGCTCGGCCGCGGCCCCGAACAGACGCTTGGCCGCCGCCTGGTCGAGCCCGATCAGCTCGCGCGGGGCCGGCGGCGGCTCCGCCGGGGCCGGCGGGTGCGCCGCCGCTTCGGGCTCGACGATCGCGGCGGCGGCGTCCCCGGCCTCCGGGGCGGGGCCTTCCGGCGGGACCGCGCTGTCCGACGGCGGCTCGGGCTTGTGCGCCGGGTGCGGCAGGACCCGGCGCGGGTGGAGCGGCGGCGGCAGGATGCGCACCGGCGCCACCGCCACCAGCGGCGGCGGCGGTGTTGGCGGCTCGGCGCACGACGCGAGCCCGCCGACCCCAAGGCTCATCAGCACGGGGTAGAAGAGCGAACGGCGCCACTCACCCCTCAGCATCGCCGCTCCGATCGCGCTCGCCCAAGTCTTCCATCCTCGCCGCGGGAGACATAGCATGAATCATCGGCGCGCCAGCCGCTCGATCGCGCCGATGTCGCCGTCGCGATAGATCGCCACCAGCTGGCGGTCGTCGAGCAGGACGTAGGTCTGGTCGCCCTGATCGCAATCGAGCTGCGCCACCGGATAGCTCGGCTGCGCCAGCATCTCCGATAATTTCTTGCGCAGCTCGGGCTGCCGCGGGACGAGGTCGGTCAGGCTCTGGCGCGACTTCGTGCCGTAGTTGAAGCGGAAGACGCCGCGGCAGGCCTTGCTGTCGAGCGCCACGCTCCGGCCGTCGGGCTCGGTCTGCACGATCGTGTCCTCGCGGATCGTGACGGCGTTGTTGTCGGCCGTGGCCCAGGCGCCGAGAAACGGGTTCGCCGGCGGGGCCGGGGCGACGCAGCCGAGCGGCGCCGACGCCAGAACCGACATCGCCAAAATACGCGCGGTGCGCCCTCGCTTCCCCGACACCGCCACCTTCGCCCCCTCGGCCCAAACCGCGCCAGCATACCTGAAGCCGCTCCAGTTTACAATTCGTTTACCGGGGGCGGGTAGGCTCCCCACCCTATCGGGATATAGGCAGGGATCGGTCGCGATGTTCCGGCGGCTCCATGGCGACGAGAGAGGGGCGATCGGGATCCTGGCCGGCCTGACGACGGTCGGCGCGATCGGCTTTTCCGCGCTCTCGGTCGCGCGACCTCCTCCCCTCTGACATCGAGGATATTTCAGGGTCGGCCAGCGAAAAACGAGCTGTCGTGGCGACAGCAACGGAGAGCTTAAGCAGGGCGTTTCCCATGCCGATATTTCGACGCATCGCACGCGATACACAGGGCGTCGCCGCCATCGAGATCGCGTTCCTGGGGCCGCCCTTTCTGCTGCTCCTGCTGACGATCATCGAGCTCGGCCTGACCCTCACCACCCAGTCGGTCCTTGACGGCGCGGCGCGCGACGTGGCGCGGCAGATTCGCACCGGGCAGGTCCAGTCGCAAAGCGACCCGATCACCACGTTCCAGAACCTGCTTTGCACCAAGATGAGCCCGCTGGTCACGGTCTCCGATTGCGCCGCCAAGGTCATTTTCGACGTCGCGGTCTTCCCCAGCTTCGGCGCCGTCAGCTTCACGCCATGCGAACGCAATGCCAACGACCATACCGGCGCCAAAACGCCTTGCCCGTTCACGCCCGGCGTCGGCGGCCAGATCGTCGCCGTCAAGATCAGCTATGCCCGTCCCTACATCGTTCCTTGGGTTGGAGCGTGCTTGAGCGGCGGCAGCTGCTGGACCGGCCCCAACAGCGCCGGCGGCTCCGACCCCGGCGCCGGCGTTGCGGCATTGTCGTCGACCGTAATCTTCCAGAACGAGCCCTTCACATGATCGGGCGGCGCCGGCGAGCCGCAGGCGGCGGCATTGCGCATGACCAGTCGGGCACGGTGGCGATCGAGTTCGCGCTGATCGTTCCGCTCATGGTGACGCTGTATTTAGGCAGCTACGAGACCGCCAACCTGACGCTCGCCTATATGAAGCTCGAAGCTTCGGCCGAGACGGCGGCCGATCTCGTCGCGCAGACGAGGGTCAACACCGTGCTCGCGAGCGCGGATTTCACCAGCATCACGACCGCTGCGACCGAGGTGCTGACGCCGCTGCCGACGAGCGACGCGCAGCTCGCGATCGCCTATGCCGCAATCACCTACAGCACCGGCTCTCCGGTCATCGACTGGCATCTCGAGGTGAACGGCGCGACCGCAATCACACTGACCGACGCGGCCGGTGTCAAAGACCTCGCGACGCTCGGCAGCGAGACCAGCGGCTCCTCCGACAGCGTGATCGTCGCCCACCTCACCTACGCCTACAGCTCACCCTTCGGCTATATCCTGAGCTCCTCATATTCGCTGAGCGAGTGGGCATTCAACCGGCCACGCTACATGAGCTGCGTCCCGACCTATTTGAACACGGGCAGCGTATGCCCGTGAACGCCGGCCGGACGTCATAGGGAACGCGACCGATGCTCCGCCCCGTAATTGCCGTAATTGCCGTCATCGCCAGCCTGCGCCGGCTCGCCGAGCGGCGCGAGGGCAGCGTTGCAATGATCTTCGCGATTTGCGCGATCCCCATCGTCGTCGCCTCCGGCATGGCCATCGACGTCGGGCGCGCCTACGCGGTCAAGGTGCGCCTCGGCGCCGCGCTCGACGCGGCGGCGCTGGCTATCGGATCGGAATCCAGCCGCACCCGGACCCAGATGATCGCCGATCTCCAAAGCTATTTCACCGCCAACTATCCCTCGACTGCGCTCGGCGCCGACGTCAGCGTCGCGCCGGTGCCGGCCGATGCCGATCTGACCGCGGCCACCGTCAATTTCCAGGCGCAGGCCACGGTGCCGATGACGCTGATGCGGCTTGTCGGCGTCGACAGCATGACGGTCTCGGTCACGGCCCAGACCAAAAAGACCACGGGTCTCGAAGTCGCGGTGGTGCTCGACAACACCGGCTCGATGCTGTGCGGCCCCAGCGACGGCGCGCCGAGCTACAGCGACTCGTTGTGCGCAGGCAGTGTTGTGGCGGCCGACACCACCTGCACGGACGCCACCAACAAAAGCCGCATCTGCATCCTCAGAAACGCCGCCACCCAGTTTGTGAACACGCTCACCAACGCGATCACCGCAACGCAACAGCTCTACATCGGCATCGTCCCCTATGTGACGACGGTCAACGTCGGCAACAGCTTGTGCGCCAGCGCCACCAGCTGCAGCCACATCACCGCCGAGCCGTGAGCGGCGATTTTACCGACCTGCGCGGCAATATCATGCCGGTCACCCCGATCACCGGCAATACGACCAACGGCAGCAGCACGATCTCGAGCGTCTCGATGCTTACGCCGAGCGGCTCGGTTTCAGGTACTGCCGCCATTCAGGCGGGGATGTACATATACGGGCACGGCATTCCGAGCTCCGCGACGGTCAGCAGCGTCAGCAGCTCGTCGCATCACGATTTCCTCGAATGCGACGCGGACCTTCACCGGCAACTCGCTGGCGGTCGGCCCCGCCAGCGGCGCCCCCAGCACCCCTTTCACGGACCCGACGACGTTTACGACCACGGGAAGCTGGACCAACGGCAGCAAGACGTTGAGCGTCGCCAGCGCCAGCGGGATCGTGGCCGGAATGGTTGTGACGAGCAGCAGCAGCGGCATCCCCACCGCCACCGCCACCACCGTCTCGTCGATAACCGGGACGACGGTCACGCTGTCGGCCAACGCGACCGCGACGCAGACCAGCAAATCGGTCGTCTTCAGCCTGGCCGGCAGCACGACGAGCGGCAGCACGACGATCAGCAGCCTCAGGGGAACCCCCGCCAGCCTCAACAGCATCGTGGTTGGCATGGCCATCAGCGGAACCGGAATCCCCGCCAATGCCTATGTCACCGGTACGACTGGGAGCCCGCCTTCCTCTCTCACCATTTCGGCCGCCGTGACGACGACGAAGGCCGGCGATATCATAACGTTAACCAATCTCGGGGCTAGCACGACGAGCGGGTCGACGACAGTCTCGAACGTTTCCTTCTCGACGACGGTCCCGACAGTCGGGCAGGTGATCGTCGGCAACGGCATCCCAGCGAACACGACGATAACCGCCGCGCCCAGCACGGCAGCTCAATACGCGGCCGGCACAGGCTCGCTTACGATCTCCCAAAGCGCCACGACGCCAAGCAATTTCTCCAGCGCAACGGGCACCTGCTGCAACACCACGCTGATTGCGTTCACGCCGCTCACCTACGACACGACCAGCACCAACACCACGTCGAACTGGATGGGCTGCGTCGTCGAGCCGACCAGCTCGGGTGAAAACAGCAGCGTCAGCGGCGTGCTCAACTCGGCGGTCGACCGATCCCGATTACACCGAGCCGGCCAGCTGGCCGAGCTGGTACCCGTTGTGGTGGGCGCCCAGCTCCAACAACTCCTGGACCACGGCGACCGTCAAGGCCCAGAGCAGCACGACCGAAACCCAGGGTGCGGTGGTCGCGAAATGGGGCAGCTTCACCGGCCCCAACCAGGGCTGCCCGGCGCCGCTTCTGCCGCTGACCGACGTGACCTCCTCCTCGGGCAAGACCCAGGTCCTCAACACCATCAGCAGCATGTGGCCGCGCGACGCCGGCGGCACTCAGGTCCATGTCGGCATGATCTGGGGGTGGCGCGTCCTTTCGCCCAATGGCCCGTTCACGCCGACCGACGGTCATCCGCTGAGCTACAGCGACGCCACCACCACGGGGTGGAAAAAGGCCATCGTCTTGATGACCGACGGCGCCGAGGAATGGCCGTCATCGACGCATATGACCGGTCTCGGCTTCCTCGCCGACGGCAAGATCGGCACGGCCAGCAGCACCTCGACGGCGGTGACCAATCTGGGCAGCCGCCTGGCCAGCGTCTGCAGCAACCTGGCCGCCAGCGGCAATTATATCATTTATACGATCGGGCTCGGCACCGACGGCGCCGGCAACACCCAGCTGCAAAACTGCGCCACGACCTCGAACGGCGGTTTCTTCGAGGCCGCGACTACAGGCAGCCTGCAGAAGGTCTTCGACGACATCGCAAAGTCGCTGATCGCTCTGCGCCTCAGCCAATAGACGCGGGTCGGCGCGACCCGCTGTCCGCCGCCTGCTTCCCGAACAGCCCGTCCTGACCGCCGCTCAGCCGAAGGCGACGGTGACGATCTCGTAGGATTTGGCGCCGCGCGGGGTGGTGACCTCGACGCTGTCGCCCTTGCCCTTGCCGATCAGCGCGCGGGCCAAGCGGCGAGGTGACCGACAGCCGGCCGCGGCTGATGTCGGCCTCGTCCTCGCCGACGATCTGAAAGGTCTGCTCCTCGTCGGTCTCCTCGTCGGCGAGCGTGACCTTGGCCCCGAACTTGATGGCCGAGCCCGAGAGCTTTGAGACATCGATGATCTCGGCGCGGGCGATCTTGTCCTCGAGCTCCATGACCCGGCCCTCGATAAAGCTCTGCCGGTCGCGGGCGGCGTGGTATTCGGCGTTTTCCGCCAGATCGCCATGGTCGCGCGCCTCGGCAATGGCGCGGATGATGGCCGGCCGGTCGACGGACTTCAGGTGCTTCAGCTCCTCCCGGAGCCGATCGTAGCCCTCGGCCGTCATCGGGATCTTGTTCATCGGGAGCGGGTTCGCATGCCTGGCGGAGATGGCGGGAGGCCCGCCGCGGAATTATCAAAAGTAGGACTGCAGCGGCGCAACTTCAAGGTTTCCGGCGCGCAGCGCGGCGATCGCCTGGACCGCCGCGCGGGCCCCCGCGACCGTCGTGTAATAGGGGATGGCGTGGGTCAGGGCGGTGCGCCTGAGGCTGAAGCTGTCGGCGATCGCCTGTGTCCCTTCGGTCGTGTTGAACACCAGCTGAACCCCGCCGCTCAGCATATGGTCGACAATATGCGGACGGCCGTCGCGCACCTTGTTGACCCGCGTTACGGGCAGCCCCTGCCGCGCCAGCGCGTCGGCCGTCCCCGAAGTCGCGACCAGGGCGAAGCCCATCGCGACGAGCCGCCGGCACGGCTCGACCAGCGCCCGCTTGTCGCCGTCGCGCACCGAGACGAAGACGCAGCCTTCGAGCGGCAGGCTGGCGCCCACGCCGAGCTGCGACTTGGCGAAGGCCCGGCCGAAATCCCGGTCGAGGCCCATCACCTCGCCCGTAGACTTCATCTCGGGGCCGAGGATCAGGTCGACGCCGGGAAAGCGCGCGAACGGGAACACCGCCTCCTTGACCGCGACATGGGCGGCGCCCGGCGGCCGGCGGCGAAGCCCCGATTGCGCCAGGCTCTCGCCGACCATGACCCGCGCCGCGATCTTGGCGATCGGGACGCCGGTCGCCTTGGCGACAAAGGGCACCGTGCGCGAGGCGCGCGGGTTGACCTCGAGGACATAGATGTCGTCGTCCTTGACCGCAAACTGCACGTTCATCAGCCCGACGACGCCGAGGGCGCGGGCGAGCGCCACCGTCTGCCGCTCGATCTCGGCGATCGTGGCGGCCCCGAGGCTGTAGGGCGGCAGCGAGCAGGCGCTGTCGCCGGAATGGATCCCGGCCTCCTCGATATGCTCCATGATGCCGGCGACCGCGACCTCCTCGCCGTCGGAAACGGCGTCGACATCGACCTCGATCGCGTTTTGCAGATAGCGGTCGATCAGCACCGGGCTCGTCCCCGACGCGGTGAAGGCGTGGCGCATGTAGCGGTCGAGGCCGGCGGCGTCGTGGACGATCTCCATCGCCCGGCCGCCAAGCACATAGGACGGACGGATCACCACCGGATAGCCGATGCGCCGCGCCGCCGCCTCGGCCTCGGCGGCGGAATGGGCCGCGCCGTTCAACGGCTGGCGCAGCCCGAGCCGCGTCAGCAGCCCCTGAAAGCGCCGGCGGTCCTCGGCCAGATCGATCGCGTCGGGCGAGGTGCCGAGGATCGGGATCCGCTCGCGCTCCAGCGCCGCGGCGAGCTTCAAGGGGGTCTGCCCGCCGAGCTGCACGATGACCCCCATGAGGGTCCCGCGGCGCTCCTCGACGCGCACGATCTCGATCACGTCCTCGGCGGTCAGCGGCTCGAAATAGAGCCGGTCGGAGGTGTCGAAATCGGTCGAGACGGTCTCCGGGTTGCAGTTGACCATGATCGTCTCGATGCCGGCCTCGCGCAGGCTGTAGGCGGCATGGACGCAGCAATAGTCGAACTCGATGCCCTGGCCGATGCGGTTGGGGCCGCCGCCGAGGATGATCACCTTGCGGCGGTCGCTGGGGTCGGCCTCGCATTCGGGCTCGCCCACCCCGTCGCCTTCCCAGCAGGAATACATGTACGGGGTCAGCGACGGGAATTCGGCCGCACAGGTGTCGATGCGCTTATAGACCGGGCGCAGCTCGAGGCTGCGGCGGCGGGCGGCGACCGCGCCCTCGTCGAGACCGGCGAGAGCGCCGAGGCGCGCATCGGAGAAGCCCATCTGCTTCAGCCGCAAAAACGCCGTGCGGCCGGGCGGCAGCCCTTCCCGGCGCACCTCCTCCTCGACCTCGACGATCTCACCGATGCGCTCCAGAAACCACGGCTCGAAACGGCAGGCGGCGTTGATCTCGGCGGTCGTGAGCCCGTGGCGGTAGGCCTGGGCGATCAGCAGCAGGCGGTCGGGCGAGGGCTTGGCGAGCGCCGCCTTGACCGCGTCCTTGCCGGCGCTCTCGACCCCCTCGATCGCGACCTCGTCAAAGCCGGTGAGCCCGGTTTCCATCGAGCGCAGCGCCTTCTGCACCGATTGGGCGAAGCTGCGCCCGATCGCCATCGCCTCGCCGACCGATTTCATCGAGGTCGTCAGCAAGCGGCTCGGCCCCCGGAAACTTCTCGAAGGTGAAGCGCGGCATCTTGGTGACGACATAGTCGATCGTCGGCTCGAACGAGGCCGGGGTGATCCGGGTGATCTCGTTTGCGAGCTCGTCCAAGGTGTAGCCGACGGCGAGCCGGGCCGCGACCTTGGCGATCGGAAAGCCGGTCGCCTTCGAGGCCAAGGCCGAGGAGCGCGACACCCGCGGGTTCATCTCGATGACGACGAGCCGGCCGTCCCGCGGGTTGACCGCGAACTGGACGTTCGACCCGCCGGTGTCGACGCCGATCTCGCGCAGCACCGCGATCGCGGCGTTGCGCATCAGCTGGTATTCCTTGTCGGTCAGGGTCAACGCCGGGGCGACGCAGACCGAATCCCCGGTATGCACCCCCATCGGGTCGATGTTCTCGATCGAGCAGACGATGATGCAGTTGTCCGCGCGGTCGCGGACCACCTCCATCTCGTACTCCTTCCAGCCGAGCACCAATTCCTCGACCAGCACCTCGCCCTGCGGCGAGGCGCGCAGCCCGCCGCGGACGATCTCCTCGAACTCCGGCATGTTGTAGGCGATGCCGCCACCGGCGCCGCCCAGGGTGAAGGAGGGCCGGATGATCGCCGGCAGCCCGATAATTGCGAGCGCCGCGACCGCCTCGTCGAGCGAACGCGCGAGCCGGCTCTCCGGCGAGGCGAGGCCGATCCGGTCCATCGCCTGGCGAAACAGCTGGCGGTCCTCGGCCTTGGCGATCGCCGCCTCGCTGGCGCCGATCAGCTCGACGCCGTGCCGTTCGAGGACGCCCGAGCGGGCGAGCGCCATCGCGGTGTTGAGCGCGGTCTGCCCGCCCATCGTCGCGAGCAGCGCGCCAATCGGATGTCCCTCTGCCCGCTCGCGGACGATGATCTTCTCGACCATCTCCGGGGTGATCGGCTCGATATAGGTCGCATCGGCGAGCTCGGGGTCGGTCATGATCGTCGCCGGGTTCGAGTTCACCAGCACGATCCGGTAGCCCTCGGCCTTCAGCGCCTTGCACGCCTGCGCGCCCGAATAGTCGAACTCGCAGGCCTGGCCGATCACGATCGGCCCGGCCCCGACGATCAGGATCGACTCGATGTCGGTGCGCTTAGGCACGGCGCACACCCCCAATCCCGGCCGAGACTGATCCTCTTACGTCCATCCCGGCGCAGGCCGGGACCCATGGCGTTGCCGGATCCTGCGATTCCGGTGCGCAGAAGCGCCGATGCGAGGCTGGCGACGACCGGGACGCGGGCAAACGGGTCCGGGCCCTAGAGGCTGTAATCACATCGACGATTGGCTGGATAGCCGTGGTGCGTCCCCCGCTTTCGCGAGGGGCAGGCTCTTCGAGACGGCCGCGTCGCGGCCTCCTCAGGAGGAGGTGCTTCGATAATGCCATCAATGGCTTGCCTCATCCTGAGGAGCGCCCGCAGGGCGCATCTCGAAGGACGCAAAGCCCCGATGCAGCGCTTCCCACAATTTACTCACAGCCGCCGAGATGACAACTTGATGAAGGGCCCGGACGCTCACGAACTATTCCGTGCCGTAGAATGAGGTCTGTCGCTGAGCTTCATTTCAGGGGTTCTTTTTCGACAGTATCCGCTTGATCGCATCGAGAGCCAGCACGTAAGAATCGACGCCGAAACCGGCGATCACCCCGTTGGCCTCGCCGGAAGTTACCGGATGAATGCCACGTTTCTCCACATTCGTAATATGAATCTCAACATATGGAAGGCCGCGCACTGCCTTCAGGCAATCGCGCAATGCGAAACCTGCGGTACTGAACCCGGCGGGATTCATGAGCAGCGCGTCGGCGCCACCGGAAGCCGCTTCGTAGATCCAATTGATCGCTTCACCTTCGACATTGGTGTAGCGGATCTCGATGTCGAGATCGCGGTCTTTTGCTTCCTTTCGCACAATCTCATCGAGCTCGTCGGCCGTTATCGTTCCATAGAACTCGGGTTCCCGCTTACCGAGCCAAACCATGTTGGCGCCTTGGATCAGGAGAACCTTGTGCATCTTTCTGTTCCAGGTTTCCTGCGTGCGCGGCGCGAGCGTATCACGTTTGCGTCATGAGCTGGACAAACCGCTCGAAGAGATAGTGGCTGTCCTGCGGGCCGGGGCTCGCCTCCGGGTGGTGCTGCACCGAGAACACCGGCCTGCCGATGATGCGCAGGCCTTCGTTGGTGTTGTCGAAGAGCGAGAGGTGGGTCGGCTCGACCCCGTCCGGCAGGCTCTCCGGGACGACGATGAAGCCGTGGTTCTGGCTGGTGATCTCGACCGCGCCGGTCAGAAGGTCCTTGACCGGGTGGTTGGCGCCGCGATGGCCGCGCTCCATTTTGCGGGTCCGGGCGCCGAGCGCCAGCGCCAGCAGCTGGTGCCCGAGGCAGATGCCGAAAATCGGCGTGCCGGATTGGATCAGCCGGCGCAGCACCGGGGCCGCGTAAAGGCCGGTGGCGGCCGGGTCGCCCGGCCCGTTCGACAGGAAGATCCCGTCCGGGCGATGGCCCAGGATATCCTCGGCCGAGGCGTCGGCGGGGACCACCGTGACCCGGCAGCCGTGGGCCGCGAGCATGCGCAGGATGTTGCGCTTGGCCCCGTAATCAATCGCGACGACGTGGTGGCGCGGGTGATCCTGCCGGCCGTAGCCGCCCTCGCGCCGCCAGGAGGTCTCGGTCCATTCGTAGGTTTGCCGGCAGGTCACCTCGCGGGCGAGGTCCATCCCTTCGAGGCCGGGCCAGGCGGCGGCCCGCGCCCGCAGCGCGGCGATGTCGAGCCGGCCTTGCGGGTCATAGGCGACGACGCCGTTGGGCGGGCCGCGGTCGCGGATATGCCGGGTCAGCCGCCTTGTGTCGACCCCGGCGACGCCGACGAGCCCATGCGATTTCAGCCAGGCATCGAGCGGCTGGGTCGCCCGCCAGCTTGCCGGCCCGGTGATCGGGGTGCGGATGACCAGCCCGCGCGCGGCCGGGGTCGTGGTTTCGACATCCTCCCGAATTGGTCCCGACATTGCCGATATGCGGGAACGTGAAGGCGATGATCTGCGCCGCGTAGGAGGGATCGGTCAGGATCTCCTGGTAGCCGGTCATCGCGGTGTTGAAGCACACCTCGCCGACCGCGGTCCCGGCGGCGCCGACGCCACGGCCCCAAAACACCATGCCGTCCGCGAGGACGAGCGCGGCGTTGCAGTCGGGCGGGCGCAGCCCCGGGTCGCGCATCGCAAGTCGATCCTGTCGGCTTGCCTCGGCCTGCCGGCAAAGAAGGGGCCGTCGGGCAGCCGGGCCGCCAACAGATAGCGGTTCCGGCCCGCGGTTTCAAACAGCTGGTGGCCGGCCCGCAAAATTGTCGCGGCAGCCGGCGCGAAACAGGTTTAGGCTCGCCGGCGGAGGGGGATCGCGCCGATGCTGCGTCAGGCCTTCAGCGACCGGCTCAAGGGTGCGATGAAGGCCAGGGATGCGCCCACGGTCTCGGCCGTGCGGCTGATCCTGGCGGCGCTCAAGGAGCGCGACGTGGCCGCCCGCGGCCAGGGCAACCCCGAGGGCCTCTCCGATGGTGAAATCGGCGGCATGCTGCAAGCGATGATCAAGCAGCGCCGCGAATCGATCGCGCTCTACGAGCAGGGCAGACGCGACGACCTGGCGCAGCGCGAGCGCGACGAGATCGTCGTGATCGAAGGCTTTCTGCCGCGCCAGCTCGACACGGGCGAAATCGAAGCGGCGGCGCGCGCGGCGATCGCCGAGACCGGGGCGGCGGGCGTCAGGGACATGGGCAAGGTCATGGCGGCGCTGCGCCAGCGCCACGCCGGCGCTGTCGACTTCGCCCAGGCGAGCCAAATCGTCAAGCGGCTCCTGGGCTGAGCGCGGCGATGCCGTTATGGCTCGATACAATTCCCCCTCTCCCCCCGACGGGGGGAGAGGGTCGGGGTGAGGGGGAAACCGCCGGCGCTCGTCAGCGGGGGACACAAGCCCTCACCCTCCCATCGCTGCGCGACGGGGCCCTCCCTCTCCCGCAATGCGGGCGAGGGGCAGGGTGCGGCGCCGACGGCTGAGGGATGGCGTTTCCGCCGGGCTTTCTCGACGAGCTGCGCAGCCGGATCCCGCTGGCGGGGCTGGTCGGGCGGCGCGTGCGGCTGGTGCGGCGCGGGCGCGAATTGGCCGGGCTGTGCCCGTTCCACCACGAGAAGACGCCCTCCTTCTACGTGGTCGAGGACAAATCCTTCTTTCACTGCTTCGGCTGCGGCGCGCATGGCGACGCGATCGGCTTCACGATGCGCGCCGACAACCTCGATTTCCTCGAGGCGGTCGAGAAGCTGGCCGGCGAGGCCGGATTGCCGGTCCCGCAGGCGACGCCGCAGGAGCGCGAGCAGGCGCAGCGGCAGAAGACCCTGCTCGAGGCGCTCGAGGCCGCCGCCGCCTTCTATGAGGCGCGGCTGTGGGCCGCGGCCGGGAGCCGGGCGCGCGATTATCTCCAGGGGCGCGGGCTCGACCCGGAGACGATGCGCCGCTTTCGCCTGGGCTGGGCCGGGGACGACCGCCAGGGCTTGCGGCGCGGCCTCGCCGGCGATTTTCCGCTGCCGCTGCTGATCGAGGCGGGATTGCTGCGCCAGCCGGACGAAGGCGAGCCGTTCGACTATTTCCGCGGCCGGGTGATGTTCCCGATCGGCGACCGCGCCGGCCGCGTCATCGCCTTCGGCGGCCGGGTATTGGGAGAGGGCCAGCCGAAATACCTGAACTCGCCGGAGACCCCGGTCTTCGAGAAGGGCCGCGTCCTCTACGGCTGGTCGGCGGCGCGGCACGGCGCGGCCGAGAGCCCCGGGGTCATCGTCACCGAAGGCTATATGGACGTGATCGCGCTCAATCGCGCCGGCTTCACCGCCGCCGTGGCGCCGCTCGGCACCGCCCTGACCGAGCATCAGCTGCAGGAGCTGTGGCGCCTGGGCGCCGAGCCGATCCTCTGCTTCGACGGCGATCCGGCGGGGCAGCGCGCCGCCATGCGCGCGCTGCGGCGGGCATTGCCGTTGCTGCGGCCCGGCCACAGCCTTCGCTTTGCCGGCCTGCCCGCCGGCGAGGACCCGGATTCGCTGATCGGCGCGGCCGGACGGGAGGGCTTCGAGCAGGTGCTGGGGGCGGCGCGGCCGTTGTCGGCGATGCTGTGGGAGATCGAGGCCGGGCTGCGCCCGGCCGACACGCCGGAACGGCGGGCCGATCTGCGCCGCCGCCTCGACGAGGACATCGCGACGATCGGCGACGCTTCGGTGCGCGAGGAGTATCGGGCCTTTCTCAGGGAGCGTCTGTTCGATCATGCCCGCCGCGCCCGGCCGGGCCGGCTGCGGGATGCGGGGCGCCGCCGCCCGGTCGTCGCGGTCGAAGGCCCGCCGCGGCCGCCGCGCTCGCCCCGGCGGCTGCAGCGGGAAATTCTGTTTCGCATGCTGCTCCACTTCCCGGCGCTGATCGAGGAGGTCGCCGAGGCGTTCGCCGCGCTCGAAATTCCCGAGCCGGAGCTTGACAAGCTTCGCCGTCAGATCTTAGAGACCGAAGCCTTGCGGCCGGGGCTTGACGCCGACGCGCTGCGGCAACACCTTTGCCTGAATGGGTTTGCAGCGACCGTGGATGCAGTTACCTCGCCTTCGGTCGATTCAGGTTTTCTCGACCGGAGCTCCGATGTCGGCTCGGCGCGCAGCGAGTGGGCTCACGTGATCGGAATGCTGATGCGGGACGGCCGGTCCGGGCTCGACGAAGCCAGCACCCATTTGATCGGCGATCTCTCGGAAGAGAGCTGGGAGCGGTTTCTGGCCGCCAGGGAACAGGCTTTGCAGGATGGCCTGGGCGATGGAGACCAGACCTGACCTGCGGCTTCCGACCGCCGAAGATCGTCGGCATCCCCATGCCGAGAAATGCGTTCAAGCTCGGCCGCGGCCGAGCCGGTGCGAGACCAGCTTAGGGACGGTGGAATGGCGAGCAAAGCAGCGAGCACGGCCGAAGCGACGGAAACCCGCGAGGAGGCCGCGGAAGCGCCTCTGCTCGATACGGTCGCCGCTGCGATCAAGAAGATGCTGGCGCGCGGGCGGGAGCGCGGCTACCTGACCTATGACGAGCTGAACGCGGCGTTGCCGCCCGACCAGGTGTCCTCGGAGCAGATCGAGGACACGATGACGATGTTGTCCGAGCTCGGGGTCAACATCATCGAGAACGAGGAGAACGAGGAGCCGGCCGCCCCCGAGGCCGAGGAAGCCGACGGCGAGGTCCGCGGCAATCTCGACGACGACATCGGCCGCACCGACGACCCGGTGCGGATGTATCTGCGCGAAATGGGATCGGTCGAGCTCCTGTCGCGCGACGGCGAGATCGCGATCGCCAAGCGCATCGAGGCGGGCCGCGAGATGATGATCAGCGGCATCTGCGAAAACCCCCTGACGACCGGGGCCATCATCGGCTGGCGCGACGCGCTCAACGAGCAGCGGATGCTGCTGCGCGACATCATCGATCTCGATGCGACCTATGGCGGCGGCGGCTTCGAGCAGCCGACGGCGATCGTGGTGGTCCCGGCGGCGGCGCCTCCCGAGGCGGAAGCGGTGGAACCCGAGCAGGATGCTCAGAGCGAGCCCGCCGAGCCGGTCGAGGCCGAGAGCGAGCTTGCCGCCGAGGAAGCCGAGGCCGAGGAGAGCTCGATCTCGCTCGCCGCGATGGAGGCGCAGCTGAAGCCGAGCGTGCTGGCGACCTTCGATGCGATCGCCGAGCTGCACCGGAAGCTGACCCGGCTTCAGGACCAGCGCATCAACGCGGTCCGCAAGGGCGAGACGCTGCCCCGCGTCACCGAGCGCCGCTATGAGAAGCTCAGGGCGGAGATGGTCGAGCACGTCAAGCGGGTGCGGCTCAACAACGGCCGCATCGAGCATCTGGTCGAGCAGCTCTACGACGTCAACCGCCGGCTCGTCGCCGACGAAGGCCGCCTGTTGCGGCTGGCCGAGAGCGCCGGGGTCAAGCGGGCGGAGTTCCTGCACGAGTATATGGGCAACGAGCTCGCCGCCAGCTGGCTCGATCGCGTCGGTCAATTGCCCGGCCGCGGCTGGCCGCGGCTGATCGAGAGGCACCAGGCCGATGCGGCCAGGCTGCGGGCGGCGATCCACCAGGTCTCCTCCGAGGCGAAATTGCCGATCGGCGAGTTCCGCCGGGTGGTGCAGACCGTGCAGCGCGGCGAGCGCGAGGCGGGCCGCGCGAAGAAGGAAATGGTCGAGGCCAATCTGCGGCTCGTAATCTCGATCGCGAAGAAGTACACCAACCGCGGGCTGCAGTTTCTGGACCTGATCCAGGAAGGCAATATCGGGCTGATGAAGGCGGTCGACAAATTCGAGTACCGCCGCGGCTACAAATTCTCGACCTACGCGACCTGGTGGATCCGCCAGGCGATCACCCGCTCGATCGCCGATCAGGCGCGCACGATCCGCATCCCGGTGCACATGATCGAGACGATCAACAAGCTGGTGCGCACCTCGCGCCAGATGCTGCACGAGATCGGCCGCGAGCCGACCCCGGAGGAGCTCGCCGAGAAGCTCGCGATGCCGCTGGAAAAGGTGCGCAAGGTGTTGAAGATCGCCAAGGAGCCGATCAGCCTCGAGACGCCGATCGGCGACGAGGAGGACAGCCATCTCGGCGACTTCATCGAGGACAAGAACGCGGTCCTGCCGTTGGACGCGGCGATCCACGCCAATCTGCGCGAGACGACGACCCGCGTGCTGGCTTCGCTGACGGCGCGCGAGGAGCGGGTGCTGCGGATGCGCTTCGGCATCGGCATGAACACCGACCACACCTTGGAGGAGGTCGGCCAGCAATTCTCGGTCACCCGCGAGCGCATCCGCCAGATCGAGGCCAAGGCCTTGCGCAAATTGAAGCACCCGAGCCGCTCGCGCAAATTGCGCAGCTTTCTCGACACCTGACCCCCGGTCCCCTTCGCCCCTCGCCCCGCTTGCGGGGAGAGGGTTGGGGTGAGGGGCGACACCGGGCTTGCCCGTCAGGTATGATGAGGGCAGGCGGGCCCTTACTCGCGCGCTGCGCGGTTCTCATACTTTCGCATTTGTCGGACGAGCGTGTTGATGCGCGTCGCGCCCTGCGTAAATTGACGGAGTTGCTTCTCAATCCGGGTTAGCTGCTCTTTGAGAATGCCGCCCTTTTCGATCGGTACCCAGGGAGGAAGCAACAGCGCTCCATTGACAATATGCGCGATCCGACAGTGGAGCTCGGCTTCAAATGCAGCGAGATCCTCCGCGTCGGCCGTCTGAAACGAGAGCATCCCGGCTGCCTGCAGGTTCTGCGCATTCTTCACGGTCACCCTGATGGTCACGCTCGCGCCGGCCGGCGGCAAAGCCGAGATCGTCAGGCTCGGCGTATTTGTCGCATCGGGTTGCGCACCCGTGACAGACCAAACAAAGGCGAGTCCGCTCTGATCCGCGAAGACATCGAGGTTCGTGATGTGGAAAGTCTGCGATGTCTTTTCGACAAACAATCGCTGGCAGACATCGGCCGATCGGTCGGCGTCGATTTGGAGCGGCGGCAGGCCCGTCGAATCCGGCCGGACGACAACGATGGTTCGCGTGAGCGACTTGCCCGCATAGCTCGCTGTGAGCGTAATGGATCCTGTCGTAAAGGTCGACGGTTGCGGGAGGACGGTGACCGGCAACGCTATGCTGGCTGAGGGCGGTGAGATCGTAATCGGTGATGGAGTCGGCGCGGGAGGCGGCGGGAAAGCCGGAGGGGGCGGAATTGTGCTCGGGTCGCTACTCATCAAGTTGATAGGTAGATGAACTTGCGGCACGCGGTCGAGCCCAACCGTCGCGCTGTTCGGAATGCCGGATGCAACCCAACTGACTTGCGTGGGCACGACGAAAGAGTCGAGTTCGCAAACCGGGAAAATCGTGTCGAGCGGCGGGTTGTACATCATCGATATCGCTGGCGATGTGGCGCCGTCGCTCAGGGTCACGGTCACGGTAGCGGGATAATGAGCATTGACGAGCGCGCTGAACTTCGGCCAGGCATTCGGCCAGCTTTCGCCGGTTAGATTTTCGTAGACATTCGACAATGTTCCTGCGCCCGCATTGATGATGTCCTCAATGCGGAAGCCCAGTTGGTCATGGAGGAACATAAGAAAGAGAGTCGCGCATCCGGTTACGTCATCGGGCGCGTTGTCGTCGGGGTTGCTCTCGATCCAGTTTTTGCGCGCGCTATTGAGCCACAGCCCGGTCACGTTCCAACTACCCGTTATCAGCGACGGAATCGTGGCAACGCCGGGAAAGGCCCGCAGTAGGAACTGTTGGCCGAGGAAACGTGAGAGACCCTCGCCCTTGCTTCCCTCCCCGGAGGCGAACCAGGGATTGAGCGTGTAAGGCGCGAACGCGCGCATGAACATTTCGCTCACTTCTGAAACGAGCAAATATCGCGCGAGCATCGCTGGCGTGCCGCTGGCCATCGCGAGCTCACCGAAATTGATCGTGACCTGCAATGGCCAGGGGCCGAATCCGAACCAACTGCCGCCGACAGGTTGGGTTGGATCCGTCGGAGCGGTGGCCAGCGAGACGTTGATTGGCGGCGACATGTCGAGCCCGCGACCCGAAAACCACGATTGCAGCAAAGTGAAATCATCGTCGCAATGCATCATCAGATCCGCGGCGAGGTCCATGCCGCGGGCCGAGCTCAACGCACCGTCGTATTGGAGATTGAAAAACTGCGTGCGGCCGTTATTCGGGAGCCCTGTCGTGACGTATGACATGTCACACCTCCGCTTGCGGGCGATGGCTGAGCTTGCGCAGGGGTGCGCCGCTCATGCCGGCCTCCGTCCAGTTCCTAATCGCAAGATTGAACCGGGGAAGCCCGCCTTAGTATGAATTGGATCACACCGTGTCGAAAAAATGCACGACCTGTCCGGCGGGATCGGGGAGCCCTCAGTGACCCGCGAGCGCATCCGCCGGATCGAGGCCAAGGCCCTGCGCAAATTGAAGCACCCGAGCCGCTCGCGCAAATTGCGCAGCTTCCTCGACACCTGAGCGCGCGTCGCGGCCGCACGCCGCTCATGACGGCGGGCCTTGCGGGCTTGCATCCCGCCGGGCCGCCGGGCCTACCATCCGCCTCGAGCCGCGCCGCGCACCAATAAGTAGATGCTCGGCATTGCCAGGAGCACGAGCGGGAGCTGCACGACCAGACCGGAGATGATCGCGACGGCGAGCGGCTGCAGCATGGACGAGCCCTGGCCGATCGCGAGAGCGAGCGGCAGAAGCGTCAGAATTGCGGCGAACGTCGTCATCGCGATCGGCCGCATCCGGTTTTGCCCGGCCTCGACCAGCGCGACCGCGACCGGGCGGCTTGCCGCCAGATCGAAAAATTCCGAAAAGAAAAAGATCGCGACCTCGGTAACGATGCCGACGATCATCGTCATGCCCATCATTGCCGTGATGTTGAGCTCGATCCCCGTCACCCACAGCCCGATGAACACCGCGCAGACCGCCAGCAACGGCATTACCAGGACCGCGATCGCCGCAGCGAAGCTCTCGTAGAGAAACAGGAGCAGCACGAAAACAGCGGCAATGGCTGCCCCGAACACCCCGGCGAGGCCGCGAAAGGCGATCTGCTGCTGCGCATAAGCGCCGCCGAGCTCGAACCGCACCGAATTGGGCACAAGGCCGGGGTTTTCCAGAGATTTCCGAACGTCAGCCGCGACCGAGCCGAGATCGCGGCCTTCTATTCTGGCGGTTGCTGCGACCATCCGCTGCAGGTTCTCGCGGGCGATTTCAGGCTCCCCGCTGACCGGGACGAGCCTGGCGATCCGCTTCAGCGGAAAAAGATGCCCGTCAGGCGCGCGAACCATGAAATCGGCAAGGTCGCGATCTGTGGCTCGCGTCGCGGGAGGCGACCAGATTCGAACACCGATCTGCTTTACCGGCGTCGGGATCCGGGTTGCAACCCGGCCGTGGAGGTAGTCGCTGAGCAGACGGGTCGCCTCGGTCGGGTCGATGCCCTCGATCGAGGCCTTGACCTGGTTGATCTCGACGTCCAGCGGAGTCGCCCGCGAGGTTGACGCCGTCGCGCACATCGACCACGCCCGGAACCTTGCCGAGCGCGGCGGCGACCTTGCGCGCCGTGTCCAGCAGCACCTTCGGGTCATCGGCGAACAGCTTCACCTCGATCGGTTGCGGCACGGCGGTGAGATCGCCGATCAAATCTTCCATCAGCTGCGCCATCTCGAAGCTGAGCCCGGGCACCTCTCGAAGAACCTTGGCGCGGACCTCCGCCATGACCGCATCGATCGGCCGGCGTCGTCCCGATTTGAGGCGGACAAAAAAGTCGCCCTGGTTGGTTTCGGCAAGGTCGCCACCGAGGCCGATCCCGGTGCGCCGCGACCATGTCGCGACTTCGGGCGTTCCCTTCAGAACAGCCTCGACTTGACGGATCAGCCGATCGGTCTCGGACAAGGCTGTTCCGGGCGGGCTGCGGTAGTCGATGATGAAACCGCCCTCGTCCATCGCCGGCATGAAGCCGGAGCCGACGTCCCCGTATGCGACCCAGCCGAGGGCGAGAAGCGGGAGAATACCGGCAAGGGCAAGGATCGGCTGCGCCAGAAGCCGGCCGACGAGCGCCCGGTATCGCTCGAAGATCCATCGCGAAAGCGGTCCGACATCCTCGCGCAGCATGTCCTTTGCGGTGACGAGCCGTTCGGCCGCGAGCGGCACCGCGATCCACGTGACTGCGAACGAGAAGATCAGGCTCGACGCCACGGTCAGCGACAGCGGGCGGAAAAATCCGCCGGTCACTCCGCCGAGAAACGCCAGCGGCAAGAAGACGACCACGGTCGCAGCGCTCGATCCGGCCAGGGGCTTGCCGAACTCGGCCGCCGCGGCCAGCACGCTCTGTCCAGCACCCCCAGCCTGCCGAACGCGGCGGACGATCTGCTCGATCATCACGATCGCGTCATCGATGATCAGCCCGACCGCCGCCGCCATGCCGCCGAGCGTCATGATGTTGAAGCTCATGCCGAGCGCGTAGAGCAGCGCGATCGTGGCGGACAAGGAGGCCGGAACGACGAGGAGAGCGATCAGCGTGACCTTCCAGCTTCGCAGAAACAGCAGCAGCACGAGGGCGGCAAGCACCGCGCCGATCAGGATCGCGTCGCGCACCGACGCCGCCGAGGCCGTCACGAGCTCGCTCTGATCGTACCAGTTGGCGATCGAGATGCCGGGCGGCAGCCTCGGCTGCATCTCGGCGAGCCGCATCTTCACGTCCCGAGCGATCTCGACGCTGTTGCCGCCGGGCTGCTGGTAGACATTGATCAAGACGGCGTCGCGGCCGTCGGCGGTGACGCGGGTCCATTGCGGAGAGGTCGAGCGCTGGACGGTGGCGACGTCGTCGACGGTGACGACACTATTGGCGAGGGTCTTGACGACGGTGTCCCGAAGCTGCTCGACGCCGTTCAAAGTCTCGTTCGAGACGACGAGAAGCAGCTTGTAATGATCCTCGATCCGACCGACTGCGCGAAGCACGTTCGCCGAAGCGACGGCTTTGGCGACATCGTCGAAGGTCAACCCATAGGCCGCCAGCTGCGCCGGGCTCACCAGGACCTGGTACTCCTCGTCGCGTCCGCCGGTGACGCCGATCCGCGCGACGCCGGGAACCCCGGTCAGCGCCGGCCTCAACTGAAACAGCGCAATATCCCGCAGCGTCGTCAGCGACACCGTCGGCGAGGTCAGGCTGTAGGCGATGATCGGGAAGACGGTCGGATCCATGCGCCGCGCCGTTGCGGTCGTGCCGGGCGGCAATTGCGGCATGACCTGGTTGATCGCAGCGTTCGCCTGAAGCAACGCCGCGATCATGTCGGCGCCCCACTCGAAGGTCGCGGAAATCTCGGCCACCCCGCGGGTGGTCGCCGAGCGCACATCGGTCAGCCGCGGAATTCCGTGGAGCGCCTGCTCCACAGGCGTCGTGACCTGAAGCTCCATCTGCTCGGCGGGCCGGTCGCCGGCGTCGAGCGAGATCCTGACGCGGGGGAACTGGATATTGGGGAACAAGGCCACCGGCAGGGAGTACGCGGCTGCGATGCCCGCCGCCACCGGCAGCAGCAGCAGGACGATCAGCGACTTCTGGTGTCGCGCGATCCATTGGGTGAGGGTGGACGAGTTCATTTCGGCCCACCCTCGCGGATGGCCATGCCGTCCTGCAATTCGTAATTCCCCAAGGTCACGACCTGACGGCTGGGGTCGATGCGGCCAATGATCTCGGTGTACGCATCCGACTCGATCCCGGTCGTGACGGGGACGCGCTCCGCCGCGTTTCCGGCCACCTGGAAGATGTAGTCGCCTTTGGCGTCGCGCAGCACCGCGTCGCGCGGCACCACCCAGCCGGTGTGCTGCTCCAACACGATTTGGACCGACCCAACCGTGCCCGGGACGAGCGCGGCGGCGGGTGGGAGACCTCGACCCAGGCGTCGACCCGCTTTGTCGCCGTGTTTATGGCGCCCGCGACGCCCCGCACCACCGCATCGAGCCGCAGGTCGGGCGCGTAAACCGGCACGACCTGCGCACTCATGCCCGCCCGCACGCGGGCCGCGTCTTCGGGCTCGAGGCTCACGGTGACCTGCACGCGATCGGTGCGCGCCAGCTTCAGCACTGTCGTGTTGGGCTGCACCCGGTCGCCGAGCCCGACGACAAGCGCGGCGACGTAGCTGTCGAACGGGGCCGTTACGACCTCGGTTCTGCGGTCGTTGCCGAGCTTTCGCTGGGCATCGAGAGCGACCGCAGCATCTTCGACCGCCTTCTGGGCGACGGTGAGCTGCGCGTTGGTCGCGAGGTGCTGGGCGAGAAGGGTTTTGGTGCGCGCCAGGTCGCGCTCGGCGAAATTCAGGGCCGCGAGCGCAGCCTGGTAGCTGAGTGTCGCCGCAGGATCGATGGCCAGCTCGAGCAAAGCCTGTCCGGCTTTGACCACCTCCCCGGACCGAACGCGGAGCAGAATAATCTGACCGGCATGAAGAAAGCTGATCCCGACCACGGCATCGTCGCTTGTCGTCACGACGCCATAGCCGTCGACCGTGCTCTTCAGCACTTGTTGACGAGGCGGCGCGGTTTCGACCTGGACGCTTCGCGCCGCTGGCGTCTCCGCGCGGCTTGCGGCCGATATCAGCAGCAACCCGATCGTCGCCAGGCTGCCGACGCGCATCATTGGACGGCAAAAAGAACGGGCGCCAGCGTTGGAAGGTCGCTGCCGATCAACGTCTGCAATAGGATGCGTTGCTCGAGGAGCGTCGCTTCGAGCTTGATCGACTCGATCTCGTTGGCGAAGAGAGAGGCTTCTAGATCGACCCAGCTCCGCTCGTCGAGGTTGCCCGCCGCATAGGCGCGGTCCGCGACGGCTGCCGCATCGCGCAGCCGTCGGACGCCGGCAAGGCTCGTCCGATGCTGCGTTTCAAGAAGATCGATCTCGGTGACCAGGCGGGCGGCGGCGCCATAGGCCGCATCCAAACGCGCCTGATATTCGTCATGCAGTCGTTGCCGCGTGGCTCTTCCGACAGCGATGTTGCCTTGGTTGCGGTCGAAGATCGGCAGGCTGATCGTGAACGAAGGACCTGATGTGTACACAGGTGTCGTGTCGTTCGTGTAATTAGGCGCGATATTGATTTTTGGAAATTGCTCGATGATCGCTTGGCGAAATTTCTGCTCCTCCGCTTCATATCCTGCCGCCAGGGCGAGGAGATCCGGTCGCCGCCGAGCCAGCTGAGGCAATATCGTCTTTAGCTTCGCCGCATCGATCGCCGGGACCGACATCGTCTGCGCCAGCCGAAGCTGCACCTCGGGCGCAAGGCCGAGCAGCGCGTCGAGGTCGTGCCGGTTCTTCAGGATCAGCTGATCCAAATCGTAAAGCTGGGTTTCGGCCGCCTGCAGCGCGGTCAAGTCGCTTGCCACCGTCGGCAGCGTCTCGTTCCCCTGCTGCATCGCGATGTTGGAGCGCTGGTAGCGATCGCTGAAAAGGTGTCGGCTCTTCGCGGCCACCGCGCGCTGACGATCGAGAGCGACCGCTCTGGTGAAGAGCGTGCGAGCCTGGCTCACGACCTGCCATTCCTGCCACAGCAGGTTCAGGCGGACACTGCGCTCGTTCGCCGCAGCGGCAAGCCGGCGGGCGGAGCGCGTCAAGAGCGGCACGATGTCCGCGGCGAGGGTTGCGCTCACCGAATCGACGGTGGCCCCCGCTCCGCTGATCAGAAATCCGTAGCTGAACGAGAGCGCCGGGTTCGGCAGCAAGCCGGCGGCGAATGCCTGAGCCCCCGCGATCCCGACCTGATCGCGCGCGGCCTTCAGGTCCGGGTTGTTGACGACGGCGATCATCGCGACCTCGTCCATGTCGAGCGGCCGGGTCGGATCAAACCGATGCGCGCCGAGCTCCGGGAGCGGGAGATCGGACGGTGCGATCGTAAGCGTGGAAATGTCCGACAGAAGACCCGGTCGTTCGCCGAGCGGGGCCGGCTCGTAGGCTTGGCACGCGGCCAGAACCGCGCTCGCCAGGCAAATCGGGGCTGCACGTCGCACAGGGATGTCCCGCCGGTGTCGCGTGAGGGCGCAGGCGTTGCCCGCTTCGACCTTATAAGCTCAAAACGCCGAAGCCAATGAAGTGCGGCAAAAGCTGGGAAAAGGGCTCCGCCTGCCGGTCGAAGGTCCGGGGGTTTCTCGATACGTCAGGGCCCATGCCGCCAAAGGCGACAGCGCCTCCCGGCTGTCGTATTCTGGCCGCCGGCGGGCCCGTAGTTCAGCTGGTCAGAACACGCCGCTCATAACGGTGGAGTCGCAGGTTCGAATCCTGCCGGGCCTACCATCAAACGGCGGCGCCGACGACGAGGCTGTGGAAGGCGTCGGGCGCCCGGCGCGTCTGCTCGTAGCGCCAGCCGCCGGCCGCCAGCAGCTCGGCATACTCATCCGCGCTGCGCTCGCGGCCGGTCAGCGCGCACATCATATGGATGTCGAAAAGCTTGGAAAAATGCGGCTCCTCGGGGCCGGGCACGACGAACTCGGCGACGAAAACGCGGCCGGCGCCGGTCGCGGCGCGGCGCAGATTGGCGAGGATGCGGATGCATTCGTCGTCGCTCCAGTCGTGCAGGATGGCCTTCAGCGTATACGCGTCGGCCGCGGGCGCCTCGCCGAACATGTCGCCGCCGACATAGCGGCAACGGGCGTCGAGCCCGAGCCTCGGCGCCCATAGCCGGTCGGTCTCGGCGATGACCTCGGGCAGATCGAGCACCGTCACCGCCAGATGCGGATAGGCTTGCAGGAGACCGCAGGCGAGGTGGCCGTGACCGCCGCCGACATCGCAAAGAGTGCCGATCCCGGTGAGTCCTTCGTTCGCAAGAGCGGCCAACGCCCATTGCGTGGTCAATGTCGAATAGCTCGACATCGCCTGGTTGAAGACGGCGCCGTAAGCAGGATTGGCCCGCGCATAATCGAAGAGCCCGGCGCCGAATTCGCGCCGAAAGCCGTCCTGCCGTCCGTCGCGAAGGATCGGCACGAGGTGCTTCCAGACCGCGTAATGTTCCGGCCCCTCTTCGAGCAGCGCCATCGCACGCAGCGAATGCGAGTGATCCTGCCGCAGCAGCGCGCCGGCCTCGGTCAGGCGAAAGCCGCGGCGGTCGTCCTCGGCCAGCAGGCCGAGCGAAGCGAGCGCGCGCAACAGCCGGTAAAGCAGGGCGGGGTCGGCCGCGACCTTCGGCGCCAGCGCCGCGGCGCTCGTCGCCTGCTCCGCCTGGAGATGATCGAACACCCCGAGCGCGGCCCCGGCGTAGAGGATCTGGCTGCGCCATCGCCCAAAGATCAAATCCAAGACCTGATCGGCTGCCCCGGCCATGCCAGCCTCCCTGTAAGGAGATCGGTTTTCGAGGAGGCCACGATGCAGGTGTTTGGCCTATAGGTGTGTGAAGCGCTTCACACCCATTGCAAATATGCCGTCGCGCAAAGCGTGTTGGGAACAGCCTGGACCAAGCCCGGAACCCGTCGCTTGGCCACACGCCCGTCACGACACCTGGGCGATCTCGCGGGCGCGGGTCGAGCGGGCGGCGGCGAGGTGGTCCTTGGCCAGCACGGTGTAGACCGCGGGCAGCACAAAGAGCGTGAAGAGCGTCCCGACCGACATGCCGGCGACGACGACGACGCCGATCGAGAAGCGGCTCGCCGCCCCCGCCCCGGTTGCAGTCAACAGCGGCACCAGCCCGACCACCATCGCCGCCGTCGTCATCAGGATCGGGCGCAGCCGCACGCGGGCCGCCTGCTCGATCGCGCGCCGCCGGTCGAGCTTCTCGCTGACCTGCAATTCATTGGCGAACGAGACCATCAGGATGCCGTGCTTGCTGATCAGGCCAATCAGGGTGACGAGCCCGACCTGGGTGTAGATGTTCATCGTCGCCAGGCCGAAGAACAGCGGGATCATCGCGCCGCAGATCGACATCGGCACGCTGACCAGGATCACCAGCGGGTCGCGCAGGCTCTCGAACTGCGCCGCCAGCACCAGAAAGATCACGATCAGGGCGAAGGCGAAGGTGAGCGTGAGCTGGTTGCCCTCGCGCACATAGAGCCGCGAATCCGACAGGTAATCATGGCTGAACCCGGTCGGCAGGCTCTTTGCCTGCAATTCGAGAAAGGCGATCGCCTGGCCCGTCGTCACCCCCGGCATCGGCACCGCCTGGAAGGTCGCCGAATTGAGCTGGTTGTACTGGGTCAGCGCGTTCGGCTCGGTCGCCGTCTTCAAGGTGACGAGGTTTGAGAGCGGCACCGGCTGGCCGGCGGCGCTGTTGACGTAATAGCGGGTCAACGCCTCCGGGGTCAGGCGGTCGGCGCGCGGCACCTGCGGGATCACCTCGTAGGAGCGGCCGCCCAGATTGAACCGGTTGACATAGTTCTCGCCGACCAGCAAGGCGAGGGTGTCGCCGATCGCCCGCATCGTAATGCCGAGCTCGTTCGCCTTCGAGCGGTCGATATCGACGTGGATCACCGGCTGGTTGAAGTCGAGGTCGCTGTCGACGACGATGAACATGCCGCTCTTGCGCGCCGCGGCCTTGATCTTCTCCATCGCCTCGTAGAGCGCCCGGTAGCCCTGCGGCGAATAGATCACCATCTGGATCGGCAGGCCGCCGATCGTCGCCGGCAGCGGCGGCAGCGAAAAGACGAAGGCCTGCAGCCCCTCGACCGCCCCGACCTTTTGCTGCATCAGCGGCTTCAGCTGCTGCGCCGAACGGGTGCGCTCGTCCCAGGGCTTCAGGATCACCCCGGCGATGCCCTGGTTCGGCCCGAACCGGCCGTTGACGATAAAGCGCAGATAGGTCTCGGGAAACGAGGTGAAGGCGCGGTCGAGCGCGACCCTCATAGGCCTGCGCGTAGTCGAGGTTGGCGTATTGCGGCGCCTTGGTCAGCGCGAACAGCACCCCCTGATCCTCCTCGGGGGCGAGCTCGGATTTGGTGTTCAGGTACATGAAGACGATGCTGGCGAGGACCGCGGCGCCGAACAGCGCGGTCACCGGGCGGTAGTCGAGCGAGCGCTCGAGGCGGCGCCCGTAGCCTTCGGCGAGACGCGAGAAGACGCGGTCGATCAGCCCGACAAAGCGCCCGTGCAGCATCGCGCGGCTCAACAGCATCGAGCACATCATCGGCGACAGGGTGACCGCAACGACGCCCGAGATGATGACGGCGCCGGCGAGGGTGAAGGCGAACTCGCGGAACAGCGCCCCGGTGACGCCGCCGAGAAAGCCGATCGGCGCGTAGACCGCGGCCAGGGTCAGGGTCATCGAGATCACCGGGCTGGCGATCTCGCGCGCCCCGATCAGCGCCGCCTGCGCCGGGGTGCGGCCCTGCTCGATGTGGCGGTAGACGTTTTCGACGACCACGATCGCGTCGTCGACGACGAGCCCGATCGCCAGCACCATCGCCAGCAGGGTCAACAGGTTGAGGCTGAAGCCCAGGGCCGCCATCAAGGTCCCGGCGCCGATCAGCGACAACGGGATCGTGACGATCGGGATCACCACCGAGCGCAGGCTGCCGAGGAACAGAAAGATCACGACGACGACGATGCCGACCGCCATGGCCAGCGAGAACTCGACCTCGTCGATCGAGGCCTGGATGAACTTCGTCGAATCGTAGGCGACCTGCATGACGACCGCGGGCGGCAGGTTGCGCTCGATCTCGGGCAGGAGCGCGCGCACGTCGCGCACCAGGGTCAACGGGTTGCCGGTCGGCGTCGCCTGGATGCCGATGAACACCGCGCGCTGGCCGTTCATCGCCACGCTCGAGGTCCAGCTTTGCGCCGCCAGATCGACGGTGGCGATGTCCTCAAGCCGCACCAGCGCGCCGTTCTTGCTCTTGACCACCATCTGCTTGAACTGCGCTGCGTCGTCGAGCCCGGTGTTGGCGGTGACGTTGGTGACCGTGAAATAGCCCTTCGCCTGGCCCGGCGCCGACTGGTAGTTGTTGGCCTGGATCGCCGCGGCGACATCGCTGGCGGTGATCCCGCGCGCCGCCATCCGCACGGGATCGAGCCACAGCCGCATCGCGAAGATCTGGCCGCCGAGGATGTCGGCCGAGGCGACGCCGGGGACGGTGACCAGGAGCGGCTGCACCACCCGGGTCAGGTAATCCGAGATCGCCGCGCTCGACAGCTCGTTGCTGGAAAAGCCGATATACATGACCGCCGTGGTCTGGCCGGTGGCCTTGGTGATGATCGGGTCCTGCGCCCCGTTCGGGATCAGGTACTTGACCTGCTGCACCTTGGCCATGACCTCGGTCAGCGCCTGGTCGGGGTCGAAATTGAGCCGGATATAGGCGGTGATCGTGCTGGTGCCCTGGACCGAGCTCGCGGTCAGGTAGTCGATGCCCTCGGCGGTCGCCACCGCCTGCGCCAGCGGTGTGGTGATGAAGCCCTGCATCAGGTCGGGCGAGGCGCCGGGATAGATCGTGGTGACGGTGATCGTCGTGTTCGAGAGCTTCGGGTACTGCCGGATCGGCAGCTCCATCATCGAGCGCAGCCCGATCAAGAGGATCAGCAGGCTGACGACCAGCGCCAGCACCGGTCGGCGGATGAAGATATCGGTGAACGACATGGGCTGGTCGAGCGCGGGGGTCAGTTCAACGTCGGCGTCGCCGGCGGCGTCGGCGCGGGGAGGCCGATCTTGACCTCGGACCCGTTCTGGACCTTGACCTGACCGGCGGAGACCACGCGCTCGCCGGGCTTCAGCCCGTCGAGGATCGCCACCATGTGGCCCCAGCGCGCCCCGGTCTTGACCGGCGTGCGGGCCGCCTTGAGGATCGGCTCGCCCTTCTGGTCCTTGCCCTCCTCGCGGATCACAAAGACGCTGTCGCCGTAGAGCGTGTACTCGACCGCGGTCGCCGGCAGCACCAGCATGTCGGGCTGCGGCGGCAGCACCACCGCGGCGTCGACGAACATGCCCGGCAGCAGCTCGTTCTCCGGGTTCGTCATCGTCGCCTGCACCTGCATGGTGCGGGTATCGGGGCTGATCTGCGGCTCGATCGTCGTGATCTCGGCCGGGAAGACGCGGCCGGGATAGGCGTCGGTCTTGACGTTGACCTGCTGCCCGACCTTGATCTCCGGGCGCTGCCGCGCCGGCAGGGTGAAGTTCACGTAGAGCGTCGACAAATCGGTCAGGGTCACGATCGCCGCGCCGGGGTTCAGGTATTGCCCGACCTCGATCTGCCGCACCCCGAGCTTGCCGGAAAACGGCGCAAGGATCCGCTTTTGCGCGATCAGCGCCTCGGTCTTGGCGATCTGCGCGCGCGCCTGGTCGAGCTGGCTCTGAGCCTGGTCAACGCTTTCCTGCGAGGCGAAATTGCTCTTGCGCAGCGACTGCGCCCGCTGCAGCGAGACCTGCGCCCACCGCGCCTGCGCCTCGTAGTTCTTCAGATCCCCCTGATCGGGCGCGTCGTTGAGCTGAACCAAGGGCTCGCCGGCCTTCACCGCAGCACCCGGCTCGAAGAATATCTTGACGACGCGCCCGCCGATTTCGGGGTTGATCGTGACCTGGTGCACCGCGGCCAGCGAGCCGATGGCCGGGGCGAAGCGCGGCACCGCCTCGGTCTTGACCTCGACCGCGCTGATCTGCGCCGGCGGCGGCTTGTTGCTCGCGAAAAAGCTCGCGATCGCGTGCTCGCGAAACCGGTTGAAGCCGTACAGACCGCCCAGCACCACCGCGAGCAGCAGCCCGACGATGATAAGCCAGCGGACGGTCTTTGGCCGCCGCGTCGCGGCGCGGTCGATGTCGCGCGGACGCCGGGCCTGATCCGGGCTCAGCAACTCGGCGGGCATTTCCGTCATCTGATCGCCGTCCATCGGTGTCCTAACACATCAAGAGGGCGGGAGCTCGATCGGGTTCTTGGCGCAGCCGGCGAGCGCGGCCGCGATCGCCGCGTCGGTCAGGCCGATGCCGTGCAGGATGAACCGGCTCGCCTCTTCGGCCAACGCTCGTCAGCGCGCCCTGGTAGGCGATCGAGGCCCGGCCCGGCAACAGGGCGAAGGCCATCATCGCGGCGATGTGATGGCCGAACCAGAACCGGTTCGCCGAGGCGGCGGCGTCGAGCGCGAGGTCGCCGCCGGCGGCGGCGGCCTCGACCGACGCGGCGAACAGCGGGTGGACGCGCGCGAAGATCGTATCGAACAGCTCGCGCGCGTATTCGCCGTCCTCGAGAAAGCTGTGGAGGACGAGACGCAGCCGGGTGTCGAGCTCGGCCCGCTCGACCCCGCCTCCGAGCACGAGGTAGCGGACCATGAAATGGATCATGTGCACGAGCGTGGCCGTCGACGGCTCGAGCCCGGCCATGCGCTCCAATGCCGGGTCGCCTTCGCAGCCGAGCCGAAGGATCTCGCCGTAGAGCTGCTTCTTGCTCGGAAAATGCCGAAACAGCAGCGCCTCGGAGATGCCCGCCGCCTCGGCCAGCTCCCGCGTCGTGGTCCCGGCGAAGCCCTTGCGGGCGAAGAGCGGCACCGCCGCCGCCACGATCGCCTTGCGCCGCTCGTCGCTGTCCAATCTCACAGCCGCCATCGGCCGCGCAAGTAAGCGCTCACTTACCCCGTGTCAAGCCGCCCGGCGGCCCGCCGCAGCAGATTTCGCGCCGCAGCCCGATCAAGCTCCGCACCGGACCGAAATCCCATGCTGCGCGCGCTGGAGATCACGATCCGATCAAGCGGCCGTTCTGGAGAGGCTCCGTCAATGCCTCTTTGCGCTGTCCCGTGGGCCTTCAGCCCACGGACTTGATCCGTGGGGAATGCCGGGACCCACTTTTCCACCACTCGGCCTTGCTTGGGTTTACTGTGATCGGCCGACGAACGAACAGGATGAGCGACCAGGCCTGCGGCCGGCGTGGGTCCCGGCTTTCCGCCGGGACAGCGGGAGCCATGCGGTTCAGCCTGATGGGATCGATCACGCGCAAATGCGTTTGGAATCGGCCTCGCCTGACCTACGATCGACGATCTCTTCGGCCCGTGGGGGGAAAAGATGAGCAACCCGGCCCTTTCCGGCCTCGACGATTTGCGCCGTCGGCTGGCGGCGGCGATCCACGCCCATTGGAAGCTGTTTCTCGCCGAAGGCGTCGTCATGGCGGCGCTGGGGCTGCTGGCGATCGCGTTGCCCAACATCGCGACCCTCGCGACGACGATCCTGATCGGCTGGCTGTTTTTCGTCGGCGGGGTCTTCCGCACCATCTCGGTGCTGCAGCATCGCGCGATGCCGGGCTTTGCCTGGTCGCTCGCGACCGCGGTGCTGGCGATCCTGCTGGGCCTCGTCCTGGCGCTGGCGCCGATCGCCGGGGTGCTGACCCTGACGATCGCGCTGATCGCGTTCTTCATCCTCGAAGGGATCGCCGCGATCCTGCTCGCGGTCGAGCACCGCAAGCATCTGCCGAGCTGGGGCTGGGTGCTGTTCAGCGGGCTCGTCGACCTCTTGCTCGCCTACCTGATCTGGCAAGGCTGGCCGAGCTCGGCCGGCTGGGCGATCGGCCTCCTGGTCGGCGTCAACATGTGCTTTGTCGGGCTGTCCCTGATCATGACCGCGCTCGCCGCGCGGCTGATGGCGCCCGAGGGCAGGTAGGCGGCGTCGCGGAGGCGCCCGCTAACGCAGCTTGACCCCGACCTCCCTCCAGGCCTCGGCGACGGCTTTGCGCTCGGTGCTGTGGGTGCCGTAGCGGTGGCCGGCGTTGGTCACCGTGTGCTTGGCGAAGGTCGCAAAGCCGGCCGCGGATTTGAGGCCGCGGTCGGTGATCGTGTCGTACCAGATCTGCCCGGCCTTCTCCCAGGCGTTGCCGCCGATCGCCGTCGCCGCCAGGTAAAACGCGTGGTTGGGGATGCCCGAATTCAGATGCACCCCGCCATTGTCCTGCCCGGTATGGAGGTAATGCCGCATGTCGGCGGGCTGCGGGTCCTTGCCCATGACATTGTTGTCGTAAGCCGAGCCTGGGGCCTTCATCGAGCGCAGCGCCTGCCCCGGGAAGGTCAGCAGCCCCTCGCCGATCAGCCAGTCGGCCTGGTCGGCGGTCTGCTTGAGCGCGTATTGCTTGATCAGCGAGCCGAACACGTCGGAGCAGGATTCGTTCAACGCGCCCGGCTGGTTCAGGTAGGTCAGGTTGACTTCCGACCCGGTGACGCCGTGGGTCAGCTCGTGGCCGATCACGTCGAGCGCGATCGTGAAGCGGTTGAAGATCGCGCCGTCGCCGTCGCCGAACACCATCTGCCCGCCATCCCAGAAGGCGTTGTCGTAGTCCTGGCCGTAATGCACCGTGGCGACCAGCGGCAGCCCCTGGCCGTCGATCGAATTGCGCTGAAATATCTCCAGATAGAAATCAAAGGTATGGCCGAGGCCGTCATAGGCCTCGTTGACGCTGACATCGGTCACCGCCGCCTGGCCCTCGGAGCGGACCAGCTGCCCGGGCTTGGTCTCCTGGTTCGAGGCGGTGTAGATCGTGCGGTGGACCTGCGCCGGGCCGGCCCTGACGACCGGGCGCGGCGGCCCCGCCAGCAGCTGGAAGGTCAGCCGCTGGGCGCGCTGCGTCGAATCGAGAGCCAGCGTGCTCAACGCGGCGTTGCGCTGAGCGGCGCTGCCGCGTCGCGCCATCTCGTGAAGGATGTGCGGCGGCAGGATGCAGAAGAGGGAATGGCGATGCCGCGGGCGGCGGGAGCAAGGATGCATGGCGGTCTCCTGTCGGCGAAGAGCCCGGACATCGGCCGGACCGTCCGCGTCGGGCGAATTTAGCGGGGCGCGGCCGGGCCGATGTGTGAAGCGCTTCACACATGCCGGCGGAATCGCCGCGCCTTCCGCCGCTCCCGCTTCTATGCCGCGGCGCCGCGCCGCAGCCGGCGCTCCAATCGGCCGAACAGCATGTCGGTCAGGATCGCGAAGAGGGCGACGAGGACGGCGCCTTCGAGGACGAAGGGCAGCTTGTCGGCGACGAGGCCGTTGAAGATGGGCGTGCCCAAGGTGATGGCGCCCACCGTCGAGCCGATCGTCGCGGTGCCGATCGCGATCGTCACCGAGACGCGGATCCCGGCCAGCATCACCGGCGCGGCCAGCGGCAGCTCGACCCGGCGCAGCCGCTGCCACGCCGACAGCCCCATGCCGAGGGCCGCCTCGCGCACCCCCGCCGGCGCCCCTTCGAGGCCGGCGATCGTGTTCTCGGTGATCGGCAAGAGACCGTAGAGAAACAGCGCGAGCACGGTCGGCCTTGTGCCGAAGCCCAGCATCGGCACCGCGATCGCCAGCACCGCGACCGGCGGAAAGGTCTGGCCGATGGTTACCAACGCGTTGACCATCGGCCGGAAATCCCGCCCGGCCGCGCGGGTGACGAAGACCGCGAGCGACACCCCGACCGCCGTCGCCGCGAGGCTCGCCGCCGCGACCAGCCCAAAATGCGACAGGAACAGCCGCAGAAAGCTGGTGCGGTCGTACACCACCGGCTCGATGTCGGGGAAAACCGGCTGCAGCACGGGCCGCAGATCGCCCATCCGCAGCAGCAGCGCGGCGAACAGCAGCCCGACCCAGAAGATCGGGCTGGCCCACAGGCGACCGCCGCGCACGCCGCCTCAGCGCACCAGATCGGCCAGGGCGATGACCCCGGCCGGGCGGCCCTCGGCGTCCTGCACCGGCAGCCGGTCGGCATGCCGCGCCGTCATCGCCGAGAGCGCGTCGCGCAAGGTCGCGTCGAGCGCCAGCGGCTCGCCCTCGGCGGTTTCGCCGCGGCGCACGCGGTCGGCCACCCGGCGCACCGACAACAGCTTGAGCCCGAGCCCCTGGCGCCCGACGAAATCGGCGACGAAGTCGTTCGCCGGATGCTCGAGGATGTCGAGCGGCGACCCGCCCTGCACGATCCGGCCCTGATCCATGATCGCGATCCGGGTGGCCAGCCGCAGCGCCTCCTCGATGTCGTGGGTCACGAAGACGATCGTCTTCCCGGTCGCGCGGTGGATCCGCGCGAGCTCGGCCTGCAATGCGTCGCGGGTGATCGGGTCGACCGCGGCGAAGGGCTCGTCCATCAGCAAGAGCCCGGGGTCGGCGGCGAGCGCGCGGGCGACGCCGACCCGCTGCTGCTCGCCGCCCGAGAGCTGGTCGGGGTATTTGAGGCGATAGGCGGCGGGGTCGAGGCGGAACAATTCGAGCAGCTCGACCACCCGGTCGCGCACCCTCGCCCGCGGCCATTTCAAAAGCCGCGGCACGGTGGCGATGTTGTCCTCGACCGTCCAATGCGGAAACAGGCCGATCGACTGGATGGCGTAGCCGATGCGGCGGCGCAGCGCCTGCGGCCGGATCCGGGCGACATCCTCGCCGCCGACCCGGATCGACCCCGAATCCGTCGCGATCAGGCGGTTGACCATTCGCAAGGTCGTCGACTTGCCGCAGCCCGAGGAGCCGAGCAGCACGCAAAACTCGCCGGCGGCGACCGTCAGCGACAGCCCGTCGACGACCGGGCGGCCGCCATAGCGCTTGGTGACGCGCTCGATTTCGATCATCAGGCGGGCTCATCATCAGGCGGGCGGCGGCGCAAGAGGTCGGCCAAGGTCCGCAGCGCGAAATCGGCGGCCAGCGCCAGGACGATCGCCGGCAGGGCGCCGAGCAGAACGAGGTCGACCGCGTATTGGCCGAGCCCTTCGAAGACGAAGGTTCCGAGCCCGCCGGCGCCGATCAGCGCCGCGACCACCGCCAGCCCGATCGCCTGGACCAGGACAATGCGCAGCCCGGCGAGCAGCACCGGCAGAGCGAGCGGCAATTCGACCCGCCCGAAGATCTGGCCCGAGGTCAGGCCCATCCCGCGCGCCGCGTCGACCACCGCGCGGTCGGCGCCCGCGAGCCCCGCCGCGGTGTTGCGCACCACCGGCAGCAGCGCATAAAGCACCAGGGCGACGATCGCCGGCGCCCAGCCGATGCCGCCGACGCCGAGCGCCGCCAGCCGCGGCGCGGCGAACGCCAATGCCGACAACGGCACGATCAAGAGGCCGAAGAGGGCGATCGACGGGATCGTCTGCAACATGTTCAGGACCGCGAAGAGCGGCCCCTCGATCGCCGGGAACCGCGCGGCGGCGACGCCGAGCGGGAAGCCGATCGCGATCGCCGGCCCGACCGACCCGGCGACCAGCAGGACATGGCGCAGCAGCGCGTCGGCGAAGACCCGGCGGCGGCTCGCATATTCCTGGGCGATCGACAACGCGTCGAGCACGCCGCCCGCGGCCAGGGCGAGGATCCCCGCCGCGATCGCCAGGACGACGAGGAGCCGCGCCGCGGGGCCGGCGCGAAGCCGCTGCATCGCATCGACGATCGCCAGCGCCGCGCAGCCGATCAGGAGCCAGAAGGCCGCGCCCGGCGATATCCGCGAGGCGGGCGTCGCCCGCGCCGCGAGGTCTTTCGCGGCCTCTCCGACGGCGGCCAGGGCCAGCAGCAGCACCGCCGCGCCCAGCAACGCCGTCGCCTGATGCAGGGCTCGGCTCGGCGGCGTGAAGCACGCCGCGAGCAGGATCGCGCCGAGCGCCGCGATATAGAGCGCCCACGGCGCGCCGCCGGCCGCCCACAGCGCGATCGGCCTGCCCGAGACCAGCCGGTTCGGGGCGAGGCCGACAAAGCCCGTCGCGGCGACGGCGATGCAGCCGCCCGCGACCAACGTCAGCAGCACCGGGTTGCGGACCGCGCTCACGGCAGGAAGCGCTGGGATTTCAGATAAGCCTTCGCGACGGCCCCGGCGTCCTGCCCGTCGACCGCGATCTCGGCGTTGAGCCGCTGCAAGGTGTCGAGCGTCAGGGTGGCGAAGACCGGATCGAGGATCGTCGCGATCTCGGGATGCTCGCGCAGCACCGCCTCGCGCACCACCGGGGCCGGGGCGTAGACCGTCTGCGCCCCCCGGTTGTCGTCGAGCGCCACGAGGCCGAGGGCGGCGAGCGCGCCGTCGGTGCCGTAGGCCATCGCGGCGTTGACGTCGGACATGCCCTCGGCCGCGGCGCGCAAGGTCGCCGCCGTGTTGCCGCCCGACAGGGTCAGCAGCTGCTCGTCCGAGAGGCGAAAGCCGTAGGTCGCCTCGAAGGCCGGCAAGGCCGAGGGGCTTTCGACGAACTCGGCCGAGGCGGCGAGCTTGATCCGGCCGCCGCGCTCCAGGTACCGGGCGAAGTCGTCCATTGTCTTGAGCCCCTGGCGCTCGGCCAGGTCCTTGCGCACCGCGATGACCCAGGTGTTGTTGGCCCGCGCCGGGGCGAGCCAGGCGAGCGAATTCTTGTCGCCGTCGAGCTTTTTGACCTCGGCGTAGCCGCGCCCCCAATTCTTCCACACGGATTGTCCCTCGCTGTGAAAGAACAGCGCGCCGTTTCCGGTGTATTCCGGGTAGATGTCGATCTGGCCGGCGAGGAGCGCGGCGCGCACGATGTTGGTCGGCCCGAGCTGGATCTTGCTCTCGACCGCGAGGCCGTGCGCTTCGAGAAGCTGGACGATCATGTCGCCGAGCAGCGCGCCTTCGGTGTCGATCTTCGAGCCGACGACGATCCGGTCCGCCGCCGGCGCCGCGGCCGCGGCGGCCGAGACGACCGTGAAGAGCGGCGCGGCGGCGAAAAGCAGCGCGACGGCGGCGAGCAGGCGGCTCAGAAAGGGCGGCAACGAGGTTTTTTCCGGCGGTTGGCTGGGTGCTGGTACTCTGCCGCAAGCCCCGGACCGTTGTCGACCCCGACACCGGCGGAGGCGCGGGAGGGCCGCATGGGCGCAGCCTCCGATCATCGCCGTCTCGACGAGCGCCGCGCCGGCGGGGCCGCGCAGCGGCGGCAGGCGCCGCTCGAAGCCCAGGCCGCATGGTCGCCCGCGGCGAGCCGGCGTGATCCGGTCGAGATCCTGATCGAGCAGGGCAAGGCCCGGATCCCGGAGCTGCTGCCATTGCGCTACGAGCGCATGCGCGCCGACCCGTTTTCGTTTCTGCGCGGGGCCGCCGCCGTCATGGCCGCCGATCTCGGGGCCGGCCCGGCCACCGGTCTTCGCCTGCAATCCTGCGGCGATTGCCACCTCGCCAATTTCGGCAGCTACGCCACGCCCGAAGGGATTCCGGTTTTCGACATCAACGATTTCGACGAGACCCTGCCGGCCCCGTTCGAGTGGGATCTGAAGCGCCTGGCCGCGAGCCTCGCGGTCGCCGGGCAGGCCGCGCAAGCTGCCGGCGCAAGAATGCCGCCGCCTCGCGCGCCGGGCGGCGGCGAGCTATCGCCGGCACATCGCGGCGCTGGGCGAGCAGCCGCCGCTGGCGGCCTGGAGCACGCGCATCGATCTGGGCGCGGCGATCGCCGACCTCGACGCCGGCAAGACCCGGCGCAGGCTGAAGCAGCGCCTGGCCGCCGTGCTGCAGGGCGGGGCCGCGCATTTCGGCCTGGTGGAGAAGACCGGCAAGGGCTGGCGGATCAGGGAAAAGCCGCCGCTGGTGACCCATCTGACCGGCCACGGGCTGCATGCCCGCCGCGCCTTCGCGTCCTATGCCGAGACCTTGCAGGAGGACCGCCGGGTGCTGCTCGGGCGCTACCATCTGCACGACATCGCCTTCAAGATCGTCGGCGTCGGCAGTGTCGGCACCTATTGCGCCATCGCCTTGTTCGTCTCGGACGACGGGGCGCCGTTGCTGCTGCAGATCAAGGAGGCGCAGGAATCGGTTCTGGCGCCGTTCGCCGGCGCCTCGGGCTACGCCAATCACGGCGAGCGCGTGGTGGTCGGGCAGCGCATGCTGCAGGCGGCGACCGATGTTTTTCTCGGGTGGACGCGGGGGCCGCTCGACCGGCGGTTCTTTTACGTCCGCCGGCTGAAGGACGCCAAGCTCGCCAATATCGGCACAAGGCTCGAAGCGGCGCTGCCGTTCTATGCCGAGCTCTGCGGCCGCACCCTGGCGCGCGCCCACGCCCGCGCCGGCGACGCCGTCGCGATCTCGGGCTATCTCGGCGACGGCCCCGAATTCGACAAGGCGATCGCGGATTTCGCCGTCGCCTACGCCGGCCAGACGACGCGGGATTGGCGCGCCTTCCTCGATGCGATCGCGGCCGGGCGGATCGCCGCCGAGCCGGGCTGAGAAGATCGGCGGGGGCGCAGGCAGGCGATTGCCTCCGATCGAGACCCATGGACCCGCCCGGCGGCGCGATGCTAGCTTCCCCAGGATGACGTGAACCTTACGATCCACGTCTCGCCGCGCGCCCTCCGGCCGCGGCCGTCACGGGATAGGGACAGCGACGAGATGCAGCGCAAGCTCTGGGGATCGATTGCGGCGATCGGGCTGATGGTCGCCGCCGCCGGTCCGGCATCGGCGCAAAAGCAGGGCGGCGTCCTGCGGCTGCCGCATTTCGACAGCCCGGCCAGCATGTCGATCCTCGAAGAGTCGACGCGCGCGGCCGAGCAGCCGATGATGCACGTCTACAACAATCTGGTCATGTATAAGCAGGACGTGGCGCAGAACAGCCTGGCTTCGATCGTGCCCGATCTGGCGACGAGCTGGTCGTGGAGCGAGGACGGCATGGAGCTGACCTTCCCGCTGCGCCAGGGCGTCAAATGGCACGACGGCAAGCCGTTCACCGCGGCCGACGTCAAATGCACCTGGGACCTGTTGATGGGGACGGGCAGCGACAAGCTGCGCATCAACCCGCGCAAATCTTGGTACAGCAACGTCGCCGAGGTGACCACCCAGGGCGATTTCGAGGTCGCCTTCCACCTGAAGCGGCCGCAGCCTGCGCTCCTGGCCCTGCTGGCGTCGGGCTGGTCGCCGATCTATCCCTGCCACGTGCCGGCGCGCGAGATGCGCCAGCACCCGGTCGGCACCGGCCCCTTCAAATTCGTCGAGTTCAAGCCGAACGAGCGGATCACGCTGACCCGCAACCCCGATTACTGGAAGCCCGGCCGGCCTTATCTCGACGGCATCGAATACACGATCATGCGCGAGATCGCTCCGCGCAACCTGGCGTTTTTCGCCGGCAAGTTCGACATGTCCTCGCCCTTCGGCGTAACCATCCCGACCTTGAAGGACTTCAAGGAGCAGGCGCCGCAGGCGCTGTGCGAGATGCACCGCGGTCAATGTCCCGCGCACGATGCTGATCAATCCGCACACGCCGCCGTTCGACAATCCCGAGCTGCGCCGGGCGATGGTCCTGAGCCTCGACCGCAAGGCCTTTGTCGACATCATCACCGACGGCGAGGGCCATATCGGCGCAACGATGCTGCCGCCGCCGGAGGGCGTCTGGGGGATGCCGCCCGACATGCTGGCGACCTTGCCCGGCTACGGCCCCGATGTCGCCAAGAACCGCGCCGAGGCCAGGAAGATCATGGAGAAGCTGGGCTACGGTCCGGGCAACCGTCTCGCGACCAAGATTTCGACGCGCAACTTCCCGTCCTGGCGCGACCCGGCGGTGCTGCTGAGCTCGCAGCTGAAGGAAATCTACATCGACGCCGAGCTCGACATCGTCGACACCACCCAGTGGTATCCCAAGATCATGCGCAAGGAATTCACGGTGGGTGCTGTGCCGATGGAGACCGGCGTCGACGATCCGGACCAGATGTTCTACGAAAATTTCTATCTGCGGCGCAGCGCGCAACTACGCCGGCTACAGCAATCCCGAGTTCGACAAATTGGTCGACCAGCAGTCGATGCAGGCCGACCCCGAAAAACGCAAGAAGATCGTCTGGCAGCTCGAGCGCATCCTGGCGCAAGCGGCGATCCGGCCGGTGCATCTTCTACCCGACCGGCGCGACCTGCCGCCAGCCCTGGGTCAAGGGGCTGACGATCATGGCCAACAGCATCTACAACGGCTGGCGGTTCGAAGACGTCTGGCTCGACAAATAGCCGGGCAGCCGGCTGACGCCGGCGGGCAAGCGCCGCAGCAACAGGCGCGCCCGCCATTCAGGGAGGAAGGGCGATGACGCGGAGCTGGCGGATTGCGGCGTTGGCGGGGGCGATGCTCGGGACCGCGTGCTGCGGGCCGACGGCCTTCGCCCAAAAAGCCGGGGGCACGCTCAAGGTGTCGTTTTTCGACAACCCGGCGAGCATGTCGCTGCTCGAGGAGGCGACCGGCGCCGCTTTGCGGCCGATGATGGGGGTCTTCAACAACCTCGTCATGTACGACCAGCATGTGGCGCAGAACAGCCCGCAATCGATCGTTCCCGATCTGGCGACCGGCTGGTCGTGGAGCGAGGACGGCAGGGAGCTGACCTTCCCGCTGCGCCAGGGCGTCAAATGGCATGACGGCAAGCCGTTCACCGCCGCCGATGTCAAATGCACCTGGGATCTGCTTGATGGGGAACGGGGCCGAGAAGCTCCGCGTCAACCCGCGCAAAAGCTGGTACGCGAACCTCGACCGGGTGACGACGAACGGCGACCACGAGGTCACTTTCCACTTGAAGCGGCCGCAGCCGGCGCTTGCTGTCGCTGTTGGCGTCGGGGTGGTCGCCGATCTATCCCTGCCACGTGTCGCCGGCCGAGATGCGCAAGCGCCCGATCGGCACGGGCCCCTTCAAATTCGTCGAGTTCAAGCCGAACGAGGTCATCCGCACCGCGCGAAACCCGGATTACTGGAAGCCCGGCCGGCCCTATCTCGACGGCATCGAGTGGAGCATCATCAAGGACATTGCGACGCGAAACCTGACCTTCATCGCCGGCAAGTTCGACATCTCCTCGCCTTACGGCACGACGGTGCCGCTGCTGGAGGACGTCAAGAGCCAGGCGCCGCAGGCGGTCTGCGAGCTGACCGCGACCAATGTCAGCCGCAACCTGATCCTGAACCGGGACAAGCCGCCCTTCGACAACCCGGAGCTGCGCCGGGCGGTGGCGCTCTCCCTCGACCGCAAGGCCTTCATCGACATCATCACCCAGGGCAAGGGCGACATCGGCGCGACCATGCTGCCGCCGCCCGAGGGGTTGTGGGGGATGCCGCCCCAGATGCTGGCGACATTGCCGGGCTACGACCCCGACATCGCCAAGAACCGCGCCGAAGCCAGGAAGATCATGGAGAAGCTGGGCTACGGTTCCGACCGGCGGCTCGCCGTCACCGTGTCCTCGCGCAATATCCCGGCCTACCGCGATCCGGCGGTGATCCTGATCGACCAGCTGAAGGAAATCTACATCGACGCCGTGCTGGAGCCGGTCGAGACCCCGAACTGGTTCCCCAAGATCTACCGCAAGGACTACACGATCGCGATCAACGGCACCGAAAGCGGCGTCGACGACCCGGACCAGCAATTCTACGAAAACTTTGTGTGCGGCGCCGTGCGCAACTACACCGGCTACTGCAACCCGGAGGTCGACAAGCTGATCGACCGGCAATCGGCCGAAGCCGACCCGGCAAAGCGCAAGCCGTTGGTGTGGGAGATCGAACGGCGGCTCGCCGAGGAGGGCGCCCGGCCGATCATCTTCTACCCGCGCGGCGGGACCTGCACGCAGCCCTACGTCAAGGGGCTCGTGACCATGGTCAACAGCATCTACAACGGCTACCGGATGGAAGACGTGTGGCTCGACAGGTGAGATTGTTGTAAGCTGATCTTAAGCTAGGGCAGCGCCGGCGCCGGGGAGGAAACGGGAATGACGATCAGACCACATTATCTGCGTGCGGCGGGGTATCTGCGTGCGGCGGGGGCGGCGGGCGCGCTGCTGCTGGCGATGGCGGCGGCCGGCCCGGCCTCGGCGCAAAAGCAGGGCGGCATCTTCAAGGTGCACCACTGGGACAGCCCGGCCGGCATGTCGATCCTCGAGGAGGCGACCTACTCGACCGTCGTGCCGATGATGGGCGTCTTCAACAATCTGGTCATGTATGATCAGCATGTCGCGCAGAACAGCCTCTCTTCGATCGTGCCGGATCTGGCCGAGAGCTGGTCGTGGAGCGAGGACGGCGACGAGCTGACCTTCAAGCTGCGGCGCGGCGTCAAATGGCACGACGGCCAGCCGTTCACCGCCGCCGACGTCAAATGCACCTTCGACCTCCTGCTCGGCACGGGCAAGGACAAGCTGCGCATCAACCCGCGCAAGGGCTGGTACCACAACGTCAAGGAGGTCGCCGCCAACGGCGATTTCGAGGCGGTCTTCCATCTCGGGCGGCCGCAGCCGGCGCTGCTCGCGCTCTTGGCCTCGGGCTATTCGCCGATCTATCCCTGCCATGTTCCGGCGGCCGAGATGCGCCGCCACCCGATCGGCACCGGCCCGTTCAAATTCGTCGACTACAAGCAGAATGAATATATCAAGGTTGTCCGCAACCCCGATTACTGGAAGCCGGGCCGGCCCTATCTCGACGGCATCGAGTACACGATCATCCCGAACCGCTCGACCGCACTGCTCGCCTTCGAATCGGGCAAGCTCGACATGACCTGGCCGTTTGTCGTGACGGTGCCGCTGCTGAAGGAGGTCAAGGCTCAGGCGCCGCAGGCGATCTGCGAGCTGAAGACCAACAACGCCAGCGACAATCTGATCGTCAACCGCGACAAGCCGCCCTTCGACAATGCCGATCTGCGCCGCGCGATGGCCTTGGCGCTCGACCGCAAGGCGTTCATCGACATCCTGACCGAAGGGCAGGCCAAGATCGGCGGGGCCATGCTGCCGCCGCCCGCGGGGCTGTGGGGCATGCCGCCGGAGATGCTGGCGGCCTTGCCGGGCTACGGCCCCGACGTGCAGAAGAACCGCGCCGACGCGCGAGCGATCATGGAGAAGCTCGGGTACGGCCCGGACAAGCGGCTCTCGATCAAGGTCGCCACCCGCAACGTTCCGACCTACCGCGACCCGGCGGTGATCCTGATCGACCAGCTGAAGGATATCTACATCGACGGCGAGCTCGACCCGGTCGAGACCGCCAACTGGCACGCCAAGATCACGCGCAAGGACTACATGGTCGGGCTCAACGCCACCGGCAGCGGCGTCGACGATCCGGACCAGCAGTTCTACGAGAACTACGCGTGCGGCTCGGCGCGCAACTACACCGGATATTGCAACCCCGCGCTCGACAAGGAGTTCGACCGGCAGTCGGCCGAGGCCGATCAGGAAAAGCGCAAGAAGCTGGTGTGGGACATCGACCGCCGATTGCAGGAGGACGGCGCCCGGCCGATCATCCTGCACAATTTGGGCGCGACCTGCTGGCAGCCCTACGTCAAGGGTGTGACGATCATGGTCAACAGCATCTACAACGGCTGGCGCTTCGAGGATGTCTGGCTCGATCGTCAACCGTGATCACGCAGTCGCGATCGACCGGGCCGGGCGCGGCGTGCTAGCATCCGCCGCAGGCTGACGCCGCAGGCGAGGGAGGAAGACCGTGGGGTCCTATCTGGTGCGCCGTTTCGGCCTGATGCTCCTGACCCTGTTCGGGATCTCGGTGATCATCTTCGTGATGCTGCGCGTCGCGCCGGGGAACATCGCCGACATCCTGTTCGACGCCGCGGGCTTTGTCGACCCGACCGAAAAAGCCCGGATCATGAGCGATCTCGGCCTCGACAAGCCGCTGCCGGTGCAATATGCGAGCTGGATCGGCGGGCTGTTGCGCGGCGATCTCGGCTATTCCTACGTCTCCGACCGGCCGGCTCTCGCCGAGATCCTGCCGCGCATCCCGATCACCGCGCGCGTCGCCGGGCTGGCGCTGTGCTTTGCGGTGCTGCTCGGGGTTCCGCTCGGCGTCGTCAGCGCCGTCAAGCAGAACACGCGGCTCGACTATCTGCTGCGCGTGCTGAGCCTCTCCGGGCTGTCGATGCCGTCGTTCTGGCTCGGGCTTCTGGTGCTGATGGCGTTCGTCACCTGGTTCGGGACGATCCCGATCTACAACGACGCGCCGCAGACCCTATGGGACGGCATCGTGATGTACAGCGTGCCGGCGGCGGTCGTGGGCTTTCGCAGCTCGGCGCTCCTAATGCGGCTGACCCGCTCCTCGATGCTCGAGGTGCTGCGGCAGGATTATATCCGCACCGCGCGCTCCAAGGGCGCCTCGGAGAAGGTCGTCAACTACCATCACGCGCTGAAGAACGCCGTGCTGCCGGTGGTCACGGTGATCGGCATCGAGGCCGCCTTTCTGATGGGCGGGCTGATCGTCACCGAGACCGTGTTCAACATTCCCGGCGTCGCCCGGTTTCTCGTCGAGGCCATTCGCTGGCGCGACTATCCGATCGTGCAGAACCTGATCATGTACATCGCGATCATCGTGGTTCTGGTGAACTTCGCCGTCGACATGCTCTACGCGGCGCTCGACCCGCGGATCAAGTATTCGGATTAGGGATCGTTTAATATGATCTCTTTGATGTCGACGGATATTTCGTCGTTCCCGCAAAAGCGGGAACCCAGGGTGGCAAGGGCTCAAAGCCCGGCCCTGGACCCCCGCTTCCGCGGGGGCGACGCCATGGAACGGGAGGAAATGCCGTGAGCAGCATCGACTACCGTGCCGAGCTGGCCAAGGCCGGGGCGAATGTCGAGGGCAAATGGAGCGCGATCCGCTTTTTCGCGCGCCGCTACCCGTTGGGCTCGATCGGGGCGGTGATCATGGCGCTGTTCGTGTTTGCGGCGTTCTTCGCCCCGTTCATCACCGCCTACGACCCGCTGTCGACGAATTCGACGCTGTCCCTGGCGCCGCCGAGCGTCGAGCACTGGCTCGGCTGCGATTTCATGGGCCGCGACGTCTACAGCCGGATCGTCTACGGCGCGCGCATCTCGCTCGCCGTCGGCATCGGCTCGACCCTGCTCGGCGGCAGCATCGGCATCCTGATCGGGCTGCTCTCGGGCTATCTCGGCGGCTGGGTCGACCTCGCCGCGCAGCGCCTGATCGACACCCTGCAATCGCTGCCGCTGCTGGTCATGGCGCTGTTGATGGCGGCCTCGCTCGGGCCCTCGCTGCGCAACACGATCCTGGCGATCTCGATCCCGCTGATCCCGTATTCGGCGCGGGTGGTTCGCGCCCAAACCCTGTCGCTGCGCGAGCTGCCGTTTGTCGAATCGGCCAAGGCGATCGGCATGAGCGAGTTCCGCATCGCGCTGCGCCACATCCTGCCCAACACCTTGGCGCCGTTGATCGTGCTCGGCACCGCGCAGCTCGGCTCGACGATCCTGACCGAGGCCTCGCTCTCGTTCCTGGGGCTCGGGGTTCCCGAGCCGCATCCGTCCTGGGGCCGGATGCTGTCGGAATCGGCGGCCGAATATGTCCGCACCGCGCCCTGGCTGGTGATCTTCCCCGGGGTCGCGATCAGCCTTGTCGTCTTCGGCACCAACCTGCTCGGCGACGCCATCCGCGACATCCTCGACCCGAGGCAGCGCAGCTGACCGCCCACCCGCGACCGGACGAGCCCCCGATGCCAGCCAATTCGCAAACCCTCGACGACCGCCGGCCGGCCTCCGCCTACGCCATGACCAAGGCGGCCGAGGACGGCGGCGCGGTGCTCGAGGTCAAGGGGCTGCAAACCTACCTTTTCACCCGCTCGGGCGTCGTCAAGGGGGTCGACGACGTCTCGTTCTCGCTGCAGCGCGGCGAGACCTTGGCGGTGGTCGGCGAGTCGGGCTGCGGCAAGTCGATGACCGCGCTGTCGATCATGCGGCTCGTCCCCAACCCGCCGGGCAAGATCGTCGGCGGCAGCGTCAAGCTCGAAGGCAGGGACCTCTTGCGGCTCGACGAAAGCGAGATGCGCGACATTCGCGGCAACGACATCTCGATGATCTTTCAGGAGCCGATGACCTCGCTCAACCCGGTGCTGACGATCGGCCACCAGATCGCCGAGGCGCTGCGGCTGCACCAGGATCTGTCTAAATCCGCCGCCGACGAGAAGGCGGTGGACATGCTGCGGCTGGTCAAGATCCCGGAGCCGGCGCAGCGGGCGCGCGAGTATCCGCACCAGCTGTCGGGCGGCATGCGGCAGCGCGCGATGATCGCGATGGCGCTGGCCTGCAACCCGCGGGTCCTGATCGCCGACGAGCCGACGACGGCGCTCGACGTGACGATCCAGGCGCAGATCCTCGATCTGATGCTGGAGCTGCAGCGCCAGCTCGGCACCGCGATCATCCTGATCACCCACAATCTCGGCGTCGTCGCCGAAACCGCGCAGCGCGTCATTGTCATGTACGCCGGCAGGAAGGTCGAGGAGGCCGATGTCGATGCGCTGTTCGCGCAGCCGCTCCACCCCTATACCCACGGCCTCTTGGCCTCGATCCCGCGGCTCGAGATCATGGCCGGCCGCGCCGCCCAATCCGCCGAGCGGCTCAAGGAGATCCCGGGCATGGTGCCGGCGCTGACCAATCTGCCGCCCGGCTGCATTTTCGCCCCGCGCTGCTCGTTCGCCGACGACCGCTGCCGCGTCGAAATACCCGCCCTACGAGCAGATCCGCCCCGGGCATTGGGCCGCCTGCTGGCACTCCGAGCGGCTCTATGGAGGGCAGGGTGGCTAGCGCGCTGGTCCAGGAGCTGGCGCCGGCGCCGCGGGCCGCGCGCAACCCCGCGCCGGTGATCGAGGTCGAGGGCCTCAAAAAGCATTTCCCGGTCCGCAAGGGTCTGCTGCGCCGGGTCGCCGGCCATGTCTACGCCGTCGACGGGGTCGGCTTCTCGATCGCCGAGGGCGAGACCCTGGGGCTCGTCGGCGAGAGCGGCTGCGGCAAATCGACGGTCGCGCGCACCGTGATGCGGCTGATCGAGCCGACCGGCGGGACGATCAGGCTCAACGGCCACGACATCACGCGGCTCGGCAAGTCGGCGATGCGGCCGCACCGGCGGCAGATGCAGATCATCTTTCAGGACCCGTTTTCCTCGCTGAACCCGCGCATGTCGGCGGGCGACATCGTCGGCGAGCCGCTGCAGGTGCACGGCATCGCGCAGGGCAAGGAAAAGGAGAACCGCGTCGCCGAGCTGTTCGACCAGGTCGGCCTGCGCCGGCTGCAGATGCGCAGCTTCCCGCACGAGTTTTCCGGCGGCCAGCGGCAGCGCATCTGCATCGCCCGCGCGCTGGCGCTCAACCCCGACCTGATCATCGGCGACGAGCCGGTGTCGGCGCTCGACGTGTCGATCCAGGCCCAGGTCATCAATTTGATGATGGACCTGCAGCGCGACAAGAACCTCTCCTACCTGTTCATCGCCCATGACCTCGCGGTGGTCGAGCACATCAGCCACCGCATCGCGGTCATGTATCTGGGCAAGATCGTCGAGCACGCCGACAAGGAGACCCTGTTCACCAACCCGCTCCACCCCTATACCGAGGCGCTCTTATCGGCGGTGCCGGTGCCCAACCCGCGGATCAAGCGCCAGAAGCGGCTGTTGCAGGGCGACGTGCCGAGCCCGGTCAACCCGCCGCCCGGCTGCACCTTTCACACCCGCTGCCCCTACGCCGAGGCGCGCTGCAAGATCGATGTCCCGGCCCTGCGCGAGGTCAGCCTCGGCCACAAGGTCGCCTGCCACCTGCGCTAGATCAGCGCCAGAATTCGCGCGAGGCGAGGCGGGCGCCTTCGGCGAGGCTCCCAAGCTTGGCCCACACCACCCCCGGATCGACCGCGGCCTGGCCGACCCAGGTGCCGTAGCCGCAATCGCTGCCGGCGATGACGTTCTCGCGCCCGACGAGCCGCGCATAGCGGCCGATCCGCTGCGCCACCAGCTCCGGGTGCTCGATGAAATTGGTCTTCGATTCGATGACGCCGGGGATCAGCACCTTGCCGTCGGGCAATTTCACGTCTTCGAACACGGTCCATTCATGCGCGTGGCGCGGGTTGGCCGCCTCGAACGACAGCCCGGCGGGCTTGGCCAGAAAGACCGTCTCGACGATGTCCTTGAGCGGCACGTCGCAATGGTGCGGGCCCTCGTAATTGCCCCAGCACAGATGCAGGCGCATGCGGTCGGCCGGGATGCTCGCAACGGCGTGGTTGAGCGCCTCGATGTGCAGCCGCATCTTGCCGCGGAAGCCGGCGGTGTCGAGGTCGGCGTATTGGATGTGCCGGCCCATCGCGAGGTCGGGGCAGTCGATCTGCAGGATCAGCCCGGCCCCGGCCACGGCCTCGTATTCCGGCCGCATCGCCTCGGCGATGGCGTGCAGATAGGCCTCCTCGCTCGGGTAGTGGCCGTTGTGGAAGAACAATGAGATGACGCCCGGCGAGGCGGCGCTGAGAAACGCTTGCGAAGGGTTTGACGGCGCGAGCGCGGCCTTCAGATTGGCGACATCGGTTTGCGCCGCGCCGGGGTCGCGCACGCCGATCGGGCCGTTGCAGCCGGGGGTGCGGCGCCGCGAGCGTCCGGGATCGCCGAACACCCGCTGCGCGAAATCCGGAAAATCGACGAGGTCCTGATAGACGAGCGGCCGGCTCTCGCCGCCGAACCCGTCGAGCCGGTCCTTGACGTAGGTGGCGTAGCTGGGCTTCGACATCTCGCCGTCGTTGACGATGTCGACGCCGGCCGCGACCTGCTTCCCGACCACCGCCGCCACCGCCGCGCGGATCGTCGCCGCGAGCGCCGCCGGGTCGACCGGCACGCCCTCCTCCTTGGCGAACATCGCGCGCACCAGGTCGGGCGGCCGCGGCAGGCTGCCGGCATGCGTCGTCGCAAACCGCCCGGCGCTATGCTGCATCGCTGCCTCCGTGCTCAGTGCAGCCGCGGCATGACCTCTTCGCAGAGCAATTGCAAGGACCGGGTCATCGGCTCGGGCGCGATCAGCGCGCCGAAATTCAATTCGGCCAGGATGCCGTTCAGACCCAGCTCCTCGTGCAGTTGCCGCAGGCGGTCGGCGACATGTTGCGGACCGCCGATGATGACCTTGTCGCGCCGCACCTCCTCATAGGAGATCGTCTTCACCGTCTCGGCCTCGGCCGCGCGGCGGCGGTTGGGCGAATTCTCGAGCCGCGTGCTCAGGGTCCGGTAGCCGCGCATGATGCTTTCCTCGGCCTCGTCGAGCGCCTGCCGGTCGGTGTCGGCGATATGCAGGGTCAGCCGCAGATAGACCTCGCCCTCGCCCGGATGGCCGGCCGCCCGATACGCCTCGCGGTAGGCGGCGAGGTCGGGTGCGAGACCCGACAGCGAGCCGCTGCGCACCGCGACAAAGATCGGGTAGCCGGCCTCGCCCAACGACGGAAAGGTCTCCTCGCTGGCGGCGGCGACGCGGATCGGCGGGAACGGCCGTTGATAGGGCTGCGGCACCGCCGAGGCGTTGTCGAAGCGCCAATACTTCCCCTCGAACGAAAACCGCTCCTGCGTCCACGCCCGCTTGACGATCTCCAAGGTCTCCAGAAACCGCTCGCGGCTTTCCGAATAAGGGACGCCGTAGGCCATGTAGCTGCGCGGGTTGCCGCTGCGCCCGACCCCGAAGAGCAGCCGGCCGCCGCTGATCTGGTCGACCGTGGCGGTCTCCTCGGCGAGCCGCAGCGGGTGGCACAGCGGCAACACCTGGACGCCGGTGCCGATCTTGATCCGCCGGGTGCGGGCGGCGATGGCGCTCGCCACGGTCATCGGCGCGCTCATCACCGAGCGGCGCGCCTGCTGGTGGATTTCGGCGAGCCAGATCGCGTCGAGCCCCCAGCGGTCGGCGGCCTCGATCTGATCGAGCGCCTCGGCGAAGGCTTCGGCCTGGGTCTGCTCCGGCCGGCAGTGAAATTCATGATAGACGCCGATTTCCATTTTTCCGCCTCTCCGACCGCGCGCCGCACCCGTGCGACGGTAATTTTGTTCCGCTCATCAGGCAAATGCTGATTTCCGATCATATCCATGCCGATGCGGCATGATCGGGCGGCCGCAATTCCGATTGACGCGGCCGCGGCCGGCGGGCGAAATCGCCCGGTCATGGAGCTGCGCAGCCTTTCCTACTTTGTCCGCATCGCCGAGCTCGGCAGCATCACCCGCGCCGCAGCCCACCTGCAGATCGCCCAGCCGGCCTTGACGCGGCATGTGCAGCGGCTCGAGGACGAGCTCGACACGCCGTTGTTCACCCGCGCCAACCGCGGCGTGCGGCTGACCGAGGCCGGCTGCAAATTGCTCGAAAGCGCGCAGCGCATCCTGCGCGATGTCGAGCGCGCCGGCGACGAGATCCGCGCGCGCAAGGCGCATCCGAGCGGCAAGATCATCCTCGGCGTGACCCCGACCCAATGCCCGGTCGTGGCCCCCGAGGTCTTCGCCCGGATGCGGCGGCATTACCCGATGATCGAGCTCAAGGTCGTGCATGCCGGCATGGTGCGGCTCGAGGAGTTCGTGATCGACGGCCGCGTCGACATCGCGCTGATGTCGGAGATGTCGAAAAGCCGGCTGATCCTTTCGACCCGGCTCGCCGAGGAGGAGATGGTGCTGGTGACGCGGCCGGGCGCGCGGGGGAGCGGGGTCGTCTCGCCGGAGGAGCTCTCGCGCACGCCGCTGATCCTCGGCGACGGGCTGCGGGCGGCGATGGAGGCGCTGCTCGCCGGGCGCGGCGTCGAGCTTCTGGTCGAGACCGAGCTCAACGACCACGAGACGATCCGGCTGATGGTGCAGCAGGGGGTGGGCGCCTCGATCCTGCCGCATTCCTCGGTCCATCGCGAGTGCGCGCGCGGGCTCGCCGAGGCGCACCGCATCACCGAGGACGGCGTCTTCCGGACCTTGGCGCTGGGCGCCGCGGTGGGCCGCAGCTCGTCCGCGGCGCGCGACGCAGTGGCCGCGACCGTCGCCGCGGTGCTCGCCGACAGCGAGGCGGACGGCAGGCTCCGCCCGCCGGCATTTGGCGATGCCGCCGGGGCGCGCGAGCCTGCTAAGATGGCGTCATGACCGGCGGGCTCGACACTCACGAGACGGTCAAAAGCCTGACCGCCTCCGGCTTTACCGACGCGCAGGCCGAGGCCATTACGGCGAGACGGCGCTGCCGATCAGGGACGGGTTGCCCAAGTTCGAGGACCTTCCCGCCCAATACGGCGGCTCTGGCGAGGTGTAGCCGGAGTAGGCAGCGGGTAGGGGCGAGATGTCGATGGTTGTATCCGATCCGGGAAAATCACGCTCCACAAGGCTCCCCTGGCGGTCGCGGGGGTCGCGATTCGGACGGAGGCCGAGCTCCCTCGCCCCGCCTGCGGGGAGAGGGTCGGGGTGAGGGGCGAGCCTTCGCGGGTCCTAGCGTTGCGGGGCAAGGATCAAAGCCGTGCTAACCGAGCGCTATCCGTGCGGCGCGCGCTCACGCCTGCCGAATGCGCGTTATGAAAACATATTCGCGGCCGGCAACTCGGGGGGTCAAATTTGTCCGACAGGAGCCTGCCGATCGGCGCCATGTCAACGTCGTTTGCCGCGAGCGACGCCTGGTTGCACTCTTGGCCAAACTCGATAGGCCGCCCCTCACCCCGTCCCTCTCCCCGCAAGCGGGGCGAGGGAGACCTGCGGCGTGCGATTTAGGGCGCGCTCAGCATTACCGAAGCCCCCTTGTATGGGAACTCACGACCAGCAGACAATAGCGAAGGAGAGAAGCGATGCAGATCGTCGATTCACAGATCCATCTTTGGGAAAACGCGCGGATGTCGCCGCAGCACCGGCAGATCCCGACCTATAATGTCGACGACGCGTTGAAGGAGATGGCCGAGGCCGGGGTCGATGCGGCGGTCATCCATCCGCCCAGCACCTTGGGCGAAGGGCCCAACGCGCAGGCGGTCGAAGCGGTCAAGGCGCACCCGAGCAAATTCTGCATCCTCGGCAATTTCGACCTGCAGAGCCCGGACCGCGAGAACATCGTCAAAAATTGGCGGCAGCGGCCGGGCATGCTCGGCTTCCGCTTTACATTCAACCAGCCGCACCAGCAGGGCTGGTGGTCGGACGGCTCGCTCGACTGGTTCTGGGCCGCCTGCGAGCGCGAGAAATTGCCGGTCGGCCTCCTGGCCGGCGGGCATATGGCCGATCTCGGCCGGATCGCCGAGCGCCACCCGGGCCTCAAATTGCACATCGACCACCACGGCCGCGGCGGCGGGGGCGGCTCCGGGACCGACGACGCCGCCTTCGCCAATCTCGGCGAGATGCTGGCGCTGGCCAGGCGCCCCAATGTCGCGGTCAAGCTTTCGGGCGCGCCGAGCTATTCGAGCGAGCCCTACCCTTACCGCAACATCCATAAATACATCCGCCAGATCTTCGATGCGTTCGGCGCCCGGCGCTGCTTCTGGGGCACCGACATCACCCGCATGCCGTGCTCCTATCGGCAATGCGTGACGATGTTCACCGACGAGCTGCCGTGGCTCCAGGGCCGCGACAAGGAGCTGGTCATGGGGGACGCGGTCTGCGACTGGCTCGGCTGGAAGCGCCCGGCCTGACCGGCCGGGCGCGGCCGGCGCCGCCGCCCGCGGCGAGATCGGGCCGCCGTTTGACCCGGAGGGAAGCCGAAGACAGGAGCCGCCGCCATAACCGATCGACGATTTCGCATCGAAGAGGATTCGCTCGGCGAGGTCAGGGTGCCGAGCCGGCATCTCTGGGGCGCGCAGACCCAGCGCTCGCGAGAAAACTTTGCGATCGGCGTGGACCGGTTCCGTTGGGGGCGGCCGGTGATCCGGGCCTTGGGCATCCTGAAGAAATGCGCGGCGCTGGCGAACCTGGAGCTGGGGCGGCTGCCCCGGGAAAAGGTCGACCTGATCGTGCGCGCCGCCCAGGAGGTGATCGACGGCAAGCTCGACGGCGAGTTCCCGGCGGTGGTCTTTCAGACCGGGTCGGGCACCCAGACCAACATGAACGCCAACGAGGTGATCTCCAACCGGGCGATCCAGCTCGCCGGCGGCGTGCTCGGCTCGAAAAAGCCAATTCATCCCAACGACGACGTCAACCAGTCGCAATCGTCGAACGACGCCTTTCCGACCGTCATGCACATCGCCGCGGTCGAGGAGATCACGCGCCGTCTCTTGCCCGCGCTCGGCGCGCTGCGCCGGACTTTGGACGCCAAGGCGAAGGCCTACGCCGAAATCGTCATGGTCGGGCGCACCCATCTTCAGGACGCCACACCGTTGACCGTCGGTCAGATGATCTCGGGCTGGGTGGCGCAGCTCGACGATGCGGCAGCGACGATCGAGCGCGCCTTGCCGGGCCTGCGCCGGCTGGCGATCGGCGGCACCGCGGTCGGCACCGGGCTCAACGCGCCTGCGCGCTTCGGCGAGGCGGCGGCGCGCAGGGTGGCCGAGGAGACCGGGCATGAATTCGTCTCGGCCCCGAACAAATTCGCCGCCTTGTCGGCGCACGACGCGATGGTCAACGCCAGCGCCGCGCTGCGGACCCTGGCCGGCGCGCTGATGAAGATCGCCAACGACGTGCGCTGGCACGCCAGCGGCCCGCGCGCCGGTCTCGGCGAGCTGACGATCCCCGAGAACGAGCCGGGCTCGTCGATCATGCCCGGCAAGATCAACCCGACCCAGTGCGAGGCGCTGACCATGGTCGCGGCGCAGGTGTTCGGCAATGATCTCACGGTCGCCTTCGCCGGCTCGCAGGGCAACTTTCAGCTCAACGTCTACAAGCCGGTGATGCTGCACAACGTCATCGAATCGGTCGGGCTCTTAGCGGACGCCTGTGTGTCGTTCGAGGAGCGCTGCGCCCGCGGCATCGAGACGAACGAAGAGCGCATCGCCGCGAACCTCAAAAATTCCTTGATGCTGGTGACGGCGCTCAACCCCCATATCGGCTACGAGAAGGCCGCGAAGATTTCGCAGACCGCGTATCGCGAGGACATCAGCCTGCGCGAGGCGGCGCTGAAGCTCGGCTTTGTGACCGCGGCCGAGTTCGACGAATGGGTCCGGCCGGAGGAGATGACGCACCCGCAGCCGGAACCGGGCTAGAACGTGGTCCCATGAGGCTGAACCGCTTCACTCCCGCTGTCCCGGCGAAAGCCGGGACCCACGCCCGTGGTGGAAAGGTGGGTCCCGGCGTTCGCCGGGACAGCGGAAACAGGCATTGACAGAGCCTCTCCAGAACGGCCGCTCGATCTGATCGGATCGTGCTCTGGCCCCCCCGGCGGGAGAGCCGTCGAGCCTGTTCGGCCTGTTTCATCCGGCAAAAGATCTGGCGTCGGCCCCCGACGCCGCGCCCCGACCGGCCGCCGGCTACGGGTCGAAGCGCAGCTCGCGGGGGCCGATCGGGGCGAAGTAGGCCTCGACCGTCGCGTCGTCGATTTCGGAGAGGGCGGCGGGGCGCCAGCGCGGGTTCTGGTCCTTGTCGATCAGCGCGGCGCGGACCCCTTCGTAGAAATCGTGCGCGGCCATCATGTGCTGGGTCAGCCGGTATTCGAGCGCCAGCGCCTGATCGAGGTCGCAGCAGCGGCCCACCTGCAGCTGGCGCAGGGTGACCTTGAGGCTGGTCGGGGATTTCGTCAGCAGGCCGGCGCGCGTCTGCGCCGCCCATCGGGCGTGCTCGCCGCCGGCCGCCGCCTCGGCGGCGAGCGCGTCGAGGATCGTCTCGATGCTGTCGCCGGCAAAGCAGCGGTCGATCGCCGGACGCAATGCAGCGACCGGCGCGGGCCCCGGATCGGCGCCAAAGCCGGCGAGGACCGCATCGGCCCGGTCCGGCTCGCGGCCGAGCGCGGCGACCAGCGCGTCCGCCCGGTCCTGCGCCACGGCATGGGTGGCGAGCCCGCAATAGAGCATATCCGCCGCCCGCAGCCTTGCCCCGGTCAGGCCGAGCCAGCGCCCGACACGGCCGGGGCAGCGGTTCAGGAACCGGGTCGCGCCGACATCGGGGAACAGGCCGATCGCGGTTTCCGGCATCGCAAAGAGGGTGCGCGGCGTGGCGATCCGGTAGGCGCCGTTGACCGAGATCCCGGCGCCGCCGCCCATCGTGATGCCGTCGACGATCGCGACATAGGGCTTGGGAAACCGGTGGATTTCCCGGATCAGCGCGTATTCCTCGCGAAAAAAGACCGCCGTCAGGTCCGGGTCGCCGGCAATCCCGCGCCCGGCCTCGTAGACCGCGCGCACGTCGCCGCCGGCGCAGAAGGCGCGCCCGCCGGCGCCGCGGACGACGACGGCCTGCACCGAGGGGTCCGCGGCCCAGGCGGCGAGCGCCGGGGCGAAGCGGCGGTAGTTGGCGAGGGTCAGCGCGTTCAGCGCCTGCGGCCGGTTGATCGTCAGGGTGGCGAGGCCGCCGTCGCGGCCGAGCACGATTTCGTCGGCCTCGGCCATCAGGCCGGCAGGTCCTTGCGCAGCACGTAGGAGGTCGCCGCCACGCGATAGCCGAGCGCCTTATAAAAGGCGTGCGCCGGCGCGCGCGTGATGTTCGAGCTCAGCACGACCGAGGGGCAGCCCTGCTCGCGCCCCCAGCGCTCCGCCGCCGCCATCAGCGCCTTGCCGACCCCGGCGCCGCGAAAGGCGGCGTCGACGACGATCGCCTGCACCACCGCCTCGCGCGGGTTTTCGATCGCCGGGCGCGCAAAGGCGTGGAGGAGGCCGACGACCCGCCCCTGCGTCTCGGCGGCGAGCAGCAGATGGTCGGGCGTCGCGGTGACGGCGGCGAACCGCCGTTCGATCTCCTCGAGGGTCAGCCGGTAGCCGAGCTGGGCGAGGAGCGGCGCGCTCCGCGGGATGTCGGCGCGGGTCATCGGGCGCGGAGAGATCATCCGCCGAGCAGGCGGCGGGCGATGATCACCCGCATGATCTCGTTGGTGCCTTCGAGGATCTGGTGCACGCGCACATCGCGCAGGCGGCGCTCGATCGGGAAGTCCTTCAGGTAGCCGTAGCCGCCGAACAGCTGCAACGCCTCGTTGCAGACGTGGAACCCGGCGTCGGTGGCGAAGCGCTTGGCCATCGCGCAGCGCATGACCGCGTCCGGGTCGCCGGCGTCGAGGCTGGCAGCACCCCGGCGCACCATCAGCCGCGCCGCTTCGAGCTCGGTCGCCATGTCGGCGAGCTTGAACTGCAGGGCCTGGAAATCGGCGAGCGGGCGGCCGAACTGGCGGCGCTCGAGGAGGTGCTCGCGCGCCGCCTCGAGGCAGGCCCGCGCGCCGCCCAACGAGCAGGCGGCGATGTTGAGCCGGCCGCCGTCGAGCCCCATCATCGCGATCTTGAAGCCGTCGCCCTCCGCCCCGAGCCGGTTGGCGACGGGCACGCGGCAATCCTCGAAAATGACCATCGCCGTCGGCTGCGAGTTCCAGCCGAGCTTTCTCTCCTTCTTGCCGAAGGACAGGCCCGGCAGCGCCCTTTTCGACGACGAGGCAGGAGATGCCGTGCGGCCCGTCGCCGCCGGTCCGCACCATCGTCACGTAGAGGTCGCTCGACCCGCCGCCCGAGATGAACGCCTTGGTCCCGTTCAGCACATAGTCGTCGCCGTCGCGCACCGCGCGGGTGGCGAGCGCCGCCGCATCCGAGCCGCTGCCGGGCTCGGTCAGGCAATAGCTGGCGAAATGCGCCATCGAGGTCAGCTTCGGCAGCAGCCGGGCGCGCTGCTCGCGCCCGCCGAAGCGGTCGATCATCCAGGCCGCCATGTTGTGGATCGACAGATAAGCGGCGGTCGAGACGCAGGCCGCGGCCAATTCCTCGAAGATGATCGCGGCGTCGACCCGGCCGAGCCCGCTGCCGCCGAATTCCTCGCCGACATAGATGCCGGCAAAGCCCAGCGCCGCCGCCCGCCGCAGCGCCTCGACCGGGAACTCCTGGCGCTCGTCCCAGCCCGCCGCCTGCGGCAGCCAATCCTCGCGGGCAAACGACCGCGCCGTCTCCTCGAACGCGCGCTGCTCGTCCGACAGACCGAAATCCATGCCGCGAAGATAGGCGGGCGGCGGCGGCCCGGCAACAGCCGTCGGGCGCTCAGCCGCGGCGCTGGCGCTCGATCTGCATATTGGCGAGGAACGGCGCGAGCGGGTGGGCGCCCATCTTGACGATCGCGGGCGTATCGAGCGCCAAGAGCGCCGTCCGCTGCGCCGCGGTCAGCCGGAAACGGTCGGCGTAGCGGTCGGGATCGGCGAGGAACGCCGCACGGCTCGCCTCGTCGTGGGCGAGCCCGTGCAAGCGCCGTCGTCAGCTCCACCAGCTCCGGCCTGATCGATTTGTAGTGCGGCTCGGGGGCCGCGGGCGCGGCGCTCCACCAGCCGAGCGAGGCGTAGTTGTGATGCCAGCTCGGCTCCATCGAGACGAGGTCGGGCTTACGCTCGCCGAGCGCGCCCGCCGCGCAGGCCCAGCAGCGCAATTCGACATTGCCGGCGGCGTCGAGCTCGGCTTCGTCGTAGCCGATCAGCGATTTCAGATTGCCGGCGGCGAGCCGGGCGAGCGCCGCCTTGTCCCAGGCGAGGTCCGGGCTCGCATAGCGCTCGGTGCCGGGGAAATGCGACATGCCGCCGCTCGCCAGCACCACGGTCTTGAGCCCCATCGCGGTGACGATATCGGCGACCGCCGCGCCAAAGGCCCAGCAGCGCTCGATCGGCGGCTGCGGCGGCAGATAGGCGTTGACCCAGATCGGCAGGACCGGGTCGGCGACGCCGAGATGGGTCAGCGGGATGCCGATCGCGTAATCGATCCTGGCGGTGCTGGCGAAGGCCGGGTCGAAGCCTCGGGCGTAGAGGCGGCGGACCAGCTCGAAGCCGATTTCGCCCGGCACCCGCCAATCGAGCCTGCGGCCGGCGAACTCGCCCTTGGCCTCGGCGCCGACATGGATCGTGAAGGCCGGCGCCACGGTGTGGAAGAACTGCTCGGCATGGTCGTTCGAAAAGATGATCCAGAGGTCGGGGGCCAGCGCCTTGAGCCTTGCGCCGATCTCGGCCGCGGCCGCCTTGACCCGCTCGACCGTGTCGCGGTCCTCGGTCTGCGGCATCGTGAAGAATTGCGGGGCGTGGGGCAGCATGGCCCCGCCGACGACGCTCGACATTGATCCGGCCTCTCGCAGCGATCGAACCTCTGCCGATTTTAGCGCGGCTCGTGCTACCGTCGCAGCCAACATTGGCGCCCCCGAGGAAACGCCCCGATGCCGCATTCTCCCGACGATCCGCCGAATGAGCCGGTCGGCGCGGAGTCGCCGAGCGCCGCGCCCGCCGAAAGCGCCCTGTCCGGCGAGAGCGCCCCGCCCGGCGAAAGCGCCCCGCCCGGCGAAAGCGCCCCGGTCGAAGGGCAGGCGCCGCAGGGCGATCCGTCGCCGAGCCCGCCGGCGCGAGAGGGCGAGCCGCCAAGGCGGCGGCGACGGCGTCGGCGGCGCAAGCCGACGCCCGCAGCGCCGCCGGGCGAAGGCGGCGAGGCCGCCGCCGAGCCGAGCCTCGCGACCGCCGGCGAGCCGCCCGGCGCCGCACCCGCCGGCGATGCGCCGCTTGAGCCGCCGCGTCGCCGGCGTCGCCGCCGTCGACCGCCGCGCGAGGCCGGCCCGGCGGCAGCCGATGGGGGGACCGCGTCGGCCGACGCCGCGGCGTCCGGCGGTGCCGCGGCGATCGCCGCCCCGCCGCGGCCGCCGCGCCCACGCCGCCGGCCGCCGCGCCTCGGGCAGGCGGTCGTCGCCGAAGCGCATCCGGCCGCGCCCGGCCCGGATGGCGAGGCCGCGCCCTCGGATGGGGCGGCGCCGCGGCGGCCGAGGCTTCGCGTGTTTCATGTCCGCCGGAGCCGCGACGAGCAGTCGGCGGACGCAACGGCGCGGGCCCCCGGGGCGCGCGAGCGGCCGGCGAGGGGTCGCGAGGCCGGCGCGCCCGCGCCGCAGAGCCGCGAGCGCGGCGGCGGCGATCGCGGCGGTGGAGCCGCGCGCGCCGGCGGGCCGCAAGGCGCGCGCGACCGGCCGCGGGGGCGGGATCGGGATGCGCCGAGGCGCAAGCCGGACCAGAAGCTCTACGCGCTCGAATCGGTGGTCGATCGCGGCTTCGAGGATGTCGAGGACGCGGCCGACGACAGCGCCGTCCGGCGGGTCCACTGGACGATCGTCAAGCGCTCGGTCGCCGATCAGAACAGCGGCAAGCCGATGTCGGCGAGCTATGTCCTGCGGCGCGACGGCGTCGACGCCGAGTTCCCCAATCTGGGGGCCGCCCGCGCCGCGGCCAACAAGACCATCACCCACCCCGAAAGGCTGACCATGTCCAAGGCCGAGCACGTCGCCGCCAGAAAGCAGTAGGAGGCTGGTCGGAGCGGCGGAACGCATGCCGGTCGCCGGGGGCAGGCGACGCCCGCCGCTCTTTGGGACACGACCGCTGCGGGAGGAGGAGCTTGTGCCCGAGGGTTCTGCGCGCCGGGGATTGCTGCTCGGCCCAACGTCGCGCCGGCTGGCGCCTTGACCTTTCCTTCCGGTAGAAGTTTTGTCCGGCCGATCCATCCGCAGGCTTCGCAGGAGCTCGCGCCCATGTCCGCCCATGCCGCTGACGCAACGGATACGGCTCGCCCCTCGACGCGCATCGCCGCCCGCCCGACGGCGCGCGGCATCAAAAGAGCCGGGCCTCTGTTCGAGATCGCGAAGCTGGCGATCGACCGGGTGCGGCCGACCGAAGAGGTGGCCGCGTCGCGAGTCGACGCTTTGACCACCGACATCGCCGTCGCCGGGTTTTGGACCCATCCCCTCTTCGTCGAGGAAACGGTGCTTGCGGTGATGGATGGGCACCACCGATTGGCCGCGGCCAAGGCCTTGGGGCTGAAGCTGGTGCCCGCGATCATGCTCTCCTACGACGATCCGCGGGTGCATCTGGAAGCATGGAGCTCGGAGCACAGCTTTTCGCCGGCCCTGATCAAAGCGCACGCCCTCAGCGGCAGCCTGCTGCCCTACAAGAGCACGCGCCATGTGATCGATGTCCCGACGCCGCAGTGCCGCGCGCCGCTTTCGGAGCTGCTGTCGGAGATCGAGGAGGGGCAACCGGTCTCGCCGGCGAGCGTGCAGCCGAGCCGGCTGGCCCTGTTGTCGCCGCACTATCATCGCCTGGGGGCGAGAATCGGCATCCGCACGACGGCGGGCCAGGCCCCGGGGCTCGCCTCGCCCGAAGCGCAGGCGCCGCACCCGCAGCTTCGCCGCCTGCTGCAGAGCGATCCGGCGATGGCCGCGCTGCTGCCCGCCGCCGACGGGCGGATCGCCCTCGGCAGCGCCGAGGATGCGCCGTTCAGCCTGACCGCGTCGGGGCTGTTGCGGCTGCACCCGGCCCTTTTGGGCGACGCCTCGGCGCTCAGCGCGGCGGCGCGCTGGGGGCTCGAAGCATCCTATCTCGAAGCGAACGGGCCGCTCGCCGCCCGGCATGTTTATGCGGTCCTGCGGCACGGCCGCATGCTGCTCCAGCAGCTTGCGCCGCGCGCCCGCGATCTTCTGCTCGACCAGGTCCCCCGATCGATCCGGGCGGAAATCGTCGCCAGGCGCGAACCCTGGCTGACCTCGAACCTGCTGCGATGGCAGGCCTCGCGCATCGAGGCGCTGCGGCCCGTGCTCGACCGGTTCGTCGTCAATGGCGGCGCCCCGATCGAGATCGGAGGCGAATTCAGCAATCCCGTCGAGCAGCTGATCACGGCGGGAGGCGACAGCCGCGTCGCGGTCGATCCGGCGACCGGGCTCAGCCGCTATGGGACGACGCCGAGACCGCGGCCGGAGGCGGTTCATTTTTCGTCTTCGACCGCATCCAGCATCAGCGATTACGGCTTTGCCGTTTGCGACATGCTGCGGCGCGACCTGTTGCGAAGCCGGCTGGAGGGCGAAACCGAAACCGCCGCGCTGCGCCGGCGGTTTGTCAACGCGATCGCGGACGAGCTGGCGCTGCTCCTCGGGCTGCGCGACGACGAGGCGGATTTCTGTGTCGCCGCCTCGGGCACCGACACCGAATTGATCGCGGTGCTGATGGCTTTGGCCGCCGGTGATCGGCCCCTGACGAACATCCTGATATCGCCGGAAGAATCCGGGAGGGGCGTGGCTCTCGCCGGGGCCGGCCGCTATTTCGACGATTTCGCCGCCACCGCCGCGCCGATCAAGAAGGGCGCTCTCGTCTGGCCCGATCGCGATATCGACGTGGTCGCCATCCCGATCCGCGATCCCGACGGCGCGCCGCGGCGGATGCGGGACATCGACGAGGATGTGCGGGGCGCGGTCAAGGCTGCCGGCGAGCAGGGGCGGCGGCCGCTGCTGCATATGCTGTATTCGTCGAAGACCGGGCTCAGCGGCCCGTCGGTTTCGGTCATCGAGGAGCTGCAGGCCTCGTCGCCGACGCCGATCGATGTGGTCTTCGATGCGTGCCAGATGCGGGTGGCGTTCGAGCAGATCGGCGAGTGGGTGCGGCGCGGCTGGATGGTCCAGATATCGGGCTCGAAATTCCTGACCGGCCCGCCGTTTTCCGGCGCCCTCGTGCTGCCGACCCGATACCGCGCCTGCCGCGATGCGGTCGCCAGCCTGCTGCGCGAAGCGCCGGGCGCCAGCCACCCGGCGGATTGGGGCGGGTGGTGGTCGGAGCAGCTCGATCCGAGCCCGGCCTCGCCGCCGGCGAGCTGTGGCCCTCTCTTCCGCTGGGCGCCGGCGATCATGGAGGCGCATCTGTTCAACCGGCTGCCGCCCGCGCTGTGTCGGTACGCCTTCGACCGCTTCCAGTCGGCAATCCGATCGCATCTGGAGAAAAGCGCCAATCTTGCTCTTGTCGACGTGCCGGAAGCATCGGCCGATGGCGCGCCAAGCCCCGCTCCCGATCTGACCGGGCGGTCGATCGTATGCTTTTGCGTGCTGGCCGACGAATGGAACGGCGGCAAGAGGCGTCTGGGGGAGCCGGAGTGCCAACGGATCTTCCAGATGCTCAACCTCGACTTGTCGGAAAGGTTCGGGCCGCTCGGCCCGGTCGAGCAGGTGCTGGCGGGTCAGCGGGCGCATATCGGCCAGCCGGTCAGGCTCGGCTCCGGCGGCGAGCCGGACGGCTGCACCGTGCTGCGGCTGGTGCTGGGCGCACGGTTTTTCACGATCGTCGGCCATGCCGGGCCCGGGGCCATCGAGGCGGCGCTGGAATCGGAGATATCGGACGCGGTTCATGCGCTCGACAAGGTGGCGCTGATCGCAAAATACTGGTGGAAGATCGAGGATGACGCATAGCGGGGACCCGATGCGGGAGGAGGCCGGCCCGCCGGCCGGGGAGCATGCCGGGGCCACGTTGGATCCGGACGATTGGAGCCAGTTCGGCGCGTTGGCGCACCGCCTTCTCGATCTCTGCATCGACCATCTGCGGACGGCCCGCGACCGGCCGGTCTGGCAGCCGGTCCCCGAGACCGCGAAAAGCGCTCTGGCGGCGCCGCTGCCGCAGCAGGGACGCCCGCTGGCGGAGGTGGTCCGGGATTTCGAAACGTTGATCCTCCCTTATCCGACCGGAAACACCCATCCCCGCTTCTTCGGCTGGGTGCACGGCACCGGCACCGCCACGGCGATGCTCGCCGAGCTGTGCGCCGCAGCGATGAACAGCAATTGCGGCGGCCGGGACCACGCGGCCGTTTACGTCGAGCGGGCCGTCATCGATTGGTGCCGGCAAATCTTCGGCTTCCCGGAAGCGGCGAGCGGCGTGCTGACCTCGAGCACCTCGGTCGCGACGGTGATCGCGCTCGGCGCCGCGCGCGTGCGCTGCCTCGGGCCGGACAGCCGCGCCGCCGGGCTCGCGGGCGCCCGGCGCCTCGTCGCCTACGCCTCGAGCGAGGCCCACAGCGCGATAACCAAGGCCGTCGAGCTGCTCGGGCTCGGCTCGGCCGCCTTGCGCCGGATACCGGTCGATCCGGGCTTCGCGATCGACCTCGACGCGCTGCGCGCCGCGATCGCGCGCGACCGCGAGAGCGGCCTGCTGCCGTTCTGCGTCATCGCCACCGCCGGGTCGGTCAACGTCGGCTCGTTCGACCCGATCGCGGCGCTCGCCGATATTTGCCAGGCCGAGGGCATCTGGCTGCATGTCGACGGCGCGTTCGGCGCATGGATCGGTCTCGCGTCGCCCCCATGGCGGGACCTGGCGCGGGGGATCGAGCGCGCCGACTCGCTGGCCTTCGATTTCCACAAATGGATGTACGTGCAATACGACTGCGCCTGCGTGCTGGTGCGCGACGAGCATGCCCACCGCGCCGCCTTTGCCGCCCGCCCGGACTATCTGGCGGCAAAAGACGCGGGCCTGGCCGGCGGCAATCCGTGGTTCTGCGACTACGGGATCGATCTTTCCCGCGGGTTTCGGGCGCTCAAGGTCTGGTTCTCGCTGCAGCATTACGGGCTCGCCCGCCTGGGGCGGCGGATCACGGCGAATTGCGAGCAGGCGAGCCATCTCGCCCGGCTCGTCCGGCGGCAGCCGAATCTGGAGCTCCTGGCGCAGCCGATCTCGAATGTCTGCTGCTTTCGCTATGTCGACCGCAGCCTTACCGACGCGCAGCTCGACGATTTGAACGACAGGATCGCAGTCGGGCTGCAAGAGCGCGGCGTGGTGGCCTTTTCGACGACGAGAATCGGCGGCCGGAACGCCTTGCGGGCGGCGATCGTCAACCATCGCACGGAATTCGCGGATATCGAGCTTGCCGTCGACGCCGTGCTGGCCTCGGCGGCATGAGATCGCGCCGCGGTTGCTGCCGGCGTCGGCAAGCTTTTTCAATCGCGAACCGTTCCCGCCTGATGCTATCGGTGCAGGCGTGAGCCAGCCATTTTCGACGAGAAGCCGCAGATGCGTCATTTCGGGGTGATTCTGGAGAAGCGGCCGCAGGGCGACCGGCGGGCGCTGATCGATCTTGCCGTCCGCACGAGCTGGCTGGCGCGGGACCAGCCGCGGGGCGGGGTCAAGCCGGCGATCTGGCATTCGCGCTCGGGGCGGCTGAGCCTGCTGGCCTGGGGGAGCTCGGCGGCGGTCGGGCTTTATGCCGGCGATCTGATCGTCGGGACGGAGGAGCTGGCGCTGGCCGGGGCCGGGTTCTACTACCATCCCGATTACGCCACGCCCGAGGCTCTCTTACGCGCGCTCGGCGAGGCGCGCGACCCGGAGAGCATCGTCGCCGGGATGGGCGGCAGCTTTGCGCTCGTCCTGTGCGACGGGCGGCGCGACCAGCTCCGCCTGTGGCGCTCGGTGGTGGGCCAGGGCGTCAGCTTTTACAAGGACACGCCGCAGCGGCTGGTGGCCGGCACCCGCGGCCTGTTCGTCAGCTGCGTCGGCGACGGCAGCGCGACGCCGAATTACGACCCCGACGGGGCCGGGCGGTTCGCCGTCTTCGGGCAGTGCACGACCGATCTGACGCCGTTTGCCGGGGTGCGGCACATGCCGCCGCATTCGGTCCTGATCGGCGGCGGACCGGGCGGCGCAGAAATCAAAAAGATCGACGGCGCCTTCGACGGGTTCGGCTATGGCGACGCCGAGCCGACGGCGGCGGATTTCGACGAGGCGACGCGGCTCTTTCTCGAAACCTTCGAGTGCTTCAAGCGGGACGGCGTCGCGGTCGCGGTCACGCTGAGCGGCGGCAAGGACAGCCGGCTCGTCGCCGCCGGGCTCGCCGCCGCCGGGATCAAGGCGACGGCCTCGCTCGGCCGCAACTGGTCCGACCATCCCGATCTGATCCTCGGCGAGAGGGTCGCCCGGCTGCTGGGCCTCGAGGTCCGCCCGATCGAGCGGATGGAGGACACCGCCGCGCCGAGCCGCGCCGAAATACGGGTCGACGCACCCCTTGTCGGGCAGCTCAGGCGGTGGGACGCGCGCATGATCTCGCCCATGTATAATCCATTTCTATACACGCAAGGCTTTGAGCTCAGGAATTACGCGCGAGAGGACGGGATGACGAGCGCTGTATTGACCGGCGCGGCAGGGGAAATGCTCAAAGGCGGCTGGGCGCAACGGATCTTTATCGGTGATGGTCTGTTTGATAAGGAAACGACACGGGCCTTTCTCAAGCGCTTTATGCAGGGCCACGTCGATCTGCTGAGGCCGCATAATCAGGACGCGCACAACGCCCACATCGCCGAGCTGCTGGACGAGCATTACCAGGACGCTCATCCGATGGCCGCGTATGAGCGGGTCTATTTCTTTGAATGCAGAACCGGTCCATGTGCTCGCTCGCCGACGGAAACGTTTTCGTGCCTTTCGCCAATTCTCGGCTGCTGAGGTTTACCGGCAATTTCAGCATCGACTCGCGGCGGGCGGAGTTCATCCATTTCGAGATTATTCGCCGGCTGGCGCCACAATTGGCGAACGTGCCCATCGCCGAGCTTCGCTGGGGGTTCGAGCAGAACGGGCCTTCACGCCGCCTACCGCGACGGCTACGAGGCCAGGACCCCTCTGACCAAGGGGGCAACCTCCCGCGCCGTCAGGCAGGTAACGCTGCAATCGGCGAGCGATCTGCGGCGTTTTTTCCTCGATCGGTTTGCGCAGGACCGTCATCTGCTGGCCGACGTGGTCGACATGGACGCGGTCGATGATTTGCTCTATTCGCGCGCTTCCTACGAGCTTCGCTGCGCCCGCCTGTTCTGGTGCATCGAGGCGGCGCGCCTGCTCCTCCGCGACAGCTGGATCAAAACCTTCGACATCGAGCAGGATCCGATCCACGCGATCAGGGTGGATGCGCCGTGGTGCACCGTCTACGGCGGCCTTCACGACGCGGTCGACACGGCCGTCAGGCAGGTCCCGGGGCGGCTGAATGCGGCCCTCCTCACTGCGATAAACCGGTTGCCTCGCGACGGAACCCTGCCGGTCCCGAGAGCAGGAAGAATCGACCGCGAAAGCAGGGTGATGGCGCCCGCGGCGTTTTCCGATGCGGCGAGCGGCGTCGCAGCCGCGAACGGCGCCGCGGCATGGCGCATCCTCCCCAAGGTCGAGGGCGCGAGCATTGCGGCGCAGGCCAGCGAGAAGCCCGGCCAGTGGAACGGCCGGCTGAATATCGCCTTCCTCCACGGCCGATCCGCTACGAGCTGGGTCCCGGTGGCGCTTGGCCCCTGGAGCTGCTTTGCCGGCTGCAACGTCAAGCTGCCGTTGGTTGTTCGATCCGATGAGGAGAGCGTTCGCGTAGCCTATTTGCGTCTGCAGCGGGCGCGATCCGACCGGTCGCACCTGCTGCAGAACATCGGGGTGCGGGGCGCGCCCGCCGGCCAGCCCTGCGAGCTGGTTTTCGCGCTGCCGGCGAATGTGGAAGGGCTGGAGGGCGGTCTCTCGCCCGATGAAATTCTCGAGCTTTGGCTGCCGCTCGGGCCGACTGCCTGCGAGGTGACATTCGATTTCGGCCCGCTCGAGATCACGCCGACCGAGGAGTTCGCCGGTCTCGTCGCAGCGCTCGGCAATCCGGTTTCCGGCCATGTGAACAACCAGGCGCGCACGCTTGCCGAAACCTATGAGATGGCGTGGAGCACGATGGAAGACGTGCTCGGGCGCATTCCTGTTTCCGTGGCGGACGGGAACGGCGCCGCGGTCACGCTTTGCGATGTCGCCGCGAACTCCCCGGCCTGGCAAGACTATCAAATCGCGCGGCTTCACAGGCTCGTCGGCGGCAAGGACGCCGGCGCGGCGGCCGATACCGAGGAGCGGCCGGAGGCGGTCTCGCCTCGGGCGCCGATAACCGGCGAAGAAATCGGGGACATATACGAGACGGTCCTGCTTAAGGTGAAGGAGGCGATGGGGATCGCAGACCGACGACAGAGCGTTGGCGTCGATGCGGTCCCCGCTCGGGCAACGGAGGCGATGGGCATCCGATGATCTCTCCATTTTTGGTGCGCGTCTGGATCGGATCCGGCCGCCGCGCTCGGTTTGTCGCTCAGGCCGCAGAGCGCTCGTGCGATCGCGCCAGGCGCCCCGAGAGGCGGGAAAGCGCCGATCGGGCCAGCCGAGCGCCGCGTTGGCGGCGTTCGGTTGTCGCGCTCGCATTCCTTCTCGCCTTCGCCGGCGGCGCGAGGGCGGCGGTCGCCGCTCCGGATCTCGAGCTGTACATGGCCCCGGGCGGGAGCGACGGGAACGACGGCCTCGCGCCGGACCGGCCGGTGCAGACCCTGGCGCGCGCCCAGGAAATTCTAAAGCAGCGCAAGCCCGTCCCGCGTAATGTCGCGGTCTTGATCGGGGCCGGGACCTATCGCGGGCAGCATGTGGTCTGGACATGGTCGCCGCCCGGCGCCGCGATAACCTTCAAGCCGCAAAACCCCGCCGACCGCCCGGTTTTCGACGGCGTCGACCATTCGCAGCTGTGGTTCAAATTTCCGGTCCGCGACGGGCGTCCCACCAATGTTACAATCGAAGGGTTGACGATCCAAAATTATTTCGAGGCGATATGGTTTGTCGGGGACTGGGACGCGAAACAGCGGCCAATGGAACGGCGGCAATGTGATCAGCAACAACCATTTTATTTCAATCGGAGCGTCGGATAAGTCGCCGGCAAAGGCGGCGGCCTTCGTCGTCGAGCTGATGAATTCGCGGAACAATCAAATCACGGCAACCTGTTCAAGAATGTGGGCAGCGCCAAATATTGTGGAATCCACGCCATCTATATCGCCGATGGCGCCTCCGGGAACGCCATTTCGAACAACACATTCGATGGCGGATGCGGCGCGCCGATCTCGATTCGAGACGGCTCGAACGACAACACCATCTCCAACAACTCCTTCAGCCGACAAAAAGCGGACCGGTTTATTCTGGATTGGTTTTGCGATCCGCGACAGGTCAAACATTGTGGCAATCCGACCCCGGAATGCCCCTCCTGGAACAATGTCGTCGTCAACAACCACGTCGTCCAGCAGCCGGGGAGCCGAATGCCGTTGGCCGTCGTGTACCAGCAATACACGCCCTCGTATTGCCCCAATTTGAGCGCGACCAAACAGCGAATGCCCGTTCAAGCTAACAGCATTACCCAATGAGGAGGATGGCAGGAGCAGGAAGGTCGAGATCTCAAAAAGTGCTTTCAGGCTTGCGCTGAACCTCATTTGCCGACCAAAGCATGTATGTCGTAACGCCCGCCCCGGATTGCATCCGCGAGATACAAGAACAAGAGCGCAAGTATTATTGGAGCGCGGCGGCCGAATCGCTGCTCCGGGGACGGGGCATCGTCTCCTCGTCGACCGTCCGGTCGGCGGCGAGCCCTCTCGAAGGCGCGGCAGTCGTTACCAGAGGTTGCGGCCTCGAGATCGCAGAGGCGATCGGCAAGACAGGTTCCCGATATTACGAAGGGCCGTTGAATAAAAACCTCGCTGCATCATTCGGTGTCACCGCGATCGACTGGGAGGAACCTGCCGTCGAGCTGCTGTGGGACGGTGCCCTGATCTCCACGGTCAGGTATCCGACGGAATACCGTCGCGACGCCTCGGACGAGATCCTTCCGGTGACCGCGCCCGAGAAGTGGTGCAGCGCGACGGTGCGCGGTCAATTTTTGTATGCGCCTGGTTGGACGGTGCGCGCGACTGCGCGCTCGCCGACCTCGGGAGCCGTTGGTCCCGTGGTCATCACTCGTGATTCCACCATCTTATGCGGCATTCCGCTTCTCGACATCGGGGTCAGGCATACCGGCTTTCCGCCGTTGTCCGAACGCTACGGCAAGCGCAACCCGGTTACCGGGCACGGGCCGGTGCTCGATCTGGTGTTGGGCCTCCTGATTGCCGACGGCGCAGCGTCCGGACCCATTGTGGTGGTCAGCCGTTGGCCGAAAGGCCGCCGTGCGTGCATTACAATACGTCACGACTACGATCGGGATATTTCCAAAGAGTCCGCATTGGAGCTGCTCGACTATTACAGCGATAACAACCTGAAGTGCAGCATCGCCTTCTTGTCCTATCTAGCGCCGCCGCCGATGATCGAAGCATTCGTTGCGGCCGGCCATGAGATTCAGCTGCACTCGCATGCCCGTGATGGATCGACGCTCGCCGAAGCACGGGCTTATATCGAAGAAATTGCAAAGCGGCCGGTGCGTGGGATGACGATTCACGGCGGCGGCACCGGCGTCGGCTTTCTCGGCGACCGGCATTACGCTTGGTCGCTGGGCGCCGGCCTCGATTACGCCGAAACATTTTCCGACACGACTTATCCCGCGATCCCGATCCCGCGGATCGGCGAGCAAGGAATCCCGGAATTGTCGCGGCTCCTTGGCGTTGCGCCGCATCGCAGCCTGGATTTGTCGACGCGGCCAGGGCACAACGACCTTGAATTATTTCGGACGCTGCTGCCGACCCGGTTGTTGCGCGGCGACCATGTGATATTGATGAACCATCCGGACGTCCACCGGCAAGAGCTGCTGGAGCTGCTCGAATTGCTCGACCTGACCGATGTCTGGCGGGCAACGCAGCTGGAAGCGGTCGAGTGGTTCCGCACCACCCATTTCGAAGCGCAGGTCGAGCTTGATCAGCGCCGCGTGGCGGTGCGCTTTCCGCGGCCGGCAAGCAATCCTGTGGAAGTGACGGTGCACTGGCCCGACCGGACCAAGACCATCGCGACCATCGACGGCGTCGGCGGAGAGATTCTTCGCGGCGCGAAGGACCGCACGGAACCGCTTCGACCGCGCGCCTACGCCGGAATTCTGGACGGCTACACCGGCCATGCTCCGATCATTTCACCGACCCTTCACGGCGCCCTGCCGCGCTGGCGCGCCGCCGCGGCGCCGTCATACCGGCATCCTGTCCCATTAGACCAAAGCTATTTCTCAGGCCGCAGGATCAGCGACGCCGTGGCTCAGACCGATCACCGGACATTGGGATTTCGTGGCATGGTGCAATGCCTTCGCTTGCCGGATGGAGCACGAATACTCGATGTGGGAGCCGGCGGGTTCGCCGGAGCCACTACGACAGTCCATCTGATCGAACGCTACCCTGAACAGGTTCATGCGCTGGAGATCAATCCGGGGCGCGCCCAGACCCTTCACGAAAGGCTCGGCGACCAGGTCGCGATCGAGGTTGAAGATTTCTACGAATATGAGACGGACCAGCTGTTCGACTTGATCGTGCTCGACCTCGATACGTCCGGTCATGCAAGGCAGTATTACGAGGGGATCCCCAGGGCGCGACATATGCTCAGACCCGGCGGTAGGGTCATCGCTTCGCTGATCTACGATTGCGGAATGGCATTCGGCGGCGAAACCCCAATCTTTAAGCCAGAAGCACGTGTAGCGCAGGAAGAATTTATGCAGGAATATTTCGGAACGACGACGTTGAACCTGGAGGTAGCCCAACGCGTCATGTGGAGCCACGGCTTTGCGGCTCTCGGGATTGTCGATAAATGGATGCACGCGACCGCCCCGCGCGGTTTCGGATGGCTTCTCCTGGAGCGGCTCTGAAGTCGCCGCAGCCGCCCGGTCAGCGGATCACGACGAAGAAGCTGTCGGCCCCGATTTCCGATGCCTTCAGCGGCCCCGGCGCCTCGCGCTCCTGCCAGCGCGAGGCGCGCCGCAGCAGCGCGACCTGGCCGCATCCGGACAGGATTTCGACGAGCTCCGGAGCCGGTATGCATGCCGGGTAACGCTGGTCCCATTCCGGTTCCGGGGCTGCCGGATCGGAGCGCACGATCTCGTTGACGATCAGACAGCCGCCGGGAGCGAGCGCCTCCCTGACGCGAGCGACGACATCCGTGCGTCGGCCATGTTCGATGCGAAAAAAGCATTGGCCGAAAAAGACCAGGTCCTGCCCCTTGGAGAGCCGGCCGCTTTCGGCCGGGCTCTGCTGGTATTCAAAGCCGAGATCGGGACCGGCGGCGAGCGACCACAGCGCCTGCCCGCCGCTCACATAGCGCTCCGACGGCTCCACCAGCGCCACGGTGCGAAGGCCCAGCCGGGGCTCGGCGGCCAACAGCAGCGGTATGAGCCCGACCCCGGCTCCCACATCGGTGACTCTTGGAAGGGGCCTGCCGGGGACCACGCTGTCGATGACCTTGATCAGGGCGGCGGCGCGGTTGGCGCCGCTGACGATGAAATATTCCAGCTCCTTGAAGGTCAGCCCGTCGCCGCCCGCATGGATCGCGGCGGTGGTCGTCGCGAGCCATCCCGCGAGCGCCCGCTCGACCGTCCCGTCCTCGGCGCCGTCGCCGCCGGGGCTGTCGCCGCCCCGGCCGAGGGGCCGGCCGGCGGCCTGCTCGGCCGCCGCGGCCAGCGCTTGCAGCAGAACCGGCGGCAGCCATTGATCGAGCGACCGCCCCAGCCGCAGCTCATCCACGTCCGACCAATAATCGGAATTCCCGAGCGCGACAAAAAATTGCTGCGCGTCCGATAAGCCACCGCCGGCGGCGGCAGCCGCTGCTGCGAGCGGCCCGAAAACCAATATCTTGGCCGGCTCCTCCACGCCGCTGACATCCCGTTCCGCATGATGGAGGGTTCTCGAAACAACTAATTTTGTCATACGCTCAACTGAGATCGCATCCCGCGGCGCGGTGTAGGAGCGGCGCCGGCTGCGTGCTCTGCGGCAGGGCGCCGGCGCCGTCAGGCCGCCGCCGCGGGCAGCTTGACGATCGGATCATTGCGCAACGGCGGGATGGTTTCCAGCGTCATGCAGCGGGCTTGCCGGACGGCCCATTGGTTGTTTCGCCAAAGCAGCCGCGACGGCGCGGCGTCGCCGCCATTGCGCTAGTCGTAGCGGCCGGGGTCCATGATCTCGGCGATTGCGCCGTCGGGGGCGCGGAACTTGACCGTGCCGGAATCGGGCTTCGACAGCAGCACGCCGCCATTGGCCTCGATCTTCGCGATGAAGCTCTTCCGGTCGTCGACCTCGATGCCGAAATGGTGGATCGCCGGGCCCGCGCCGACGAGCTTGGCCTCGGCGTCGTCCTCGCTGTCGTAGACCATCAGCGCGAGGTCGATATGGCCGTCGGTCAAATGACGCGAGGTGTGGCCGCGCGAGCGCCCGGTCCGCACCTGGCGAAAGCCGAACACATTCTCGTAGAACCGGGTCGCCGCCTCGAGGTCGGCCACCTTCAGCGCCACGTGGTTGATCCGGGCCATGGCCTTCCTCCTGCTCCGCCGCCGCAAGGCGCGGCCTAAGCCCCAGTGTCCGCCGGCGCCGTCGGCTTCGGCAAGGAGATTTCTTCGGGAAGCCGGGGACGCCCGGGACGCGCATCCCCGGCGGCCCGGCCCGGCGCGCACCTGCCCGGGCCGGGCCGTCCCCCCCCGTTCAATCCTGGTAGCGCGGCTTGGTGCAGTTGCCGCACACCCAGGGGTAGGTCCAGTCGGCGACCTTGCCCTTGTCCTCGGCGAGGTAGGGGCTCCACGCATCGGCCTTGATCGTGCCCTTGGTCGCCGAGACCACGTCGAACTGCCCGTCGGGCCGGATCTCGCCGATCATCACCGGCTTCGACAAATGATGGTTCGCGTTCATGACCTCGACAAAACCGCTCGGGGCCGCCACCTTCTGCCCGTACATCGCCTGGCGCACCGCGTCGACATCGGTGGTGCCGGCCTGCTTGACCGCCTGCGTCCACATCTTGAAGCCGATGTAGTGGGCCTCCATCGGGTCGTTGGTCACCCGCTTCGGGTTCTTGATGTACTCGCGCCACTCTTTGATGAAGGCTTCATTGGTCGGGTTCTTGACCGACTCGAAATAGTTCCACGCGGCGAGATGCCCGACCAGATTCCTGGTGTCGATGCCGGCCAGCTCCTCCTCGCCGACCGAGAAGGCGATGACCGGGATGTCGGACGCCTTGACCCCGGCATTGGCCAGCTCCTTGTAAAAGGGCACGTTGGCGTCGCCGTTGATGGTCGAGACCACCGCCGTCTTCTTGCCGCCCGCGGCGAAGCTCTTGATCGCCGCCACCTCGGTCTGCCAGTCGGAATAGCCGAACGGCGTGTAGTTGATCTTGATGTCCTCGTCCTTGACGCCCTTCGACTTCAAAAAGGCCTCGAGGATCTTGTTGGTGGTGCGCGGATAGACGTAGTCGGTGCCTTCGAGGACCCAGCGCTTGACCGCGCCGCCCTCTTCGCTCATCAGGTATTCGACCGCCGGGATCGCCTGCTGGTTCGGCGCCGCCCCGGTGTAGAAGACGTTGTTCGAGCTTTCCTCGCCCTCGTACTGGACCGGGTAGAAGAGCAGGCCGTTCAGCTCCTCGAACACCGGCAGCACCGATTTGCGCGACACCGAGGTCCAGCAGCCGAAGACGGCGGCGACCTTGTCCTTGGTCAGCAATTCGCGCGCCTTCTCGGCGAACAGCGGCCAGTTGGAGGCCGGGTCGACGACCACCGCCTCGACCTTCCTGCCGAGGAGCCCGCCCTTCTTGTTGATGTCGTCGACCATCATCAGGATGGTGTCCTTGAGCGTCGTCTCGCTGATCGCCATCGTCCCCGACAGCGAATGCAGGACGCCGACCTTGATCGTTTCTTGCGCCTGGGCGCCGGCGGCCCCCGCCGCGAGCGCAATCACCGCGGCGGTCAGCACCGCGCGCCGGGTCGTCTGCAAGATTTCTCATGGGCTCTTCCCTCATGCGATCGCGCCGCGCCCGAAAGGCCGGCCAACGCCGAGAGGCAAGATCGAGGCCAAGATCGCGAAAGCCGAAGGCCGGCTGGAAAACCGCTTTCGGGACCGGACCGCCGCCCAAAATTTATGCAGAAAATTGCCGCTTCGATCGCCAATTTCGCCCACTGGCGGCCGGCCGCCGCCCGTCGTAGCCTGCGGCCCAGCCAACGCCGAGGATCGCCATGACCGATCAGGACGCCGTGCTCGCGGCCAATCTCGAATTCTACCGCGCCTTCGCGACCCGCGACGCGGCCGCCATGGACGCCTTGTGGGCGCGGCGCTCGCCGGTCGCCTGCCTGCACCCGGGATGGACCGTGCTGACCGACCGAGAGGAGATCATGGCGAGCTGGGGCGGGATCCTGGCCAACCCCGGGGCGCCGCGCATCGCCTGCTTCGACGAGCGGGTTCTGCTCTACGGCGACGCCGCCCTGGTGCTGTGCGAGGAGGAGCTGGAAGGCGGCGCGCTTGCCGCCAGCAACCTATTCGTCCGCGAGGACAATGGCTGGCGCATCGCCCATCACCATGCCGGCCAGATCGTCCGCCGGCAGGCCGAGCGGCGGCGCCCGTCCCGGCTCAACTGACCCGCCGCCGGCGTCCGGGCGGCCGGCTCAAAACGCGTAGCGGCGCAGGCCGCCATCGACCGGGATCACCGCGCCGCTGATGTAATGGGCGAGCGGCGAGGCGAGGAACACGGCCAGCACCGCCAGATCCTCGGGCTCGCCATAGGCGCCGGCCGGGATTTCCGCCGCGGCGTGGCTGCGGCGATAGTCTTCCGGGTAGTTGCGGCGGATCTGCTCGCTCATGATCCGCCCCGGCGGGATCGAGTTGACGGTGATCCCGTGTTTGCCCAGCTCGCGCGACAGCCCCTTGGCCCAGGCGTGCACCGCCGCCTTGGCGGCGAACGCCGCGTTCAGCCGGTCGGGCTCGGATTTGCCGGTGATGTTGATGATGCGGCCCCAGCGCCGCTCGATCATCTGCGGGATCAGCGCGTGGGTGATCTGGCGCTGCCGGGTGAAGTTGAGGGTGATCGCCTCCTCCCACTTCTCCTCGGCGGCGTCGACCGGCAGCGGCCGGCTGCCGCCGGCGCAATTGACCAGGATGTCGATGTGGCCGAGGCCGGCGAGCGCGCGCTCGCGCAACCGCGCCGCCGCGTCCGCGGCCATGATGTCCTGGATGATCAGCAGCGGTCGCGGCCCCTGGCCGCGCTCGATCTCGCCCGCCAGCTCGTCGAGCAGCGGCCCGCGGCGCGCCGCCGCCGCCACCTGCACCCCCTCGGCGGCAAGGCCTTTGGCGATGGCGCGGCCGATGCCCATGCTCGCGCCGGTGACGAGGGCGGTCTTGCCGACGAGCCGCAAATCCATGTTCGCCTCCTCCAGCCGCATCGTCGCAGCTGACCCACGCCCCCGGCCCGGCGCAAGAAAAAAGCGCCGGCGCCCCGGCAATCGTCGCCAAGTGTGAACCAGTTCACACTGCGTCGGCCCGGAGCGCGTCATAAGGGGCTTCGCCGTGGCCGATATGGGACGCCACGAGCCGGAGGGGGCGCGCGGGATGCTTGCATTCATCCTTGGGCGGGCAAGGTCGGCGGTTGGTGTCGACGGTCGAACAAATCGGCAACATGCCGACAGCTTGCGCCCGATCCCCGCGCCACGTCCCCGCCGCGCCAATCCGCCGCCGCACCGGCGGGGATGCTCGGGCGTTTGGCTTCGCCATAATCCCGCAATACCCCCCGGCAACACTCGGCGTGGCATGCACCCGGCCGCTCCACTACCTACTCGCCATGATCGGTGCGACGGCCGCCTGTCGGCCGATTATGACGATAGGCGGCGAAGGGCCGAGAGCCAGCCGCTCTCGACTCCCCGATAACGGTATGTTAACTACTTGTGATAACGATTAACCACGATACCGCCGGCTGAAGGTTGCCGGTCGTTCCCCCCGGAGGCTCTTATGCGCGTGCTTCTTGTCGAGGATGATCCCGCCATGGCCAACGGCATCAAGCTGATGCTGAGAAAGGAGAATTTCATTTGCGACAGCACTGACCTCGGCGAGGACGGGCTGGAGATCGGCAAGCTCTACGATTACGACATCATCCTCCTCGACCTGATGCTTCCGGACATCGACGGGTACGAGGTGCTGCGGCGATTGCGCGCAGCCCGCGTGCGCACGCCGATCCTGATCCTCTCCGGCCTCGGCGAGCTCGACCACAAGATCAAGGGGCTGGGCTTTGGCGCCGATGATTTTCTGACCAAGCCGTTCGACCGCCGCGAGCTGGTCGCCCGCATCCAGGCGATCGTGCGGCGCGCCAAGGGTCACGCGGAATCGGTGATCCGCACCGGCAAGCTGGTGGTCAACCTCGACAGCCGCGTCGCCACCGTCGACGACCGGCCGCTGCACCTGACCGGCAAGGAATACGGCATCCTCGAGCTGCTGAGCCTGCGCAAGGGCACCACCCTGACCAAGGAGATGTTCCTCAACCACCTCTATGGCGGGATGGACGAGCCCGAGCTCAAGATCATCGACGTCTTCGTGTGCAAGCTGCGCAAGAAGCTCGCCCAGGCGACCGGCGGCAAGCATTACATCGACACCGTGTGGGGCCGCGGCTATGTGCTGCGCGACCCGACCGAGGCGGTCGGCGCCGCAAGCGCCATGCCCGCGGCGATCGCCCCGGGCAGCGACGAGGGGCGCCACGCCACGGTGGCGGCTTAGACCGCGGCCGCGGTCAGCCGAACCCGCCCGGGCTCGGCGGCCGCGGCGATCAGCCGGCAGCCGAGGCGGCGGGCGAGCAGGCCGGCGAACCCGGCCTGCACGCCGCGCGCGCTCAGCGCGGCGGTCGGCGTCGACAGCGCCAACGCGGCCTCGGCCGACAGCGCCGCCCCCTGGCCGACCGCGTCGAGCTCCAGACCGGCCGCCGCGCCGAGCGCGAGGCGGCCGCCGCGCGGCAACGCCTCGGCCCCGACCAGCAGCAGGTTGCAGGCGAGCTTCTGCCGGTCGAGCGGCAGGGCGCGGACCGCTTGCCGGTAATCGCATTCGATCCCGGTCTTGGCGAAAAACCGGGAAGCGAGCTCGCAGGGCGCGGGGCCGGTCATCGTCGCATCGCCGCTGAAGCCGTAGGCGAAGCGGTAGAATTCGAGCCGGCCGGCGGCTTGTCGCGCGCTCTGTGCGACGAGCGCCGCAGCCTCGGCGGCAAACCCGGCGTCCTCCTCGGCGAAGAGCTCGACGCCGGCGCCGATGGCGGTCACCGGGCCGACCAGCTCGTGGCACAGCCGCGCCGTCAGCAGCTCCAGCATCCGCAGGTCGCGCGCGCCGCCCATCGCGTCATGCTGGCACGCCGCGGCGGCCCCCGCAATCACGCGAGGGGCGGCCGGCAAAGGGCGGCCGGCGAGGGGGCGGCAGGCGACGCTTGCCCCGGCGGCGGCGGCAGCTGATATAGTGGCGTCGGGAGCCCGGCGGCGGACAGGCCTCTCGCCAACCCGGTCAGGTCCGGAAGGAAGCAGCCGTAACGAGTCCCGGCCTGGGTCGTTGCCCGGTCTCCCACCCTCGATCGGTTTCGCGCATGAGCCAACCGGCGACCGCCTACCGCGTCCTCGCCCGCAAGTACCGACCCCAGACCTTCGCCGAGCTGATCGGGCAGGAGGCGATGGTGCGCACGCTCTCGAACGCCATCGCGACCGGCCGCATCGCCCACGCCTTCATCCTGACCGGGGTGCGCGGGGTCGGCAAGACGACGACCGCGCGGATCATCGCCCGCGCCCTCAACTGCGTCGGCCCCGACGGCGCGGGCGGGCCGACCGCCATGCCGTGCGGCGAGTGCCTGCACTGCCGGTCGATCGCCGAGGACCGCCACGTCGACGTGATCGAGATGGACGCGGCCTCGCGCACCGGGGTCGACGACATCCGCGAGCTGACCGACGGGGTGCGCTACCGGCCGGTGTCGGCGCGGCGCAAGGTCTACATCATCGACGAAGTCCACATGCTCTCGAAGAACGCCTTCAACGCCTTGTTGAAGACCCTCGAGGAGCCGCCGCCGGCCGTCGTCTTCGTCTTCGCCACGACCGAAATTCAAAAGGTGCCGGTGACGGTGCTGTCGCGCTGCCAGCGCTTTGCGCTGCGCCGGGTCCCGGTCGAGCTGCTGATCCCCCACTACCGCGCGATCGCCGCGGCCGAGGGGGTCGAGGTCGACCCGGCGGCGCTGGCGCTGATCGCCGCGGCGGCCGACGGGTCGGTGCGCGACGGGCTGTCGCTGCTCGACCAGGCGATCGCGCTGTGCGGCGGCCGGGTCGGGGAAGCCGCCGTGCGCGACATGCTCGGCGTCGCCGATCGCGGCGCGGTGTTCGATCTCTTCGAGAGCGTGCTGGGCGGCGACGCCGCCGATGCGCTGGCGCGGATGGACCGGCTCTATCGCGAGGGCGCGGACCCGCTTTTGGTGCTGCAGGACCTGCTGGACCTCAGCCATTTCGTGACCCGGCTCAAGCTCGCGCCCGAGGCCGGGGCCGGCGACCCGATCGTCGAAGGCGACATCGCGCGGGCCCGCCCGCTCGCCGAAAAGCTGGCGATGCCGGCGCTGGCGCGCGCCTGGCAGATGCTGTTGAAGGGGCTGGGCGAGGCGCAGGCCGCGCCCTCGCCGATGCAGGCGGCCGAGATGACGCTGGTGCGCCTGGCCTATGTGGCCGATCTGCCGGCCCCGGCCGAGCTCGTCCGAGCGGTCGCCGAGGCGGGCTCGCGCCCGATCGCGGGCCTCGCCGAGGCGCGACGGCCCGAGCTTGCCGCCTCGCCGCCGTCCCCCTCGCCGCCGTCTCCCTCGCTGCCGTCTCCGGCGCTGCCGTCCCCCTCGCTGCCGTCGCGGGCGCCGCCGGCGGAGCGGCCGGGCGACGGCGCCGCGCTGCGGGCTGCGGTCGAGCCGGCCGAGGCCGGCGAGGGCGCGCAGCCGCAGGCGGCCGCGCCGGAGCCGATGCCGCAGAGCTTCGCCGAGGTCGTGGCGCTGTTCGACAAGCGGCGCGAGGCGCTGCTGCGCTCGCACCTCGCGGGCCACCTCCATCTGGTCCATTTCGAGCCCGGCCGGATCGAGTTTAGGCCGGCCGCCGGAGCGCCGCGCGACCTCGCCAATCGGCTCGGCCGATTGCTCGGCGAGTGGACCGGCGCGCGGTGGCTGATCGCGGTTTCCGAGGCCGAAGGCGAGCCGACCCTGCGCGAGCAGGCCGAACGGCGCGAGGCCGCGCTGCGGAACGAGGCCGCCGCCCACCCGTTGGTTCAGGCGGTGCTCGACGCCTTCCCCGGCGCCGCGATCGCCTCGGTGCGCGAGCGCTTCACCGCGGCGGCACAAGAGGCGGAGGGCCTCGACCCGGCGGACGAGGCGACCACAGAAGAGGACGAGGCATGAAGAATATCGGCCAGCTGATGAAGCAAGCCCAGGCGATGCAGGAGAGGATGGCCGAGCTGCAGGCCGGGCTCGAGGCCGTCGAGATGACCGGCGTCGCCGGCGGCGGCATGGTCGAGCTGACGTTGAACGGCAAGAGCGACCTCAGAAAGATAAAGCTCGACAAGGCCTTGCTGGACCCGGACGAGGTCGAGGTGCTGGAGGATCTGATCCTCGCCGCGTACAACGACGCGCGCCAGAAGGTGGCGGCCCATGCCGAGGCGGAGATGCACAAGCTGACCGGCGGGCTGCAGTTGCCGGGAGGCCTGAAGCTGCCGTTCTGACGGCGTGTCCGAGCTCGACATCCTGATCCGCCTTCTCGCGCGCCTGCCGGGGCTGGGGCCCCGCTCGGCGCGGCGCGCGGCGCTGCACCTGATCAAGCGCCGGGAGAGCCTGCTCGAGCCGCTGGCGGCGGCGCTGGCGCGGGCGGCCGAGGCGATCCGGCCGTGCCCGGTATGCGGCAATTTCGACTCCGGCGAGCCCTGCGCGATCTGCCGCGACCCCGAGCGGGACGAGGCCGCGATCTGCGTTGTCGAGGACCTCGCCGACCTTTGGGCGCTGGAGCGCACCGGCGCCTTTCGCGGCCGCTACCACGTGCTCGGCGGGACCTTGTCGGCGCTCGACGGCGTCGGCCCCGAGGATTTGAAGATCGAGCGCCTGCTGGCGCGGCTGAAGCCGGGCCAGGAGCTGATCCTGGCGTTGAACGCGACCGTCGAAGGCCAGACCACCGCGCACTACATCGCCGACCGGGTGGCCGGGGCCGGGGTCAGGGTGTCGCGGCTGGCGCAAGGCGTGCCGATCGGCGGCGAGCTCGATTACCTCGACGACGGCACCCTGACCGCCGCGCTCAAGGCGCGGCGGGCGCTGTAGCGGCGGCGGGCTCCTGCTGCTCGCCACCGGGGAGCGGTTCAGCGTGGACAATCCGATATATCCCGCCGTCGGGCTCTGCCGGAGCGGCGCGTCGGGCTGGACCATCGCAGCCGAAGCCAAACCGGCCAACACCGGCGGACAATCGGCTTGCCGGTCTATCGAGAGCCGATTTCTATCGGGCTGCATAGGCCGGGCGATGCGCCGATTCGGCCGTCCTTCCGATAAGCTGTGGCGTCACCAGCGCTCCCGGCCGCGCCCATCGGGCGCGCCTTCACCTTGGAGCCGGGCTGGGATAATTCTACCGTTGATGCAGATGTCGAGCGCCGGGGTCGAGAGGTGTGGTCGGATTACCGTCGATATCGGGTCACGGCGCAGGCCCGCCAGCCTCTTGTAGGCTTCATGCAGGAGGCGCTTGTGGCCTCAGGCTGCCGGATCATCGCCGCCGCCGATCCGCGAGAAGCGCCCTTTCGCATGACATTCGAGACCCCCGACGGTGAAAGGCTGGGGATCGTCGCCTACGCGTTCTTGATAACCCGAACGCCCACGCTGAACCGCCCGTCGGACGAGAGAAGCTTCCAAATAAAATACGGATCAAAGCGAAACAGCGACGATCACGATATTTGGCAAGATCCCGCCGGCCTGTACACCACGCTGCTCCTTGGCATCGATCCCGCCGGAGGGTTTTTCGTCGGCGCCGACCCGGAGCTGCACAATCCGACAAAGCTTTTCATCAAATTCGAATTCAAGGATGAGCATGCCCAAGCGATCGAATCCGCCGGATGGAGCATATGGGAACGACAGAAACGGACGCAGGGGCGCGAAGAGCCTGTAGAGATCGTTGTCGGAGGAGTGAAGGACAATTTCTTACGCTATATTTATTTTGAACGTGCTGCAAAAGGCTTGGACCAGGGGCACCGCCAGCTGCTTGCGGAACGCTCGGATTATTTCCGTCCTGCGGCGATGCAGCACGAGATGCTCGGCGAGGTGCCGGCCGCCCCTCATTCGCTCGCTCGCGAGTTCGACATGAGCCCGGCCGAGATTCTTGAGCTCATTGCTAACGCGCGGCGTCTAAAGATGGCCGTGCGAGGGTGGGTTGCCGAGGAGCATCTGCGTGCGGCCATAGCAGGAATGCCTGAAATCGAGGAGTGCCGCAGGCTCGACGAAGAGGGTGGTCCGGATCTGGCCGTTCGTCTTTCCGGCGGGCCCCTTCTAACCGTGGAGTGCAAGAATGTGCTGCGCCGCACCTCGGCGCGGGGCTACGCCCGTGTGGATTTTCAGCGGACCCGGGCATCGAAGGCGGACCCGTGCTCCCGTTATTATTCCGAAAACGAGTTTGACGTGCTCTGCGCTTGCCTGCACGCCGTGCGGCTGCAGTGGGAGTTCGCTTACATTCGGCCGATGCGGCTTCACCCCCACCTGAAATGCCTGGGAAAGCTCGCGAGCAATGTCGTTGTCGATCAGCGATGGAGCGACAGCATTCTACCGCTGCTGAGAGAAGCATCCCTGCAAAGGCAGAGGCTGTAGATGAGCGCTTTAAAGGTGATAAGCCTCTATACCGGAGCGGGGGGGCTCGATTTAGGTTTCGAGGCCGCAGGTTGCAAGACCGTTGCCGCCGTCGAGCTCGATCACGATTGCTGCCGCACCATTTCAGCCAATCGCGGCTGGCGGGTTCTGGAAGGCGACATTGGAGCGATCGAGGCATCGGATATCCTCAATGCCGCCGATGCGAAAGCGGGAGAGGTCGATCTGCTGATCGGGGGACCTCCCTGCCAACCGTTCTCGAAATCGGGCTATTGGGCGTCGGGTGACGCAAAGCGGCTGCTCGATCCGAGGGCTTCGACGATCGGGGCGTTCCTCCGCGTGCTTCGTGAGGTCCGTCCCCGCGCCTTTCTGATAGAAAATGTCGAAGGGCTGGGATATCGCGGAAAGAGCGAGGGTCTTGACCTGATTTCACAAGTGGTTGCAGAGATCAATCGCACCACCCACAGCAACTATGCATTATCCATCGCGGTTCTGAACGCGGCAGATTTCGGCGTTCCGCAGCATCGGCGACGTTTATTCGTGGTCGCATCGAGGGAAGGCAAGCCGTTCCGCTTTCCATCGGCCACCCATGCATCGGCGGACGGGAACGGCGCGGATGACGAGCGCCCAGGATATCTGACCGCCTGGGACGCCATAGGAGACCTTCCCGGCGAGACCAACGAAGATCTGCGCATACGAGGCCGCTGGGCGGATTTGCTGCCGTCGATACCGGAGGGCTGCAACTACCTCTGGCACACCGAGCGGATGGCGGGGCTGCCGCTCTTCGGCTGGCGGCGGCGGTACTGGTCCTTTCTGCTGAAGCTGGCGAAAGACCGGCCTGCCTGGACCTTGCAGGCGGCGCCCGGCCCGGCCACCGGGCCGTTTCACTGGATGAACCGGCGGCTGAGCGCCCGCGAGATGTGCCGGCTGCAGACGTTTCCGCCGGGCATGGAAATCGCCGGCTGCTATTCCTCGGTCCAGCGCCAGCTTGGGAATGCCGTGCCGTCGCTTCTCGCCGAGGTGCTCGCCCGGGAAATCAGAAAGCAGCTCTTCGGCCTCCCGGCAAAATCCGCAGACCCCGTTCTCAGCTTGGCGCGAGCCCAAGAGCCGGCTCCCGCGCCCGAGCCGGTGCAGCCCGTGCCTGGTCGTTTCCATTCGCTGATCGGCCGCCATGCGGCTCATCCGGGAACCGGCAGGGGGTCAGGCGCCGCTCGTCGGCTCGCCGCGCAAGAAGCTCTCGATCTTTCCGCTCAATGAGGCGGGCTGCGCCGTTTCGCATTCCCAGACCACGAGGACCCTCCACCCAATCGCGTCGAGAGCCGAGCGCGAGGCCATATCTCGCGCGGTCGTCCGCTCCAGCTTTGGCAGCCAGTATTCGAGCCTCGTCTTCGGAAGGCGCGCGAGCCTGCATCCGTTGTGCTGATGCCAGAAGCAGCCATTGACAAAGATCGCCTTCCGGAGCTTCGGGAACGCCAAATCCGGCGTTCCGGGCAGGTCTCGGCGGTAGAGGCGATATCGGAACCCGAGGCGATGGGCGAGACGCCGCACCACCAGCTCGGGACCGGAATCGGTCTTTCGGATGCGCCGCATATGGGCGCTGCGTTGTTCCGGGGTCAGCCGGTCCGGCAACCCACGTCGATCCCGTGCGGCAGCGCTACGCCGCCGCCCGCGCTGCCGGCGCGGCGCGGAAATTCTTCGGCAGGCCGGCCTTGGCGATGGCCCCGTGCTGGACGGTGTCGGGCAGAAAGCCGTGGACGAGCTCGCGCACCGCGATCAGCCGGTCGAGGTCGATGCCGGTGTCGAAGCCCATCGCCTCGAGCATGAAGGCGAGGTCCTCGGCGACGATGTTGCCGGTCGCCCCGGGCGCGTAGGGGCAGCCGCCGAGCCCGCCGAGCGAGGCGTCGAAGGATCGCGCCCCGGCGTTCAGCGCCGCCAGCACATTGGCGAGGCCGAGCCCGCGGGTGTCGTGGAAATGGCCGGCGACCGGCAGCGGCGCGACATCGGCCATGACCCGGCGAAACACCCGCTCGACCGCCGCCGGCTCGCCGTAGCCGACCGTGTCGGCGAGGAGGATCGCGTCGGCCCCGGCCTCGGCCGCCTCGACGGCGATGCGGCGCACCCGGTCCTCGTCGACCGTACCCTCGATGGTGCAGCCGAAGGCGGTGGCGAGGCCGCAGGCGAGGCGCGGCCGCCGGTCTTCCGGGGCGGTCCGGCACAGCGCCGCGACGCGGCGGAAATCCTCGATCAATTCCTCGGTCGAGCGGCGGACATTGGCGCGGTTGTGCCCCTCGCTGACCGACAGCACGAAATTCATCTCGTGCACGCCGAGCGCCAGGCCGCGCTCGGCCCCCTTCAAATTCGGGATCAGCGCCGAGACCGTGAGCCCGGGCAGGCCAAGCGCGTGGCGCACCACCGCCTCGGCGTCGGCGAGCTGCGGCAACAGCTTGGGCGGGACGAACGAGCTGACCTCGATCTCGCGCACGCCGGCCGTATGCTCGGCGTCGAGCCAGGCGAGCTTCTCCTCGGTCGGCATGATTTCGGCGAGGCTCTGCAGCCCGTCGCGCAGGCCCACTTCGCGGACATAGGCGCGCTCGCTCATCCTCTCCTCCCGCAATGGCAGGCCCGAAGCTAGACCCGGCGGCGCGCCGGGGCAATGTCTCAGCCTTGCAGGATGGGTTGAGCGAAGCGAAACCCATGTGCTGCGGCGGGTGCGATGGGTTTCGCGATGCTCAACCCATCCTACAGCCGGCTGCCGGGATTTCCGCCATCAGACGACGTGCTCGGGGGTCAGGACGCAGACCTCGTCGGTGTCGGCGAGCTCGATCTGGATCGTCGCATGGGCGATGCCGAAGCGGCGCTGCAGCTCGTCCGCGATCCGGCTCAGCGCGGCGTCGCCCGGATGGCCCTGCGGCGTCAGCAGATGGCAGGTCAGCGCCGTCTCGGTCGTGCTCATCCCCCAGATGTGCAGATCGTGCAGCGCCGCGACCCCCGGCTGGGCCAGCAGCCAGGCGCGCACCGCCTCGGCGTCGACACCCTCGGGCACCGCGTCGAGGGCGAGCCCGATCGCGCTCTTCAAGAGGCCCCACGTGCCGATCACGATGACCGCCGAGACGACGAGGCTGACCGCCGGGTCGAGCCACAGCCAGCCGGTCAGCCCGATCGCGACGCCGACCGCGACGATCGCGGCGGTGACGAGGGTGTCGGCGGCCATGTGCAGAAAGGCGCTCTTGACGTTGAGGTCGCGGCCGCGGCCCGAGGCGAACAGCAGCGCCGTGCCGCCGTTGACCGCGATCCCGGCCGCCGCCACCCAGATCATGACGCCGCTGGCGACCGGGACCGGGGCCGCCAGGCGCCCGACCGCCTCCCAGGCGATGCCGCCGGTCGCGACCAGGAGGATAATGGCGTTGGCCAGCGCGGCGAGGATCGAGCTCGACCGCAGCCCGTAGGTGAAGCGCCCGCTCGGCTGCCGCCGGCTCAGCACCGCGGCCCCCCAGGAGAGCCCGAGCCCCATCACGTCGCCGAGATTGTGGCCGGCGTCGGCCAGCAGCGACAGCGAGCCGGAGATCACCCCGGCCGCCGCCTCGGCGGCGACATAGGCAAGGTTCAGCGCGATCCCGATCGCAAAGGCGCGCCCGTAATCGGTGGGGGCGTGGGCGTGGTGCGCGTGGCCCTGGTGATCGTGCGCCATCCGCCTCTCAGCCAAGCACGTCATGGCCGGGCTCGACCCGGCCATCTTGCGCCCGATCGGCTAGGGCCTCGCCGGTTGCTCGGATGCCCGGCTCAAGACCGGGCATGACGAGATCGACCGCAAGCGCCCTTCCGGTTGCCGTCCGGACCCCAGATCATAACGCAAACGGCGCGCTGCGCCTATTGCACCCCCAGCAGCTCGACATCGAAGATCAAGGTGGCGTTGGCCGGGATCACCCCGCCGGCGCCGCGCGCGCCGTAGCCGAGCTCGGGCGGGATCACCAAGGTGCGCGAGCCGCCGACCTTCATCCCGGCCACCCCTTCGTCCCAGCCGGCGATCACCTGATGCGCGCCGAGGGTGAACTCGAAGGGCTGGCCGCGATCGACCGAGCTGTCGAACTTCGTACCCTTCTCGCCGTTCTTCGAGAGCCAGCCGGTGTAATGGACGGAAACCTTCTTCCCCGCCGTTGCGACGGTCCCGGCCCCGGTCTTGCTGTCGGTGTATTTCAATCCATCCGGCATTTCGATCACCTTGTTGTCGGCCGCGTTCGATGCGCCGAGCGGTATCGTCGCGGCGATGAGGGCGAGCGCCACGGCGGCGCAGGCGGGTCGGATGCATGTCATGACGATCCACTGTCGGCGGAGAAGCCGCCCTTGTAGACGATCCGGCGTTGCTGTGGAACCGGCCACCCGGCTCAGCTCGGCCGGCCTTCGCGGATCGCGGCGGCAATTCTGCCGGCGCGCGGATGCTCGATCGCATCCAAGGCGTCGAGCGCCTGGTCGCGCAAATCCGGCATCGTGCGGGCGATCCGACCGAGCAGCACGGCGCAATCCTCGTCGGCGACGGCTACGACCGCGTCGATCAGCTCCGCGGACGGCTCTTCGCGGAGCCAGCGAGCCAGCGGCGCGCAGGCTTCGCTTCGCCCCAGCCGCCCGAGGGCGCAGGCCGCCGCCATCCGAACCGGCGGGTGGAGGTCGTCCAACAGATCGGCCAGCAGAGGGAACGCTTCCGGCCATCGGCGGACACAGCGGCACGCATCGGCGCGGATCTGCGGGTCGCCGTGCCGCAGGAAACCGATGACCATGTCGGCCGGCAGCTCGGCCCCGAGCCGGCCGGCGGCGGCGACCGCCTGTTTCAGACACGGCCCCTGGACGATGCCCTTGGCGATCAGGCCGGCGATCGCCCGCACCGCGTCCGGCCCGCCGATCGTGGCGAGCGCATCGAGGGCGGCTGCCTGCTCGGGCACGACCCGATCGAGCCCAAAGCCGGCGAAGCGCCGGCAGAGGGCTTCGAGGGCGGGGATCGCCGCCGCCAGGCCGCGCCGTCCGGCCTCGGCAGCCAGGGCGAGGCTGTCGGCACATGCCGGCATCGGGAAAAGCGGCGATCAGGGCGTCGTCGTCGACGGTGCTCCACGCAACGGCGGGCCGCGTCTCGCCGCCGCGAAGCTCGTGCCCCGCAGGGTCTCCGCTCGCGCCGAAGAGGTCGAGCTGCGTGCCGGGCACGGTCATGAAGAGCCTTTCCCGTCGATCGATCAGCACCCGTTGCGCCGGCGGCATAACCGACGCCGCCACAGCGAAAGAATGCTATGCCGTTGCACGCGGCGGAAGCATTCGGAGGGACGGCCATGGCGCGGATCGCGGTCGGCGGGTTTCAGCACGAGACCAACACCTTTGCCCCGTTGCGCGCGACTTGGGCCGATTTCGAGCGCGCCGACGCCTGGCCGGGCTTTGTGCGCGGCCCCGAGCTGATCGAGGCGGTCGCGGGGTTCAACATCCCGATCGCCGGCGCGGTCGAAGCGCTCCGAGCGCTCGGCCACGAGCTGGCGCCGCTCAGCTGGTGCTCGGCCCCGCCTTCCTCGTATGTCGAGGAGGAGGCCTACGAGAAGGCGGCGGGCTCGATCGTCGAGGATTTGCGCGCCGCGGGACCGCTCGACGGGGTCTATCTCGACCTGCACGGCGCGATGGTGGCCGAGCATTTCGAGGACGGCGAGGGCGAGCTCTTGCGCCGGGTCCGCGCCGTCGTCGGCGACCGCATCCCGCTCGTCACGAGCCTCGACTACCACACCAACATGACCCCGGAGATGGTGCGGCATGCGAGCGCCATGGTCGGCTACCGCACCTACCCGCATATCGACATGGCCGAAACCGGCGGCCGCGCGGCGCGGCTCCTCGACCGGCTGCTGAAGGATCGCCGGCCGCTCTACAAGGCCTACCGCCAGCTCGATTTCCTGATCCCGCTGGTCTGGCAATGCACCCTGATGGAGCCGGCCAAGGGCGTCTTCGAGCTGATCGCCGAGATCGAGCGCGGCAGCGACCGATCGGGCGGGCCCGCCGGCTCGCACAATCAGGGGATCGTCTCGATCACCCACACGCCGGGCTTCCCGCCGGCCGACATCGCGCAATGCGGCCCGGCGCTCGTCGTCTACGGCCACGACAGGGACGCCGCCGAAGCCGCCGCCGACCGGCTCGCCGAGGCGATCAAGGCGAAGGAGCCCGACTTCGCCGGCCGCCTCTACACCCCGGACGAGGCGGTGGCCGAGGCGATCCGCCTGTCGCGCGGCGCCACCCGGCCGGTCGTGCTCGCCGACGTGCAGGATAATCCCGGCGCCGGCGGCACCTCCGACACGGTCGGGCTCTTGCGCGCATTGATCGCACAGCGGGCGCGGGGGGCGGTGATCGGCATGATCGTCGACCCGGCCTCGGCCGAGGCGGCGACCGCGGCCGGCGAGGGCGCCCTCCTCGAGCGCGGCATCGGCGCCGCCGTGGGCTTTGCCGGCGAGACGCCGGTCGAGGCGGCGTGGCGGGTCGTGCGGCTCGGCAGCGGCGTCTTTACCGGGTCGGGGCCGATGTATGGCGGCGCCAAGTTCCGCATCGGGCCGATGGCGCTGCTGACCGACGAGGAGAGCGGCGTCTCGGCGGTGCTCGCCTGCCGCCGCATCCAGGCGGTCGACCAGGAGATGTTCCGCCATGTCGGCGTCGAGCCGGCCGAGACGCCGATCCTGGCGCTCAAATCGACCGTGCATTTCCGCGCCCATTTCCAGCCGATCGCCGAGACGATCCTCTGCGTGCAGTCGCCCGGCGCCCACGTCACCGACCCCTCGGAGCTGCCCTACCGCAATTTGCGCCAGGGCGTGCGGCTGCGGCCCGGCGGCCCCGCTCATCGCTGAGAGGGAGGCCGCCGGCGCAGATCCTTTTCGAAGAACGCGATCTGGCCGCCGAGGTCCGGCCCGTATGGCGGGATCTCGATAAAGCCGAGCGTGCGGTAAAGCGCGATCGCCGCCGTCATGGTCCGGCGGTGGCTGTCGAGCCGCGCCCGCTCGCAGCCGATTTGCCGCGCGTCGCGCAGGGCGCGCTCGAGGAGCGCCCGGCCGATCCCGGACCCCCGCGCCTGCGGGGCGACATAGAGCCGCTTGATCTCCGCGACGCGCGGGCCGAGCGGCTTCAGCCCGACCGTGCCGACCCACTCGGCCCGCCGCCTGGCGAGCAGCAAACGGCCGCCCGGCGGGGCATAGGGCGCGGGCAGGCCGTCAAGCTCCGCCGCGAAGCCCTGATAATCGAGGCTGAACGGCAGCCCGGCGGCGTAGCGCTCGAGCAGAGCGCGCGCCGCCTCGATCTCGCGCTCGGATCGCGCCTGAACGATGCGCCATTCGGCCCGCATCAGCGCCCTCTGGACTGTCTGCCGCAGAACGACGCCGGCCGCGGCCGGCGAGGAGGAACCGAACCATGCCCGACAACCGCCGACGCCGTCTCGGCGGTCGGCGGCGCAATCGCCGCGACTGATCACTCCGCATCGCGTCCATCCAGCCGCAGCAGCGGCGTCCCACGCATATCGAAGCCGAGGAGCGCCTGACCGACCATTTCATAATTGGTCGGGACCACTGACCTGTCGTTAGACATTGCGGTGCAAGCCTTATACGAACCTTAAAATCAGGCGTGTGTGAAACAGCTCACTCTTTGCACCCAGAATCGTCTCGAGCGGACCGCTCGCGATCTTCCTCGTGCGGCCGGGGGGCTTGACAGCCGCCTTCGGCCGGGCGGAGATGCCGGCGAGGAGGAACCGACCCATGCTCGACGCCTACATGTACAGCGGCTTGCGCACACCCTTCGGCCGCCACGCCGGCGCTTTGGCGAAGATGCGGCCCGACGACATGCTGGCCGCGGTCATCTCGGCCGCCGTCGACCAGAGCGGCTTCGACCCCGCGAGGATCGAGGATGTCGTCGTCGGCTGCGCCAACCAGGCGGGCGAGGACAGCCGCTGCGTCGCGCGCCATGCCGGCCTCCTCGCCGGGCTGCCGATCGAGGTCGCGGGCTCGGTCCTGCAGCGCAATTGCGGCAGCGGCCTCAACGCCATCGTCATGGCGGCGCAGGCCGTCACCTGCGGCGAGGGCGAGGCCTTTGTCGCCGGCGGCGTCGAGAGCATGAGCCGGGCGCCCTTTGTGATGAACAAGTCGGAGACGCCGTTCGGCCGCGACGGCCGGATCTACAATTCGACGATCGGCGCGCGTTTTGCCAACCCGCGGCTGGAGCGCCAGTTCGGCGCCGACACGATGCCGCAGACCGCCGACAATCTGGCGCGCGACTACCAGATCACCCGCGAGGCGTGCGACGTTTTCGCCGCGGCCTCGCAGCGGAAATACGCCGCGGCCAAGGCCGACGGCTTCATGGCCGGCGAGATCCTGGCGGTCGAGGCGCCGGGCGGCCGGGCGGGGCCGGTCAAGGTCGCCGAGGACGAGCATCCGCGCCCGCAGACCGATCTCGCCGCACTCGCCAAATTGCGCCCGTTGCAGGAGGGCGGGGTGACGACCGCCGGCAACGCCTCGGGCATCAACGACGGCGCGGTGGCGATGATCGTCGCCAGCCGCAAGGCCGGCGACGCCGCCGGGGCCCGGCCGCTCGCCCGCGTGCTTTCGAGCGGGGTCGCCGGGGTGCCGCCGCGGGTCATGGGGATCGGGCCCGGTCGAAGCCTCGAAGAAGGCGCTGGCCCGCGCCGGGCTCAGCCTCGCCGACATCGACGTGATCGAGATCAACGAGGCCTTCGCCTCCCAGGTGCTGTCCTGCCTGCGCGGGCTGGAACTGCCGTTCGACGACAGCCGCGTCAACATGAACGGCGGCGCGATCGCCGTCGGCCATCCGTTGGGCGCCTCGGGGCCGCGCATCGCGCTCACCGCGGCGCGCCAATTGCAGCGCACCGGCGGCCGCTACGCGCTGGTCACGATGTGCGTCGGCGTCGGCCAGGGCATCGCCGCGGTGCTCGAGCGGGTGTGATTGTTCAGCAACCAAAGATCGTCTTGCCCGGCCTTGTGCCGGGTATCCACGCCTTCCTTTGCGGCGCCGAAAGACGTGGATGCCCACCGATCAAGTCCGTGGGCTGGAGGCCCACGGGACACGCCCGGCCAAGACGAAGAAGACCAGCCGCCAATCGAAACAGGATGTGACTGGTGCAGCATATCCTCGTCCTCGGCGGCGGGTTCGCCGGGCTGTGGAGCGCCATCGGCGCGGCGCGCAAGCTCGACGAGCTCGGCATCGGCCCGGACCGGGTCGAGGTCACCCTCGTCGACAAGAGCGCCTGGCATTCGATCCGGGTGCGCAACTACGAGGCCGAGCTTGACGGGACGCGCGTCGCGCTCGACGAGGTGCTGCGCCCGATCGGCGTCGTGCGGATCGAGGCCGAGGTCGCGGACATCGATTTCGCGCGCCGCGAGGTCGTCTGCGCCGGCGCCGGGCGGCCTCTGCCGTACGACCGGCTGGTCTTCGCGCTCGGCAGCCGGCTCGCGCGCCCGCCGATCCCGGGCCTCGAAACCCACGCCTTCGATGTCGACACCTACGACGCCGCGAGCCGCCTCAACGCGCACATCGCCTCGCTCCCCGGCCGGCCGCCGTCGCCGGGCCGCGACACTGTCCTCGTCATCGGCGGCGGGCTCACCGGCATCGAGGCCGCGGCCGAGATGCCGGGCAGATTGCGCACGGCCTTCGCCGACGCGGCCCTGACCGGCGCAGAAGCCGCGCCGCGCGTGATCCTCGCCGACCGCCAGCCCTGGATCGGCTCGGACATGGGCGAGGAGGCGCGCGTGGTGATCGACGAGGCGCTGGCCGCGCTCGGCGTCGAACGGCGCCCCGGCGTCGGCGTCGCCGCGATCGACGCGGCGGGCGCCGCGCTTGCGAACGGCGAGCGCATCGCGGCCGAGACGGTCGTCTGGTGCGCCGGCATGCAGGCCCACCCGCTGACCCGGATGTTCCCGGTCGAGCGCGACCGGTTCGGCCGCCTGCCGGTCGATCCCCATCTGAAGATCAAGGGCATGCCGGCGGAGCTGGCGACCGGCGACACCGCCTGGTTCGCGATCGACGGCAGCCATCCCTGCGTCATGTCGTGCCAGCACGGCCGCCCGATGGGCCGCTTCGCCGGGCACAACGCGGTGTGCGACCTCCTGGGCCTGCCGATGCTGCCGCTGCGGATCGACTGGTATACGACGATCCTCGACCTCGGCCCCTGGGGCGCGGTCTGCACCGCCGGCTGGGACCGCCATGTCGCCACCATCGGGGCCGACGCCAAGCGCACCAAGGAATTGATCAACCGCCAGCGCATCTACCCGCCGCGCTCGGGCGACCGCCGGGAAATCCTCGACGCCGCGGCGCCCGTCATCCAGGCCCCGCCGCCGTTCTTTCGCTGAGCTCGCGATCGATATTTTGTAGAGCTTTTCGAAGACATTTACAGCATATTGATATTTCAGGTCTTCAGGCCAGATAGAAGCCTATGACCCAAGCTCCTACATTCGCGGTCCGGCCGACGTTTCTCGGCGTCGAGCGGACCGATCCCGATGCGGCGATCTGCGTCGCCGGCATCCCGTTCGACCTCGGCACCTCGAACCGCCCCGGCGCCCGCTTCGGGCCGGCCGCGATCCGCCAGGCGAGCCGCATGCTGGCGACCGACGACCATCCGACCGCGCGGGTCGCGCCGGCGGCGCTCGACCTTGCCGATCTCGGCGACTTCGCGATCGCGCACGGCGACATCCTCGGCACGCTCGCCAAAATCGAGGCGCAGGCGCGGCGGCTCGGGCATCTGGTAAGCCTTGGCGGCGACCATACGGTGACCCTCGCGCTGCTGCGCGCGCTGGCGCGCCGCGCCGGGCCCCTGGCGCTCGTCCATGTCGATGCGCATGTCGACACCTGGCCCGAGAGCTTCGGGCTCGCCTACGGCCACGGCTCGGTGTTTTTTCACGCGATCGAGGAGGGCCTCGTCGACCCGCGACGAATGATCCAGATCGGCATCCGCTCGCCGGCAGCGCGCGATGTCTTCGACTGGACGCTCGGCAAGGGGGTCACGATCCTCTCGGCCGAAGATGTGCACGAGGCCGGCCCGGCCGCCGTCGCCGAGCGCATCCGCGGCGTTGTCGGCGACGCGCCGGCCTATCTCTCCTTCGACATCGACGCGCTCGACCCGGCCTTCGCGCCGGGCACCGGCACCCCCGAAATCGGCGGCCTGGCGACCTGGCAGGCGCGGGCGGTCCTGCGCCGCCTCGCGGGTCTGCATTTCGCCGGCATGGACGTGGTCGAGGTGTCGCCGCCTTACGACGTGGCCGAGATCACCGCGCTCGCCGCGGCGACGATCGCGTGGGACTACATCGCGCTGCTCGCGCCGCGCGTTCAACCTTGACGAGAGTGCTTCGCTGCTGATTTGCTGCCGATGCAGCGGCGGCTGCTGCCCAAACTTCCCGGCGGGATGCCATGCAATCTGTTTCTCTGAGCGTCAACGGCCGCACCGTCAGCGTCGGCGCCGACCCGGATACGCCGCTGCTCGATGTGCTGCGCAATCATCTCGGCCTCGTCGGCGCGAAATTCGGCTGCGGCCTCGAGCAGTGCGGCTGCTGCATGGTGCTGGTCGACGGCCGCCCGGAGAAATCCTGCGGCAAGGCCCTGTCGTCCGTCGCCGGCAAGGAGGTCGTCACGATCGAAGGGCTGGGCGCGCCGGACCATCCGCATCCATTGCAGCAGGCCTTTCTCGACGAGCAGGCCGGGCAGTGCGGCTATTGCCTGGCCGGCATCCTGATCTCGGCCAAGGCGCTCCTCGACCATAACCCGTCGCCGTCGCGGGCGGAGATCGCCACCGCGCTCGACGACAACATCTGCCGCTGCGGCAGCCACAACCGCATCCTGCGGGCGGTCGAGCGCGCGGCCGCCCGGCTGCGCGAAGCCCGGCTGCGCGAAGGAGGCTCGCGATGAGCGGGGCGAGGCTGCCGGCGATGCTGGCCGACAATCCACGGCTCGACCGCTGGGTCGGGTTTCCGGCGCCGGGCCGGGTCGCGGTCTCGACCGGCCGGGTCGAGATCGGCCAGGGGGTGCTGACCGCGATGCTGCAGATCGCCGCCGAGGAGCTCGACGTCGTACCCGACCGCATCCTGCTGCAGACCGGCGACACCGAGCTGACCCCGAACGAGGGCTACACCGCCGGCAGCCAGTCGATCCAGTTCGGCGGCGTCGCGCTGCGGGCGGCCTGCGCCGAGGTGCGCGCCCGGTTTCTCGACCACGCCGCGGCGCGCCTCGGCTGCCCACGCGCCGACCTCGCGGTCGAGGACGGCGCGATCACCCGCCGCGGCGAGGCCACCGGCCAGGATTACTGGTCGCTCGCGGCCGCGGTCGATCTCGCGCGCCCGGCCGCCGGCGGGGTCCCGGCCAAGAGTGTCGCCGATTACCGCGTCGTCGGCCGCAGCGCGCCGCGCACCGACTTGGCCGCCAAGGTGTTCGGCCGCCCGGTCTTTGTCCACGACATGACCCTGGACGGCATGGCGCATGCCCGGGTCGTGCGCCAGCCGCGCCGCGAGGCGACGATCAAATCCGTCGACGAGGCGGCGCTCCGCCGCGCCGCGAAGGGGCCGATCGAGATCGTCCGCGACGGCAATTTCCTCGCCATCCTCGGCGCGGACGAAACCGTCGTCGAGGCCGCGGCCGCCGCGGCGCCGGGCCATGTCGCCTGGGACGGGGCCGAGGCGATCAACCCGTTTCAGGAAGAGGCGCGCTGGCTGTTGCAGCAGCCCTCGATCGACCGGGTGGTCGGCCCGCCGGCCGACCCGGCGCTCGCGGCGGGCCGGCACGAGGCGACCTACACGCGGATGCACATCGCCCATGCCTCGGTGGCGCCGTCCTGCGCGCTGGCGCTCTACCGCGAGGGGCGGCTCCAGGTGTGGACGCATTCGCAGGGGGTCTACCCGCTGCGCGAGGCGCTGGCCCGGACCTTGAAGCTCGATCCGGCGGCGATCTCGGTCAAGCACGTGCAGGGGCCGGGCTGCTACGGCCACAACGGCGCCGACGACGCGGCGGCCGACGCCGCGGTCATCGCGGTTCGCCGGCCGGGGAGGCCGGTCCGGGTGCGCTGGCGGCGCGAGGAGGAGTTCGGCTTCGAGCCGGTCAGCCCGGCGATGGTGGTGACGGTGAGCGCGGCGCTCGACGGCGCCCAACGCCCGGCCGACTGGACCACCGAAATCTGGAGCGGCCGGCACAGCAACCGCCCCGGCCGGGCCGGCAACCTGCTCGCCGCCGAGGCCCTGCCGAACCCGCCGCCGCCGCCGCCGGTCACCGAATCGTCGGACCCGCCGGGCGCCGGCACCCGCAACGGCGAGCCGCTCTACGATTTCCCGGCAAAGCGGATCGTCCATCACCTGATCGCCGAAACCCCGGTGCGAACCTCGTCGTTGCGCGGGCTCGGGGCCACGCTCAACGTGTTTGCGATCGAATCCTCGATGGACGAGCTGGCCGGGCGGGCCGGCATGGACCCGGTCGCCTACCGCCTCTCGATCCTGTCCGACCCCCGCGCCCGCGCCGTCGTCGAGCATGTTGCGCGCCTCGTCGGATTGGCGGCCCGGACTGCCGCCCGGCGCGGGCCGCGGCCGCGGCGTCGGCTTCGCCCGCTACAAGAACCTCGCCGCCTATTGCGCCGTCGTCGCCGAGGTCGAGGTCGACGAGAGCGTGCGCCTGGCGCGCGTCTGGTGCGCCGCCGACGCCGGGCTCGTGATCAACCCGGACGGGGCGGTCAACCAGCTCGAAGGCGGGATCATCCAGGCCGCGAGCTGGGCGCTCAAGGAAGGCGTGCGGCTCGACGGCGCCGGGATCAGCTCGCGCGACTGGGAAAGCTACCCGGTGCTGCGCTTCACCGAGGTCCCGGAGGTGACGGCCGAGCTCGTCGAGCCCGGCGCCGACCGTCCGCCGCTCGGCATCGGCGAGGCGGCCGGCGGCCCGACCGTCGCCGCGATCGGCAACGCGGTCGCGCACGCGCTCGGCGCAAGGCTGCGCGACCTGCCGCTGACCCGCGAGCGCGTGATGGCGGCGCTGCTCGCGGTTTAATCTGGGTTCACAACGTTTACGAGATCTCTTCTCGCGACGGCGACGGGGTATCGTCGTCATTGCGAGGAGCGCAGCGACGAAACAATCTCGATCCGACGCTCGGCGCTGGCGAGCGCGTGGGCGGCGCCTGATCTCGATCTGATAAATCAGGCGGAGCAGTGCGCGGGTCGGCAGCTACGGCGCGATCGTGGCGCCGCCGTCGACGATGATGGTCTGCCCGGTGACAAAGGCGCCGGCGCGCGAGGCCAGCATCAAGGCGACGCCGGCGATGTCCTCGGGCTCGCCGAGGCGCCTGAGCGGGGTCGCGGCCTCGCGGGCGGCGCGGCGGGCGGGGTCCTCGTAGAGCACGCGGGCGAACTCGGTCTTGACCAGCCCCGGCGCTATGCAGTTGACCCGCACATTGTCCGGGCCCCATTCGGCGGCGAGGTTGCGGCAGAGCGCGTAGTCGGCGGCCTTGGTGACCCCGTACATGCCGAGCACCGTCGTCGCCTTCACCGCGGCGACCGAGATGATGTAGATGATCGAGCCGTCGCGGCGCTCGCGCATCTCCGGCGCCACCATCCGCGACAACCAAAGATTGCTCAGCACGTTGTTGACCATCATCCGCTCGAAGACCTCGTCGGTCAGCTTTTCGAGCGAGCCGTAATGCGGGTTGATCGCGGCGTTGCAGACCAGGATGTCGATCCGGCCCCAGGCCTCGCGGGTCCGGGCGACGAGGTTTTCGAGCTGCGCCTTGTCCGAGATCCGGGCCGCGACCGCGATCGCCTCGCCGCCCTTCTCGCGGATCGCCGCCGCCGCCTCCTCGCACGGCCCCAGATTGCGCGCCGAGATCGCGACCCGCGCGCCGGCCTCGGCGAACGCCTCGGCGATCGCCCGGCCGATGCCGCGGCTGGAGCCGGTGACGACCGCCACCTTCCCGGACAGGTCGAACAGGTTCATGACCATCTCCAGACCGTGGCCTTCAGGTCAGGAAATACGCCATGCCGGCGAGAATGACGACGATCGCGGTGAGCGCGTATTTGAGCAGCCGGACAAAGCCGAGCCACGTCTGGCGATGCCGCTCGAATTCGGGATCGATCACCGCCATGTCATCCTCGTTCGCTGTCCGGACCGAGCGGAGGTATAGCCGATCCGGCCGACGATACAAGCGCCTCCAAGGGGTTCCACAGCACCGTCTCGGGCGCCGACCAGCCGGCGATCTCGACCCGCTCGTCGACGACGCGCAGCCGGCCTTCGCCGAGAAGCCGCAGCGCCAGCGGGTAGAGCCGGTGCTCGGCGGCGAGGATCCGGTCGGACAGCCGAGCCTCGTCGTCGCCGGCATGGACCGCCACCGCCGCCTGCGCGATGATCGGGCCGGCATCGACCTCGGGGCGCACGAAATGCACGGTGCAGCCGGAAAAGCGCACCCCGGCGGCCAGCGCCTGGCGCTGCGGGTGAAGCCCGCGAAAGGACGGCAGCAGCGAGGGGTGGATATTGACCATCCGGTCGCGCCAGCGCTCGACAAACCCGGCATCGAGCAGCCGCATGAAGCCGGCAAGGCAAATAAGCTCGACCCGGTGCCGGCGCAGCGCGGCCTCCGCCTCGGCCGCGAAAGCCTCGCGGCCCGGCGCCGCGATGGCGAGCCGCGGGACTGCCGCCGCCGCGGCGTGCGCCAAGCCGGGCGCCTCGGGCCGGTTGCTGATCGCGAGCACGATCTCGGCGGGAAAGGCGGGCTCGGCGCAGGCGCGGGTCAGCGCCGCCAAGTTCGACCCGCGGCCCGAGATCATGACCGCCGTCCGCAGCCGCGTCACCTCGCCTCCACGCCGCCGCGCCCCCGATATCCGATTGATGACATCCCGATTAAGACTGCTGTATGAGCAAAAGGGGGACGGTCGCGCAGCCACAAGGTATCGGATCGGAGGCGGTTTGCAATGACGTGGCCGCGGGTGTCGGCAATCGTCGCGGAGCGGGCGCGCCGGCGTCTCGCCGGAACCGGCCTGCTGCTGCTGGTCGCGATCATGCCGGCCGGAGCCCCGCTGGCCCAGGACCAGGCCGACCCGTATTCGACGACGGTCAAGGTCGACGCGACCGCCGACTCGGCCGCGGCGGCGCGCGACCTCGCGCGGATCGATGGCCAGCGGCGGGCGCTGGCCGCGGTCGTCGCGGGGCTCTCCGGCTCGACCGACGGCGCGCCGCTCGCCAAGCTCAGCGACAAGAGCATTACCGACATGGTCGTCAGCTTCGAGGTGGCGAACGAGCGGATGTCGGCGGTGCGCTACCTTGCCGACTACACGTTTCATTTCCGCCCGTCGAAGGTGCGCCGGCTGATCCCGGAGGCGCAGACGCCCCCGGCCGAGGGCGCAGCGGCGCCGGCCGCCGTCGACAACGGCGCCAGGCCCGTTGCGCCGAGCGCCCCCGCCAAGCCCGCGGTGCTGCTGCCGATCTACCAGGATGGCGGGGCCAGCGTGCTGTGGGACGATCCCAACCCCTGGCGCGAGGCCTGGGCGCATCGACCGGCGGGCGCCGGGCCGGTCCCGTTGAGCCTGCCGCTCGGCGACGCCGGCGATGTCGCCGCGATCGACGCGGCGCAGGCCGCCTCCGGCAGCGCCGACGCGCTTGCCGCGATCGCCCAGCGCAACGGCGGCGACGAGGCGGTCGTCGCGCAGGCGACCGCGCGCCGCAACGGCGACGAGCTTGCCGGGCTCGATGTCAGCCTCAAGCGCTATCGCCTCGGCCGCCTCGTCGACAGCCGCAGCCAGGCCGTCGACGCCAATCCCGGCGAAAGCGCCGGCGATCTGATCAGGCGAGCGGTCGACATCGCCGCGGCGGACCTCGAAGCCAGGCCGCCGCCCTCCGACCAGCCGGCCAGCCTCGCCGCCATCGTGCCGATCGCCAGCCTCGGCGAGTGGGTGCAGGTGCGCGACCGGCTGGCGTCCGTGCCGTCGATCCGCAAGGTCGCCCTGTTGTCGCTGACCCGCCAGGAGGCGAGGATCGAGATCAGGTATGTCGGCGGTCCGGACCAGCTCAAATCCGCGCTCGCCGGGCTCGACCTCGATCTCGCCGGCGGCGCTCCGGTATGGCGGCTGCTGCCTCCGGGCGCGGCCCGGGCGCGGTAGCGATGACGCGTCTGTGACGCCGGCCGACCGATGACCATGAGCCGGCTCGGGCTCAACCTGCCTAACCTGATCTCGCTGGGGCGGCTGCTGCTGGTGCCGCTGGCGATCTGGCTGATCCTCGGCGGGCGCTACGGGGCGGCGTTCTGGGTGTTTGTCGCCGCCGGCGTCTCGGATGGCCTCGACGGCTTTATCGCCAAGCGGTTCGACCGTCGCACCCGGCTCGGCGCGCTGTTGGACCCGGTCGCGGACAAGGTGCTGCTGGTCAGCGTCTATGCGACGCTCGGCATCGCCGGCCAGATGGCGACCTGGCTCGTCATCCTGGTGGTGTTTCGCGACTTCATGATCATCGGCGGCTTCCTGCTGATCCAGGCGATCGCCGTGGCAAGGCCGTTCCAACCCCTTTTCATCAGCAAGATCAACACCGGCGCGCAGATCCTGCTGGTCGGCTTCGTGCTCGCGCGGTGCGGCCTCGGCTACGAGGCCGGCGCGCTGGACCTGGCGTTGAGCCTCGCCGTCGGCGTGACGACGATCTGGTCGGGGCTGTCCTACCTGGTGCGCTGGGCCCGCATCCTCTCCCGCTCCGAGCAGGCCTTGTGAGCGCCCGGGCGTGATCCAGCTGCCCCTTGGCCTGCCGCGCGCGACCGCGTTCGAGCGCGCCGATTTCCTCGTCTGCGACAGCAATCGCGCGGCCCTCGACTGGGTCGAGCGGTGGCCCGACTGGCCCTCGCCGGCGTTGCTGCTGCACGGCCCCGAGGGCGGCGGCAAGACCCATCTCGCCCATATCTGGCGCGGGCGCGCCGCCGCGGCGCTGGTCGCCGGCGAGGCGCTGGCCGAGGCGAGCCTGCCGCGGCTGCTCGAAGAGGGCCGCTGTCGGATCGCCGTCGACGACGCCGAACGCGCCGCGGAGGAGGCCCTTCTCCACCTGCACAACGGGTGTCTCGAAGCCGGCGGCAGCCTGCTGCTGACCGCGCGCGCGGCGCCGCGATCATGGCCGATCGCGCTCGCCGACCTGCGCTCGCGGCTGCGCGCGCTGCCCGCGGTCGAGATCGGCCCGCCCGACGACGCGCTTCTCGGCGCCGTTCTCGTCAAGCACTTCGCCGACCGCCAGCTGCGCGTCGCGCCCGAGGTGATCGCCTATCTGGTCGCCCGCATCGAGCGATCCCTGGCGGCGGCCGCGGCGGTCGCGGCGCGGCTCGACGCGGCCTCGCTGCGCGAAGGGCGCCCGATCACGGTGCCGCTCGCGCGCCGCCTGCTGAAGGAGGCGGGCGCTCAGCGTTTGCCTTCGGAGAGCGCTTCGGGCGTGACGTAGGCCACGACCTGGTGGCGCCCTTGCCCGATCCGGCCCCAAGGGGTCGCCACCAGCAGGCTGACGCAGGCCGCGGTCGGCAGCTTGCCCGCCGCCATGGCGCGGGCCGGCGGGGCATCCGGCGCGGCAAGCGCGATCGCCAGCTCGTGCAATCCCGGGTTGTGACCGATGACGAGGACGGCGGCCTCCTCCTCGCCGAGGCGGGACAGGCGGTCGAGCAGCTTCTCGCGGCTCGCCAGATAGAGCGCGTCCTCGATCAGGCAGCGGGGCCGCAGGGCGAGCCCGGCGAGGACGAGATCGAGCGTTTCCCGGGTTCGCGCCGCGCTCGAGCACACAACCAGGTCGAGCGCTCCGGTCGCCGCGGCGAGGTGAGCGCCGACCAGCCGCGCCGCCTCGCGGCCGCGCCGGGTCAGCCGCCGCTCGTGATCCTCGGCATCCCCCTTCCAGCTCGATTTCGCGTGGCGCAGCAGATGCAGCATGTGCATTCCCGGCCTCCTCCCCGGTCACCAGCCGGTCCGGCCGCGCCAAATTAGCGCCTCCCCAGGCCGGCGCGCCAACGAATTGGCCGCCGCCGGCGCGACGCGCGGCCCGGACGGGCTCCGTGAAGCAACCGGCCGGCCTCGCTGTCCCGTCGAGATTGCTCCGTGGCGGAATGCGCTGCTTGACTCCGCCCTCGTCTTCCCGGCGCAGGCCGGGATCCATTTCTGCCGTAGATACCGGCCTTCGCCGACGGGGCACGAAGCTGCGATCCAGCAGGCGATGGGCGAGGCCTCGCGGATATGCCGCCGCCGAGAGCGCGAGCGGCTCTCGGCCGACTATCGCGGCATTCCGGCGACGGGAGCGCGAGCCGGCTCACACTCCTCCCGCAAATGGCGCGCGACTACGCCGGGGCGCGCTGGTCCTGCGGCAGCAATTCCCGGCTGTAGGTCGGGCGCAGGATGTCGAGCCTCATCGGCACCGGAACGCCGAGCCACAGCGCGTTCTTGCTGTGGTCGTCGTAGGAGCTTTCGGTCAGCGGATGGACCAGCACGTCGAGCCCCTCGCGGTTCAGCATCAGCCAGGGCACGATGTTCTGGAATTCGTCGTTCTTGAAGATCACGTTGAATTGCGAGATCGGGTGCGGCCCGCGCGGCTCGTCGCTGAACCCGCCCGGCTCGACCGCGAACTTGCCGAGGATCGCCTCGCGCAGCCGCGCGGCCAGCGGCTTGGTCGCGGCGTCGTAATAGACGTGGGCGTGGTAGCCTTTGATTTCGCTCATGGCGCATTCCCAGCCTGGTTCCAGAAAGGCGCGTTACTTTCGCATGGGCGCGCATGTTGCGCAACAAAGTCAGCCCGTTCAGTCCTCGACGATGCATTCGGGCTTGAGGCGGCGCAACCGGGCGTATTGCTTCATCTCCCCGGGGGTGAAGCGGTGTCGGATCGCCGCCTGCGATTTGCGCAGCGCGGGGGTCGACATTCGGCGGCATCCCCACAACGCCCACACGTCGCCGGTCCATGGATTGACGGCAAAGTAGCCGAAGCCGCCTTCGCCGGCGGATCGTTGATCCCGTAGTACTCGAAGAACGGGTGATTGAGCTTATCGGCGTAATCGAAAGCCTCCAAATACTTGTCCGCCCCGTAAACAGCTTCAGCAGCAAGGCGTTGGGCAGTCGGCTCGTCGATCTTCCAGGGGATTTCTGCCGCCAGGGTTGCACCGCGGTAACACAAGATGATCACGCCGCTGATCAGTGCGGAGACGTGAATGGCGGATCGCGAAATCAGCCTCATATTTTCCTCCGCGCGACGATCGTGCTGAGAGTCCGACTTGAAATGAGTTCTTTATTTGTCAATAGGTTCGTCGTTCCCGCGAAAGCGGGAACCCAGTGCTCCAAGGGCTCGAACGGCTCCCTGGACCCCCGCTTTCGCGGGGGCGACGATAACCCACTGACATAACGAGCTTCATTTCGGGCCGGACACTCAGGCTGTCGGCGTAGCTGGCGAAGGTCGAGACCTTGGTTGGGCCCTGCTTAGCGGCGATGTATCCGGTGGCATAGGGTGCGGGCCAGTGGATGCCGAAAAAATTGTTGCCTTCGACCGCGAAACGGCTTGTTCCCCAGGTTGAGTCCAGAGCCGACAATCCAAGGATGTTCTCCACCGGGACGTTGAGTTGCTCGGCGCCTATCTCGGCGTCGCCCAGATGGGCGTCAACGAAACGCTCCTTGCGCGCCTGAACATCGCGCAGCCGGGAATTTGCGGCCGTCCGCTGTGACGACAACGCGTTTGACCGCCGGTCGCGGCTATTTTAGGCTTCTGCGGCAGACGCTCGATGGATTCCCGGAGGACATGATGGACGGCTCGGCAGTCGCGGATCTGAAAGTCGTCATGGCGCCGCTCAACTTCCTCGCGCCGATGGCGGAGAGGCCGGTGTCCTACAATTACGCGCCGCCGCCGGGGACGCCGCTGCGCACCGGCCGGAATGTCGAGCATCGGGTGCCGATCCGCGACGCGCGGCCGATCGTCGACCGGCTGTCGCTCGACAAGGAGGGTTTCGTGCTGCTGCGGCGCCGAACCGAAGTGGCCGATTTCTACGACGAGGACGAGATCGCCCGGGTCTACTACCCCGAATGCGAGCGGGTGATCAAAGAGGCGACCGGGGCGGCGCGGGTGGTGGCGTTCGACCACATCGTGCGCAACGCCGCGATGTCGGCGAAGGACAATGCGATCAAAATGCCGGCCAAGCGCCTGCACAACGACTACACCGCCTGGTCGTCGCCGCAGCGGGTGCGCGACCTGATGGGCGATCAGGCCGATACGCTGCTGCGCAACCGCTTTGCGATCGTCAATCTGTGGCGGCCGATCCGCGGGCCGCTGTTGGATTCGCCGCTGGCGCTGTGCGACGCGCAGAGCCTCGAGGAAGAGAATTTGATCGCCAGCGACCTCAAATACCCGGACCGCACCGGCGAGACCTATTCGATCACCTACAACCCGAGCCAGCGCTATTATTACTTCCCGAGGATGCAGGCCGACGAGGCGGTGCTGATCCGCTGCTTCAATTCGAAGCCCGAAGGCGCGCATCGGTTTTCCGCGCACACCGGCTTCGACGATCCCGAGACGCCGCCCGACGCGCCGCCGCGCGAGAGCCTCGAGGTGCGCACCCTGGTCTTCTTCCCACCCGGCGCCTGACGCCTTCCTCCGCCGCGCCCGGCCGGCGGCCGAGCGTCGTCGAGCCGCCGATTTCCGCCCGCGCGCGTGTCCCGCTATCCTCGCCGCGCCGGTCGGGCTATTTTCGCCGCGCCCGCCATTCGCGAAGCCTTGCCCGCGCCCCGCACCCCGTGATCCGCGTCATCAGACACCCCGGCCCGACCTCGAGCCATCCGCGCGGCGCGGTGCTGGCGATGGGCAATTTCGACGGCCTGCATCGCGGCCATGCGATCCTGATCGGCAGGGCGCGCGAGCTCGCGCTGGCCGAGGGCCGCCCGGCCGCGGTGCTGACCTTCGAGCCGCATCCGCGCAGCGTGCTGTTCCCGACGGCCGAGCCCTTCCGCCTGACGCCGTTCCGGGTCAAGGAGCGCGAACTGGCGCGGCTCGGCATCGACCTCTTATTCGTTCAGCATTTCGATCTCGGCTTTGCCGCCAAGAGCGCCGAAGACTTCATCGCCGAAATCATCGTCGGGAAGATCGGCGCCGCCCATGTGGTCGTCGGCTGGGACTGCACCTTCGGCAACCGGCGCCGCGGGACGCCGGAGGTGCTGCGCGCCGCCGGCCCCGGGCGCGGCTTTGGCGTCACCGTGCTCGACCCGGTCCGCGGGGCCGACGCGACGGTTTATTCCTCGACCCAGATCCGCGAGCTGCTGAAGGCGGGCAGGCCGCGCGAGGCGGCGGTCCTGCTCGGCCGCTTCTGGGAGATCGACGGACGTGTGGCGACCGGCGACCGGCGCGGCCGCACGATCGGCTTTCCGACCGCCAATCTCGGCCTCGGCGATTATCTGCGCCCGGCCTTCGGGGTCTACGCGGTGCGCGTGTCGGGCGACGGCGCCGACGACCCGCTCGCCGGCCGCACCCTCGACGGGGTCGCCAATCTCGGCCTGCGCCCGACCGTCGGCGGTCTGGTCCCGCGGCTCGAAGCGCACCTCTTCGACACCGATATCGACCTCTACGGCCGCCATCTGCGGGTGGCGCTCGTCGATTTCATCCGCCCGGAGCAGAAATTCTCCGGGCTCGACGCGTTGCGCGCGCAGATCGCCGCCGACGCGGAGCGCGCCCGCGCGATCCTCGCCGCGGCCCCGCCGGGTTAGCTACAGCGCCTTCAGCATCGCCTCGGCGCCGGAGACGTCGACCTGGCCCGGCTGCGGCTCGACCGCGAGCGACTTGACCACGCCGTCGTCGACCAGCATCGAATAGCGCTTGGAGCGGACGCCGAGGCCGCCCTTCGAGAGGTCGAGCTCGAGCCCGAGCGCGCGGGCGAGCTCGCCGCTGCCGTCGGCCAGCATGTGCACCTTGCCTTCGGCCTTCTGGTCCTTGCCCCAGGCGGTCAGGACAAAGGCGTCGTTGACCGCGACGCAGGCGACCTCGTCGACGCCCTTGGCCTTGATGTCGGCCGCCTTGTCGACAAAGCCCGGCAGATGGCGCTGCGAGCAGGCCGGGGTAAAGGCGCCGGGGACCGCGAACAGCGCCACCTTCCGGCCGTGGAAGAACGCGTCGGTGGTGATTTCCTGCACCCCCTCCGGGGTCATGTGCTTCAGCGTCACCGTGGGCAGCCTGTCGCCGACCTTGATCGTCATCGCCTGTCCCTCCAATGCTGCGCGGACTTGATCGCGCAGCGATAGCACAGGGCCGCGCGCGCGGCAAAGGGCGCGGCTTTTTGTGCCCGGCGGGGGGCCGGAAATCCTGTATGATCGGCGCGGGAAAGGCTTCGGATCGAGGGAGCGCGATGGAGGACAAGGTCAGCACGCTCGCCGGCCAGCTCCTGGTGGCGATGCCGCAGATGCTGGATCAGCGCTTCGCCCGCTCGGTCGTCTATCTGTGCGCGCACAGCGGCGACGCCGGGGCCATGGGCCTCGTCGTCAACAAGCTCCTGGGCTCGCTGACGATGGGCGAGCTGTTCGGGCAGCTCGACATCGAGCCGGGCCCGATCGCCGGCGGCCGCCCGGTCCATTTCGGCGGCCCGGTCGAGGCCGGCCGCGGCTTTGTGCTGCACACCGCCGACTACCGCGAGGACGCGACCCTGATCGTCGACGGCAACATCGCGATGACGGCGACGCTCGATATCCTGCGCGCCATCGGCAAGGGGCAGGGACCGCGCCAGAGCCTCTTCGCGCTGGGCTACGCCGGCTGGGCGCCGGGCCAGCTCGACGCCGAGATCCAGGCCAATGGCTGGCTGTCGGTGGCGGCCGATGACGGGCTGGTGTTCGACCTCGACGACCAGGGCAAATGGCGCCGCGCTCTGGCCAAGATCGGGATCGACCTGTCGATGCTGTCGAGCGAGGTCGGAAGGGCCTGAGCCGGGGGGCGGCTCAGCGCAGCGGGCGAAGCAGGCGCAAGGGGTTCGGCAGGCGGTCGATGGCGGCGGCGAGATCGCGGCGCGCGCGCCCGATGCGGGCGACATCGGCGAGGCGCTTGTCGACAAAGGCGCGGGTGTCGGCAAAGCCCGGCGAGCGGTCCTCGAGCCAATAGAGCACGGTGGCGGCGTAGATCGCCGCCAAGGTCAGGCGCTTTGAATAAAAGCTGAAATCGGTGGCGGCGTCGCCGGCGGCGTACCAGACGCCGTCGACGGTCTCGTAGAGCAGCCGCACCGCGAGCGGCGCATTCTGCGGCAGGGCGAGGACGGCGAGCGCACGGCGCACCGCCTCGCGCCACGGGGCGATGATGTCGAGGCGCGCGCCGATCGCCAGCGCGACGCGTTCGGAGACGCGCAGCGGCTCGAGCGGCAGGGTCTCGAGGCGATCGAGCATGCGGTGGTCGGCCCAGCGGCTGAAGCCGGCGACGAGATCGGCGGGGCCGCCGGGAAACAGCGCCGCCGCCTCGTCGAAGGACGCGCCGATCCGTCGCGCCGCCGCGCGCAAGGCCGGCCGCGACCAGCCGTCGAACGCGGCGTCGGGCAGCATCGCCTCGATCAGCGCGGCCCGCCGGCGCTCGGCGAGCGGGCTCTTCATGCCGCCGTCCGCTCGGCGAGAAACGCCGCCAGGTCAATCGGATAGCGCTGCAATTCCTCGGCGAAGACGAGCAGCCGATGGTCGGTCATCCGCTGCGGGTAGAGGATGCCGTCGAGGTGGTCGCACTCGTGCTGGACGACGCGCGCGTGAAACCCCTCGACCTCGCGCTCGATCGCCTCGCCGGCAAGCCCCGCCGCACGGTAGCGGATGCGCAGATGCCGGGGCACGACGCCGCGCAGGCCAGGGACCGACAGGCAGCCCTCCCAGCCGAGCGCGCGCTCGCGGCCGACGAGCTCGACGACCGGATTGATCAGCACGGTCAAATCCTCGGCGGTATCGCCCGCCATCTCGGTCAGCCGCTCCTCCGGGACGCGAAAGACGACGATCCGATGCGGCTGGTGGACCTGCGGCGCGGCGAGGCCGGCGCCGTCGGCGTCCTCCATCGTCTCGACCATGTCGGCGACGAGCCGGGCGACCCACGGCGCCTTTGGGTCGTCGACGACGGCGGCCGGCGCGCGCAGCGCCGGGTGCCCCATGCGGGCGATCTTCAATAGAGCCATGAAGGGAATATGTGGTTCCCGGCGATCACGGTAAAGCGCCCGCTTCACAGCCGCCGGGCGGAATGATAGGGTGGCGCGCGTAAGTTTTGCCCAACCGGTCCAAGGAGCGCCCGTGCAAGTCCTCGTCCGCGACAACAACGTCGATCAGGCCCTGCGGGCCTTGAAGAAAAAAATGCAGCGCGAGGGCGTGTTCCGCGAAATGAAGCTGCGCCGCAGCTATGAGAAGCCGTCCGAGCGGCGGGCGCGCGAGCGGGCCGAAGCCGTTCGCCGCTACCGCAAGCTGCTGCGCAAGCGGATGGAGCGCGAAGGCTACTGACCCGAAGGCTACTGACCCGGCGGCCCGGCAGGCCGGCATTCGTCTAATAGCGGCGCAGCAGCCCGACCAGGCGGCCCTGCACCTTGACCCGGTCGGGGCCGAAGATGCGCGTCTCATAGGCCTTGTTGGCCGCTTCGAGGGCGATCGAATCGCCGCGCCGGCGCAGCCGCTTCAAGGTGGCCTCCTCGTTGTCGATCAAGGCGACGACCACCGCGCCGTTCTCCGCGGTCTCGCCGCGCTGGATGATCACGGTGTCGCCGTCGAGGATGCCGGCCTCGACCATGCTGTCGCCGGCGACTTCGAGCGCGTAATGGTCGCCGCCCTTGCCGAGCAGGCTCCCCGGCACGCCGACCGTGGTGTTCTGGTCGCGCAACGCCTCGATCGGGGTGCCGGCGGCGATCCGGCCGTAGAGCGGCAGGTCGACCGCCTCGGTGTCGGGGGCGACCGGCGCGCCCGGCAGCGCGCCGTGAAAATCGCCGCGAATCACGGTCGGCGAGAAACGGCCGCGCTCGGCCGTCCCGACCGCGCTCTCCTCGGGCAATTTGACGACCTCCAGCGCGCGGGCGCGGTGCGGCAGCCTTCTGATGAAGCCGCGCTCCTCAAGCCCGCTGACGAGCCGGTGGATGCCGGATTTGGACCTCAGGTTGAGCGCGTCCTTCATCTCGTCGAAGGAGGGCGAGATCCCGGTCGCGGTCAGCCGCTGATTGATGTAGAGCAGCAATTCCCGCTGCTTTCTGGTCAGCATGAAACCCCCATGGTGCAGTGCAGAACAAAGCCAAAACGCTGCACTGCGTTCTACTTTGGTTCGCCCGCCGCGTCAAGCGCGGCGTTTGGGGCAAAAATCAGATCGGCAGCGCCCCCGCCGGGAACGGCAGGATCGGCACGATCGCCCCGGCCGCAGCGGCGGGAGCCAGCGGCGGACGCACCACAAGGCAATCGGACGCGCCCAAGAGCCGCATCATCGAGCTGTCCTGGACCTCGAACGGAAAGACCTCGAGCGACCCGTCGGCGGCGCGGGCGAGACGCGAGCGCAGATAATCCTGGCGCCGGTCGTTCTCGGGGAGCGGGGCGCCGAGCCGCGCCGTCCGCGCCGCCTCGGCCGTGTCGGGGAGGCCGCTCAGCCGGTCGATCGCCGGCTTCAGGAAGAGGAGCGCGCAGACAAAGGTCGACACCGGGTTGCCGGGCAGCCCCAGCATCGGCGCGCCGCGGTAGCGCCCGAGCATCAGCGGCTTGCCCGGCCGCATCGCGATCTGCCAGAAATCGAGCTCGAGCCCGTCGGCGGCGAGCGCGTCGCGCACCAGATCGTGGTCGCCGACCGAAACCCCGCCGGTCGTGACCAGAAGGTCGACGCCGCTCGTCGCGGCGGCGATCCGGCGCAATGCCCCGGCGTCGTCCGGGGCGTTGCCGACCGACACCGCGACCCCGCCGCAGGCGGCGACGAAAGCGGCCAGCGCCAGGCTGTTGGAGCTGACGATCTGGTGCGGCCCGATCGGGTCGCCCGGCATCACGATCTCGTCGCCGGTCGACAGGATCGCCACCCGCGGCCGGCGATGGACGAAGAGCCACGGACGGTTCATCGCCGCGGCGACGCCGATGTCGCGCGCCCCCAGTCGCCGACCGGCGCGCAGCAGCACCTCGCCCGCGGCGAAATCGAGCCCCTCGCGCCGGACGTAACGGCCGCGCGGCGCCGCTTCGAGGATGCGGACCCGGTCGCCCTGCCGCTCCGTATCCTCCTGGATCACGATCGTGTCCGTGCCGGCCGGCAGCGGCGCGCCGGTGAAGATGCGCGCCGCCTCGCCGGGTCCGACACGCCCGTCGAACCCGGCCCCGGCCGGGATTTCGGCGACGATCCGCAATTCTGCCGGGATCTGCGCCAGATCCGCGGCGCGCACGGCGTAGCCGTCCATCGCCGAGGCGGCGAAGGGCGGTTGCGTGCGGCGTGCGGCCAGATCCTCGGCCAGCACGCGGCCGAGCCCGTCGGCGAGCGAGACCTGCTCGGGCGGCAGCGGTTCGAGCGGGGCCAGCACCCGCGCCAGCGCTTCCTCGACCGAAATCACGATTGGGCCTCCCAGCTCCCGGACTTGCCGCCCGATTTGCGCAACAGGCGCAAATCGGCGACGACCATCCCGCGGTCGACGGATTTGCACATGTCGTAGACGGTCAGCGCCGCGACGCTGGCCGCCGTCAGCGCCTCCATCTCGACCCCGGTGCGGCCATGCAGCCGGCAGGTCGCGGTGATCTCCACCGCCGAACCCTCGGGGAGGCAGACGAGGTCGACCTCGACCGAGGTCAGCGCCAGCGGATGGCACAGCGGGATCAGCTCGGCGGTGCGCTTGGCGGCCATGATGCCGGCGAGCCGGGCGACCTGCAGCACGTCGCCCTTGGCGAGATCGCCCGCGCGGATGCGATCGAGCGTCTGCGGCCGCATCAGGACGCGCGCGCCGGCGACCGCCACCCGGTCGGTCTCGGCCTTGTCCGAAACGTCGACCATCCGCGCCCGGCCGGCGGCGTCGAGATGGGTGAATTCGGGCAGGCGCAGCAGCCGGCGCACGGCGGCGGCGACATCGGGCTCGCGCATCAGGGTCTCGCCGACCAGAAAGCAGCGCGCGCCGGCGGCGGCGAGGCGGTCGAGGTCGGCGGGGCCGCGGATTCCGCTTTCGGCGACGACGATGTGGTCCGCCGGCACGAGCGGGGCCAGCGCCTCGGCCGTGCCGAGATCGACGGTCAAGGTCTTCAGGTTGCGGCTGTTGATGCCGATCAGCCGCGCGTCGAGCGAGAGCGCGCGGTCGAGCTCGGCGCGGTCGTGGACCTCGACCAGCGCGTCGAGGCCGAGCTCGGCGGCGGCGGCGGCCAGCTCGCGCGCCATCGGGTCGGACAGCGCCGCCATGATCAGCAGCACGCAGTCGGCGCCGATCCGGCGGCTTTCGAGGATTTGGTAGGGGTCGAGGATGAAATCCTTGCGCAATACCGGCAGCCCGGCCGCGCCCCGCGCCGCCGCCAGATGCTCGTCGGCGCCCTGGAAATAGGGCGCGTCGGTCAGCACCGAGAGACAGGCCGCACCACCCGCCTCATAGGCGCGGGCGAGGGTCGCCGGGTCGAAATCGGCGCGGATCAGCCCGGCGCTGGGCGATGCCTTCTTGATCTCGGCGATCAGCCCCCGGCGGCCTTCGCCGAGACGGCGTTCGAGCGCCGCGGCGAAGGGCCGGACCGGCGGCGCCTCGGCCAGCCCCGCGCGCAGCGCGGCCTCGGGCAGCGCCGCCTTGCGCCGCGCGATTTCGGCGCGCTTGTCGGCGCAGATGCGGTCGAGGATATCGCTCACGCCGCGGCCCCCGGTGCGTTAGTGCGGGCGTCCGTCATCACCGGGCTCGACCCGGTGATCCCGACCGTTCCCCGCGCCGCCGGCGGGAGGCGGGGGATGGCCGGCTCGGAGGCCGGCCATGACGATCTATGTCGGTATTCGTCGTAGCGATGTGTCGCTGAACCGGGCGACGGTGGAAAGGTGGCCATCACACCTCCTCGACCGGCGCGTTGGTGCGCGCGACCAGTTCTTCGAGCACCCGCCGGGCGGCCCCTGAATCGAGCGATCGGGCGGCGAGCCCGATGCCGGCGGCGAGGTCGTCGGCCTTGCCGGCGATCAGCAGCGCCGCGCCGCTGTTCAGCAGCACGATGTCGCGCAGCGGGCCGCCGACGCCATCCAGCAGGCCGCGCATCAACCGGGCGTTGTGCTCCGGCTCGCCGCCCGCCAGGTCCTCGATCCGCGCCCGCGGCAGGCCCAGATCCTCGGCCGTGAGCTTGAAGGTCTCGACCCGGCCATGGTCGAGCGAGGCGACCTCTGAGACGCCGGCGGTGGTCAGCTCGTCGAGGCCCTCGCCATGCACGACCCAGGCGCGCTCGGCCCCGAGCCGGCCCAGCACCTCGGCCATCGGCCGGACCCATTCGGGCGCGAACACGCCGACCAGCTGGCGGCGCGCCCCGGCCGGGCTCGACAGCGGCCCCAAAAGGTTGAAGATCGTCCTTGTGCCGAGCTCGACCCGGGTGGGCGCCACGTGGCGGGTGGCGCTGTGGTGCCGCGGCGCCATCAGAAAGCCGATGCCGATCTCCCACAGGCATCGGCGCACGACCGCGAGGTCGGCGTCGATGTTGACGCCGAGCGCGGTCAGCACGTCGGCCGAGCCCGAATGCGAGGACAGCGCGCGGTTGCCGTGCTTGGCGACCGGCACGCCGCAGCCGGCGACGACCAGCGCGGCCGCGGTCGAGATGTTGAAGCTGCCGGATGCGTCGCCGCCGGTGCCGCAGGTGTCGATGGCGCCGGGCGGGGCGTCGATCCGCACCGCCTTCGCCCGCATCGTGCGTGCGGCGCCGGCGATTTCGTCGACGGTCTCGCCGCGCACCCGCAGCGCCATCAGAAAGGCGCCCATCTGCGAGGGGGTGGCGTCGCCGCTCATGATGATGTCGAACGCCGCCTCGGCCTCGCCCTCGTTGAGGCTCTTGCCCTGCGCGACCTGCGCCAGCAGCGATTTGAGGTCGCCGGTCATGCCGCCCTTTCCAGATTGTCGATGAGCTTCATTCCGGCGCCCGCGCGTGGCAAAGCACGGTTATATCAGCCTCCGCCATGCGACGGAAACACAACCCGGCGACGCCTGGAGCGGTTGACATCAAGACATCATCAGCTTTACGCTTTGATGCATGAGAACCACCCTGACGATCGATGACGACGTGGCCGCCGTGATCGAGCGGCTACGCCGGACAGACAACGTCAACCTTAAGAACCTCGTCAACGAGGCGCTGCGCCTCGGCCTCCGTGAAATGACGACCGAAGGCAAGCCGCACAAGCCGTTTCGCACCCGACCGGTCGATCTCGGCCGGCTGCTGATCGGCAGCATCGACAACATCGGGGAGGCGCTGGCCATCGGCGATCGCGAGGATTTTCATTGATCCTGCTGGACGCCAATATCCTGGTCTACGCGCGCGTAGGGTCGTTCCCTCGGCATCTGCTCGCCCGCGAGTGGCTCGATCGCCAGCTGAGCGGCATTCACCGCGTCGGGCTGCCTTGGGCGAGCTTGCTCGCCTTCCTGCGGCTGGTGACCAATCCGCGGATATTCGAGCGCCCCGAAGCGATGGCCGAGGCATGGGAGCAGGTGCTCGCGTGGCTGGGGTGCGAAGTGACATGGATCCCCGAGCCGACGCAGCGTCATTCCGAGGTGCTGGGCCACCTGCTCGCGCTTGCGGGCGTACGCGGAAACCTGGTGCCGGACGCCCATCTGGCGGCGCTGGCGATCGAGCATGGGCTGACCCTGTGCTCGACGGATGGCGATTTCGCGCGATTTCCCGGATTGGCGTGGCAAAACCCGCTGACGTGACAATCTCGATACGGCGCGCTTTACCCGCGAGCATTCCTGGCCGCGCAGCGCCGATCAAATTGCCTGGCCGCGCAGCGCCGATCAAATTGCCTTGAGCGAAAAGCGGCGGGACAGGCGATGATTGCCAAGAGCTCGCGCACTCGCCGGCAAACCGGTGAACGCAGCGGCGCTCGCCCGCAATTGATTAAATTCGCGTGATTAAATTCTCGCATGCACGGTCTCTGCGGATATGCGTAGATAAGGGCGCACCGTCGGGAACCACGCCATGCCGAACACCGAGCCGCATCGCCTCTTCGCCACCGATATCGCGCGCCTGATCGCGGGCGGCGGGCTGACCGCGGAGGCGGTGGCGGCGAGCTGCCTCGAGCGGATCGCCGAGCGCGAGCCGGTGGTGCGGGCCTGGGCCTATCTCGACGCCGAGGCGGCGCTGGCCGCGGCGCGGGCCTTCGACAGGGCAGGGCGCAAGGCGCCGCTGGGCGGCGTGCCGTTCGGCCTCAAGGACATCTTCGACACCGCCCGGATGCCGACCGGCTACGGCTCGCGCATCTACACCGGCTGGCGGCCGCCCTCGGACGCCAGCGCCGCGGCGCTGCCGCGGGCGGCGGGCGGCGTCCTCCTCGGCAAGACGGTGACGACCGAGTTCGCCAACCGCTATCCGGGCCCGACCTCGAACCCGCACGACCCGGCCCGAACCCCCGGCGGCTCGTCGAGCGGCTCGGCGGCGGCGGTCGCCGATTTCATGGTCCCGCTGGCGGTCGGCACGCAAACCGCGGGCTCGGTGCTTCGCCCCGCCGCCTATTGCGGCGTCGTCGGCTTCAAGCCGAGCTTCGGCCTGTTCCCGCCGGCCGGCATGCGGATCAACACCGAGGCCTTCGACACGGTCGGGATCATGGCGCGCTCGGTCGGCGACATCGCCCTCTTCCGCGCGGCGATGATGGCGATCCCCTACGAGCCGCCGGCGATGCCGCAGAGCGCGCCGCGCCTCGGCCTGTGCCGCGGCCCGCATTGGGACGAGGCCGAGCCCGAAGGCCGCGCCGCGCTCGAAGCCGCCGCCGACCGGCTCGCCGCCGCCGGCGCGCAGGGTCGCCGACACGGCGTTGCCGCCGGAATGCGCCGGTTGCGACGAATACCAGCGGGTGATCGGGTCGTTCGAGGGGCTGCGCAACCACATGCCCGAGCTGTGCCGGCACGAGGCGCTCTTGAGCGCGCGGCTGCGCGAGGAAAAGATCGCGCTTGGCCGCAAGCTGACCCTCGACCAGTTCCGCGACGCCTGCCGCGCCGCCGACAAGGCGCGCGCCGCGGCGCGGGCATGGGCCGCGGGCTTCGACGCGATCCTGACATTGCCTGCCCCCGGCGAGGCGCCGCGCGGGCTCGGCGACACCGGCTCGGCGGTGTTCAACGCGGTGTGGACGCAGCTTCATATGCCGTGCCTGACCTTGCCGGCCGGACACGGTCCGAACGGGCTGCCGGTCGGCGTGCAATTGGTCGGCCGCCGCCACGACGATGCGCGCCTGCTGGAGACGGCCCTCTGGGTCGAGCGCCGGCTGGGAGAGACTGACATGAGCGGCGCCGAACGCCTGACCGCCTCCGAGGCGGTGGGCCGCCTCGAAGCCGGCAGCCTGACCGCCGAGGCGCTGGTCCGCGACTGCCTCGACCGCATCGAGGCGCGCGCCGCGGTCAAGGCCTGGGTCTGGCTCGATCCGGAATGGGCCTTGTCGGTGGCGCGCGCGATCGACCGCGCCGGCCGGCCCGGTCTGTTGAAAGGCGCGCCGGTCGGGGTCAAGGACGTGATCGACACCTTCGACATGCCGACCCGGCACGGCTCGCCGATCTATCAGGGCAACCGGCCCTTCGCCGACGCCGCCTGCGTCGCGCTGACCCGGATGGCGGGCGGGGTCATTCTCGGCAAGACGGTGACGACCGAGTTCGCCAACCGCCAGCCGCGCGAGACCGTGCACCCGCTGAACCCGGCGCACACCCCCGGCGGCTCGTCGAGCGGCTCGGCCGCCGCGGTGGCCGACTTCCAGGTCCCGGTCGGCTTTGGCACCCAAACCGGCGGCTCGACGATCCGCCCGGCGGCGTTCTGCGGGGTTATCGGCTACAAGCCCTCCTTCGGCGAATTCAGCCGGGTCGGCGTCAAGATGCAGTGCCACAACCTCGACACCCTCGGCGTCATCTGCCGCAGCCTCGACGATGTGGCGCTGATGCGCGCGGTCTTGCTGGCGCAGCCGCGCCGCCCGGTCGACCGCAGCCCCGGTGCGCCGCGGATCGGCTTTTGCCGCACCCCCGCCTGGGACCATGCCGACGCCGATGCCCAGGCGCTCCTCGAACGGACCGCGGGCCGGCTGGCGGCGGCCGGCGCGACGGTGCGGGACGTGGCGCTGGCCCCGGCCGACATCCTCCACCACCACCGCCGCATCTTCGAGTTCGAGGCGGCGCGCAACTACGCCTACGAATACGAGATGCACGGCGACAAGCTGAGCGCGGCCTTGCGCGACGGGCTCTTAAAGCCTGGCCGCGCCCTGCCGCTTTCCGCCTATCTCGAGGCGATCGATGCGGCCGAGGCGTTGCGCGGCCATCTCGACGATGTCTTCGCCGAATTCGACGTGCTGCTGACGCCGAGCGCCGCCGGCGAGGCGCCCGAAGGGCTGGGCTCGACCGGCGACGCGCGCTTCAACGCGATCTGGACGCTCGCCTGGACGCCGTGCCTGACCTTGCCGGCCGGGACCGGGCGCAAGGGCCTGCCGCTCGGCGTCCAGCTGGTCGGCCCGCGCTTTGCCGACGAGGCGCTGCTCGACGCCGCGGCCTGGGTCGAGGCCCGGCTCGACTGAACGCCCGATCCAATAATGGCATCATCCCCACAAAGTTATTCGTCATTCCCGCGAAAGCGGGAATCCAGGCTGCAAGCGCTCGAACGGTTCTCCTGGACCCCCGCTTTCGCGGGGGCGACGGTAGCCGCTCCAAGCAACTTCACCACGAGGAGGAGACGAGATGATCTACGAATTGCGCGTCTATCACTGCGTGCCTGGCCGCCTGCCCGACCTGATCAAGCGCTTTGACACGCTGACCCTGCCGTTGTGGGAAAAGCACGGGATCCAGCAGGCCGGGTTTTGGACCGTGGCGATCGGCTCGTCGAACCAGGACCTCTATTACATGCTGCAATGGGAGTCGCTCGACGACCGCGCGCGGCGGTTTGCCGGGTTCCAGGCCGATCCGGCATGGGTGTCGGGACGCGCCGAGACCGAGAAGAACGGCCAGATCGTCGCCTCGATCACCAACACGATCCTGCAGCCGACCGCCTTTTCGTCGGTGAAGTAACGGAGGAGCCGACATGCTTTACGAGCTTCGCGTCTATCACTGCATGCCGGGCCGCCTGCCCGACCTCTTGAAGCGCTTCGACACGATCACCTTGGGCATCTGGAAGCGGCACGGCATCGAGCAGGCCGGGTTTTGGACGACCGCGATCGGCGATTCGAACCAGGCGCTCTACTACCTGCTCAAATGGGAATCGCTCGCCGACCGCGAGACGAAATGGAACGCGTTCCAGGCCGATCCCGAATGGCACACCAAGCGCGCCGAGACCGAGAAGAACGGCGCCATCGTCGCCCGCGTCGAGAACAGCATCCTGCAGCCGACCGCCTTCTCTGCGGTCAAATAGGATCTTTACCGCAAAGGACGCCAAGGATACGCAGAGGACGCACCCTAAAGCATGATCCGATCAAATCGAAACGCTTTTTCGTCACCCCCGCGGAAGCGGGGGTCCAGGGCTACCGTTCGTCGCTTGCCCTGGGTTCCCGCTTTCGCGGCAATGACGATTCGAGTCGGTCGGATAAGGCACTAGAATCTACTTGGCGTCCTTTGCGGATCCTCAGCGACCTTTGCGGTAAGGCGTTAATTTACTTGAACATCTTCGGGAACCCAGCCCAGCAGGAATCGTAATCCGGCTGCAAGGCCGGGGTTTCGAGCGCGAAGCGGGTCGGGCGGACGACAAAGCGCGTCTCGAACATGAAGGCGAGCGTGTCCTCGATCTTGCGCGGCGCGAGCTCGGCGGCGACCGCCTTGTCCCAGGTCGCGGCGTCCGGGCCGTGCGCGCTCAGGCAATTGTGCAAGGACGCGCCCCCCGGCGCGAAGCCCTCGGCCTTGGCGTCGTAGACGCCGCGCACCAGCCCCATGAACTCGCTCATCACGTTCCTGTGGAACCAGGGCGGGCGAAAGGTGTGCTCGGCGACCATCCAGCGCGGCGGGAAGATCACGAAATCGCAATTGGCCGTGCCGGCAATTTCGCTCGGCGACGTCAGCACGGTGAAGATCGACGGGTCCGGGTGGTCGAAGCTGACCGTGCCCAACGTGTTGAAACGCGCCAGATCGTATTTGCAGGGCGCGCAGTTGCCGCGCCAGGCGACGACATCGAAGGGCGAATGGTCGAGCTCGGTCGCCCATAGATTGCCCTCGAGCTTGGCGACGATTTCGCAGGGCTCGTCGCAATCCTCGAAGGCGGCGCCGGGGCTGAGGAAATCGCGCGGGTTGGCGAGGCCGTTGCTGCCGATCGGGCCCAGCTCGGGCAGGCGGAAGAGGGCGCCGTAATTCTCGCAGACATAGCCGCGGGCGCGACCGTCCGGCAGCTCGACGCGGAACCTGACGCCGCGCGGGATCACCGCGATCTCGCCGGGGCCGGCCTCGACCAGCCCGAATTCGGTGCGCAGCAGCAGGCGCCCTTCCTGCGGCGCGATCAGCAGCTCGCCGTCGGCGTCATAGAATGCGCGCCCCGCCATCGGTTTTGCCGCGCGGTAGATGTGGATCGCCACCCCCGAGCGCATCGCGGCGTCGCCGGCGGCGCCGATCGTGACGAGGCCGTCGATGAAATCGCACGGCGTGTCGGGGAACGGCAGCGGGTTCCAGCGCAGGCGGTTCGGCGACGGCTCGGCCTCGTCGATCGGCGCGCTGCGGATGAGGCCGTTGGCGATGCGGCGGAACCGCGGATGCGCCGCCGAGGGGCGGATGCGGTAGAGCCAGGAACGCCGGTTCTCGGCGCGGGGCGCGGTGAACGGCGTGCCCGAGATCTGCTCGGTGTAAAGGCCGCGGGGCGGCTTCTGCGGCGCGTTCTGGCCCTCGGGCAGCGCGCCCGGCGCAGCCTCGCTGGCGTGGTGGTTGGCGAAGCCCGACAGATACCGGTTCATCGCCGTCACCCCGGCGGCGCCGGAATGATCACCTTCTCCTCGACGACAAAGCTCTTGATCCGGCCGATGAAGAGGGCGCCGTCGGCGTGCAGCCGCTTTGCTTCGGGCGAGGCGTTGGCGCGCTCCATCGCCGCGCGGTCGTCGTACCACAGCTCGGCCACGCCATCGATTTCGACATCGCTCGTCGGGATGTCGGGCCGGGTGCGCTCCTCGATGATGTGCGACTGGACATACCGGCGCACCCCCGGCACCGCATGGGCGAGCGGCGCGTGCACCTCGAGCCAGTGCTTGACGAAGTCCTCGTGCGTCAGCCCCGCCTTGCGGGTCAGCAATCCGATGCTCTTGATCATCCGCCTCCTCCTGTCACCGACCCGATCATGATCCGATCGCCGCCGGGCGGCAAAGACTGCGGCGCGGCGGACGCTGGAGCGTGGTAGAATGATCGGACGAGAACGGGGAGGGTTGGAATGTTCCGCAAATTGCTCGGGCTGGCGGCGGCGGCCGTCGCGCTGGCGCCGGCCGGCCTGTCGGCGCAAACCGTCAAGATCGGGCTGATCAACAGCTATTCGGGGTTTGTCGCGCAGGTCGCCGACCAGGGGCAGAAGGGCACGGATCTCTACATCAAGGAGCATGAGAAGGATCTGCCGCCGGGCGTCAAGATCGAGATCCTGAAGCGCGACGACACCTCGAACCCCGAGGTCGGCAAGCGCCTGGCTCAGGAGCTGATCACCCGCGACCATGTGCAGCTGCTGTACGGCATCGTGCTGTCGCCGGTCGCCACCGCGGTGGCCCCGCTGACCGCCGAGGCCAAGGTGCCGCTGGTCATCAGCTACGCCGCCGCCGGCGTTTCGATCCCGCGGATCTCGCCCTATGTCGCGCGCGTCACCTTCACCTTGTGGCAGGTCTCCTACCCGATCGGCAAATGGGCGGCCGAGCAGGGCTGGAAGACCGCCTACACCGCGGTCACCGACTTCATCGCCGGGCATGACGCCGAGGCCGCCTTCACCAAGGCCTTCACCGACGCCGGCGGCAAGATCGTCGGCCACGACCGGTTTCCCCCGGTCAATCCCGACTTCACCCCGTTTGTCCACCGCATCAAGGACGCCAAGCCCGACGTCGCCTTTATCTTCGTGCCGGCCGGCACGCAGGCGACCGCGATGATCCGGGCGATGAATGACGTGGGCCTGCGCGAGGCCGGGATCAACATCGCCGCGCCCCAGGACCTGCTGCCCGACGAGGAATTGCCGAACATGGGCGACATCCCGCTCGGCCTCATAACCTCCGGCACCTATTCGGCCGCGGGCAAGCGGCCGGCCAACGAGGCCTTTCTCGCCGCCTGGAAGCGGGAATACGGCGACAAGTCGATCCCCGACTTTTTCTCGGTCGACGGCTGGGACGGCATGGCGATGATCTTCGACATGATCAAGGCGACCAAGGGCAAGTTCACCGCCGACGAGGCGATGGCGTTCTTCTCGCATTGGAAGAACCCGGACAGCCCGCGCGGACCGATCGAGATCGACCCCGCGACCCGCGACATCATCCAGAACGTCTACATCCGCAAGGTCGAGAAGGTCGACGGCAAGCTCGCCAATGTCGAGATCGCGACGATCCCCCAGGTCAAGGACCCGTGGAAGGAGCTGAACCCGGTTAAGTAGCCGTCAATCGTGCGCGCAGCATGCGTGTCCGCCGGGAGAGCCCTTCTCTGCCCTTGAGGAGAGAGAGGGAACGCTCCTTGACCCTCCCCCGCCGGCGGGGGAGGGAAGGGTGGGGGCTGGAGGGCGAGGTGGGCACGGGCGCGAACCAGCTCGCCGGCCCCCCTCACCCTGCCCTCTCCCCCCGACCGGCGGGGGGAGAGGAAAAAGGTCGGCGTGCGAGCGAAACAATGTGGAGCCGCAACCTGGCCACTGCCTGCTGTTGCTCGCACCCATGACCACCCTCTCCGCCGCCGTCAACATCGCCTTCAACGGCCTCGCCTACGCGATGGTGCTCTACCTGATCTCGGTCGGGCTGTCGGTGACGATGGGGCTGATGGGCTTTGTCAATTTGGCGCACGGCGTCTTCGCGATGGCCGGCGGCTATGTCGTGACGAGCCTGATGAAGGACCACGGCGCGCCGTTCCCGTTGGCGCTCGTCGGCGCGGCGCTGGCGGTGGCGGCGGCGAGCGTCCCGGTCGAGCGCCTGTTGTACCGGCGCTTTTACGGCGGCGACGAGCTCGACCAGGTGCTGCTGACGATCGGGCTCGTCTTCATGTCGGTCGCCGGCGCCACCTATATCTGGGGACCATTGCAGCAGCCCTTGCAGCCGCCGGCCTGGCTCGGCGGCCAGGCCGATCTCGGCTTCCGCAGCTTTCCCGCCTACCGCTGCTTTCTGATCGCGTGCGGGGCCGCGGTGGTGACGGCGTTGTGGCTCGGGGTCGAGCGCACCCGCTTTGGCGCCCGGGTGCGCGCCGCGGTCGACAATCTGGAAATGGCGCAATCGGTCGGCATCGACACCTCGCGCCTGTTCATGGCGACCTTCGCGCTGGGCAGCGGGCTCGCCGGCCTCGGCGGCGCGCTCGGCGCCGAGCTGTTGGCGGTCAACCCCGGCTACGCCTTGCAGAACCTCGTCTTCTTTCTGATCGTCGTCGCGGTCGGCGGGCTCGGCAGCATCCGCGGGCCGTTTTTCGCCGCGGTCCTGATCGGCGTCGCCGACACGGCGTCGAAATACCTGGCGCCGCAATTGGGCGCCTTCTTCATCTACGCCTTGACTCTGGCGGTGCTCCTGTGGCGCCCGCGCGGCTTGTTCGGCCGGGCCTGACGCCCGCTTCAGGGGCCGTCGGCAGCTTTGCCCGGCGCCACCATTATCGCCCGCTCGAGGCGCTTCCGTGGCTCCTTGCGGTCGCGGCCTATTTCGCCTTTCCGTCCTACCTGCCGCTCGGCGCGCAAATCCTCGCCACCATCCTCTTCGCGCTCTCGGCCGACCTTGTTCTCGGCTATGCCGGGATCGTGACCCTCGGCCAGGCGGCGTTTTTTGGGGCCGGCGCGTATGCCGCCGGGCTGCTGGCGGCGCACGGCTGGGGCGAGCCGATCACCGGCCTTCTTGCCGGGGCCGCGGCGGCGGCGCTGATCGGGCTGTTGTCCGGCCTCGTCATCCTGCGCACCTCGGGCCTGACCCTGCTGATGCTGACCCTGGTCGTCGCCTCGATGCTGTACGAGGCGGTCAACAAGGCGAGCTGGCTTACGGGCGGCGACGACGGGCTGCAAGGGATGCAGGTCTGGCCGATCTTCGGCTGGTTCCGCTTTGACCTGTTCGGCCGCACCGCCTATTGCTACTGCCTGATCGTGCTGTTCTTGTGCTGGCTGGCGATGCGGCGCCTGGTGCATTCGCCGTTCGGCCGCTCGCTCGTCGGCATCCGCGAGAATGTCCGGCGCATGCACGCGATCGGCGCGCCGGTCGCCCGCCGCCGCCTGATCGCCTACACGATATCGGCGGCGCTGGCCGGCGCCTCGGGGGCGCTGATCGCGCAGACGACGGGGTTTGTCGGCCTCACCTTCCTCGGCCTCGACCGCTCCGGCGCGGTGCTGATCATGCTGATCATCGGCGGCGTCGGGCGGCTCTACGGGGCCTTTATCGGCGTGCCGCTCTACATGATCGCGCAGGACCGCTTCTCGACCATCGACCCGGTCTATTGGTATTTCTGGATCGGGCTGTTGATGGTGCTGCTGGTGGTCTTCGCCCGCGGCGGCGTCTTGGGCCTGGCCGAGCGGCTGCGGCCGCGGGATGGAGGCGGGCGGTGAGCCCGGCAGCGCTCGAAACCCGCGGGCTGACGAAGAGCTTTGGCGCGCTTGTCGTCGCCAACGCGATTGATTTCCGTCTCGAGCGCGGCGCCCGGCACGCGCTGATCGGGCCGAACGGCGCCGGCAAGACGAGCTTTGTCGAGCTGGCGACCGGCGCTTTGGCGCCGAACGCCGGCCGGATCCTGCTCGACGGCGCCGAGGTGACCCGGCTGCCGCAGGAGGCGCGGGTCAGGCGCGGCCTCGTGCGCACCTTTCAGATCACCGCGCTGTTCCGCCGGCTCAGCGTCCTCGAAAACGTCGCCCTCGCGGTCCGCGAGCGGCAGGGGATCGGCGGCGGCCTGTTCCGCCCGGCCGGGCGCCACCGCGCCGCGATCGAGGAGGCCTTCGCGCTGATTGAGCGGCTGGGGCTCGCCGACGAGGCGTTGCGACCGGTCGACACGTTGGCCTACGGCCGTCAGCGGCTGGTCGAGATCGCCGTGGCGCTCGGCCTCGAGCCCAAGGTGCTGTTGCTGGACGAGCCGGCGGCCGGGGTGCCGTCGAGCGAAACCGGCACGATCGTCGAGATGATCGAGGCGCTGCCCGCCGACCTCGCGCTGCTGCTGATCGAGCACGACATGGATTTGGTCTTCCGTCTGGCGCGGCGGATCACCGTCCTGGTGCAGGGGAGCGTGCTCGTCGAAGGACCGCCCGAGGCAATCGCCGCCGACCCGCGGGTCCGCCAGGTCTATCTCGGCGAGCGCGCGCCGGGATAAGCACCGCGACAAGCCCCGCTGACGACGACGCAGGCTCCGCACTTGACAGGGGAGTTATCCTATGTAACCTGTTAGGTGTCGAATCCAACAGGTTGTGAGCTTCCTGCCACGGAGGAGCGAAAATGGTCGGGCCAAACGTTCGTCGGAGCACCCGATGTCGATCAAGCGGTTTGCAAACAAGGACGTGGAAGAATTCTTTCTGACCGGGCGGTCCCGGAAGATAGGATCAGAATATCACAAGCGCATGAGCTTGATGCTCGATGCGATAGACGGCGCGACATGCGTCGACGATTTACGCGGCGCACGCGGATTTCATGCCCTTGTGGGGAATCGATCCGGCAGCTTCGCCATGTCGGTCAGCGGCAACTGGCGACTTACGTTCCGATTCGAACATGGCGACGAGGGCGACGCTCTCGATGTCGATTTCGAGGACTATCACTGAGACAGGCGCGGCGGGCGCAGAGCTTAGGCGGCGTGGCATGGCGATTATCTACAACAGAACGAGGCGGCCGAGTCGGCCGGGGGAGATCCTGGTCGAGCTCTATCTGGCGCCCCATGACATTTCCATATCCCGGTTCGCCGAAGCGGTCGGCGTCAGCCGCAAGCATATGAGCGCGATCGTGAATGGGCGCGCGTCGATCACCGCGGACACGGCGACTAAGATGGCGGCGGTGCTGGGCACCACTGCCCAGTATTGGCTCAATTTGCAAAACGCCGTCGATTTGTTCGATGCGCACGAACGCCTTAGCGAGAGCAAAAAGCGCCCGCAGCTCATGCCGGTTTTCGGCTGATCGCGGTTTTCGGCTGATCGAACCAACATGTCCGAGGTTGGGTCCGCCGCCGGCCTCGTCCTCGCAGGCGTTTCCGCCGGCTATGGCGAGACCGTGGTGCTCGAAGGGATTGCGCTCGATCTGCCGCCGGGCGAGACCTTGGCTGTGCTCGGCCGCAATGGCGTCGGCAAGACCACCTTGCTCGCCACGATCATCGGCCACACCCGGCTGCACGCCGGCAGCATTCGTTTCGCCGGCCGCGAGATCGCGGGATTGCCGGCCTACCGGCGCGCCCGCCTCGGCATCGGCTTTGTGCCGCAGGAGCGCGAGATCTTTCCCTCGCTGAGCGTCGAGGAGAATTTGGCGGTCGCGGCGCGGCCGGGCCGATGGTCGCTCGCCGGGGTCTACGATTTCTTCCCGCCCCTGGCCGCGCGCCGACGCCATTACGGCAATCAGCTTTCGGGCGGCGAGCAGCAGATGCTGGCGATCGGCCGCGCGTTGATGGGCAATCCGTCCTTGCTGTTGATGGACGAGCCGCTCGAAGGCCTGGCCCCGGTCATCGTCGATGCGCTGCTCGCCGGGCTCGACCGGCTGAAGCGCGAGGACGATCTGGCGCTGCTCCTGGTCGAGCAGCACGCCCGCCTCGCCTTGGAGCTCGCGCGGCGGGCGATCGTCCTCGATCGCGGCGCGATCGTCTTCGCCGGGGCGAGCCGCGAATTGCTCGACGCGCCGGAGCGGCTCGGCGCGCTGATGGGCGTCGAAGGGCGCGAGCGGCAGGGTTGAGCCCTCGGCATCGGAGCCTTGCGCAGAACGGCCGGCTCTAGCGGGCGGCACATCGGATAGATTGGCCTGGGGAACTACCCCGCCCGCGTCCAAGTTGGAGGAAAGGTCATGCAGTACCGGCGCATCTCGGCCGATTGCCATCTCGACATGCTGTGGCTGCCGCCCGACCTGTTCACCTCGAACGCGTCGAGCAGGCTCAGGGACCTGATGCCCTACGTCGCCGAGAATTCGGACGGGGTGAAGCGCTGGACCGACAACAACGGCGCCGAGTACGGCCTGTGCGGCGGGGTCGGGGCCACCGGCACGCCGCATGTCCCGGGCAAGCAATTGCGCGCCGACAAGATGGCCGAGGCCGGCCTCTATCGCGACTATTTCGAAAAGGGCCTGCGCCGGCCGGGCGATCCGCATCTGCGGGTCAAGGACATGGACCGCGACGGCGTCGACGCCGAGGTCATCTACGGGATTCTGGCCGCCTGCGCCAAGATGAAGGATCCCGATGCGGCTGAAGAGATGCTGCGCATCTACAATGACTTCATGCACAATTTCGTCAGCTACTACCCCGACCGCATGATCGGGCTGGCCTGCCTGCCCTACAGCAATATCGAAGGCGCCGCCCGGGAAGTCCGCCGCGTCGCCAAGATCGGCATGAAGGGCGTCGAGCTCAGCTGCTCCTGGCACATGACGCCGATGTGGCACCCGATGTGGGATCCCCTCTGGGAGGCGGTCAACGAGACGCAATTGCCGCTGCATTTCCACACCTTCCCGGCGACCGACCCCGAGCTGCGCAAGTCGCTGGAGCCGACCATTGCCCGGCGCATGACCTACAGCGGGCTTTGCCGCTTCCAGATGACCCTGGCGACGATCCTGACCGATCTGATGGGCGCTGCGGTGTTCGAGCGCTTCCCCAATATCCGCATGGTGCTGGGCGAAAGCGGCATCGGCTGGATCCCGTATGTGATCGACCGCATGGATTTCGAGTTCGAGGACCAGTATCAGGACATCCCGCTCAAGATGAAGCCGAGCGAGTACTGGCGCCGCCAATGCCGGGCGACCTTCCAATACGACCGCGTCGGCACCAAGCTGATCGAGGAGATGGGCGTCGAGACCTTGATGTGGGGCTCGGACTTCCCGCATCCGGACGGCGTGTGGCCCGAATCGAAGAAGTACATCGAGGACCAGTTCAGCCACCTGCCGGCCGAAATCACCCACAAGATGACCTGCGAGAACGCCGGCAAGTTCTACGGCCTGATCAACTAAGGCCGCTCCCGCCGAACGGCCCCCGGCATCGCCGCCGGGGGCCGTCTCCGACGCCGCCAGCCAATATGGCGGCGAGCAGGTTTGCATTGCTCGCAATGACGACGGTTATCCTGGTCATTGCGAGGAGCGCAGCGACGAAGCAATCTCGATCCGACGGTGCAACCGGGTAGTTGCGGCCAGGGCCTACAGCGTCAGCTCGGGCAAGTCGATCCAGCGCCGCTCGCGGCTGCTGCGGCAGCAGGCCTCGGCGAGCTGGACGCTCTTGGCGCCTTCGACGAGCGGCGAGGGGAACGGCGCGTCCTCGGCGACGTGCCGCAGGAACAATTCCCAGCCGGCGCGGTAGCCGTTGCGCACCGGCTCGAGGTCCGGCATTTCCTGCCATTGCTCGTCGAACGCCATCGTCTGCGGGCGCTCGGGATCGAAGAACGGCCTTGGCGTAGCGACCAGCGGCTGCACAAAGCAGCGGTGCAGCCCGCACACCGCCGAGCCCTTTGCGCCGTCGACCTGTATCTGTAGGAGGTCGTCGCGTTTTACGCGGCTCGCCCAGGACGAGCCCACCTGCGCCAACGCGCCCCCCGCCAGCTCGAACACGGCGAAGGCCATGTCCTCGACATCGACCGGGTAGGGCCGGCCGGCTTCGTCGCGGCGCTCCGGGACCGCGGTCGCGCAGCGGCACGACACGGCTTTGATCTCGCCCAAAAGGCGATCGAAGACGTAGCGCCAATGGGCGAACATATCCAAAACAATCCCGCCGCCGCCGGCCTTGCGGTAGTTCCAGCTCGGCCGCTGCGCCGGGTAGAGGGCGCCGTCGAACACCCACCAGCCGAACTCGAGCCGCACCGACAGCACCCGGCCGAAGAAATCAGAATCGAAGAGCTTTTTCAGCTTGCGCAGGCCGGGCAGGAACAATTTGTCCTGGACGACGCCGTTCTTGAGGCCGGCCCGCTCGGCGCGGCGCGCCAGATCGAGCGCCTCGGCCAGGCTCTCGGCGACCGGCTTTTCGACATAGACGTGCTTGCCGGCGGCGAGTGCGGCGCGGACGCGCTCGGCCCGCCCGCCGGTCGCCGCCGCGTCGAAATAAATCGCGATGTCGGGGTCGCCGAGGCTCGTGTCGCGGTCGGCGCTCCATTTCAGCCCGCCCTGCGCCGCCGCCAGCGCCGCGAGCCTCGCCGGGTCGCGGCCGAGCAGCAGCGGCAGGGGAACCAGGCGGTCGCCGTTTTCGAGCAGCAGCCCACCCTCGCCGCGGATCGCCGTCAGCGCCTTCAAGTGCTGGGTCGAGCCGAGCCGCCCGGTCGCCCCTTCGAGGACGACCCCGATCGTCTGCGTGGTCACGCTTCGACCTCCATCCAAGACCGCGGCCGGGCTAAGCAAAAAATAACTATTGGGTCGTCATTATGCGGAGTGATCGCGATTTCCGACAAGGGAATATCTCCATGAGCCGGCGCCGGCGAGGACCTGGAAAGGTCACGATTATCCCACTTTTCGCAGCGGCTTGCGCAGCCGCGACGGTAAGCGGATGCGCGGGACGCGCGCCGCAGCCCGTCGCCGTGGTCCAGCCGCAAGACCGCTTCTCGGATTGCACGGCGATCGAAGCCGAGGTTCAAGCCAATAATCAGAAGCTGCAACAGCTGGGCTCGGAAGAAGGCGCCAAGGTCGCCCAGAACGTGGCGGCCGGGGTTGCCGGCCTGTTCATCTGGCCGCTCTGGTTCGCGATGGACTTTCAGGGTGCTGCGGGGACAGAAGAGACGGCGCTGCAAAGCCGCCAGCAATATCTGGCAGCGTTGGCGGGGGAAAAACGATGCGGGCTGTCGGCCGCAGCCCGGCCAGCGTTCGGGCCCGGCCCGCCGGCGAGCCCGCCATTATCCGGGCCGGCCGTCGCCAGCGTGCCGGACGCAGGCCCGTCAGCGGCGCATCCGGCAGGAAACCCGGCCAATTATCAGCACTGGACCGTCGGCGCCGACTAACGCCACCCGGGTTTCGGCGCGACCGGAATTGATTGCTCCGGCGGGACCATCTGCATCACCCCGTCGCCGCGGCGATCGCCTGGCGCAATATCTCGGGGATGCGGTCGAGGGTTTCGGACGGGGTCGACAGCGGCGGCGCGAGGCAGATCGTGTCGCCGATCGCCGGGTCGGCGCTGCCGGGGCGGATCCGCGGCAACAGGCCGCGCGCCATCGCCTCGCGGGTGATGCGCCCGCCGAGCCCCAGCGCGGGGGCCTTGGTCGCGCGGTCGGCGACCAGCTCGACCCCGCACATCATGCCGAGCCCGCGCACATCGCCGACAACGGCCAGGTCGCGCAGCCCTTCGAGCCCGGCCAGCAGGCGCTTTCCCATGACCGCGGCGCGCTCGACGAGCCCCTCGCTCTCGATGATCTCGACGTTGCGCAAGCCGACCGCGCAGCACACCGGGTGCCCCGAATAGGTCGCCGCGTGCATGAACTTGCGGTCGGCGGGGGCGCTCTCGATCGCCTGGTGCACATGTTTCGAGGCGATCACGCCGCCCAACGGCAGATAGCCGCTCGTCACCGCCTTGGCGAACGAGACGAGGTCAGGCTCGACCCCCCAATGGCCGAGCGCGAACCAGCGGCCGGTGCGGCCGAAGCCGGTGATGACCTCGTCGGCGATCAACAGCACATCGTGCCGGTCGCAGATCTCGCGCAATGCCGGAAAATACGAGGGCGGCGGCGCGATGACGCCGCCTGCGCCCATGACCGGCTCGGCGATGACCGCCGCCACCGTGTCCGGGCCCTCGGCGAGGATCGCCTTCTCGACCGCCTCGGCAGCGCCCAGCGCCCGGCTCCTGGTTGCCGGCCCAGCGATAGGCGTAAGGCGCCGCGACCTGCACAAAACCCGGCACCATGGGCCCGAACATCTTGCGGTAGGACTCCATGCCGGTGGCGCTCATCGCCGCCATCGTCACGCCGTGATAGGCGTGGACGCGCGAGATGATCTTGGTCTTGGCGGGCCGGTCTTTGACCTTCCAGTAGTAGCGCGCGAACTTGAACGCGGATTCGTTGGCTTCGGCGCCGGCGGTGGTGAAATAGACCGCGGCCGAGCTCGGATAGGCGTGGCCGACGATTTTCTCGGCGAGGCGCACCGCCGGCTCGTTGGTCTGCCCGATATAGGCCGAGGCGAAGGCGATGCGCCGCATCTGCGCCGCCGCCGCGTCGGCCAATTCGCCCCTGCCATGCCCGACATTGACGTTCCACAGCCCCGACAGGCCGTCGATATACTCGCGGCCGTCGGCGGCGCGCAGCATCGCCCCCTTGCCCTCGACGATCACCAGCGGCTGGCGGTGGTCGTCCGGATGGTGCAGCGGGTGAACCAGATAACGCCGATCGGCCTCGATCAGCGGGGTGGCGCCGTCCATGATCTGCTCCTGTCGCGGAGGCTCTTGCCGATAGGCTTACCGCGCCGGCCCCGATTCGGCAACCGCGCCCTGGCCGAGTTGTGATCTTGCCGCGCAGGCAATATTGTAGGTACGCCGACGCAAGGAAGCGACATGCCGCTCAATATCCGCAGCGATATCGTCAACCAGCTCGCCGACCGGCTGGCGGCCCGCAAGCACGTCAGCAAGACCGACGCCGTAAGGATTGCGCTGGAAAACGAGCTGCGCCGCCTCGACGAAGCGGCGCCGCTGCGCGACCGGCTGCGTCCGCTCCAGGAACGGGTGCTGAGCCGGCCGGCCACCGGCCGCGATGCCGACAAGGCGTTTTATGACGAGCTCAGCGGCGATCCGTGATGTTGGCGCGGGACCATCAGATCGTGCTGCTGTTCAAGGGCGACGATTTCAGCAAGACCGACATTCGGCCCGCCGCCCGCCGACGCTGACATCGCGGGCTGGCGTTAATACGTCTCCCGCGGCAAATTGAGGTGCGGGAAGGCGCTGTGGACGTGCGGCGGCACGACCTGGCGGGCCGGGCGGAGGTAGGATTTGTCGAGCTCGGCATAGCCGCTGACGCCGAGCAGCGACAGGCAGATGCGGATCTCGTCCTCGAGGATCTCGAAGAGCCGCACCACCCCCTCGGCGCCGGCGGCGGCGAGGCCGTAGACGTAGAGCCGGCCGCAGGCGACCGCGTCGGCCCCGAGGATCAGCGCCTTGACCACATCGGCGCCGCGGCTGACGCCGCCGTCGACGATGACCCGGGCGCGCCCGCCGACCGCCTCGACCACTTCCGGGAGCACGTCGATCGAGCCCACGCCCTGGTCGAGCTGGCGGCCGCCGTGGTTCGACACATAGACGCAGTCGACGCCGTGCTCGAGCGCGATCTTCGCATCCTCGGCGGTGGCGATCCCCTTCAGGATCAGCGGGATGTCGAAGCCCTTCTTGATCCGCTCGATGTCGCGCCAGTTGAATTGCGCCTGGTGGATGCGGGCGTCGTCGACCCGCACGCGGCGGCGCTGGTGGCGCTTGGCGATGTCGCGCTCGCGCCGCGAATAGCTGTCGGTGTCGACGGTCAGGCAGAAGGCGTCATAGCCCTTGTCGATGGCGCGGCGGACATGGTCGTCGACCCAGGCCGCGTCGCCGCGGACATAGAGCTGAAAGATCTTGAAGCCGTCGCCCGCGGCCTCGGCGGTCTGGTCGAGCCCGGGGTGCGACACCGAGGAGAGGATCATGCCGTTGCCGAAGGCGCGCGTCGCCGCGGCGACGGTGGCCCCGCCGCCCGGCTCGAACACTTCGAGCGAGCCGACCGGCGCGCACAGCACCGGAATCCGCAGCTTCCGGCCGAACAGCTCGCCGCTGCAATCGACGTTCGAGACGTCGCGCAGCACGCGCGGGCGAAATCCGATCGAATCGAAGGCCAGCCGGTTGCGCGCCAGGGTGGTTTCGGTTTCCGAGCCGCCGATCAGATAGTCCCAGTTGTTGCGGTCGAGGTTGACGCGCGCCTGCGTCACGAACTCGTGCAGGTTCTGAAAGCGGTCCTGAAGCTGCTCGGGCATGGTTCTTCTTCCTTGCTGGCTCGGCTGGTCTGTCGGGGGCAGGCGGCGGGATGCGGGCGCACCCTAGCCGAGGCGCCGGGCGGCGGCAATCAATTCGGCCGCGCGGTTTTTGCGCTTGGGGCCTTGTGCCGGGTGTCGCTACGATGGCGGCTCCTGTCCCGCCACCCGCGACAATCCCCGCGCAAGAGGAGACGCCCAAATGCCCCGCATCCTGACGCCAGCCACCCATTCCGAGGAAACCTTGCAGATCGCCTACGATTTGCTGCCGCCGGGCTGGGAGCTGGTCGGCGCCCCGCACGGCCGGCCGGAATTCTTCGACCTGTTGAAGGACACCGAATACTATATCGGCGCCGGGCAATTCCCGCACAGCGCCGAGTTCTACCAGAAGGCGCCAAAGCTGCGGATCGTGCAGACATTGAGCGCCGGCTACAACACCTACGACCTCGGCGCGGCGCGCTCCGCCGGGGTGCCGATCTGCAACAACGGCGGCGCCAACTCGACCGCGGTCGCCGAGCACGCGATAATGCTGATGCTGGCGGTCGCCCGCAAATTGATCTGGCAGCACGAGGGGGTGTCGTCCGGGCGCTGGCGCGGCAACGACTTCAACGCGACCAAGCTCTACGAGCTCGAGGACAAGACCCTCGGCATCATCGGCCTGGGCAACATCGGCAAGAAGGTAGCGCGCCGGGCCAAGGCCTTCGACATGCAGATCAAGTATTACGACATCAACCGCCTGACGACCGACCAGGAGGATGCGCTCGGCGTGCGCTTTGCGCTCTTCCCCGAGCTTTTGAAGATCTCCGACATCGTGAGCCTGCACGTGCCGCTCGATCTCTCGACGCACAATCTGATCGGCGAAAAAGAGCTGGCGCTGATGAAGCCGACCGCGATCCTCGTCAACACCTGCCGCGGCCCGGTGGTCGACGAAAAGGCGCTCTACAATGCGCTTGCGTGACGAGAAGATCCTGGGGGCCGGGCTCGACGTGATGGTCGAGGAGCCGCCAAAGCCCGACCATGAGCTGTTCACCTTGAAGAACATCATCTTCAGCCCGCACGGCGCCGGGCCCGACCTGGGACAACCACTGGAAGCGCTGGCGCAACGCCTTCGACAATTTCGAGCGCGTCTCCCGCGGCCAGAAGCCGTTCTGGATCGTCCCCGAGCTGCGCGAC
>CAVQSZ010000033.1:0-253814 GCA_963716115.1 uncultured Alphaproteobacteria bacterium
GCGCGGCAACAGGCTCGACCCCATCAGGAACTCGTCGATGGCGCGGGCGCATTGGCGGCCTTCGCGGATCGCCCAGACGACGAGCGACTGGCCGCGCCGCATGTCGCCGGCGGCGAAAATCTTTGGAACCGAGGTGCGGTAGTCGGCGGTGTCGGCGCGGACATTGCCGCGCGGGTCGAGCGCTACGCCGGCCTGCTCGATCAGGCCCGGACGGCGCGGCCCGAGAAAGCCCATCGCCAGCAGCACCAGATCGGCCTTCAAGAGAAAGCCGCTGTCCGGCGTCTCCTGCATTGCCCAGCGGCCGTCCGCGCTCTTGGCCCATTCGACGCGCACGCATTCGAGCGCCTCGACCCGGCCCTCGCCGCCGATGGCGCGCTTGGTCAAGACCGCCCAGTCGCGCTCGCAACCCTCCTCCTGCGAGGACGAGGTGCGCAATTTCAAGGGCCAGTCGGGCCAGACCAGCGGCTTGTCCTCGCGCTCGGGCGGCCGGGCCAGGATTTCGAGCTGGGTGATCGACGCCGCCCCCTGGCGCACCGAGGCGCCGATGCAGTCCGACCCGGTGTCGCCGCCGCCGATCACGACGACGTGCTTGCCCGCCGCGGTGATGGTCCCGTGGGGTGCTGCGCGCTCCTCGCTGTCGCCGGCGTTGCGCCGGTTCTGCTGCGGCAGAAAATCCATCGCGAAATGGATGCCGTCGAGGCCGCGGCCCGGCACGTCCAGGTCGCGCGGCGCCTCGGCCCCGCCGGTCAGCGCCACCGCGTCGAACCCGTCGACCAGCGACGTCGCGCCGACATCGACCCCGATCTCGACCCCGGTGCGGAACGCGACCCCTTCGCCCTCCATCTGCGCCACACGGCGGTCGATCAGCCCCTTCTCCATCTTGAAGTCCGGGATGCCGTAGCGCAGCAGCCCGCCGATGCGGTCGCTCTTTTCGAACAGGGTCACCTGGTGGCCGGCGCGCGCCAATTGCTGCGCGCAGGCCATGCCCGCCGGCCCCGAGCCGACGACGGCGACCCGCTTGCCGGTCCGCCGCGCCGGCGCGACCGGCTCGATCCAGCCTTCCCGCCAGCCGCGGTCGACGATTGCGCATTCGATGGTTTTGATCGTGACCGGGTTGTCGTCGATGTTGAGGGTGCAGGCCGCCTCGCAGGGTGCGGGGCAGATGCGGCCGGTAAATTCGGGGAAGTTGTTGGTCGAGTGCAGCACCCGCAGCGCCGTGCGCCACTGGTCGCGATAGACGAGGTTGTTCCAGTCCGGGATCAGATTGTTGACCGGGCAGCCGTCATGGCAGAACGGGATGCCGCAATCCATGCAGCGCGCCGCCTGCGCGCGGTTCTCCGGGTCGGGCAGCGGCTCGACGAACTCCTTCCAGCTGCGCCGGCGCAGATCGGCCTTCTTGATAGGGCCGGTCGCGGCGCTCGATCTCGAGAAATCCGGTCGGCTTGCCCATCAGGCTGCCCTTGCCTCCAACCCCGGCGCAAGCCGGTCATTGTTGCTGACTTATATCATCATGCACGGGTCGGGGCCGGGCGGCAACACCCACGCGACCCCCGACACGCGGCCGACGAGCCCTTCCTCCCTGTCGGCGGCCCGGCTGTCGGACCTGTAAATCTTGCGCTCGTCGCCCGTCAACAGATGTGTTGATATGCAGCGATGACCGGCCGGGAGCTGATCCGCCGTCTTCGTAGTCTCGGCGGGGAGATCGTCACCGGCCGCGGCAAAGGCGGTCATGTAATGGTGCGCTTCAAGGGGCGGGTAACATACGTACCGACGGGCACCGGCGATCTGCCGTCCGGGACGCTCGCCGCTATCCTGCGCGCGCTCGGCTTGCGGCGCGATCAATTGTGAGGGAGAGAACGATGGCCAAAACCACCGGCGTCGTCCTTGCCTATCCGGCTCGGCTCGGCCCCGAGGCGGAAGGCGGATTTACCGTCAGCTTTCCGGATTTTCGCGCCGGATATACCTACGGTGCGACACGCCAGGAAGCGTTGACCCAGGCCGCCGATTTGCTGGAGACGATCGTCGCCAACTGCCTGGCCGAAGGCTGGGACGTGCCATCGCCCTCCTCGGCCAAGGGCCGACCGCTGATCCCGCTGGAACCGCTCGTCGCAGCCAAGGTCGAGCTCTATCGCGCGATGCGCGCGGCCGGCATCACCAAAGCCGAGCTCGCGCGCCGCATGGAAATTGCCCCGCAGCAGGTGCAGCGGCTGTTCGACACCAATCACGCCTCGCGCCTCGACCAGCTCGCCGCCGCTTTCGCCGCGCTCGGCCGCCGATTGGTGATCACCAGCCAAGCGGCATGAGCTCCCGCCGCCTCATTCGATCACCTCGTCGGCCTGCACCAGCAGCAGAGGCGGCATGGTGAGGCCCAGCGCTTTGGCGGTCTTCAGGTTGACTTCCAGCCGGAACCGCATCGGCTGCTCGACCGGCAGATCGGCGGGTTTGGCGCCTTTGAGGATCTTGTCGACGAATACCGCCGCCCGATTGCGAAACTCCGCCGGGTCGTTGGCGTAAGCCATCAGCCCGCCGACTCTGGCAAACTGCGCCAACGGCGACACCGCCGCGATCCGATGCCGCAAGGCGAGATCCGCGGCATGCGCGAGCGGCAGGCTCGGCTGGACGATCACGGCTCCGACCTTGCCGCCGACCAGCGCCGGAAAAGCGGCGTCGAGCTGCGGGCCGGCAACGACCTCGACCGGTACAATGTCGATGTTCTGGGCCTTGCCGGCACGCTCGATCGACTGCTGGAAGGGCTTGGAGAAAGGATCGGCTGAATTGCCTAGCACCGCTATGCGTTTAAGGCCCGGCAACGCCTCCTTGAGCAACTCCACCTGCTTGGCGGCGAGCTCTGCGGTCAAGCCGGCCATCCCGGTGATGTTGCCGCCGGGGCGGGCGAGGCTCGCGACGATCCCCATGCCGACCGGGTCGGCGGCGCCGATCATGACGATCGGGATCTCACGGGTGGCGCCCTTTGCCGCCAGCACCGTCGGGGTCATCCAGGCGCCGATGACGTCGACCTTGTCGCGCACCAGCCCGGCGGCGAGCTCGGGCAGGCGCTCCAGTTTCCCATCGGCCGAGCGGACTTCGATCCTGATGTTCCGCCCCTCGGTATAGCCGAGCTTGCGCAGTTCCTCGCGAAAGGCTTGCAGCATTCCTGTCGGGTCGGGCTTGCCGACGACCAGGACGCCGACCACCGCCATTTTGGGATGCTGGGCGAAGCTCGCGGCCGGAGCGACGAGGGCAGCGCCGACGGCCAGCCAGAGAAGGTCGCGCCGTCTCACTGGCGGCTCCCGGTCATGCCGGCGAAAGCGAAGATGCCGAAATACTGGTCTGCATGTCGTTCATTCACGTCTGTTCTGACTCGACCGGCGTGCCATGGCGATGCTTCGCTGTCAGCTTTTTTAAAGCAAGCGCCCGCCGCGTCGGGGCAGAGCGGCTCATCGGCTTATTCGGCGGCCTCGGTCTGCGCCGCGGCTTGCTCCGCCTGCAATTCGAGCAATGCGCGGCGGTAGTCCTTGGGCATGATCTTGACGAAGGCGGCGCGCGCGTTGTCCCAGTCTTCGAGAAGGCTCCGCGCCCGCGCGCTGCCGGTGAAGAGGTGGTGGCGCTCGAGGAGGATGCGCAGCCGTGCCGCGTCGAAGCGCAACAGATCGCCCATGCCGGAATCCTCGACACTGGGCGAGCGCTGGCGCGGCCGGTCGGGGTCGTCCTCGTCGGCCGGGTCGGCGGCGGCGACCGGCTCGAGCTCGACGGTCGCGGCGTTGCAGAGGCTCGCAAACCGGCGCTGCGGGTCCCAGACATAGGCGATCCCGCCCGACATGCCGGCGGCGAAATTGCGCCCGGTGTCGCCGATCACGACGACGACCCCGCCCGTCATGTATTCGCAGCCATGGTCGCCGGCGCCCTCGACGACCGCCACGGCGCCCGAGTTGCGCACCGCGAAACGCTCGCCGGCGACGCCCTCGAAATAGGCTTCGCCGGCGATCGCGCCGTAGAGCACGGTGTTGCCGATGATGATGTTCTCGGTCGGGTCGCGCCGCGCCTCCTCCGGCTGGCGCACGATCAGCCGGCCGCCCGACAGCCCCTTGCCGACGTAGTCGTTGGCGTCGCCGTGCAGCTCCAAGGTGACGCCGCGCGCCAGGAACGCGCCGAAGCTGCCGCCGGCGGCGCCGCGGAAGCTCGCCCAGATCGTGTCCTGCGGCAGGCCGGCATGGCCCCAGCGGCGCGCCACCTCGCCCGACAGCATCGCGCCGACGGTGCGGTGGACGTTGCGGATCGGCCGCTCGATGCGCACCGGCTGGCGCGCGTCGAGGCCGGCCTGCGCCGCGGCGATCAGCTCGTGGTCGAGCGCCTTGTCGAGGTGATGGTCCTGCCGCTCGCAATGGTGGATCGCCACCCCGGGCTTGGCCGGCGCGGCGTAGAGCAGGCGCGACAGATCGATGCCCTTCGCCTTCCAATGCTCGACCGCGCCGACCATGTCGAGCCTGTCGACCCGGCCGATCATCTCGTCGAAATTGCGGAAGCCGAGCCTCGCCATCAGCTCGCGCGCTTCCTCGGCGACAAAGAAGAAATAGTTGATCACATGCTCGGGCTGGCCCGTGAAGCGCTGGCGCAGCACCGGATCCTGGGTCGCGATGCCGACCGGGCAGGTGTTCAGATGGCACTTGCGCATCATGATGCAGCCGGCGGCGATCAGGGGCGCGGTGGCGAAGCCGAACTCGTCGGCCCCGAGCAGGGCCGCCACCACCACGTCGCGGCCGGTCCGCAGCCCGCCGTCGACCTGCACCGCGATGCGGCCGCGCAGCCCGTTCAGCACCAGCGTCTGCTGCGTTTCGGCAAGCCCGATCTCCCACGGCGAGCCGGCATGGGTCAGCGAAGTGAGCGGGCTCGCCCCGGTGCCGCCCTCGAACCCGGCGATCGTCACATGGTCGGCGCGCGCCTTGGAAACGCCCGCCGCGACCGTGCCGACCCCGACCTCGGAGACGAGCTTGACCGACACCGCGGCCCGCGGGTTGGCGTTCTTCAGATCGTGGATCAATTGCGCCAGATCCTCGATCGAATAGATGTCGTGGTGCGGCGGCGGCGAAATGAGGCCCACCCCCGGCGTCGAATGCCGCACCTTGGCGATCGCCTTGTCGACCTTGTGGCCGGGCAATTGCCCGCCCTCGCCGGGCTTGGCCCCCTGCGCCATCTTGATCTGCAGGACATCGGCGTTGACGAGGTATTCGGTGGTGACGCCGAACCGGCCCGAGGCCACCTGCTTGATCGCCGAGCGCTTCGAATCGCCGTTGGGCAGCGGCTTGTACCGCTCCGCCTCCTCGCCGCCCTCGCCGGTGTTCGACTTGCCGCCGATCCGGTTCATCGCGATCGCCAGGGTCGTATGCGCCTCGCGGCTGATCGAGCCGAAGCTCATCGCCCCGGTGGCAAAGCGCCTGACGATCGCGCTCGCCGGCTCGACCTCGTCGAGCGCGACCGGCTCGGGCGCGTCCCGAAACGTCATCAGGCCGCGGATCGTCAGCAGCCGCTCGCTCTGGTCGTTGATCGAGGCGGCGAAGGCGCGATAGTCGTCCTGCGAGTTGCCGCGCACGGCGTGCTGCAGCTTGGCGACCGATTGCGGCGTCCAGGCGTGGTCCTCGCCGCGCAGCCGGAAGGCGTAGTCGCCGCCGACATCGAGCATGCCGTCGTAGATCGGGTTGTCGCCGTAGGCCTGCCGGTGCCGCTCGACCGCCTCGCGCGCGACCTCGCGCAAGCCGACGCCCTCGATCGTCGTCGCCGTGCCGGTAAAGTATTTCTCGATGAAATCCGAGGCGAGCCCGACCGCGTCGAAGATCTGCGCGCCGCAATAGGACTGGTAGGTCGAGATCCCCATCTTGGAGATGACCTTGAGAATGCCCTTGCCGACCGCCTTGATGTAGTTCTTCTGCACTTCGGCGGAGCCGAGCGGCAGGCCGTTCTCGACCCGGATCTGCTCCAATGTGGCGAAGGCGAGATAGGGGTTGACCGCCTCGGCGCCGTAGCCCGCCAGCGCGCAGAAATGGTGCACCTCGCGCGCCTCGCCGGTCTCGACGACGATGCCGGTCGAGGTCCGCAGGCCCTGGCGGATCAAATGGTGGTGCACCGCCGAGGTCGCCAGCAGCGCCGGGATCGGCACCCGCTCGGCCGAGATCGCGCGGTCGGACAGGATCAGGATGTTGTGGCCGGCCTGCACCGCCTCGGTCGCCTCGCGGCACAGGCGGTCGAGCGCCGGCGCCATGCCGTCGGCGCCCTCCGCCGCCGGCCAGGTCGCATCGAGCGTGTCGGTGCGGAACGCGCCGACCAGGGTCTCGATCGCGTGGATCTTGCTCAGGTCGCCGTCGGTCAGGATCGGCTGCGCCACTTCGAGCCGGTAGTGCGAGCCGGCTTCGTGGCCGAGGAGGTTCGGCCGCGGCCCGATCATCGACACCAGCGACATCACCAGCTCCTCGCGGATCGGGTCGATCGGCGGGTTGGTGACCTGGGCGAAATTCTGCTTGAAGTAGTTGTAGAGAAGCTTCGGCTTCAGCGACAGCGCCGCGATCGGGGTGTCGGTCCCCATCGAGCCGACCGGGTCGTCGGCGTTTCGCGCCATCGGCTCGAGGAAGAACTGGATGTCCTCCTGGGTGTAGCCGAAAGCCTGCTGCAGGTTGAGGTGCGCCGCCGGGTCGTTGGCCCGCGCCGAGGCGCCGGGCCGGGCGAACGCCTCGCGGTGCTCGTCGGCAAGCTCGGGCAATTCCGACAATTTGAACTGGGTCGCCTCGAGCCAGGCCTCGTAGGGATGCTCGGCGGCGAGCTTCGTCTTGATCTCGTCGTCGTCGACGATGCGGCCTTCTTCGAGGTCGATCAGCAGCATCTTGCCGGGCTGGAGCCGCCATTTGCTGACGATCCGCTCTTCCGGGACCGGCAGCACGCCGGCCTCCGAGGCCAGGATCACATGGTCGTCGTCGGTGACGATGTAGCGCGCCGGCCGCAGCCCGTTGCGGTCGAGGGTGGCGCCGATCTGGCGGCCGTCGGTGAAGGCGATCGCGGCCGGGCCGTCCCACGGCTCCATCAGCGCTGCGTGGTACTCGTAGAACGCGCGGCGCTGCGGGTCCATCAGCGGGTTGCCGGCCCAGGCCTCGGGGATCAGCATCATCATCGCGTGGGCGAGCGAGTAGCCGCCGCCGACGACCAGCAATTCGAGCGCGTTGTCGATGCACGCGGTGTCGGATTGGCCGGGCCCGATCAGCGGCACCATCTTGGCGAGGTCGGGGCCGAGCAATTCCGAGGTCATCGCCTGGCGCCGCGCCGCCATCCAGTTGACGTTGCCGCGCACCGTGTTGATCTCGCCGTTGTGGCACAAGAACCGGTACGGGTGGGCGAGCCGCCACGACGGGAAGGTGTTGGTCGAGAACCGCTGATGCACCAGGGCCAGCGCCGAGACCGTCAGCGGGTTGCGCAGATCGGCGTAGAAGCTCCCGACCTGCGGGGCCAGGAGGAGCCCCTTGTAGACGACGGTGCGGGTCGAGAAGGACGGCATGTAGATTTCGCGCAGCGACGGCATGCCGCGCCGCTCCGCGAGCGCGATGACGCTGTTCAGCGCCTGCTTGCGGATTGTCAGGATCTTGCGCTCGAAGGCGTCCTGGTCGGCGATCTCCGGGGAGCAGGCGACGATCGCCTGCGCGATCTGCGGCATCGTCTCGACGACCCTCGCGCCGAGCCCCTCGGTATTGGTCGGCGCGTCGCGCCAGCCGACGAGGCTCTGGCCCTCGGCGCGGATGAAATGCTCGACATGCGCCATCGCGATGGCGCGCGCCGCCTCGTCGCGCGGCAGAAAGCACATCGCGACCGCATAGCGGCCCGGCGGCGGCAGGACGAGGCCGCGCCGGCCCGCCCAATCGCGCAGCAGCGCGTCCGGGATCTGAATGAGGCAGCCGGCCCCGTCGCCGACCAGCGGGTCGGCCCCGACCGCGCCCCGGTGGTCGAGGTTGACCAGGATCTGCAGCCCGCGGGCGATCAGGTCGTGCGATTTCGATCCCTTGATGTTGACGACGAAACCGACGCCGCAGGAATCATGCTCGTTGCGGGGGTCGTAGAGGCCTTGTCTCTCCGGCAATGCCATCACGAGTGCTCGTCAGCTGCCGCCATGTCGCGGGTTGCACCGATGCTCTCCGAAAGGAGGCGCAAACGCGATAATAGGCATGTTGCGCCGCACGAATCGAGGTTAAATCGTGGCGACGCGGCGGCCGGGCCGATCTCGTCCCGGTGCGCCTCGCGGCGGGGAAAGGCAAACGCGATGACGGCTCTGGCCGGGGTCGGCGCGGCCCTCGGAGAGACGGCGGCGGCCGCAATCGGGCGCCGGGCCGGCGCTCGGCGGCGCCCCGCCGGGGCGCCCTGATGTTCGCCCGCCTGCGCCGCTCCCGCAACCTCGGGCCGACCCTTCGCGCGGCGCATTCGCTCTACGCGGCGGGGCGGCTGCCCGAGGCCGGGCGGCTTTACGAAGCCGTCCTTCGGCTCGACCCGGCCCACGACCGGGCGCTCTACAATCTGGGCCTGATCCAATTGCGCCAGGGCCGGCTCGACGAAGCCCTGGACCGCTTTTCGCGGGCGGTCGCGCAAAACCCGCGCTTCGCCGAGGCGCACAACGCCGCCGGGATCGCATTGCGGCGGTCGGGCCGCCACCGGGAAGCGCTGCCCCATTATGAACAGGCGCTCGTCCTCGACCCCGATTACGCCGAGGCGGAATACAATCTGGGCGCGGCGCTGGCGGCGCTCGGGCGTCACGAGGAGGCCGCGGCGCATTATCGCCGGGCGCTGGCGCTGAAGCCCGACCACGCCGAGGCCGAGAACAACCTCGGCGCGGCCTTGCGCGCGCTCGGCCGTTACGAGGAGGCGGCGGCGCATTACCGCCGGGCGCTGGCGCTGAAGCCCGGCCTCGCCGAGGCGCGCTCCAATCTCGGCGCCGTGCTGCAGCCGCTCGACCGCCACGAGGAGGCGCTGGCGCAGTTCGACCAGGCGCTGGCGCTGAAGCCCGACCTCGCCGAGGCCCATCACGGCCGCGGCGTCGCGCTGCAGACGCTCGGCCGTCTCGACGAGGGGCGGCGCGCCATCGAGGCGGCGATCGCGATCGCCCCGCGCAAGGCCGAATTCTACGGCGCGCTGGCGCGCTCCAAGCGCCTTGTCGACGGCGACCCGCACCGCGTCGCGATCGAGGCGCTGGCCCGCGACATGGCGTCGCTCCCCGAGGAGGAGCAGGTCCATCTGCATTTCGCGCTCGGCCGGGTCTACGACGACCTCGGGCGGCGCGAGCGCTCCTTCCGCCATCTTGTCGAGGGCAATGCGCTGAAGCGCCGGCACATCGCCTATGACGAAGCCGCGGCGCTGGCCGCGATGGCGCGGACCCGCGCCCTGTTCAGCGCCGAGCTGATCGGGCGCCTCGCCGGGCGCGGCGATCCCTCGCCGCTTCCGGTGTTCATCCTCGGCATGCCGCGCTCGGGCACGACCCTGGTCGAGCAGATCGTGGCGAGCCATCCGCGCGCGCATGGCGGCGGCGAGCGCCGCGACTTCGAGACCGCGATCGCCGGGCTCGATCCCCGCGAGGCCGACGGCGAGGGTTGGCGCGGCGTCGGCGGGCGCTATGTCGAGCGGATCAGGCCCCTCTCTCCGGCGGCGGCGCGCATCACCGACAAGATGCCGGGGAACTTCCGCTTCGCCGGCCTCATTCACCTCGCCCTGCCGAACGCCCGGATCATCCATGTCCGGCGCGACCCGGTCGACACCTGCCTGTCCTGCTTTTCGATCCTGTTCGGCGGCGAGCTGCCTTACGCCTACGATCTGGCCGAGCTCGGGCGCTACTACCGCGCCTATGCCGAGGTGATGGCGCACTGGCGCGCGACGCTGCCGCCGGCGGCGATGCTCGAAGTCGAGTACGAGACGCTGGTCGCCGATTTCGAGCCGCAGGCGCGCCGCATCGTGGCGCATTGCGGCCTCGACTGGGACCGGGCCTGCCTCGATTTTCACAAGCTGCGGCGGCCGGTGTGGACCGCCAGCGCCGCGCAGGTGCGCCAGCCGGTCTATCAAAGCTCGGTCGGGCGATCGCGCCCCTATGAGGGGATGCTCGGGCCGCTGCTCGCCGCGCTCGGCCTCGATCGGCAGCGGTGATGGCGCCGGTCGAGGCGGCCGATCCGGAGCGGCTGCACCAGGCCGCGCTGCTGCTGCACCGGCAGGGCCGGGCGGCCGAGGCGGAGCGGCTCTATCGCGCCGTGCTGCGGCGCGACGGCGGCCATGTCGGGGCGATCTACAACCTCGGCCTGATCCGGCTTCTCGGCGGCGACTGCGAGGAGGCCGCGAGGCTGATGCGCCGGGCGCTCTACGCCAAGCCGAATTTCGCCGAGGCGCGCAACGCCCTGGCGGTCGCGCTGCGCACGCTCGGACGCCATGACGAGGCGATCGAGCAGTTCTCGAAGGCGCTGGCCGTCAACCCCGATCTGGCCGAGGCGCACAGCAACCTCGCCGCGACGCTGCTCGCCCGCAACCGCTTCGAGGAGGCGCTGGAGCACTATGAAAGGGCGCTGGCGCTGAAGCCCGACCTCGCCGAGGCGCATCACGGCTACGGCAACCTGCTGACGATATTCGGCCGGGTCGAGGACGGGCGGCGGGCCATCGAGAAGGCCATCGGGCTGGCCCCGCGCAAGGCCGAGTTCTACCGCTCGCTGGCCGAGGTCAAGCATTTCTCCGACGGCGACCGGCACCTCGCCCTGGCCGAGGCGCTGGCCCGCGACATGGCCTCGCTTTCCACGGACGACCAGATCCACCTCAATTTCGCCCTGGCCAAGATCTATGCCGATCTCGGACAGCGCGAGCGGTCGTTCCGGCGTCTGGCCGAGGGCAATGCGCTGAAGCGCGGTCAGCTCGACTACGACGAGGCCGCGACCCTGGGCCGGTTCGAAGCGACGCGCCGGCTGTTCGGCGCCGCGGCCATCGACGAGCGGTCCGGGCTCGGCGATCCCTGCGATGCGCCGGTGTTCGTCATCGGCATGCCGCGCTCGGGCACCACCCTGGTCGAGCAGATCCTGGCGAGCCACCCGCGGGTTCACGGCGCGGGCGAGCTCAACGATTTCGAGATGGCGGTCGCCGCGCTCGGCGATGCGGACGGCGCGCCGCCCGATGTCGGCGGCGCCGAGCTGCGCGCGATCGGCGCCCGCTATGTCGAGCGGGTGCGGGCCTTGGCGCCGACGGCGGCGCGCATCACCGACAAGATGCCGGGGAATTTCCGCTTCGCCGGCCTCATTCACCTGGCCTTGCCGAACGCCCGGATCATCCACGTCCGCCGCGATCCGGTCGACACGTGTCTCTCGTGCTTTTCGATCCTGTTCGGCGGCGACCAGCCCTACGCCTACGATCTGGGCGAGCTCGGCCGCTATTACCGCGGCTACGCGTCATTGATGGCGCATTGGCGCGAGACGTTGCCGCCGGGGGTCATGCTCGAGGTCGAATACGAGGCGCTGGTCGCCGATTTCGAGCCGCAGGCGCGCCGCATCGTGGCCCATTGCGGCCTCGACTGGGACCCGGCGTGCCTCGGCTTTCACAACGCCTCGCGGCCGGTGCGGACGGCAAGCTCGGCCCAGGTGCGCCGGCCGCTCTATCAAACCTCGGTCGGGCGCTCGCGGCCCTATGCCGGCATGTTGCGGCCGCTGCTCGAAGCGCTCGCCGGGGGCGAGGCCGATCCCGCCGCGACGCCGGCGCCGTCCCCGGCCGCGGGGTCAGCGGTCCCGGCGGCGGCGCCAGATGAGCCCTAGCCCGAGCAGCCAGCTGCCGCCGAGCCCGAGCGAGGCGGGCTCGGGCACGGCCGAGGGGACCTCCTCGCTCAACGCGACCGTCAGCCCGGCCGGCGAGAAGCTCGCCCCGACCGTGCCGCCGCCATACGGCCCGGGAAACCCGATATACGAGAGGAGTTGGTCGTTGACATCAAAGGTGTTGGCGCCGGCCGGCACCGCGACCGTGAAGGTCCCGCTGCTCGGGGTCGGCCCGAACAGCGGCACAGCGCTGGTGAAGCCGAGCGAGACCCCGTTGACAAAGGCCTCGAACACATCCCCCACCAAACTGAATGGCTCGTCCGCCACCGTCATCGTCAGAATTCCGGCGGACGGCGCGATGAAGGAGATCGGGCCGCCGATGCCGCCGACCGCGCCAAACGGGCCGAGGCCGGAGCTGCCGGCCGGCGACGGATTGGCGGTTGACGCGGTGACGGTGGTCGCCAGCGGCAAGGTCGCCGCGTTGGCGTTCGCCGAGACCAGGCCGAGCAGCGCCGCCGTCGGCAGAAGGTGCTTGCTCATCCCGGTATCCTCGGCAGTGGTTTGTCCAGAAGGGTTAAGGTTAACAGGGTGCTGCGGATTCGTCAACCGGCCGAGCCGCGCGAAAGCGTCAAAAATTCGTCCTAAATGCCTGAATTGGAAAGAAACCTCGAAACCGTCCGGGAGCCGGCGGCGGAGCCGAGGGGTCGCGCCGCGACCCGACCCCTCGATCCGTGATTGGCTCCCCGGGCCGGACTCGAACCAGCGACAAGGCGGTTAACAGCCGCCTGCTCTACCAACTGAGCTACCGGGGACCAGCGCGCCCGTCGGGCCGCCAGACCGGGCGTGATATAAGCGATTGCGGGGTCGAAATGCAAGCCGCCAGGCTCAGCGGAAGAACAGGCTCAGCGGAAGAACTCGACCTTCGCCTCGCGGAACCAGACCGTGTTGGGCGGCGCGGCCGAGATCGGGCCGTTGATGCCGAAGACCGCGATCTCGAACCGGTCGCCCGCCGCGACCGCGTCGGCGAGGACGATGCGGTTGGGCATGTTGAAGCCCTGGATCGCGGCCGGGCTCGGCCGGCCGGGCGTGCGCGGCAGCCGGCCGTTGACCCAGACCTCGGCGTAGTCGTCGACATTGAGGGTCAAGACCGCCTTGGCCCCGGCGGGGTCGAAGCCGCCGATCCTGGCCGGGATCGTCAGATTGGCGCGGAACCAGATGAACGACACCCGGCCGCCGCCGCGCTTGGCGCCGAGCTCCGCGGGGCCGATCGCCGGCCAGGAGGAATCGTCGTAGCCGGGCTCGCCGGCATGCGGGTCGATGTCGTAGGTCGATTTGAACTCGGGCATCGCGTCGGGGATCGGCGCGGCCTCGACGATCTTCGCCTCCCTGGTCCGCCACTGCGCGCCGAACGCCGCCGATCCCTCGGCCGTCATCAGGTCGACGCTGTGCGCCGGCGGCAGCGAGGGGGCGACGGCGGGAGGAGGCGCCGGCAGCGGCGCCGTGGGCCTGCCGGGATAGTTGTCAGGCATCGCTGTGTCCTCTTGCTTCGCGTCGACGACGGCGCGCATCAAAGCCGCCGCCGAGCTGCGGCGCAAGACGAAGGATCGCGGTCGACAACGGCAATTCCCTCGCCGGCCCGGCCGACGGCCAATTCCTCTCCCGCAAGATCGGCGACGACATCCGCGCCCGCCCCGCGGTGTGAGCCGACCGGCCTGTTTCACCAGTTTCATCAGGTCGAGATCAGGCGCTCCGCTTCGCTGCCGAACTTTTCGGCCGTGTTGTGAATATCATATTATCGCGCGTTTGTCAAGCAGCTTTCTCGGCGGCCCAACCCTGCGACAGAACCTCGGCCTGCTCGAGCACGGTCTGGGTCGCCTGCTCCTGCTTGTCCGGCGGATAGCCGTACTTCCGCAGGATGCGCTTGACGAGGACCCGCAGCTGCGCGCGGACGTTCTCGCGCACCGTCCAGTCGATCGTGACGTTCTTGCGCACGGTCTCGACCAGCTCGCGGGCGATCGTCGCGCAGCGTCGTCTCGCCCAGCACCTTGACCGCGCTGTCGTTGACCTCCAGCGCGTCGTAGAAGGCCAGCTCGTCCTCGGTCAGGCCCGAGCTCCTCGCCGCGCGCGCTCGGCCTCGCGCATGTCCTTGGCGAGCTGCGATCAGCTCCTCGATCACCTGCGCCGTCTCGATGGCGCGGTTCTGGTACTTGCGCATCGACTGCTCCAGCAGCTCGGCGAACGAGCGCGCCTGCACGACGTTGCGCTGCGCCGCGCGTCCTGATCTCGCCCTTCGAGCAGCTTCTGCAGCAGCTCGACCGCGAGGTTGCGCTGCGGCATGCCGCGCACTTCGGCGAGGAACTCGTCGGAGAGGATCGAGATGTCCGGCTTCTTCGAGCCCGGCGGCGGCGAAGATGTCGACGACCTCGTCGGACACGACCGCCTTCGAGATGATCTGCCGGATGGCGTGGTCGAGCGTCCTCGTCGGTCTTGCGCTCGCCCGGGCGCGCTCTTCGCCAGCACCGCGCGCACCGCCTGGAAGAAGCCGACGTCGTCGCGGATGCGCAGCGCCTCCTCGTGCGGCACGGCGAGCGCGAAGGCCTGCGACAGCTCGGTGACGGCTTGCAGCAGCCGCGCCTTGCCGTCCTCCTGCGCGAGGATGTGCTCCTGCGCCGCCGGCAGCAGCGACAGCCGCTCCTGCGGCGTGCCGGTCATCCACGCGCGACCAGTCGAAGCCGTGGAACAGGCCGCGGCAGATCTCGTACTTCTCCAGCATCAGCGCGACCGCCTCGGCCTGATCGATCGCCGTCTTGCCGGTGCCGCCGCTCTCGGTGTAGGTCGCCAGCGCCTGCTTCAGCTCGTCGGCGAGGCCGAGGTAGTCGACGACCAGGCCGCCGGGCTTGTCCTTGAAGACGCGGTTCACGCGCGCGATCGCCTGCATCAGCCCGTGCCCGCGCATCGGCTTGTCGACGTACATCGTGTGCAGGCTCGGCGCGTCGAAGCCGGTCAGCCACATGTCGCGCACGATCACGATCTGGAACGGGTCGTCCGGGTCGCGGAAGCGCTTGCGCCAGCGCCTCGCGCCGCGGCTTGTTGCGGATGTGCGGCTGCCAGTCGAGCGGGTCGGAGGCCGAGCCGGTCATCACGACCTTGAGCGCGCCCTGCTCGTCGTCGTCGCCGTGCCACTCGGGCCGCAGCGCCACGATCTCGCGGTAGAGCTCGACGCAGATGCGGCGGCTCATGCACGACGACCATCGCCTTGCCGTCCATCGCCGCGAGCCGGTTCTCGAAGTGCTCGACCAGGTCGCGCGGCGATCGAGCTTGATGCCGGTTCTCCGAGCCGACCACCGCCTCGAGCTGCGCCCACTTGCTCTTGAGCTTCTCCTTGCGCTCGACCTCCTCGCCCTCGGTCGCCTCCTCGAACTCGGGGTCGATCTTCGGCCGCTCGGACTCCTTCAGCTCCAGCTTGGCGAGCCGGCTCTCGTAGTAGATCGGCACCGTCGCGCCGTCGACGACCGCGCGCTGGATGTCGTAGACGCTGATGTAGTCGCCGAAGACGGCGCGCGTGTTGGCGTCGGTCTTCTCGATCGGCGTGCCGGTGAAGCCGATGAACGAGGCGTTGCGGCAGCGCGTCGCGCATGTGCCGCGCGAAGCCGTCGATGAAGTCGTACTGGCTGCGGTGCGCCTCGTCGGCGATGACGACGATGTTGCGCCGCTCGGAGAGCACCGGGTGGCGGTCGCCCTTCTCCTCGGGGAAGAACTTCTGGATCGTCGTGAACACGACGCCGCCGGAGGCGACCGCGAGCTTCGCGCGCAGGTCGGCGCGGTCGGCGGCCTGCACCGGCGCCTGGCGCAGCAGGTCGCGGCAGCGGGCGAAGGTGCCGAAGAGCTGGTCGTCGAGGTCGTTGCGGTCGGTGAGCACGACGATCGTCGGGTTCTCCATCGCCGGGTGCAGGATCACGCGCCCGGCGTAGAAGGCCATCGTCAGGCTCTTGCCCGAGCCCTGCGTGTGCCAGACCACGCCGACGCGCCGGTCGCCGGGCTCGCCGCCCGGGCTGCGGCCCGGCGTCGTAGCGGCCCGCGCCGCCTCGCTCGGCCGCCAGTCGCGACACTGCGCCGCGCGCAGCGTCTCCTCGACCGCGACGTTCACCGCGTGGAACTGGTGATAGCCCGCCATCTTCTTCGACGAGCTGCGCCGCCGCCCGCGATCCTCGAACACGATGAAGTGGCGCACAGGTCGAGGAAGCGGCGCTGCTCGAACACGCCCTCGAGCACCACCTGCAGCTCGGGCAGGCTGCGGCGGCGCATCCTCGCGCCCGCTGATCGTGCGCCACGGCTTGAACCACTCCTTGCCCGGCGCCGAGCGCGCCGATGCGCGCCTGCACGCCGTCGGAGACGACCAGCGCGGCGTTGGTGGCGAACAGCGCCGGGATCTGCGCCTGGTAGGTCTGCGAGCTGCTGGAAGGCGCTCCAGACCGTCGCGTTCTCGTCGGCCGGGTTCTTCAGCTCGATCACCGCCAGCGGCAGGCCGTTGACGAACAGCACGACGTCCGGCCGGCGCGTGTGCTGGCCCTCGGCGACGGTGAACTGGTTGACCGCCAGCCAGTCGTTGTGCTCGGGCCCCTCGAAATCGATGACCCGCGCCTGCGCCCCGGCGATCGAGCCGTCCGACCGCGCGATACTCGACAGTGACGCCATCGACCAGCATGCGGTGCAGCGCGCGGTTGCGCGCGATCAGGTTCGGTCCCTCGACCCGCAGCAACTTCCGGTAGGCGTCGAAGACGGCAGCCGCCGGCAACCCCGGGTTCAGCCGGGTCAGCGCCCGATGCAGCCGGTTCTGCAGGATCGTATCGCGGTAACCCGGATCGCCGCGCTCGCCGCCGTCGACCCCGAACGCGATCTCCGGTCCGTGCCGGATGGTATAACCGAGACTCTCCAGCCAGCCGAGCGCGGCCTCTTCGGCGTCCGACTCGGCGAACCCGGCAGGCATGGCTTATCCGGCAGCCTCGGGCTGCGCGGCCTCGGTCAAGGCGACGCGCTCTGCCGCGATTGTTTCGCGCCAGCGATCGTCAATATCCTGCCAATCGACGAGATCGACCCGGTAGGGCAGGTCGCTGTCGCTGAACGCTTCGGCCAATCCGGCGATTTCATCAAGGGTCAACGGCCGGCCGGCATCGATCGCCAAGTCGAGATCGGAATAACGCCTGGCCCGGCCGGTCGCCCGTGAACCGAACACCCATACCCGGGTACGTCGCGGCAAATGCGCACGAAGGATATCCAGCACCAGCCGCGTATAATCTCTCGGCAAGTCGATGCGCAACGCTCCAATCATGCCAGCCGCCGTTGCAGCTCGGCGTAGAGGTGCTCGGCTTCTTCGAGGAACGCCGGGATCGCAGCGGCGACTTGGGCAGCCACCCTGGAATTGTAAGTGTGGCTCGTGCGCGCCCGCATTTCGCGAAAGCGCCGCCAGACCGGCCAGTCGCTCCGCAGGATCCCCTGAGCATTTGCGGTCCGGATCAAATCGGCGAAGGGCATCCGCTCGATGTCGTCGGGAGAAGCCGCCGTTTCCTCGAGATACCGTTTGAGCATTTTATGGCTCAGTTCATAGGTGAACTCGAATCGCTGGATCAGCCCGTCGCGGATCTGCTCGTCCGTCGTTTCGCGCTCGTAACGGGCGAGACCCTCGCGAAGACGCCGCACCGCATTGCCGAGCGAGGTGGTGTCGAGCTTCATCGCGCGCTCCCCCGCGGGGGTTTCGCGGTCACGCTTCATAGACCGGCTCCCGCGAGCCGTCGATGCTCGCCTTGAGGTAGGGATTGCGCATCGCGCCCGGTTCGACGAGATCGGCCGGGCGACCTAAGAGAGCCTTGAGCAACTCTTTGAAGCCAAAATAGGTTTCAAGCGAGAGCGCTTCGGGATGGCCAAGATCGAATTCGACCAGAAAATCGACATCGCTGTGTTCGGGATCGAAATCGCCGCGCGCGGCCGACCCGAACAGCCGCCGCACTTGAAAGCGGCGGCAAAGCGCCTCCACTTCCTCGCGATGCAACGCGATTTCGTCGATCATATCGATTTCTCGCCGGCAAAGCCTGGAGTCATGGCCTCGATCAGGCTGCGGCGCGCTTGCCTGGGCGTCGGGACGGGGCCTTTGTCACGGGCGGGAGGAGGAGATCCGCCGGCACCCCGAAGCGGGCGCGCAGGCGTTGCACCATCGCCAGGCTCAATGGTCTTTGGCCGCGCAAGACGTCGCCGACGCGGTTCGCCGGGCCCAGCAGCGGGATCAGGTCCGCTCTCGTCAGGCTGTGCTGGTCCATCAGATAGCGGATCACGTCGGCCGCGCTCGGCGCTCGCGGCGGCCACTTTTCCTCCTCGTAGGCGGCGATCAGGCGGGCCTGCGCCGCCAGCCTGGGGCTGTCGCAGGGATCACACGATTGCATGAGCCGATCGACGAGCGCGCGCGCCCGGGCCAGTTCCGCATCGCTGTCGATCACGATCAGGGTCGCATCCATCAAATTGTCTCCGCATCGATCCGGTCGTATTCGGCATAACTCCCGAAGAACCGAATTACCAGCACTCCTGCTTGGTATTGCAAGGCGGCAACCAGCCTATAGTCGTTTCCCTTGATGTTGAATACGACCCGTCCGGCTTTGAGGATGCTCGCTCTCGGGTGGGAGGCCTTCACCTCCTCGGGATTGCGCCATCGGGCACGGCGTGCGATGGCGACCCACACATCGTATTGCGATCGCGCCGCCCGGATGCCTCTGTCGCCGGCATGGGTCGCGAAATGGCGCTCGACGGCCTCCGTGCCGACAACAATCATCGCCTGAGGGGCGTCTCACCCCAGAGCTCACGCCGCCGCTCATCAGGAGCGTCAATCGATTTCCCGACGCCCTCTTCGGTCCCGTCCATACCACGATCACCATGCGGGCCGACAGCAACCCGACGGTAATCAACCGCTTTTCCGGATAGGGAAACCGCTGGTCGACGATCGTATAAGTCAATCCGGCGAACTCCCGTTCGGTGTCCAGAAAATCGACGCGGCGCCTGCGCAGCGTCTCCGCCCGCTTCGCCGGATCAAAGGTGATCCGCATCGGCCATCATTTAGCCGCGAAAATCAAAGACTCAAGCGTCTACCCGCAAGAAGTTCTCTCGCCCGAAGCGTGAGCTTCGTGCGGCCCGCCTCGGCGGCATGGAAGGTCACCCATGGCTGCGGGGAGCGTAAATGGTTGGTTGTCCAGGTCCGGCGGCTCGTCCTGGGACCGGCTGTAGATGCTCCATCCGCAGGGGTCGCTTGTGATGCACCGAGTAGAAACGCGACCCGAACACATCCTGATATTCGAGCCAGATTTCCCACAGCTTTCCTGTGACGTCGGAAAAGTCAGTTCGATTAAGCGGCTCTTGCTCGTGGATCCGAACCGGGACGAGGAGTGGAGCGTTCTCACCGCCTCGGCTCTCCCCCGCGGCCAGCGGTCCGAGTTCCCATCGTTCGGTCGTCCAGCCGTTCATATCGAGAAATTTGAACTTGATCATCAACTCCAGTGCGGGGCCGGTCCCGAGGTTTCGGAGCGTGCATTTGACCGCCAGCGTGCCGAAGGAAGGGTTGTCCGGGAAGGGGTCGACCCTCTCTATCAGCTCACCGCGTTTGTTCAATGGATCGACGCCGCTGAAAGGCACCAGAACACAAATCGGCCGGAACCGGTCCAGATGCTGTCGTCTGCCGTGGCGAATTATGACATATGTCGCTACCGCCATGCCGATCGTTCCGGCGGCGGTCAGAAATCCCCACAAATCGGCCCAAAAGTCCATCGATCATCCCGCAGCGGTCAACGCCGCCTCGTCCAGAACCTCAGCGTCGCGAACGCGGATTTCGCCGGAGATGAGCTTGGGCAGCAGCATGTCGCGCAGGGCGGCAAGAGCCCGTACCTCGAAATAACGCGCGGGAATGCGCTCCAGAAGCGGACGCATCAGTTGCCCAAATGCTGCGCGAACGTTTTCGGGCGGGAGCACTATCGGCATTTCTGCGAGGGAGCCATCCCACACAGCGTACGGGATCGTGCTTCCAGTCGAGTGTCGCGTGGCGTAGTCGATCGTCTCTGGGTCATGCATCAACATTATCCCGTGCGCCAAGTCGTCGGCCCGTCTAGGAAAAAGAACGAGCGCCGTTGTCCGTGTCGTTCCGTAGAATGGCGCTATACATACCTTGTGAAAGTATGGACGCATCGCGCCGAACAGAATGTCCCCTTTCCTGAAGCGAGTGAGGCTGCTTTGTGCCTCGGCCCCGGGCTTGCTATCGGACAAGAACAATGACCGCGGCGAGATGCAGTCAATCGGCACGTACGGCTCTGCCGTGGTCTTCGCCGAAGGCGTGCAGCGTTCGATCCGCTGCTGTAGGACCTCACCGAGGCGGGCACCCCTCCACCCTCTGGGAATCTTACCCAGCTCCGAGTCATCGAACGAAGCCGGGAAGAGGTCGGCGATGGGCTTGGGCAGGCCGGGGTCGCGGCCTTCCGCTTTGGCGCGGACGGGATCGAAATCGACGAACCACGATTTGAACAGCGCCCGCGCGATCGCCTCCAGCGTCTCGTTCATCCGCCGGTTCAGCTCGATCTTGTCGTCCAGCGCGCCAAGGATGCGGGCGATGGCGCGCTGCTCGCAGAGCGGCGGGGCGAGGAGCGGAATACGGTTCAAATTACCCTGCGTGAGCTTGGGCATCGTTGAGCCGGTCAGGTATCCACTGATTTCGCTCCCCGCCAGGGCGTACATCAGGAACCGTGTGTCAGCCTCTCTATTTCCTCGGACGATGTGCGCGTGGTTGTTAACCCAGAACTTGCCGCGCGCCAAAAACGCTACCGGTGTGTTGCGCGTGCGGAGGTTCTCACCGTCCTCGGCAATAAGGAGGTGCTCGCCGTCGAATAGGTAGTTGTCCACATAGTCAACGATGCCAGATGCCCCGTAGTACGGATAAGGTCCGGCACGCCGATCCGCCTCCTTCACCGGCACACGGATGTTGTCGAAATTGTCGGTGAGATCGCCGAGAGGTCGCTCGCGCCAATTACCCGCCATGCCCAAGCTCCCTCAGATTGGCGGCGATGGCGGCGTCCAGCTTTGCGGCCTCGGCCTGCTGCTGCCGCAACGTCGCGGTCAGCCGGCGCATCTTCTCCTCGAACGGCTCGCCGTCATCCTCGGCCGCCCACCCAGGCCATTCACTGTCCCTTCGCTATGCCGTTTCATGCGGCGTAGGACATGATTTCCAGCTCCGCCCGCTCGTCGGCCTCGGCCAGCATCCTGTCCACCTGGGCCATAACCGGATCTTCGATCAGATACTCGCCGCACGAGCCGCATTGCAGGACGGGCAGCGCTTTGAAGATCACGATGCGCCTCGCGCCGATCTTGAAGGGCATGTCCGTATCGGCTGTTTCAAGCGGACCGCCGCACACGTGGCATTTCATGGCTTTCTCCTCGACTTCAGGTCGTCGGCCCATTCGGTGGGGTCCGGGCGATAAGCCGTCACCACGCGCACGTTATCGCCCTCTATATCGGTTGCGAACAGGACATGCAGAACGCGGTCGCCGGCCGTGCCGCAAACAAGATAGCTGGGAAGGTACTTGTCGTGTGGATTGGATTCGATGATTTCATAAGTCGCGACGGCACCGAGGATCTGCTCGCGCGCGATGAAGCGCTCGCGCAGGCGCATATTCACATGATAGCTCCAATATATACGCCGCTCGGCGACGCAGCGTCGGATAAAGGTCAACGGGTCTTCCGGCTCACGCCCATTACCCGCCATACCCAAGCTCCTTCAGGTTGGCGGCGATGGCGGCGTCGAGCTTCGCGGCTTCGGCCTGCTGCTGCCGCAGCGTCGCGGTGAGCCGCTGCATCTTCTCCTCGAACGGCTCGCCGTCGTCCTCGGCCGCCTCGGCGCCGACGTAGCGGCCGGGCGTCAGCACGTGGCCGTGCTTGCGGATGTCGTCGAGCGTCGCGGCCTTGCAGAAGCCCGGCACGTCGGCGTACTCGCCCGCGTCCTTGTCGCCGCGCCAGGCGTGGTAGGTGCCGGCGATCCTGGCGATGTCGTCGTCGGTCAGTTCGCGGTGGACGCGGTCGACCATCGTGCCGAGCTTGCGCGCGTCGATGAACAGCGTCTCGCCGCGGCGGTCGCGGAAGCGGCCGTTCCTCTTGTTGCGGGCGAGGAACCAGAGGCAGACCGGGATCTGCGTCGAGTAGAAGAGCTGGCCCGGCAGCGCCACCATGCAGTCGACGAGGTCGGCCTCGATGATGGCCTTGCGGATCTCGCCCTCGCCCGACTGGTTCGACGACATCGAGCCGTTGGCGAGCACGAAGCCGGCGAGCCCGGTCGGCGCGAGGTGGTGGATGAAGTGCTGCACCCAGGCGAAGTTGGCGTTGCCGGCGGGCGGCGCGCCGTAGACCCAGCGCTTGTCGTCCTTCAGCAGCTCGCCGCGCCAGTCGCTGTCGTTGAACGGCGGGTTGGCGAGCACGTAGTCGGCCTTGAGGTCCGGGTGCCGGTCGTTGTGGAAGGTGTCGCCGTGGGCGATCTGCGCGTCGATGCCGCGGATGGCGAGGTTCATCTTGGCGAGCCGCCAGGTGGTGTAGTTCGACTCCTGGCCGTAGATCGAGATGTCGCCGAGCTTGCCGCTGTGCGCCTCGATGAACTTCTCGCTGCTGCACGAACATGCCGCCCGAGCCGCAGCAGGGGTCGTAGACGCGGCCCTTGTAGGGCGCGAGCATCTCGACCAGCACGCGCACGACGCGCGACGGCGTGTAGAACTGGCCGCCCTTCTTGCCCTCGGCGCTGGCGAACTGCGACGAGGAAGTACTCGTAGACGCGGCCGAGGATGTCCTTGGCGCGGTCGGCCGGGCTGCCGAGGCCGATGTCGCTGACCAGGTTGATGAGCTGGCCGAGCCGCTGCTTGTCGAGGCCGGGCGGGCGTAAGTCCTTCGGCAGCACGCCCTTGAGCGACGGGTTGTCGCGCTCGATCGCGGCCATCGCGTCATCGACGATCGTGCCGATCGTCGGCTGCGGCGCGCTGGCCTTGAGGTCTGACCAGCGCGCCTCCTTCGGCACCCAGAAGATGCTGGCGGCGCGGTACTCGTCGGGGTCTTCCGGGTCGGCGCCTTCGGCTCGCTGCGCGTCGAGCTCGGCGTGCTTCGCCTCGAACGCGTCGGAGATGTACTTGAGGAAGATCAGGCCGAGGACGACGTGCTTGTACTCGGCCGCGTCCATGTTGTTGCGCAGCGCGTCCGCCGCCTGCCACAAGCTTCGCCTCGAAGCCGAGCTTGGCGGCGGTGTCCTGGGTGCCGACCGCCATTGTTCTGTGTTCGCCCGCGCGCCATCGCTCCTCCCGCTCCCGTCCGCCGGCAGCTATGGGATACTATATCACTCCCAGCCTGCAATTGCCTGCTCCGCCGCCATCGGCGCCGCGGCTATTCCGCATCCGGCACCCCCGCCTCCAGCTCTTCGAGCCAGACTGTGGCGGTGGCGTCGGAGGGCTCGCGCCAGTCGCCGCGGGGGAAGGAGCCGCCCGAGGAGGTTTTCGCGCCGTCGGGGAGGGCCGAGCGCTTGAACCGGCTCTGCCATAGGCCGCGGCCATCCAGGCGGTCTCGAAGATCGGGGTTTTGCTCGGAGGCTGGAGGCCGGAAGCGGAATCGAACCGCTGTACGAGGATTTGCAGTCCTCTGCATAACCACTCTGCCATCCGGCCCGGCGCGGCCTCATATAGGCCCGCTGCGCTCCGGGTCAAGCGCGCGGCGAGAGGGATGCGCCGGCGCTGTTGCCGCGGGCCGCCGGCGCTCATATATTTCCTGCTCCCAGGTTTGGTGAAGAGTGAGCCGATGGCGCGCGTTACCGTCGAAGATTGCGTCCTTAAGGTGCCCAACCGGTTCGAGCTGGTGCTGCTCGCCTCGCAGCGCGCCCGTGAGATCACCTCGGGCGCGCCGCTGACGCTCGACCGCGACGACGACAAGAACCCGGTCGTGGCGCTGCGCGAGATCGCCGACGAAACGGTCGGCCTGCCGCAGCTGCGCGACGCGGTGGTGCGCGGCATGCAAAAGCAGGTCGAGATCGACGAGCCCGAGGAGACCCCCGAGCTCGAGGTCGACCCGTCGGTGTTCGGAGTGGCCCCGCCCGCCGCCGGCCTGGCCGCCGGCCTGATCGACGAGCCCGACCTCGACGAGGAGGAGGCGCTCGAGGCCGACGAGGAAGCGGGGCGCCGACGACGCGGGCGCCGACGACGCGGGCGGCGCGGACGCGCTGGAGGCGGAGGCGTTGGACGGGCAGGCGCTCGCTGCGCACGAGCTCGCCGAGGACGAGCTTGTCGAGGACGAGCTCCCCGAGGACGAGCTTGTCGAGGACGAGCTCCCGAGGACGAGCTTGTCGAGGACATCCTCGAGGCCGACGCGGAGGAGGTCGACCTTGCCGAGACCCCGGCCGGCGACGAGCCGGCGGTCGATCCCGACGAGGAGCCCTGAGCGCGCGATGCGGCGCGCGCGGCCGGCGATGCGATGAATGACGGCGGGGCGATAGTCGCAGCGGCGGCCTCCCGGCCGCAGCCGGCCGGGCGCGACGGCGCCATGATGCGCCAGTTCGAGCTGGTCGAGCTGGTCAAATCCTACGACCCCAACGCCGACGAGGACGCGCTCAACCGCGCCTACGTCTATTCGATGAAGGCGCACGGCGCCCAATTGCGCGCCTCGGGCGACCCCTATTTTTCGCACCCGGTCCAGGTCGCCGGCATCCTCGCCCAAATGAAGCTCGACAGCGCCTCGATCGTGACCGGCCTCTTGCACGACACGGTCGAGGACACGGTCGCCACTCTGGACGACATCGAGCGCCGGTTCGGCCCGGAGATCGCGCGCCTCGTCGACGGCGTCACCAAGCTGTCGCGGATCGAGCTGCAATCCGACCAGACCAAGCAGGCCGAAAACTTCCGCAAGCTCGTCCTCGCCATGTCCGAGGACATCCGGGTGCTGCTGGTCAAGCTCGCCGACCGGCTGCACAACATGCGGACCCTGCGGTTCATCGAGAGCGAGGAGAAGCGCCGGCGGATCGCGCGCGAGACGATGGACATCTACGCGCCGCTGGCCGAGCGGATCGGCATGCACCGGATGAAGGACCAGCTCGAGGATTTGGCCTTCGCCGAGCTCTACCCCGACGCCCGCGGCAGCATCCTGGCGCGCCTCGATTTCCTGCGCAGCAAGGGCGCCGACGTGGTGCCGCGGATCCTGGCCGAGCTCGAGCGCAGGCTCGCCGAGGGCGGGATCGCCGGCCCCGTCGTCTCCGGGCGCGAGAAGTCGCCTTATTCGATCTGGCACAAGATGCAGCGCAAGAACGTCGCCTTCGAGCAGCTCTCGGACGTGATGGCGTTCCGCGTCCTGGTCGCCGACGTGGCCGAGTGCTACCACGCGCTCGGCATCATCCATTCCGCCTATCATGTGGTCCCCGGGCGCTTCAGGGACTACATCTCGACCCCGAAGCCGAACAATTACCGCTCCGTGCACACCGGCGTCATCGGCCCCGAGCAGCAGCGCATCGAGGTCCAGATCCGCACCGGCGAGATGCACGAGGTGGCCGAGCTCGGCGTCGCCGCGCACTGGACCTACAAGCAGGGTGCGGCGCGCACCGAGGGCCGCCAGTACCGCTGGATGCGCGAGCTGCTCGACATCCTCGACCACGCCTCGGGGCCGGAGGAGTTTCTCGAGCACACCAGGCTCGAAATGTTCCAGGACCAGGTCTTCGCCTTCACCCCGAAGGGCGACCTGATCGCGCTGCCGCGCGGGGCCACCACCGTCGATTTCGCCTACGCCGTCCATTCCGAGGTCGGCGACACCTGCGTCGGGGCCAAGATCAACGGCCGCCTTTCGCCGCTGCGCACCGAGCTGGCCAACGGCGACCAGGTCGAGATCGTCACCTCGAAGGCGCAGCGGCCGTCGCCGACCTGGGAGCGGTTTGTCGTCACCGGCAAGGCGCGCGCCCGCATCCGCCGCTTCATCCGCACCCAGCAGCGCGCCCAATACCTCGATCTCGGCCGCGCCATCGTGCAGAAGGCGTTCCGCCAGGAGGGCCGCGAGTTCTCCGAGCGGCCGCTCGAAGCGGTGCTGCGCGCCTTCAACTGCCCCAGCGTCGAGGACCTCTACGTCGCCGTCGGCCAGGGGCTGGCGACCGGGCGCGCGGTGATCAACGCCGCCTTCCCGCAGCAGCAGCCCGAGGCCAAGGCCAAGGTCGTCTCGTTGGCGCGGGCGCGGCGCAAGTTCGGCCGCAGCGACACGGCGGTGGCGATCCGCGGCCTGATCCCGGGCATGGCGCTGCATTTCGCCGGATGCTGCCACCCGCTGCCCGGCGACCGCATCGTCGGCATCGTCACCACCGGCAAGGGGGTGACGATCCACACGATCGACTGCGAAACCCTCGAAAGCTTCGCCGACACCCCCGAGCGCTGGCTCGACGTCGCCTGGAGCAACAACGAGGGCGACGCGATCCATGTCGGCCGGCTCAACGTCATGATCGCCAACGAGCCGGGCAACCTCGGCAGCCTGACCACGGTGATCGGCAAGCAGGGCGGCAACATCAGCAATCTGAAGATCACCAACCGCTCGTCCGACTTCTTCGAGATCATGCTCGATGTCGAGGTCGCCGATGTGCGCCACCTGACGACGATCGTCGCCGCGCTGCGCGCCAACCCGGTCATCAACTCGGTCGAGCGGGCGCGCGGCTGATGGCCGCAGGCGCGGCCTGAGCCGCCGCTGAGTCGATGATCCTCGGCCTCGGCAGCGACCTGATCGACATCCGCCGCATCGAGCAGACGATCGCGCGCTTCGGGGACCGCTTCCTCGCCCGCGTCTTTACCGACGACGAGCGCCGGCGGTGCGATCGCCGCGCCGACCGGGCGGCCGGCTACGCCCGCCGGTTCGCCGCCAAGGAGGCCTGCTCGAAGGCGCTCGGCACCGGCTTCCGGCGCGGCGTCTATTGGCGCGACCTGGGGGTCGTCAACCTCCCTTCGGGCCAGCCGTCGATGCGGCTGACGGGCGGCGCGCGGCGGCGGCTCGACGAGATGACGCCGGAGGGGATGGCGGCGCGGCTCGATCTGTCCCTGACCGACGAGCCGCCGATCGCCCAGGCGGTCGTGATCATCACCGCCGTGCCGGTCTCGTCCGGCGGATCGCGCTGAACTTTTCGCCGGCGCTCCCTTGACTTGCGCCGCCGTCCTGGGCTTGATCCCGCGCCATCCAGGCCGACAAGGCGCTTCATGAAAACCAATTCCGCCCGCAAGGTCATCGCCAGGAAAAAATCGGCAGGCGGCATCGTCGATACGATAAAGACCGTTGTCTACGCTGTTCTGATCGCATTGGTGGTCCGGACCGTTGCCTTTGAGCCGTTCAATATTCCCTCGGGCTCGATGATCCCGACATTGCTCGTCGGCGACTATCTGTTTGTTTCCAAGTTTTCCTATGGCTATAGCCGCTATTCGTTGCCGTTCGGGTTGCCGCTGTTTTCCGGAAGGATCTTCTTTCATTCCCCGACGCGCGGCGACGTCATCGTCTTCAAGGTGCCGACCGACAACTCGACCGATTTTATCAAGCGGCTGATCGGCCTGCCGGGCGACCGCATCCAGGTGCGCCAGGGCGAGCTCTATATCGACGACAAGCTCGTCCCCCGCCGCAAGGTCAAGGACGAGCAATGCCCGGATAACGGGTTCGACATGTGCGTCCTCTACATCGAGACGTTGCCCAACGGCGTGTCGCACCCGATCATCAAGAAAACCGACGAAGGGGTTGTCAACAACACAAAAGTATTCACCGTGCCGGATGGCGAATTCTTCATGATGGGCGACAATCGGGATAATTCTTCAGACAGTCGTGTCGCGTTCGGCGCGAATTTGGACCCGCGCGCCGAGGATGCCCTGCGCTATGTCCCGGCGGAAAACCTGATCGGCAAGGCGCAGTTCATCTTCTTCTCGACCGATGGGTCGGCGAGGCTGTGGGAATTCTGGAAATGGCCGTTCGCGATCCGCTATGGGCGGCTGCTCACGGCGATCCATTAGCGGGCGATCCATTAGCGATGGACGAGGACGCCGCCGCGGCGTCCGCGCCGGCGGCGGGCGCGGCTGAGGCCATGGCCGGTCCGGCGCGCGCGATCGGCCATGGCTTCGCCCGGCCCGAGCTGCTCAGGGAGGCGCTCACCCATCCGAGCGCGATGGTCCCGGAGCACCGCCGCGGGCGGCGGGCGCGGCCCGCGAGGGCAAGCTACGAGCGCCTGGAATTCCTCGGCGACCGGGTGCTGGGCTTGGTCGTCGCCGACCTCCTGTGGCGGCGGTTCGACAGCGAGCCGGAAGGGCATTTGACCCGGCGGCACGCCCACCTCGTGCGCCGCGAGGCGTTGGCGCGGGTCGCCGAGGCGATCGGGCTCGGCCGGCATCTGGTCTTCTCGCACGCCGAGGCGGCGGCGGGCGCCGCCGCCAATCCGGGGATCCTCGCCGACGCCTGCGAGGCGGTGATCGCGGCGATCTATCTCGATGGCGGCCTCGATGCCGCCGCCGCCTTCATCCACCGCCTGTGGGAGCCGCTGCTGGCGGAGATGGACGGGCCGCCGCGCGACCCGAAGACCGCGCTGCAGGAATGGGCGCAGGGACGCGGCCTGCCGCTGCCCGCCTACGCGCTGGTGGCGGCGAGCGGGCCCGACCATGCCCCGCTCTTTACCGTAGCGGTGAGCCTCCCCGGCCGGGACCCGGCGGTCGCCGCCGCCTCCTCGAAGCGCCTCGCCGAGGCGAAGGCCGCGGCGATGCTGCTCGACCGCCTCGCCGCCGGCTGACTTGGCCCGGCCAGCCAGCCTCCAACGCGCCCGGGCGGCGCTCGAACGCGGCCTGATCGAGCAGAGCGTTCCCGAGCGGCTGGCCCGTGCGGCGCTGGCGGCGGCGCTCTTATGGCTCGCGATCTGGTGGGCTCTGGCATGAGCATCGCCGCCGACAGCGCCGTCGTCCTGCGCGGCCTGACCTTGACCTATGAGCGCCACCCGGCGATCCATCACCTGAGCGGCGCCTTGGCGCGCGGCTCGCTGACCGCGATCGTCGGCCCCAACGGCGCCGGCAAGAGCACCCTGCTCAAGGGGATCGCCGGCCTGATGCGGCCCGCCGAAGGGGCGATCGAGCGCGCCGACCTCGGCCGCGGCGGCATCGCCTACCTGCCGCAGCACGCCGAGATCGAGCGGCGCTTCCCGATCTCGGTGCTCGACGCGGTTCTGCTCGGCCACTGGCGGCGGATCGGCTGGGCCGCGGGCCTGACCCGGACGCAGCGCGACGCGGCGCGGCGGGCGCTCGCCGCGGTCGGCCTCGAAGGCTTCGAGCGGCGGCCGATCGAGACCTTGTCGGTCGGCCAGTTTCAGCGCGTCCTGTTCGCCCGGCTGATGGTGCAGGACGCCGAGCTCATTCTGCTCGACGAGCCGTTCGGGGCGGTCGACTGGCGGACCAGCGAGGATTTGCTTGGCCTGGTCGCGGCCTGGCACCGCGAGCGCCGCACCGTCGCCGCCGTGCTGCACGACCTCGACCAGGTCCGCGGCCATTTTCCCGAGACCCTGCTGATCGCCCGCGAATGCGTCGCCTGGGGCGAGACGCCGGCGGTGCTGACGGCGGACAATCTGCGCCGCGCCCGCGATATGTCCGAGGCCTGGTCGGCCGAGGCCGGGGACTGCCGTCGGGAGCCGTCATGAGGCGCGCAGTTGCGCGAGCCCCGACCTCGCCGGCGCCTTCCTCCCCGGCAGCTGCCGGGGAGGGCCGGGACGGGGGCCGGCGCGGAACCCGGCGATGACCCTCTACGACGCCGCCCTCGGCCCCTTCGCCGAGTTCGCCTTCATGCGCCGGGCGCTGGTCGGCTGCCTCGCGCTGTCGCTCGGCTGCGGGCCGATCGGCACGATCCTGGTGATCCGCCGGATGAGCCTGATGGGCGACGCGCTGTCGCATGCGGTGCTGCCCGGCGCGGCGCTGGGGTTCATCCTCGCCGGGCTGTCATTGCCGGCGATGAGCCTGGGCGGCGTCGCGGCCGGGCTCGTCGTGGCGCTGCTGTCGGGGCTGGTGACGCGGCTCACGCCATTGCGCGAGGATGCGAGCTTCGCCGCCTTCTATCTGATCTCGCTGGCGCTGGGCGTGCTGCTGGTGTCGACCCACGGCAGCAACATCGACCTGTTGCACCTGCTGTTCGGCTCGATCCTGGCGGTCGACGACGCGGCGCTGATCCTGATCGGGGGCATCGCGACGGTGAGCCTGCTGCTGCTCGCGGTCATCTACCGGCCGCTCGTCGTCGAGTGCTTCGACCCCTTCTTTCTGCGCGCGGTCGGCGGCCGCGGCGGGCTCGTCCATACGCTGTTCCTGACCCTGGTCGTCTTGAACCTGGTCGCCGGCTTTCAGGCGCTCGGCACCCTGATGGCGGTCGGGCTGATGATGCTGCCGGCGGCGGCGGCGCGGTTCTGGGTGCGCGAGCTGTGGTCGCTGAGCGCCGCGAGCAGCGCATTCGCGCTGGCTTCGGCCTTTATCGGCCTGCTCTTGTCCTACCACCTCGACCTGCCCTCCGGTCCGGCGATCGTGCTGGTCGCCGGGCTCGGCTATGTCGCCTCGGTGCTGCTCGGCCCGCGCGACAGCCTGCGCGCGCTCTATTTCCGCCGCGGCCATCTCGAGGCCTAGCAACGACCTCTGGCGAATGGGCGGCGCGCCACTCGCGGCTGATCGGCGCGTTCGCCCGCTGTGTCCGTTCGGTGAGGTGAGCGGCCGCTGCCGCCTCTGCCGCTCCGTCGGAGAATTTTACACCGAGTTCGCTAGACGGGACTGCAATAGGATTATAAGTCAATAACTTAATATACGTTTATCTTATTAGCGGTGTCGGGAATTCTTACACTCTCCGTCGAGAAGATGCGCAGGCTATCAATTCACCAACTACTTAGAGTTTGGCATAATTATTGCCTGAGTAAATCCGAAAACAAGCTGCGCAGGGAGCTGCGAACATGTTCGAGCGGATCGCTGTCGCGCTGACCTGCTGCCTGCTGGGCGGTTGCCGCACCGAACCCCTCCGCAGCGGTCCCGCTTCCGGTGCTGACAGCGGGCTCCGCCACCGTCGATGTCGGCGACGTCTTTGCCATCCCGGTCACGATCACCAATGTCGCGGGCCTCACTTCCTTCCAATTCGACCTCGCCTTCGACCCGACGATCATCACGGCTCTGGGCTTCACCGATATCGGCACCGACTTCGAGGCGGCGGCGACCAGCGGCGGCGGCTTTTTGACCGGCATCACCGGCTTTATCGACGACACGACCGGATTGTTGAGCGGCATCGCCAATTCGATCAGCGGGCTCGTCACCGGCAACGGGCTGACACCCGGGGGCAGCGTCGTTGACATCGAGTTCCAGGCCCTGGCAGCGGGGGTCTCGCCACTGACCCTGTCGAACGCCTTTCTGACCGACAACGGGGCGCCGCTGTCTTCGGACAATGGCGATTTCCTGCTGCAGAACGGCCAGGCAGCCGTCATCGGGCCGGCTCCGGTGCCCGAGCCGGGGACATTGCTTTTGTTGACCCTGGCGCTCGCCTTTGCATTTTGGGTTCATCGAGGGAGGAGAACCATGAAACATTCGATTCCGGCGCTCGCCGTTGCCGCAACGCTGGCCCTCGGCAACAGCCCGGCCGGCGCCCAGCTGTTCCAGAACGGGCCCTATTACGCCAGCCCGTCCTGGGATCAGCAGATACCGGCGGCGCAGCGCTTCGTCGTGCTGTCGAACTGGGGCAATGCCGCGGTGCTGGACCGTGAGACGGGCCTGGTGTGGGAGCGCAGCCCGAGCCCCGAGCTGCTTGTTTGGTCGGACGCCCTGACGTTATGTCATGTGCTTGCCGTGGGCAATCGGCTGGGCTGGCGGCTGCCGAGCGTTGAAGAGCTGGCCAGCCTGGTGGATCCGACGCAGACGCCCGCGCTGCCGGCAGGCCATCCCTTTCGGAATATTCAGGACGGTAGGGAGCAGTTTTACTGGACTGCGACTCAATTCGAAACTGATGGGACATTTGGTTATGTCGTCAACTTTGATGGTAGAGGAGTGGCGGCCACCGGCAAGTCCAACTCACGCAACCGCTGGTGCGTTCGAGGGAGCTCGAGCGTTTCGAACCCGCCCTATTGACGCGGCCACGCCGGCTGCCCGGCCGGCCACCGAAAACCTCGTGCGACAGGCAAAAGCACGGTGTTGAACGGCGCAGCTCGGCGCTTGGCGCAGTGCCCTTATGGCGTCGCCATAGAGGCTCACGCTGCCGCCGTCTTCCCCCGCGCCGGCGCACGGGATCAGTCGGACCCTAAGCCTGCCGTCGGCTCCTCGACGGCGACACCCAGCTCCCTCGCGGCGATCGCCAGCCGCCGGTCGAGGGTGACGAGGGTAGCATCGAGGCGCCGGGCGATCGCGAGATGCAGGGCGTCCGGCGCCCGCAGCCGCAGATCGAAGCGCCGGGCATAAATATAGGCGAGCCGGGCATCGGAAGCCCCGATGTCGACCGGCAAGGTCATCGCCGCGCGCCAAGCGTCGAAGTCCGCCAGACGAGCAGACGCGTCGGCGTTGGTCAGCAAGGCCATTCGAACAAGGCGGGACAGGGCCGATGCGACTTCGGCCGCAGCGAAATCACTGATCAGCAATTCCCGATCATCGGCGCCGAGACAGTCATAAACGGCCTCGGTGGCCGCCTCGGCGATCAGCGTCGGCAGCAAGACACTGGTGTCGAGATAGGCGCTCAATCCTCTTTCGACTCGTACAGGAGATCGAGGATCTCGACCGATGTTAAGCCGACGCCCGGTCGGGCGCGGGTTCGAGCGCGGAGCCACTCGTGAGCTCCGCTGGCCGGGGCCGCCCGCGGCGATGCAGGCCTGAGCTCGACGACAGGCTTACCGCGCCGGGTGATGATCACCTCCTCGCCGGCGAGGGCCTTGTCGATCAGGCTGGGAAGCCGGTTCTTTGCTTCGGCGACGCTGAAAACGGTCATCGATCGATTCGCTGCTATCCGGCTAACTATATAGCCATTGGGCGAAAACATCCAGGCTCGTGCGCGCGCCGGCAACGCGTTATCGTGATCCAAGCCCACTGGAGTTCCCGGCATGCGCCTGTTGATCGCGATGATGAAGCACGAGACCAACACGTTCTCGCCGGTGCCGACGCCGCTCGCGCGCTTTGGCCCGCTTTACGGCGAGGCCGCCGCGCGCGCCTATCGCGGCACCGGCAGCGGGCTCGGCGCCTATCTCGACCTGGCCGGGCGCGAGGGGGCCGAGCTGGTCCTGCCGATCGCCGCCGGCGCCCCGCCGAGCCGGCCGGTCGAGGACGCCGCCTACCGGCACATGACCGATACGATCCTCGAGGCGGCCGCGCGCGGCGGCTTCGACGGCATCATGCTCGACCTGCACGGCGCCATGGTCACCGAAAGCCTGGAGGACGGCGAGGGCCAGTTCTTGAAGCGCCTGCGCGCGATCGACCCGAAGACCCCGATCGCCGTCTCGCTCGACATGCACGCCAACCTCTATGACGAGATCGTCGCCAACGCGACCGTCGTCGCCGGCTACCGCACCTACCCGCACATCGACACCTATGAGACGGCCCTGCTCGCCGGCCAGATCCTGCTGCGGGCGATCCGCGGCGAGGTGAAGCCGGTCATGGCCTGGGGCAACGCGCCGATGCTGCCCCATGTCATGCGCCAGGGCACCGACGACCATCCGAACCAGGAACTCCAGCGCCGCTGCGCCGCGATGGCCGCCGAGGGCGCCCTGGCCGCCAGCCTCTTCACCGGCTTCCCGCATGCCGACATCAAGAATGCCGGGTTGAGCGCGGTGGTGGTGACCGACGGCGACAGGAAGCTCGCCGAGGATCTGCGCGACGAGCTCCTGGACCGCGCCTGGGTCGAGCGCGAGGCCTTTGTCTACAAGCTCGAGCCGTTGGCGCAGTCGGTCGCGCGCGCCAAGGCGATGGCGCCGGGCCGGCCCGGCGAGGGGCCGATCGTGCTGCTCGACCATTACGACAATTGCGCCTCCGGCGGCACGATGGACACGACCGCGGCATTGGCCGAGATCCTGCGCCAGGGCCTCGAAGACGTGGCCGCCTTTGCGATCTACGATCCCGAGGCGGTGCAGCAGGCGATCGCGGCCGGGATCGGCACAAGGATCACGCTCTCGATCGGCGGCAAGTTCAAGATGCCCGCGATCCCGGCCGAGAGCCCGCCGCTCACCGTGACCGCCACGGTCAAGACCATCTCCGACGGCCGCTTCCGGAACCGCGGGCCGATGGGGCGTGGGGTGCGGATGGACATGGGGCCGTCGGTCGTGCTCGACACCGGGCCGGTCGAGATCGTGCTGATCTCGCGCCATGTCGAGCCGTCCGATTTGAATTGCCTCACGAGCCTCGGCATCGACCCCTCGCAAAAGCGCTACGTCATGCTGAAAAGCCGGATCCATTGGCGCGCCGGGCTCGGCAGTCTCGCAAAGGCCGTCGTCGACTGCGCCGGGGTCGGCGTGTGCACCTCGGATTACAGCCAGCTCGACTTCCAGAAGGTCCGCCGCCCGATCTTCCCGCTCGACCTCGCCAACCGCTGACGCCTGCGCCCGACCCGATTTTCGATTTGCCCGATTTCGATTTGCCCGATTTCGATTTGAAAGCAAGCGCCGGAGTGTGCAGCCGGGGGCGAGGGGCCAGATTGGGCGCACGATATCAGGATCGGAAGGATTGGCGATGCGTGCCCTCGCTTTGGAAGCTCCGATGACGTCGACCGCGCCCGACCCTCGCTGGGCCCGGGTCGCCGCCCGCGACCGCACGGCCGATGGCGAGTTCTTCTATTCGGTCGAGACCACCGGGGTCTATTGCCGCCCCTCGTGCCCGTCGCGGACGCCCAACCCGAAGAATGTCCGCTTTCACCAGACCGCCGCCGCGGCCGTCGCGGCGGGGTTCCGGCCGTGCCGGCGGTGCCGGCCCGATCAGCCGGCGCTGCGCGAGCGGCACGCCGCCGCGGCGGCGCGCGCGTGCCGGCTGATCGAGCAGGCCGACGAGACGCCGAGGCTGGCGGAGCTCGCCGCGGCGGCCGGCCTCAGCGCCTCTTATTTTCACCGCGTGTTCAAGGCGGCCGCCGGCGTGACGCCCCGGCAATACGCCGCCGCGCACCGCACCAACCGGGTTCGCGAACGCCTCGCCAACAGCGCCAGCGTGACCGAAGCGATCTACCAGGCCGGCTTCAACTCGAGCAGCCGCTTCTACGAGGCTTCGGACGGGATGCTGGGCATGACCCCGCGCAGCTATCGCGCCGGCGGCGCCGACGCCGAGATCCGCTTCGCCGTCGGCGAATGCTCGCTCGGCTCGATCCTCGTCGCGCGCAGCGAGAAGGGCGTGTGCGCCATCCTGATCGGGGACGACCCGGAGGCGCTGCTGCGCGACCTGCAGGATCGCTTCCCGCGCGCCCGCCTGATCGGCGGCGACGGCGGGTTCGAGCAGCTTGTCGCCCGCGTCGTCGGCCTGGTCGAGGCGCCGCGCCTCGGCCTCGACCTGCCTCTCGATGTGCGCGGCACCGCCTTTCAGCGGCGGGTCTGGCAGGCGCTGCGCGAAATCCCGGCCGGCGCGACGGTCAGCTATGCCGAGCTCGCCAGGCGCATCGGCGCGCCGCAATCGGTGCGCGCCGTCGCCGGCGCCTGTGCGGCCAACCCGCTCGCCGTGGCGATCCCCTGCCACCGCGTGGTGCGGACCGACGGCGCGCTGTCGGGCTATCGCTGGGGGGTCGAGCGCAAGCGGGCGCTGCTCGCCCGCGAGGCCTCGGCATGAGCGCCGCCGCGGCGCCGCCCGAGGTCGCGGCCGCCGCGGTTTGCGGCGCGGAACGGGTGGAAGCGATCGACTGGCCTCGCGTCGGCGGCGACCTCGACGCGCGCGGCTGGAGCCGGATCGGCAGGCTGCTCTCGCCCGAGGAATGCGCGGCGGTCGCCGGCCTCTACCCCAGGGACGAGCTGTTCCGCAGCCGGGTCGTGATGGCGCGCCACGGCTTCGGCCGCGGCGAATACAAGTACTTCGCCTACCCGCTGCCCGATCCCGTCGGCGCGCTGCGCACCGCGATCTACCCGCGCCTGGCGCCGGTCGCGAACCGCTGGAACGAGGCGATGCGCGTCGATGTCCGCTTTCCCGAGGCGCACTCAGCGTTCCTCGACCGCTGCCGCCAGGTCGGCCAGAGCCGTCCGACGCCGCTGCTGCTGCAATACGGCGAGGGCGACTACAACTGCCTGCACCAGGATCTCTACGGCGAGCACGTCTTCCCGCTCCAGCTGACGATCCTCCTCTCCGAGCCGGGCCGGGATTTTTCCGGCGGCGAATTCGTGCTGACCGAGCAGCGCCCGCGCATGCAGTCGCGCGCCGAAATCGTGCCGCTGCGCCAAGGCGACGCCGCGATCTTCGCGGTCAACAGCCGGCCTGTGCAAGGAACGCGCGGCACTTACCGCGTCACCCTGCGCCACGGCGTCAGCACCCTGCGCTCGGGCCATCGCCACACGCTCGGGATCATCTTTCACGACGCCGCCTGACCCGGCCGTGAGCCGCAACAGGGAAGGGCGAGGGGCTGCTCCCAGCGACGAAGATCCGGCACGACGAAGCAATCGACTCCGTTCTCGTCTTCCCGTGGGCCTTCAGCCCACGGACTTAGTTCCGTGGGGAAGGCCGGGATCCATTTCTGCCGTAGATACCGGCCGGAGCCTGTCCTCGGGCCGCGCACGAGCGCGGACCCGTGGGCCGGTATGACGGGGTGGTGGCGCCATCCGTCAGGTGCGATCCACTAGCAGCCGGGCTCGGAGGCGGTCGGATGGACAACCGCGCGATAGCCGGCGGCGAGCGCGCGGAGTGTCGACGGCGGCGTCAGCAGCCGGGCGTCCGTCAAGGACGGCGCGGCCTTGGCGGTAGCCGGCCTCGGACCACAGCAGCGCCCTGCCGCCGAGGATCAGGCAGCTCGCGTTCCCGGCCGCGACCATGGTCCCGTCCGGCAGCTCCGTCGGCAGCGCCGGCAAGGGGTGGGAGCGTTTGCCGCGCCCGTCGAGCCGCTCGCGGTGCAGCCTCTCGTCGATTTCGGCGGCGCGGGGCGATGCTCCGCCGTTTCCGGCCGCCCATGCCGCGCGGAACGCCTCGGCGTCCCCGCGCCGGCAATGGAAGCAGGGGCGATGGCCGGCGGCGAGCGCCGTGGCTTCGTCGAGGAAGAACAGCTCGGTCCAGCTCCTTGTGCCCATCACGACGCGGCGGCGGCCCTTGAACTCACAACGGCAGACGAGCCACGCCTTGGCCGCCCAGCGCCGGCCGAGCAGGGTTCGCGTCTCGGGGTCATGGATAATGCCGCGGTTGCCGGTATAGAGGCCTCGCTGCGGGATGGCGACGATATCGCCGAACGGCGTCACGCGGTTTTGCAGCGGCATTCCCGTTTCCCGGCGCTGTGGCCTTCCCAGAGGCAGATCGTCATGACAGGCGGGCGGGCGTCATGACAGGCGGGCGGGGCGATTTTATGATGGCGGCCACGGCTGCCGCCACGGCCGGGCTCGGAGGTCGCGATGAGGTCCATGCCGCGGGTTTCGCCGCCGCACGCCGCCCGGCCGATCCGCCCGGCGCGGCCCGCGCCGGAGAAGGCGGGCGGGGCGCAGCCGCCCGGCCGGTGGCGGGGCATCGCGAGCATCCCCGTCCTCGGCCGCGACGACCCGCGCGAGCGCAGCGCGGAGCGGAGCGCCGGCGAGGCCCTGCGCGCAGCGCCCGTCGAAAGGGCAGCGCCGGACCGGACGCCCGCGGTCGCCTCCGGCGGCTCCGGGGCGCCGCTCGACGCCGCCGCGCGCGCCTATTTCGAGCCGCGCTTCGGCCGGGATTTCGGCCATGTGCGGGTGCATGCCGACGCCCCGGCCGACGCCGCCGCGCGCAGCCTTGGGGCGGCTGCCTTTACGCTCGGCGCCGAGATCGCCTTCGCGGCCGGCCGCTACTCGCCGGCGAGCGGCGCCGGCCGGGCGCTCCTGGCGCACGAGCTGGCGCATGTCGCGGCGCCGGCCGGAGGCCCGCCGGTCCTCGCCCTCCAGCGGGTCGAGCAATATGAAACCAAGGCGGTCGGGTTCGACCCGGCGGCGCTCGGCGAAGCCGCCGAGCTCGGCTATTGGGAGCAGCAAATCCGGTCGGTGTTTCATCTCTCCGAGGATGCGCCGACGCAGGCCCGGCTCGACGCCGATCCCGAGGAGCGCGACGCCGTGCTCTCGCTGGCCTGGCAAATGCGGCCGCGGGCCGCGGTCGCGCGGGAAATCGGCAACGTCGTCACGGTCCGCAAGCGGCCCGGGGCGGGCGCGTCGCAGGATCTCGCCTACCAGATCAACTTCAAGCCGCGGCAGAGCCCGGGCGGCCACGACATCGTCGAGATCCTCTTTGTCGCGGCGGGCGCGGGGGCGGTCCCGCTGCGGCCGGACGCGCCCTCCACCAGCTTCACGCGTTCGGCGGGCTATACGCCGGGCGGCTTTCCGCAGAACGACGCCGCCCGATACTGGCAGGCTCATCCCGAAGAGGAGCGGCGCGTCTTCAGCTGGGTCGAGACCCGCGCCGGGGCCAGGTTCGATCAGGTCATCGATGCCGGCGCGGCCACCTTCAAGGTCGTCGGCTCGAAAGATCGCTCCGGCCGCGTCGCCGATCTGACCGTCATCTTCCTCGGTACGGTCTCCCCTTCCGCCCAGACGCCGCCCGCAGGCTATCGGGCGCACGATTTCGCCGACCGCAACCTCGAGGAGGCGCGCAGCGCCGGCGATCCCGCCGACGGCGGCAGGCTCGGGGCCCTCGCCGGGCTCGACCAGGCGCCGGCGGCGGAGCAGGCCTCGGTCAAGCGCGCGGTCTGGCAATACTTTCGAAACGGCGCCCGCAATTCCGAGGTCGACGCGATCGTGCCGATCGCCGGGACCATCACCTCCGAGCCGCGCTCGGCGGCGGCGCGCGAGGCCGCCGGCGAGTTCGCCCGGATCGGCGTCCCGCTCGACCCCAGGCGCGTGCTCTACACCTTCCGCTTCCGCCCCAACGCCCGCGACCCCAAGATCAGCGATGTCGAAATCGTGCGGATCGGCGAGCGAGGCCGCGAGGTCGCGCTGGCGCCGCAGGACGCCGTCGGGCTCGCCCGGGTGAACGGCTACCGCGACCACGCCAAGCCCGACGCGCAAGGCGGCGACGACATCGCGACCCTCAAGGCCTGGCTGACGATCCGCTATCACGGGATCACGCCGGAGGGGGCCGATTTCGCGGCGATCGAGAAGGACGTCACCGCCAAGATCCGCGCCGGCTGCGGCGAGCGGGAGTGGTTCAAGACGAATTACGGGATCGAGGTGCTGACCGCGGCCGACGCCGAGGGCTGGCTCCGATCGAATGTGGACAGGGCGCCGGAAGCGCTCCGAGGCCTGCAGAATTTCTCCAAGACCGAGCTTGCGGTGCTGGAGCTGGTCCTGGAACGGATCAGCGACAAGCTCACGCCGACCTTCAAGGGCCTGCGGCTGATCCGACAGAGCGTCTACAACAAGTGGATCGGCCCGCCGGACAACCCCGGGCCCGGACATTTCGAGCCGCGCCCGCTGGTCGCCGGCGTCACCATTCAGCCCGGCAGGACGCGCACGATCATCATCTTCGACCAGGCCGGCGTAAATGCCGGCAATCTGTTCCTTGGCGGCGGCTCGGGGGGCGTCGAGATCGCGACCGCCTTGCCGATCGCGCACGAGCTCGGCCATACCGTCGAAGAGCTGCCCGGCCTGCGGCGGCCGGAAACGCTCAAAAAGGATTTCGACCGCCTCGTCGCCGCAAAGAACATTAGGCCGATCACCTGGTACGCCGCCTCGGACCCGCCCAAGGAGCTGTTCGCCGAATCCTTCGGGCTCTACTATTCCGACCCCGAATGGCTGCAGCGGAACTGGCCCGACCTCTATAATTTCTTCGACGCGATCGACAAGACCGGACGGCCGCCGACACCCTGATCAGCGCGCGCCGAAGCAGTGCTCCGGGCCCGGGAAGCGGCGCGCGCGGACATCGGCGGCGTAGTCCCTGGCGGCGGCCGAGATCAGCGGCGCGAGCTCGGCGTAGCGCTTGACAAAGCGCGGCGTGAATTGGGTAAAGACGCCGAGCGCGTCGTCGATCACCAGGATCTGGCCGTCGCAGGCGGGCGAGGCGCCGATGCCGATCGTCGGGATCGGCACGGCCTCGGTGATGGCGCGGGCGACCGGCTCGACCGTCCCCTCGACCACCACCGCGAAGGCGCCGGCCTCGGCGATCGCGGCGGCGTCGGCCATGACCCGCTCGGCCTGCGGCTCGCCGCGCCCCTGCACCTTGAAGCCGCCGGCCGCGTTGACCGATTGCGGCATCAGCCCGACATGGCCCATGACCGGGACGCCGCGCCGGACCAGAAAGCGCACCGTGTCGGCCATCTCCGCCCCGCCTTCGAGCTTGACCGCGGCGCAGCCGGTCTCGGCCAGGACGCGCGCCGCGCTGCCGAACGCCTGCGCCGGCAATTCCTGGTAGCCGCCGAACGGCAGGTCGACGACGATCAGCGCCCGCTGCGAGCCGCGCACCACCGCGGCGCCGTGCGCGATCATCATCTCCAGGGTCACCGGCACCGTGCTGTCGAACCCGTAGACCACCATGCCGAGCGAATCCCCGACCAAGCAGAAAGTCGACATGCGGGTCGAGCAGCCCGGCGATCGGCGCGGTGTAGGCGGTCAGGCCGACGATCGGCTCGCCGCCCTTGACGATATCGCCGATCCCGCGCCGCCTAGGCCGGCCGGGGGGATTTGCCTGTGTGCTCATGACCGACTATGCCATCCTTTGTCGATCCCGGACCCGGGCGAGAAGGCGCCGATGGCCGAAATCAATCACCAGATCAAGATAAAGGCCTCGCCGGGCGCCGTCCATCGGGCGCTGACGACAGCGGCCGAAGCCGGGGCGCATCGCCGGGACACCCGCCACGATTGAGCCGTCCGATGGTTGCCTCCAATACGATCGACCTTCCCGATCTCAAAAGCCTCGGCGCGATCGGCCGGCCGCTGCGGCGCAAGGAGGACGAGCGGCTGCTGACCGGGCAGGGGCCGTTTCAGCGACGATTTCACCATGCCCGGCCAGGCCTATGCGGCGATCGTGCGCTCGCCCCACCCGCATGCGCGGATCGTGGGCGTCGACACGGCGCGGGCGGCGGCGATGGCGGGGGTGCTCGGCGTCTTCACCGGAGCGGACTGCCGCGCCGACGGGCTTGCCCCGATCCCGCACAACCCGGTGCCGCAGACCCGCTACGACATGAAATTGACCGGTCCCGGCGGCGGCCCGGTCTTTATCGGCCCGCAGATGGCGCTGCCGGCCGACAGGGTGCGCCATGTCGGCGAGGCGGTGGCGATGGTCGTGGCCGAGACGGCCGAGCAGGCGCTCGACGCGGCGGAGGCGGTCGCGGTCGAATACGCGCCGCTGCCGTGGGCGGCGCAGGCCCGCGACGCGCTGGCCCCGGACGCGCCGGCGATCTGGGACGAGGTGCGGGACAATGTCCTCGTCGACACCCGGTTCGGCGACCCCGCCGCGACCGACCGCGCTTTTGCCGAGGCCGAGCATGTCGTCGCGATGGAATTTCATGTCGCCCGCGTGACCGGGGCGCCGATGGAGCCGCGCGCCGCGCTCGGCCATTACGATCGGCGAGACCGGCCGCTACACGTTGTGGGCCGGCAGCGGCGGCGCCGTCCGCCAGAAGATCGAGCTCGCCGCCGTGCTCGGGGTCGAGCCCGAGCGGGTGCGGGTCGTCTCGCAGGATGTCGGCGGCAATTTCGGCACGCGCAACCGCCTCTATGTCGAATCGGTCCTGGTGGTGTGGGCGTCCAAGAGGCTCGGCCGGCCGGTCAAATACGCCTCGACCCGCTCCGAGGTGTTTCTCAGCGACTACCAGGGCCGCGACCTTCTGACCCGGGTCGAGCTGGCGCTCGCCGCCGACGGCCGCTTTCTCGGGCTGCGCGCCGACAACGTCAGCAATGTCGGGGCCCGCTGCGCCTCGCTGTCGCCGCTCGGCAAGGGCTCGGCGCTGGTCACCGGCAATTACGACATCCCGGCCGCGAGCCTGCGCTCGCGTGCGGTCTTCACCAGCACGACGCCGACCAACGCCTACCGCAGCTCGGGACGGCCGGAGGTCACCTATGCGATCGAGCGGCTGATCGACCGCGCCGCGCTGGAGCTGGGCTTCGACCGGGTCGAGCTGCGGCGGAAGAACCTGATCCCCGCGGGGGCGATGCCCTACCAGAACGCGGTCGGGGCTCGCTACGACAGCGGCGCCTACGAAGCGAACATGGATCTGGCGATGCGGATCGCCGATTGGGACGGCTTTGCCGCGCGTCGGCGGGAAGCCGAGGCGCGCGGCCGGCTGCTCGGCCTCGGGCTGGCGAACTACGTCGAATCCTCGATCGGCGCGCCGCGCGAGCGCAGCGAGATCACGATCAAGCCCGAAGGCCGGGTCGAAATCGTGATCGGCACCGGGCCGAGCGGCCAGGGCCACGAGACGAGCTTCGCCCAGGTCGCCTCGGCGCTGCTCGCGGTGCCGGTCGAAAGCATCGACATCGTCATGGGCGACACCGATGTCGTCAGCCTCGGCGGCGGCTCGCATTCCGGGCGCTCGATGCGCCACGCCGCGACCCTTTTCGCCAAGGCCGCGCCCGAGCTGATCGCCAAGGGCAAGGCCGTCGCCGCGCGCCTCCTCGAGGCCGGCGCGGACGAGGTCGCCTTCGCCGACGGCCGTTTTTCGACGCCCCGCCGCAACCGCAGCTTCGACTTTCTCGAGCTGGCTCGGGAGGCGGCGCGGCTGGGGCTCGCGGCCGAGCTCGCGCTCGTCACCGACAACGAGATGCACGACCCGGTCTTCCCCAACGGCTGCGCCGTGTGCGAGGCCGAGGTCGACCCCGAGACCGGCGCGGTCGAGATCGCCCGCTATTCGGTCGTCGACGATGTCGGCCGCGTTATCAACCCGTTGATCGTGCACGGGCAGAGCCATGGCGGCATCGCCCAGGGTGTGGGCGAGGCGATGTGGGAGGAATGCGCGGTCGACCCCGGCTCGGGGCAGCCGCTCTCGGGCTCGTTCATGGATTACGGCATGCCGCGCTCGGACAATCTGCCGTCCTTCACGGTCCGCATCGTCGAGGTGCTGTCGCCGACCAACCCGTTCGGCATCAAGGCCGGCGGCGAAGGCGGCTGCACCCCGGCGCTGGCGGTTGTGGTCAGCGCCATCCTCGACGCGCTGGCCCCGCTCGGGGTGCGCGACATCCCGATGCCCGCGACCCCGCTCACGATCTGGCGCGCGATCCGGGACGCCAACGCGAACCCACAGGAATAGATCGGCGCTCAGCCTAATTCATGGTTAATAGGCTTGGGTTAACTATGAATTTGAGCCGTGTTTTAAACGTATTCGCATAGAGTTCGGTCACGCCAGACATGTTGCCCAGCCGACCGACTGCTTAGGATGTCGCGGCGGAGATGTTTGGCGCGACCAGCGTCAAACATTGCCCCGATGATCATACACTGCTTTCTCGTCTTTCGCGGTCTTGGCGCGCGCGCTCACCATGGCGCGAGGCGCGGTTTCGGCCATGCGCTCGGCCACGCCCGCCGCGCCGTTCGGCACAGCGCGGCGTCGGTCTCGACCCGCGCCCTGTCGAAGGTCTGCGTCGCCGTCGGGCTGGCCGCCCTCGGCGCTTCCGGCCCGGCCGCCGACCGGGCGGCGCCGCGCTCACCGCCGCCGGGCGAAAGCAGCCTTGTGCCGAGCCCGCCCGCCGCGCTCGGCCCGCTTTGGGGGAGCGGGCTGGGGGACCCGGCCGTTGCGTTCGATGCGGACCCGGCCGCCGCGCTCGATCCGGACTGGACCAGCGGGTTGTCGGGGCCGGCGGCCGGGCTTATTCCGAATTGGCGTTCTGGACTGGCGGACCCGCCGATCCGGTTCGACCCGCAGGCGGGCCCCGGCGCGCCGGGCGACCCTGGCGGCGACCCTGGCCCTGGCGCCGACCCTGACCCCGGCTCTGGCCCTGACCCCGCGAGCCATCCGGCGACGGTCCCGGAGCCGTCGAGCCTGTCGCTCCTTCTCGTCGGCGTGATCGCGGGCGCAGCGCGCTTCCTGGCGGGCGTCGCCGGTCCCGGCCGCCGGGCCGGGGCCAAGGACATGGGGCTCGCCTGACCCCGGCGAGGCTCAGCGGTGGGGCGCCTCGTCGTCGCCGTCGCCGGGCAGGGCCTGCTCGAAGGCCGGCTCGTCGATCGGCACCCCGGGCTCCTGCTTGGAGACGCGCAGGGTCATCGCCGATTTGACGTGGCTGACGTTTGGCGCCGAGGTCAGCCGGGCGGTCAGGAAGCGCTGGAAGCTGTCCCAGTCGGCGGCGACGATCTTCAAGAGGAAATCGGTCTCCCCGGCCAGCATGTGCGCCTCGCGCACCTCGGGCCAGCCGGCGACCAGCTCCTCGAACGCCTTCAAATCGGCTTCGGCCTGGCTCGCCAGGCCGACCTGGGCGAACACGGTCACGCCCCAGCCCAAGGTCTCGGGGGCGAGGGCGGCGTGATAGCCGCGGATGATGCCGGCTTCCTCGAGCGCGCGGACCCGGCGCAGGCAGGGCGGCGCCGAGATGCCGACGCGGCGGGCGAGCTCGACATTGGTCATCCGCCCGTCTTGCTGCAGGTTGCGCAATATCTGGCGATCGATACGGTCGAGCTTGATCCGCCGCATCTCGATCCCCCTCCTTGCCGGATTATGGATCATAGGAAATCGCCGGTTGCGACGCAATTTTGCTGCTGTCTTGCCGGCGCCGAGGGGTTTTCGTAAACCGCCGCGATGACCAGCTTGTCGTTGCCGGCCGAACCCGCCGCCGTCGAGGCCCGCAACGCCCGCGACACAAGGGAGCCGGTCGCCTGGGCGCTGCACGACGGCAAGGCAGGGATGGCGAGCCAGGCGCTCGGGCTTGCCGAGGCGACCGGCTTCGCCTTGGTCGAGAAGCCGCTGTCGATCCGCCTGCCGTGGGCCTGCCTGCCGCCGCAGCTCTGGCTTGCGCCGTTGCGCGCCGCGGGCGCCGCCGGAGCGCGGCTGGTCCCGCCGTGGCCCGACCTCGTGATCGCCTGCGGCCGCAATGCGGCGATGCCGGCGCTCGCCATCCGGCGGGCGAGCGCCGGCCGCGCTTTCGCCGCGCAGATCCAGGACCCCGGGGTCGGCCGCGACGAGTTCGACCTCCTGGTCGTGCCCGAGCACGACCGGCTGCGCGGCCCGCGCGTGGTCGTGACGCAGGGCGCGGTCCATCGCGTCACCGCGGCGGGGCTTGCCGCCGAGCGCCGGCGCTTTCCCGCGCTGGCGGCGATGCCGCGGCCGATCCTGACGGTGCTGATCGGCGGTGCAAACCGGGCCTATCGGCTGCCGCCGCGGCGCCTCGGCGAGATCGCCGACCTGCTGGCGGGCCTCCTGCGCGAGAGCGGCGGCTCGGTCCTGGCCACTCCCTCGCGGCGCACCGGGGCGGCCGGCGCGGCGATGCTGCGCGAGCGGCTCGCGCGGCCTGCCGGCGGCAGTTTGGGACGGCGACGGGGCCAACCCCTATTACGCCTATCTCGCCTACGCCGACGCGCTGCTGGTGACCGCCGATTCGGTGTCGATGGTCAGCGAGGCGGCGGCGACCGGCAAGCCCGTCCACATCCTCGACCTCGACGGCGGCAACGCCAAGTTCGCGCGCTTTCACGAGGCGATGCGCGCCGCCGGCATTACCCGGCCGTTTTCCGGCCGGATCGAGACGTGGTCCTACCCGATCCCGGACGACACCGCCCGCGCCGGCGCGGCGTTGCGCGCGCTGGTCCTCGGCCGGCTCGCGGCGCGGCGGCCGGGATGAGGGCGGCGGCGGTCTATTTCGCATTGGTCGCCGTCGCCGCGGCGCTGTTCCTGCTGGCGCCGCAGCTCGATCTGGCGGCGAGCCGGCTGTTCTACGCGCCCGGAGCGGGCTTCCTCCTGGCCGATTGGCCGCCGGTCGTCATTCTCTACCGCGCCGTTCCGTGGCTCGCCTGGGGCGCGCTGCTGCTCGTCGCCGCGGCCGCCGCCCGGCTGTTCCTGACCGGCCGGCCGTGGCGGCGGCTCGACCGCAAGGCGCTGGTCTTTGTCGTCGCGACCTTGGCGCTGGGGCCGGGCCTCCTCGCCAACACCCTCCTCAAGGATCATTGGGGGCGGGCGCGGCCGGCGCAGATCGAAGCCTTCGGCGGCACGCGCCATTTCACCCCGGCGCCGCTGCCGGCGGCGGAATGCGCGCAGAACTGCTCGTTTGTCTCGGGCCACGCGGCGCTGGGCTTTGCCCTGGTCGCCTTCGCCTTTCTGCTGCCGCCCGGCCCGTCGCGGCGCTGGGGGATCGCCGCGGCGCTCGGCTTCGGGGCGCTGATCGGGCTCGGGCGCATGGCCCAGGGCGCCCATTTTCTGTCGGATGTCGTCTTCGCCGGCCTGCTCGTCTACGGCGTGGCGGCGGCGCTGCACTGGGCGATCGTCGACCGGGACGCGCTCGCGGCCCCGGCCCCGGTGCGCCTTTACCGGTCGCTCGGGCATGCCGCCGCGGCTTCTTGGGGCGCGGCGCGGCGTTGCGCGGAGGAGCCGGCGGGCCGGCTCGGGCTGTGGGCCGCGGCCGCGGCAATCGCCGTCGTGGTCTCGATCGCGGCGATCGACCGGCCGCTCGCCTATTTCTTTCACGACAAGGGGCCGGACCTGCACGGGCTCTTCGACCTGACCGGGCGGCTCGGCCTGACCTGGGGCTATCTGACCGTGTTCGGCCTGGCGTTCGCGGCGCTGCATTGGGGCGGCGCGGCCCCGCGGCTGCGGCCGCTGGCCGCGCCGATGCGGGCGCTGTCGGCGGTCCCGGCCTTTCTGTTCGCCGCGCTCGCCGCCTCGGGCCTCGCCGTCGATCTGCTCAAGGTGCTTTTCGGCCGGACCCGGCCAAAGCTGCTGTTCAGCTCGGACATCTTCGCCTTCACCTGGCTCGGCGCGCGCGCCGACCATTGGTCGTTCCCGTCGGGCCATGCGGCGACGATCGCGGCGCTCGCGACCGCGCTGTGGTGCCTGTGGCCGCGTCATCTGCTGTTCTACATCCTGCTCGGCGTGATCGTGTCGGCGAGCCGCCTCGTCGTCGGCGCGCACTATCTGAGCGACACGCTCGCCGGCGCCTTCATCGCCGTCGTCGCGACGCGCGGCGTGGCGCTCCTCTTCGCCAAAGGGGGAATCGACCTCGCCCGTTCGCGCCGCGCCCGCGCCGCCGCATCGGGCGGGCCGCCCTGGCCGTGCCGGCTCCTCGGCAGAGCCGCGCTGCGCCGCGGGCCCGCCGGCTAGGGCTGGCTTGCGCCGCCGGCGGGCGGTGGTGTATCGGCGGGGCGCCATGGCCTTGCGCATCGAGACCTTCGACAATGCGAGCGGGGGAAACACCCTCTACAAGGCGCTGACCCACCCGAGCGCCGCCGGCCCGGCGCGGGCGCTGGTCGACGCGCTGCGGGCCCGGCCGCCGGTCGCGATCTACGACCCGGACGGGGCCGCTGCCGCCTTCAACGAGATCTTTCCGCTGAACGCGCTGGAGATCGCCGGCGTCTATGTGCAGCAGGTGGCGCAGCTCGGCCGCCCCATTCTGGGCTGTCCGGCGCGGCCGGTGACCGAGCTTTCCCGCGCCGCCGCCGGCGCCGTCTTCGTCGCCGCCTTCGACGCCGGGCGCATCGCCGCGCAGCTCGGCCCCTACCTGCCCGAAGGGGCGCGGGTCTTCACCCTCGATGCGATGCGCATCCCGGCCGAGCGCCTGACCAGCCGCCGCGCCTATCTCGACCCGCTCAACTTCGCCACCAATTTCGTCTTTTTCCGCGACGCCGACGGGCTGCGCACGCGGCTCGCGACGGCCAACTACTGGGCGGGCTACGGGGCGGGCCCGGTGGCCTGCTGGATGACCTTGTTCGCCGGCGACGGCGCGGTGCTGGCCGAGTGGCGCGAGGCGTGCGGGCCGGGGGCGATCGCGCTCGACAGCCGCGAGATCCGCGCGCGCTTCGAGCTGCCGGAATTCACCGGCCAGATCTTTCTGCAAATCGTCGGCGCGGCCGGGCACGACATCGTCAAATACGCGCTCGACACCTTCGGCGACGGCTCGCTGTCGGCGACCCACGACGCCAACGCCTGGCCGGCCGACCGCTATGCCGGCCTGCCGGCGCCGGGGCCGGGCGAGCGGGTCGTGCTGTGGCTGCAGAACAGCCATCCGGTCGCGATCCCCGCCGGCGCCGTCGCGATCAACCCGATGGGCGACGAGCGGGCGGCGGCGGTCGTGGCCGAGCCGATCGCGCCCTTCGCCAGCCGCGGCCTCGATGTGGCCGAGCTGCTGCCCGGCCTCGCCTGGCCGCGGCAGATCGAGCTGCGCGCGGGCAAGCACATGGTGCGGCCGCGCTACGAGGTGATCGCCGCCGGCCGCCGCCGCATCGCGCACGTCAATGTCGAGCGCGACGACCTCGCCCCCGACCCGAACCTGCCGCGGCTCGCCGAGGCGCTGGGCAAGGGCTATCTGCTGCCCGCGCCGATCCTGCCGCGGGGCGGGTGGCGGACCGAAATCCTGCCGACGCCGATGGCCGCCCGCCAGCACGAGCTGCCGCTCGCCGCGCTGGTCTACGACGCCGAGGGGAGGGAGCTGCTGCGCCTGCCTCTGGGCCGGCTGCCGCGGGCGCACGCGACGGCGCTCGACCTCGACGACGCCGCCGGGATCGAGGCGCTGGGCGAGGGCCACGGCCATGTCGAGCTGGTCTACGATTTCGCCGCCGGCGGCGAGGGCGACGGCTGGCTGCACGCGCTCTTCCGCTATCGCCGCCGGGCCGGCGGGCACGCCGCCGAAACCAGCTTTGGCGCGCACGTCTTCAACACCATCCTGACCTATCGCGGCGAGCCGCAATCCTACGGCGGCCGCCCGCCGGGACTGTCGACCCGGCTCTTTCTCCGGCTCGGGGCCGGCGGCTGGGACACCTTCTGCCACCTGATCTACCCGGCCTCGCGCCCATGGCTGCCGGCGAGCGCGACCGAGATCATCCTCTACGACGGCGGCGGGCGCGAGATCGCGCGCGAGCGGCTGGCGATTCCCTGCTCGGGCTCGCGGCTGTGGCGCTATCACGACGCCTTCGACGCGGCGGCGCGCGGCCGCGCCGGGGCCGGCGCCTACGCCGTGATCCGCGACCCGACCTGCCGGCTGTTTGGCTATCACGGGCTCCTCGGCGCCGACGGAGCCTTCAGCCTCGACCACATGTTCGGGTTTTAATCCCGAACCTTTTCTCGCTGCGCTGCGAAAGAGTGATATATTCTGCCGGTTCATTCGGCGGGATCCGGCGATGTCCGAACGTCATCACAGCAAGGTCCTGATCATCGGGTCAGGACCAGCCGGCTACACTGCGGCGATTTACGCCGCGCGCGCCGGCCTCGAGCCGCTCGTGGTCGCCGGGTTGCAGCCCGGCGGGCAGATGACCATCACCACCGATGTCGAAAACTACCCCGGCTTCGCCGAAATCATTCAAGGCCCGTGGCTGATGGAGCAGATGCAGCTTCAGGCCGAGCATGTCGGCGCGAAGGTGATCGTGGACCTGATCACTCGGATCGACCTCGCGCGGCGGCCCTTCGTCGCCACCGGCGATTCGGGCGATGCCTATGTCGGCGAGGCGGCGATCGTCGCCACCGGCGCCCAGGCGCGCTGGCTCGGCCTGCCGAGCGAGGCGCTGTTCCGCGGCTTCGGGGTGTCGGCCTGCGCCACCTGCGACGGGTTTTTCTTCCGCGGCAAGGAGGTGGTCGTGGTCGGCGGCGGCAACACCGCGGTCGAGGAGGCGCTCTATCTGACCAACCACGCGCGCCGCGTGACCCTGGTGCATCGCCGCGACGCGCTGCGGGCCGAGAAGATCCTGCAGCAGAGGCTGTTCGGCAATCCCAAGATCGAGATCATCTGGGACAGCGTCGTCGACGAGGTCCTCGGTGAGCCCGAGCCGCCCGGGGTTGCCGGGGTTCGGCTGCGCAACGTCAGGACCGGGGCCTCGCGCGCGCTCGCCTGCGACGGCGTCTTTGTCGCGATCGGGCATACGCCGGTGACGCAATTCCTCGCCGGCCAGCTGCCGCTCGATGCCGAAGGCTATGTCGTGACCCGCCCCGATTCGACCGAGACCGCGATCGCGGGCGTGTTCGCCGCGGGCGATGTGAGGGACAAGGTCTTCCGTCAGGCGGTGACCGCGGCGGGGATGGGCTGCATGGCGGCGCTGGAGGCGGAGAAGTTTTTGGCGTCGCGGGAGGCGGGTGCGACCATGCGCGCGGCCGAGTAGCGGGCGCGAGCCTGCGCTCGGAGCCGCTGCCGGGGGACCGGGGATGGATTGGGACAAGCTGCGGGTGTTTCATGCTGTGGCCGAGGCGGGCAGCTTTACCCATGCCGGCGAATCGCTGAACCTGAGCCAGTCGGCGGTCAGCCGCCAGATCAGCGCGCTCGAGGAGAGCCTGAGCGTGCCGTTGTTCCACCGCCATGCCCGCGGCCTGATCCTGACCGAGCAGGGCGAGCTGTTGTTCCGCACCGCGCGCGAGGTGTTCGCCAAGCTGTCGATGGCCGAGGGCCTGATCTCCGAATCCAAGGACCGCCCCAAGGGGCCGCTCAAGATCACCACCACCGTCGCCTTCGGCTCGACCTGGCTGACGCCGCGGATCCGCGAGTTCCTCGACCTCTACCCGGAGATCCAGGTCACCCTGGTGATCGACGATTCGGAGCTCGATCTGTCGATGCGCGAGGCCGACGTGGCGATCCGCATGTCGCCGCCGCGCCAGCCCGACCTGATCCAGCGCCACCTCGTCAGCGTGCCGACCCATGTCTACGCCGCGCCGGAATACGTCAAGAAGCACGGCATGCCGCAAAAGCCGGAGGATCTCGACAAGCATCGGCTGATCGTCTACGGCGAGGACTCGCGGCCGCCGGTGCAGAACGTCAACTGGCTGCTCGACGCCGGCGCGCGGCCGGGGCAGGAGCGCAAGCCGATCCTCGCCGTCAACAATTTCTACGCGATGCTGCGCGCGGTCGTCAGCGGGCTCGGGATCGCCGCGCTGTCGGATTTCATCGCGACCGAGCAGACCGAGCTGGTGCGCATCCTGCCCGAGCTGACCGGGCCGCCGATCGAGGCCTATTTCGTCTATCCCGAAGAGCTGCGCGCCTCGAAGCGGATCAGCGTCTTCCGCGACTTTCTGCTGCGCAAGGTGGCCGAAACCCGGCTCACCTGACCCGGCTCACCTGAAGTGTCGGGCGGGGCGGTTAGAGCATTGCGCTTTTTGCAGACGAGCCAGACCAAATTCCGGCTGGTAGCCGTATCCGGGATCGCTCATATTCCCACCACGCGATGACGTGTCGCACAGAGTTTTCAGCGGTCGAAGCTGCTGATACGGGTTTCCGGGACTAGTGCCCGGGAAGAGGGTCTACGGACCCTTACGTCTCCCAGACGTGAAGCCTCCCTGTTCAAACTTGGCCGGGACTTAGGTCCCGGCCATTTTTCTTTGGCGACCGGCTGACGAATATCGACAGGCCGCAAGCCTCCCTCGCCCCGCTTGCGGGGAGAGGGACGGGGTGAGGGGCTCTTGTTTCGGGCTCGGACAAGAGCGCTAAAGCACCTTGCCCACATTGCCAAAGTTCCGGGCCGCGCGATGGCCGGGGGCTCGTTACGCCCTTCTCCCCGGGCGCATCGCCCCTCACCCCGACCCTCTCCCCGCAAGCGGGGCGAGGGAGCCGACCCCCCCTTCGTTCCAGCCGGCCGTTTTCTCGGCCTATGTCGTCGCGGCGAGCCGCCGCCAATCGATCGCGCTGCCGAGCTTCAGCGGAACGCCGGCTTCGGGCATCGGGTATTTGAGGCCGGTGGCGCAGTTGAACAGGACCACGCGGTCGCCTTTGCCGACCCGGCCGTCGGCCAGCGCCGTCTTGTAGGCCGCATAGGTCGCCGCCCCCTCGGGGCAGAGCAGCAGCCCTTCCTCCCTTGCCACCTCGGCCCAGGCTTCGGCGATCGCCTCGTCGCCGACCGCGGCGGCAAACCCGCCGCTCTCGCGCACCGCCCGCAGGATCAGAAAATCGCCGACCGCCTGCGGCACGCGGATGCCCGCCGCCATGGTGTGCGCGTTTTCCCAGCGCGGCGCGTGCTCCACGCCGTCCTGCCCAGGCCTTGACCATCGGCGCGCAGCCCTCGGCCTGGACCACCACCATGCGCGGCCGCTTGGGGCCGATCCAGCCGATCGCCTCCAGCTCGGCAAAGGCCTTCCACATGCCGATAATGCCGGTGCCGCCCCCGGTCGGGTAAAAGATCACGTCGGGCAATTCCCAGCCGAGCTGCTCGGCGAGCTCGATCCCCATCGTCTTCTTGCCCTCGATCCGGTAGGGCTCGCGCAGGGTCGAGCAGTTGAACCAGCCGACCTCCTTCTCGCCCTCGGCGACCAGCCTGCCGCAATCGTCGATCAGCCCGTCGACGAGAAACACCGCCGCGCCCTGCATCGCGATCTCGCGCACGTTCACCGCCGGCGTATCGTCGGGACAGAACACGTAGGCCTTGATGCCGGCGCGCGCGCAGTAGGCGGCCATCGCCGCCCCGGCATTGCCGTTGGTCGGCATCGCCATGGTCCGAACCCCGAGCTCCTTGGCCATCGACACCGCCAATACCAGCCCGCGCGCCTTGAACGAGCCGGTCGGCAGCCGGCCCTCGTCCTTGACCAGGACCTCGCCGCCGGCGCCGAGCCTTCCGGCGAGGCGCGGCAGCGCGATCAGCGGCGTCACCACCTCGCCCAACGAGACCACATTCTCGGCCCGGCGCACCGGCAAGAGCTCGCGGTAGCGCCACAGCGATTGCGGGCGGGAGGCGAGCTTCTCGCGCGGCAGCGCGCGGCGGGCGCCGTCAAGGTCGTAGCGCACCAGGAGCGGCCGGCCCGCCTTTGAAAGCCCCTGCAAGACGTCCGCCGGATAGCGCTCGCCGGTCAGGCTGCACTCCAGGTGGGTGACGAAGGTCGGCAGCGCGCCGCCCGTCCAACCATGATCGACCATCCGCTCCTCCTTGGGTCGTCCTTAACTATAACCTATGTGATTTACTTGTCCGTGCGGTTCTGGTATGGGGTGCCGAAATCGAGACCGAACCTTCAACCAAAAGGCACTATGACCTGCACGCTGGGAGGATGAGATGACCAATCGGGTTAATCGCAGGGATTTCCTCAACACGCTCGGCGTGACCGTCGGCGTCGCCGCCGGGACCGCGGCCTCCGGCGTCGCGCCGATCGGCGCCGCCCGCGCCGATGCGCCGCCCAAGGGCGCGATCCCGGACAAGCCGTTCCGCACCGGCCACATGACCTTTCTGACCGGGCCCGCCGCGGTGCTCGGCGAGCCGTCCTTGAAGGGCCACACGCTCGCCGCCGAGGAGATCAACGCCCAGGGCGGCCTTCTCGGCAAGCGCAAGATCGAGACCGTGACCGCCGACGAGGCCGCCGGCACCGACGCCGCGGTCAAGGAATTGCGCCGCCTCAAGCTCTCCGAGAACATCGACATGTTCACCGGCGTCATCTCCAGCGGCACCAGCCCGGCCTTGGGGCCGGTCGCCGAGGAGCTCGGGCTCCTGACGATCATGACCGACGGCTGCACCGACTTTCTGTTCGACAAGGCGGTGCCGAAGCCCAAGCACGTCTTCCGGGTCACCAACATCCAATCGGCCGACGGCGCCACCGCCGCGATCGGCGTCGCCCAGGCCTGGCCGCAGGTGCGCAAGATCGCCCATCTGCATCCCGACTACGCCTATGGCCGCAACGCCGCCGAGCATTTCACGCTGATCATCGAGCGGCTGCTGCCGAACGTCGAGATGGTGGCCGAGAGCTGGCCAAAGCTCGGCACCACCGACTTCACGCCGCACATCACCAAGACGTTGTCGGCCGACCCCGACCTGCTGATCTGCTCGGTGTGGGGCGGCGACTACGTCGCCTTCTACAAGCAGGCGCTGCGCTATGGCCTCTTCGACAAGATGAAGGTCGCCAGCACGATCGCCTTCGGCGTCGCCCCGCACGCGATCGGCAAGGACCACCCCGAGGGGGTGCTGGCCGGGGTCCACGCCAACTACCACTTCACCTACCCCAAGGGCGAGCGCTGGCCGGAGAACGAAAGCTTCGTGCAGCGCTACTTCAAGCGCTGGAACGAATACCCGAACTTCGAAGCCGAAGGCGCCTACACCTCGCTCTACGTCCTGAAGGCGGCGGTCGAGCGCGCCAACCGGCTGGTCGGCGGCTGGCCCGAGGAGGATGTGATCATCAGCCAGATCGAGGGGCTCGGGCTCGACACCCCGGCGGGCTACCTCTACATCCGGCCCGACAACCACCAGGGCTACAAGGACACGGTGACCGGCTTCTCGAAGAACGTCGCCGAATACCCGTTCCCGATCCTCGACCCCGGCCGCATCGTCACCGTGCCGATCCGCAACATCACCGCGCCCGCGAACTGGCCGAAGCCCGGCACCACCCACAACGAATCGACCGCCGCGGCCGACTGGATCAAAAAGACCTGGCCGAAGATCACGACCTGAGCGCCGGACGATCGAGATCGTCGCTCCCGCGAAAGCGGGCTGCTCAGCCAGAACCTGCGCGTTCGCATGACGGACTGCCCGAGGCGGTGTGGTCCTCGATACGCGCATGGCGTCCACTTCAGGTCCTCTTCCCCTGCCTTGACCGGCTCCCCCGCCTTCGGCGGGAAGCGTGGATGGCGGGACGAGCCCGGTCGAGGATCTTGACGGCATACCGATCGAAGCCCGCTCGGCATTGCCGCCGAATTCGCGATCGCGGCCTGATGGACATCCTGGTCATCCAGATCCTGAACTCGCTGTTCTACGCCTCGGTGCTGTTTCTGATCGCGGCCGGGCTGAGCCTGATCTTCGGCGTCATGAACATCATCAACCTGGCGCATGGCAGCCTCTATGCGCTCGGCGCCTACATCACCGCCTGGCTGATCGGACAGGCGATCGCCGCCGGGCTCGGCCCCGCCTCGATCGGGTTGTTCCTGCTGATCCCGGTCGGCGCGCTGGGCGTGGCGCTGGTCGGCGCGGCGATCGAGCCGACCCTGCTGCGGCCGCTCTACCGCCGGGCCGAGGAATACCAGCTCCTGATCACCTTCGGCCTGCTCTTAATCCTCGAAGACGTGATCCGCATCCTGTGGGGCGGCCTGCCGCTGTCGGCCGACACCTTGATGGACGCGCTGCCGATCGTTCATGTGCTGGGCTCGCTGTATCCGGCCTACAACCTCGTCGTGATCGGCGTCGGCATCGTGGCGGCCCTCGGCCTGTGGGCCTTCGTCTACCGCACCCGGTTCGGCGTGCTGTTGCGCGCGACCTCGCAGGACCGGCGCATGGCGATGGCGCTCGGCCTCGACGTCCGCCGGGTCTACGTCCTCGCCTTCGCGCTCGGCTGCTTTCTGGCCGGGCTCGGCGGCGCCGTCATCGTGCCGAGCCAGGCGGCGGTCCTCGGCATGGGGATCGATGCGCTGGTGCTGGCCTTCGTGGTCGTCGTCGTCGGCGGCCTCGGCAGCCTCAAGGGGGCGCTGATCGGCGCGCTGATCGTCAGCTTTGTGCGCACCGCCGGCATCCAGTTCTTCCCCGAGCTCGAGCTCGCGGCCCTCTACCTGATCGCCGGGGTCGTGCTGCTGGTGCGGCCGACCGGCCTCTTCGGCGCGGCGTGACCGCGCTCGTCGACACCCTGCGCCCGGCCTTCCCGCGGCTGCGGCTGCTCGGGCTGGCATTGCCGGCCGCGATCCTGTTGGCGCTGGCGCCGAGCGTTGCCGATTCGTACCAGACGCTGCTGCTCGCCTACGGGCTGATCATGGCCATCGCCGCCCTCGGCTTCAACCTGCTGCTCGGCTACACCGGCCTGTTGTCGTTCGGCCATTCCGCCTATTTCGGCGTCGGCGCCTACTCGGTCGCCTTCATGGCGCAGTATCTCGGCATCCGTTCGATGGAGCTCTACATCCTGGTCGGGCTGGCGCTCTCCTGCATCGTGTCGGCCTTGTTCGGCTGTGTCTGCGTGCGCCATACCCGGATCTACTTCGGCATCCTGACCCTGGCGTTGTCGCAGGTGCTGTGGAGCCTGGCCTTGAAGCTTTTCTGGGTCACCGGCGGCACCGACGGGCTGCGGGCGCCGCGGCCGACCCTGCTGGGCGGGCTCTTCACCTTTGAGGGCGGCGACTTTACACGGTTCATCTCGTATTATTACTACTACGTCCTGGTATTGTTCGTCGCCTGCACGATCGTGATGTGGGTGATCGTCCATTCGCCGTTCGGCAAGGCATTGCAGGCGATCCGCGACAACGAGACCCGTGCGGCGTTTCTCGGCCTGCGCATCCGTCGCTTCCGCTGGCTGGCGTTTTTGATCTCGGGCACGTTCACGGGCCTCGCCGGCATCCTGTGGGCGCCGCTCAACGGGCTGACGACGCCCGACATCCTCTATTGGCCGTTTTCCGGCGAGATCGTCTTCCTGACCCTGCTCGGCGGCTTCCGCAACTTCACCGGGCCGATCCTCGGCGGCGTCGTCTTCACCTTTCTTAAGGCCTACGCGGTGGCCAAGACCGAATATTGGCAATTGCTCTTGGGCGTGGTGCTCGTGGTCCTGGTGCTGGTGCTGCCGACCGGCATCGTCGGCGGCCTGGCGCAGCTCGCCGCCCGGCTGCGGCGCAAGGCGCCGGCCTGATGGCGCTTCTCGAAACCATCGGCCTGACCAAGCGCTTCGGCGATTTCCGCGCTGTCGACAGCGTCGATTTCACGGTCAACGAGGGCGAGTTCCTGTCGCTGATCGGCTCGAACGGGGCCGGCAAGACCACGCTCGTCAACCTGATCAGCGCACAGCTCGCGCCCGACGCCGGCCGCATCCTGCTCGAAGGCCGCGACATCACCCGAACGACGGTGGCGCAGCGCATCCGCGCCGGCATCGCGCGCAGCTTTCAGCTCGTCAACCTGTTCGACGGGCTCAGCGTCCTCGACAACGTGTCGCTGGCGATTTTTTCGCGCGAGGGCAAGACCGGCAACCTCGTGGCGCTCGCCGAGGGCGACCAGGCGGTTCGCGCCGAAGCGGTCGAAATCCTGCGCCTCTTCGGCATCGACGCCAAGCGCGGCCTCCTCGCCGGCGGCTTGGCGCAAGGCGAGCGCAAGCTCCTCGACGTCGCCGTCGCCTACGCTCTGAAGCCCCGGATCCTGTTCCTCGACGAGCCGACCAGCGGGGTCGGCACCCGCGACAAGGCGCAGATCATGGACACCGTGTCGGCGGTCGTGCGCGCCGGCGCAAGCGCCGCCGTCGTCATCGAGCACGACATGGACATCGTCTTCAAATACTCCGACCGCGTCGTCGTCATGCACGAAGGGACATTGCTCGCCGACGGCCCGCCCGCCGAGATCCGCGCCAACAAGGAGGTGGCGGCGGTGCTGCTCGGCGCGCCGGCCGAGGAGTAGGCGATGCTCGAGCTAGAAGGCGTCAACACCTTCCGCGGCCCGGCCCATGTGCTCAGCGACGTGTCGCTGAGCGTCGGCGCGCGCGAGGTCGTCTGCCTCGTCGGCCGCAACGGGGCCGGCAAAACGACGACGATCGAGAGCATCAACGGCCTCTTGCCGGTCCGCTCCGGCGCGATCCGGTTTCGCGGCGAGGACATCACCCGGCTGCCCGCCCATCGGCGCGCCCAGCGCGGCATCGGCTACGCGCCGGAGGGCGCCCACATCTTTCCCGACCTCACCGTGGCCGAAAATCTGCAGATCAGCCGCTGGCTCTCCGAGGCGGCGGTGCGCCGGCGCGGCGCGGGGGCCGAGCTCGGCGAGGACCGGGTCTTCTCGGTTTTTCCCGAGGTTCAGGGATTTTTGACGCGGCGCGGCATCAACCTTTCGGGCGGGCAGAAAAAGATGGTGGCGATCGCTCGCGCGATGGCCTTGTCGCCCTTTTTGCTGCTGCTCGACGAAGCCTTCGAGGGCCTGGCCCCGTCGGTGGTCGGCCGCTTTCGCGCCGCGGTCGCGATGATCAAGGAGATGGGCGTCTCGATCCTGATCGCCGAATCGAACCTGGCGAACGCGGCGGCGGTCGGCGACCGGCTCTACGCGATCGACCGCGGCGAGATCATCTTCCACGGCTCGCCGCGCGAGGCGCTGGCCGACGCCGAGGTCATGCGCACCCTGCGGGGATGAAGCGAGGACGCGCGCTGGCCGTTGCGCTGGCCGCGGCCATATTGGCGGCGCCGGCCGAGGGCGGCCACGAGCTGCCGATCTATCCGAGCTTCTACCCGTCCGAGATCGAGATCGAGACGACCGACCCCGCCGCCGCGGCGCGGCTGCTGGGTGCTGGCGAGCTGCACGCCTATGTCGGCGCCGAGCCGAAATTCGCCGCCGCCCCCGGAAAGGATCTGGGCAGCGTCGCATCGCTGGGCTCGTTCGTCCTGGTGTCGGTCGATCCGCCGGACTGCGCGGCGCTCATTTCCGCCCTGCGCGATTTTGCCGACCACCCCGCCGCCGGGGCGGTCTTTCACCCGTTTCCGGTGACCCCTTATCACGCCGACTATCTGCAGCACGCCGACCAGGCCGAAGCCTTCGAGAAGCGCGTGCGCGAGGCGGCCCCGGCGGCGGGCAAGGCGCGCGTCGAACGGGTCGACGCGGCGGCTCTGCTCGCCGGGACGGCGCTGCGCAGCAACGGCTGGGTCGGCCCGCCCTGGCTCAAATCGGGCTGGTTCCAGGCCTATCGCCTGCTGGCCGACGCGCTCGGCCCGGCGGATCGCGAGCGCGCCGACAAGGATGTGAGACGGCTGGAGCAGGACGATTTCGCCGGGCTCGAGGAGCGGCTCGATGTCGAGCGCGGGCTGCTCTCGCTGCTGACCGCCAATTGCCGCCGCGCCGTCGCCGGCTACACGCTGAAGCGCGAATGGTTCAACGCCGACTATTCGGCCGGCATCGAGAACATCGCCGCCAATTCGATGGCCGGCCTCAATTCCCCCGTGTTCATCCGCACCGTCAAGCTCAAGGACTTCCCGTGGAACGGCCGGCTCGACCTTGGCGTCGCGGCCCGGCCCGAGGCCGCATGGAACCCGGTCGCCGGCTTCACCGACCCGGCCGGCCGCCTGATTTGGGCCGCGCTCGGCGATCCCGCCGCCTTCCCCGCGCCCTACGGCGACGGCTGGGTGCTGAACCGGATCGCCGACATCACGCCGCTGCAATGATGCGCCGGCTGGCATTCTCGGCGCTGTTGTTGCTGACGAGCAGCGCCGACGCAGCCGAGCAGAGCTTCAGCATCCCGATCGCCCGCGGCCGGGCGCCGCAGGAATTTCAAGTGTTGCGCGTCCGTCAGGGCGACGTCGTGACCTTGGCGTGGCGCAGCGATCGGCCGCTCGTCCTGCATCTGCACGGGTACGACATCGAATGGCGCGTCACGCCCGGCCGCGCCGCGCAGTCGACCTTTACCGCCTCGGCGTCGGGCCGCTTCCCGATCGAGACCCACGGCGCGCCCGGCCACGACCACACGCTCCTCTATCTCGAAGTTCAGCCGAATTAGAGCAATTACGTGGTATCGAGATTGCTTCGCTTCGCTCGCAATGACAGCAATTTTCCGTGTCATTGCGAGGACGGCTTCGCGCCCAGCGGCCCGACGAAGCAATCTCGATCCGGCGATGCAACCCGATAGGATGCCTTGCCACCGTAAAATTGTCCTATTCGCATGCGATATTTCGCCCGATCGCCGGCCCGACGACGCGGCAGCCGGACCGGCGGCAACTCGTTATTCTATCTTGGCGATAGAATCCGCTGCGGATTCGCTGCAGAAGCAATGCCTGCCACCAGACCGATCAACCCGACGTTGATCCATTGCCGGGTCGGGCATGACGAGCAAGGTGGGCGCCCCATTCGAATTCGTCTGAACATCGCCGCCCGGTCGTTGCTTCCGGCGCTCACCCTGGCGGCGGCGCCGGCCCAGGCCCATGGCTTTGGCCAGCGCTACGACCTGCCGGTCCCGCTCGGCCTCTACCTCGCCGCCGCGGCCGGCGCCGTCGTCTGCTCGTTCGCAGTGATCGCGCTGTTCGTGCGCGGCCGGCCGGCGCCGGCGGTCGCGCCGCCCGCCGCGCCGGGCTGGGCGGTCCCGCCGGCGCTGCGCATCGCCGGGCAGGCGGTCGCCGTATTTCTGCTCCTGCTGGTCCTGGCGGCGGGCTGGCTCGGCAACCAGAACCCGCTGATGAACCTCGCGCCGACCGCGGTGTGGATCATCTGGTGGGTCGGGCTCCCCTACCTGTCGGCGCTGCTCGGCAATCTCTGGCGGGGGGTCAATCCGTGGGCGGCGCTGTTCGGCTGGGCCGAGGCGCTGGCCGGCCGCCGGCTTTCGCTCGGCCTCCACTATCCGCCGGCGCTCGGCGTCTGGCCGGGCCTGGCGCTGCTGATCGCCTTTTGCTGGATCGAGCTGATCTATCCGGACGCCGCCGCGCCCGCCGCGATCGCCTGGCTCGGGTTCGGCTATTCGCTCGTCACCTGGGCCGGGATGGCGCTCTTCGGGCGCGACGCCTGGCTCGACCGGGGCGAGGCGTTCTCGCTCGCCTTCGGGGTGTTTGCGCGCCTCTCGCCGTTCTCCCGCGACCGCAACCAGGCGGCGTCGAATTCGATGACCGCGCTGGTGCTGTTCGTGCTCGCCTCGGTGATGTTCGACGGGCTGCTGGCGACACCCATATGGGCGTCTATCGACAGCCTGTTTCCCGGCGGCAGGATGGCCGTCCAGACGGTCGGGCTGGTCGCCGTCTGGCTGCTGTTTCTCGGCGCCTACCTCGCGGCCTGCCGGTTGATGAAGGCGCTCTCCGGCGGGCAGCGCTCGACGGCCGAGCTCGCCCGCGGCTTCGCCTTCACCTTGGTCCCGATCGCGCTCGCCTATCACCTCGCCCACTATCTGAGCTTTCTCCTGATCCAGGGCCAGTACATCATCCCGCTGGCCTCGGACCCGTTCGGGCGCGGCTGGAACCTCTTCGGCAGCGCCGGCTGGCGGGTCGACATCGGGATTGTCGGCGCGCGCTTCGACTGGTACGCCGCGGTCGGCACGATCGTCGCCGGCCACATCTGGGCGGTCTGGCTCGCCCACCGCCGCGCCCTCGCCTTGTTCCCGGCGCGGCGGCCGGCATTGCGCAGCCAATATGCGATGACGGCGCTGATGGTGGGCTACACCATCGTCAGCCTCAGCATCCTCGCCGAGCCGATCGTCGAAACCCGCGCTGGCGCGCCCGCCGTTGCCGAGGCAGCGCCCGCTTCCGTCGCCGTGCCCGCCGACGCGCTGATCCCGGAGGCCGGCGCCGGCCTCTTGCATCAAGTCGGGCCGGGGCATACGGCGCGCGCGGCGTTCCGGTTTCGCGTCCTGGCGTCGGCCTTTCACGACGGCAGCCGGATGACGATGGCCGATCTCGTCTATCCGTTCAGCTTTGCCTGGCGCTGGAGCAGCGGCGCCGACGCCGACCCCGAGATCGCCCGCGCGACGGCGCTCGCCCGCGAGCGTCTGGTCGGGTTTCGCCTGCGCGGGGCCGACGCCGCCGCGAAATCGATCACCTTCGGCGACGTGACCTTCACCCGCGAGCTGTTGATCGTCGACATCTACGCCGATATCGGCGACTGGCGCCCGGACGACGCCGCCGCGTTCGTCCCGCCGTGGAGCGCCGCGCCGTGGACCGTCATCGCGCTGATGGAGGAGGCGGTGAGCCGCGGCTGGGCCGCGTTCTCGCAAACCCGGGCGGCGCGCCTCGGCGTCCCGTGGCTCGACCTCGTCCGCTCGCCGGAGCTGACGCGCCGCCTCGCCGGGCTCGCCGCCGAATTCGCGAAGACCGGCTACCGCCCGGCGGCGCTGGCCTCGCTGGTGTCGGCCGACGAGGCGCGCGCGCGATGGGCCTCGCTCGACGCCTTCTACCGGGCGCACGGGCATCTGATGGTCACCAACGGCCCCTACCGGCTGAAGGAATGGTCGGCCACGGGCGCGACCCTGGAGGCGTTCCGCGACCTGACCTACCCGCTCGGCGTCGGCTCGTTCGACAATCTGCCGATCCCCCGCCGCGCCTTCATCGCCACCGTCGAGCCGACCCGCGGCGGGCTCGACCTTTCGGTCGAGATCGAGGCGCTGGACAAATTCCAGCGGACCTACAAGCTGGTGCGCGAGCCGTTGCGCAGCCTTCCCGAGGGGCCGGGGCTGTCGGGGAGGCTCGACCTTGTCTGCCGTTACGTCGTGATCGGGGCCGCGGGCGAGGTCGCGCTGGCCGGCGCGGCGGACCCCGCCGCGGACGGACATTTTCGCCTCGCGCTCGATGGATCGCTGGCCCCCGGCCGCTACACCGTGCTCGCCTCGGCCGTGCTCAACGGCAACGCCGTCAACGCCGAGATCCGGCGCATCCCCTATACCGTCCCCGCGGAATGAACCCGCGCGGGGCCGGCCTTGCGCGGCAGTCAGGCCGCCTGCGCCCGTTCTTCCGCCTCGGTCTCGCCCGCGTCTTCCTCTTCCGCAACCACGCGCCGGAAATAGAGATGAACCGCGGTGCCGACGCCTTCGGCGCTTTCGACGCGGGCAAAGCCGCCGAGCCGCCGCGCCAGGGCATCGGCCTCGACCACCGCCGGACGCGTCGTTGTGTCGGGATCGAAGACCGCGTCGAGACCGGCGTCGGAGAGGCCGGGGCCGTCATCCTTGAGGGTCAGCCGGACATAGTCGCCGGCGGCGCCGCCCGGCGTCTGCGCGGCGGCCGCGTCGTCGATCGACTGATCGCGGGTCCCGACGATCAGCGCGCCGCCGCCCGGCATCCGGGCCGCCGCCTCGGCGGCGAGCGCGCCGACCGCCGCGCCGACCGCCCCGGCGTCGGCCTCGCACAGCCGCGGCTCGGGCGGCAATGACAGCCGAAGCCCGACCGAAGCCGGCAATCGCCGCCGGATCCGCGGTTCGAGCGCGGTCAGCATTGCGTCGAGATCGGTCGGGCCCGGCGCCCGAGGCGCCGCCCGGCGGCGGCGCCAGACGACCGCCGCGGCCAGCGCGGCGGCGGCGCCGGCGATCGCCGCGGCGAGCCAGCCGATCCCGCCCGCCGCGCGCGCGTCCGGATCATAGCGGAAGGCGGCGAGATCAACCGGATGCGGGTCCGCGCCGATCTCGATCAGCCTCTCTTCGATGCGTTTCCAGCGCTCCGGGCTCGACCCGCCGAGCGGCGCTTGCGGGTAATGCGCGAGGCGGCGCGCGATCTCGCTCTGGTAGCGCGCGAACGCCGCCCGGTCGGCCGCCGGCCCCGGTCCCGCCAAGCTCGGCGCGCATCCGGGCGATCACCCGGTCGGGGTTTTGCAGGGCGTATTCCCAGCCGCGGATCGAGGCCTCTCGAAAGCGCCGCACCAGCGCCGGCTCGGCCTCGCCGAACCGTTGCAGCGTAAACAGGCTGTCGCCGTAAAACGCCGCGCCGTCGTCGGGCGGGTCGAAGGCCTTGAGGGCGAGGCCGCGTTGCCGCGCCTGCCAGGGGGCATCCCAGGCCGAGCCGATCACCGCGTCGACCCGACGCCCGGCGAGCGCCGCCACCGCGTCTTGCGGCGCGAGCGGGGCCGATTTCAGCTTGTCGGGATCGACCCCGGCGGCGTGCAGCATGGCGCGGAACTCGAGGTCGAGGACATTGCTCGCCGGCAGCCGGCCGACCGTGCCCTTCTTGAGGGCGTCCGGCGCGCCGTAATCGCTGTCGGCGCGGTAATAAACCGCCGCCCCGCTGCGCTGAAATATGGGCGCCAGCAGCAGCAGCGGCAGGCCTTGGGCGGTGCGGATCAACAGCTCCGAATCGCCGACCCCGAACCGCGCATGGCCCTCGGCCAGCTCGCGCGCCGGGTCGATCGCGGCGCCGCCCTGCCTGATCTCGACCTCGATCCCGGCGTCGCGGTAGAAGCCCTGCCACAGCGCCGCGTAGTAGCCGGCGAACCTGAACTGCGCCTCGCGCGGCAGCTGAAGGACGACCGTCTCGGCGCCGCCCGCGGCGGCCGGGCCGGGTGCCGCCAGGCACAGGGCCAGCAGCAGCGCGGCGAACAGATTTCGTTCCGCCATGATCCCCCCTCCGATCCCGGCGCCGAGGCGCCCGGTCCCCGCTTCCTCCGGTCGGCGGCGCATCCCCATGCGCCGCCCGGAAAGCCGCTATCCGCGCCCGGACGCCTTGCGGCCGAGCTCCAGCGCGGCAAACGAATACGCGGGCGCCGGCATCAGGTAGCGGAAGCCTTTTTCGAGCAATTTTTCGACGTTCCGGCTGTCGACATGCGGGTGCCCGCAAGGCACGTCGTGCGCCTTGCAGATCGCCAGGATCTCGTCGATCGCCGCGGCCACGGTCGGGTGCTCGTACTGCCGCGGATAGCCCAAATCCTGCGACAGGTCGCCCTCGCCGATGATCACGACGCCGATCCCGGGAACCTCCTTCAGCATGCCCGGCAGGTTCTTGATGGCGCGGACCTCCTCGCACATGATCGCGACCAGCACCTCGCCCTTGGGGTTCAACGGCCAGACATCGGCGCGCTCGTAATATTCCTGCTGGCTGAGCCCCCAGTACCGCGCGGCCGCGGCCGGGGCGTCGCCGCGCTGCCCCGCCGGCTCGTAATGGGCGGCCGAGCGCGGGCGCGGGTAGCGGCAGGAAACGACCGCGTTGCGGGCTTCCTCGACGGTGCTGACATGCGGCCACACGATGCCGTAGACGCCCTGGTCGAGCACCTGCTTGGCGATCCATTGGCTCGATTCGCCGCCATTGGGCGGGATCCGCACGAACGGCGTCACCGCCGGCGCAAGGCTGCCCGAGCGCAGGATCTGGCGGCGGTCGAGCATGTATTGCAGGCAGTCGCGCAGCGCGCGGATGTCGTAGGGCCGGTGCTCCATCTCGAACACCACCCCGTCATAGGGTGCGGCGCCGACCGCCTGCGCCATGCCGGTTTCGGCCCCGGCAAAGGTGACGAAGGCGGGCTTGCCTTGCTCCAAGGCCCCGATCACGCCGTTGAGGCGCGGGGTGTCGACCATCGCGGCGCTCCTTTTTTGCGAAAGCGCGATCGTACGACCCGGCTCTCCCCGCCGTCAACCGGGCGGCCCGCCGCTCCGCGCCGGCCGCTCTTGCGCAGTGCAGCATCCGGCATACTACCTTGCAAGGCTGGAATTGACAGCCTGATGCTGCATCGCAACATTATCCGGGGCGGATATCGACGAGGCTCCGCCCGCCGCAGCCTTTGGAGATGCAGCGATGCGTGACAAGGACGGGCGACGCAGCCCGGCGGGGCCGAAGGGCGAGCTCGCCTCGCGCACCCTGGCGATGCCGGCCGACAGCAATCCGCGCGGCGACATCTTCGGCGGCTGGATCATGGCGCTGATGGACGCCGCCGGGAAGATGACGGCGACGCCCTATGCCGGCGGCCGGGTCGTCACCGTCGCGGTGTCGAACATCGCCTTTCTGGCGCCCGCGCATGTCGGGGATACCGTGTGCTGCTACACCGGGCTGAAGCGGCGCGGGCGGACCTCGATCACCCTCGATGTCGAGGTTTGGGTGCTGCGCCAGGGCCAGGGCGACCGGGTCAAGGTGACCGATGCCGAGTTCACCTTCGTCGCGATCGACGAGGACGGCCGCCCGCGCGAGCTGCCGCCGCCGGTCGTCGCCGGGAGACCGCCGCCGGCGCGCGAAATCCGCCGCGGCGGGCGTCTTTAGAGCCTTGTGCCCCAGCCGAGCCGGACCCGGCCGACCGCCATCGCGACCGCGGCCTGGGTCGGCTCGACGACCGGCAGCCGCACCGCCTCCTCGAGGTCGGCGCGGTAGCGCGCCATCCCGGCGCAGCCCATCACCAGGACATCGGCGCCGTGCCGGTCGCGCAGGCTTCGCCCGGCCTCGATCATCCGGCGCAATGTCGCCTCGCGGTCGGCGAGCGCGGTGACCCCGAGGCCGATCGGCACATCGCCGGCGAGCCGCTGCCCGAGCCCCATCGCCGCGACATAGCGCAGATGCCGCGGCGTCGAGACGGCGAGGATCGAGATCACGCCAAAGCGGTGGCCCAGGGTCAGCGCCGTCAGGATGCCGCATTCGGCGATGCCGAGCACCGGCTTGCGCGTGGCCTCGCGCGCCGAATGGAGGCCGGGGTCGCTGAAGCAGGCGATGACAAACGCCGCGGCCTCGCCGTCGCGCTCGCGGATCAGCCGGCACAGCGGCACGATCACGCCGTCGGCGTCGGTCTGGCTCTCGACGCCGGGCGGCCCCTCGGCCAAGGTCAGGCATTCGATCGCGGGGCCGCCGGGGATGCGCAACGGCGAGAGGCCCTCGTCCATCGCGCGGGTGACGGCCTCGGTCGAGTTCGGGTTGATCACCAGGATGGGGTCGGCCATCGGGTTCTCCGCCGCCTGCACGGCGGGCCCGGCGGCCAGCCGCCGATGGTGCTGCCGGTAAGGATTGAACTTACGACCTCCCCCTTACCAAGGGGGTGCTCTACCACTGAGCTACGGCAGCGCCAGCGCGGCAGCCCATACACGCTCCGCCCGCCATTGGCAAGGCGAGCCGGGGGCCGCCTGCGCCCCTTTCGGTTGCAACGGCGGCGCTTGACATCGGGCGCCGCTTTTTGTTGCATTGCAAGATGGGCGCGGGTCCGAATCTGACCGACCGGAAGCAGGCGGAGCTTGCCGCGCGCGAGGCGCGGCTGGCGCGGGCGCTGCGCGATAACCTCTATCGGCGCAAGGAGCAGGGCCGGGCGCGCGCGACGCCCGCCGAGGCCGGGCCCGACGGCTTGAGCGAGGCGCCTCTCTCCAGTAAAAGCAACCGCCACGGCGGGAAGGATTGACCCCCGCCGCCGCCGCCCCTTCGGGCGGCGGGTGGAGCCGAGGCGATGGACAAGATCCTGATCAAAGGCGGCGTGCCGCTCGAAGGGGTGATCCCGATCGGCGGCGCCAAGAACGCGGCGCTGCCGCTGATGGCGGCGAGCCTCCTGACGGCGGAGACGCTGACCCTCGAAAATGTCCCCGAGCTTGCCGACATCGCGACGATGGCGAACCTCCTGGTCCAGCACGGGGTCGCCCTTGACGCGCGCGGCGACCACACGCTCGACCTGTCGGCGGCGCACATCACCTCGACCACCGCGCCCTACGACCTGGTTCGCAAGATGCGCGCCTCGGTGCTGGTGCTGGGGCCGCTCGTTGCGCGCTGCGGGCGGGCGCGGGTGTCGCTGCCCGGCGGCTGCGCCATCGGCACAAGGCCGGTCGACCTGCATCTGAAGGGGCTGCGAGCGGCTCGGCGCCGAGGTCGCGCTGCGCGAGGGCTATATCGACGCCCGCGCGCCCAGGGGCCTCAAGGGCGCCGAGATCGTCTTTCCCTCGGTGTCGGTCGGCGCCACCGAGAATCTGCTGATGGCGGCGGCGCTGGCCGACGGCGAGACGGCGCTGATCAACGCCGCGCGCGAGCCCGAGATCACCGATCTGGCGCAGTGCCTCCAGGCGATGGGGGCGCGGATCGAGGGCGTCGGCAGCGACCGGCTGCGCATCCTCGGCGTCGCCCGCCTCCACGGGACGCGCCATCGCATCATCCCCGACCGGATCGAGACCGGGACCTATCTGATGGCCGCCGCCGCCACCGGCGGCGAGGTGCGGCTGACCGGCGCGCGGCTCGACCTCGTCGAGGCGGTCGCCCGCATCCTCGACGGCGCCGGGGTCGAGCTGACGCCGGCCGAGGACGGGTTCACCGTGCGCCGCCGCAACGGCGGGCTCGAAGGCGTCGATGTGATGACCGAGCCCTATCCGGGGTTTCCGACCGATCTGCAGGCGCAGGTCATGGCGCTGATGGCGACCGCCGGCGGCGCCTCGATGATCACCGAGACGATCTTCGAGAACCGCTTCATGCACGTCCCCGAGCTGTCGCGGATGGGGGCCAACATCAATGTCCACCGCGCCTCGGCGATGGTGCGCGGGGTCGAGCGGCTGATGGGCGCGCCGGTGATGGCGACCGATCTGCGCGCCTCGGTGTCGCTGGTCGTGGCCGGGCTCGCCGCCCGCGGCGAAACCCTGATCAACCGGGTCTACCATCTCGACCGCGGCTACGAGCGGCTGGAGGAAAAGCTCCAGGCCTGCGGCGCCCGGATCGAACGAGTGCGCGATGGCCCCTGACGCGAACGGCGCGGCGCTCAAATTGCGGGCCGAGGACGCCGACGACCTGGCGGTGTTGTCGGCCTGCCTGCAGGACGCGCTGGTCGCGGTGCGCGACCTCGCCTACGACCCCGAGGAGCGAATCTTCGTGCTGATCGCCAACCGGTTTCGCTGGGAGGGCGCGCGCGGCCCGGCCCCCGGCGAGGCCGGTGACGAGCGCACCTTGTGCGGCCTCGCCTTTCGCGAGGTCGCCGGCGTCTCCTATCGCGGCTTCCGCCGCGGCGAGGACGACCGCATCCTCTCCTTGCTGGCGATCCGGCCCGGCGCCGCCGCAGCGGGCGGCGCGATCCTCCTCGAATTTTCGGGCGCCGCGGCGATCCGCATCGAGGCCGCCCGCATCGACTGCCGGGCCAAGGATCTGGGCGACCCGTGGCCGACGCGCTGGCGCCCGCGGCACGACGAGGAGCCGGCGTGACGCCGGGCCCGCTCGACCCCCTGGTCATGGCGCTGCCGACCGGCCGCATCCTGGGCGAGGCGATGCCGCTCTTGCGCCGCGCCGGGATCGAGCCCGAGCCCGCCTTCGACGATCCGGAGTCGCGCCAGCTGCGCTTCGCCACCAGCAATCGCGGGCTCGACCTGATCCGGGTGCGCAATTTCGACGTCGCCACCTTTGTCGCCTTCGGCGCCGCGCAGCTCGGCGTCGCCGGCAACGATGTGCTGATGGAATTCGACTATTCCGAGGTCTACGCCCCGCTCGACCTCGACATCGGGCATTGCCACATCGCGGTGGCGGCGATGGCGGACGGGGACGGCGGGCGAGGACATCCGGCGCTGGAGCCACATCCGGGTGGCGACGAAGTACCCCGAGATCGCGCGGCGCCATTTCGGCGCCCGCGGCGTCCAGGCCGAATGCATCAAGCTCAACGGCGCGATCGAGCTCGCGCCGCGGCTCGGCCTCTGCCGCCACATCGTCGATCTGGTTCAGACCGGCGCCACCCTCGAAGCCAATGGGCTCGTCGAGATCGAGCGCATCGCCGAGATCAGCTCGCGGCTGATCGTCAACCGCCCGGCGCTGAAAACCAGGCCCGAGGCGGTCGGCGGCTGGATCGAGCGCATTCGCGACGCGGTCGCGGCCGCCGGGGCGGGCTAGACCATGCCGGTCACGCTGTCGACCCGCGCCCCCGGCTTCGAGGCCGATTTCCGCCGCCTGATCGAAGCCCGGCGCGAGACCGCCGCCGATGTCGACGCGGCCGTCGCGGCGATCATCGAGGATGTCGCCCGGCGCGGCGACGCGGCGCTGCTCGACTATACGCGGCGCTTCGACCGGGCCGATTTCGACGCTTCGGGGCTGCGCCTGCGGCGCGACGAGATCGCCGCGGCGGCGGCCTCGGTTCCGGCCGAGACGATGGCCGCATTGCGCCTCGCGGCCGCGCGGATCGAGAGCTTTCATCGCCGTCAGACGCCGCCGCCGATCGATTACGTCGATGCGCTCGGGGTGCGGCTCGCCGCGCGCTGGGGCCCGCTGGCGGCGGTCGGGCTCTATGTCCCGGGCGGCACCGCCGCCTACCCCTCCTCGGTGCTGATGAACGCGATCCCGGCCAAGGTGGCGGGCGTCGAGCGGGTGGTGATGACCGTGCCGGCGCCCGACGGCGTGCTCAACCCGCTCGTGCTGGCCGCGGCCGGGCTGGTCGGGGTCGACGAGGTCTACCGGGTCGGCGGCGCGCAGGCGGTGGCGGCGCTCGCCTACGGCACGGCGACGATCGCCCCGGTCGACAAGATCGTCGGGCCGGGCAACGCCTATGTCGCGGCGGCGAAGCGGCGGGTGTTCGGCCGCGTCGGCATCGACATGATCGCCGGCCCCTCCGAGATCCTGGTCGTCGCCGACGCCCGGAACGACCCGTCGTGGATCGCCGCCGACCTGCTGTCGCAGGCCGAGCACGACGCGGCCGCGCAGGCGATCCTGCTGACTGACGACGCCGATTTCGCGATCCGGGTCGAGGCCCGGATCGGCGCCCATCTCGCCCGCCTGCCGCGGGCCGCGATCGCGCGGGCGAGCTGGGAGAGGAACGGCGCGATCCTGCTGGTCGCCGATTGGGACGAGGCGCCGGCCCTGATCGACCGGATCGCCCCCGAGCACCTCGAGCTCGCGCTCGACGAGGCCGACGCGCTGGCCGAGCGGGTGCGTCATGCCGGCGCGATCTTTCTCGGCCGCCACACGCCCGAGGCGATCGGCGACTACATCGCCGGCCCCAACCATGTCCTGCCGACCGCCCGCAGCGCGCGGTTTTCTTCCGGGCTCGGCGTCCTCGATTTTCTGAAGCGCACCTCGCTCGTCCGCTGCGACGAGGCCAGCCTTGCCGCGCTCGGCCCGGCGGCGATCCGGCTCGCCGAGGCCGAAGGGCTCGACGCGCACGCGCTGTCGCTGTCGATCCGGCTCGACCGGCGGCGGGAGGGATAGTGCGGCCGCCATGGCCGACCACCCGCAGCGGATCGCCGGGATCACCCTCGACGAGCACACCGTCGTCCGCCGCAGCCCCGATATCGAGCACGAGCGGGCGGTGGCGATCTTCGACCTGCTCGAGGAGAACCATTTCGCGCCGGCCTGCGGCCTCGCCGGGCCGTACCATCTGCACCTGGCGATCGAGGAGAACCGGCTGGCGATCCGGATCCGCTCCGAGGCGGATGGCGGATGCGAGACGATCGTGCTGCCGCTCGCCCCGTTTCGCGGCATCGTGCGGGACTATTTCATGGTTTGCGAGAGCTATTACGAGGCGATCCGCCGTTCCAGCCTGGCGCAGATCGAGGCGCTCGACGTGGGCCGGCGCTCGCTGCACGACGAGGGCTCCGCGCTCTTGATCGAGCGTCTCGGCGACAAGGCCGCGATCGACCACGGCACCGCCAGGCGCCTGTTCACCTTGATCTGCGTGCTGCACCTGCGCGGCTGAGCGTCATGACCGGGCCGCTCCTGATCCTCGCCTCGGCGTCGCCGCGCCGGCTCGAATTGCTGCGGCAGATCGGCGTCGAGCCCGACCAGGTCGACCCCGCCGGGATCGACGAGACCCCGCGGGCGGGCGAGGAGCCGGCGCCTCACGCCCTCCGCCTCGCCCGGGAAAAGGCGCTGGCGGTGACGCCGCGCCACCCCGGCGCCTGCATCCTCGCCGCCGACACCGTCGTCGCCTGCGGCCGCCGCATCCTGCCCAAGACCGATGGACGAGGCGGGCGCGCGGCGCTGCCTGGAGCTGCTCTCCGGGCGCCGGCACCGCGTCCATTCCGGCGTCGCGCTGATCGACCCCGGCGGCCGGCTGACCTTGCGCCGGGTCGAGAGCCGGGTCGCGTTCAAGCGCCTGGACGAAGCCGATATCGCCGCCTACCTGCGCTGCGGCGAATGGCGGGGCAAGGCCGGCGGCTACGCGATCCAGGGCCGCGCCGCGGCCTTTGTCCGCTGGATCGGCGGCTCCTATTCGAATGTGGTCGGGCTGCCGCTGTTCGAGACGGCGCAGTTGCTCGCCGGCCACGGCGTGCGTCCGCGTTGCGCCGCGAGCTCTTAATCGCCGCCGGGCCGGGCGAGTGGCGCGCGGCGCTCTTCGAGGACGGGGCCGCGGCCGCGCTCTATGTCGAGCGCGGCGACCGCGCCGAGGCCGGCAGCATCCATCTCGGCCGGGTGCGCCGCCTGCTGCCGGCGCTCGGCGCGGCGCTCGTCGACATCGGCGAGGATCGCCCGGCCTTTCTGCCGCAGCGCGAAATCGCGCCGCGCGGCCGGCGGCTCGACGAAGGCGGGCGCGTCGTCGTGCAAATCCGCCGCGAGGCGCAGGGCGGCAAGGCCGCGCGGCTGACCATGGCCGTCCGGCTGCGCGGCAGGCTGGCCGAGCCGGCGCCGGCCGAAATCGGCCTCAGGCGCCCTCGAATCGGCGCCGCCCGACACACTCGGCCCCGAAGACGCGGACGTGCGGCGGCGCTGGCGGGAGATCGTCGACCGCGCCGCCCGGCTCGACCCGCCGGCCCGGCTCGACCCGCCGACCAGCTTCGCCGCGGCGCTGGCGAGCGCGCAGCCGGCGGCGCCCGACCGCATCCTGGTCGACGAGCCGGCGGCCGTCCCGGAAATCCGCGGCGCCTTTCCCGACGCCGTCGTCGCGCATGAGCCGGCGGCCGATTGGCCGATCGACCTCGACGCCCTTTTCGACCGGGCGCTGGCGCGCAGCGTCGCGCTCGCCGGCGGCGGCGCGGTTCATATCGAGGCGGCCCGCGCGGCGACGCTGATCGATGTCGACAGCGGAACGCCGCAGACGGGGTCGCCGGAGGAGACCGCGCTCGCGGCGAACCTCGCCGCCGCATTCGTCATCGCCCGCGAGATCCGGCTGCGCAATCTGGGCGGCGGGATCGTCGTCGATTTTGTCGGCCTCGATCGCCCCCGCTCGCGCGAGCGGGTCCGCGGCGCGCTGGCCGAGGCGCTCGCGCCCGATCCAGCCCAACCCCAAATCCTCGGCTGGACCCGGCTCGGCCATCTCGAGCTGGTGCGGCCGCGCCGCGGCCGCCCGCTCGCCGAGGCGCTGCTCGAAACCACGGGGCCGGCGGTCAAGACGGCGGTGACGGTCGCCCACGAGGCGTTGCGCGCCCTGCGTCGCGAAGCGCGGGCGCAGCCGGCCTATGGCTGGCGCCTCGTGGCGTCGGCCGAGGTCGCGGCGGCGTTGGCCGGCCCCGCCGCTTGTGCCTTGCGCTCGCTCGAAGCGCGCCTCTCGCGCCCGATCGCGGTCGAGGCCGAATCGGGTCGCCCGCGCGAGCGGTACGAGATCGTCCGAAGCTGACTATACTGGGTCTGCGATGCCGCCCAATTCGTCGCCCCCGCCAGCGCCGCCGCCGCGCCCCTGCCCGATCTGCGGCAAGCCGGCGAGGCCGCGAAACCGGCCGTTCTGCTCGCCTCGCTGCGCCCAGATCGATCTCGGCCGCTGGCTCAAGGGCAACTACCGCATCCCGACCGACGAGGCCGCGGAAGACAGCGACGGCGACAGCGGTTGACCCCGCGCCCGCCGCCCGCGAGCATGGCGGCGCGTCGGCGCGCAAGGGGGACGGATGAGCGGACCGCCTCGATCCAAGCATTACCGGGTGATCTACGCCGATCCGCCGTGGACTTTCGCCACCTATTCGCGCAAGGGCAAGGGCCGCAGCGCCGAGGCCTATTACGACTGCATGAGCCTGGCCGACATCGCGGCGCTGCCGGTGGCGGAATGGGCGGCCGATGATTGCGCGCTGCTGCTGTGGACGACCGACCCGCTGCTGCCGACCGCGCTCGAGGTGATCCGGGCCTGGGGGTTCGTCTACAAGACCGTGGGCTTCTACTGGGCCAAGCTGAACAAATTCGCCGACCCGGCCGTGTACGGCGACGCCAGCTTCTTCACCGGGCTCGGCTTCTGGACGCGGGCCAACCCGGAAATGTGCCTGCTGGCGACGCGCGGCAAGCCGCATCGCCGCCGGGCCGACGTGCGCAAGCTGATCGTCTCGCCGCGCCGCGAGCACAGCCGCAAGCCGGACGAGGCCTACGCGCGCATCGAGGCGCTGTGCGAGGGGCCCTACCTCGAAATGTTCGCCCGCTCGGCGCGGCCGGGCTGGGACGCCTGGGGGATCGAAGCCGATCTGCGGCGGATCGGGCCGCGGCGCTGGCGGGCCGCCTCCTATCCCGACGCGCCGCAGGCCGCCGATTGAGGGTTGGGCCCGGCCCGGAGCGATCTGCCCGGAGCGATCGCGCCCGCCGCTTCACGCGTTCCGGCCCGGCCCGATCCCGGCCGCCGTCGCGCGTGCGCGGGCGGCGGCGTCGCGGGCCATCTGCGCGCAAAGGCCGGTGTAGGCGGTGGGGTCGAGCAGGGCGGCGATCGCGCTCGGGTCGAGATGCGCCGTCACGCGCGGGTCGGCGGCCAGCAATTCGGCGAACGGGCGCCCTTCGACAAAGGCCGCCTGGGCCGCGTCGTAGACCACGTCGTGGGCGTGCTGCCGGCCGATCGTCGCCCCGAGATCGAGCATCACCGCCTCGGCCATGATCAGCCCGCCGCCCAAATCGAGGTTCTTGCGCATCCGCTCGGGGTCGAGCCGCAGCCCGCGCATGACCTCGACCAGCCGGCTCAGCATGTCGCCGGCGGCGATCGCGGCGCGCGCCTCGGCTGCGTCCATGATCAGGCTGGTGGTGCGGTCGGCCTCGTGCTCGGTCTGCATCGCCTCCAGCGCCAGCGGCACCGCGGCGCGCACCTCGGCGGCGGCGGCGATGATGTCCTGGCAGAGCTTGGGGTTGCGCTTTTGCGGCATCGTCGAGCTGCCGACCGTGCCCGGCGGCACCGGCTCCTCGACCTCGCCGAACTCGGTCTTCATCAAGGTATAGACCTCGCGCGCGATCTTGCCGCAGGTCGCCGCGACGAGGCCGAGGAGGCAGATGTTCTCGGCCAGGTGGTCGCCGATCGTGCGCGCCGGCACCTTCATCGGCCGCATGCCGAGATGCCGGGCGACGCCCTCCTGCACCGCCGGCCCTTGCGCGCCGAGCGAGGCGAAGGTGCCCGCACCCCCGCCCAGCATCGCCACGAACAGGCGGGGCGCGATCTGGTCGAGCCGCTCGACATGGCGGATCATCTCGTCGATCCACACCGCCGGCTTGTAGCCGAAGGTCGCCGGCACCGCGTGCTGGCCGTGGGTGCGCCCGGCGATCGGCATCTCGGCGCCGCGCTCGGCGAGGTCGGCCATCGCGGTCAACGCCTCGGCGATCAGGCGCCGGAATATGCCGTGCGCCTGGCGCAGCACCAGGAGGTCGCCGGTCTGCGTGATGTTCTGCGTCGTCGCCCCCCAATGCACCCAGCCGCCATAGGGCTCGCCGGTGACGCGGCTCAATTCCCAGACCAGCGGCACGATCGTGTGGCCGGTGCGGGCGAAGCCCTCGTCGATCCGGGCGCGGTCGAGGAGCTCCAGCCGCGCCGCCCGGGCGATCGCGTCCGCCGCCTCGCGCGGGATGACGCCGAGCCCGGCCTGCGACCTGGCCAGCGCGACCTCGACATCGAGCCAGGCCTGCCAGCGGTTCTCCTGGCGGTAGAGCGCGCGGATGCCGGGGTCGGCGACGCGGGCGGCGGTCGGCAGCTCGTCACTCATGCGGTTCCTCCAATGGCCTCGGCCGATCTTAGCCGTTGCGGCCCGCCGGCGTCTTCGCCAGGATCGGACGATCCGCGCCTTCGCCATGGAGAAGACAAAATGTCAGCGGCCCCGCGACTGACCAACGCCGGCATGACCGACGCCGAGTGGCGCACCCGCTGCGACCTCGCCGCGCTCTACCATATCGTCGACCATCTCGGCTGGACCGATCTGATCAACACCCACATGTCGGCGCGGATCCCCGGCGAGCCCGAAGCCTTTCTGATCAACCGCTACGGCGAGACATTCGACGAGATCACCGCGTCGAGCCTCGTCAAGCTCGACATGGACGGCAACGAGCGCGGCGGCAGCGGCGGCAAGGTCAACGGCGCCGGCTTCACGATCCACAGCGGCGTCTACAAGGCGCGGCCCGACGCCAATTGCGTGACCCACACCCACACCCGCGCCGGGGCCGGCGTCTCGCTGTTGAAGCACGGGCTGCGGCCGATCAGCCAGGACGCGATCTCGATCCTGGACGAGGTCGCCTACCACCCCTACGGCGCGCCGGCGACGATCGAGGAGTGCGAGGCGCTCGGCCGCACCTGCCGGAACGGCAGCTGCGTGGTGCTGATGAACCACGGTCTCTTGACCTTCGGGCCCACGGTCCACGGCGCCTTGATGCGCCTCTACACCCTGGAGCGCGCCTGCGAGCTCGAATTGATCGCCCGCGCGATGGACGAGCCGCCGGTCATGGTCGAGGATGCCGTCGTCGCCAAGGCCGCCGAGCGGATGCGGGCGATGCGCGACGGCGAGGCCTACGGCCTGATGGAGTGGGAGGGCCTCGTCCGCACGGTCGACCGCAAGGGCGCCGACTACCGCCGCTGACGCCGGGGAGGCGAGGATGACCGAGCTGGCGCCGCTCGACGCCGCCGTATTGCCCGCGGGGATCCGCTCGCGCTTTGCGCCGGGCGTCAACGGGCTGCGGGTGCACCTGCTGGAGGCCGGGTTCGAGCCGCGCGGCCGGCCTTGCGTGCTGCTCCTGCACGGCTTCCCGGAACTGGCGTATTCCTGGCGCAAGGTCATGCCGGCGCTCGCCGAGGCGGGGTTTCATGTCGTCGCCCCCGACCAGCGCGGCTATGGCCGCACCACGGGCTGGGACGCCGACTATGACGGCGATCTGCATCCCTTCAGCATTTTGAACGCGGTGCGGGACGCGCTGGGGCTGGTCGCGGCGCTGGGGCATCGCGATGTGGCGGCGGTCGTCGGCCATGATTTCGGCGCCTCGGTCGCGGCCTGGTGCGCGCTCGTCCGGCCCGAATTGTTCCGTTCCGTGGCGTTGATGAGCGCGCCCTTCGCCGGCCCGCCGGCGCTGCCCTTCGACACCGCCGACGCGCCGCCGAAAACCGCGCCGGAGCCCGACATCCACGCCGCGCTGGCGAGCCTCGACCGGCCGCGCAAGCATTACCAATGGTATTACTCGACGCGGCCGGCCAACGCCGACATGTGGCGCTGCCCGCAAGGCGTCCACGCCTTTCTGCGCGGCTATTTTCACTACAAGAGCGCCGATTGGGCGGGCAACGCGCCGCACCCGCTCGCCGCCTGGACCGCCGAAGAGCTGGCGAAGATGCCGACCTACTACATCATGGATCGCGACCGCAACATGGCCGAGACCGTGGTCCCGGCGATGCCGTCGGCCGAGGCGATCGCCGCCTGCCGCTGGCTGCCCGACCGCGAGCTCGCGGTCTATGCCGCCGAATACCAGCGCAACGGCTTTCAGGGCGGCCTCAACTGGTACCGCGCCCGCACTGCCGGGCTCGCCGACGCCGAGCTGCGATTGTTTTCCGGGCGCACGATCGACGCGCCGTCGCTGTTCATCGCCGGCAAGAGCGACTGGGGCGCCTACCAGCGTCCCGGCAATTTCGAGCGCATGCAGGCCGCCGCCTGCACCCGGATGCGGGGCTGCCGCTTCATTGACGGCGCCGGCCATTGGGTGCAGCAGGAGCAGCCGGAGCAGGTGGTGGAGCTGCTGCTCGATTTTCTGCGGCGCTAGTCGACAGCACCTGACAGATCGTACCCATTCGTGCCACACCGGCGAAGGCCGGCGCCTATCGCAGCAATGATCCCGGCCTTCGCCGGGAAAGCGAGACGCTGACGTCTGGTTGGCACTGCTAGCGCAATATCGCCGCAGCAGAGCGTACGATCGGATTCACATGGCGAAGCCCGGCGCAACCGCCGCAGCATGATGGGTTTCGCCGGCTAAACGCATCATTTGAATGCGTCGAAGCACTAGCCAATTGCGCGAAAAGATCGTTTAGTCCGCGGGCAGGCCGAGCCGCCGTCAGAAGCGTCGCGCGTGGGATCGGGAGGCTCCTTCGTCCAAGAAAACGAGGAGCGCATCGATGAAGACGACCCGGCGCCGATATTGGGTGTTCTTCCTGCTGTTCTTGTTCAACGTCATCGCCTATGTCGACCGCGTCAACATGTCGGTCGCGGGCCAGGACATCGCCCATGAGTTCGGCCTGTCGCCGATCGCGCTGGGCTATCTGTTCTCGTCCTTTTTCTGGGCCTATGTGTTGATGATGCTGCCGGGCGGCCGGATGATCGACCGCTGGGGCCCGCATGTGATGGCGGCGGTGGCGACCGCGATCTGGTCGGCGGCGCAGATGCTGACCGGGGCCGCCGTCGGCGTCGCGACGATGCTGGCCGCCCGCCTCGGGCTGGGCGTCGGCGAGGCGCCGTTTGCGCCGGTCACCTACCGCAGCGTGCGCGCATGGTCGCCCTATACCGAGCGCGGCACGGCGATCGCCGCGATCTCCGCCGGGGCGAGCCTCGGGGCCGCGATCGGCGCCCCGATCGTGGCCTGGCTGATCCAGACCGCGTCGTGGCGGTGGTCGTTCGTCGTCACCGGCGCGGTCGGGTTCGTCTGGGTCGCGGCGTGGGTGGCGCTGGTGTCGACGCCGGAAAAGACGCGCTGGCTGCCGCAGCCCGAGCGCGAGCGGATCCTGGCCGAGCGCGACGCCGGCATCGCCCCGCCGAGCCATGGCGGCGTCGGCTATCTCGGGCTGATCCGCTCGCCGGCGATGTGGGGCCTCTTCATCTCGCAGGGCTGCCTCGTCTATTCGGTCTACCTCTATCTGACTTGGCTGCCCAACTACCTGCAGACCGCCCGGCATCTCTCCCTGATCGGGTCCGGGGTCTATACCTCGCTGCCGTTCTTTGTCGCCACGGCGGTCAACATCATCGCCAACTGGTTCGGCGACCGCATGATGTCGATCGAGGCGCTGCGCGACGGCAAGCGGCGCTATCTGGTGGCGCTGTGCCTGCTGCTGACCGCGGCCGGGCTGGCGGTCCCCTACGTCGATTCGCTGGCGGCGGTGGTCGTGCTGGTGACGATCGCGGTGTCGTTCGGCAATGTCGGGCCGGCGGCGAACGCCGCCTTGACCAGCGATCTCTTGCATTCGCCGGCCGATGCGGGCCGGGCCTTCGCCTTTCTGGTTCTCGGCGGCAACACCTTCGGGCTCTTGGCGCCGATCGTGACCGGCTATGTCGTCGCCGCCACCGGCAGCTTCAATTCCGCCTTTGTCGTCGCCGGCGTATTGGCGCTGATCGGCGCGGTGGTGGCGCTGGTCCTGTCGCGCGGCGCGATCGCCGACCAGCCGGCCGGCTTGTCGGCGCCGGCCGGGCTGGCCGACTGACCGCAACGAGCGTCAGAAGAATGCGAGCGTGCGGATTTCGATGCTCTCGCGCGGCCGGGCGCGGGGCGGGGTCGACGGATCCTCGAAGGCGGTGTGCGCGGTGAACCGGGCGCGGCCGTCCTTCAGCGAATCGTAGACCTTGAAGACCAGCGCCTCGTCGGGCCGCATATGCGGGAACCAGTACCAGCGGTGCGCCGGGTTCCACGTGATCGCCGAGGTCTGGCCGATGCGGTCCTGGTAGCGGCGTTCGGTCACCACCATGTCGTCGGCCGACAGTGTCTGCGCATCGGCGATCGCCAGCGGCCAGCTCTCGACCGGATGGCGGATCGGCCGCCACACCTGGACGATGGCGAAGCGGCGGGCGAGCAGGGCTTCGGCCTCGTCGCCCATCAGGTCGCGCACCCGCTGCGGCGCCGACCATTCGGTGTAGTCGTTGTGCACGCGGCGCACGACCTCGCGGATCCTGGCGGCGCTGCGCAATTCGTCGTCGGCGGTGCGCAGGGTGTGGTCGAACACGACGACGCGCGCGGCCCCGCTCTCGGCCTTCACCAGCGCTTCCATCTCCGGGTAGTAGACCCGGCGGATTTGCTCCTCGTCGTAGAAATCGGCGACCTTGGTGTCATGGTCGACAAAGCGGAAGCCGTCGCGCTCGAGGATGAAACGGTCGGCGGCGCGCCGGCCGTTGCGCAGCGCCACCCGGTGCGGGTCGGACTTGCCGCCGCCGGTGCGCAGGTCGGATGCGCCGGGCGCGCCCACCACGGTGACCGGCGTCGCTTCGGTGTCGACAAAATAGTTGAGCGTCGCCTCGATTGTGTCGCGGTCGGCGTCGAGCTCTGCGAGCTGAACCATGGGGGCTCCTTCACATTCGGCGGCCGATGATAGATGGGCCCCTTGGTCGAAACAACTCCCGCCCGATCGCCGCGCCGGGAATGGAGAAAGCGCCGGCTTGCCTCGATCGCGATGATTTTCCGCGCAAATCTGTGACGCAGCTCACGCGGGGGGAGGCTGAGGAGCCGCCATATCATGGTAAAGAGATGGCGGGGAGCGGCGATCCGCCCCTGCCGAGGAGCCCGATCAGGCGACTCGCCGCCCCAAATGAAGCCTCGCCGCCGCGAGCCGGATGCCGCCGGCGATCGACAGCGGGGCGTTCAAAAAAGGGCCGCCTTCGCCACCGGGCGAGAAGGGATGGTGGCCCGATGACGCGCCGCAACGCTCATCTCCGGATCGGCTGGGCGTTCGCCCTATTCCTCGCCGCGATGGCGGCGTCCGCGCCCGTCGCGGGCGAGGCGACCCCTCCGGCCGCCGCACCGGCGACCGGCGTCATCGAGGTCGACGTGACGGCCCCCGGGGCGATCCTGAGCATCGACGGGCACAAGATGGGCTCCGCCGCGGGGTTCCGCCGGACCCTGCCGGCGGGCGACCATCAAATCGAGATTTCCGCCCCCGGCTACCAGGCGCTGAGGTTGACGGTCCGCGTGCCGCGCGGAGGCGTCGTCCCCCTGCGGCCGCTTATGGCCCGCGTCGCCCTGCCGCCGGTCCGGCCGCCGGCGTCGGGCGGCGCCGTCGCCGGCGGGTTCAGCCTGTTGCCGCCGATCCTGGGGACGATCCGAGGCCTGCCGGCTCCCGGCGTCGCTGGCGGCCGGCCGCGCGCTGCGCCGATATTGGCGGCGCCGGCCGCCGCCGCGCCGCCGCCCCGCAAGCCGGCGCCGCCGCCCGCGCCGGCTGCCGCGGTCGCCACGGCCCCGGCCGCCCCCGTGTCGCCCGCCGCCTCCCTGGCGAAGGTGGAGGAGGAGCTGCAAAGGCTGGTTCCCGGAAATGTCGCGTTCGACGCCCCGGCCCATATGGAGCGGGGCAAGCCCCGGGTGATCGAAGCCAGGCTCGCGGTCGACCTGCCGCCGGACGCGCTGCTGCGGCAGCTCGAGGGGGCGGGCGCAAAGCGGTCGCGGCCTCTCGAGGTCGGAGACCGCATGATCGCCACGCTGTCCGGGGGCGAGGCTTTCGATATTTCGCCATCGGGGCCGCAGCAGCAGTTTGTCAGCCGGCAACGGGTTACCGCCTGGACATGGGAGGTGACGCCGAAGACGCCGGGAACGCAAATTTTGATGTTGACCTTTGACGTCGCGCTTACCGTGGACGGCCGGGAAGGGATCCGTAAAATCAGAACCCTCACGCAGGAAATTCAAATCCAGGTCGCCTGGGCCGACCGGCTGAAGGACGGGTTCGAGCGGCTGAAGGCCACGGTCGACGGCCTCGCTTGGCTGTGGATCACGATCCTGGTTCCGGCCGGGCTTTGGGTCTGGCGGCAAATCCGCAGGAGGCGCCGCCGGGCCGAGCCCCGCCAGCCACGGCAGGCGACCGATCGGCGCCTGCGCCGGCGGGAGCGCCGGTCGGGCGCCGCCGCCCTGCCGATGCCGGCGATGACGGCAGCGCCGGCCGCCGCGCCCGGCCTTGCCGCGCATCCCTGCCTGCCGCTCAAGCCGGCGCATGGCGCGATCAGGATCGGCTGGGGCAAAAAGCGGGCTGGGGGCGGCGCGCCCGGCGTCGCCTGAGCCGGCCGGGGCGCGTTCTCTGTTGCGTGGCGCCGGGAATTCTTCCTACAAATCGCGGCGCCGCGGCCGCTCGCAGAGGCAAGCCGGAAGCCTCGACGCCGCGCCTGAGCGGCAAGCATCGGCGGGCGCGCTTGCAGAGGAGCAAGGCATGCCCGAGCCGGGGCCGAGCCCGAGGAGCAGGCCGTTGCGTGATCGCCACCGTCAGGCTCGCGCCTGCGTCGTGTGCGCGCGCAGCTTTCCCAGCGACATGATGCTGCCGGCGAACCTGGTGCGCGACAATATCGCCGGCCTGATCGCGGCGCGGGCTTCCGGCTGGGACGGGGCCGGCTTCATCTGTCGCGGCTGCCTCAACGGCTTCCGCGCCGAGTTCGTGCGCGCCGAGATGGAGAAGGACCGCGGCGAGCTCAGCGCCATCGAAGAAGAGGTGATGAAGAGCCTGCACGAAGGTCAGATCGTCGCCGACGACGTCAACCGCGAGTACCAGCGGGCGTTGACCGTGGGCGAGCGCGCCGCCGACCGGGTCGCCGAGTTCGGCGGGAGCTGGCGCTTCATCATCATTTTCTTCAGCGTGATGACGGTGTGGATCGTGGTCAACACGGTCATTTTGCTGAGCCACCCGTTCGACCCCTACCCCTACATCCTGTTGAACCTGGCGCTGTCGCTGCTGGCGGCGGTGCAGGCGCCGATCATCATGATGAGCCAGAACCGGCAGGAGGCGCGCGACCGCCTGCATGCCGAGAACGACTACAAGGTCAATTTGAAGGCCGAGCTCGAGGTGCGCGCGATCGGCGACAAGCTCGATCAGCTGATCCACCACCAATGGGCCCATCTGCTCGAAATCCAGCAGATCCAGATCGAGATGATCGACGATCTGGTCGGCAGGCGAGGCCGCTGAGCGGGCGCGGCGGCGGCAACGGACTCTCGGCGCCGGCCGCACCTTCGGTGTCTCGACTGGACGAGCGTCGGGACTGATGCCCGCGCGGCAAATCGAATTCACCAAGGATCTAGAAATGAATTTCGTATTCGGCCTGCCACCGGAAGGTTTGCCGCGGCGTCGCCGGGGTCAAGCCGAACAGAACACCGGCATTGAACTTCAGCGTTCCCGGGCCAAGCGCGTGCACCGCACCGAACAGCTGCGGCCCGATGCGATGGTCCTGCTCGCCGAGCGGTGCGAAACGGCCGATCAGCCCCGGCTCGCCATAGGCCTGGAAGCCGGGCTCGATGATCCATCCGGTGGCGATCCGGGTTTCCCAGGCATAGCTGAAGCCCATCCTGCCGGCGCCGGTGAACCCACCCACTTCCTTGGCGAGGAACAGGTTGACGGTGTTGATCGTCGGACCGATTTCCTTGCGCAGCAAGGGGCCGAACTTGATCTCGTCCGGCGTCTGCGCGAGCGTCGCGTGGCCGTACTCGACGAAGAGGGCGGCGTCGAGCCAATACTGGCCGCGCTCGCCCAACACGAGCCAGTTTTCCCAGGTGAGCTGCTGGAACTGGAAGCGGTTCCCCGGACCGGGGTCGCGGCCGGTCTCAAATTCGAGCCCGGCCCTCCAGAAATTGGTGAACCCGTACTCGATCTCGTGGACAAAGCTCTGCTCGTTGTCGGTGGCCGGGTCGCCGCTTCGGCCGTAGCTGCCGACCGTCTCGATCTCCAGCTCGCCGGGCTCGGCGTCGGGCTGCTGGACCTTGAAATCGGCGTGGGCCGTTCCGGCGACAAGCAACACTGCCGCCCCCGCCAAGGTCGAACCCAGCCAGGCGCAGTCACAGCCGCGCCATTTGCGCACGATGTGCATGTACGGGATGTCCCCAATTTCGTTCTTGAGATTTATTCGGCGGGTACAGTCCCCGCAGCACCGGCCGCTCGGCCGGGCTTGCCCGCAGCTGAGCCAAACGCGCGCATCAGCACGCCGATCACCGCCAGCGTCGCCACGTAGAACACGATCTGGATGCCGGCCGGCTGAGCCGTGTAGCCGATCAGCGTATGCAGAATCTTGCCGAGGATGCTCTGATCCGACAGCAGGAACGAGGTATCCCACACATTGCCGCCGAGCGGCGGCAACAAGCCCGCCTGCATCAGGAACGACGCCCCTTGCGAGGCAAGGCCGGCGGCAAGCAGCAAAACCAGCCAGCTCGTTACCGTGAACAGACGGCGCATCGGGATGCTGACGAGGCCCCGATAAAGGCCGACCCCCGCGGCGACGCCGAGCACCAGCCCGGACAAGCCGCCGAGCGCCAGCGATGTTGCGCCGCCGTCGCCGGCCAATGCGATGCCGTAGAGGAACAACACGGTCTCCGAGCCTTCGCGCAAGACCGCGAGCCCGACTGCGAAAGCCAGGGCCCAAAGCGGCTGCGCGCCGCTGCGGACGTCCCTGCCGAGCTGCGTCGCGTTGCTCGCCAAGTCCCGCCCGTGACGCGCCATCCACACATTGTGCCAGCCGAGCATCAGCACCGCGGCGAACAGGATCGCGGCGTCGAAAAGCTCTTGGCCCATGCCTTCGGCCATCGCCGCGATCGTGCCGGCGCCGGCGGCGACCGCGAGCGACCCCAGCGCGCCGCCGACGATCCCGCCACCGACCCAGAGCCCGCGCTGCGCCGCGCCGCGGCTGGCCGCCAGCACGATGCCGACGATCAGCGCCGCCTCCAGCACCTCGCGAAAGACGATGATCGCGGTCGCCAGCATCGGACGCGTCCCTACTTGACCATGAGGCGACCGCGCGTCGCCCGGTTGAAATCATCGAAGAACTCATAGGCGCCGGGGTCGAGGGGGCCGACAAAGACGCTGATCTGGCGCCCCGCCTGGACGATCTTCTCGCGATGCAGAGCCGAGCTCTCGAATTCGGCGGTCATCGCCTGCTCATTCTTGATGATCAGCTCGACCTTGACCCCCGCCGGCGTCGGGACATCGCTCGGCACGAATTGATGGTCCTTGATCGAGATGATGACCTGCGGCTCTGCGGATAGAGCCGGGATCGCGGCAGCCGCGAGGAGCAGGGCAACGAGGGCAAAACGATGCATGGCGACCGCCGGTTATAAGAACGATAATCGTTGTCACCGTTAACGCGATTGAGCGCGCGCCACAATGCGAATGCGTCGCAACAGCGTCCGCGTGACAATTTGCCACAGATGACCGACGCAATGCGAGAGCTCGAAGCCTCGCTCAAGGCAGTTGGCGCTGCGCGTCGCATCGCCGGGTTGCGGCCGGGCGTGCGGGCGGCCTGGCTGCTCTGCTGGCTGCTGCCGGGCTGCGCGCCGCCGCCGCCGGCGCCGACTGCCGATCCGGGGCCGCGATCGGAGCTCGTCTACGTCGTCGCCGGGGGCTGGCATACCGAGATAGCCTTGCCGTCCGCCTCGGTCCGCGGCCCGCTGGCTGCCTTGCAGCGCGAGCGTCCCGCCGCCCGCTATCTCGTCTTCGGCTGGGGCGCGCGCGGCTACTACATGGCTCGGAACCCCGATTTCGGCGACGTCGTGCGGGCGCTGGCGCCGGGGCCGGCGGTGATGCTGGTCGTCCCGCTCGCGGTCTCGCCCGAGGCGTTCGCCGGCGCTGCAAACGCATTCGCCCTCCGCGTGACGCCGAAGGGGCTGGGGCGGCTTTCGGAATTCTTATGGGATGATCTCGCCAAGGACGCGACCGGGAGCCCGCGCGCCGTCGGCGCCGGCCCCTATCCGGGAAGCATGTTCTACGCCTCGGTCGGAACCTACGATCTCGGCCACACCTGCAACACCTGGACGGCCGAGGCGCTGGTGGCGGCGGGCCTGCCGGTCGACGCGTCGGGTGTGGTGTTCGCCGGCCGGCTGCTCGACCAGCTGCGGCCGCTCGCCGCCCTCGGCGGCTGATCAGGGGATCTCGTAGACCGCCACCTCGTCGGCGATGCCGCGCAGCGCGCGGCGCTGGGCCAAGGGCTTGTGGCCGCTGGTCTCCAGCAGGCTCGACGCGCGCGGGTTGGCGAGCACCGACCCGGTCGCCAGGATCGACCGGGAATCGGCCAGCCCCTGGACGCGCGAGGCGATGTTGACGGTCTGCCCGAAATAGTCCTGCCGGTCGTTCAGCACCACGGCGAGGCAGGGCCCCTCATGGATGCCGATCTTGAGCAGCAGGTCCTCGCCGCCGCGCGCCTCGTTGAGCCCGTTCATCGCCTCGCGCATGCGCAAGGCCGCGGCGACCGCCCGGTCCGGCGTCGAGAAGGTCGCCATCACGGCGTCGCCGATGGTCTTGACCACGGCCCCCGCCTCGCCGGCGACGATGTCGTTCAAGACCTGGAAATGCGCCCGGACCATGTCGAAGGCGGCGAGGTCGCCGACCCGCTCGTAAAGCTCGGTCGAGCCTTTGAGGTCGGTGAACAGAAAGGTCAGGCTGGTGATCTTGAGCCGCTGCCGGGCGTCGATCGTGTCGGTGCCGTAAAGGTCGCGAAACACCTGGTTGGTCAGCAGCCGCTTCGCGGTCAGGAACGGCCGCCGCCGGCCGAGCAGCTCGTGCAGCTTGTCGTCGGCGAGCCACAACCCGGGCAAAACCCGGGCGTCGGTGCGGTTTTCGAGCGACAGGCGCAACGGCCCCGGACGCAACGCCGCGGTCGCGGTCGGCGCGCGCAGCCGGTCGAAGACGTAGGCGAGGCTCTGCCGCTCGCGGGTCGGCTCGCCCTTGACGTCGAGAAACCGGGTCGCGTGCGTCACCGGGTCGAGCAGGATCACAAACGCAGCCGGCAATTGCAGCGACAGCAGCGCCTTGCCGCCGGGCGGCAGCTCGACCAATTCCAGCACGATCTCCTCGACGAGGCGCTCGAAATCGTCCGGGACATCGATCCCGGAGCCCCAGAACACCTGGCGGAAATATTCGGTGAACGGGAGCTCGTCCGGGTCGTGGGCGGCGATCCGGCGCACCCGGCGGCTGACTGTGAAGGTGACCTCGACAATCTCGTCGAGGGTCGGGACGTAGCCGGCGGCGCACCACGCGCAGGCGTATTCGTCGCGGTCGACGGTCTTCAAGGTGGCGCCGCTGTCGAGCACGCCGCCGCAGCCCGGGCACAGCACGTTCCACGACAGCTCGAACAGCCCGAGCCGCGCGGCGTGCAGGAAGGCGGCGATCGCGGCCTCCTCGTCGAGCCCGGCCCGGGCCGCGAAATCGAGCGCGTTGATGCGGCAGAGGGCGCGGTCCGGGCCGTTTTGCACCAGCTCCTCGATGGCCGCGGCCGCGCTCGGATCGACCGCCTGCCGCAGCGCCGTAAACAAGCTTTTAGCTTCGCTCATGCCGGGTATTTTACCGCAGATGCGCGCTCCGGGAAACCCCAACCGCCGCCGGCAGACCAGCGGGAGCATTGCCGGCGCTTTTGAAATACATCTCCAGAGAGTACAGGCTGTCGACTTAGGGGTTCTTTAACTGCTCGTCCTTTATTCTGGACATATGGACGAGAACAAAATGCAGCCGAATTCAACAGTCGGCGAGCTCTTGCCGCCGCCCGACACCAAACGCTGGGTGGTCCGGCGCAAGGCGGTGGTGGTCGCCGCCGTGCGGCGCGGCGTCATCAGCCTGGAGGAGGCCTGCCGGCGCTATCAGCTGTCGGTCGAGGAGTTCCGCGCCTGGCAGCGCGCGATCGAGTCGCACGGCGTCGCCGGTCTTCGCGTCACCCGGCTGCAGATTTATCGCGACGCCCCGCCGGCCCGGCCCTCAAAGCCGCGCGCCTGAGCGGGCGGCCGATCACGGCCGCGGCGGATGCCACCAGCGGCCGGCGACGACCAGCCCGCGCGCTTCAAGCCGGCATCGCCCGCGGCGCTCCTCGCCGAGAACATCGCGAAAGGCGAAATCGCCCTTGACCATTTCGAGGATGGTGGCGTCGCCGGTCGCGCCGACCAGGCCGGGGGCCACGATAAGCCCGCCCAGATCGACGATGTCGGCGCCGTCCGGGCGCAACTCCGGGCCGATCGCCGAGACCCTGCCGTCGGCGAACGCGATGTCGGCCATTGCGTCGCGCCCGCTCGCCGGATCGACGACGCGGCCGCCGCGCAGGATCAGGCCGGCCATCCGTCGGCCGCCCCGCGCCCCTCAGTGCGGAATGAACAGGCGCGGCCACAATCCGATCACGCCGATCACGATCAGATAGATCGCGACGACATAATTGAGCAGGCGCGGGATGAAAAGGATCAGGATGCCTGCGATCAGCGCAATCAATGGTTGGACGGTCAACACGTCGAGAGTCATCGCGCGCCCTCCGGGCAGAGGCGACAAGGTTGCCGCCGGCAGCCGCCTCGACCGCCTGCCGCGGCGTTGCGAGGCGGCTCGCCGCGAGCGGGGCCGATGCGGCTATCGGCGCGCACCGCGGATCAATCCCGCCCAGCGGTCGAGGATCGGCAGAATTTCGTCGGATTTGGCCGAGGGCAGGCTGACGACGACCCGCGCAACCCCGCGCTCGCGCCAGCGCCGCAGCCGGTCGACGTCCTCGGCCGCCCCGAACACCGTGACCGGCAGCGATGCGATCTCGCGCCCCGCGGCGGCGGCCATTTGCCGGAATTGCGGCAGGAAGTCGGTCACGTCCGGGTATTGCGGGCGGCTCGCATGCGGGATCCAGCCGTTCCCGTAGCGCACCGCGCGGCGCGCCGCATGGGGAAGGCGCCCCGACCAGCACCGGCGGGTGCGGCTTCTGGGCCGGCTTCGGCCACGCCATCAACGGCGAAAAATCAACCAGCTCGCCATGATATTCGGCTGTCGATCTGGTCCAGATTTCGGTCATCGCCTCGACCCGCTCGCGCATCAGCTTGAAACGGGTGTTGAACGCCGTGCCGTGGTCGGCCATCTCCTCGGCGTTCCAGCCGCCGCCGACGCCGAACAGAAAGCGCCCGTTCGAGACCTGGTCGATCGAGGCGACGAGCTTTGCGGTTTGGATCGGGTCGCGCTGGGCGACGAGGCACACCCCGGTGCCGAGCCTCAGCCTCGACGTGGCCGCCGCCGCCGCGGTCAGCGACACGAACGGGTCCATCGCCTGGTAATATTTCTGCGGCAGCTCGCCACCCTGCGGGAACGGCGTCCGGCGCGAGGCCGGGATGTGCGAATGCTCGGGCGCCCAGACCAATTCGAAGCCGCGCGCCTCGAGCGCCCGTCCCAATTCGCCGGGCACAATCGAATAGTCGGTAAAGAACATCGCCGCGCCGAAGTCCATCGCGCCCCCTCCGTTCCGGCGCCGGCGCGCCCGGTTGCCGGCTAGGCGAGGCGAACCCTGACGGCTTCCGGCCCCTTGCGGCCCTCGGCGATGTCGATCAGCACCCTCTGGCCTTCGTTCAAGGTGCTGATGCCGGAGCGCTCCAGCACCGAGGCGTGGACAAAGGCGTCCTTGCCGCCGCCTTCGCGGACGATGAAGCCAAAGCCCTTCTGGGCGTTGAACCATTTCACCGTCCCGGTCTCCTCGACGGCGGCTTCCAGCGAGGGCCGGCCGGCGGCCGGGTAGGCCGGCCGGCGGGCCGCCGCCGGGGCCGCGGTGCTGGTGTCGACGCTGAGGACCTCGGTGACCTGCGGACCCTTCTGCCCGGGCGAGATGCGCAGCTCGAGCGTCTCGCCCGGCTGGACCGCGGCGATCCCGTTGCGTTCGAGCACGCTGGCGTGGAGAAAGGCGTCGCCCGAGCCGTCGGACAGCTCGACAAACCCGAACCCCCGTTCGGGCTTGAACCACTTGACGACAGCCCGGACCGGCGGCCCGGACGGCGTCTCGAAGCGCGGCGTGGGGAAGCGCGGCGCGCCGAAATCGCGCAGATGCGGGTCGTAGCCGTCATCGTCAAACTCGCGGCGCCGCGGCTGACGAAAATTCCTGTCTCTGATCAAGTCGGCTTCCTGTCGAATCGGTTCGCCGCCCACTGGCAGCGCAGAACCGGATTGTTCCAAAAAATCGACCCGGACGCGAGGGGATAAATTTACCCCGCCGAGATCGGCCGGAATCGCCGCGTCCGCCCTCGGCGACGCCCGCGGCGGGCGCTTAGCGGGCCGCCGCCGGGGTCGCGGGAAGGCATGGCGCCAAGGGTTGGAACATAGTAGACGACCCGGCGTTTGGGCCATGCGCCCGGCTGGCGGCAACCCTTAAACAGGAGATCGACGGAATGGTCAAAAAACTCGCGGTGACGATCGGCGCGCTGGGCCTGGCGGCGGGCGCCCTGACGGCGGCGCCGCCGGCCGAGGCGCAGGGCGTCCGGGTCGGGGTGCTGACCTGCAACGTCTCCAGCGGCTTCGGCTTCATTTTCGGCTCGTCGCGGTCGCTCAACTGCACCTTCGCGCCGCCGCAGGGCAAGCGCGAGCATTACACCGGCGCGATCAACCGGTTCGGCGTCGACATCGGCTACATCCAGGGCGGGGTCATCGTGTGGGGGGTGATCGCGCCGGCCGCCAATCTGGCGCCGGGCGCGCTCGCCGGCAATTTCGGCGGCGCCACCGCCAGCGCCACCGTCGGGGTCGGGCTCGGGGCCAATGTGCTGGTCGGCGGCTCGAACAACTCGATCGCCTTGCAGCCGGTCAGCATCGAAGGCACCACCGGCCTCAACGTCGCCGCCGGCATCGCGGCGATGAGCCTGACCTTCCAGCCCGGCTAGCCCCGCTCGGTGCGCGGCGGCGTGCAGCTCAGTTGCAGCCGCCGACCGGCGGGCTCACCGTGCAGCGCAGGTCGCATTTCCTGGCGGGCTCGCATTTCCACGAGATCGCCTTGCTGCTGTTCGGGAAATAGCAGACGCCGTCGCATTCGACGCTGGCGATCGGCGAGCGGCGGAGCTGGCTGACGACGCCGAGCGCCTGATCGAATTTCTGCACCCGCGCCTGCACATTCCCTACATCTTTGTGGTCGGCGGAAACGGCGCCGACCGGCTGCTGTGCGACGCCCGGGCTCGCGGCGGCGAGGCAGCAGGCCGCGGCCAGCGTGAAAAAGAGATTGCGCATGCTGGAGGCCTCCACGGCGGCGAGAGTAGCTTCGCCGCCGGCCCGCGGCAACGCCCCGCGCGCCGCGGCGTCGCCGGTTGTTGCCAGGGCGGCGCCGGGGTTTAGAATGGCGTAAGGATCGCTCGGCGGTTCCGCTGGTGGAGGTCATGGCATGATCACGAAGTTCGACAGCCTGTTCGCCGGACACGTCGACATGGACAATGTCGGCTATGGCGGCGTCCCGGTGAACGAGCGCCGGTTCCCGAACGAGCACCTGGCGACGGTGTTCGACAAGGCGCAGGCGATGGCGCAGCTGATGGACCGCGCCGGCTACGACACCTTCTGGATGGCCGAGCATCATTTTCAGCGCGAAGGCTACGAGTGCATCCCCAACGTGCTGATGACGGCGCTTCACCTCGCCCACGTGACCCGGCGCCTGCGCATCGGCTGCGGCTTCAACATCGCGCCGATGTGGCACCCGCTGCGGCTGGCCGAGGATTACGCCACCGCCGACATCCTGTCGGGCGGGCGCATCACCTTCGGCGTCGGCCGCGGCTACCATACCCGCGAGGTCGAAACCTTCGGCTCGCCATTGCTCGACCAGTCGGCCAACCGCGAGCTCTTCGAGGAGCAGGTCGACATCATCTTCAAGGCCTTCAACAACGACTCGTTCTCGCACCAGGGCAAGCACTACACCCTGCCGCCGCGGGTTCCCTATCGCGGCTACACGCTCGAGGAGCTGACCGTGGTGCCGCGGCCGCTGCGGCTCCCGGTCGAGTGCTGGCAGCCGATCCAGGGCGGCAGTGAGCGGGCCTTGGATTTCATGGCCAAGCACGGCATCCAGGGGCTGGTCGGCGGCGGCTCGGCCGAAGGTGGCGCGATGCACAACGTCGTCCTCGCCTGGCAGAAGGCGCACGCCAAGATCGGCAAGCATCTCGACCTCGGCGAGCGCATGTGCTTCGGCTTCCACTTCTTCATCGCCGACAGCCGCGAGGCGGGGATCCGCGAGGCCGGAAAATACTACGAAGAGAACATGAAGATGTTCGGCGAATTGCGCCTCGTCCGCGCGCTCACCGACGCGCAGATCGAGATCATGCGCGACCCGAAGCTGGCGCCGACCGCCAAGCTGCCGCGGATCGAGGATGCGATCAACGCGGGCGGCGTGTTGTGCGGGTCGCCGCAGCAGATCATCGATCACCTGAAGGCGCTCGAAGAGCGCTATCCCGGCCTCGACCGGGTTTCGGTCAGCCTCTCGGTCGGCGTGCCGAAATCGGTCGCTCTCGAGCAGCTCGAGCGCTTTGGCGCCGAGGTGATGCCGGCCTTTCAGCGCGCGAAGGCCCCTGAGATGGCGGCGGCGGGCTGAGAGGGCGCGACCGGGGGCGGCGCCGGGTCAGCCGCCCGGCGCCCCCTGGGTCTCGACGTAGACCGAGTAGACCGACTGGCTCGCCGCCATGAACAGCCGGTTGCGCTTGACGCCGCCAAAGCAGACATTGGCGCAGCGCTCGGGCAGCATGATGCGGCCGATCATCTTGCCGTCGGGGGCGTAGACGGCGACCCCGTCCTCGGCCTCGCCGCCCGACCAGCCGCACCACAGATTGCCGTGGACATCGACCCGGAAGCCGTCGCTGCCGCCCGGCTCGGCGGCGCAGAAGAGGCGCCCGTTGGCGGTCTTGGCCCCGTTGTCGACGACATCGTAGACCTGGATCGTGCGTTGCCCCGGGCCCGGCGTGTCGACGACGTAGAGCAGCTTTTCGTCGGGCGAAAAGGCCAGCCCGTTCGGCCGCTTCATGTCGCCGACCGCAATCGCCAGCGCCCCGCTCGCCGGATCGAGGCGATAGACGCGGAACGGCAGTTCCAGCGCCGCCTTGTGGCCGAGATAGTTGCCGCGGATCCCGGCGCCGTTGTCGCTGAACCAGATCGAGCCGTCGGATTTGACGACGACATCGTTGGGGCCGGTCAGCTTCTTGCCCTCGAAGCTGTCGGCCAGGACAGTGACCGCGCCGTCATATTCGGTGCGGGTCACCCGCTGCGCGTCCATCTCGCAGGTGACGAGCCGGCCCTGCCGGTCGCGGGTGTTGCCGTTGGCGTAGTGGGAGGGTCGGCGAAACACGCTGACCGCGCCGGTTTCCTCCTCCCATTTCATGATCCGGTCGTTGGGGATGTCGCTCCACAGCAGATATCGGCCGTCGCCGAACCACACCGGCCCCTCGGTAAAGCGGCATCCGCCGGCGATCCGCTCGACCGCGGCGTTGCCGAGGATCAGGCTCTGGAAACGCGGGTCGAGGACCTTGAAGCTCGGATCGGGGTAGCGGACCGGGTCCGGCCCGTCCCACCGCGCCGAGCTCGCCCCGGAACCCATCTCCGCCGCCGCGACCGCTCCGGCGAACAAGAACGAGCGTCTTCCAAGCAGCATCGTTTTCTCCTCTGCATCATCTCGTCATTGCGAGCGGAGCGAAGCAATCTCGTGCCGTTCGTGCTTCACCGGAGCGAGATTGCCGCGGCGCTCCGCGCCTCGCAATGACCCGATGGCGCGGATCAGGAGTTCGGGCCGCGCTCCATCGACACCGGCTGCCAGCGCCTGAGGCCGCTGTCGGCAAGCACGCTCGGGTTGACGCAGGACATCGGCCATTTGCCGGCGAGCGCCAGCGACAATTCGAGCCCGACCCGCCGGCGGCGCGCCGGATCGAAGCGCGCCGTCGCCGAGGCGACGTGCGCGGTCAGGATCACGTTGTCCATCTTCAAGAGCGGGTTGTTGCCGCCCGGCGGCTCCTGCTCGAGGACATCGAGCCCGGCCCCGGCGATCAGGCCGTCGTCGAGCGCCTTGATCAGCGCCGCCTCGTCGGTCGTCGGCCCGCGCCCGGTCGAGACATAGATCGCGGTCTTCTTCATCTGCCGGAAATGCTCGTCGCGGATCAGCCGGTTGGCGCTCTCGGTCGCCGGCGTGTGCATCGAGAGGATGTCGGCGCGGGCGAGCAATTCGGAAAGGCTGACCGGCTCGACCCCGCGCTCGATCATCGCCATCTCCTCGATATAGGGGTCGTAGGCGATGACGTGCAGGCCGAAGGGCTTGGCCCGTTCGGCGACGGCGCGGGCGACATGGCCGAAGGCGATCAGCCCCAACGTCATGCCGCGCAGCCGCGGGATCTTGAGCAACGCCGGCCGGCCCTCGGTCCAGCGCCCGTCGCGCACCAGCCGGTCCTGCAAGATCAGCCGGCGGTGGGTGGCGAGGATCAGGGTCATCGCGTGGTCGGCGACTTCCTCGATGAAGGTGTCGGGGCAGTTGGTGACCGGGATGCCTTTCGCGGTCGCGGCGTCGACATCGACCGAGTCGACGCCCACACTGCCGAGCGAGATGATCTTGCAGCGCCCGAGCCCGTCGATCATCTTTTTGGTGATGCGCCGCCCCTTGGCGTAGAGCGCGTCGGCGTCCTTGGCCGCGGCGACGAACTCGTCTTCCGAGTCCGGCGGGGATCTCGAAGATCTCGGCGTCGATCGGCGTCAGCGCCTCCATCTCGTAGCCGTAGCCGCCGCCGGCGACGGTGAAGCTGGCGCCCGCCGGCGTGGCGATCCTGAACCTGGCCAATACCCCCTCCCATGGTCGAGATGCTCGGCCGGATCAGACCGTCGAGGCTCCGGCTTGTCAATCGCCACGCGCCGTCCGGCTGCCGAGCCTGACGACCGGCATTGCCGCCGAGAACCCGGGCCGGTCAGGCCGCCGGCTTCGGCGAAGGATCGGGCAGCGGGATCAGCGACAACACCAGGGTGATGACGAACAAAAGCATCAGCCCGCTAACGACTCCGACCAGGCGCTCGAAGCCGGGGCTGATCGTCAGCGGCGGGCCTTGGCCCTGGACCAGGCTCATCACAAACGCGAACAAGGCCTGGGTCCCGACATAGCTGACGCCTTCGGCGCCGGTCTGGATCTGCGAGCAGAGCCAGACGCCGGCCAGCAGGAGCAAGGTCCAGAGCACGAAATCGCTGCCGACGACGGCGAGGCAGGCGAGGCCGAGCAGGGCGCCCAGCAGACAGCCGATGACGCGATGCGCCGAGCGCTGCACGATCGTGCGGGTGTCGGCCTGGAGGATCGCCGTCGGCGGCACCGCCATGACCATGACCGCGGTCAGCCCGATCGTGACCGGGCTCACCGGCGCCAGCCAGTTCGCCAGCGCCGGCAACAGCATGACCGTGAGCCCGATGCGGCAGGCATGCATCGCCAACGGCCACTTGCCGTCGAGCCAGCGCTGCATCTCGCCGCCCCAGCGGCGCCGCCAGATCGCCAGCGGCAGCGGGCTGAGCTGGCCCGACGCCGGGGCGGCCCCGGCGCCGCCCGGCGCCGGCATCAGGCCGCAGACGACCAGCGAGGCCGCGGTCCCGATCGCGACATCGGCGACGCGGTCGACGGCGATCGTGAACGCCCCCTGCGGCTGGGTGAACCCCATCAGCATGACCAGGTTGGCGGTAACCGCGCCGATCAGCCAGGCGTAGCTGAAGCGCGAGGTCGCGAACCCGAAGAACCCGATGCACGCCACGACAAACAGGCTGAGGCAGAACGGCAGCGGCCGGTAGGCGAAGAGCCCGAGGACGATCACCCCGATTGCGGCCCCCACGACGCTGCCGGCGACCCGCATGGCGCCGCGCGACAAGGCGGTCGCGAGCGAGGCGCGGGTCACCATGAAGGCGCTGATCCCGGCCCACCAGGGATCGTCCGAGTGCACCGCCAGCGCGGCGAGCACGGCGAGCGTCACCGACAACGCGGCTTCCAGCGCCTCCAGGCCGCGAGGGCCGCCGAATTCGAGCAGGCGCAGCTCGGAGGCGAGCGCGCCGGGGATCTCGCGAAGCACCGCCGAGCCTCAGTAGACGACGAGGGCGCGGGCGTCGGAGCCCATATGCAGCACGACCCCGGGCGGCAAATCCTGGATCACCAGGGTTACCGGGAAGCGGCGCTCGAGCCGGATCCAGTCGGTCGTCGGCTCGACAAAGGGCAGCAGCGTGTTCGGCGTCTCGCGCCGGCTGATGCCGCGGGCGATGCCTTGGATCACCGCGCGATGGACATGCCAGGGATAGGCGTCGAGCCACACCCAGGCATTGCCGCCGACCCGCAGATGGCGGATCACGCTCTCCTTGTAGTTTGCGAAGATGCGCCAGGCGTGAGCGTCGACCAAGGCGATCAGCGGCTGGTTTTCAACCGCCTGGTCGCCGACCCGCAAGGTCAGGTTGGTGATCGTGCCGTCGACCGGCGCCGACAGCCTGGTTTGGTCGAGCTGCCATTGCAGATAGCCGATCCGCGCCGAGATCGCCGCGATGGTCGCCTCGTGCAGGGTCTGCATCTGCCGCGCCTTGGCGACGCTGTCCTCGGCGTCGACGAGCGCCGCCTGCGCCGCCTGCGCCTTGGTCGCGGCGTCCTCGAGCGCCTGGCGCGAGACAAAGCCCGCCGCCGCGACCGGCTTTGCCCGGCGCAGATTGTCGTTGGCCATCTGCTGCTTGGCGGCGGCCTCGTCGCGCGCCGCCTTCGCCGATTTGATCGTGTCGTGGTCGACGCCGAGCTGCGCCTCGGCCTCGCGGCGCTTGGCCTGCTGCTCGTCGAGCGTCAGCTGGAACGGCCGCGGGTCGATCTCGGCGAGGAGGTCGCCCTTTTTCACGGTCTGGTTGTCGACGATCGGCACAGCGACGATGCGGCCGGTGACCTGCGGCGCGATCGCGATGAGGTCGGAGGTCACATAGGCGTCGTCGGTGTAGGTCAAGACGTAGCTCGAGGCCCAGTACAGCCCCAGCGCCAGCACGATCGCCGAGAGCACCAGCAGCACCCGCCGGCGGTAATGCCTGGCGCCCTTGTCCGGCGCGGGCGCCGGCGCGGCGGGGGCCGGCGGGGCGGGGGACGACGGCGGCGCCGTCTCGACGGGCGCCGCGTCCGGGAGCGGCGGCGCCGGCTTCAGCCGCGCCTTGACCTGCGCGGCCAAGCCGTCCTCGGCCTTTTCCAGCACCAGCGGCTGGTCTTGGCGCCCGCGGTCGGGCATGGCGCAAAATTAGCCGGCGACCGAGCCTCGGCTAGGCGGCGTCGCGGTCCAACAGCTCGATATGGACGTTCTGCGGGCCGCGCAGAAAGGCGATCCGCACCCCCGGCCGGATCGTCTTCGGCTCGACGGTGAATTCGGCGCCCTTGCCCTTCAGCTCGGCGACGACGGCGTCGATGCCCTCGACCCGCAGCCCGATATGCTCGAGGCCGAGATAAGGCGGCTCGGGCGGGGCGGCGATCGCCTGCTCGGCCGGGACCTGGGCGACGAAGACGGCGACGCCGCCGAGGTTCAAATCGAGCCGCGGCCGGCCGTCCGACTGGACCGAGCGGATGATCTCCGCCCCGAACATGTCATGGTACCAGCGCGCGGTCGCCTCGGCGTCGGGGCTGCGCAAATGGATGTGGTCGTAGCGGAACACAGTCATCCGGCTTTTCCTCTCCTCGGTCTTGCCGCCGCCAACTCTAGGCTCGCCGCGGCCCCGGCGCCAGCCTGCTCAGGCGCCGCGGATTTGCGGCCGGCGCCGCTCGCGCCAGGCGTTGTGGCTCTCCTTGGCGTCCTCGGTCAGCGACAGCGCCATGAAACGGTAGAGGTCGATATAGGCGGCGTCGCCGACATTGGGCATGTCGAGGCCGCGGTTCAGCAATTCCTTGGCGAGCCGGGAGGCGAGCGGCGGCAGCTCGCAGAGCCGCTCGGCGATCGCCGTCGTCTGCGCCGCGAGCTCGGCATGCGGCGCGAGCCACTGCGCCAGGCCGAGCCGGAACGCCTCCTCCGCCTTCATCGGCCAGCCCATCGCGACCTTCATCGCCTGGCCTTTGCCGATCCACTGCGCCAGCCGGACGATGCCGCCGTGGTTCGGCAGGATCCCGAGGCCGACCTGCGGCAGGCGCCACTCGGCGCGGTCGGAGGCGACGATCAGGTCGCAGCAATAGGTGACGATGCAGCCGATGCCGACGGCAAAGCCGTTGACAGCGGCGATCACGGGCTTGGGAAACTCGCGCAGCACCTGGCCGGCGGTGCGATGGCGGTGCGGCAGGCCCTCGATAAACTCCGCCATCGAGGCTTCTTTGTGGGTGCGCGGGTCCTTGAGGTTGGCCCCGGCCGAGAACGCGCCGCCGGCCTCGTCGCCGGTCAGCACCGCTGCCCTGACCTCGCGGTCGGCCGCCATCGCCTCGCAATGCCGCGCGATCTCCTCGTTGAAATCCTCGCCCCAGCAGTTGCGCGCCTGCGGGCGGCTCAAGGTCAGCCAGCCGACATGGCCGCGCTTTTCGTAGAGCACCGGCATCGCCATTCCCTCCTTGTCGGGTCGCGGGTCGCAATCGGTCCCGCCTCCACGATAAGCCGAAATTTGTCGAAACTTTACTGCGTCGGGGCTACAAGGCGCGGCACAGCGCTGCCGCTCGGGGTTGTTCTCGTGAAGCCACCATTGAAGATCGCGGTTGCGGGCCTCGGCACGGTCGGCGCCGGCGTGCTGCTGCTGCTGCAGCGCCAGGCCGAGCTCTTGGCGCGGCGCGGCGGCCGCCGGATCGTCGTCGCCGCGGTTTCCGCCCGCGACCGCCGCCGCGACCGCGGCGTCGATTTGTCGGCGGCGCGCTGGTACGAGGACGCCGCGGCGATGGCGGCCGATCCCGATGTCGATGTCGTCGTCGAGCTGATCGGCGGGGCCGACGGCGTCGCCCGCCGGGTCGTCGAAGCGGCGCTCGGCCACGGCAAGCACGTCGTCACCGCCAACAAGGCGCTGATGGCGCATGACGGGACGAGGCTCGCCGCGCTCGCCGAGGAAAAGGGTCTGGTGCTGGCGTTCGAGGCCGCGGTCGCCGGCGGCATCCCGGTGATCAAGGCGTTGCGCGAAGGCCTTGCCGGCAACCGGGTCGAGCGCGTCTACGGCATCCTGAACGGCACCTCGAACTACATCCTGACGACGATGCGCGAGAGCGCGCGCGAATTCGCCGAGGTGCTGGCCGAGGCGCAGAAGCTCGGCTACGCCGAGGCCGATCCGAGCTTCGACATCGACGGCGTCGACGCCGCGCACAAGCTGGCGATCCTGGCGAGCGTCGCGTTCGGCCGCCCGGTCGACCTCGCCGGGGTCTATGCCGAGGGGATTCGCCACGTCTCGCGGCTCGACATCGATTTCGCCGAGGAGCTCGGCTACCGCATCAAGCTGCTCGGCATCGCGCGGCTGACCGGCGACGGGCTCGAGCAGCGCGTGCACCCGTGCATGGTGCCGCGGGCGACGCCGATCGCGGCGGTCGAGGGGGTCTACAACGCCGTCGTCGCCGAGGGCGATTTTGTCGGCCGGGTGGTGCTGCAGGGCCGCGGCGCCGGGGCCGCGCCGACCGCCTCGGCGATCGCCGCCGATCTCGTCGACATCGCCGCCGGCCGCCATGCCGCCGCGTTCGGGGCGCCGACCGCCGATCTGCGCGCCGTTCCCGGCGTGCCGATCGAGCGCCACCAGGGGGCCTGCTACATCAGGCTGATGGTGGTCGACCAGCCGGGGGTGATCGCCGATGTCGCCGCCGCCCTGCGCGACGAGGAGGTGTCGATGGAATCGATGATCCAGCGCGGCCGGGCGCCGGGCGAGGCGGTGCCGGTGGTGCTGACCACCCATGTCACGGTCGAGGCGGCGATGCGCCGGGCGCTCGCCAGGATCGAGGCGCTCGACACCGTGCTCGAGCCGCCGCGGATGATCCGCATCGAGGATTTCGGCGCGTAAGCCGCAGCCAGCCATTCGGGCTGATTGCCGCAAGCCACGTGATTGCGGTGGAGCTTGCGACGATCGCCGCCGCCAACGACTATTGGCGCAAGCCCTCCTGATGCCCCGCGCAGCGTGATCCCATGAAGCTGAACCGCATCGCTCCCGCTGTCCCGTGGGCCTTCAGCCCACGGACTTGATCCGTGGGGAAAGCCGGGACCCACGCCGGCCGCAGGCTCGCTCGCTCCTCCGGTTCGTTCGTCGACCGATCACAGTAAACGCCGGCAAGCGGCCGAGTGGTGGAAAGATGGATCCCGGCTTTCACCGGGACAGCGGAATGAGGCATTGACAGAGCCGCTCCAGAACGGCGGCTCCGATCGGATCGGATCGTGCTCTGGGGCGACGCCGCGCCGGTCGGGTCCGGCTTGACGGGCCTCCGAGCGGCGCGACAGAATTCCGGGGATAGAGAAGGGGAGAAGAGGGCGATGGCCGACATACGGATCATGGCGACAGGGTTGCGGTTTCCCGAGGGGCCGGTGGCGATGGCCGACGGCTCGGTCATCCTCGGCGAGATCGCCGGCAGCGCCGTCACCAGCGTCGCCTCGGACGGCGCCAAGTCGCCGATCGGAAATGCGGGGGGCGGGCCGAACGGCGTCGCCATCGGACCCGACGGCGCGCTCTATGTCTGCAACAACGGCGGCAACGAATATGCCGAGGGCGGGTTTCTGTCGACCGGTCCAGCGAAGGATTACCAGGGCGGCTACATCCAGCGGATCGACCCCGGGACCGGCGAGACCCGCATCCTCTACAGCCAGTGCGGCGGCCACAAATTGTCGGCGCCGAACGACCTCGTCTTCGACCGCCAGGGCGGCTTCTACTTCACCGACCTCGGCAAGCGGCGGGGCCGCGACCGCGACCATGGCGGGCTCTATTACGCGCTCCCCGACGGCTCGAAGCTCGTCGAGCTGGCGCATCCGATGCTGAGCCCGAACGGCGTCGGCCTGTCGCCCGACGAGAAGACCGTCTATGTCGCCGACACCGAGACCTCGCGGCTCTTCGCCTTCGACATCGTCGCGCCGGGCGTGCTGCGCAAGGAGCCGTTCCCGGCGCCCTACACCGGCCGGCTGGTCTGCGGGCTGCCCGGCTTTCAGCGCTTCGACAGCCTCGCCGTCGAGGCCTCGGGCAACATCGCGGTCGCGACCCTGATCACCGGCCACATCACCGTCATAGCACCCGACGGCCGGGTCGTGCGCCAGGTCAAGACGCCCGACGTGTACCCGACCAACATCTGCTTTGGCGGCGGCGACATGAAGACCGCCTACATCACGCTTTCCGGCGCCGGGCAGCTCGGCGTCATGGACTGGCCCGAGCCCGGCCTGCGCCTCAACTTCACGGCCTGACCTCCGGCGGTCAGATCAAAACAACTCCTGGATATCAGCAGGCTATTCGTCGTCCCCGCGAAAGCGGGGACCCAGGGCCGCAAGGGCTCGTCGGTTGCTCTGGCCCCCCGCTTTCGTGGGGGCGACGGTAATACACTGAAACAGAGCGATGCACTTTGCATCGGATACTAGAGCAATTTCTGATCGGGTCGCATCCCCCCTCACCCAGCTCCGGGTAAGGCTCGGGTTTCCCTCGCCAACCCTTCTCATCCCTCTCCCCCCTCGAGGGGGGAGAGGGCAGGGTGAGGGGGGCTGCTCGTACCGATGCGGTCCGATCGAAAACCGCTCTAATCCGGGCGGCCGGTCAGCCAGTCCAGGCTCTCTTCTCCTTCGATCCGCATCAGCCTCTCGAAGAGCCGCCCCGCGCCGTCGTCGCCGAGGGCGGCGCGGGTCAGGCGGCGGAACTTGTCTTCGAGCTCGCCCGCTTCGAGCATCCCGCTTTCGGCGCGGCGCTCGAGCCGGCGCCCGTCGGCGAGCGCCACCGTGACGGTGCTGCCCGTCCCGCCGTGGCCGCCGCCCGGCTCCAGGACGAGCCGCACGCGGCGGGTCAGCGCGCGGATCTGCGGGTCGGCGAGCGCGCTTTCGTCCCAGGATTCGGGATCGCGCGCCTCGCGGCTGAGCGCCAACGCGACCGAGAACGGGATGCTGTACTGCGCCAGCATCAAATCGGCGGGCTCCAGGATGTTGTGGCGCTCGACCATGCGCTCGCCGCCGGTGACCGTGACCGCCTCGACCTCGGCCCCGGCAAAGCCGTGCTCGGCCTGCAGATCGCGCGCCGCCTTGACCGCGGCATGGGCGGTGGCGTGGCAGGGGTAGCGCTTTAAGACCGCGGACGAGACGACGAAATCCCGGCCGAGGCCGCGGGTCAGTTCGGCCTCGTCCCATGCGGTGCAGAACACCCGGAGAAAGCCGAACTGCCCTTCGATGACGGTGCGCGGCCCTTCGAACCCGGCCGCGGCCAGGCTCGCCGCCAGCACCCCCGCCTCCGAGGCGCGGCCCAAATGCAGCCGCTTGACCATGCCGCCGTCGCCGCGGGCGAATTCGAGGAGCCCGCCGCACAATGACCCGGCGACGCCGAGCGCGTTGGTCATCGCCGCCGCGTCGAGCCGCAGCAGGTGGCCGGCGGCGACCGCGGCGCCGAACGGGCCGGTGGTGCCCGGCGCATGAAAGCCGCGCGCCTCGTTGGTGTGGCCGGTGGCGCGGCCGATCCGGATCATGACCTCGTTGCCGGCGACAAAGGCGGCGATCAGCGCCCGGCCATTCGCACCCTGCTCCTGGGCGATCGCGAGCGCCGGCGGCAGCACGGTGGCGCCGGGATGGGCGCCGGCGCCGGGCCGGGTCAGGCTGTCGAGCTCGAAGGCGTGCGCCAGCGCGCCGTTCGCCAGCGCCGCCGCCGGCGCCTGCACCGCCGGCCCGCGGTGGCCCAGGATATGGCATCTGCCGCCGGGTCCGGTGCGCTCGGCATAGGCGGCGACGATCCGGCTCCACGGCAAGCGCGGCGCCGCAGACGATCGCCGCCACGGTGTCGATCATGCACGCCTTCGCCGTCGCCACGACCGCCGCCGGCAAGTCTTCGAAGCGGAGCGCCGCGGCATAGCGGGCGAGCCGGACGGTTTCCTGGGCCATGGTTCTTTCCTCCGAAGGCAGGCAGCGCGTAGGGTGGGTTAGCGGAAAGCGTAACCCACCGCGAGCCGCGGCGCTGCCGGTGATGGGTTTCGCTGCGCTCTACCCATCCTACAAGAGCGGCTCCTCCTTGGAGACGCCGGCGGCTTCGGACGCCGGTTGACACCGGCGCGGGCCTGAACCGATCCTCGCCGGATCGGATTTGCATCGGAGACGCGGGATGGCCCTCGACCTCGTGATCAGGAACGGCACCGTGGTGGACGGATCGGGGATGGCGCGCTATCGCGCCGATGTCGGGGTCAGGGCAGGGCGCATCGTCGAGATCGGCCGCATCCGCGCCCCGGCCGAGAAAGTGATCGACGCCGACGGGCTGATTGTCGCGCCGGGCTTTATCGACGGCCACACCCATATGGACGCGCAGGTCGCCTGGGACCCTCTCGGCAGCTGCTCGTGCTGGCACGGCGTCACCAGCGTCGTGATGGGCAATTGCGGCTTTGCGCTGGCCCCGTGCAAGCCCGCCGACCGCGAATGGTTCGCCCGCTGCCTGACCGCGGTCGAGGATATCCCGACCGAGGCGATGCTGGCCGGCATCGACTGGGATTGGGAGACGTTTCCCGAATATCTCGCCAATGTCGAGCGGCTGCCGAAGGGCATCAATTACGGCATGTATATCGGCCATTCGGCGCTGCGGATGTACGCGATGGGGCGGCGCGGCCTCGAGGAGCGCGCCAACGAGGACGATCTGCGGGCGATGGCGCATGCGGTCGAGGAGGCCCTGCGCGCCGGCGCCATGGGCTTTTCGACCTCGCGGGCGACGACGCACGAGACCCCGGACGGGTCGCCCGTGGCCAGCCGCATCGCCGATTGGGAGGAGATCGACCGGCTGGTCGGCGCGATGGCCGGGCTCGACGCCGGCATCTTTCAGATCGGCCCCGACATCTCGGGCGGGCAGGCGCAGCGCGTCTTTCTCGACCGGCTGCGCCGGGTGGCGCTCGAAAGCGGGCGGCCGGTCATGCTCGGCATGCTGTCGACGCGCCAGGGGGTCGAGCCCAACCCGTGGGACTACCAGCTGCGCCATATGGACGAGACCGTGGCCGCCGGTGGGCGGATGTTCGGGCAGGCGACGACGCGCTCGATCAACGCGATCTTCTCGCTCAAATCCTACCTGCCGTTCGACGTTTTGCCGCTGTGGAAGACAATCCGCGCGCTGCCGCTCGACGAGCAGAAGCGCCGCCTTGCCGACCCCGGGCTGCGCCGGCGATTGATCGCCGAGGAAGCCGCGATGAAGCCGCGCGACCGGGTGCTGCAGGGCGGGGGCGCCGCGACCACCGACCCGCGCAAGCCCGATTACGACAATCTCTACGCGATGAGGGGCGTCGACTGGGACGACCCGAGCGTCGCCGAGCTGGCGCGCCGCGGCAACAAGCACCCGGTCGAAATCATGCTCGACCTGGCGCTGGAGAACGACAACCAGATCTTCGTCCAGCCGATCGTCAACGAGGAGCCGGCCGATGTGCTGGGCATCCTGAAGCATCCGCGGGCGTTGGCGACGTTCTCGGATTCGGGCGCTCATGTCTGCCAGGAGATGGGCTCCTCATTGCAGACGCACCTGCTGCATTACTGGGTGCGCGAGAAGCAGCAGTTCACCCTCGAGGAGGCGGTGCGCATGCTGACCTTCGACAACGCCTCGGCCTGGGAATTGCCGGACCGCGGGCTGGTGCGCGCCGGCTGGGCCGCCGATCTGGTGGTGTTCGACGAGGCGCAGGTCAAGCCGCTGCTGCCGACCGTCGAGCAGGACCTGCCGGGCGGCGCCCGGCGGCTGGTGCAGAAGGCGGACGGCATCGCCGCCACCATCGTCAACGGCGTTGTCGCGATCGAAGGCGGCCTCGCCACCGGCGAGCATGCCGGCCAGGTGCTGAAGGGGCCGCTGGCGGCGCCGCGATAAGCGGCTCGCCGATCGCGGCCGGGTCGGCGGCAGGGTCGTCGCGCTCGACATCGCCGCCGGGCCGCGACCCGTTATGCTGAGGCGCGCGCCTGGAGAGGCCCCTGATGTCCTACGCTGCCCCGATCGCCGATATGCGCTTTGCCCTCGACGCGGCGGCCGGCGTCGAGGAGGTCTCGCCCGAGCTCGTCGGGGCGATCCTCGCGGAGGCGGCGAAGCTCGCCGAGGAGGTCGTCGCCCCGCTCAACCAGCCGGCCGACCGTTGCGGCAGCGTCCTCGAAAACGGCGTCGTGCGCACCCCGCCGGGGTTTCGCGAGGCCTACGCGAAATATGTCGAAGGCGGCTGGAACGGGCTCTCCTGCGATCCCGAATTTGGCGGCCAGGGGCTGCCGCTGGCGCTCGCCGCGTCGGTGGCGGAGATGTGGAATGCGGCCTGCATGAGCTGGGCGCTCTGCCCGCTGCTCAACGCCGGCGCGGTCGAGCTCTTGGCCAGGCACGGCTCGGACGAGCAGAAGCGGCTCTATCTCGGCCGGCTCGTCTCCGGCGAGTGGACCGGGACGATGAACCTGACCGAGCCGCAGGCCGGGTCCGACCTCGGCGCCCTGCGCACCCGCGCCGTCCCCGATGGCGGCCGGTATCGGATCACCGGGCAGAAGATCTTCATCACCTGGGGCGACCACGACATGGCCGCCAACATCGTCCACATGGTGCTGGCCCGCACCCCGGACGCGCCGCCCGGCAGCCATGGCGTCTCGCTGTTTCTCGTACCGAAATTCCTGCCCGGCGAAAACGGCGGCCTGGGGCCGCGCAACGGGGTGCGCGCCTTGAGCCTCGAGCGCAAGCTCGGCATCCACGCCTCGCCGACCTGTCTCCTCGACTACGAGGATGCGGTCGGCTGGCGGATCGGCGGGGAGAACCGCGGCCTCGAATGCATGTTCGCGATGATGAACCTCGCCCGCCTCCAGGTCGGCGTGCAGGGGCTGGCGATCGCCGAGCGCGCCTATCAGCAGGCCCGCGACTTCGCCCGCGTCCGGGTCCAGGGCCGCCCGCTCGGGGCGCCGCCCGGCTCCGGCGAATTGCCGATCATCTACCATCCCGACGTGCGGCGGATGCTGTTGTGGATGCGCGCGGCGACCGAGGCGATGCGCGCGCTTGCCTATTACGCAGCGGCGCTGATCGACCGCGGCCGCCGGCTCCCCGACGCCAGGGCGCGCGACGCGGCGCAGCGGCGGGCGGATTTCTTGATCCCGGTGGTCAAGGCGTGGTGCAGCGATCTCGGGGTCGCCGTCGCCTCGACCGGGATCCAGGTGCATGGCGGCATGGGCTATATCGAGGAGACCGGCGCCGCCCAGCATCTGCGCGACGCGCGGATCGCGCCGATCTACGAGGGGACCAACGGGATCCAGGCCAACGACCTCGTCGGCCGCAAGCTGGCGCGCGACCGCGGCGAGGCGGCGCGCGGACTTGCTCGCCGAGATGCGCGCCACCCTGGCGGCGCTTGCCGGCAATGCCCGGCTGGAGCCGTTGCGTTGCGGCCTCGCCGACGGGCTCGACGCGCTGGAGCAGGCGACGGAATGCCTCATCGAGGCCGCGCCCGCCCCGGCCGCGGCGGGATCGGCGCCCTATCTCGAAATGCTGGGCCTCGTCTGCGCCGGCTGGCTGCTGGCGCGCCAGGCGCTCGCCGCGCAGCGCGGTCTTGCCGCCGGCGAGGGCGACAGCGGCTTTCTCGCGGCCAAGCTCCACACCACGCGGTTTTACACGCAGCATTTCCTCGCCCGCGCGCCCGCCTGCCTGCCGGCGATCCTCGGCGGCGCGACGATCGTCGAGTTCAGCCCGGAAATGTTCTAGTGCTTAGATGCATTCAGATGATTCAGCTCCATCGGCCTGTAGGCTGGCGTTGAGCGCAGCGAAACCCATCACTGTGCGCCGAGGGGTGATGGGTTTCGCGATGCTCAACCCGTCCTACATCTATTGTCTGCTGAATCGTGTGATCGGCGTCCAGCACCCTTGATGGGGGCGGGTCGGGGTGGGGGTGATGCGCGCCGAGCGCGTCGACTCGGTCGAAAAACCCCTCTAAAGCGACCCGCAGGGCGGATTTCGAGGCACAGAGATGTCTGACGTGACGATCGCGCTGGCCGTCCACGTGCTGGCGGTGGTCGTGTGGATCGGCGGGGTCGCGATGGTGACGACGGTGCTGCTGCCGGCGGCGCGACGGTTTGGCCGCGCGCAAGAGGGGTTGGAGTTTTTCGAGGCGATCGAGCGGCGCTTTGCCCGGCAGGCCCGCGGCGCGACCCTGCTCGTCGGGGCCACCGGCTTCTACATGGTCGCCCGGCTGGGGCTGTGGGCCGATTTTCTGTCGCCCGGCTTTTGGTGGCTCGATGCGATGGCGCTGGTGTGGCTGGTGTTCACCCTGATGCTGTTCGTGGTCGAGCCGCTGTCGCTCGACCGCCGGCTGCTGCATCGCTTCTCCGCAGAGGGCAGGCTTGTCGTCATCCGACGCTTTCATTGGGTGCTGCTGATCGCCAGCCTGATCACGGTGTTCGGCGCCGTCGCCGGCAGCCATGGGGTCTCCTTCTTCGATTGAGGGGGCTACCGCCTCGCCCGCGCCTGCTTTCGCGGGCGGCGGCCGACCGGCGGCGACGCGCGTCTTGCGCGGGGCTTGCCGCGCCGCGTCGGGACGGGTGCGGCGGCGGGCTTCGCCGCCCGCCGCCAATCGGCCACGATCGCGACCGGGATCGCGGCGATCCCGAGCGCCATCAGCCAGCTCGCCACGCGTTCGAGCGGGTCGAGCTCGAAGGCGATGACGACGAGGCCCAGCACGAGGCCGGCCCCGAACATCAGCAAGGCGATCCTGGTGCAGCGCATGCGTCGTGGACGCCGATCGAGCCCTTGTCGTTCCGCGACCAGCATGCGCCCGGTCGCGGGGAGAAGGCGATGCGCCGGCGGCCGGAGCCCGGCGAGCCGGGCCGAAGCAACGCCTGGCGCGGGGGGAGCGGCGGCGCGGGCCGGGCGCGCGGACGAATCGACGGGCTTTGCGCGACGCAAAGGCGGCGCTTTCCAACGCCGGGAATAAGCGCTACCAAACCGGCCGCTCAATCGCGTCGCGCCGGCCGTCGCCGGCATGACGACAAGGCAGCGGACGAGGCGGGCGTTCGAGGTCCCGCAGCGAGGCGGAGGACAAGCCCAATGATCGAAGTCGAGCGGCCGGCGGATCTGGCGCAATATGTCGGCCAGGAGATCGGCGTCAGCGACTGGTTCACGGTCGATCAGGCGATCATCGACAAATTTGCCGAGGCGACCGGCGACCATCAATGGATCCACGTCGATGTCGAGCGCGCCAAGCGCGAGATGCCGGGCGGCAAGACGATCGCCCACGGCTATCTGACCCTGTCCCTGGTGCCGCGCCTCGCCTCGACCCTATACCGCGTCAGGAAGCGCTCGCGCGGGCTCAATTACGGCTCGAACCGGGTCCGGTTCACCGGGCAGGTGCCGGCCGGCTCGCGCATCCGGCTGCGGCAGAAGATCAAATCGGTCGAGCCGGTCGACGGCGGCGGCGTGCGCATCACCTCGGAAAGCACGATCGAGGTCGAAGGCGCCTCGCGCCCGGCGCTCGTCGCCGAGACCATCGGCATGACCTACGAGTGAAAAGGAGAGCCAAGGAATGGCAGCGGTTCTGGAACGGCAGGCGGTCGGGGTGCGGCCGACCGGGGCGGCGCTGGGCGCCGATATCGAGGGCGTCGACCTCTCCCGCGAGCTCCCGGCCGAAACCGTGGATGCGGTCAAGCGGGCCTGGGGCGAGCATCTGGTGCTGCGCTTTCGCGGCCAGCGCCTCGACGACGACCATTTGATGCGCTTCAGCGCCCATTTCGGCGAGCTCGACCTGGCCCCGGTGATCGCCGCCGCACGGGTCAGGACGGCCGATGGCGGCGAGGTCGAGTCGGTCGAGGAGGGAGCAGCGCTTCGTCTCGATCATCTCCAACATCGTCGAGAACGGCAAGGCGATCGGCGCGCTCGGGGCCTATGAATCGATCTGGCACACCGACATGTCGTACAATCGCGAGCCGCCCTGCGCCAGCGCCCTCTACGCGCTCGAGGTCCCGCCCTCGGGCGGCGACACCGGCTTCGCCAACATGTACCTCGCCTATGAGCGCCTGCCCGACGCCTTGCGCCGGCAGGTCGAGGGGCGCCTCTGCCGCCACGATTCGAGCCGCAACAGCGCCGGCGAGCTGCGCCGCGGCATGAACGAGGTGAGCGACCCGCGCGAGGCGCCGGGGGCCAGCCACCCGATCGTGCGCACCCATCCCGTCACCGGCCGCAAGGCGCTGTTTCTCGGCCGCCGCCGCAACGCCTATGTCGAGGGGATGGCGCTCGACGACAGCGAGCGGCTGCTCGATGCGCTGTGGGAGCACGCGACCCGCCGCGAGCTGGCCTGGTATCAGCAATGGCGGGTCGGCGACCTGGTGATGTGGGACAACCGCTGCGCATTGCATCGCCGCGACGAGTTCGACCCCAAGACCCGCCGGCTGATGCATAGGACTCAGATCAAGGGCGACCGGCCGTTCTGACGCCGGCCGGGGCAAAAGATCCTACCCGAGGTTTTATTCGTCACCCCCGCGCAAGCGTCGCGCAAGCGGGGGTCCAGGGCGGTCGTTCCAGCCCTTACCGCTCTGGATTCCCGCAAAAGCGCGCTTTCGCGGGAATGACGAGCAGGCCATTGATAGGTTCGGTCTATAGAACGGAGCGATCGATGCGCATTTTTGCAACCCTTCTCGCCGGCGGCTTGGCGTGCGGCCTGGCGGCCGGCGTGGCGCGCGCCGCCGACGAAGGCCTGTGCGCCAGCCCGCGGCAGATGCAGGGGTTCAAGACCTGCGCCGATGTCGACAAGGCCGAGCAGGAAGGCGAGGTCGTGATCTACGCGACCGACCCCGAGCAGGCCGAATTGAGGGTGCTGGGCAAATTCCATGCGATGTTCCCGAAGATCTCGCCCACCTATCTACGGCTCCAGGCAGGCGCGCTCTACGCCAAGGTCAACGCCGAGCGGCAGGCGCAGAGCTTTCTCGTCGACGCGATGCAGATCTCCGACATGGGGATGATCCTCGACTTCCAGAAGAAGAACGGGTTCGAGCGCTACATCTCGCCCGAGATGTCGGCGTTCGCCAAATCGTACAAGAGCGAGCCCGAGGGCTACTGGACCTGGGGCGGGATGGGACCGGCCGGGATCGCCTACAACCCGACCCTGGTTCCCGAAGACCAGGCGCCCAAGACCTGGGAGGATCTGCTCGACCCGAAATGGGCCGGCGCGATCACCGTAAAGGTCTCCAACTCGGGCCTGCAGCACGTCAGCTGGTACGAGCTGCGGCAGCTTTACGGGCCCGATTACTGGAAGAAGTTCGCCGCCTTGAAGCCGCGCGCCTTCAATTCCTATGTCCAGCAGTTCGACCGGCTGGTGAACCAGCAGGACAAGGTCATCCATACCGCGCAATATGCCGGCTATCTCGAATGGAAGGCCAAGGGCGCCCCGGTCGGGTTTGTCGTGCCCGAGGCCGGGATGCCGGCGACGCCGGAGACCTGGGGATTGCCGACCGGCGGCCCGCACCCGAACGCCGCACGGCTCTTTCTCGACTGGCTGCTGTCGCCGCTCGGCCAAACCGCGATCGAGCAGAACCTTTATCTTCACTCGCTGCGCACCGACGTGCCGGGGCCGCCGGGCGGCCTGCCGATCAGCAAGATGCGGCTGCTGCTGCCCGAGGATTGGCACGCCTTCCTCGCCAGCCGTACCGAGTTCGCCCGCGAATGGGACAAATTGACCGGAATGCGGTGACGGATCAGCCGGCCGCGCAATTCTCGACGACGGCGAGCCGGTCGGCCTCCAGCTCCCTGTGAGCTGCCGGGCTCATTGCCGGGGCGCCGCGCCGATCCACGCCGCGATGCGCTCCACCGTTGCCGCCTCGATGCCGAAAAAGCCGTGCGGCGACTGGGCGCCGCAAGGCTGGCCCCGGATCGCAGCGCTTTCGATCAGCAGCAGCTCCTTTCGCGGGGCACGGCTGAGCGCTGCGGCGATCTTCGGCGCGTCGCCGGGCGGGCTCGCCGGGCAGGTATCGCCGCTGTTGGCGACGATCAGCGCCGGCGCCGAGACGAGGCCGGGCTCGCCGTCGAACAGGGTTTCGCCAGAGCTGCTGCGGCCGGTGACCGACGAGATCACGACGATCCCGGCGACCTTCTCGCCGAGCCGGGCGGCGGCGCCGACCGCGGCGGTTGCGCCCTGGCTGGCGCCGACAAGCCAGACCGGGGCGTTGGCGCGGCTGCGGACGAAATCGACCGCTTGGCCGATTGTCGCGGCATAGGCGGGGGTATGCCGGTAGCCGAGCAGCGACATCCCGTTCGGCGGCGTCACCACGGCGACGGCGAGGCCGTGCGCCTGCCATAACGGCAGGGTCCGCAGCAGAAAGCTCTCGCCCATGCGCCGGATCGAGCCGTCAGGTGCAATCTCGACCATGCCGTTGCCGCCGGTGAGCATGAGGAGCACGGCGCTCGGATCGGCGGGGGCGCTGTAGAGCACGCGCTGGCTGCCGCCGTCTTCGAGCGGCAGGTCGGCGACCGAAGTCTCGGCGCCGGCCGCGGAGGCCGAGGCGATCAGAAGCAGTCCCGCGGCGACTGCGCGGATTGGGCGAATCACGGCGGAATTCTTCATCGGCGTCGATTTGGCTGTTTCAATCCGCCGCCGCGATGCGAAGGCCCGAGAGCAGCAGATCGCGGTGCTCCGGCTTGCGCCAGGGCAGGACGCTCGGCGTGACCAGAGTGGTGGTGCTGCGCAGGCGAGCGACGGCTTCGCGCGCGTCGTCCAGCCGCCCCATATGCGCATAGCATGCGGCGAGAATCCGGTACGCGGCAGGTGAGCCCGGATTTTCTTGAACCGCCAGCAGCAGCTTCGCCGCCGCCTCGTCGAATCGGCGCTGGAAGAAACGGGCCAGCCCCATCACCACCAGGGGTGTGCCGATCGTTTCTCGCGGGCTCAGGCGCAAGGCGGTCTCGACATGCTCGATCGCGAGGTCGAGCTCGCCCGCATAGAGGCGCAAAAGGCCGCTGACGTTCCAGCCGCGGGCAAAGCTCGGGTTCAGCGACAGCGCACGGTCGATCAGCCCGGTCATGGCGCCGATATCCTCGCCGAAATTCGCCAGTATGAAGGAGACGTTGGCGAGGACTCCGGGATCGTCGTTCTGCGTCGCCGCCAGCGCCTGCCGGGCGAGATCGATCGCGGTGCGGCGGCTGGCGTCCGGCGCCGCGGTCCAGCCATCGGTCACGCATTGCCAATGGCAGACCGCCGCCCAGGACAGCGCAGGCCCGTAGCTCCGGTCGATTCCGATCGCCCGGTCGAGAAGCTTCAGGGCCTCGCCCACCCGCTCTCTGGTGATCGGAAAAAAGACGGCAAGAGCGCGCAAATAAAGATCGTAGGCGGTCAGGTCGGTCGTCGGCCGGGCTGCGGACCGGCGGATCTCGGCGGCCTGCAACGTCGGCTCGATGATGCCGGCGACACGCGTCGCAATCTTGTCCTGAAGATCGAAGATATCCTCGAGGGAGCCGTCGAACCGGTCGGCCCAGAGGTGCGCGCCGCTCTGGGCATCGATCAGCTGCGCGGTGATCCGGACGCGGTCGCCGCTCTTGCGCACCGATCCTTCGAGAATGTAGCGGACGCCGAGCTCGCGTCCGACCTCCTTCACATCGACCGCCTGGCCCTTATAGGTGAAGCTCGAATTGCGGGCGATCACGAACAGCCAGCGGATGCGGCTGAGCGCGGTGATGATCTCCTCGACCATGCCGTCGGCGAAATATTCCTGCTCCCGGTCGCCGCTCAGATTCTGAAAAGGAAGGACTGCGATCGACGGCTTGTCGGGGAGCGCCGGCGGGCCCTCACCCGCCGCGCGCCGGCGGCGCTCGGGGGCGGGGTGAGCGAGGGTCGTGCGGACCCGGTAGACGCGCACCAGCCGCGCAATATTCTTGAGCTGCTGCTCGCCGATGTCTTCGAAGACGAGGTCGAGCTTGCCCGCCGTGTCTTCCTGGACCCGCGCTGCGACGCAAATACCACCCGGCTCGGCCAGCCCTTCGAGGCGTGCCGCGACGTTGACGCCATCGCCAAAGATGTCACCGTCCTCGACGACGATATCGCCGACATTGATGCCGACGCGGAAGTCGATCCGGCTGTCGGCCGGCACGGCGGCGTTCCGCTCGATCATCGCCGTCTGAACCTCGGCCGCGCAGCGCAGCGCGTCGACGACGCTGGCGAATTCGACCAAAAGGCCGTCGCCGGTGGTCTTGACGATGCGGCCACGGTGCTCGGCGATCTTGGGGTCGATCAGCTCGCTGCGGTGCGCCTTCAGCCGTGCGAGGGTCCCCTCCTCGTCGGCGCCGACCAGCCGCGAATAACCCGCGATGTCTGCCGCCAAAATCGCTGCGAGCCGGCGTTCGATGCGCTTGGGGCTCATGGCGGCGATCCTACCTCAAACATCGCTGCGCCAAACCGTCACGGTGCGTCGGCGGCACTAAGGCCGGGCGCCCTCCGGGAAGGCAAAGAGGCGCCCGGTCGCCGGCTCGTAGCCGAGGAGGAACAGCGCGGTGTTGCGCGTGCGGACCGGCGGGGCGCCCGGCGGCAGCGCGTGCTTCATCAATTGCCGCACCATGGCGCCGTGCGTCGACACCCCGATCCGGCGATAGGGCTGGGCCTCGGCGAAACGGCGGAGCGCGGCGAGCCCGCGCGTCCGGGTGGCGATCCCCGACTCGCCGCCCGGGAACGCCACGTCCTCGTCGGCGTGCCAGCGCTCGGTCAGCTCCTCGCCGAACCGCGATTTCGCCTCCGCCCAGAGCAGGCCCTCGGCCGCGCCGACATTGGTCTCGCGCAGGCCGGGGTCGGTCAGGAGCGGCAGGCCCAGCGCCTGCGTGACGACCCGCGCGGTGGCGAGGGCGCGCAAGAGGTCGCTCGACACCACGGCCTCGAGCCGGTGCGGGCGCAGCCGCTCCATCAGCGCCTCGGCCTGGGCAAGGCCGGTGGCGTTGAGCGGGGTGTCGGTATGCCCTTGCAGCCGCCCCTCGCGGTTCCAGTCGGTCTCGCCGTGGCGAAACAGAAAGAGGACGCGCGAGGCGCCGTTCGGCCCGGTCATGGTTGTCGGCTTGCGGCGCTCAGCGGGCCATCAGCACCGGCAGCTGCGCTTCCATGATGATGTGACGGGTGCCGCCGCCGAAGATCATCTGCCGGATGCGGCTCTGCGTGTAGGCGCCTTTGAGCAGAAGGTCGGCGCCGGCCGCCATCGCTTCCTTCAGAAACGATTCGCCCTGCGCCTTCTGCCGGCCAACCGCGGTGCGCAGGCTGACATCGATGCCGTGGCGCTCGAGGGTGCGGGCGAGCTCGTCGCCATCCGGCCCCGGCTCGGGCATGTGCTGCGCGCCGACCGCGACGATCACGACATGCCGCGCCTTTTTCAGAAACGGCATGCCCATGGCCACCGTCACCGCGGTCTCGGTGCTGCCGTTCCAGGCGATGGCGACGACCTCGCCCATTGTCGCGGGCATCTTCTGCGGCGCCATCAGCACCGGGCGGCCGCTCTCGAACAGCGCGTCCTCGAGGGTGGCCTCGGCGATCGAGGCGAGCTTTTCGGGCTGCTCGACGAGGATCATGTCATAGACCCGGCCGACCATGCCGACGACGGCGTTCTGCCGGCCGTCCTCCTCGCGCCACGAGGCGCTCGGGCCGTTGCGCCCCGGCGCGGCGGCGCCGATCGGGACGCCGTGCGCGGTCATGAAATCGCGGAACAGCCGCCGCGCCTGGTCGCGCCGCTCGTGGCCCTCGCGCTCCAGGGTGCGGTCGACCTCGGACGAGATCGAAAACCCCATCTCGCCGCCGAACACCACGGCGTATTCGGTGGTCAGGCTGTGCAGCCCGACGATGTGGCTGTCGAAACGCTCCGCCGTGCGCAAGGCGGCTTCGAGAACCGGCGCGGCGTTGCCGTCCCCGACCACGGTCAAGAGATTTCTCATGATCCGGCCCTTCGCCTCCCCCGCGCCCGATCGGGAGCGGGGCCATGACGCGAGATTACACGATCGCGGCGCGTCTTGCGAGAGCCGCCGCAACCCGCCGATCCGCCGGGCCGGGGCGGGCTGAAGCCGCTCAATACTCGCAATGGCCGGGGCGCCACTTGGCGTGCTTGGCGTAGTCGGCCGGTTGCCAGTGCCAGCCTTGCGGGCAGGCATAGGCGGCGGCGTCCTGCGCAACCGGCGGCTCCGGCGCGCAGGCCGAAAGGGACGCCGTGACGGCAAGGCCGAGCACCAGGATCATCGCGCGCATTCGTTCCCTCCTTGGGACGCCAGGCGGCGCCGGGTCCCAGCGCGCCGAGCTTGGCATTTTCCGCGCCGGGCGTCACCATCGGCCGAGCGAAGCGGGCGGAGAGGTCGAGCGTGACGGCGACGGATGGCGGGCTTCTCGCGCAGCTCTTCGGCGATGGGCGGACATTCTCTTATTGGCAGGCGCGGCCGGCGCCGGAGGCGAGGATCGAGGCGGCGTTCGCGCTCGCCCGCCTCGGCCCGACGAGCGGCAATTGCCAGCCGCTGCGGCTCGTCCTGGTGCGCAGCGCGGAAGCCAAGGAGCGGCTTCTGCCTTGCGTCTCCTCGGGCAATTTCGAAAAGGTGCGCACAGCGCCGGTGACCGCGATCGTCGCCTGGGACCGCGAATTCTACGAGCTGCTGCCGCGGCTCTACCCGCATGGCGACGCGCGCCAATGGTTCACCGCCGATGCCGCGCTCGCCGAGGAGACCGCGCTGCGCAACTCCTCGCTGCAGGGCGCCTATTTCATCCTGGCGTTGCGCGCGCAAGGGCTCGATTGCGGGCCGATGTCGGGGTTCGACGCCGGCAAGGTCGACAGGGCGTTTTTTCCCGACGGCCGCTGGCGCGCCAACTTCCTGCTGAACATCGGCTACGGCGAGCGCGAGCGGCTGCGCCCGCGCCTGCCGCGCCTCGGCTTCGACGAGGCCGCGCGCTGGGAATAGCGGCGGCTACTGCGCCGTCGATTTCGCGGTCGGGACGATCCGGGTCACGACCATCGCCGAGCGGTCGAGGCAGCCGCCGACCCGGGGCGCGATCTTCTCCTTCCAGTAATCGGTCTCGTAGACCGCCTTGTAGAGCGCCTCGCGCGCGGATTCGCTCTCGAAGCGGCGCAGCCAGACATAGGCCGAAGCGTCGGTTTCGCCGCGATAGCTGCCGGTGATCACCATGCCCTTCGACACCTGGAAGGGGATGATCTCCTCCTCCATGATCTTGACCCACTCGTCCATCTTGCCGGGCAGAACCTTGTATTGACGCAATTCGTAAAAGGCCATGGCGCTGATCCCCAATGGGCTCGGTTGCGGTCGGCGTCAGGATAGCGGGCGGCGGAGGTTCCGGCTACGATCGATCCCGGCCGAATACGGAGGGCAAGAATGGCAAACGACATCGCCACGATGGACGCGATCGTCGAAATCGCTTCCGGAAAATTGCGCGGCGCGCGCGAGCGCGGCATTCATGCGTTCAAGGGCGTGCCCTACGGCGCCGCCACCGCGGGCCGCAACCGGTTTCGGCCGCCGCAGCCGGCGCAGCCCTGGGCCGGGGTCCGCGACGCGCTCGCCTATGCCGGACACGCGCCGCAATCGCCGAACCGGCCAAAGCGCCGCCCCGAGCTCGAAACCATCCTCGGCCCCGCCGATCCGACCCCGGAGGGCGAGGACTGCCTGACCCTGAATGTGTGGACGCCGGGCCTCGGCGACGGCGCGAGACGCCCGGTCATGGTGTGGCTGCACGGCGGCGCCTTCGCCTACGGCTCGGGCAACCGCGCGGTCACCGAGGGCGCCAATCTGGCGCGGCGCGGCGATGTCGTCGTGGTCAGCGTCAACCATCGCCTCAACATCCTCGGCCATCTGCATCTGGCCGATATCGGCGGCGCCGACTGGGCGCATTCCGGAAACGCCGGCGTGCTCGACCTCGTCGCGGCGCTCGATTGGGTGCAGGCAAATATCGGGCGCTTCGGCGGCGATCCGGGCCGGGTGACGATCTTTGGCGAGTCGGGCGGCGGCGGCAAGGTCAGCGTGCTGCTGGCGATGCCGGCGGCGCGCGGGCTGTTTCACCGCGCGATCATCCAGAGCGGCGCGGCGATCCGGGTGTCGACGCGCGAGCGGGCGAACGCGCTCGCCGAAGCCGCGCTGAAGGAGCTCGGGCTCGGCCGCGGCGATTGCGCGAAGCTCCAGTCCGTGCCGGCCGAGCGGCTGCTGGCGGCGATCGCGCCGGCCTCGCGCGCGGTCGGCCGCACCCGCTGGCCATTGCTCGACCGCTACGATTTCGGACCCGTCGTCGACGGCGCCGACCTGCCGCAGCACCCGGGCGAGCCCGAAGCGCCGGCGCTCGCCGACGACATCCCGCTGTTGATCGGCGGCGTCCGCGAGGAGAGCGCCTTTTTCCTCGCCGACGACGACGCGGTGTGGCGCGGGACGCTCGACGAGGACGGCCTGCGCCGGCGCGTCGCGGCGGTGGCCGGCCCCGAGACCGACGCGCTCCTCGCCGCCTATCGCGCGGCGATGCCGCAGTCGAGCCCCGGCGACCGGCTGATCGCGGCGCTGACCGGCTCCAATTTCTGGGTCCGCACGGTGCTCTTGGCCGAGCGCTACGCGGCGCGTCCGCACCGGGCACAAGTCTACATGTACTCGCTCGATTGGCGCAGCCCGGCGCATGGCGGGCGGCTCAAGGCGCACCATGCGATGGACCTGCCCTTCGTCTTCGACAATGCCGATGCGCCGGACACCACCCGGGGCGCCCCCGGCGCCCATGAGCTCGCCGCGCGGGTCTCGGCCGCCTGGGCCGCCTTCGCCCGCAACGGCAGCCCGGACCATCCCTCGATCCCGCCCTGGCCTGCCTATACCCCTGCGGAGCGCGCGACGATGATCCTCGACGCCGATTGCCGCGTCGCCCGCGACCCCGACCGCGAGGCGCGCCTGTTGTGGACCCGCGCGGTCCAAGGCTGACGGGTTTTCAGCGTCCGCCCGAAGGCGGGGGTCAAGGCGCGGCGCGCCGGCTCGGCGCGGGCAGCCGGCGGTCGATCCAGGCGCGGGCGGCGGCGAGCGCCTTGGCGACCCGCTCGGGGCCGCGGCTGAGGCCTTCGAGCCGAATGAAATCGGTCCGCGAGATGCCGATCGTCGCGAAGATCGCGCGCAGATAGGGGGTCAGGAAATCCGGCTGGCCCGGCGGCGCCTCGCCGCAATAGCCGCCATGCGCGCTGACCACGATGACCGGCCGGTCGCGCAGCAGCCCGATCTTGCCCTCGGGGGTCGAGCGGAAGGTGCGGCGGATGCGCACGATGTGGTCGATCCAGGCCTTCAAGGTCGAGGGCGCCGAGAAATTGTTCATCGGCGTCCCGATCACCACCCAGTCGGCCGCCTCCAGCTCGCCGATCAGCCGCTCGGAATAGGCGAAGGCCGGGTCGTCATCGGGCGTCGGCGACAGGATCGCGTCGTAGAGGCCGAGATCGGGGTGGGGCGGCGGCTCGGCGGCGAGATCGCGGCCGATCACCCGCGCTCCCGGATAGAGCGCCTCGAGCCGCGCCACCACCTCGCCCGCGACCAGGCGGCTGAACGAATTGGCGCGCGGGCTGGCCAGGATCTCGAGGATCGTGGTCATCAGGGGCCGATCTCGCGGCTGAAGCGCAGGGCGCGCGCCAGCATCCCCTGACGGTAGTAGAAGCGGTGGGCCAGCACATTGTCGAGCGCGGTGTCGAGCACCAGGCGGCGGCAGCCGAGCCGGCGCCCCTCGGCGGCGGCGCCGTCGAGCAGCGTTGCGCCGAGGCCGAGGCGGCGGCTCGCCTCCGCCGTCACCAGATCGTCGACATAGAGAAACCGCCCGTGGATCAGGTTCTCCTGCACGCGGTAGCCGGCAAGGCCGACCACCGCATCGCCGCGCCACGCCGCCAGCAGCCGGTAGCCTTCGGCGCGCTGTCGCGTGACGCGCGCGATCAGCTCCCCGGCATCGCCGAGATGCGGCCGCAGCAGCCGCATGACCGGAAACGCAGCGGCGATTTCCGCCTCGCTCTCGGCGTGGCGCAGGGCGAGGGGCGGGTCGGCGTCGCTCACCCCGCCTTCTCCGCCGGGTGCAGGTAGCGAAAGCCGATCGCCATGCGGTTCCACAGGTTGATCATGCCGATCAAGGTGGTCAGCGCGACCAGCTCCTTGTCGGCGAAATGGCGGCGGGCCTCGTCCCAATCGGCGTCGGGCGCGTGCGTGTCGGCGACCCGCGTCAAGGCGTCGGTCCAGGCCAGCGCCGCCCGCTCGCGCTCGCTGAAGACCGGCGATTCATGCCAGGCGCTCAGCACATAGAGGCGCTGCTCGCTCTCGCCCTGGCGGCGCAGATCCTTGCTGTGCATGTCGAGGCAATAGGCGCAGCCGTTCAGCTGCGAGGCGCGCATCTTGACCAGCTCGATCAGGCGCTTGTCGAGGCCGCTGCCGTGGATATAGGCCTCGACCTGGCGCAAGGCCTTGATCGCCTCGGGGGCGGTTTCGTAGGCGTTCAGTCGTTCGGCTTCCATCGGGCTCTCCTGCGCAGTCGGGTCTCGCGGATAGGTATTCCCTCGATGCCCCGATTGATAGCGCCGCGGCATCGGCTAAGATTGCGGCAAAAGCGCTCCTCGAGGCGAGGCAATGAACGATATCACCGCGGCGGCCGACACCGTCCTCGATGCGACCGGGCTCCTCTGCCCGCTGCCGGTCTTGAAGGCGCGGCGGGCGTTGAAGCCGCTCGCCCCCGGCGCCGTCCTCCAGGTGCTGGCGACCGACCCCGGGGCGGTCAAGGATTTCGAGCATTTCTGCCGCACCACCGGCTGCGAGCTCCTGGAATCCTCGGAGCAGCCCGGCGGCGTGCTGCGCTTTCGCATGAAGAAGCCGGGCTGAGGAGGCCGATATGGCTGCGATGATCACCACGCCGCGCCTGATCTCGGTGGGCGGCGGCGCGCTCGCCGAGCTGCCGGGCGTGCTGCGGCGGCTCGGCCTCGCTGCCCCGCTGATCGTCACCGATCCCTATATCGCCGGCAGCGGCATCCTCGACCGGGCGACGGCGCTGCTCGACGGCGCGTCGATCGGCTGGTCGGTCTTTTCCGACACCGTGCCCGACCCGACCACGACGGTCGTCGAGACCGGCGCGCGGATCCTCGCTGAAGGCCGCTTCGACAGCGCCATCGCGATCGGCGGCGGCAGCTCGATCGACACCGCCAAGGCGATGAGCGTCTTGGTCGGCAACGGCGGCCGGATGCGCGACTGGAAGGTCCCCAACGAGATCCCGAAGGCGGGGCCGCCGATCATCGCGATCCCGACCACGGCCGGCACCGGCTCCGAGGTCACCCGCTTCACGGTCATCACCGATGCCGAAACCGACGAGAAGATGCTGATCGCCGGGCTCGCCTGCTGCCCGCTGGCGGCGATCGTCGACTATGAGCTGACGCTCTCGATGCCGCTGCGGCTGACCGCCGACACCGGGATCGACAGCCTGACCCACGCGATCGAGGCCTATGTCAGCCGCCGCGCCAGCCCCTACACCGACGGGCTCGCGAAGAACGCGATGGGGCTGATCGCGCGCCACATCCGCGCCGCCTGCGCCGAGCCCGGGAACCGCGCGGCGCGCGAGGCGATGATGCTCGGCGCGACCACCGCCGGGATGGCGTTCTCGAATTCGAGCGTCGCCCTCGTCCACGGCATGAGCCGGCCGATCGGCGCCTTTTTCCACGTGCCGCACGGGCTCTCGAATGCGATGCTGCTGCCCGAGATCACCGCCTTCTCGGCCCCGGCGGCGCTCGACCGCTACGCCGATTGCGCCCGCGCGATGGGGGTGGCCGACGCGGACGAAGGCAGCCAGGGGGCGGTTGCGCGGCTCCTCGACGAATTGCGCCGGTTGAACCGGGATCTGACGGTGCCGAGCCCGCGCGAATGGGGCATCGAGGCCGGGCGCTGGGAGGCGCTGCTGCCGGTGATGGCGAGCCAGGCGCTCGCCTCGGGGTCGCCCGCCAACAACCCGCGCGAGCCGAGCGAGGGCGAGATCATCGACCTCTACCGCCGCGTCTATGGGTAGCTTTCACGATTTCGCCACTTTTGCGGAACCCTCCCCCGGCGCGCGCGTTAACCTATGTTGATCGTGCGAGGGAGCGGAAGGCGAATGGATGCGGGGGGTGGACCCGGGAACGTTGCGGCCGGAAGAGATTGCGCTCTTCCTCGATGTCGACGGCACGCTGATCGATTTGGCGGAGCACCCCGACGCGGTTGAGGTGCCGGGCGCGCTGATCGCCGGGCTGGCCGCGGCCGCCGACCGCCTCGACGGCGCGCTGGCCCTGGTCAGCGGCCGGCCGATCGAGGATCTCGACCGTCTGTTCGCCCCGCTGCGGCTGCCGATGGCGGGCGTGCACGGCGCGGAGCTTCGCCTGCCGCCGGAGGGCGTGAGCGCGGCTGCGCCGCCGCTGCCGGAAGGCCTGTGGCTCGATCTTGCCCGGCTGCTCGACCGCTTTCCCGGAACCTTTACCGAGAACAAGCGGGCGAGCTTCGCCGTGCACTGCCGGCTCGCCGACGCCGCCGAGCAAGAGCTCGCCGCTGCGCTGGCGCGGCTGGTCGCCTCCTTTCCGCAACAGCAAATCGAGCTGATGAAGGGGACCCGGGTGTACGAAATCAAGCGCAGCGGGATCGACAAGGGGAAAGCGATCGAGCGCTTCATGGCGTCGGCCCCGTTCGCGGGCCGGGTTCCGGTCTTTGTCGCCGACGATCCGGTGGTCGACCGGAGCGGGTTCGAGACGGCGCTCGCCCTGGGCGGCATGAGCTTCTCGGTCGGGGTCGAGCTGCCGGGCCTCACCGGCGCCTTTGCCGGGCCGGGCGCGGTGCGCGCCTGGCTCGGCCGCCTCGGCGCGCGGTCGCTGCGATGAGCTCGAACGGGCCGCGGCCCCTCGACCTCGCGCTGATCGGGAATTGCCGGATCGCGGCGCTGGTCAACGCCGAGGGCCGCATCGTGTGGTGGTGCTTTCCGCGGTTCGACAGCAACCCCGTCTTCTGCCGCCTGCTCGCGGGCGACGAGGAAAAAGGGTTTTGCGATGTGGTGATGGCCGACCTCGTCCACGCCAGGTCGGACTACCGGCGCAACACGCCGATCGTCGACACCGAGCTCGAGGACCGGCATGGGGCGCGGGTCCGGATCACCGATTTCGCGCCGCGGTTTCGCCGCTACGAGCGGATCTTTCGACCGCCGCAGCTGGTGCGGCGGATCGTGCCGCTGAGCGGGCTGCCGCGCATCTCGATCCGGGTCCGGCCGACTTACGCCTATGGCCGGCCGGCGACCGATACGACGCTGGGCTCGAACCACATTCGCTATCAGGGCGCCGGGCAGGTGCTGCGGCTGACGACCGACGCGCCGCTCTCGTACATCGCCGGGGAGACGACATTCACCTTGACCCGCCCGCTGGCGCTGATCCTCGGCCCGGACGATCCGATCGAGAGCGCGGTCGACGCCACCGCCCGCGAATTCGAGGAGCACACGCACGATTTCTGGCTGCGCTGGGTGCGCTCGCTGGCGATCCCGTTCGAATGGCAGAGCGAAGTCATCCGGGCGGCGATCTCGCTCGAGCTGTGCAGCTTCGACGAAACCGGCGGCATCGTCGCGGCGCACACGACCTCGATCCCCGAGGCGGCCGGCAGCGGGCGGAACTGGGACTACCGCTACTGCTGGCTGCGCGACTCCTACTTCGTGGTGCTGACGCTCAATCGCCTCGGCGACACCGACACGATGGAATCCTACATCGACTACATCACGACGATCGCGGCCGATCTGGGGGCGCCGCTGAAGCCGGTTCACTCGATCGTGCCGGGCGAGGATCTGGACGAGAGGATCGCCCCCGACCTCGCCGGGTTTCTCGGCCAGGGCCCGGTGCGGATCGGCAACGCGGCCGCCGAGCAGGATCAGCACGACGCCTATGGCAGCGTCATCCTCGCGGCCTCGCAGATGTTTATCGACAACCGTCTGCCGCGGATGGGCGACGCGGCGCTGTTCCGGCGGCTGGAGCCCTTGGGCGAGCACGCCCGCAGGCTGGCGCTGACGCCCGACGCCGGGATCTGGGAATACCGCGGCCGCAAGCGGGTGCACACCTATTCGGCGGCGCTGTGCTGGGCGGCCTGCGATCGTCTGGCGAAGATCGCGGCCCATCTCGGGATCACCGGCCGGGCGGGCTTCTGGCGCGGGCACGCCGACACGCTGCGCCAGGAGATCCTCGGCCGCGCCTGGAACCCCGCCCGGCGCGCGATCACCGGCGCCCTCGACGACGACGCGCTCGACGCGAGCGTGCTGTTTCTCGACGAGCTGGGGCTGATCGCCGCCCAGGACCCGCGCTTCGTCGCCACCTGCGAGGCGATCGGGCGCGAGCTGCAGCGCAACGGCAAAATCATGCGCTACACCGGCGAGGACGATTTCGGCGCCCCCGAGACGGCGTTTCTGGTCTGCAACTTTTGGTACATAGACGCGCTCGCAGCGATCGGGCGCAAGGACGAGGCGCGCGAGCTGCTGGTCGATCTGCTGAAGCGAAGGAACGCCTTCGGGCTGTTTTCCGAGGACATCCACCCCACGACCGGAGAGCTGTGGGGCAATATTCCACAGACCTACTCGATGGCGGCGATCATCAACTCGGCCATGCGCCTCTCGATCGGATGGGAGGATGTCTGGTGCCGCGTCTGATCATCGTGTCGAACCGGGTCGCTGTTCCCGACCCGGAGGGGCCGCGCCAGGCGGGGGGCCTGGCGGTCGCCGTCAACGCCGCGTTGAAGCGCCGCGAAGGGATCTGGTTCGGCTGGAGCGGCAGGATCAGCGAGGAGGAGGAGGCGCCGCTGGCGCCCAGCGTGGTCGAGCGGCGGCGGCGCACCTTCATCACCGTCGATTTGTCGGCGAGCGACCATCAGGAATACTACAACGGCTTCGCCAACCGGGTGCTGTGGCCGATCTTTCATTATCGCACCGACCTCGCGGAATTCACTGCGGTCGACTTGGGCGGCTATCTGCGGGTCAACGCGCGCTTTGCCGACGCGCTCGCCCGATTTATCCAGCCGGACGACACCCTCTGGGTCCACGACTACCACCTGCTGACCTTGGCCAAGGAGCTGCGGGCCCGGGGATACGACAATCCGATCGGTTTTTTCCTGCACATCCCGTGTCCGCCGCCCGATCTGCTGCTGGTGCTGCCGCAGCACGCCGAGACGCTGGGCGCGCTGAGCTACTACGATCTCGTCGGGGTGCAGACCGAGCAGGACGCCGACAATCTCGGGCGCTACTTCACGGCTCAGGGCGGCGAGGCGAGGCGCGGCGAGGGGATCTTCGAATTCGACGCGCACCGGGTGCAGGTCCGCGCCTTCCCGGTTTCGATCGCCACCCGCGTCTACGCGCGGGCCGCGCGCAACGCCGCGCGATCGGTGCTCACCCTGGAGCTGCACGACAGCCTCGCCGGCCGGCATCTGATCCTCGGGGTCGATCGCCTCGATTATTCCAAGGGGATCACGCACCGCATCCAGGCCTTCGGCCAGTTTCTCGAAAAATACCCCGAGTGGCGCGGCAACGTGACGTTCCTGCAGGTGACGCCGAAGAGCCGTTCCGGGGTGCCGGAATACGCCGAGATGGAGCAGGCGGTGAACGGCCTCGTCGGCCAGATCAACGGCCGCTACGGCCAACCGGCCTGGACGCCGATCCGCTACGTCAACCGCTCGTTCTCGCGCGCGGTGCTGGCGGGGCTCTACCGCTCGGCCCGGGTCGGCCTCGTCACCCCGTTGCGCGACGGCATGAACCTCGTCGCCAAGGAGTATGTCGCCGCACAGGAGCTGGAGGACCCGGGGGTGCTGGTGCTGTCGCAATTCGCCGGGGCGGCGGCGGAGCTTGACGGCGCGCTCCTGGTCAACCCGCACGAGACCGAGGCGATGGCCGAGGCGATCAAGACCGCGCTCGAAATGCCGCTCGAAGAAAGACGGGCGCGCCAGGCGCGGATGTTCGCGCACCTGGTCGAGCACGACATCGACCGCTGGGCCGCGACCTATCTGGCGGCCTTGCGCGATTGCCGGGAGCGGCCGGGGATCCTGAGCGGCCTGCGGCAGCTGTTCGCCAGCTTCGCCTGAGCGCCGCGGCGCGCGGCGTCAGTCGAGCCTGACCTCGATCGCGCCGTCGACGACGCGGACGGGGTAGGTCTTCAAATCGACGCTGGCCGGCGGGTCGAGCACTTCGCCGGTGCGGATGTCGAAGCGCGCGGCGTGCAGCGGGCATTCGATCGCATGGCCGTCGAGCCAGCCGTCCGACAGGCGCGCAAAGGCGTGGGTGCAGATGTTGTCGGTGGCGTAGAGGGCGCCGTCGCACTCGTAGATCGCGATCGAGCGGCCGGCGATCTCGACCCCGATGACCTCGCCATCGGCCAGCTCGCCGCGGCCGGCGGCGCGCACCCAGCCCGTCTCGTCCGTCGCCATCGCCCCCTCCGCCCCGATCAGCTCGACGCGTCCTCGGAGAACGCCTTGAAGGCGATGATCGTGAAGGTGTCCTTGACGCCCGGCAAGGTCTGCAGACGCTCGGTGACAAAGTGGCCGATATCGGCCGTATCGGGCAGATAGACCTTCATCAGGAGATCGTATTGCCCGGAGGTCGAATAGACCTCCGACACCTGGTCGAGGCTGAGGACGGCTTCGTCGGCGACCGCGTAGGCGCGGCCGAGCTCGCACTTGACCATGACGAAAATCGTCTTCATCGGGCCGTGCTCAGCACATTCGTTCTTCCCGCGAAAGTCGGAATCCGAGGCCCCGAGGGCCGGAGCCGTTGCCCTGGACCCCCGCTTTCGCGCGGGTGACGGCAATCCATCGGGGTTTGCGTCTCATCTCGGGTCGGTCGATCGGGCTCGGCTCAAGGCCGGGCGGCGGCGCGCGGCGGGCGGGCGAGGAAGGCCGGCAGGTCATCGCCAAAGCCGACGACCGGCCGGTCGTCGGCCGGCTCGCGCTGCGGCGGGCGCGGCTTGCGCGGGAACGGCGTTATGGTGGCGCCGCGGCCGTTCGGCCGGGAACCGTCGGCGGCCTCGCGCGGCGGCTTGCGGCGCTCCTCGCTCGGCCCCGGACGGGCGGCCTTGTCGGGGTCGCGCAGGCGTTGGGCGGGGTCGCGCGGGCGTTGGGCGGGCCGCTCCGCGCGCGGGCGGCGCTCGGCCGGCGCGGCCCGGCGCGCGCCGCGTCGGCGGCGCTCCTCATATTCGAGCTCGGCCGCGGCGATGCCGTCGATCAGCACCGGCGGGATCTCCTTGCCGATCAGCTTGACGATGGCGGCGACCGCCTTGCCGTCCTCGGGGGCGGCCAGCATCAACGAGCGGCCGGTGAGCCCGGCGCGGCCGGTGCGGCCGATGCGGTGGACGTAATCCTCGGCGTGGATCGGCACGTCGAAGCAAAAGACGTGGCTCATCCCCTTGATGTCGAGCCCGCGGGCGGCGACGTCGCTGGCGACCAGGAGCCGGATTTCGTCGTTCTTGAAGCGCTCCAGGGTCTCGGTGCGCTTCGGCTGCGGCATGTCGCCGTGCAGCGCGGCGGCGTCGAAGCCGTGCTGCCGCAGCGATTTATAGAGGATGTCGACGTCGCGCTTGCGGTTGCAGAAAATGAGCGCGTTCTTGACGTCCTCGGAGCGGATCAGCCGGCGCAGCGCCTCGCGCTTGTCCTCGGGCTGAACCACGATCAGCGATTGCGCGACGGTCGCCGCGGGCGAGGCCGGCGGGGCCACCGAAATCTCCTCCGGATCGTCGAGGAAGGCGTCGGCGAGCCGCCGGATCTCGGTCGGCATCGTCGCCGAGAAGAACAGGGTCTGCCGGGTCTTCGGCAGCAGGCCGACAATCCGCTCGACATCGGGGATGAAGCCCATGTCGAGCATCCGGTCGGCCTCGTCGATGACCAGCACATGGGTGTCGGACAACAGGATCTTGCCGCGGCCGTGCAAATCGAGCAGCCGCCCCGGCGTGGCGATCAGCACGTCGACGCCGCGGTCGAGCTTTCGCTCCTGATCGACAAAGCTTTCGCCGCCGATCAACAGCGCCGTGGTCAGCCGGTGGTATTTGCCGTAGAGCTCGAACGAGGCGGCGACCTGGGTCGCCAGCTCGCGGGTCGGCTCGAGGATCAGCGAGCGCGGCATTCGCGCCCGCGCCCGCCCGGCCGTCAGCATGTCGATCATCGGCAGGACAAAGCTCGCCGTCTTGCCGGTGCCGGTCTGGGCGCAGCCGAGCACATCCCGGCCGCGCTGGACGAACGGGATCGCCTGTTCCTGGATCGGGGTCGGGATGGTGTAGCCGGCGTCGGAAACCGCCTGAAGAACTTCAGGCGAAAGATCAAGTTCGGAAAAACCCATTGAGAAGTTGTAGCCTTCTTATAAAGCTTATGGCGTTGCAGTCTGCGCCTTAAATTGGGCGCGGCCGAACCGATGTCAAATCATTTTTCGACCCCGAGGCATGCTCGCGGGGCAACGCAGAAATCCGGTCAGCGCCGACGGAATTGCGGTCGCGGCGACATTGGCGGGGCCGCGCGTTCGTCCTTGTGGCGGAAATTGATCCGGCCCTTGGTCAGGTCGTAGGGCGTCATCTCGACGGTGACGCGGTCGCCGGCCAGGATGCGAATTCGGTTCTTCTTCATTCGCCCGGAGGAATAGGCGAGCGTTTCATGCCCGTTGTCGAGCTTCACGCGAAAGCGGGCGTCGGGCAGCAGCTCGAGGACGGTGCCGTCGAATTCGATCAGGTCTTCCTTGGCCAAAGAACTCTCCCGGGCAAGAGGACGGGGGCGCCGAGGCGCCCCCGCACGATCCTTCGATCCGCCCTCACACGGGGTGAAGGTTGACCGCGGACACCCGGCCGCGCTGGCCTTGCTCGAGCTCGAAGTTGAGCTTTTGACCTTCGCGCAGATTATCCATGCCGGCGCGCTCGACGGCGGAGATGTGAACGAACACATCGGCGCCGCCGTTTTCGGGCTGGATGAATCCATAACCCTTTTGCGCATTGAACCATTTGACCGTGCCGGTCGCCATCAGCAGTGACTCCAAGTAGCGGGTAGGCCGCCGCGCGAATGCGCGGCGCATCGGACATCGATTGGCTCGGGAGACGGTAGCGATCGCAGCGGAACGCGGGGCCGGCAAGCCGAACCCAAACGGGTCGACCCGTCCTACGTAATCGGCGGCGCGGTTCGACGCAAGTGATCTTTGCCGCGCCGGCGACAGCCTTCGGGCCGCCCGCCGCACGGGCTCTCTCGCAACGATGCGCGGCCGATCCCCGATCGCCGCCGCAGCCCGCTTCCGAGGGGCCGTGAAGGAGCTCGCGTTTGCTTGGATCGGCGCGGCGCGTTCCCGTTTTCGCCGGGGCAGGCTCGTCGAGACAGCCCCGTTGCCGCCTGCCCGGCGACGGTGAATTGTTTTGCTTCTCTTCCACCTTCTTCTTGGATGACCACACGCGGCAAGCATCGTGAGGAGGGACGGCGCCGCGGCCGGCCGATCGGCGGCTGTTGTCAAAACACGGCGCGGCCATCATATCCACCGCTCGTGTGGGCGGGGGGTGCGCTGGCCGGAAGAGGCCGAACCCCCGGCAACAGCTGAAGCGGATTGATGACCACCCTTCCCGACGAGATCGCGCGCCGGCGCACCTTTGCGATCATCTCGCATCCGGACGCCGGCAAGACCACCCTGACCGAGAAATTGCTGCTGTTCGGCGGCGCGATCCAGCTCGCGGGCGAAGTGAAGGCGCGCGGCGACCGGCGGCGGGCGCGCTCGGACTGGATGGCGATCGAGCGCGAGCGCGGCATCTCGGTCTCCTCGGCGGTGATGAGCTTTGAGCATGCGGGGCTCGCCTTCAACCTGTTGGACACGCCGGGCCACCAGGATTTCAGCGAGGACACCTATAGGACGCTGACCGCGGTCGACAGTGCGGTCATGGTGCTCGACGCCGCCCGCGGCATCGAGGAGCAGACCCGCAAATTGTTCGAGGTCTGCCGGCTGCGCGACGTGCCGATCATCACCTTTGTCAACAAGCTCGACCGCGAGGCGCGCGACCCGTTCGACCTGTTGGACGAGATCGAGCAGTCGTTGGCGCTCGATGCGACCCCGGCCTCGTGGCCGATCGGCATGGGCCGCGACTTTCTCGGCGCCTATGATCTGTTCGGCGATGCGCTGCTGTCGTTCGAGCGCGGCGCCCATGACCATGTGGTCGAGCCGGTGCGCTGCCGCGGCCTCGACGACCCCGAGCTCGCCCGCCGCCTGCCGCAAGCCGCACTTGCCAAATTGCGCGAGGAGGTCGAGATGGCGCGCGGCCTCTGCCCGCCATTCGCCGCGCAAGCCTATCTCGAGGGCCATCTGACCCCGGTGTTCTTCGGCAGCGCGCTCAACAATTTCGGCGTGCGCGAATTGCTGCAAGGGGTGGCCGCGCTGGCCCCGGCGCCGCGCCCGCAGCCGGCCCAGGGGACCAATGGGCCGCGGCCGATTTCTCCCGAGGAGCCCGCGGTCGCCGGCTTTGTCTTCAAGGTGCAGGCCAATGTCGATCCGCAGCACCGCGACCGCGTCGCCTTTGTGCGGATTGCGTCGGGCCGCTTTCAGCGCGGCATGAAGCTGCGGAACGTCCGCACCGGGCGGTCGGTGTCGGTGCAGGCCCCGGTGTTTTTCCTCGCCCGCGAGCGCAACCTCGCCGAGGAAGCCTGGCCCGGCGACATCATCGGCATCCCCAACCACGGGAGCCTGCGGATCGGCGACACCCTGACCGAGGGCGAGGCGATCCGCATCGCCGGCATCCCGAGCTTCGCGCCCGAGATCCTGCGCCGGGTCAAGCTCGACGACCCGATGAAATCAAAGCATCTGCGCCACGCGCTCGGGCAATTGGCCGAGGAGGGGGTGACCCGCGTCTTCAAGCCGATGTCGGGCGGCGACTGGATCGTCGGCGTCGTCGGCGCCTTGCAGCTCGACGTGCTGACGGCGCGGCTCGAAGCCGAATACGGCCTCGCCACCCGCCTCGACGGCGCGCCCTGCACGGCCGCGCGCTGGCTCGAAGCCGACGACCCGGCCGATCTCAAGCGGTTCCAGACCCGCAATCCCTCGGCCAGCGCCGAGGACCATGACGGCGTCCCGGTCTTCCTCGCCCGCAACGCCTGGGATCTGCGCACCACGATCGAGGAATGGCCGGCGCTGCGCTTCAAGGAAACCCGTGAGCAGAGCTGAGAGACGCCGTCCCTCGGGGCTCGACCCTGTGCTCCGGCGCATTTAGGTAGACCAGCAAATTCCGTGCGCCCCGTCACCCCCGCGAAAGAGCGTGTGAAGGAATTTAGGGCGAGATGGAAACCGACAGGTTTCCGCCGTCGCTGTCCCGGCGGAAGCCGGGACCCAATTCTCCGACGCTCGGCACTTTCGGATATTGCGCCTGATTTCTACTCCGGCAGGCGGGTCGATTGCCAGGCCACCATCTGCCACTGGCCGCCGCGGTTGGCGTAGACGTCGGTGAAGCGGACGCCGAAGCTGTTGGGGCGGCCGTTGGCCATGACGCTGATCCGCGCCGAGCCGGTCAACACCACCGTGTCGCCGAGATCCTGCGCCTTGACGTCCGAAGGGACGACCGCGGTGTAGACCGTCGAGCCCGACTCCATGTTCCCGATCAGGCTCGCCTTGGTGTCGAGCCGGGCCGAGGAGTGGGTGTAGATCAGATCGTCGGCGATCACCGCCTTCAGGGTCGCGAGGTCCTTCTGCGCCATCGCGTCCATGCGCTTCTTGTCGAGGTCGATGATCTTTTGCCCGTTGCCTGCCATGTCTATCTCCTTCACGCGGGGTTCAGCGGATCTCGAGCACCAGCTTGCCTTGCAGATGGCGCGCCTCGCTGACCCGGTGCGCCTCGGCCGCGTCGGCGAGCTTATAGCGGATGATGTTGGGCGGCCAGACCGCGTCCCGCTCCCAGAGGGCCAGCATCCGCTCGAGATGGGCGCGGTCGCGGGCGACGTTCGGGCGCATCGTCGCAACGTCCTTGCGGCCCGGCTGAAACCCGGCCGGAGCCGCGGCGATCCAGACGAGCCGGCCGCCCGGCTTCAGCACCGCGTAGGAGCGCACCTGCACCTCGCCGCCGACGGTGTCGAAGACCACGTCGCACTCCCCGGCCGCCTCGGCAAAATCCTGCGCGTTGTAGTCGATCGCGCGGTCGGCCCCGAGGCTCTTGACATAATCGTGGTTGCGGGCGCTGGCGGTGGTGACCACGGTCGCGCCCAGGTGCTTGGCGAGCTGGATCGCGAAGCCGGCGACGCCGCCGGCGCCGCCCTGGATCAGGATGGTTTCGCCGGCTTTGAGCTTGGCCGTGTCCTCGACCGCCCACAGCGCGGTCAGGCTGGTCAGCCCCATCGCCGCCGCCTCGGCATGGCCGAGCCGGTCCGGCTTTTTGGCGATGATCGCGGCCTTGATCGCGAGCTTTTCGGCGTAGCAGCCTTCGATCCCCTGATCGGTCACCCCGAACACCGCATCGCCGACCTTCAAATCGGCGACCCCAGGACCGGCCGCGGCGACCACGCCGGAGAAATCGCGGCCGAGGATGTGCGGCAGCGGCAGGTCGCGGTAGCCGCCGCCGCCGAGGCGCACCTTGTAGTCGGCGGCGTTGACGCTGGCCGCGTGGATGTCGACCACGACCTCGCCCGGCCCGGCCACGGGGTCCGGCGCCTCGCCCAGCCGCAGCATCTCGGGGCCGCCATGGCCCGTCAGCAGCACCGCCCGCATCGCCCCCTCCTGCGCCGTGGTGAGACGGCCGGAGCCGGCCGCCGCCCGATCCTACCGCCTCGACCTCGGCGCGGCCAGCAAGTCTCAAAGCATCGCCGCGGCCGCCGGCAGGCCGAGGCAGGCCGCGGCCACGGCGAGGCAGACGAGCCACGCGGCGATCACCTCGCGCTTTCCCACGGAGAAGGCGGCAGGGTGACGCCACATGGCTCGTCTCGCTTCGTCTCACGATGATTTGCCGGCCGGCGTGACGATGATCTTGCCGACCATGTACGAGTGCAATGTGCAGTAATATTCGTACTCGCCCGGCTGGGCGAAGGTGTGGGAGTAGCTGTCGTCGGTGTCGAGCGCGCCCGAGGCGAAACCCTTGTCGGTCGCGTGCACATTGTGCGAGTCGTCGTCGTCGTTCTTCCAGGTCACCGTGGTCCCGGCGGCGACGGTCAGGGTCGCCGGGGCGAAGGCGTGGTTGTCGATCTCGACCGTGGCCGGGCTGGCCGCGAGCTTGACCTCGGCCCCGCCGGCGACGCCGGCGGCGAAAAGGGCGAGCGCCCCGGCCGCGCCGAGGAGCCCTGTTGCTGCGATGCGCATGGCGGCGCTCCTCAGGCGGCGAGCGGGCTGTCGATCAGCGCCGGGGCGCCCTTGCTTGGGACGTAATCGACCGTCCGGATGCCGAGGTGCTTGCGCAGCTCGCCCGCCGGCACATCCTTGATCGGGCCGGGCGCGGGGGCGCTGCCCGGGGCCGGCTGCGGGAAGGCGGTCGAGGCGGCGGTGTGAAAGGTGATGTTGCCCTCGACCTTCTGGATGATCTGGTGGATGTGGCCGTTCAACACGGTGACCGAGCCGAAACGCTTCAGATAGCCGAGCGCGCGGCCGGCGTCCTCGGTGCCCCAGCCCCACTGCTCGTAGATCGTCCACATCGGCAGATGGGCCATGACGACGATCGGCGTGCTTGCCGAGAGATGAGCGACATCCTTCTCCAGCCATTCGAGCTGATCCTCGCCGAGGGTGGCGAGGCCGGCCGATTTGAAGCCGGGCTGGAAGTTGAAGACGTTGATCAGCGCGACGAAATGCACGCCCGCCATGTCGAAGCTGTACCAGCCCTTGCCCTGCGAACCCTTGCCGTAGCGGGCGAGATAGGCCTTGCCGTTGTCGGCGTCGGCCACGTCGTGCTCGCCCGGAATATAGAACACCTGCTTGCCGGCCCCCTTGATCACCTGGTCGGCGGCGTCCCACTGCTCCTCCTTCGAGGTGTGGCTGATGTCGCCGGTGTGGATGAGGAAGGCGGGCTGCGTCGGCATCGCCTTGATCTTGGCGATCGCCTCGCCGAGTGTTGCCTGCGGGTCGGGGTTCGGCGGCAGGTGGAAGCCGATATGGCTGTCGCTGATCTGGACAAAGGTCAGCTCGCCCGGCTTTGCTTCGGCGGCCGCGGCCGAGCCGATCAGCCCCAATGTGCGCGGCGCCCCGCCGCTCAGGCTCCAGACGACCCCGGTCCCGGCCCAGCCCATGCACTGCAACAGGCCGCGGCGGGTGATCTGCCCGCGGCCCGGCGCGTTCTTCTCGTCACGATCGGCCATCTTCATCTCCTCTGTGGCGTCTTGTGCAGCGCCGATCCAGACCGGCCGCCGCGAGGGTTTATTCCCGGCCCCGGCGCCTCGGCCCGGCGTCCGCCGCTGCGGCTTCACGCGCGGCCGCCAGCAGCACGGTCAGCCAGTGCAGCAGCCGGATCGCCGGGTCGAAGACCCGAATCTCGGGATCGCCATCGGCGCGCAGCATCCGGGCGCCTCGCTTTGACGCCCCTTGCAGGGCCGGCAGCAGCGCAGATCGGATCGGCCGCGGATTTATTCCCGCCGATCCGACAAAGCCGCTGCGCCGCCGGCTGCGGCAAATCCCCTTGCATGGCGGCGGCCCCGCGCCTTATCTGCTGCGGTGTCGAGGGCGGGAGGGGCGATGCGATTTCCGGTGGTGCTGTCCGCGGCGCTGTGCGCGGCCGCCTGCTCCTCGGGCTCCGACAAATCGGCGACCCTGGTCCTGAACAACCCCTACTGGGACCGGGTCAATGTCGAGGCGGTGATCACCCGGAGCACCGATTGCGACAACCGCGGCTCGGGCTATGTCTCGACCGAGCAGTTCGTCATGGTCAAGAACCGCACCCAGAAGATCGAGGCGCCGAACGCCGAGAGCATCTGCTGGCGCCACGACCGCAACCCGAACAACCCGACCCGCGGCGACTGGTCGGGGTGGAGCAAGGTCACCCTGTTCCCGGGCCAGGAGACCCAGGCGGATCTGTAGCCGCCCGCAGCTGCTCGAAGAGCGCCAGCAGCAGCGCCGCGCCGATCACCGCCATCGCCGCCGTTTCAGCCGGTCCGCGCCGAGCCCGCAGGAGATCGCCGCGAGCCGCCTGCGCGCGAAGGGACGCGGCTCGCCTGTACGGCAAGGCCGCCCGGTCGTAAGATCGCCCTGAAGCATGTCATAGGGAGATGGCCGATGTCGCAGCACCACGTCTTGCGGGCGAGCCCCGAGACCTGCCACTGGGGGTTCTTCGACGCCGGGCTCGCTCCGGTGCTGACCGCCGCGTCCGGCGACACGGTGACCATCGACAGCGTCTCGGGCGGACCCGACATCCTGCCGCAGGCCGGCCGCTTCGACATTCTCGCCGAGCATCTGGCGATCCATCAGGCGATGGAGCCGCGGCTCGGCGCGCATATCCTGACCGGGCCGATCGCGGTCGAGGGGGCCGAGCCCGGCGATGTGCTCGAAATCCAGATCCTGTCGGTCGATCCGCGGCAGAACTGGGGCTACACCCGGATTCGGCCGCTCTCCGGGACCTTGCCCGAGGATTTCCCGATCCGCAAAACCTGGCACACCGCGATCGATCGCCAGCGCGGCATGGCCACCCTGCCGTGGGGGGCCGAGATCGAGCTGGCGCCGTTCTTTGGGGTCATGGGGGTGGCGCCGCCGCCAGTCTACGGCGCCGTCACCTCGATCGTGCCGCGCGAGTTCGGCGGCAACATGGATTTGAAGGAGCTGGTGGCCGGCGCGACGCTCTACCTGCCGGTGTGGGCCGCCGGGGCATTGTTCTCGGCCGGCGACGGGCACGGCGTGCAGGGCGACGGCGAGGTTTGCGTGACCGCGCTCGAAACCGCGCTGACCGGAACCTTCCGTCTGGTGCTGCGCAAGGATCTGCATTTCGACCTGCCGCGCGTCGAGACCCCCTCGCACCACATCACGATGGGCTTCAACGAGGACCTCGACGACGCCGCCAAGACCGCGCTGCGCCAGATGATCGTGCTGGTCGGCGAGCGCCTCGGCCTGCCGGCCGACGACGCCTACATGTTCTGCAGCCTCGCCGTCGACCTGCGCGTGACCCAGCTCGTCGACGGCAACAAGGGCATCCACGCAATGCTGCCGAAACGCTATGCCAACGGCGGCCGCGATACCTGAAGGCCTGCCGGTCGGCGGTCGGGACGGGGAGGGGACGGTGGCGACGATCCGGGTGGTTTGCGCGCATGATTGCCCCGACATGTGCTCGCTCTTGGCGCGGGTCGAGGACGGCCGGGTGGTGCGCATCGACGGCGATCCGGACCAGCCCTTCACCGCCGGGCTTCGTCTGCGCCAAGGTCAGCCGCGACGCCGGGCTCGTTCATTCGCCCGAACGGCTGGCGACGCCGCTGCGGCGGATCGGCGCCAAGGGCGAAGGCAAATTCGCGCCGATCGGCTGGGACGACGCGCTCGACGAGATCGTCTCGCGCTGGCGCGCCGTCATCGCCGAGTCGGGGCCGCTGGCGCTTCTCGGCTACGCCTACAGCGCGCATCAGGGGCAGATCAACCGCGGCCTCGTCAACGGCCTCTTTCATGCGCTGGGGGCGAGCCGGCTGCGCGCCGGCACGGTTTGCGACACCTGCTGCGAGGCCGCCTGGGACATGACCGTCGGCCCGGTCGGCGGGGCGGACCCGGAGGCGGTCGCACACTCGGACCTGATCGTCTCCTGGGGCGCCGACCTGGTCGCCACCAATGTGCATTTCTGGGCGAAGGTCGAGGCCGCGCGCCGGCGCGGCGTTCGGCTCGTCGTGATCGACCCGCGCCGCAGCCGGACCGCGCGCCAGGCCGATTGGCACCTGCCGATCCGGATCGGGACCGACGCGGCGCTGGCGCTGGGGGTCATGCATATCCTGGCGCGCGACGGGCGCTGCGACCGCGCCTACATCGCCCGGCATACGCTCGGCTTCGAGCGGGTCGAGCGCGAGGTATTGCCGCGTTTCGCGCCCGCGCGCGCCGCCGAGATCACCGGCCTCGCGGTCGCCGACATCGAGCGCTTCGCCGCGCTCTACGGCGACGCCAGGGCCTCCTTCATCCGCTTGGGCGAGGGCATGACCCGGCTGGCGCGGGGCGGTCAGGCGTTGCGCGCGGTGGCGCTCTTGCCCGGCGTCACCGGCGCCTACGGCCGCGAGGGCGGCGGCGCGCTGTTGATGACGGCGGCCTCCTGCGAGCTCGATTACGACGCCGTGCGCAAGCCCTCGGGGCCGGCCGAGACCCGAGCCGTCAACCATCTGCGCCTCGGCGAGGCGTTGCTGGAGATGGCCGACCCGCCGATCCGCGCCCTCTTCATCGCCGCCAACAACCCGGCGGTGACCTGCCCCGACGCCGGCAAGGTTCGCCGCGGCCTCGCCCGCGACGATCTCTTCACCGTGGTCCACGACCCGTTCCTGTCGGTGACGGCGCGCTGGGCCGACATCGTCCTGCCGGCGGCCACATATCTCGAAACCGAGGATCTCTACCGCGCCTACGGCGCCTACTACATGCAGCACGCGCCGGCCGCGGTGGCCCCGCAGGGCGAGGCCTGGCCGAACTTCCGCCTGGCGCAGGAATTGGCCGCACGCATGGGGCTCGACGATCCGGTGTTCCGGATGGCCCCCGGCGAAATCGCCGCCCTGATGCTGCGCGGGGCGCGCGGAACCGCCGCCGGGCTCGATCCCGAGCAGGTCCGCGCCGCCGGCCCGATCAAGATCGCGCCCCAGGGCGGGCAGGAGTTCCGCACGCCCTCGGGCCGGCTCGAATTCTATTCCGAGGAGCTGGCGGCCCAGGGGCTGCCGCCGATGCCGGACTGGGAGCCCGATCCCGAGGAGGAGCGGCAGGCGGCGCGCTGGCCGTTGCGGCTGCTGACGGCGCCCGGCTACTTTCAGAGCCACACCGCCTATTCGGGCGTCGAATTCCTGCGCCGGCGCGAGGGGCCGCCCTGCTGCATCCTGCATCCGCACGACGCCGCCGCCCGCGGCCTCGCGGACGGCGATCGGGTGCGCCTCTACAACGACCGCGGCGCGGTCGGTCTGGTCCTCAAGGTCAGCGACGAGGTGCGGCCGGGGGTGGTCCTGGTCCCCGGCCAGCGTCCCGACGGCGAGACGCTCTCAGGCACGGTCAACATGCTCTGCGCCGACCGCTACACCGATATCGGCGACGGCGCCACCTATCAGAGCACCTGGCTCGACATTGCCGCCTGGCCGGAGCGATAGCGCCGCCGCGTCAGGCCGAAGCCGAAGAGCGCCGCGCCGAGCAGGACGAGGCTCGCCGGCTCCGGCGTCGCCACCAGGATGCCCCTGATCTCGCCGCTCGGGAAGCCCGAGGGCAGCGCTGTGTGAATGTTGAGATAAGCCGTTCCGGCCTCGATCGCCGCCTCGAGCGCGGCTTCGGCCTGGGCCACGTCGCCGCCCTCATCGGCGAGAAACACCGGGTTGTAGCTCGTGGCCTGCGTCAGGTCCAAGGTGTGGTCGTAGGTCCCCGAGGTCACCCCCAGCGGGAAGCCGGGGAATGTCGGCGTCGTCGTCGCGACGATGAAATTCCCCGGCAGCGCGGCCGCCACGCAGCAATGGATGTGCGACGCCGTTGTCGGCCCCAGCAGGCCCGAGAACGTTACGTCTACGTGCAGCGTGTGGAGAGCCGGATCGATGACGACCGTCGTGTGGCCCGTTCCTGGCGAGCCGGTCGGAGGGATCTCGGCCGCGCCGGTGAGGTCGGCCGCGAATGTGATCGGCGTGGCGTGGACGGCCGTCGCCGGCAGCATCGCCGCTGCGATCAGAAGCAACGCCGGTGAGACGTACCTCATTTTGAGCCTCCTTGTGTGTCGTCCCCCTCGGGAGCCGCGGGACCGGGCATCCCGGCTCAACGCTCCCCCGTTTTTGCGCCGCGACGCAACCGGATTCGACCGCGCGCCACCGCCGATCACGCAATCTTGAGAGCGGCGGCCACCGCGACCAGGGCCGCGTCGGCGCCGGGCGCGCCGACGATCGACAGGCCGACCGGCAGGCCGTCGACCACGGCCCCGGGGATGCTGACCTGCGGCGCGCCGGTCAGCCCGCCATGAGCGCACAGGCACAGGATGCGGTCGCGCTGCAGGCTTGCCGCCGCGAGCGGCTCGCCGCGCCTGGGGGCCGGGAACGGCGTCGTCGGCAGGCACAGGATCGTGCCGGGCGGCAGCAGATGGCGCATCCGGCCGCGCGCCTCCTGCCGCGCCAGATTGGCCCATTGCTGCTCGCTCTGCGGGATCTGCGAGCCGGTGAAGAGGTTGCGCGCGACGCTGTACGCAAAGCGCGGGTTGTCGCGCTCGATCCAGTCCTTGAAGGTCAGCCACGCCTCGGCCGGCTGCAAGGTGCGCTGCGCCCGCGCCCATTGCACGAGGCCGGCGGGGGCCATGACCTCGTCGCGGCTGTCGCCGACCAGCGCCCGCAGCCGCTCGACCATCGGCCGCAGCGCCGCCGCCGTCTCGGGGTCGGCGAAGGCGAAGCCGTCGACCGCGACCACCAGCCGGCTCGGCAATTCCATCGGGATCGCTTCGCCGAGCATCACCGCCGAGACCTTGGCGAAGGCAGCGGCGTCGCGGGCGAGCCAGCCGGTCGTGTCGGAAGAGGGCGCCTGCGCCATCATCCCGGTCGTATCGATGCGGCCATGCGTCGGGCGGATGCCGTAGAGCCCGCAAAAGCTCGCCGGGACCCGCACCGAGCCGCCGGTGTCGGTGCCGAGCGCCGCATCGCAGAGCCCGGCGGCGACCGCCGCGGCCGAGCCCGAGGACGAGCCGCCCGGCACCCGCCCCGGCGCCCTGACGTTGACGGGCGTGCCGTAGAACGCGTTCTCGCCGACGATGCCGAGCGAGACCTCGTCGGTGATGGTCTTGCCGATCAAGGTGGCGCCGGCGTCGAGCAGGCGCTGAGCCACCGCCCAGGCGTGCCGGGTCGGCGTCGGGTTCGCGCGCGCCCAGTCCGGGTTGCCGCCGCCCGTCGGATATCCGGCGACATCGAACAGATCCTTCGCGGCGAAGGTCAGCCCCGACAGCGGCCCGCCGGCCCGGCCCTCGATATGGGCGCGGGGGCCGGGGACGAAGGCGTTGACGTCGTCCGGCATCCCAATCCCCTTCCAACCACAACTAGGCAAAGAGCGCAGCGACCTCAGCCATCGGCAGAAACATACGCCCGCTGTCGGCCGTCAAAGGCTGAAATCGGTATCGCGCATAAAACCGCGCCGCCGCCTCGTCCGTTGGATCGACGACGAATGCGAAGGTGGCGATTTCGTTGCGCAGCGCCCGCGCCAGCGCGTCGAACAGCAGCAGCTGGCCGAGACCTCCGCCCTGAAAGCGATGGTCGATCGCCAGCCGTCCCATCAATGTGGCGGGGACGATTGGGTAGCGCGGGAGGCGCTTCGAGATCGACACCGGAAGCTCCGCCAAGGCGATGCCGAGAGCCGAGAGCGTGTAATAGCCGACGATCCGCTCAGGCTCGCTTTCCCCGGTTAGAACAAAAGAGGTTGCAATCCGCCTGCGGCCGTCCTGCCCGGCCTGAGTTTTCAGATACCGGTCGAGCGCCTCGACCCCGCATTCGAAGCCGGCCCGGTCGTGGTGCTCGGCCAGGAGCGCAACCCGGCATTCTTCAGGCGCGACCGCCACCTAACGGCCAACCGTGCTCCGGTATCGTTGCGCTGCGGCGCGAAGCGCGGCCGGTGGCTCGCGCGGATTGATCAGCGCCTCGGCAAAGGCGCGGCTGTCGGCGGCGCCCAGCCGGACGATTTCCATCTCCTCGATGGTCCGGACCGCGGCATCGTGCGCGCTGGCGATGACGAAATCGCTCAGGCTGCGACCTTGCAGCTCGGCCGCCCGTTTGAACAACGCCTTCTGCTCGCGCGAAACCCGGGCCTCGAGCCTCTCCTTGCGTAAGTCCAAAGCCTGATCGCCAGCCATCGTCTGCCGCCCTCCCGAGACATGCATGTACGGCAATCTGACGGAAGATGCAAGGGCGCACAATGCGGTGGTTAGCCGTCCGCGGCCAGCGCCGCGACGGTGTCGGGCGGCAGCTCGGCGCGCTCGATGTGGCGGCGGTGCCAGAGCGCGTAGAACAACAGGTTCCAGGCGGCGCGGCCGGCGCGCTTGCCGGGGGTGGCGAACAGGGCCTCGACCGCCTCGGGCCGACAGATCTCGCGCACCCCCTGCGAGCGGGCGACCAGCGGCCCGATCTCGCCGGCGCGGCGCCTGATCCAGCGCGCCACCGGCACCGTGAAGCCGCGCTTGCGGGCGAGCGGCTGCGCCTCGGGGAGGCAATCGCCGAGCCAGCGCCGCAGCAGCCATTTGCCGAGCCCGCGCCTGATCTTCAGCTCGTCCGGCAAGGAGAAGGCCAAGGCCGCCATCGCGGTGTCCAAAAAGGGCGTGCGGCCCTCGGCCCCGTGCGCCATCAGGCAGCGGTCGAGCTTGATCAACAGATCGTTGGGCAGCCAGTCGGCGCAGTCGACCGCCTGCGCCACCTGCAGCGGCGTGCGGCCGTGGCCGCCGTTGCGCGCCTCGGCCGCCGCGATGCCGTCGCGCCAGCCGGCGATCTCGCCGCGCAGCACGCCGAGGCCGTCGAGCACGCCGCGGGCGCGCGGCATGCGGCCGCCGGCCCACCACGGCCGCATCGCGCTGCGGTAGCGGCCGTAGCCGGCGAACAGCTCGTCGCCGCCTTCGCCCGACAGGATCACCTTGAGCCCGGCCTGGCGGGCCACCCGCGCCAGCGCATAGGTCGGCAGGATCGCATAATCGGCGGCCGGGTCGTCGACCGCCGAGACGATCTCCGGCAGCGACCGCCAGAACTCGGCCTCGTCGAAAACGATCTCGACATGCTCGGCGCCGACCGTCCGCGCCGCGGCGCGCGCGGCGGCGCGCTCGTCGGCGACATCGCCGTCGGCAAAGCCGATCGTGAACGCCTTGACCGGCCGCTCGGCGAGCCGCGCCATCATCACCAGCACCGCCGTCGAATCGATGCCGCCCGACAAAAACATGCCGAACGGGACATCGGAGCGCTGATGAATGCGCACGCTCTCCATCAACGCGGCGTCGAGCCGGGCCAGCGCCTCCTCCTCGTCCACCACCAGGGGGCCGCCCTCGGGCAGGGCGGCGCGGCGGCGGCGCTCGACCACCCGCCCCTGGCGCACGACCACGGTCTCGCCCGGCAATACCCGGTTGACGCCGGCGAAGATCGTCTCGCGGCCGGTGGTGAACTGCATCTGCACCAGCTCGTTGCGCGCCGAGGGCGCCAGCGCCGGCGCCGCGAGCCCGGCCTCGATCAGCGCCCCGGGCTCGGAGGCGAAGGCGAAGGCGGTCGGCGTCTCGGCATAGTAGAGCGGCTTGATGCCGAACGGGTCGCGCGCCAGGATCAGCCGCCCGGTCCCCGGATCGTGCAGCGCCAAGGCGTACATGCCGCGCAGATGGCCCGTGAAATCGAGCCCGTGGCGGCGATAGAGGTGCAGCGGCAGCTCGCAATCCGATTGCGTCGAAAAGGCGATCGGGCGGCCGCAGCGCAGCTCGTCGCGCAGCTCGAGGTAATTGTATATTTCGCCATTGCCGATCAGCGCCGCCCCGCCCGGCTCGTAGAGCGGCTGGTCGCCGGTCGCAAGGTCGATGATGGCGAGCCGGGTCTGCACCATGCCGACATCGCCGCAGCGGTACCGGCCGTCGCCGTCGGGGCCGCGATGGCGCAAGGCCGCGCCCATGACGCGCAACGGCGCCGGCGGCGGCGGCGCGCCGTCATGCGTCATCATTCCGGCTATGCCGCACATTGGCGCGTCACCCGTTCGAAAAAGCCTTGATAGCGGGCGACCACCGCCGCCTCGGTAAAGTCGCGCTCATAGGCGAGGCGGCCGGCCCGGCCGAGCCTCGCGCGCAGCGCCGGGTCGCGGCAGACCCGCTCGATCGCGCGGGCGAGCGCCGCAGCACCGCCGCCGGGGCGGTCGGGGAGCGCCGCCAGGAGGCCGTTCTCGCCGTCCTCGATCAGCTGGCGGGGACCGTCGCTCGCCGTCGCGACGACCGGCAGGCCGGCCGACCATGCCTCGATCACGACATTGCCCAAGGGCTCGCGCAACGATGGGCAGACCAAGAGATCGGCGCTCGCCAGCAACGCCGGGACATCGTCGCGCCAGCCGAGAAAGCGCACCCGCCCGGCGAGCCCGAGCTCGGCCGCAAGGCCTTCGAGCCGCGGCCGCAACGGCCCGTCGCCGGCGATCCACAGATCGACGTCGCGGATCGCCGCCATCGCATCGAGCAGCATATCGAAGCCCTTGCTCGGATGCAGCCGGCCGAGCGCCAATGCCAGCGGCGCCCGGCCCCGCTCTTCCCTCGCCGGCGCGACGCCGGCGTCGGGCGCGAAATTCGGCAGATAGTCGACCCGCTCGCGCGGCCAGCCCTCGGCCACGGCATAATCGACGATGGCGCGCGTGTTGGCGATCAGGCGATCGCAACGCCGATAATATTTCAGGTCGTAATACCCCCCGAGGCGGGCGACGTGCACGAAGTCGCCGCGCGGGCAAAGCGATGTCGCCCGGCTCATCCAGGTCAGCACGATGCTCGGGCGCCAGGCGGCGATCTCGCGCCGGAACACGAGCCGGGTCGCGACATCGAGCCGGCCGCCGAACGCCTGTTCGACGACCGCCACCCCGGCCGCGCGCAGGCTGCGCGACCGGTCGGCGTCGCGGCGGATCAGCACCCGCTGCTCCTCGCCCGCCCGCTGCAGGCCGGCGGCGAGCCTGACGAAAAAGAGCTCGGCCCCGCCGCGCCGCGCCCCGGCGATCGCCTGTAAGAGCCGGCGGGTCATGCGATCAGCGCCTCGAAGCGCTGGGCCACCGCGTCCCAGTCGAGCCCGCGCTGCTGCGCCAGGGCGGCGAGATGCCAGCGCCGCCACAGCGCGTCGTCGCGCAGCGCGGCGATTGCGGCGTCGACGAAGGCGTCGTCGTCGTCGGCGACGCAGCCGGTCACCCCGTCGACGACCCGCTCGCCGACCGAGCCCAAGGGCGTCACCACCGCCGGCACCCCCATCGCCTGCGCCTCGGCGAGCGCCAGGCAAAAGGTTTCGCCGGGGTCGCCGCGGTAGAGCATGGCGCGCGCGCCGCCCAGCACCGCCGCCAGCGCCTCGCGCCCGACCGGGGCGAAGCGGCGCACGCCGCAGCCGGCGAGCCGGTCGGCGCGGGCGAGCGCCGCGGCCATCTCGCCCGCCCGTCCGGCCGCGGCCCCGCCGTAGACCGCCGGGCCGGCATAGATGTGCAGCTCGGCCGTCGGCACGGCAGGCGCGATCCGGGCCGCCCACAGCCGGAGCAGCCAGTCGAGCCCGCGCAGCGGGTTCGAGGTGAAGACCGCGCGCGGCGGCGGCGGCTCGCGCGGCGCGGCGCGGCGAAAGCAGTCGAGCACCCCATACGGGATGATCTCGCAGCCGCCGCGCGGCAGCCACGCGGGCACGGTCCGCGCGTGATAGGCGCCCGTAACAATGAGGGTCGGGCGATACCAGGCGAGGCGCCACAGATTGCGCGGCTTGCGCAGATAGCGGGCCGGGTTGTGCAGCCAAAAGAGCCGCCGCCGCGCCCGGCCGGCCAGCCCGATCACGCGGTGGCCGCGGTTGCCGATATAGAGGTCGCAGGCATCCGGGACGCCGCTCGACAACGGCGCCCAGCGCACCCCTTTGTAGTCGAGCGGGCGCAGGCAACGGTTGCGCGCCTCGACCTTGTGGCCGCGCGCGGCCAGCGCCGCGGCGAGGGCCGCGAACGCGGTCTCGGCGCCGCCGAGCGGGCCCGCTTCCGCTGTCGCCCCGTCGAACGCCGCGCCGTCATCGGCCATCACCACGCTCGCCATCAATCCGGCTCGAGCCGCGCCTTCAGATAGGAGAGGATCGGGTAGAGCGCGGCGCACAACGCGATCAGAAAGCCGTACGGCCCTTCGCGATAGCCGCGGCGGCCGACATAGCATTTCCAGAAGCGCGAGGCGATGCGCCGCAGATTGCGCCGATAGCTGCCGATGTCGCCGCTCGCCCGCAGATCCTGCGCCCGCAACGTCGTATAGCGGTCGAGCCGGATCAGCATGTCGGAAATGCCGCGGTCGACATAATGATCCAGCGGCGCCGCGAGCTTCGGCCCCTGAGGCCCGGTCAACGCCACGCTCGCGTGCAGCACGCGATCGTCGGCCCAGGTCTTGACGCCGTTGCGGTAGAGGCCGGCATGGGCGGAGCGGCCGAAAAAGGCGCCCCAGCCCCACCGCACCAGCCGATCGCCGATGTAATTGTCGACCGGGACGAGGTGCCAGCTGGCCGCCGAGCCGGCCGCCGCGGCGCGGATCTCGGCGGCGAGCGCAGGGCTCACCCGCTCGTCGGCGTCGACCTCGAAGATCCATTCGCCGCGGCAGGCGGCGACCCCGGCCTGGCGGCGGGGCGCCTCGCGCGCCCATGCCCCCTCGACGACGCGGTCGGTGAATTGGCGGGCGATCTCGCGCGAGCGGTCGGTGCAGCGGTCGAGGAGGACGACGAGCTCGTCGGCAAAGCCCAGCCGGGCGAGGCATTGGGCGAGCTGCGCCTCCTCGTTGTGCGCCACCACCAGGACCGAGAGGCTCGGGCCGCCGGCCGCCGCGCGCCGCGCGTCGCCGCCGGGCTCACGCCGCCGCGCTCACGCCGCCGCGCTCACGCCACCGCGCTCCCCAGCCGGCGCCAGAGCGCCCGCGCGGCGGCTTCGACGGCCTCGACCGACAGCGAATCCATCAGCGTGCCGGTGGTGCGGTGGTCGAAGCCCGGCGGGAACATCGTTTCGGGGGCCTGAGCGGTGCGCACCACGGCGGTCCGGCAGCCCCAGGGGGCGTATTGCTCGATCGGGCTCGGACCGAAGAGGCCGAGAGTCGGCGCGCCGGCCGCGGCGGCGATGTGCATCAGCCCGGTGTCGTTGCCGATAAAGAGGGCGCAGCGCCGGACGACCGCCGCCGCGGTCAACAGATCGACCTTGCCGACGAGATCGATCCGGCGGCGATCCGGGATCGCGCGCAGCAGCGGCTCGGCCTGCGCCCGCTCATGGCCGGCGGCGAGCACCGCGACGCGCGCCCCCGGCAGCAGGCCGCCGGGAGCGGTCAGCCGCCGCGTCAGCTCGGCGAAGCGCTCGGCGCGCCACTGCTTGCCGCGCCAGTTCGCGGCCGGGCCGATCGCCACGACCGGCCCGCCCGGAGGGATCAGCCCCGCGGCCGCCCGCTCGTGACGCGGCCCCGTCCACAGCCGCGGGCTCGGCGGCGGGTCGAGATCGAACAGCCGGCCGAGCTGGCGCACCCGGTGCTCGCGCGAATCGCCCTTGGCCATGACCTTGCGCCGGGCCGCGCGCAAGAGCCAGGCGAGTGCTGAGCCGCGCAGATCGACCACCAGATCCCAGCGCCGACCGGCGACCGCGGCGTAGAGCGGCAGCCAATGCAGCGACCAGCGCCGCTTGGCCACGACCAGCAGCCGCTCCAGGCCCGGCGCGGCCTCGAACAGCGGCGCCGCCTCGGGGCCGGCCGCAATCGTCAGCCGCGCGTCCCGATGCCGTTCGATCAGATCGGACAACAGACCGGTCGACAGCACGGCGTCGCCGATGCGCGTCGCAGTGACAAACAAGATGTCCATTTCGCCGATCCGCCGGCCTTATATCCTGGGGCCGTCGGGTTGCCAAGGCGGCGATCCCGGCCCACCTCTAACCCCGCCATGCCCGATGCCTGCTTTGTGATCCTCGACGACCGCGGCGTGCTCGCGGTCTCCGGCCCCGACCGCCGCAGCTTTTTGCAGGGGCTCGTCTCCAACGATGTCGAGAAGATCGCCGCCGACCGCGCCGGCTACGCCGCGTTGCTGACGGCGCAAGGGAAATACCTGCACGATTTCGTCATGGTCGAGCTCGACGGCGCGATTTGCCTCGACGCCGAGGCCGCCCGCCTCGCCGATCTGAAGCGCCGTCTGTCGATCTATCGGCTGCGGGCCAAGGCGGCGCTCGACGAACGACCCGATCTCGCGGTGGCCGTCGCGTTCGGCGCCGGCGCCCTCGCCGCGCTCGGCCTTGCCGGCGAGCCGGGCGCCGGCCGGCCTTTCGGCTCGGGCGTCGCCTTTGTCGACCCGCGGCTCGCCGCCCTCGGCGGGCGCTGCATCCAGCCGCGCCAGACGGCGCGCGCGACGCTGGAGGGGGCCGGTCTCGCGGAGGCCGAATTCGCGGCCTATGACCGCCTGCGGCTCGAGCTCGGCATCCCCGACGGCAGCCGCGACCTGGTGCGCGACAAGTCGATCCTGCTCGAATCGGGGTTCGACGAGCTGAACGGGGTCGATTGGCAGAAGGGCTGCTATATGGGCCAGGAGCTGACCGCGCGCACCAAATACCGCGGCCTGATCAAAAAGCGCCTGCTGCCGGTCGCGATCGACGGCCCCGCCCCGGCCGCCGGAACGGTCGTGACGGCGGGCGGCCGCGAGGTCGGCGAGCTGCGGTCGAGCCGCGACGGACGCGGCCTCGCCCTGCTGCGGCTCGACGCGGTCCTCGACAAAAAGCCTCTGGCGGCGGGCGACGCGGCGCTCGTTGCGTCGATCCCCGGCTGGATGCGGCTCGACGCCGAAGCGGGCTGAGCCGCCGTCCTGCTCTATCGGGCCTCGCCGACAAAGCCCTCCTGCAGCGCCGACAGGCGGTCGAGCGCCGCGCGCGGCAGCGGCCCCTTCTCGACCGCGGCCGCGGCGTATTCGAGATGGTCGAGGGTCGAGTAGCCGACCAGCGCCGTCGACACCGCGTCATGCGCGATCGCGAACCGGATCGCGGCCTCGATCACGCTGTCGGCGAGCCCGTCGCGGACCAGCGCCTCCAGCCGCCGCGCGCGCTCGACATCGACCCGATAGGTGGACCCCGAGCCGATCGGCTCGACGCTCGGGGAGCCCAGCGGGTGGCGGGCCTCGACCCCGCTGAGCGCGCCCGCGGCCAGCACCCGGATCGCGATCACCCCCATCGCGGCCGCCCGCGTCGCGGCCAGCAGATTGCCGAAATCATGCGCCGGATAGCCGGGCGCCACCGTCGTCCCGGCGCTCGGGTTGAGCGCGTTGTAGCTGACCTGCGCGGTGTCGAAGGCGCGGCTGTCGACCACCCGGCGCAGGGCCGGCGTGTCGCCGACCGCGGTGATGCCGCAAAAGCGGGCCTTGCCCTGCTGGCGCAGCCGCTCGAACGCCGGCGCGACCTCGCCCGCCACGACCTCCGGGGTAAAGCCGCCGCCGCCGCCTTCGAGGGTGATGTGGTTGTGCAATTGGAAGAGGTCGACATGGTCGAGCTGCAGGCGCTGCAGGCTCGCATCCATCGAGGCGGCGATGGCCGCCCCGATCCCGCCCGGCGCGACGGCCGGGACCCGCACCTTGGTGCCGACATGGATGTCGGGCTTCAGGCTTTTCAGGACGCGGCCGAGGTTGCGCTCGGATTCGCCGTTGCCGTACATCGCCGCGGTGTCGAAATAATTGATCCCGAGCTCGAGCGCGCGGGCGACCGCCCGCTCCTGGTCGGCCGCGTCGCCGCGCACCATCAGCCCGCCGACCGCGCCGCAGCCAAAGCCGAGCGCCGAAACCTCGAGCCCGGTGCGGCCGAGCATTCGTCTCTGCATCGCATCCTCCTGGAGCTGTCCGGCCGGATCAAAGGCCGCCGCCCGCGCGGCTGTCAATCTCGCCCCGATTCGAGGCCGCGGCGGCGCCCCGCCGCCGGCCCGTCGCCGGCGGCCAAGCAAACCCGCCACCCCGATCGGCGGCGCCGGGATCGGGGCCCGCCGCGCTAGACTGGGCCGCAGCTAGACTGGGCCGAGCTAGACTGGAACGCGGCGGCGGGAGGAGCCGACATGCATGCCATGTTCCGCGGCGTCTGCGTGATCCCTGTGCTGACGATCGAGCGCGAGGAGGACGCCGTGCCGCTGGCGCGCGCGCTCTGCGAGGGCGGATTGCGGCTGATCGAGGTGACCCTCAGAACGCCGGTTGCGGCGGCGGCGATCGCGGCGATGGCGGCGGCGCTGCCGCAGGCCGTGGTCGGGGCGGGGACGCTGCGGCGCCCGGCCGATGTCGTGCTGGCGTGCGCCGCCGGGGCGCGGTTTCTGGTCAGCCCCGGGATGACGGCGGAGCTCGCCGCGGCCGCGCTGGCGTCCGACCTGCCCTACCTTCCCGGCGTCGCTACCGCGTCGGAGGCGATGGCCGCGCACGACCTCGGGCTGTGCCTGCTCAAGCTGTTCCCGGCCGAGGCGGCGGGCGGCGCAGCGCTGCTGCGGGCCTTCGCCCCGGTGTTCCCGGGGGTGGCTTTCTGCCCGACCGGCGGCCTCGACGAGGGCTCGGCCGCCGACTACCTCGGATTGCCCAACGTGCCGATGGTCGGCGGCTCGTGGATGGCGCCGCGCGACGCGGTCGCCGCCGGCGACTGGGGCCGCGTCCGCCGCCTCGCCGCGCGCGCCGCCGCGCTCGGCGGCAAGGCCGCAGCCTGAGCCAGGGCCCCGCCCTGAGCCAGGCCGCGGCCTGAGCTAGGCCGCGCTCTCGGGCTCGGGCGGCGTCCCGCCGGGGCGGAAGTCGAGCGACACGCCGTTCATGCAATAGCGCTGTCCGGTCGGCTGCGGCCCGTCGTCGAAAACATGGCCGAGATGGCCGCCGCAGCGGCTGCAATGCACCTCGGTGCGGGTCATGAACAAGCTGCGGTCGCTCTGCTCCTCGACCGCCGCGTCGAGCGGCCTGGAGAAGCTCGGCCAGCCGGTGCCGCTGTTGAACTTGTCGGCGGCGGTGAACAGCGGCTGGCCGCAGCCGGCGCAATGGTAGATCCCTTCGCCGTATTGCTTGTCGAGCGGGCTCGACCCGGCGCGCTCGGTGCCGTGGTCGCGCAGCACCTGATGCTGCGCCGGCGACAGCTTGCGCCGCCACTCCGCCTCGCTCAACGACACCGGGAACTCCTTCGCCGGCGCCCGCCCCCGCCCGCCGAGGCGGCCCAACAGACCCTCTGCCATGACGCTCCCTTCGCTCAATGCCCAACACTTGGGAATATCGGGACGATCGCGTTCCGGGTGAAGGGGCCGCCGGCCGCAAATGCCGCCGCTAATGCACCCGCTCGCCCCTCTCCGGGATCGGGCGCAGCAATTCCGCGGTCGAGCGGGCGATCCAGCACCACACGACGCAGGTCAGCTCGTCCTCGTCCTCGCGCAGCCGCTGCGCCTCGCGGCGGGCGATCTCGGCAGCGTCCGCCCCGTGCCGCCGGACCAGGAGCAGGGCCGCTTCCCAGATCTTGCGCTCGTTGGTCATCGTCTCGGGCGTCATCATAACCGTAAAGCGCCCGCCGATGACAGAGGTTCCCGAAGCTTGGCCGATTTCGCAGCGGCGCCGCTGGTCGATCCAACATCTAGTGCCCATGCCGGGGGCAGATACCGAATGCTGCTTGCGCCGGCCTCGCCTTTCCCTATAGTCGCGCGATGGCCGACCTGTTCGACACCACCGCCGCGAAAGACGGCGACAGCTATTCCGCCAAGGACATCGAGGTCCTCGAAGGGCTCGAGCCGGTGCGCCGCCGGCCCGGCATGTATGTCGGCGGCACCGACGAGCGCGGATTGCACCATCTCGCCGCCGAGGTCCTCGACAACGCCATGGACGAGGCGGTGGCCGGCCACGCGACCCGCATCGAGATCGAGCTCGCGGCCGGCGATTGGGTCACGGTGCGCGACAACGGCCGCGGCATCCCGGTCGACCCGCACCCCCGCTTCCCGGAGAAATCGGCGCTCGAGGTGATCCTGACCACGCTCCACGCCGGCGGCAAGTTCGGCGGCGACGCCTACCGCACCTCGGGCGGGCTGCACGGGGTCGGAGTGTCGGTGGTCAACGCCCTCTCGGACGCGCTCGAGGTCGAGGTCGCGCGCGACCGGCGGCTGTGGCGCCAGCATTACAGCCGGGGCGTCGCCGCCGATGGCCTGACCGACGCCGGGCCGGTGCAGAACCGCCGCGGCACGACGTTGCGCTTTCACCCGGACCCGGAAATCTTCGGCGAGGCCGGCTTCCGCCCGGCCACCCTCTACCGCATGGCGCGCTCCAAGGCGTACCTCTTCCGCGGCCTCGAAATCCGCTGGAGCTGCGACCCGTCCTTGCCGCGCCCCGAGGACGTGCCGGCCGAGGCGCGGCTGCATTTCCCCGGCGGGCTCGGCGATTTTCTGGCGGCCAGCCTCGACGGGCGGGCGATGCTGACGCCGCGGCCGTTTCTCGGCCGGGTCGAGCTCGCCGACGGCGGCAGCGTCGAATGGGCCGCGGCCTGGGCCGAGAACGAGGAGGACGGGTTCAGCCACTCCTACTGCAACACGATCCCGACCCCCGAGGGCGGCACCCACGAGGCCGGCCTGCGCGGCGCCTTGCTGCGCGGGGTCAAGGCCTATGCCGAGCTTGCCGGCAACCGCCGCATCGCGCAGGCGACCGGCGAGGACGTGACGGCCGGCGCGGCGATGCTGTTGTCGCTGTTCATCCGCGACCCGCAATTCCAGGGCCAGACCAAGGAGCGGCTGGCCTCGGCCGAGGCGACGCGGCTCGTCGAGGGCGCGGTCAAGGACCATTTCGACCACTGGCTCGGGGCCGACCCGGCGGCGGCGCGGCTGCTGCTCGACCATATCGCCGAGCGCGCCGAGGAGCGCCAGCGCCGGCGCCAGCAGCGCGAGCTCGCGCGCAAGACCGCGACCCGCAAATTGCGGCTGCCGGGCAAGCTTGCCGACTGCGCCCGCAACAGCGCCGCCGGGACCGAGATTTTCCTGGTCGAGGGCGACAGCGCCGGCGGCTCGGCCAAGCAGGCGCGCGACCGCGACACCCAGGCGATCCTGCCGCTGCGCGGCAAGATCCTGAACGTCGCCAGCGCGTCCGCCGACAAGATGCGCGCCAACCAGGAATTGGCCGACATCATCCTGGCGCTCGGCGCCGGGTCGGGCGCGCAGTACCGCGAGGAGGCGCTGCGCTACGAGCGGGTCGTGATCATGACCGACGCCGATGTCGACGGCGCCCACATCGCCTCGCTCCTGATGACCTTCTTCTTCCGCGAGATGCCCGGGCTGGTCGAGAACGAGCACCTTTTTCTCGCGCTGCCGCCGCTCTACCGCCTGACCCAGGGCGAGCTCACCCATTACGCCCGCGACGACGCGCACCGCGAGGAATTGCTGGCCCACGCCTTCAACGGCCGCGGCAAGGTCGAGATCAGCCGCTTCAAGGGGCTGGGCGAGATGCCGGCGCGCTACCTGAAGGCGACGACGATGGACCCGGCGCGGCGCACCCTGCTGCGGGTGACCGTGCCGCCCAAAGCCGACCCGGCCGCGCTCGAGGCGCCGGGCGAAGAGCTCGCCCGCACCCGCAACCTGGTCGAGACCCTGATGGGCCGCCGCCCCGAATTGCGCTTCGACTACATCCAGAAAAACGCCCGCTTCGTCCGCGACCTCGACGTGTAGGCGGCGCGCGGGGAACGGAGGCAAAGATCAACCCGGCTTGGCTTCCAACGCCCGGCGCACACCTTCGGGATCGTGCGCGATCACGGTGAGGTAGGCGCGCGCGGGCTGATCCGGCTCGGCGCGGCCCTGTTCCCAGTCGCGCAGCGTGCCGATGGGGATGTGATAGCGCCCGGCAAATTCCTCCTGCGTGAGGCCGAGCGCTCGGCGCAACGTCCGGGCGCGGGCCACCGGCTTCATCCGTGCGAGGGCCTCGTCGGTGAGCGGTTGCGCGTCGGGGTCTTTGAGCGCCGCTGCACGGACTTCGGCGTCGGTCAGCGCATCGAAGCGGCGCCAATCATGCTTCCCGGTTTTCGTCATGGTATTTCCGGCGTTCATAGGGTTCGGCCTTGCGGGCTGAGATGATGCGGATTTTCTCTCCACGCATGGTGTAAGCGACAAACAGCAGGCGGCTGTCCACCATGCCGATCATGGCATAGCGCTCTTCGCTCGGATCCTGCTCCGCATCGATCCATTCAATCGCGAACGGGTCCTTGAACGCCTCGCGAGCCATTTCGAAGGTGACGCCGTGATCCCGCCAGTTCTGGATGGCCTTGCCGTCATCCCATGTAAAATTTTCATCCTGCATGAAATACGGAGCGCCCGTACATTTCGCAAGTCGCCGGCTTCAGAGCGGGTTGGGGCCGACGACCTCCCAGCGGTGGCGCGCGAAGAGCTTGTCGCGCTCGTCGTCGTCGGCCGGGCGGCGCTCCGAGAGCGCCTCAATCAGGCCCCCGGCGGCGGCCGGGGTGTAGAGAAACAAAACCCGCCCGGTCTCGCCGCCGGTGTTCTTCCAGGCATGCGGGATGTCGCGCGGCATGAACGCGCAGGTTCCAGGTCCGCCGGCCGTGACCGCGTCGCCGATCTTGAAGGTGAATTCGCCGGCGAGCACCCAGGCGACCTCGTCGCTGTCGCGGTGCAGATGGTAGAGGCTGGCCGCGCCGGCCGGCAGGGTTTCCTCGAACATCATGATGCTCTGATTGGTCTCGCGGCCGAGCAGCTTCATCGCAAACGAGCGGCCCGGCGTCGGCGAGCCGAAATGCCGGCCGCCGCCCGCGGGCACGACAAAACCTTCTGCTGCGCTCATCCCGGTCTCCTCCCTGTGGGATCATTCGGACAGGTCGTGCTCGACGCGCGAGCGGCTGGCCGCGGTGCAGGTGTCGGCCTTCATGCGCGTCCTCGCCTCGGCAGGCAGCGCCGCCAGAGCCTTGCGGCGCGCGGTGGCCTCCGACCAGGCGCTCGCCTGCTGCGCCTGCGTCATGCCCATCGTCTGGAAGCCGTCCCGATAGGTCTTCTCGATCTTCGCGGCCAGGTTCCATTCGCACAAATCGCTTTGCGCGAGCAGGTAGCCGACAGCCGGGCCGAGCAACGCCGCGACCGGGTTGGGGACCTCGGCGCGCGATGGCGTCGCGACGACCAGGACGGCGAAGGCAATGGCGGCAAACCACACGGCTTTCTCCCGCATCCGTCGCATCCTTACGGTATCGCACAGCTTATCGCGTTGAGGCTCGCAGTGATACGCTCTCGAAAGACTGGGTTCCGTCACCGGCGAAGGGCGATCACGGCGCCACCAGCCGCCACCCCGCCGCGCTCACGTAGCTTTCGTAGCCCGGCCCGGCACGCTCATACTTCGGACGGGTGGTTTCAGTCGCTGATTGCTAGACACAACCATCGTTCCACAATCCGCTGATCATGGACCGCACGCCGCCGCCTGTATCGCTCGCTGCTGCTCTCGCTCTGCCGCGGACGTACGGCGGACCGGAGCAAATGCTCCCCTTCGGTGCCGGGGAGCTACCCCAGAACCGGGTGCGTGGCGAAATCTTTCAATCTCGTGTGCTCGACCAACCGGTTGAGCGTCGCAGTGGTGAACACTTTCCCGTCAAGCTCGATGAGCATTTGTCGCATGTCCTCACGCCGTTGCTGAAATCCTCTACCATCTATACACGCAATTACTTCGTACGGTGGCCAACCTTCGGTAACATGCCGATCCCGCTGCGCGGCTAGTACCTTGATTCGGGCCACCTTGTCGCGAGCAGTGCCATCATCGCTCGTAATTTTGGCCTCGACGATGGCTGTCGGGCTCCTCTCATCGGGGATACAGAAATCAGGCGCTTGGCCGAAGCCCGGGATTTGCTCCGCGCGTTTGGTCTTGCGAAAAGTAATCCCGTAAATTCGAAGTTGCTCCTCAATAGCATTCTCCATGACCTCCCCAACGAGCTCCGAAACGGCATCTCGATGACTAGCGAATGGTCTCCCAAGATAGCGCTCGTACAGCACAACCGCATAGGGTACGTCTTCTGTGGCAGCATACCGGATCGATTCCATCCCATCGCGGGTATCAAACTTATCGAGGCGATGAACGATTCCTTCGCTGCGCGCCGGCGCTCCGTCCGCCAGATGCTTCACAGCGGCCGAAATTAGCGCTTGTACACGAGCGAGAGAGACAGGTCGTCGCCCGCGACTGATCGCGTCGCCGACGAAACCCGGATCAGATCGACAATCTCGATCGATCAGTCGAGCCGATCGCTGATCGACGTCAGACGAAGCTCGGCGCGGGCCAAGTCAGCCCATTCGCCAGGCGTCATTCCGAGCATCGCCCTAACCACGCCCAGCACTCGGCTGTTCTCCGCAGACGCCGCGTACACAGACACATGAGAGAGAGTGCCGAAACCGGCCGTATGCCGTTTTAAGACCTCATATGCGTCCCGAAAATCCTCATATTCGATAAAGCCTGAACCTCGCGGCAGCAGAAGGAATTCCGACCCGAGATCACCAATGGTCACATCGATAAATTGATCAATGTGCTCCCTGAGAGTAGCCGGATCGACCTCAAACGGATGGGTCAAATCGCTACCCAATCCCAAGAATCTGCGCTCGTATCCTCCCGTAATTCTAAGACGCCAGAAGGCTTCCGAATCGGATATTTCGGGTCATGCGCCAGCTCCAATGTAGCGATGGCTTTGGCTATCGCTTCCGCGTTCCCGAATTTCTCAACAAAGTCAACCATCCTCATTACCCGCTCTCTAGTATCCAAGTGCTTATCCCAAACCCCTCTCATCGCCCAAATCCCGAGCCTGGTAAGGTGCCCAAACGTGATGCAGCGGATGTCCCCCATGGTCGGCTTTACGCCAGCCGATCTCAACTCGCCAATCTCTGTGCGTATAAGATCGATCAGCTCCGCCGGGCGCTCACAAAGCGAACTACGTCGGGCCTTGCCGTGCGTACGGCAGACAAAGACCGTGTCGATTATCGATGACCCCGTACCGTGAATATGAATGGATCCCCCCATCTCCGCCGGAATTGGTATCGTTGCGGAACAGGTCAATCCGGCGTCGAGCGTCGCGACAGCTACCGCATGATAGGCCTCAATCCTGTTGTGATGAAATGTAAACACGAATGGAGCCCCCGGTTTGAGCGCGCTCACCATATTGGAGTATACTCGCGACAGCCCGTCCGTGAAGTGCACAAGTCCGCGTGCCTCTGTTATGTTTCCTGTAAGTTCGTCCACGGATCTGGTGGACTCTCGATGAAATCCTTCTGCCTTCTCTCCCGCTAATCGGCGCAGCCATACGTAGCAAAAATCCATGAGTTCCCCATATTGGACATTGCCAAAATACGGCGGGTCGGTAAAAACTCCATCCAGGCATTGTTCTGGTAATTGAGTGTCAGTGGAGCTGGCGCACCGAATTATTATATCTCGGTCTGTTCCGTTTGCGCGGCGCGTGCCGATGCTCTCTCCTTTGATTTCCACTAATTGTTTTGATGAACCATCTCGGCGGATCTCGAACGGATGCTCACAATATTGTTTTGCTCGAAAATATTTTTCATAAATGTTGACCCAGCCCCCGGAGCCGACATTGACGCCAGCACCATTAGTAATGCCGATCAGATTGGACTTGCATTGGACGAGTCCAACCGGAAACCCGTGCACAGAAAATATGTCAAGAGATTTGAGTGATTTGGTGTCATAACGACATAACATATTCTGGTACCGCAATAAATCTGAAAGGTTTGTGGCAAGAGCATGGTTTAGCCTTTGATCTCGTATCTGCGAAATCAGCTCGCAGCTAAACTCCAGGCCGGTTAGCTGTCGATCATTAAATAGCTCTGAATAATATTGATATCCCCACCTGTGTAAGCGATCCGTTTCGTCCCCGGACAAGATCCTCTGGTGGGGGACAAACCGGGGCTCCGTGGATCGCCAAAGGGCGGCTACCGCCTCTGTGCGGTCAAGATCCTTCGCATCCGGCTTCTTGAAGAACCTACCCTGATGGGATCGCCTCCGTAAATGATTATGGTACTCGATAGCGAATAGGCGATGCTGCGGCGGACCAACTTCGGGACGTGGATACCTGTTGATATGATGGCACGAGGGGCATGCACACCGGTTCCGCTTGGCCGGGCCGTCTTCGCGCAATCGGGCGCCGCAGTGCCCGCAACTGCCCGGCTCCCGCCGATTTAGCACTTCGCACAATTCGCCGCAACTCGCGCAAACCAGAACAAATCTGGGGTGGCGGGCGTTGTCCGCGAGGAGGTACCCGGGAAACAGGTCAATGGCCTCTCCACAATTCGTACAATCGAGGACTTTTACCCATAAGAAATATTTGACAGGAACCTCAAGATCTCCGTAAATTGGGCAGTCAGTACGGTAGAAATGACCGAGCCTAGCTTCGATCTGCGATGCGATCTGTTGGGCTGCTCGACGATACGCAGGCAAGTCGATTGGTTCCAGCTCCTCACGAACAATCCAGGCTGCCATTGGGTTGATATCCACACCCACGACCTTGCAGCCAACTCTGTTCGCCTCAATCAACGGAGTGCCCCCTCCCATGAACGGGTCCGCAACAACACAGTCCGGAAAATCGTTCGCCTCAAAAAAGGTTCTTCTGAGCGGACCCTCACCGAATTCCGAGAGTAGTAATCCCCGGAAGAGAGTACCTGGCCGCCTCGCGAACCATTTATGGACGGCGATGATCGGTCGGTAGTTCTGCTGGATCTGCTTTTCCTTCAGCGCCATCTCCGCGATGAAGGGTAGGTCAAATGTGTTTTCGATCGCCATAGCGGTGGCAGGCTACCCGATAGAGCGAGGCTCGTAAGCGGCAATTCGCTGGCGAGGCCCAGCTTGGGGTCTATCTTCGCTGTCAATCTTCTCGCTGATGATCCTGCGCGAATCGGGGAAGCCGGAACTCCGGCTTAGCCGTACGAGAAGGCCGCCGCTCAGCCGGTCGTCCCTCTCACGGAAAGTTCGCCGGCTCGGGGGCCGATTTGTCACCTCCGTTCGCCTTTTGGGGGTTGGTTCCGATCCGAGCGCGACCATAAAGCGGGTGTAAGGTCGATCAGGGTCAGTGTGTGCCGTTTAGTCGCCGGCAATTTTGCCGTAATCGCATGCTAGACGTTGCTCCGTTGAGGCGTCTGGAGGGCGGGCGCCGGGTGCATCGGGGAGAGAGCGGGTGCCTGTAGATTCCCAGTATTATCACGCGGAACAGGCGGAAGGCGGGCTGCCGGCGCCGCGGGATGCGGAGGGGCGGTGGCGCCAGGGCGTGTCGGGCAATCCCAAGGGGCGGCCGCGCGGCGCGCGCAACCGGGCGACGCGCATGGCGGAAATGCTGCTCGATGCGGCGGCCGCAACATTGGCCGGCAAGGCGATCGAGCGGGCGCTCGCCGGCGACGACGTGGCCCTGCGCTTTTGCCTCGCACGGATCGTCGCGCCGCGCCGCGCGCCGGCGGTCGAGCTCGACCTGCCGCCGCTCGACACCCAGCAGGACCTCGCGCTGGCGATGGCCGCGGTCGGCGAGGCGGCGGCGCGGGGCGACATCGCGCCGTCCGAGGCGTTGGATCTCGCGCGCGTGGTCGATACCGCGATCCGCGCGGTCGAGGCCCGCGACGCCGAGTTCCGGACCAATCAGTTGTGGGGCCGCGAACGCAACCCGGCGGCGCCGCCGGCGCGACGCCCCAAGGCGGACTGCGATCCCGCCTGAGCGCGCGGCGGTCGCTCCGAGGGCGATGCAATTGAACCGGCGCCACGGCAAATCCCTGCTGCGCCGCGCTTCTGACTGGGGAGCCGAAATGGGGTCAAGGGTCGTGGTCTTTATCGCCCTGCTGCTGCTGCTCAGTCCGGCGGCGGCGGGCGATGATGGCGAGCCGGGGATCGTCTATGCGCAGGGGACGAAATTCGACAAATCGTTCAACGAGGCGGCGTGGCGCGGGGCGGAGCGGTTCAAGGAGGAAACCGGGATCGGCTATCGCGAGGCCGAAATTTCGAACGACAACCAGCGCGTCCAGGCGTTGTCGACCTTGATCCGGCGGGGCGCCCCGGTCGTCGTCGCGGTCGGGTTCGACCAGAGGAACGCGGTCGAGACCGTGGCCGGCCGCTATCCCGATGCAAAGCTGACGATCATCGACACCACCGTCGACAAGCCCAATGTGCAGTCCGTCGTCTTTCGCGAAGAGGAGGGGGCGTTCCTGGTCGGGGTGCTGGCGGCGATGGCCTCGAAGACCGGCGCGATCGGCTATCTGGGCGGCATGGACATCCCGATCATCCGCCGCATCGGCGAGGGCTACGCCGAGGGCGCGCGCTGGGCCGTGCCGGGGATCAAAATCATCGAGAATTTCAGCGGCGCGACACCGGCCGCCTTTGTCGACCCGGCGCGCGGCGCCGAGCTCGCCCGCAGCCAGTTCGACCGCGGCGCCGACGTGGTCTTCGCCGCCGCCGGCATCACCGGGTTCGGCGCGTTGCAGGCGGCCAAGGACGCGGGCAGGCTCGCGATCGGCATGGATTCGAACCAGAACCCGCTGTTTCCGGGGACGGTGCTGACCTCGCTCTTGAAGCGGGTCGACAACGCCGTCCATGACGCCTTCGCCACGGCCCGCGAGGGAACCTGGCGGCCGGGGGTGAAGAGCCTCGGCCTCGCCGAGGGCGGCGTCGACTATGCGATGGACGAGAACAACGCGGCATTGGTGACCCCGGCGATGCGGGCGAAGGTGGAAGAGGCGCGCGCCGGGATCGTCGCCGGGCGCATCCATCCCGGCGCGGGCGCGGCACAATGACGATGCCGCCGGCCGTCGAGTGCCGGGGGCTCGCCAAGAGCTTTGGCGCGGTGCGGGCGAATGACGGGGTCGACCTCGGGGTCGAGCGCGGCAGCGTGCACGGGATCATCGGCGAGAACGGCGCCGGCAAATCGACCCTGATGAGCCTGCTCTACGGCCATCTCTCGCCCGATGCCGGCGAGCTCTTGGTGCACGGGCGCAACGTGCGCTGGCGCTCGCCGAAGGATGCGATCGCCGCCGGGATCGGCATGGTGCATCAGCATTTCGTGCTGGTCGACGCCTTCACGGTGCTGGAAAACCTGCTGCTCGGCGGCGAGGGCGGCCCGCTGCTGCGCGGCGCGGCGCGGCGGGCGCGGGCCGATCTGGCGCGGCTCGGCCGCGAGCTCGGCCTCGGGCTCGACCCCGATGCGGTCGCCGGGACGCTGCCGGTCGGGCTGCGCCAGCGGCTCGAGATCGTCAAGGCGCTGCACCGCGGCGCCGACATCCTGATCCTCGACGAGCCGACCGCGGTGCTGACCCCGCAGGAGAGCGCGGGCCTCTTCGCGGTGCTGCGGCGTCTCGCCGGCGAGGGCCGGACGGTGCTGCTGATCACCCATAAATTGCGCGAGATCGCCGCCGTCACCGACCGGGTCAGCGTGATGCGCGCCGGCCGCGTCGTGGCGACGCTCGACACCGCGGCGAGCGACCCGCGCACGCTCGCCGAGCTGATGATCGGGCGCCGCCCCCACCCTCCGCCGCCTGCGCCCGCGGCAGAGCGAGGGGAGGGGGCGGGCGCGCCGGCGCTCGAGGTCGCGGCGCTGACCGCCTCCGGGCTGCGCGGCATCGGCTTTTCGGTCCGCGCCGGCGAGATCGTCGCCATCGCCGGGGTCGCCGGCAACGGCCAGTCGGAGCTGTTGGCGGCGCTCGCCGGCACGATCCCGATGCGCGGCTCGGTCCGCATCGGCGGGCGCGAGGCGAGCCGCCGCGACGCCGCCGGCCGGCGCGCCCTCGGTCTCGCCCATATCCCCGAGGACCGCCTCGGCATGGGGCTGATCGTCGAATTCACCGCCGCCGAGAACTTCGTCCTCGGCGACCAGCGCGCGGCGCCCTTCGCCCGCTTCCGGCTTACGGCGCCGACGGCGATCGCCAGGGCGGCGCGGGCGCGGATGGCGGATTACGATGTGCGCCCGGCCGATCCCGACGCGCCCGCCGGCGCGCTGTCGGGCGGCAACCAGCAAAAGCTCGTCTGCGCCCGCGAGATGGCGCGTCGGCCATGCCTGCTGCTCGCCGGCCAGCCGACCCGCGGCGTCGACATCGGCGCCGGCGAGCTGATCCACCGCCGCCTGCGGGAATTGCAGGCGGCGGGGACCGCGATCCTCCTCGTTTCGGCCGATCTCGACGAGATCCGGGCGCTGGCCGACCGCATCCTGGTCATCGAGGGCGGGCGGATCGTCGGCGCCCTGCCGCCCGACGCCGGCGACCGCGAGCTCGGCCTGATGATGGGCGGCGCGGCTGCGGCGTCGGCGCCGCTCAATGGCGCGACATCAGCGCCTTGGTGATCGGCAAGCGTGATTCCGTGCGGCGCAAAGCGGCCGCCGAACGACAATATCCGGTTGGCGAGGCCGGCGACCGCCACCCGGCGCCCGCGCTTGCAGGCGCGCCAGCCGATGCGCGCGACGGCGGCGGCGCTCATCATCGGCCGCAGCGGGCCGGTCGGCGCCGCCGGGCCGACGCCGGCGATTGCGAAGAAATCGGTGGCGGTGGCGCCGGGGCACAGCGTGGTGACGGTGACGCCGGTCCCGCGCAATTCCCAGGCGATCGCCTCGCCAAGGCTGAGCACATAGGCCTTGGTCGCGAAATAGACCGCCATCCCCGGGCCCGGCTGAAAGGCGGCGGTCGAGGCCACCAGCAGGACCCGGCCGCGGCCGCGGGCGACCATGCCGGGCAGCAGCAGCCGGGTCAGCTCGGTCAACGCGACGATGTTGACGTTGAGCATCTCGCCGACCCGCACCGGGTCCGATTGGTCGAAGCGCCCGGCGCCGCCGAGCCCGGCATTGGCGACCAGCACGTCGATAGCGAGGCCGCGGGTCTCGATCGCGTCGGCCAGCCCGGCCGCGGCGCCGGGCCGGGCGAGGTCGGCGGCGATCACTTCCACGCCCGCGCCCCGGGCGGCAAGCTCGGCGGCCAGCGCCTGCATCGGCTCGGTGCGGCGCGCGGTCAGCACCAGGTCGTGGCCGTCACGGGCCAGCTCGCGGGCGAGCTCGGCGCCGATCCCGCTCGACGCGCCGGTGACCAGGGCGAGCGGCCGGGCGGGGCTGGTCACCGGCGCGCCGGCAGGCGGCTCGCGACGATCCTGCCGCCCTTGACGACCAGCGCGATGCGCGCCGGGTCCTGGAGAATCGCCACGTCGGCCAGCGGGTCGCCGTCGACGACGACCAGATCGGCGAGCCTGCCTTTTTCGACGATGCCGAGGTCGTGGCCGCGGCCGATGCATTCGGCGGCCCAGCCGGTCGCGGCGCGCAGCGCCTGCAAGGGGGTCATGCCGGCCTTGACGAGGCAGGCGATCTCCAGCGCGTTCGCCGGGTGGCCGTGCCCGCCGGCGTCGGTGCCGGCGGCGATCTTGACCCCGGCGGCGAGCGCCCGGCGCAGGCTCAGCGCATGATGCTCCTCGAGGTCCTTGGCCCGCTCGCGGATGTGCGGCAGCGCCGATTTGCGGTGGTAGTCGTAGACCGCGAAGGTCGGCACGAAGAAGATGCCGCGGCTGCGCCATTTTGTCGAGGAGCTCGGGCGCCTCGTCGAGATAGCAGCCGTGGTCGATCGAATCGACGCCGGCCTCGACGGCGATGCGCAGCCCCCTGCCGCCGAGCGCGTGGCACATCACGCGGCGGTCGAGCGCATGCGCCTCCTCGACCAGCGCCTGCATCTCGTCGAGGTTGAAGGCGCCGTCGCGCGGCCCGTGCTCCGGGCGCGAGCTGGCGCCGCCGGTGGTGGCGCATTTGATCACGTCGGCCCCGGCCCGCACCACGCGGCGGACGACCGGCCGGACATCGGCCAGCGAATTGACGACGCCATCGGGCAAGAGCGGGTCGGTCGGCACGCAGCACGAAAAGCCGGACGGGCTCACCCGGTCGCCGATGCCGCCGATCGGCGAGACGATGACCAGCGAGACGACGAGCCGCGGCCCGGCGACGAGGCCCTCGTCGATCGCCCGCTTGAAGCCGGCGTCGAGACCGGCGGCGTCGCGGATCGTGGTGTAGCCGGCGGCGAGCGTGTCGGCGAGAACCTTGGCGGTGCGCAGGGTGCGCGTGCTCTGCGGCTCGTCGATCCCCCAGCGTCGCGCGAGGTCATAGCCGTGCATCGCCAGATGGTCGTGGCAGTCGATCAGGCCGGGCAGCACCGTCATGCCCGAAACGTCGACGATTTCGGCGTCGTCGGGCCAGCCCGCGCCCGAGGTCGACACCGCCTCGATCCGCTGATCGCGAACCACGACCGCGGCCGCCGCCACCGGGCCGGCGCCGGTCCCGTCGATCAGCCTTCCCCCCGTCAACACCAGCATCGGCATCCTCCCTTGGCGGCCGGCCGATTAAGCCCAACCCCGCGCGGATCGGCAATGCGCAAAGCGCCGGCCCCAGCGCCCATCCGGCGGCGCCCCCGAAGCCCTTCACTCGATCGGGAAGCGGGCGGCGACGATGCAGTTTTCGAGGATGCCGCGGCCGCGGTCGGGCAGGTGGCGCTCGCGGGCGAAGCGGTCGTGGATTTCGCCGACCGCCTCGGGACCGACCCCGGCGGCGGTCGGGACATATTGCACAAGGTTGTCGTGAAAGCCGCGGCGGGTCACAAAAATCGGCTCGAGCCCGCGGGCGCGCCCGACCGCAGAGAGCGAGTCGGCCATCGGCCTCACGGCCGGGTTGACGGCGAAATCCGCCCAATTGACGGCGAGGCAGCCGCCGGGCGAGAGCGCGTCGAGGCAGCGGCCCCAGAAGGCCTCGTCGCTCACGGCCGGGCCCGCGGCGTCGTAGAGGTCGACCAGGATCGCGTCGAAGCCGCCGCCGGTCGCCGGCCAGATAGCGCTGCGCGGTGTCGTGCACGACCGGCTGGGTCAGGTAGAACCAGCGCCGCGCGAGGCCGATCACGATCTCGTCGGCCTCGACGATGGTCGGCGCGCAATCGGGCACGTAGGCCCGAATAAAGCGCAGCATCGCGGCCCCGCCGAGGCCGAGCAGCAGCGCGTTGACCGGCCGCGGGGTCATCCCCAGGGCCAGCGACATCAGCCGCTCGTAGTGAAAGACGAGGCGCGCCGGGTAGAGCAGGTCCATGCTCGACTGCTCGGTCACCTGCATCCCGCCGCCGAACGAGCCCAGGGTCCGGTAATGCCTCATCCCGCGGTCGAAATCGATGACGAACACCGGGGCCCCGAAAGTGTCGGCGCGGCGCAGCAGCCGGATCCGCGAATCGCCGCCGAAATAATCGAGGATGAAACGCCGCAGGCGCTCGTCGCCGGGGTCGGTGATCATCGCGGCGCCGATCTACGCGGCGCCGGGGAGCGCGGCCAGCGCTTCGGCGAAGCGGGCGAGCGCCGCGCGGCCGTCGCCGGTCAGCGCGTAGGTGCCGCGCTCGATCCTCTCGAACCAGCCGTAGACGTTGCGCTGCATGATCCGGGCGGCGCGCGGCACGTCGGCGGCGGCCCGCAGCGCCGCGACCCGCAGCGGCCCGCGGTGAGCGAGAGCGCGCACGCAGCGCAGCGCGTCCTGGCGGTAGGCGGTGACGATCGGCACGCCCGCGACCCCGCCGACATTGGCGTCGCCGGTGCGGCGGGCGAACTCGTCGGCGAGGCGCAATGCCTTGAGCGGCGCCTTGCGCGGCCGGTAGGGGGCCGGCTCCTCGACGATCTCGACGCGCCGCCGGCCGTCGCCGACCAGGATCAGCCCCAGCCCGAGCCGCCGGCACAGCCTGCGGACCGGGGCGCTGTCCGGGGCGAGCCGGCGCGCTCGCCGAGAGTCGGGGCGCGGCACCGCGAGATAGACCCGCTCGCTCAGCGCCAGCCGGTCGACGCCCTGCAGCAGCAGGGACAGATTGAAGCGCCGTTTCAGCTCGACGATGACCAGGGCCTCGCCGCCGCGCCGGGCTACGAGGTCGCAGCCCCGCACCTCGGCCTTGACCTCGTAGCCGCGGCGTTCGAGAAAATCCTTGAGCGGCGCGTAAAGGGCTGCCTCGGCCGCAGGCGGCGCGGCGCGGGACGCGGTGTCGTCGGCTCGGGTCACGCGCCGCAGTAGTAGCGATACGGCCGATGATTTCAAGCACATCGGCGCCCGCGATAGGCTACAAGACCGACCCGGCGACGCCGATTTTCGAGGGAGCGGCCAGAAGCATGGACACCGGCACCATTCGCGCGACCGAAGACGAGGCCCTGTTGTTTCACGCCAGCGGCCGGCCCGGCAAGCTGTCGATCGCGCCGCATAAGCCGCTCGTGACGCAGCGCGACCTGTCGCTCGCCTATTCGCCGGGCGTGGCCTTCCCGTGCCTGCACATCCAGCGCCAGCCGGGCACGGTCTTCGACTACACCTCGAAGGGCAATTTCGTCGCGGTGATCTCGAACGGCACCGCGGTGCTCGGGCTCGGCGACCTCGGCGCGCTGGCGGCGAAGCCGGTGATGGAGGGCAAATGCGCGCTCTTCAAGCGCTTTGCCGACATCGATTCGATCGATCTGGAGATCGACACCCGCGACGTCGACGAGTTCGTCAACTGCGTGCGCTTCCTGCACCCCTCGTTCGGCGGCATCAATCTCGAGGACATCAAGGCGCCGGAGTGCTTCATCATCGAGCAGCGGCTGCGCGAGCTCCTCGACATCCCGGTGTTTCACGACGACCAGCACGGCACCGCGATCATCGCCGCCGCGGGGCTCCTCAACGCGCTGCACCTGACGGGCCGCACGATCGAAGAGGCGAGGATGGTGGTCAACGGCGCAGGCGCCGCCTCGATCGCCTGCGTCGAGCTCCTGAAGACGATGGGGCTGCCGCCCGATAACGTCGTCCTCTGCGACACCAGGGGCGTCATCTGGCGCGGCCGAACCGAGGGCATGAACCAGTGGAAGTCGGCGCACGCAGTCGAGACCCGGGCGCGCACCCTCGCCGAGGCGATGGAAGGCGCCGACGTCTTTTTCGGGCTCTCGGCCAAGGGGGCGGTCGACCGGGCGATGGTGCGCTCGATGGCCGACAGGCCGATCGTCTTCGCGATGGCCAACCCCGACCCGGAGATCACCCCGGAGGAGGTGCGCGCCGTGCGCTCGGACGCGATCGTCGCCACCGGCCGGTCCGACTATCCCAACCAGGTCAACAACGTCCTCGGCTTTCCGTACATCTTCCGCGGCGCCCTCGACGTGCGCGCCTCGACGATCAACGACGCGATGAAGATCGCCGCCGCCGAGGCGCTGGCCAGGCTCGCCCGCGAGGATGTGCCGGACGAGGTTGCCGCCGCCTATTCCGGCGAGCGCATGACCTATGGGCCGGACTACATCATTCCCGCACCCTTCGATCCGCGGCTCATATGGGCGGTGCCGTCGGCGGTGGCCAAGGCGGCGATGGATTCGGGCGTCGCGCGCAAGCCGATCGTCGACATGGAGGCCTATAAGCGCACCCTGCGCGGCCGCCTCGACCCGACCGCGGCCGGGCTCGAGCAGATCTTCGAGCGGGTGCGCGCCGAGCCCAAGCGCGTCGTCTTCGCCGAGGGCGAGGAGGAAAAGACGATCCGCGCCGCGCTGTTGTTCGCCGGCAGCGGCTACGGCACGCCGGTGCTGGTCGGCCGCGAGGACCGGATCAACGCGACGATGTCGGCGATGGGGCTGAGCTCGCCCGAGGGGCTCGAAATTCACAATGCGCGATTGTCGGACCAGAACCGCCGCTACACCGATCTTCTCTACGAGCGCCAGCAGCGCCACGGCATGCTCTACCGCGACTGCCAGCGCATGGTGAACCAGGACCGCAACGTCTTCGCCGCCTGCATGGTCGCGTGCGGCGACGCCGACGCGATGGTGACCGGGGTCACGCGCAACTCGTTCGACGCGCTCGATGAGGTTTCGCGGGTGATCGCGCCGCGACCGGGCTCGGTCCTGTTCGGCCTGACCGTGCTGCTCGCCCCCGAACGCACCGTGCTGATCGCCGACACGCTGGTCCACGAGGCGCCGAGCCCGGCCGAGCTCGCCGACATCGCGATCCAGGCGGCTGCGAAAGCGCACCAGCTCGGCCTCACGCCGCGGGTGGCGCTGTTGTCGTACTCGAATTTCGGCAATCCGATGGGCAAGGACGGGCAGCGCGTTCGCGATGCGGTGGCGCTGCTCGACCAGCGCGGGGTCGGCTTCGAATACGACGGCGAGATGAGCGCCGACGTCGCGCTCGACGAGCGGCTGATGCGCCAGCTCTACCCGTTCTGCCGCCTCGGCGGCCCGGCCAACGTCCTGGTGATGCCCGAACTGCACAGCGCCAACATCGCCGCCAAGCTGCTGCCGCGGCTCGGCGGCGGCGCCGCGGTCGGGCCGCTGCTGCTCGGCCTCGCGCACCCGGTCCAGATCGTCAATATCGGGGCGACCGTCTCGGATCTGGTCAACCTCGCCGCGCTGTCGGCGCACGACGCGATCCGCTGACCGCGAGGGGCGCCCCGATGGCCGCGGTGTGATCGGGCGGCGCGCCAACGCCTTGCGCCGCCTTCCGAGGCCGGCCGTTTCGGCCTCGGCGCCGGGGCTCCTGGTTCTTGCCTCTCTTGTCGCGACAGGGAACCTAGCGCTCGCGACGGCGCTTATCGGCGGTGCCGCGGTTCTGGCGCTCGGCTGCCTGATTGCGTGGCGACACGCAATTGCGATCGTCGCGGCGCGCGAGGAAATGGACGGGTTGGGCCGCGGCGACGAGGCGCCGTCGGCGTCGACCGCGCAGCGGATCGGGCGCGGGTTGAGCCCGGCGGCGAAGGAATTGTGGTTCGCGGCCGTTCGCGCCGCGCGGGCCTGGCGCGAGCGGCTCGGCGCCGCCGAGGCGCGCGCCGCGGCCGCCGAGGCGGTCATCGCCGCCGTGCCCGACCCGCTGATCCTGATCGACGAGCGGCGGCGGATCGTCGGCGCCAATGCCGCAGGCGGCGGCGTTCGCCGGTGCGAGCGCCGCGCCGCGCGACCTCGCCGCCGCGCTGCGCAACCCCGCGGTGCTGGCGGCGGCGGATGCGGTGCTGCGCGGGGAAGCGGCGCGTGTGGTTGAGTTCACTCTCGCGGCTCCGATCGAGCGCCAGCTGCGCGCCCGATTCGCGCGCATCGACCAGCCGCAGCCCGACGGCGCCGTCGCTGTGCTGGCCTTGCACGATGTCACCGAATTGAAGCGGGCCGAGCAGATGCGCGCCGACTTCATCGCCAATGCGAGCCACGAGCTGCGCACCCCGCTCGCCAGCCTGACGGGTTTCATCGAGACGCTGCGCGGCCCGGCCCGCGACGACGAGGAGGCGCGCGAGCGGTTTCTCGCGATCATGCACGCCCAGGCCGGGCGCATGACGCGTCTCGTCGAGGATCTGCTTTCGCTTTCGCGCATCGAATTGAACGAGCATGTGATGCCGCAAGGCTCCGTCGCGTTGGGGCCGCTGCTGCGCCATCTCGCCGATGCGCTCGAATTGCGCGCCGGCGAGCGCGGCATGCGGATCCGCCTCGTGCTGCCGCCCGATCTGCCGGAGGTGCCCGCCGACCGCGACGAGCTGATCCAGCTCTTCCAGAACCTGCTCGACAATGCGATCAAATACGGCCGCATCGAGACCGAGATCGCGGTCGAGGCCGCGCTCGTCCGGCGCCGAGCCCCGGAAGGCGATCGGGATGTGGCGCCGTTCGTATCGGTGGCGGTGCGCGACCACGGCGACGGCATCCCGCGCGAGCATCTGCCGCGGCTGACCGAACGGTTCTACCGGGTCGACACCGCCCGCTCGCGCGAGATGGGCGGCACCGGGCTCGGGCTGGCGATCGTCAAGCACATCGTCAGCCGCCACCGCGGCTTTCTCGAAATCGACAGCATGCTCGGCGTCGGTTCGGCGTTCACTGTCTTCCTGCACTGTCATAATTCTGCAACGGATGTGTCATAAAAGCTTTGTTCATGGTGGTTAAGGTCTACGCGGCCCGGGTGAAAGGAACCAGGCGGTTAATGCCGTTCTTGTCTTCCCGGCGAAGGCCGGGACCCATTTCTGCCGTGGATACCGGCCTCTGCCGGCATGACGAGGTAGGGGACCAACTCGTCGGAACGCTATTCGCTAGGGTCAGCCCTAACTTGCCGATGGAGCAAGCCTTGCCTCTTTATCGTGCTGCATTGCTCGGGATCGCCGCGGCGGCGGTCGTCGCCGTCGGCGCGCGGGCGGCGGAGATTTCCGGCGCCGGCGCCACCTTTCCCTATCCGGTTTACGCCAAATGGGCCGAGGCCTACGCCGCCAAGACCGGGCTGAAGATGAACTACCAATCGATCGGCTCGGGCGGCGGCATCGCCCAGATCGGCGCCAAGACCGTCGATTTCGGCGCCTCGGACATGCCCCTGAAGCCCGACGCGCTGGCGCAGAAGGGCCTGGTTCAGTTCCCGCCGGTGATCGGCGGCGAGGTGATGGTGGTCAACCTGCCCGGCATCCGGCCGGGGCAGCTGACGCTCGACGGGCCGACCATCGCCGATATCTACCTGGGCAAGATCACCAAATGGAGCGACCCGGCGATCGCCAGGCTCAACCCCGGGGTTAAGCTCCCGGATGCCGCGATCGCCGTCGTCCACCGCTCCGACGGTTCGGGCACCACCTTCATCTTCACCAACTATCTCTCCAAGGTCAGCCCGGAATGGAAGGACAAGGTCAGCGAGGGCACCTCGGTCGAGTGGCCGGTCGGGATCGGCGGCAAGGGCAATGAGGGGGTGGCGGCGCTGACCTCACGCATGGCGGGGGCGATCGGCTATGTCGAGTACGCCTATGCGCTGCAGAACAAGCTCGTCCACACCAGGCTCGTCAACCGTGACGGCGCAGTATTGGAGCCCGGCAGCAAGGTCTTTCAGGCGGCGGCGGCCAACGCCGATTGGAAATCGGCGCCTGGCTTTTACGTGATCCTGACCGACCAGGCAGGGAAGGACAGCTGGCCGATCACCGGCGCCACCTTTATCCTGATGCACAAAAAGCAGGACCATCCGGAACGGGCAAAGGAAGTGCTGAAATTCTTCGACTGGGCGTACAAGAGCGGCGGCGCCCTGGCCGAAGCGCTCGACTACATCCCGATGCCGCCGAACGCGGCCGCGATCTTCGAGGACAGCTGGAAGGAGATCGTCACGCCCGACGGCAAGCCGGTGTGGGACCGGCAGTCGTCCTGATCGGCGGACCTGGGCTGCACGACAGTCACGCGTGCTTCGAGACGCGCCCCTTGGGCGCTCCTCAGCATGAGGAAAAGCTCTGATGGCATTTAGGAGAGCACCTCATCCTGAGGAGGCCGCGAAGCGACCGTCTCGAAGGACGCACGTGGGTTTTCCCGTGCAAATGCAAACCCTCGACACGCTGTTGGGGACGGATCGTGGCGGCTGAGGCAGCAGTCGCGCAGCGCGCGCCGAGGCGGGGGCGGGGCCTCGGCGCGGTCGGCGATCCGGTCTTCCGCGGGCTGACCTTCGCCTTTGCGCTCGCCGTTCTGCTGATCCTCGGCGGGATCATCGTCACGCTGGTCGATGGCGCCCTGCCGGCGCTGCGGCATTTCGGCTTCGCCTTTGTCGTGACCCAGGCTTGGAACCCGGTCACCGGGAAGTTCGGGGCGCTGGCCCCGATCTACGGCACCCTCGTCACCTCGGCAATCGCGATGCTGATCGGCATCCCGGTGGCGTTCGGGGTGGCGGTGTTCATCACCGAGCTTTGCCCGATCTGGCTGAAGCGCCCGATCGCGACGATGATCGAGCTCTTGGCGGCGATCCCCAGCATCATCTACGGGATCTGGGGCCTTTTTGTCTTTGCGCCGTTCGTCCAGCAATACATCCAGCCGGCGATCATCGGCTCGCTCGGGCAGATCCCCGGGATCGGCCAATTGTTCGCCGGCCCGCCCTTGGGCATCGGCGTGCTGACCGCCGGCTTCATCCTGGCGATCATGGTGCTGCCGTTCATCTCGTCGATCATGCGCGAGGTGTTCGAAACCGTGCCGGCGATGCTGAAGGAAAGCGCCTACGGGCTCGGCGCCACCAAGACCGAAGTGGTTTGGCGGATCGTGCTGCCCTACACCCGTATCGGCGTCGTCGGCGGCGTCATGCTCGGCCTCGGCCGCGCGCTCGGCGAGACGATGGCGATCACCTTCGTGATCGGCAACGCGCACCGGATCAGCGCCTCGATCCTGCAGCCGGGGACGACGATCTCGGCCTCGCTGGCGAACGAGTTCACCGAGGCGGTCGGCGAGCTCTACCTGTCGTCCTTGATCGCGTTGGGCCTGATCCTGTTCGTCATCACCTTTATCGTGCTGGCCTTCGCCAGGCTCCTGCTGCTGCGGCTGCAAAAGCAGGCGGGGGGCTGAGCCGATGCAGGTCTATGCCCGCCGCCGGGCGGTCAATGCCGTGGTCATGGGCTTGTCGGTCGCCGCCACGGCCTTCGGCCTGCTGTGGCTGGCGCTGGTGCTGTGGACGTTGCTTTCCAATGGCATCGGAGCCATCGGCCCGGGCTTGTTCACCTTGATGACGCCGCCGCCCGGCAGCGCCGGCGGGCTGGCGAACGCAATCTTCGGCAGCGTCGCGATGACCTTCATCGCAACCCTGATCGGGACGCCGACCGGCGTCCTCGCGGGCACCTTTCTCGCCGAATACAGCCGCGGCAGCCGTTTTGGCGAGGTCGTGCGCTTCATCAACGACATCCTCTTGAGCGCGCCCTCGATCATCGTCGGGCTCTTCGTCTACGAGGTCGTGGTCCTGCGCATGGGACATTTCTCGGCCTGGGCGGGGGCGGTTGCGCTGGCGATCATCGTGGTTCCGGTGGTGGTGCGGACGACCGAGGACATGCTGAGCCTGGTGCCCAACGCGCTGCGCGAGGCGGCAGCGGCGCTCGGCGCGCCGAAATGGAAGGTGGTCGTGACCATCTCCTACCGCGCGGCGGTCCAGGGCATGGTGACCGGTGTCATGCTGGCGGTCGCCCGCATCGCCGGCGAGACCGCGCCCCTGCTCTTCACCGCCCTCAACAACCAGTTCTGGAGCACCGACCTGAACGCGCCGATGGCCAATCTGCCGGTCGTGATCTTTCAGTTCGCGATGAGCCCCTACGCCGATTGGCAGGCGCTCGCCTGGGGCGGTGCGCTCTTGATCACATTGGCGGTGCTGTGCCTCAACATCGGCGCGCGAGCGCTGACCTCCCGGAGCGCCTTCAGGCGATGAGCCAGGTCTCGACCGTGTCGCCGGGCGCCGCGTCGCGCGCCGGAGCAGCCCCCGACGCCGCGCCGGCGCCGCGCCACAAGGTTCAGATCCGCAATGTCGAGTTCTTCTACGACAGCTTCAAGGCGTTGAAGGACATCAGCCTGTCGCTCTACGACAGGCGGGTGACCGCGTTCATCGGCCCGTCGGGCTGCGGCAAGTCGACCTTGCTGCGGGTGCTCAACCGGATCTACGAGCTTTATCCGGGGCAACGCGCGACGGGCGAGGTGCTGGTCGACGGCGAGGACATCCTCGCCCCCGGGCGCGACCTCAACCTGCTGCGCGCCAAGATCGGCATGGTGTTTCAAAAGCCGACGCCGTTTCCGATGTCGATCTACGACAATGTCGCCTTCGGCATCAGGCTGTACCAGCGGCTGCCGGCCTCGGAGCTGGACGACCGGGTCGAGCAGGCATTGCGCCGGGCGGCGCTGTGGGACGAGGTCAGGGACAAGCTGCGGCAAAGCGGCCTCGGGCTGTCGGGCGGCCAGCAGCAGCGGCTGTGCATCGCCCGGGCGGTCGCGATCGAGCCCGAGATCCTGCTCCTCGACGAGCCCGCCTCGGCGCTCGACCCGATCTCGACGCAACGCATCGAAGAGCTGATCGCCGAGCTCAAATCCGACTATTGCATCGTCATCGTCACCCACAACATGCAGCAGGCGGCGCGCAGCTCGGACTACACCGCGTTCCTCTATCTGGGGGAGCTGATCGAGTTCGACGAGACCGAGCGCATCTTCACCCATCCGAAGGAGCGGCGGACCGAGGATTACATCACCGGCCGCTTCGGCTGAGGCGGCGGAGGGATCGGGCAATGGCTTCCGAGCATATCGCCAAGGGCTACGACGAGGAGCTGCGCCGGCTCAGCAGCACGATCACCGAGATGGGCGGGCTCGCCGAGAGCCAGCTCAGCGCGGCGATCGAGGCGGTGGTCGAGCGCGACAGCGAGCTTGCCGCCAGCGTCGTCGAAGGCGACGCCAAGGTCGACCAGCTGCAGCGCGACCTCGACAATCTGGCGCTGCGCCTCCTGGCGCTGCGCCAGCCGGTGGCGCGCGACCTGCGCGAGATCTTCGCGGCCACCAAGATCGCCAGCGACCTCGAGCGGATGTGCGACTACGCCGCCAACGTCGCCAAGCGCTCGATCGCATTGAACCAGGCGCCGCCGGTGCAGCCGGTCTACGCGCTGCCGCGGATGGCCCGGCTGGCTCAGGTGCTGGTCAAGGAGGTGATCGACGCCTACGTCACCCGCGACGCCGACAAGGCCTATTCGGTGTGGATGCGCGATGAGGAGCTCGACGAGATGTATTCGAGCCTGTTCCGCGAGCTCCTGACCTACATGATGGAGGATCCGCGCAACATCAGCGCCTCCACGCATCTGCTGTTCATGGCCAAGAACATCGAGCGGATCGGCGACCACGCGACCAACATCGCCGAGGATCTGTACTATCTGGTGCACGGCACGCCGCTGACGCAAACGCGCCCCAAGGGCGACAATTCGAGCCTCGAGATCCTGGCCCCGCAACGAGGCTGACGCCGGTGAAGCCCTTCGTGCTGATCGTCGAGGACGAGGCGGCGCTCGTCACGCTGTTGCGCTACAACCTCGAAAAGGACGGCTTCGAGGTCGCCGAGGCCGGCGACGGCGAGGAGGCGATGGTCAAGATCGCCGAGCGCAAGCCCGACATCGTGCTGCTCGACTGGATGCTGCCGCTGGTTTCCGGCATCGAGGTATGTCGCCGGATCCGGCGCGCGGCGGGCACCCGCTCGCTGCCGGTGCTGATGCTGACCGCGCGCGGCGAGGAGGGCGACCGGGTGCGCGGGCTCGACGCCGGCGCCGATGATTACGTGACCAAGCCGTTCAGCCTGCGCGAGCTCAGCGCCCGGCTGCGCGCGGTGATCCGCCGCGCTCAGCCCGCCGCAACGCAGCAAACTCTGGCCTACGGCGACGTGACGCTGGACGCCGTCGCGCACCGGGTGTCGCGGGCGGGCCAGCCGATCCACCTCGGACCGACCGAATTTCGCCTGCTGCATTATCTGATGCAGCATCCGGGGCGAGTGTTCTCGCGCGAGCAGCTGCTGGATGCGGTCTGGGGCCACGGCGTCTATGTCGAAGGCCGCACCGTCGACGTCCACATCCGCCGCCTGCGCAAGGCGCTGAACGCCGATGACGGCCCCGATCTGGTGCGCACGGTGCGGTCGGCCGGCTACTCCCTCGACCAGGCTGGATAACCGTCGGCATCGTCGCCGGCCACCTCGATCGGCCAACCTGGATCGAGATGCGTCGCGAGCACCGCCGCCGCATTTGCGCCGGCGCCGCACGCGATCGCAGCGGCGTCGGCGTTTCTTCACGCTTTCGAGCGCCGACGCCGAATGACGCTCAGCCCAGCAAGACCGACGCCCAGAAGCGCCAGAGAGGCCGGCTCGGGCGCCGGGGAGGCGATGCCGCCAAGATCGGGAGCCAGAAACGCCACCGCCCGGGTGGCGCCCGCGCCGTTGATCAGATGACCGGCAACGGCCGCATAGTCTACGCCCAAGAGATCGCCGGTGTTGGACGCGACGAACAGATGGCCCTTCCCATCCACGGCGGCTTGGTCGAACTCTTCGCCGGCTATAGTGATCGCCGATACGAAAGCGCCGGTCGCCGGGTCGAATTGCTCTACCGTGTCACCACTGTCGAAGATGACGGTGTTCGAGAACCGATCGTAGAGAACGTTGTAGCCCGGGCACGGGAACGGAAACGGGACGAGCTCGCCGCCGCCCTCGCCAAAGGTGTTGGAGCCGCACTGTCCAGTGGTGCTGCCGCTCGGGGTCGCGCCATAGTACCATGTATGGTTTGCGGTGTCGAAGGCCAGGCCCGTCACCTGCGAGGTCGGCGCCCGGCGGGCCGACCATTCCGAAGCTGATGCCGGTCTGGCCGGTGATCGGCTTATTCGACATCGAAAAGCGGGTGAAGCTCGGGCCGCATCCGCCGGTTGGGGCGTTGCACAGCGCGCGCAGGAAAAGGCCGGAGGGGGTGGTCGAGCCCAACGCCAAATGATAGGCGCCGTTGCCAGGCGGAAGGATGCCGTCGCCGACAAACGCGCCCGTGCGGGTAATCTCATGGAGAACCGCCGGGCTGGCGCCGCCGCCGAAGCCTTGGCTCTGCCCTCCGATGAGGAGGTTCCCGTCCGGCGCAATGACGATGCCGGCGGCGCCGTTTACCGACGCAAGCGCGGTGTTGCTGTCGATCGCAAGCGTCGAGCCGCTGAGCGTGACGACAGCGACGCCGACGTTGTCCGGAGGTCCGGCAATCGTCGTATAGAACAGGCTCGTTGTTACCGGGGCCGCATAAGCGCCTGCTGCAAATAAGCCGCAGGCGAGGATCGCGATCCCGATTGGCAGAGTGCTGCGCGGCTGCATGACCAACCTCCTTCCTCCCGAAATGAGCCCATCGACAGCGACCCGCCGTCGCGCTCCGGTCCTCGTCGCGCCCCCGGCGGTCAATCCAGCCCGGCCTCACGCAAACCGTCGAGGATGTGGTCGACCGCGGCCCGGTCGCGGTACAGCCGCCGCAGGTTGCCCTCGACGAAGCCCAGGTTCGGGTTGAGCAGCTTCAGATCCTCGAGCGCGGCCTTGGCCTCCTCGATTTGCCCAAGCCGGGCCAAGCCGGCGACGACATAGCGCAGACCGGCCGGCCAATGCCGATTGAGCATCCAGGACCGTCGCCCGGCTTCGACGGCCTGGTCATAATGCTTCAGCTGATAGTGCGCGCCCGCCAGCGCAGGCAGCCAGATAAAGAGGCGGGGATCCTTGGGGCTGAGATGAATCCCTCTTTCGGCGAGCGCGATCGCCTCCTCCGCGCAGCCGCGATAGAGGCGCATCTGGCCGAGGAGAACGTGGGCGGCGGCATGGCTGGGGTTGAGATCGATCGCCTCTTGGAACGACAACATCGCGCGGTCGGAGCGGCGCGTCCACATGCAGACGAGGCCGAGCGCGAAATGGGCCGCGGGACAGCGGGGGTCGAGGCCGGCGGCGCGTTGGGCCAGCTCATAAGCCTCGACATAGTTGAGCTTGGCGTCATCCGCCCAGCCGAGATAGGCTGCATTGCAGAGCGTGATCGCCAGCAGCGCGGCGGCCTGCGGATAGTGAGCGTCCATCGCCACAGCGCGCCGAAACAGAGCCTGCGCCTCGATGCTGTCCTCCTTCGTGTACCGGTAAAGCCGCCAAAGCCCGCGCTGATAGAATTCATAGGCGTCGGCGGTGTGCTGCGGCTGACTCGCGATGCGATTGCGCTCGGATTTGAGCAGCTCGGGCTCGATCGCGCCGGCGATGGCGGTGGCGATCTCATCCTGAAGCTCGAACAAATTATCGAGGCGTCGGTCGAATCGTTCTGCCCACAGATGCGCATCGGCCTCGGCATCGATCAGCTGGGCGTTGACGCGCACCCGTTCGCCCGACCGGCGGACGCTTCCTTTCAGAGCAAAGCGCACGCCGAGCTCGCGGCCGATCTGTTTCGTGTCGAGCGGCTTGTCACGATAGGTGAATGCGGTATTGCGCGAAATCACCAGCATCTCCGTAATCCGCGACAGACCGGTCGTCAGATCCTCGGTGATCCCGTCGGCAAAATATTGCTGCTCCCGGTCTTCGCCGAGATTGTCGAAGGGCAGCACGACGATCGACAAGCGCGGCCGCCCGTGCGCGCCGCCTTGGCAAGCTCGCGGAACGGCGGACTGCGCATCGACATCGGGCCGCGTCACCGGGGCGACAAAGCAGTAGCCCCGTCCGGGCAATGTCTGGATGCAGCTGCTGTCGTCCCGGTTCTGATCCAGGATGTGGCGCAGCTTTGAAATCTGCACGTTCAGGTTGGCGTCCTCGACCACCCTGCCCGGCCAAACGGCCTCCATGATCGCGTCTTTCGAGACCACCTCGCCCTGCCGCCCGGCCAACAGGCCGAGCAGGTGAACCCCGCGCGACCCGAGCGCGACCGGCGCGCCCGCAGCCCCCTGATCCAATCGGTAGAGGACGCCGATACGGCGATCGAGGCGAAAGGCGTCGAACAGCAGCACGTCGGCCGAGCCGAGCCCGTTCATCGCGCTCTGCTCCGGCCGCAGCCGCGGGCGTTAACCATCCCTATCGGCCAGCTTGTGGAGAGCAGGACGGTCGCGGCCCGCGTGGTGGCCGTGTCGGCCGGCGCCCGGCTTTGGAATTCGTTTGGGAAGAATTTGGGTCGACCACATAGCGCCGGCGCCGCTGTAGGCTGGATAGTTGATGGCGATAGAGCCGTCAGGGTCATGACGGCGGCGGGACCAAATCTCGAGCTGACGAGATCCCGCGGTCGCCTATGTCGGTGCTCAGCCCCGCGGCGTAAAACCCGCGGCGGACTCCCACCAGCACGGCCTCTCGTCCTCGTCAGCAGGCAGTTGACGAGGACCGAGGCCGTTGGGAAGGATGAAGACCGTCTGTCCATGCAATGCGGTCCAGCCGGAAAGTGGCGAAGGAGCAACGGCTCGAGGCGAGGCGTCTTTCGATAAGACCGCTTCTTTTAGGGCAATCGCCGTCAATCTTTCGTCAGCATCGGCCCGGCGTCGTCGCCGGCTGCAAGCCCGCCTTGGACGATGAGGAACTCGGCGATGCCTCCGACCCCGTCGCCGGCCTTCAAATTGGTGAAGGCGAAGGGGCGCGCGCCGCGCATCCGGCGGGCGTCGCGGTCCATCACCTCGAGGCTGGCGCCGACCAGGGGCGCGAGGTCGGTCTTGTTGATGACGAGGAGGTCCGAGCGGGTGATGCCGGGGCCGCCCTTGCGCGGGATCTTGTCGCCGGCGGCCACGTCGATGACGTAGATCGTCAAATCGGCGAGCTCGGGCGAAAACGTCGCGGCGAGGTTGTCGCCGCCGGATTCGATCAGGATCAGGTCGAGGCGCGGGAAGGCGCGGGTGAGCTCGGCCACGGCGGCAAGGTTGATCGAGGCGTCCTCGCGGATCGCGGTGTGCGGGCAGCCGCCGGTCTCGACGCCGCGGATGCGCTCGGCCGGGAGCGCGCCGCTGCGGGTCAGGAACTCGGCGTCCTCGCGGGTGTAGATGTCGTTGGTGATGGCGGCGATCTCGAACCGCCCGCGCATCCTCTTGCACAGCCAATCCATCAGCGCCGTCTTGCCCGAGCCGACCGGGCCGCCGATCCCGACCCGCAGCGGGTCGCGCCTCGCCGGCTCGCTCATGAGCGGAACAGCCTGGTGTATTGGGTCTCGTGCGCCATCGAGGCGAGGTCGACGGCGAAGGCGGCGGCGCCGAAATCTTCGGGGCCGCGCGTCGCCGCGGCGACCGCCGCCGCGAGGACCTGCGGCTCGAGCGCCGCCAGGATGCGCTGGCCGTCGGTTTGGCCGACAATGCCGAGCCGCAGCCCGGCGGATGCGAGATTGGCGGCCATCGCCTGCAGATAGCCGACGAGCGCGGCGTCAAGCGGGATCGCGGCGCACGCCGCCGCCGCCCCGACCGCCGCGGGATAGCACACGGCGTCGAGCGTCGCCGCCCAGCGGTCGAGCAGCGGCGCCGGCCAGGCGGCGCGGCAGGCGGCGAGAAACGCCGCGCCCTGCGCCCCGGTTTCGAGCGCCAGCTCGGCGGTCGCGCGATGGCCGAGGCCGCGCCGGTTGGCGTCGTCGAGCGCGGCGATGTCCGCCGCCGCCGCCGCGCGATGGGCGTCGCGCAGGATGTCGGCGTCGATCCGCCCGCCGCCCCGCGCCACGACCGCGCCGATCCAGCCTTGCAGCGATGCGCGGTCGCGCACCCGGCCGCTTTCGGCGGCGGCCTCGAGGCCGTGCGAATAGCTGAACGCACCGACCGGAAAGCCTGGCGAGAGCCAGGCGAGCAGGCGGTACAGCGGGGCCGCCTCAACCATGCTCATGCCGCGCGGCCCCGGCATAGGCGCCGATCTCGGGGTCGAACGGAGCCTCGAGCCGGGTGATCCGGCCGCCGAGCCCCGCCACCATGTCGGCGATCACGTGGTCGGCGCGGATGCGCAGCCGCTCGCCCGCGACCTGCACCGGCAGATGCCGGTTGCCGAGATGCCAGGCGAGGCGCAGCAGGCCGGCGTGGTCCTCGGCCGCGATCTCCAGCACCGCCTCGGGCCGCGCGGCGACGCGAATATAGCCGCCGTCGGCGAGCTCGAGCCCATCGCCCTCGCCGAGGTGGCGCGCCCGCGGCAGGTCGAGCAGAAACGTCTCGCCCGAATCGGCGACGAGGCGGATGCGCCGGCGGTGGCGGTCGAGATAGGCGAGCGTCACCGCATCGACCGCCGCCTCCTCCGGCCATTGGCCGCGAACATGAACCGCGATCGCCCGCCGCATCAGATCGACTCACCACAGAGGCACAGAGCGGCACGCGAGGAACGAATATCGTCCGCGGGCCGAAGGTCCGCGATCCTCGTCTCTGTGTCTCCGTGTCTCTGTGGTGATTTCATCTTTCAATACAGGAAATAGCGCTGCGCCAGCGGCAGCACCGTGGCGGGCTCGCAGGTCAACAGCACGCCGTCGGCGCGGACCTCGTAGGTCTCGGGGTCGACCTCGATATGCGGGGTCGCGGCATTGTGCACCATGCGGCTCTTGTCGATCGCGCGGATGCCCTGCGCCGGCAGAACGATCCGCTCCAGGCCGAGCTCGCGCGCCAGCCCGCGCTCGATCGCCAGCGCGCGGCAGAAAGGTGACGGCCGAGGCCTGCAAGGCGCGGCCGAAGGCGCCGAACATCGGCCGGTAATGCACCGGCTGCGGGGTCGGGATCGAGGCGTTGGGGTCGCCCATCAGCGCCGCCGCGATGGTCCCGGCCTTCAGCACCAGATCGGGCTTGACCCCGAAGAACGCCGGCGACCACAGGACGAGGTCGGCGAGCTTGCCCACCTCGACCGAGCCGATGTGCTCGGCCATGCCCGTGGGTCAGGGCCGGGTTGATCGTGTATTTGGCGACATAGCGCTTGACCCGGAAATTGTCGTGCCCGTTCGCTGTCCTCGGGCAAGCGGGCCGCGCTGGCGCTTCATCTTGTCGGCGGTCTGCCAGGTGCGGATGATGACCTCGCCGACCCGCCCCATCGCCTGGCTGTCCGACGACATCATGCTGAAGGCGCCGAGGTCGTGAAGGATGTCTTCCGCCGCGATCGTCTCGCGGCGGATGCGGCTCTCGGCGAAGGCCACGTCCTCGGGGATGCGCGGGTCGAGGTGGTGGCACACCATCAGCATGTCGAGATGCTCGACGACGGTGTTGACCGTGTAGGGCCGGGTCGGGTTGGTCGAGGACGGCAGCACGTTCGGCAGCCCGCACAGCTTGATGATGTCGGGGGCGTGCCCGCCGCCCGCCCCTTCGGTGTGAAAGGCGTGGATGTTGCGGCCCTTGAAGGCGGCGACCGTGTCCTCGACAAAGCCCGATTCGTTCAACGTGTCGGTGTGGATCGCGACCTGGATGTCGTAGAGCTCGGCGACCGAAAGGCAGGTGTCGATCGCCGCGGGCGTCGTGCCCCAATCCTCATGCAGTTTGAGGCCGCAGGCGCCGCCCTCGATCATCTCGACGAGCGCCCGCGGGTCGGACGCGTTGCCCTTGCCGAAAAAGCCGAGATTGACCGGGATCCCCTCCCCCGCCTGCAGCATGCGCGCGAGATGCCAGGGGCCGGGGGTGCAGGTCGTCGCCGCGGTGCCGGCCGCCGGCCCGGTGCCGCCGCCGAGCATCGTCGTGACGCCGCTGTAGAGCGCCTCCTCGGCCAATTGCGGGCAGATCCAGTGGATGTGCGAATCGACGCCGCCGGCGGTGACGATGCGGCCCTCGCCGGCGATCGCCTCGGTGCCCGGCCCGATCACGATGTCGACGCCCGGCTGGATATCGGGGTTGCCGGCCTTGCCGATGCCGCTGATGCGGCCGTCGCGGATGCCGATATCGGCCTTGACGATGCCCCAATGGTCGATGATCACGGCATTGGTGACGACGGTGTCGACGGCGCCCTCGGCGCGCGTCCGTTGGCTCTGGCCCATGCCGTCGCGGATCACCTTGCCGCCGCCGAACTTGACCTCCTCGCCGTAGATCGTGCGGTCGCTCTCGATCTCGACGATCAGCTCGGTATCGGCAAGCCGCAGCCGGTCGCCGGTGGTCGGCCCGAACATCCCGGCATACGCGGCGCGGGATAGGGTCGTCGCCATATTCTAAGCGCCTCTCCGCCCTTCAGCGGGGAGAGGGAGGGGCCCGTCGCGCAGCGATGGGAGGGTGAGGTGGGTATCGCCGCAAATCGGGTCGCCGGCCCCCCTCAGCCCGCCCTCTCCCCGGCCGGCGGGGGGAGAGGAAAACAGACAGTCGCATCCCTCCGGTCACAGCGCGCCGTTCACTTTGCCGTTGAACCCCACGACGCGGCGCGCGCCGGCATAGGCGACGAGCCTGACCTCGCGGCTCTGCCCCGGCTCGAACCGGGTCGCGGTTCCGGCGGGAATGTCGAGCCGGAAGCCGCGCGCCCGCTCACGGTCGAAGGCGAGCGCGGTGTTTGTCTCGTAGAAATGGTAGTGCGAGCCGACCTGGATCGGGCGGTCGCCGGTGTTGGCGACGGTCAGGGTCACGGTCGGTCGGCCGGCGTTGATCTCGATCTCGCCCGGCGCCGTGAACAGCTCTCCGGGGATCATCGCCGCGAAGCTCCGCCTCTCCCCGCGCGGGGGAAGAGAGTAGGGGCGAGGGGCGGCCCGCGGCGGGCGTCGACCATGCGACCCTTCATCGTATCGGCTGGTGCACGGTGACGAGCTTGGTGCCGTCGGGGAAAGTCGCCTCGACCTGGATTTCAGCGATCATTTCCGGCACCCCCTCCATGACCTGCTCGCGGCCGATGACCGTGGCCCCGTCGCGCATCAGCTCGGCGACGCTCCTGCCGTCGCGCGCGCCTTCGAGCAGATAGTCGGTGATCAGCGCCACCGCCTCGGGGTAGTTGAGCCTGACCCCGCGGCGCAGCCGACGCTCGGCGACCATCGCAGCGACCGAGACCAGGAGCTTGTCCTTCTCGCGAGGTGTCAGGTTCATCGCACTCGCCGCCGAGCATCACGCCTGTCAAATCCGCTGCGAGGGTTTATAAGCCGGATCGCATCGTAATGTCTTGGCCGCGTGCGATGATCAGATCGATCTTGCTGGCGAGCGTCGTTGCATCCACGATCGGTCTCGGCGCCGGGCGGGCCGCGGCGCCGGCCGCACCCGCGTTCAACGTCGGCGTCGCGTCGCGCGAATTCGCGCCGGCGGCGCCCTACGAGTGGCGCGGCGACCCAAAGCATGCGCTGGCCGTGACAGTCTGGTATCCGGCCGATCCGGGCGCGGCGGAGAAGCCGCGACCGCCCGGTCCGCCGGGCGAGCCGCTGCTCGCGCCGACGCCGGCGAAATTTCCGCTGATCGTGCTGTCGCACGGCACCGGCGGAACCGGCCGGAGCCTCGCTTGGCTGGGGGCGGCGCTGGCCCGGGCCGGCTATGTCGCCGCCGCCGTCAACCACCCCGGCAACAATGCGATCGACGGCTATACGGTTCCCGGTTTTACGCTGTGGTGGGAGCGGGCGCGCGACCTGAGCGCGGTAATCGACGGCGTGCTCGCCGACCCGGCCTTCATGACGCGAATCGACGCCGGGCGGATCGGCGCCGCCGGCTTCTCGCTCGGCGGCTATACGATGATCGCGATCGCCGGGGGCATCACCTCGCTCGATCATTTCCGGGAATTCTGCGCCTCGGCCGAGGCCGATGCGTCATGCCGGGCGCCGCCCGAGCTCGGCGATCTGCGCGCCAAAGCGAAGGCGCTGGCCGACAGCGACGCGGCGTTTCGCGCCGCCCTTGCCGCCGACGGCCGACTCCTACCGCGACAAGCGCGTGCGCGCGGTGTTCGCGATGGCGCCGGCGCTCGGCCAGGCCTTCCTGCCCGACAGCCTCGAACGGATCGACATCCCGGTGGCGATCGTCGCCGGCGCCGCCGACGCCATCATGCCGGTAGCCAGCAGCGCGCGATCCTATGCCGCCCATATCCCGCATGCCGAGCTCACGATCTTTCCCGGCGATGTCGGGCACTACGTCTTTTTCGCGGTTTGCGCCGAAGCCGCGCGCGCCGCCTTTCCGGGGCGCTGCGTCGACGCTCCTGGCGTCGACCGCGACGCGATCCATGCCGAGACCGTGCGGCTCGCCGAAGCGTTCTTTGCCCGCCATCTGAGATAGCGCGCCAAGCCGCTCGACGCGGCAAGGGGTCGGTCGCGAAAAACCCGGCGGATCGCGAGATTGGCAGGCGGTGGCATTCTCGCTAGACTTGGAGGTTGAGAAGTCGTTGCGACGTAAGTGGCGTTTTCGCCGCCACCCTCTGTGCCGGAGGCCTCCATGCACGACTGGCGCTACGCGACCCCCGCCACGCCGCACGGTCCGGCATCGCAGGCGCGGCGCGCGCCCCGGCGCTCGGGCCTGCTTCGCTGGCTCGTCGTGGGCGCCGCGGTGCTCGTTTGCTCCTGCCGCCAGCAGGGCGTGCTGGATCCGCAGGGGCCGATCGCGTCGGCGCAGCTGCTTCTCATGATCAACGCCACCGAAATCATGCTCGTGGTCGTGGTTCCGGTGATCCTGGCGACCTTGGGGTTCGCCTGGTGGTACAGGTCCTCCAACACAAGAGCCAAACGGAGCGACGAGCTGGCTTATGAAGGGCGCATCGATTTTGTCGTCTGGTCGATCCCCGCTCTGGTCGTGATCCTGCTGGGCGGGGTCAACTGGATCAGCTCTCATCAGCTGGATCCGCGGGCGCCGATCGCCGCGAACGTCAAGCCGCTCGAGGTCGAAATCGTCTCGCTCGATTGGAAATGGCTGTTCATCTACCCCGATCAGGGTATCGCCGCGGTCAATCTGCTGGTCTTGCCGTCCGGAACACCGGTCAGCTTTCGGCTGACGTCGGCGACCGTGATGAATTCGTTCTTCGTGCCCCAGCTCGGCAGCCAGATTTACACGATGCCGGGGATGACCACCCACCTCAACCTGCTGGCCGACCAGCCGGGGGAGTATCCGGGCATATCGGCGAACTTCAGCGGCGACGGCTTTGCCGATATGCGGTTCATCGCCAAGGCGGTGCCCGCCGCCGATTTCGACGGCTGGGTCGCTCAGGTGCGCGGCTCGGGACCGGCGCTCGACATTCCCGGATATGCCGCATTGGCGAAGCCCAGCCAAGCCGTGCCGCCGACGAGCTATCGCTCGGTCGAGCCGGGGCTCTTCGAGCGCATTGTCGACCAGACCGCGCTCGATCCCAAAAATCTGCGCACCAGCGGCGCCTCGCGTCCGCCGGCGGCGCAGGCAGGAGGCTGAGATGCTGGGTAAGCTGAGCTGGGCGGCGATCCCGCTCTACCAGCCGCTGCCGCTCTATGCGATGGGGGTGGTCGGCATCGTCATTCTGGCCGTGCTCGTGATCATCACCCGAAAAGGGGGGTGGCCCTATCTGTGGCGCGAGTGGTTGACCAGCGTCGACCACAAGCAAATCGGCGTGATGTATTTGATTCTCGCCCTGGTCATGCTGCTGCGCGGCTTTGCCGATGCGATCATGATGCGCTCGCAGCAGGCGATCGCCATCGGCGGCGCTCAGGGATACCTGCCGCCCGACCACTACAATCAGATCTTTTCCTCGCACGGCACGATCATGATCTTTTTCGTGGCGATGCCGTTCATTATCGGACTGATGAACTTTGTCGTGCCGTTGCAGCTCGGCGTGCGCGACGTGGCCTTTCCGGTGCTCAACTCGGTCAGCTTTTGGCTGTCGGCATCGGGCGCGCTGCTGATCAACGCATCGCTCGTCATCGGCAGCTTCGCCCGCACCGGCTGGATGGGCTATCCGCCGCTGTCCGAGCTTGCCTTCTCCCCCGATGAGGGTGTCGATTATTACCTTTGGGTCTTGCAGATCTCGGGCGTCGGCACGTTGTTCGCCGGCATCAACATGGTTACCACCATCCTCAAATTGCGCGCCCCCGGGATGACCTATTTCCGCATGCCGGTATTCTGCTGGAGCGCCTTGACCTCGAGCATATTGATTGTTGTCGCTTTTCCGATCCTGACGGCGACCTTCGCGATGCTGCTGCTCGACCGTTACGTGGGCATGCACTTTTTCACCAATGATGCCGGCGGCAACATGATGATGTATGTCAACCTGTTTTGGGCGTGGGGTCATCCCGAAGTCTATATCCTCGTCCTGCCGGCGTTCGGCGTCTTCTCCGAGGTGATCGCGACCTTTTCCGGCAAGCCGCTGTTCAGCTACCACTCGATGGTTTACGCCCTTTTGGCAATCTGCGTCCTCTCTTTCATGGTTTGGCTGCATCACTTCTTCACAATGGGCGCGAGCGCCGACGTCAACGCCTTCTTCGGCATCATGTCGATGATCATCGCGGTGCCGACCGGCGTCAAAGTCTTCAACTGGCTGTTCACCCTGTTCCAGGGACGGATCGTGTTTCGGACCCCGGTCCTGTTTTCGATCGGCTTTATGGTCACCTTTGTCATTGGCGGGATGACGGGGGTTCTGTTGGCGGTTCCGCCGGTCGACTTCGTGCTCCACAACAGCGTCTTCCTGGTCGCCCATTTCCATAACGTGATCATCGGCGGCGTGCTGTTCGGCGTTTTGGCGGGCTATAATTATTGGTTCCCCAAGGCATTCGGCTTCACCCTCGACGAGAGATGGGGCAAGGCCAGCTTTTGGTGCTGGCTTGTCGGCTTTTATCTCGCCTTCATGCCGCTCTATGTCCTGGGGCTGATGGGCATGACGCGGCGCCTCCAGCACATTGCCGACCCGAGCTGGCGGCCGTTGCTGCTGGTCGCCGAGCTGGGCGCCCTGGTCATTTTCGCCGCTATCGTCTGCATGATCGCGCAGCTTTATGTCAGCATCCGCACCCGCGACCGCCGTCGCGACCTGACCGGCGACCCGTGGAACGGTCGAACCTTGGAATGGGCGACCTCGTCGCCGCCGCCGGCCTACAACTTTGCGGTGATGCCCAGGGTCGAGACGATCGACGCGTTCTGGGAGATGAAGCGGCGGGGGCTGAGCGCAGCCGAACCGGCTTATGAAACCGTCGAGATGCCGCGCAACAGCCCCACGGGCCTTGTTATCGCCTTCTTTGCCGTGGCAGCCGGCTTTGCGCTGATCTGGCAGATCTGGTGGCTGGCGATCCTCGGCCTCCTCGCCATCTTCGTCACGATCCTGGCGTTCGGCTGGAGCGAGAACCGTCAGCGCGAAATCCCGGCCAACGAGATGGCGCGAATGGAACGCGCCCGGCTGCGTCTCGGGCGGCCGGCATGACCGCAACGATCGACGCGGCCAGCCCCGAGCTGGTGCGCGGGCGGGGCGGCGGCGGGCCGGCCTCGACGCGGACCGTCGTCGCCTACGGGTTCTGGATCTTCATCCTCAGCGACATCACGATGTTCTCGGGCCTGTTCGCCGCCTACGCGGTGCTGTCGGGCCGGACCGCCGATGGGCCGACCGCGAGCGAGCTGTTCGATCTCCGTCGCGTCTTTATCGAGACCATGTGCCTGTTGCTTTCGAGCTACACCTGCGGGCTCGGGGCATTGTCCGCGGAACGGCGGCGGCGCGACCGTTTTTTGATCTTTGCCGTTTTCACTTTCGTGCTCGGCGCGGCCTTCCTCTTTATCGAGATCTCGGAATTTGCCGGGATGGTGAGCCGGGGCGCGGGGCCCTCGCGCAGCGCCTTTTTGTCGGCCTTCTTCACATTGGTGGGCATGCACGGAGCCCACGTGACGAGCGGCCTCGTCTGGCTCGTCTATATGGTGGCGCAGGTCGTCATCAAGGGCTTGCGGCCTCATGTGCTCCGACGCTTATTGTGCTTCAGCCTGTTCTGGCATGCGCTGGACATCATCTGGATCGGCGTGATCACGGTGGTTTACCTGATGGGAGCCCGCTGATGGACGGTGACGCTCGCCCGTACGACCGCACACCCGGTGTCGAGCACCAGGAGTCGAGGGCCAATTTTCTGTCCTACACGGTCGGGCTCGGGCTCGCCGTGCTGTTGACGATCGCTTCGTTCGTCGTATCGCAGACGAATTTGCTGTGGGCTCCGGGCATACCGGTCGGGCTCATTGTCCTCGCCTTCGCGCAGATCGGCGTCCACCTCGTCTTCTTTTTGCATATCGGCGCCGGGCCGGATCAGACGAACAATGTTCTGGCCCTCGCCTTCGGCCTGCTGGTCGTCTTTCTCGTCATCGCCGGCTCATGCTGGATCATTGCCAACCTGAACGCCAACATGATGGCGCCGTCTATGAGCATGCCGCGCTGATCGAGGAGCATCGGCGTCGGCGACGCCATTCAACTTGCCGCAAACGGCGAACGCGCGCTTTGCGCTGACGAGGCGTCACACGTGCCAGATCCGCGGCAGCCGCGGCGGCAAGCCCAGCGCCTCGGAACGGAAACGGCAGGCGAGGTCGGCATAGGCCCGGCGCAACGCCAGGGCGTCGGTCGCGAGCCAGCGGGCGATGACGAGGCCGGCGACCGCGGTGACGCCGGCCCGGACCGCGTCTGTGCATCGGGCCGCGCGGGCGCCCTCGACGAGGCTCGCCAAATCCCGCCGAGGCGCCGCCAGGATCATCGTCGCAAATGCGGCGGCGCTGTCGAAGCAGGCGGGGTCGGCGATGATCCGGGCGACATCGCCGTCAAGGTGCAAGGCGTCGCCCCAAGCAAGGCTGCCGTCGCGCCATACCTCCCACGCCTCGCGCAGGAAGCCGCGGGTCAGGCGCTCGCCGCGGGCGCGGCGGCCGAAGACCACGATGTCGCCGCCGAGAAACGCCGAACCCGGCGCGAGATCGACCTTCGTCCGGCGGCGCAGGCGGGCGCCGTCGAACAGGATCGTCTCCGGCGGCAGGAATTCGAGCGCGGCGTCGGCCCCGACCGTCAGAGATTGCCGGATGAGCGTCGTCGGGCCGAGCGAGCGGTAGACCTTTTCGGCGGCCGAAGCCGTCAGATGCGCTGCCGCCCCGGGATCGAGCCGGACCTCGATCTCAAGCCGGTCGCCGCCGACGAGGCCGCCCGAGGTGGTGACGACGACCGCCTGCATCGGGTCGCCCGCTTCCGGCATCGGAAACAACACCCGCAGCGGGTCGGTTTGGTAGAGGTGAGCGAGCCGGGTCGTCCCGTCACGGCAGGCAAAGCCGATTTCGACGCGGCCCTCGGTCAATACCCCAGCGCCAGCCCGTCCTTGCGCGGCTCGGAGCCGCCCACCAGGGCGCCGCGCGCGTGGTCGATCCAGATCGCCTGGCAGCCGCCGAGCGGCACCTCCTGCACCGCGATCCGATGGCCGCGGCGCGCCAAATCGGCGACGATCGCGGGCGGCAGCGCGCGCTCGACCTGCAAGAACCCGTTGAGCGCGAGGATGCGCGGCGCCTCGGCCGCCTGCTGCGGGTCCATGCCGCGATCGAGCAGGCGGTGGATGAAATGGGCGTGGCCCATCGCCTGATAATGCCCGCCCATGACCCCGAACGGCATCACCGCGCGGCCGTTCTTGACCAGCATGCCGGGGATGATCGTGTGCAACGGCCGCTTGCGCGGCGCAATCGCGTTGGGATGGCCGGGGATGGTGCGGAAGCCGGTGCCGCGATTGTGCAGCAGAACGCCGCTCTCGGGCGCCACGATGCCGCTGCCGAACCCTGAGAACAGCGAGTTGATGAACGAGCAGGCGTTGCCGTCGCGATCGACGATGCAGAGATAGACCGTGTCCTTGTGCTCGATCTCGGCCCAGTCGCGGCCCGGCAGGGTCTGGTCGAGCCGGATCGCCCGGCGGGTGCGCTCGGCGCGCTCCTCGGACAGAAAGCCCGCGACATCGACCGGCACGTGCTCGGGGTCGCAGATGAAATTGTCGCGCACCTGATAGGCCGCCTTGTTCGCCTCGGCGAGCAGGTGGTAGCGGTCGGTCTCGCTGAACGCATCGCCGTCGAGCGCATAGCCCGCGAGCGTGCGCAGCATCATCAGCGCCGCCATGCCCTGCCCGTTCGGCGGGCATTCGTAGACGTCATGGCCGCGATAGGCGGTGGTGATCGGCTCGACCCAGTTCGAGCGCTGCGCCGCGAAATCCTCCTCCTCGTGCAGCCCGCCCAGGGCCTTCAGCCGGCCGAGGATGTCGCGCATGACGGGGCCGTCGTAAAATCCCTCGCGGCCTTCGCGGCCGATCCGCCGCAAGGTCCGCGCCAGCGGCGGGTTGCGCATCCGATCGCCGGGCGCGGGCGCCCGGCCGCCCGGCAGGAACAGCGCGGCGGCCACCGGATCGCGCAGCTTGGCCTCGTTGCGCGCCCAGTCGGCCCCCACCCGGGGGGTGACGACATAGCCGTCCTCGGCCGCGCGCGCCGCCGGCTCGAGCAATTCGGCGAGCGGCCGGGTGCCGTATTCGCGATTGAACATGCACCACGCGTCGACCGCGCCCGGCACCGTCACGGCGTGCGGCGTCGGCACCTCGATCTCCTGGATTGCGTGCTCGACATACCATTCGACGGTGGCCTTGGCCGGCGCCCGCCCCGAGCCGTTGAGCGCCGTCGGCAGCGCGCCGCCGCGCGAGTAAAGGACAAAGCAGTCGCCGCCGATCCCAGTGCTCTCCGGCTCGACGACGCATTGCACGGCGACCGCCGCGATCGCCGCGTCGGCGGCGTTGCCTCCGGAGCGCAGCACATCCAGAGCGGTCAAGGTCGCCATCGGATGGGAGGTCGCCGCCATCCCGTTCGCCGCCATCGCCGCCGAGCGGCCGGGAATATTGAAGTCGCGCATGCGCCTTTCCCTCGGATCCGGCGCTAACCGCCCGCCGGGGGAGCAATCCTGACCGGCGGGCTTCACGCTTGCCCGGAACTAATGCACGGACCTACGGTGCGGGTCAATTCGCCCCCCGGATGAAGAGTCGAGCATGGACGGGATTTTGACGCCTTTGCATTTTCCGGCCGCGACGCCGCCCGCCCCGGGCGAGACGCGGACCGTCGCGCCCGGAGTCGAATGGCTGCGCATGCCGCTGCCCTTCGCGCTCGACCACATCAATCTGTGGCTGGTCGAGGACGGCCCCGGCTGGACGGTCGTCGACGCCGGCTATGCCGGCGCGCAGACCAAGACGCTGTGGGAGCGGATCTTCGCCGAGCGCCTCGGCGGGCGGCCGGTGACGCGGGTCGTCGTCACCCATTTCCATCCCGACCATATCGGGCTCGCGGACTGGCTCTGCGAACGCTGGCGAGCGCCCTTGTGGATCACCGAGAAGGAATGGCTCCATGCCCGGGTGATGAGCCGCGGCAGCGATGATTTCGTCCCGTTGCGGCGCGAGTTCGGCCGCCGCGCCGGGCTCGACCCGGCGTCGAGCGAATTGTTCGGCGACCGCGAGAAGAGCTATCGCCGCGGCGTCCCCTCGGTCCCGCCGTCGTTCCAGCGGATCGAGGACGGCGGGACGATCGCGATCGGCGGGCGGGAATGGCGGGTCATCGTCGGCGAGGGGCACGCTCCCGAGCTGGCCTGCCTCTACTGCGCCGAGACCGGCGTCCTGATCTCGGGCGACCAGGTATTGCCGAAGATCTCGCCCAATGTCAGCGTTCAGGCGCACGAGCCCGACGGCGATCCGCTGGCGCGCTTTTTGCGCTCGCTCGACAAGCTGCGGCGCGGCGTTGCCGCCGCAGACGCTGGTGCTGCCGTCGCACAACCTGCCGTTCGTCGGCCTGCATACAAGGCTCGACGAGCTGGCGGCGCATCACCGGGCGCGCTGCGCCGAGGTTCTCGCCGCCTGCGCCGCGCCGCAAAGCGCGGTCGACCTGCTGCCGGTCCTGTTCCGGCGTCCGCTCGATCAGCACCAGACCGCGTTTGCGCTTGGCGAAGCCCTCGCCCACCTGCATTATCTGATGCGAAGAGGCGAGCTCGCCCGCGATCTCTGCGCCGACGGCGTCAATCGTTTCGTCCGGGTCGCGGGATAAGCGAGGCGTCCGGGCCGCCCGATCAAAGCTCGTTCATTGGGGATGGCTCCACGGGAATGCGCGATGCTCGCTCGCCTGTCGCGGTGGTCGCGGCGGCGCTGATCCTGCTGGCCGCGGCGCTGCCGGCGCGCGCGCAGGGCTTCGCCGCGCTGGTCTCCGCCCTCCACGATGACGGCTTCGCCGCGAAATCGACGGCCATCGTCGCCCTGGGCAGGCTCGGCGACCCGCGCGCCGTCCCGGTCCTGCAGGCGCTGAGCGACGACCGCCTGCGAACCGCCGCCGACGGCCGGGTGGTGATCGTGGCCGGCTCCGGGGCCGGGACGACGCTCAGCGACGCCGCGACCGGCGAAAGGGTTTCGGGCGTCGCCGCCGACAGCCTCGCCCGCATCATCGTCAACAATCGGCTGCGCGGCCAGATCGAGGCGGCGCTGGCGGCGCTGACCCTGTTCGGCGCCGACCGCGACACCCGCCTCGCGGCCGCCCGCGATGCGCTGAAGCATCCCTCGGCCGAAACCGTCGCCCGGCTCGAAAAGGCGCTGGCGGTCGAGGCCGATCCCGAAATTCGCGCGGCGATGGAGCAAGGCCTGCTCGCCGGCCGGCTGCTGACCGGCGCGCGGGAGGAGCAGCTGGCGGCGGTCCGCGGGCTCGCTGGGGCCGCCGACCCGCAGATCAAGAACCTCCTCGACGAGCTGCGCAACCGGCCCGGGGCCGATCCTGAGCTGCGCCGGGCGATCGACGACGCGTTGGCGGCGATCAGCCAGCGCCTGCGGCTCGTTGGCTTCGCCGCCAATCTGTTCCAGGGCGTCAGCCTCGGCAGCGTGCTGCTGCTGGCCGCGATCGGGCTCGCCATCACCTTCGGCGTGATGGGCGTCATCAACATGGCGCATGGCGAGATGATCATGCTCGGCGCCTATTCCGCTTTTGTCTGCCAGCAATTCTTTCGCGCATTCCTGCCGCCGCACTGGTTCGGCGCCTATCTCGTCGTCGCGGTCCCGGTGGGGTTTCTCGTCGCCGGCGCGGTCGGGGTCGTCCTCGAGCGCGCGGTGATCCGTTTCTTGTACGGCCGGCCGCTCGAAACCCTGCTGGCGACCTGGGGCATCGGGCTCATCCTGCAGCAGGCGGTGCGCTCGATCTTCGGCGCGTCGAACCGAGCGGTCGCCAACCCCGGTTGGATGACCGGCGGCTTCGACCCGGTCGGCGGCTTCACCGTCACCTGGAACCGGCTCTACATCATCCTGTTCTGCTTCATCGTGCTGGGCGCGATCGCGCTGATCCTCTATCGGACCACGTTCGGGCTGCATATGCGCGCCGTGACCCAGAACCGCCCGATGGCCTCGGCGATGGGGATCCGCACCGCGCGGGTCGACGCGCTGACCTTCGGCCTCGGCTCCGGGATCGCCGGGATGGCGGGCGTGGCGCTGAGCCAGATCGGCAATGTCAGCCCCAATCTCGGCACGATCTACATCGTCGACAGTTTTTTGGTCGTGGTCTTCGGCGGCGTCGGCAACCTCATGGGAACCCTGGTCGGCGCACTGACCCTCGGCATCGCTCAACAAGCTCCTCGAGCCGGTCGCCGGCGCCATCCTCGGCAAGATCGTCGTGCTGGTCGCGATCATCCTGTTTATCCAGCGCCGGCCGCGCGGCCTTTTTGCGCTGAAGGGCCGCACCGCCGAGGCGGAGGGTTGAGCCGTGGCGGCGTCGCGCCGCGCCCGCGAAAGACGCCCGTGGGGCCCGGGCTTCTGGGCCGGCTTCGCCGCGTGCGCGCTGGTGCTGGTCGCTGTGGTCCCGGCGCTCAACCTGTGGCTCCCGCCCAACTCGCCGATCGCGCTGCCCGACTACCTCGTGCCGCTGCTCGGCAAATATCTGTGCTATGCGCTGCTCGCGCTGAGCCTCGATTTGATCTGGGGCTATGCCGGGATATTGAGCCTCGGCCAGGGCGCGTTCTTCGCTCTGGGCGGCTATTGCATGGGCATGCACCTGATGCGCCAGATCGGGACGCGCGGCGTCTACGGCAATCCGGTGCTGCCCGACTTCATGGTCTTTCTCAACTGGAAATCGCTGCCTTGGTATTGGTGGGGCTTCGACCATTTCGCCTTCGCGGCGGTGATGGCGCTGCTGGTCCCCGGCCTGCTCGCCTTCGTCTTCGGCTGGTTCGCCTTTCGCTCGCGGGTCACCGGCGTCTATCTCTCGATCATCACCCAGGCGATGACCTATGCGCTCTTATTGGCCTTCTTCCGCAACGACATGGGCTTTGGCGGCAACAACGGGCTGACCGATTTCAAGGACCTGCTCGGCTGGGACCTGCACCGGCCGGGGACGCGGCTCGGCCTCTACATCGCCTCGGCGGCGGCGCTCGGGCTCGGCTATCTGATCTGCCGCTTCATCGTCGTCTCCAAGCTAGGCCGCGTGCTGCTGGCGGTCCGCGACGCCGAGAGCCGGGTCCGCTTTCTCGGCTATGAGGTGACGCATGTGAAGGTGTTCGTGTTCACCGTGTCGGCGCTGCTCGCGGGGTTGGCCGGCGCGCTCTACGTGCCGCAGGTCGGGATCATCAACCCCAGCGAGTTCTCCCCCGCCAATTCGATCGAGGTCGCCGTCTGGGTCTCGGTCGGCGGGCGAGGGACCCTGGTCGGGGCGGTGATCGGGGCGATCCTCGTCAACCTCGCAAAAAGCTGGCTGACGGGGGCCGCGCCGGAGACCTGGCTGTTCGTCCTCGGCTCGCTGTTCGTGCTGGCGACCCTGGTCTTTCCGCGCGGGCTGGTCGGCCTGGCGCGGCGGCTGCGCCCGGCGCGGCCGAGCCCGCCGGCGGCGATCCCGGCCGGGGGGCAGGCATGATCCCGCCGCGGCCGATCAGCGACGCGCTCCTCTATCTCGACGGCGTCACGGTCAGCTTTGACGGCTTCAAGGCGCTGGACGGCTTGTCCCTGGTGCTCGACAGGGGCGAGCTGAGAACCGTGATCGGCCCGAACGGGGCCGGCAAGACGACGATGATGGACGTGATCACCGGCAAGACCCGGCCCGATTCCGGCGAGGTGCTGTTCGCCGGCGAGGCCGATCTGACCCGGCTCGACGAAAGCCAGATCGCCAATCTCGGCATCGGCCGCAAGTTTCAGCAGCCGACCGTGTTCGAGAACCTGACCGTGCTCGAAAACCTCGACCTCGCCCTCGAAGATCGGCGCGGCGCGTGGCGGACCCTGTTCAGCCGCCTGACCCCCGGCAAGCGCGAGCGCATCGAGGCCACGCTTGGCCGCATCGGCCTGATCGAGCAGCGTGCGCTGCCGGCGGGCGGCTTGAGCCACGGGCAAAAGCAATGGCTCGAGATCGGCATGCTGTTGATCCACGACCGCACCTTGCTGCTGCTCGACGAGCCGGTCGCCGGCATGACCGACCACGAGACCGAGGAGACCGCCGCGCTGATCCTCGATCTGGCGAGGGACCGCACGATCGTCGTGGTCGAGCACGACATGGCGTTTGTCCGCAGCCTCGCGGCCAAGGTGACCGTGCTGCACGAGGGCTCGGTGCTGGCCGAAGGCTCGATCGACCACGTGCAGAACGACCCCCGCGTCATCGACGTCTATCTCGGCCGCTGACAGATTGAAACCGAGATTCTATGTCGTCATTGCGAGCCCACGGGTCGGCGCGACGCCGCCCGAGGACAGGCCGCGAAGCAATCTCGGGCCGACATCGTTCGCCCCGTCGAGATTGCGTCGTCGCGCGATGCGCTCCTCGCAATGACAGCCCATCGAAAATTGCACATGCTGACGGTCGAGGCGGTCGATCTCTATTATGGCGCGAGCCATGCCTTGCGCCGCGTCAGCCTGACCGCGCAGAAGGGCGAGGTCACCTGCATCCTCGGCCGCAACGGGGTCGGCAAGACCAGCCTCTTGCGCGCAATCTTCGGCCTGCACCCGATCCGCTCCGGCCGCATCCTGTGGGAGGACCGGGCGCTGTCCCGGCTGCCGCCGCACGAGCGCGCCCGCGCCGGGCTGGCGCTGGTGCCGCAGGGCCGCGAGATCTTCTCGCGCCTCAGCGTGCTCGAAAACCTGCAGACCGGCTTTGCGCCGCTGCCGCGCCCGCTGCGCCATGTCCCGGACGAGATCTTCGTCCTGTTCCCGGCGTTGAAGGAGATGCTGCACCGCCGCGGCGGCGACCTGTCCGGCGGCCAGCAGCAGCAGCTGGCGATCGCCCGCGCGCTCGTCACCCGGCCCCGGCTCCTGGTCCTCGACGAGCCGACCGAAGGCATCCAGCCCTCGATCATCAAGGACATCGAGCGGGTGATCCGCGGTCTCGCAGCGCGCGGCGACATGGCGATCCTGCTGGTCGAGCAGTATTTCGAGTTCGCCCGCGACCTCGCCGCGGCCTACGCCGTCATGCAGCGCGGCGAGATCGTCCTCGCCGGCCGCCGCGAGGACATGGACGAAGCCGCGGTCCGCAGCTATCTGACGGTGTGAAGCTTCACTCCGCCTCGACCGGCGGGGTGAAGATGTAGCCGCTGCCGCGCACCGTCTTGATCAGCGTCGGCCGTTGCGGGTCACCTTCGAGCTTGCGCCGCAGCCGGCCGACCTGGACGTCGATTGTGCGGTCGAACGGCCCGGCCTCGCGGTTGCGGGCGAGGTCGAGGAGGCGGTCGCGGCTCAGCACCTGGTTGGCGTTGTTGACGAAGGCCGCCAGCAGGTCGAACTCGCCGGTGGTCAGCCGGACATCCTCGCCGGCGGGCGAGATCAGCTCGCGGCTCGAAAGGTCGAGGTTCCAGCCGGCGAAGCGGAGCCGCGCGCGGGGCGCCGCCGGCCGCTCCGCAGCGCGGCTCGAAGCCCGGCGCAGAACGCTCTTGACCCGCGCCAGCAGCTCGCGCAGGTGGAAGGGCTTGGGCAGATAGTCGTCGGCCCCCATCTCGAGCCCGATGATGCGGTCGACGGTCTCGCCGCGCCCGGTCAGGATGATGATCCCGACCTCCAATTCTTCTCGCAGCGAGCGCGCCAGGGTCAGCCCGTCCTCGCCCGGCAGCATCAGGTCGAGAATCACGAGATCGACCGGGGCCTGCGCCATGACCCGGCGCATCTCCGCCCCGTCATGCGCGGTCGACACCCGGTAGCCCTCGCTCGACAGATAGTCCTGGACCAGGTCGCAGATCTCGCGCTGGTCGTCGACAACCAGGATATGGCCATTGTCGTTCATGCCGGCCGGCTCAGCTCGCCTCGCTCGTTGCTCCACCCTGCCGACCGATCGGCGCGGCCGGAGGGGCGACTATACATGCGGGCCATCATACATATGGTTACAAATTCTTACACAAAATCAGGCGGCATGACATTATCGGATTACACCGCCCCGATAGATTCCGGCCATCACAAATCGGCGCACCTCGCCGGTTGCCGACAGCGCCAGGAGCATGTCGTGGCTGATATCCATCGTCAGATCGAAGCCGAAATCCCGCGCCTGCGGCGCTATGCACGCGCCCTGACCCGCGACGCCTTCGCCGCCGACGATCTGGTTCAGGACAGCTTGGCCCGCGCGCTCGGCAAGCTGCACCTGTGGCAGGAGGGGACCGACCTGCGGGCCTGGCTGTTCACGATCCTGCACAACCAATACGTGAGCCACGTGCGGCGCGCCGTGCGGGAAGGGATCGCGGTCGGGCTGAGCGACGGCGAGCCGCTGCTGACCCGCGCCCCGCCTCAGGGCCACCGGCTCGAGCTGCGCGACCTCGAGCGCGCGATGGCGCGGCTGCCGGCGGAGCAGCGCACGGTCATCCTGCTGATCGGGCTGGAAGGGATGCGCTACGAGGAAGTCGCCGCGGTGCTCGACGTGCCGGTCGGGACGGTGCGCTCGCGCCTGTCGCGCGGCCGCAGGGCCTTGCGCAGGCTGATGGGCTTCGGGCCTGACGAGGACGAGGAGACCGCCGCGGGCGGCGGCCGACGCGCGGTCGCGAACCGGTCCGCCGGGAGCGCCGCAGCGTCGCCCCGTTGGCAATAAGGCGGGCCTTCGGCCGCCCGCTTGCCGTTGCGGCTTTTGCCTGAGAGGCGCGCACCGCTCGCATCGAGGGTATTGAGCGATGCTCCGGACCGCCGACATCCGCGGCCGCATCCGTCTTGCCATCGGCGACATCACCCAACTGCGGGTCGACGCCATCGTCAACGCCGCGAACGCCGCGCTGCTCGGCGGCGGCGGCGTCGACGGCGCCATTCATCGCGCCGCCGGCCCCGAGCTTCTGGCGGAGTGCCGAAGCCTGGGCGGATGCCCGCCCGGCGAGGCGCGTCTGACCCGCGGCTACCGACTGCCGGCGGCGTTCGTCGTCCACACCGTCGGACCGGTCTGGCGGGGCGGCGGCGATGGCGAGGAGCTGGTCCTGAAAAGCTGCTACGCCGCCTGCCTCGCGATCGCGCGGGCGCAGCGGCTTCGCGACATCGCCTTCCCGGCCATCGCCACCGGCGTCTACGGCTACCCGCACGAGGAGGCCGCGCAAATCGCGGTCGAGGCGGCATGGGCGCATCTCGCGGCGCACGACGCGCCCGACCGGGTGGTCTTTGTCTGCTTCAATCCCGCGACGCAGGAGGCCTACCGCACGGCGCTCGCCGCCCGAGCGCAGACTCCCGATCCGCATTGAGGCGGGAGGCCGCGCCGCAGAGAATGCCGAGCCGCACCGGCATCGACCTTGGAGCGCGATGCCTGCCATAATGCCGAGCCGAGGCTCCAGCACCGATCGGGAGGTATCAAGCCATGACCGACAAACCGCGGCTCGTCGGCATCAACCACGTCGCCATCGAGGTCGGGGACATCGAGGAAGCGCTCGCGTTCTACGGTAAGATCTTCGACTTCACCCTGCGCGGCAAGCGAGCGGGCAACGCCTTCATCGAGCTTGGCGACCAATTCATCAACATGATGGAGACGCCGACGCCGCATGTCGACCAGCGCCGGCATTTCGGGCTCGTCGTCGACGACCGGTCGAGCGTGCGCGCGCGGGTGGAGGCCGCCGGCGGCAAGCTCTTGCCGGGGCCGTTCCTCGATTTCCTCGACCCGTGGGGCAATCGCGTCGAAATCATCGAATATTCGAATATTCAGTTCACCAAGGCGCCCCAGGTATTGCGCGCGATGGATTTCGACCTCGATAAGAACGAGAATGCGTTGCGCGAGCTGGCTGACAAGGGGATGGTCCCTTAAGATCGGAGTTCAATTCAAATTGTTTCCATCTAGATCGATAAATTGCTCGTCATTCCCGCGAAATCGGGAATCCAGGCCTCCGGCGCCGCAGCAGTGGCCCTGGACCCCCGCTTTCCCCACGGGACAAGCCCGTGGGCTGAAGGCGCACGGGGCGACGATAGTTGTCCGGCGGCCCGGCACCACACGGAGGGAACGGCAATGGCGAACGGCCTGCTGATCGCGGCGTTCGATTTCTCGAACGTCGCCGAGGACGAGTTCAACGACTGGTACGATTTGGAGCACATCCCCGAGCGGCGGCGCGTCCCGGGCTTTTTGAGCTGTGAGCGCTGGATCGGCGCCGACGACGCGCGGCAGTCGGTCGCCACCTACGACCTCGCCGGCCTCTCGGTGCTGCAAGGCCCGGCCTACCGCGCGATCGGCGGCGAGAATCTGTCGCCGTGGTCGAAACGGGTGACCGCCGGGTGCCGTCGCCTGTTGCGCTTCGAGGGCGACCAGATCCTGCCCGGCGACATGGCCGCGCCCGAGGATGCCGGCGGCATCCTGCTGGTGGCGATGACCCCGGCTCCGGCGGTCGAGACCGCGTTCAACGCATGGTACGACACCGAGCACGCGCCGGCCCTGGCCCGCGTGCCCGGCGTGCTCTGCGCCCGCCGCTTCCGCGCCGCCGGCCACCCGGGATATGTCGCGCTCTACCACCTGGCCTCGCCCGCGATCCCGAACGGCCCCGAGTGGAAGCGGGCCAGCGAGTCGACGCCGATGCCGGACCACGTGCGGCCGCACATCAGCGACCGCCTGCGCCTTCTCTGCCGGGCATACCAGCGCGCGGCCTAGGGTGCGGCGATGCCCTACGAGCTTTATTATTGGGCCGGCATCCAGGGCCGCGGCGAATTCGTCCGCCTGGCGCTGGAGGAGGCGGCGGCCGAATATGTCGATGTCGCCCGGCAGCCCGGAGGCGAGAGCGCGATGATGCGCCTCGTCGGCGGCGACGGGGCGGCGCGGCCGCCCTTCGCCCCGCCCTTCCTGAAAAGCGGCAGGCTCCTGATCGGCCAGACCGCGAACATCCTGTTGTTCCTCGGCGAGCGTCACGGGCTGGCCCCGAGCGCCGAGGCCGGCCGGCTGTGGGCGCACCAATTGCAGCTGACGATCGCCGATTTCGTCGACGAGATCCACGATACCCACCATCCGATCGCCGGCAGCCTCTACTACGAGGACCAGCGCGCCGAGGCCCGGGCGCGCGCCGCCGACTTCGTCAAGTCGCGGATGCCGAAATACCTCGGATACTTCGAGAAGGTGCTGGGGCAATCCAAGCCCGACAATCCGCACCTCGTCGGCGCCCGGCTCTCCTACCCCGACCTGTCGCTGTTCCAGATCGTCTGCGGGCTGCGCTACGCCTTCCCCCGCGCCATGGCGCGGCTGGAGCCGCAACATCCGCTTGTCGTCGCCGTCCACGACCGGGTCGCCGCCCGGCCGCGCGTCGCCGCCTATCTGGCGTCGGACCGCCGGATCGCGTTCAACGAGCACGGCGTCTTCCGGCATTACCCCGAGCTCGACGCGGCGGCGTAGAGCGTTTTTCGGGCGCGGTTCGACCGGGAAGGAGGAGGCGGGAGTGGGGATTCGCACCGGCAAGGAGCTGCTGGCGTCGCTGCGCGACGACCGCCAGGTGTTCATCGACGGCGAGCGGGTGACGGACGTCACCGCCGACCCGCGCTTTGCGGGCGCGGCGCGGAGCTTGGCCGCGCTCTACGACATGCAGCACGACCCGGCATTGATCGACAGGATGACCTTCGCCTCGCCGGCCGATGGCGCGCGGGCCGGGCTCTCGTTCATTGTGCCGCAAACCGTCGACGAGCTGATCGGCCGCCGCGACATGGTCAAGATCTGGATGGACGCGACCTGCGGCATGTTCGGCCGCAGCCCCGACTTCATGAACATCTTCGTCGCGGGGCTGGCCGGGGCGGCGGATGAATTCGGCCGCCGCGACCGGCGTTTCGCCGACAATCTGCGCGCCTATCACGCGCTGATCCGCGACCGCGACCTGTGCCTGACCCACACCCTCGTCAACCCGCAGGTCGACCGCTCCAAGCCGGTCGAGCAGCAGTCGAAGGACCTCGCCGCGAAGATCGTCAAGGAGACCGACCGCGGCATCGTGATCCGCGGCGCGCGCATGGTTTCGACGCTGTGCGCCTACGCTGACGAGCTCCTGGTCATGCCGTCGACCTACATCGCCAACAGCAAGGAGGCCGAGCCCTACGCGATCGGCTTCAGCGTCGCAGCCGCGGCGCCGGGCCTGCGCTTTATCTGCCGCCCCTCGGTCATGCACCAGAACGCCGCCTCGCCGATGGACTATCCGTTGTCCTCGCGCTTCGACGAGACCGATGCGGTGGTGGTGTTCGACGATGTGCTGGTGCCGTGGGAGCGCGTCTACATCCACCGCGACGCCGACCTCTGCAACGGCCTCTACGACCGCACCGGCATGATGCCGCAGGTCATGCACCAGTTCTCGACCAAGAACCTCGCCAAGGCCGAGTTCATGATGGGGCTGGCCTTCGCCATCGCGAAATCGACCAGCATCGACCAGCACCTGCATGTGCAGGGGATGCTGGCGGAGCTCATTCAGTACGCGGAATTCGTCCGCGCCTGCCTGCGGGCGAGCGAGGCCGACGCCGCGCCGAGCCAATTCGGGGTCATGACCCCCGCGGCGATGCCGCTGTGGACGGTGCGCATGATGTACCCGCGGATGTTTGTGCGGATGTGCGAGATCGTGCAGATCCTGGGCGCCGGCGGGCTCGTCGCGGTCCCCTCCTACGCCGAGCTCGCCGGGCCGGCCGCATCCGACGTGGCGACGTATTTTCAGGCGGCCAACGCCGACGCCGCGACCCGGATCAAGCTGTTCCGGCTCGGCTTCGACGCCGCGGTTTCCTCCTTTTCCGGCCGTCAGCAGCTTTACGAGCGCTATTATTCGGGCGACCCGGTGCGGCTCGCCGGCGCGCTCTACGGCCTCTACGACAAGGATGCGCACATCGACCGCATCATGGCGCTGCTCGACGGGCTCGAGGCGAGCGCCGCCACCCTCGACGTGTCGGCTTTTGTGCGCGCGCGCTGACCGCGGCGATCAGGGTGGCGGCGCGAGCCGAAAGCCGGCCTGGCCGTCGCGGGCGATCTCGGCCGGCAGCTCGGTCTCCCAGCGCAGGTAGGCCTGCATCGCCTCGCGGTTGCCGGCGTGGCGGTCGTGGTTCCAGAACAGGTAGTCGATGCGCTCGGCGTCCGGCGGATCGGCCGGCGAGGCGGCGACCGGCAGGCCGGCCTGCAGCCATGCCGCACTGCCGCCGCCGACGACGGCGATCCGCGCCGCGGTCAGCTCGGCGAGGTCGATGGCGGCCATCCGCGCCGCCGCCTCGTCATCGGCGAACAGGGCGATACGGCCGGCTCCCAGCACCGCGCCCGGCAGCCGATCGAGGCGCGGCCGGATGCTCCACACCGCTCCTTGCGGATGCGCCCGGCGATAGGCGGCGCTCGGCTCCAGCGAGATTGCCGCCGCCCCCGCGGCGAGCTGTCGCGCCGCTTCCGCGACCTCGATCGTCGGCAACGCGGGAAACGGCAAGGCATCCGGCGAGCCGGGTCCGGCTTCGAGGGCTTGGCCCTCCAGCGCGCGGTCGAGGACCTGCGCGTCCCAGCCCATCTGCTTGAGCCAGTGCGCGGTCATCACGGCGCGCGCGCCGGTATCGTCGACGAGCACCAGGCGGGCGCCGCGGGTCGCGACCCAGCGGTCGATCGCCTGCACCAATTGGCCGCCCGGGGCCGAGGCCGACCCCGGCAGATGGCCGGCGGCGAACTCCTCCGGCGTGCGCACGTCGAGCACATATGTGGTTCTCGTCTCGCCCTCGGAGAGCCGGCGGGCGAGCCCGGCATGATCGATCCGGCGAACGCCGAACCGCGCCTCGACGGCCTGCGCCCGCCGCTGCGCCGCCAAGGCCGCGTCCGGGCTGACCGCGCGCAGCCCGCCGCCGACGCCGCTCTCCAGCTCGAGCCCGGCGAGGCGCCAGCCCTGGGTCCCGCCCTCGAGCGAGGCCACCCGGTTCGGCGCCCCGGCGTTGATCAGCGACTGCGCTCCGATGATCCCGCGGGTGCGCCCGGCGCAGGAGACGACGACGAAGGCATCGGGCGAGGGCACGGCGTCGGCGAAGCGGTGAACCAGCTCGGCCCCGGGGCAGGGGAGGGCGCCCGGCACATGAAACCGCTCGTATTCGTCGAGCGGCCGGCTGTCGAGGACCACGACCTTCGCCCCCGAACGCCGCAGCCGGTCGAGCTCGGCGGCCGAGATCGCCGGGGTGCCGAGCTCATGCTCGACGATCTCGGCGAAGGCCTTGCTCGGGACATTGCTGCTCGGAAACAGCGGATGGCCGGCCGCCACCCACGCCGCGACGCCGCCCGTCAGCAGATGGAGGCCGCGGTAGCCGAGCCCCGCCATGCGCCGCGCCGCCCGTTCCGCGACGCCGTCGTCATCGTCGGCCAGAACCACCCGGCACGACCGCCGCGGCGCCAGCCGTCCGATCTCGGCTTCGAGCCGGCTGTAGGGCAGGTTGACCGCCAGCAGCGGATGGCCTTCGCCGTGCTGCCCTTCCTCGCGGACATCGATGAAGGCGATTTCGCCGCCATCGGCCAGCCACCGCCTGACCGTGTTGACCTCGACTGTGCGCGCAATCTTATCCATCCTTCGCACTCCAATGCAGGGAACCGCAGCCCTCTCCCGTGGCCACAGGTGAGGGAGAACAGGTCACGCGCTGCTCCCGATCCGGGTTGCGTCGACAAAGCGCTCGGTCGCGGCGTCGATTGCAAGGAACCCCCTCCTCTGGTCAGGCGCCCGGTGCAAGTCCGGCGATCGTAGGGACGCCGCCACCGGCGAGGACGCGCCGTCGACGACGCGCGACATCGTCAGTGGCGCAGAAAATAAACCCGGTAGAGCTGGTCGCGGAAAGGTGCGCTCGCTTCGATCGCGACGCGGAAGTCGGCTCTGCCGAGCACATAGGTGTCGAGATCTTCACGTGCGACCACGGTCGCGTTGCGCGGCTCGCCGCTGATCAGCGCCGCCTCGCCAAAGAAGTCGCCGGGGCCCAGCGTCGCGACCTCGCGGTCGTGGCGCATGACCTCGACCGTGCCGTCGGAAATCAGAAAAAAGCTCTCGCCGAAATCGCCCTCGCGAATGATGACGTCGCCGGCAACGAAACGCCGCCTTGTCGTCTTTTCCGCGACATTGGTGAGCTCGATCGGGGTTAGATCTTTGAACGCATCCACGGTCTTCAGGAATTCGCAGATCCTCAACGCGTCATGCAGCACCACATCGGACGCGATCCTCCCGTCGACCATGTGAACCAGGCGGTCGGCCTTTTCGATGATCCGGTGGTCGTGAGTCACCATTACGACCGCCGAGCCCTGCTCGATCGTCGTTTCCTTGAGGAGATCGACGACGCCGCGAGCCGAATCCTTGTCGAGCGCGGCGGTCGGCTCGTCGGCGAGAACCAGCTTCGGCCGATTGACCAGAGCCCGCGCGATCGCAACGCGCTGGCGCTGGCCGCCGGATAGGGATCGGGGCCGGTAGTCGACCCGGTTTCCGAGCCCAAGCCGCTCGAGCATCACGGTGCCGCGCTGCCGCATCTCCGCCGGGGCACAGCTGCCGAGCTGCATCGCCATTTTCACGTTTTCATACGCCGACAATGCGTCGAACAGATTGTGCATCTGAAAGATGAAGCCGATATTGCGGCGCACCGCGACCAGCTCGTGGCGGCCGAGGCTCGACAAATCATGGCCGAGCACATCGATCCTGCCCTCTTGCACGGTACGCAACGCCCCGATGAGTGTAAGCAAGGTGGTCTTTCCGGCCCCCGACGGCCCGGTCATCACCACCAGCTGACCCGGCGCGATCTCGATCCTGTTGTCGAACAGGATCTGGTTGCGCGATCCGCCCTGCCCGAAGGAATGGTTCAGCTCGGCAACCCGCACGACCGGATCGCGGCTGGCCGATGCCGCGGGGTCAAGCGCACGCACCGTCTCGGCGAGGACGGCGGCGGTCATCAGAACACCTCCGCGGGATCTGCCACGATTACCCGCCGGACCGCGAGCACGGCCGACATCAGGCACATGCCGAGGGTCAGCAGGAGGCTGACGAGGGCGAGCTCCCAGGTCATGCGCAATGGCAGCAGCGCCACCCAGCCGACAATGCCGAACAGCGCAATAGAGACCAGACAGGCCGGCGCCCAGCCGGCGAGCGCGCTCAATGTCGCCTGCTCGAGCACCACGCGGACGAGATACCGGGTCGCATAGCCCATCGCCTTCATCGTTGCGTATTGAGGCAGCTGCTCGGCCAGGTCGGTGTATATGATCTGGTACGAAATCAGCATGCCGACCACAAACCCTACAAGTGTCCCCATCGCGAAGATCGGCCCCGCCGAAGACACATCGGCCTGAAATCGGCGCTCCAATTCGAGCAGCTGATCCTTGGTCATGACGGCGATGTCGGGGGGCAGGGCCGCGACGAGCGCCCGCTGCACCACCATGGGGTCGCGGCCCGCGCTCAGCTCGATGACTCCGAGCTCGACAGCCGGAGGGCCTCCGCCCGGGTCGGGCAGCAGCTGGGCAAACGTCCGATCGCCGACCACCACGGTGCCGTCGTTCTCAAAGTCGGGACCGAGCGCAAAGCTGCCGACGACGCGGACCTTCCTGCCATTCAGCTCGGCCTCGGACAGCGGACGGTCCATCCCGAGAAACCGGCGGCCACGCCGATCGACGACAGCCGTATCCAGATCACCCAATTCAGTCAGGTTAGCGTCGAGCTGCGGCAGACGCAATAACGGATGCTCGGGGGCGAAGGCCAAGACCCGGACCTGGTAATCCTTGTCATTGAAGGGGTTTCGCCAAAAGACGTGGTGCCAATCCGCATAAAGCGGCCAAGCGCTCGCCACTCCCGGCACGACGCGGGCGGCGTCGAGCTCGCGCTGGGGGAACGGGTCCTTCGTGGCGAACCGGTATTTGCCGGCGTTCTGCAGAAAAAGGTCGCCGTCGAGCAGCCTGATGATTTCGAGCGAGGCGTTGAAGAACGCTCTCTCGAAGCCGAGCTGCATCAGCATCAGCAGCACCGCAAAGCCGATGCCGCCGCTCGAGCGCAACAGCCGCGGCTTGTTGGCCAGCAAATTCCGCCGGGCGAGTGGAACAAACCCGGCGTGTCGCCAAGGGTGTCGAGCATCGGGCGTGGTGATCGACAACAGGGCTGGCCCCCTTCAGAATACGTCGGCAGGATCGGCATGGCGAAGGTTGCCCAACGACAGCAGGGCCGAAGCAGCGGCCATGACGAGGGTCGCGACAAAGACGATCGCGACACGCGTCCAAGTCATCGTCACCGGCAGCAATGTCTCCTCCCGAACTACGGAATAGACCCCCACGGCTGCGGCGAGCGCCGGAACAAAGCCGGCCAGCACGATCAATAGGGCCATCGCGGCTACCGTGCCACTAAGGAAATGATCCGCATAGCCGACTGCCTTCAAGGTGGCGAACTGTGGCAATTGCCGGCTGACCTGAGCCGCCAGGATCTGGTAGACGACCATGATCCCGACGATGAACGCGACGAGCAGACCCGATCCGAAGAGCAGGCCGACGGAAGTTCGGGTCGTCCAATACGCCGCCTCATGCGCTTCGAGCTCCGGCCGGGTGAAGATCCGGATATCGGCGCCCAGAACCGTGCGCAACGCGTCAGCGGCCCGGTCCGGGTCGACCCCCGGCTTCAGCTGGATCAGACCGAGATTGGCCCGGTCGAGATTACGATAGGGAAAGAGGCGGGCAAAGTTCGGCTCGTCGGCGAGGATGACGCCGAGACCCATGAAGCCGGTTCCCATGACGTACTGCCCGCCGATCGTCATCGCCTGATCGTCGATCCTGACGACGCGTCCGGTGGTCAAGGGACCGAACATCGGTCGCGTTGCGGTATCGACGAGAACCGTATCGACCCGGCCTAGCACAGCGCGCTGGCGATCGATGTCGTCGACCTCGAAGATGTGCGCCTGCGGGTCGAAGCCGATGACAAAGACATCGGGGGACTTTCCGCCCTCGCCGCTGCGCCATTTCGCCGAGCCGAAATAGAGCGCGGCCGCCTGCGCCACCTCAGGTGCGGCCCGCGCCCGATCGAGCCGGCTGCGCGGAAATTGACCGGGCTGGGCCTGATACTCGTACCCGCTCGAAGCGATCAGCAAATCGAAACGCATCCGATCGTAAAGCAGCATGCCGCCGCGCGGCACCGCGATGAAAAAGCCGAGCTGGACAAAGACCAGCAGGATCGCCATGAACACGCCGGCCACCGCCAGGGCCGTGCGCCCTTTGTCGTGGGTGAGGATCCGCCAGGCAAGCACGAGCCTCACAGCGCAGCGCGCTCCTCAGCAGGACTGCGCAGGTCTGCCGCAACGACGGAAACCGGGCCGATCGTCCGAGCCGGCGAGGGCTTATGGTGAACACGCATGATGCAGTCTGCTCGAAGCCGTCAGCAACGACGCTCCCCGGCACTATGGTTCAAGCGCCCTATCACCAACAAGGCGGTGATGATGAGCTTTGCGCGTGTTGCCGTCCTGCTCGCGATCGCCGCGCCGTTTTTTGCCGACCCGAGCACGTACGCCGCTCCCGGGGACGAGCCGGACCGCGTCGCCCTGCGAATTGAGGTTTATGGCTTTGCCGGCTTCCATGTCTTGACCAACCGCACCACGGTCGACGTATCGGCGGGCCGTTATGCGATCGCCATGGATCTCGACACCCGCGGCATCGCCAGCGTGCTTATCGACCTGAGCAGCCACTCCGAAGCGCGCGGCCGGCTCATCGGAGACGCGGTCGTTCCCGAGGCTTACCGCAGCGAAGTGCGCCGCAACGGTGTCGATCGTCAATACCGGATCGACTACCGAGCGGACGGTCCGGCCGCGAGCAGATGGGCGCCGCCCGCAGCCGGCTGGGAGAGCCCGATCCCGCCCGCCGAGCTGCGCGGCACGGTCGATCAGCTGAGCGCGTATTTCATCATCGAACGCCGCCTCGCCCAGACCGGCAGCTGCAGGCTCAGCGTGCCCGTGTTCGACGGCCACGATCGATACAATCTCCGCTTCACCGATGCCGAGCCGGAAACCCTGACGGCCCTCGGCCCGCATGATTTCGCCGGCCGCGCCTATGTGTGCGGCGTCACGCGCCAGGATATCGCCGGCTACCCGGGCGATCAGGATCAATCCGAAGGGACCTACCGCAAGGGAAAGGTGTGGTACGCCCGCCTCGTCCCCGGCAGCCAGATGGTTCCGGTGCGCATGGAATTCGATACCGAATACGGCGTCGTGACGGGCTATCTCGCCGAGCTTCACGGTCGGGGCGTCAACCTTCGCTTCATCGAGTGAGGAAGGCGCCGGAGGGGAAGGGGTAGGGGCGGCGGCAGTCGCGATCGGACCGGGAATGAGCCGGTTGGATCCTTGCCCGGTTGGAGCCTTACAGTGTCGTGCCCATCCTGGTTTCCTCGACAAAGCGCTCGGTCGCCGCATCGGTGGCGCGCCCCTTGCGACCGCGCGGCGGGTGGATGTAAAGCTCGGCCCTGGCCGGTGCGCGTTCTTCGGCGTGCGGCGTGGGCAACGGGATCTGGTAGGCGACCGGCCGAGCGTGGTCGGCGAGCAGATATTCCGGCCGGAACACCCGTTCGAGGTTGAACAGGCTGCCGAGGAAATTGGTTTGGCCGCGCGCCAGGTGGCCGGCGATCGTCCCCGCCGTCTTGATGAGCCGCCGCCACCCCATATGCTTGCGGTATAAGGCTTGCTGAGTCGTCACCAGCTCCTGGTAGAACTCGGCGAGCGGCAGCCGGGTCGGCAATACCGCGTGCTGGATGTCGTAGAGCCGATAGTCGCGGCTCGCCACCCGCCCGCCCTCGGAAATCCAGCTCTCCGTTCCGGGATAGGGCGTGTTGACGCTGATATTGACCACTTCGGGCAGTTCGAGCGCCCATTCGCGCAGGATCCGGAAGCGCTCATGGTCCCAGTCGGGATCGGCGATCAAATTGACCAGAATGTAGATCCCGAGCGAGCGGGCGAATTCGAGCGCCTCGAAATTGCGGCCGAGCGAGATGCGTTTGCGGAATTTCTGCAGCCCCTCCTCGTCGATCGCCTCGATGCCGATGAACATATATTCGAGGCCGAGCTTCTTCCAGAAGCGAAACACCTCCTTGTTGCGCAGCAGCACGTCGCCGCGGGTTTCGAGGTAATATTGCTTTTTGATGCCGGCGCGGGCGATCGCCTCGCCGATCGCCATCCCGTGCCGTTCCTGGAGGAACGCCACGTCGTCGACGATGAAAACCCCGGGCTCGCGGATCGAGCGCAGATCCTCGACCGCCCGCTCCGGGCTGATCAGCCGATAGCTTCGGCCATAAAAGGTCCAGGCGCTGCAGAACGAGCAATCCCACGGGCAGCCGCGCGAAAACTCGATCGTGGCGCAGGGATCGAGCGTGCCGAGAAAATATTTGCGTCGGTGGCGCAACAGATCGCGCGCCGGCATCAAATCGTCGAGCGAGTGAACAAAGCCGGGCGGCGGGCCCTCGCCGGCGGCGGTCACCGCGCCCGGAACCGTCACCGGGTCATGGCCGGCCTCGATCGCCGCCAGCAGCAGCGGCATCGCCGCTTCGCCCTCGCCCTTCAGCACGCAGTCGATAGCGCCCGCTCCGTGCTCGATCAAGGCGCCGGCGATAAAGGATGCGCTGTGCCCGCCGACGCAGATGAAGGACGCCGGAAAGCGCGATTTCGTCGCCTTGGCGAGGTCGACGATCTCGGGGACGTTGGCGAGGTAGTTGCAAGAGAACGCGACGACATCGGGCCGCCAGCGGTCGAGCAGGCGGAAATAGGCGCGGTGGTCCTCGACCTGCAAATCGATCAGCTCGACCGGATGCCCCGCCCGTCGCGCCGCCTGGGCGACGAGCTCGAGGCCGATCGGCTCGAGCCGCAGGAAGATCTTGGAATAATGGAGCGCGCTGGGATTAACGCCGAGAAGCCGCACGGGAACTCTCCTCTCGTCATCGTGAGGCGCACGAGACAACCAAGCGCGCCGCGGCTAAAGTGTCAACCGGGCGCCGCGCCCGACCCAAGGGATGCCACATGACCACCGACTGGACCAGGCTCGTCGCCGATCTCGACCGCCTCTTGAAGCTGCGCTCGATCCCGTTCGGCATGAAGCTGTTCGAGCATCGCGCGCAGATGGAGGCGATCCCCCGCATCCGCCGCCCGAGCGCGGTCCACACCCTCGACCAGATCGTGGCGCAGGCGGCGAGGCTCGGCTGGACGGTCGGCTTGACGAGCGAGGACCTGGTCGGCGCGCAATGCCGTGCGGTGGTCGGCCTCGGCGGCGCCAAGGATGCGACGTGGCGCTCGGGCGAGCACATGGTCGGGGTCTGGTACAGCTCGCCCGAGGACGCCGGCGCGCATCAGGCGGCGATGGAATGCGTGCCCGACGGCCGCTATGAGGCGCTGGCGGTGGCGCCGCTCGCCGGCGGCAGGCTCGACCCGCCCGACATCGCCCTCTTCTACGCGACGCCGGGGGCGATGATCTATTTCATCAACGGGCTGCAATGGGCGGGCTACAAGCGCTTCGACTGGGGGGTGGTCGGCGAGTCCGCCTGCGCCGATTCCTGGGGCCGGGCGCTGAAGACGCGCGAGCCGAGCCTGTCGATCCCGTGCTTTGCCGAGCGCCGCTACGGCGGCGTGCTCGACGACGAGATGCTGATGGCGCTGCCGCCCGACTATCTCCAAAAGGCGATCGCCGGCATGGAGGCGCTCGCCAAGAACGGCCTGCGCTACCCATTCCCGCAATACGGCATCCAGCAGGACGTCCGCGCCGGCCTCGCCGTCAGCTACCCCGGGCGGTAGCATCCCAAGGGTGCGCTGGCGCAGCGCCTGAGCCGGGCTGGTCAGCGCGGCGCGGCGGCAAGGTTGCCGCCGTCGACGGTGGCGAACGAGCCGGTGGTGTTGCGCGCCAGGGCCAAGGCCAGAAAGGCCTCGGCGACGTCCTCGGCGGCGACCTCGCGGCCGAGCAGGTTGCGCGCCATGTATCGCGCCTCGGTGACGCCGTAGGCGGCGGCCCGCGTCTTGATGAAATCGGGCGTCATGATCCCGCTGCGGATGCCGTCGGCATTGACCGCGTTCGAGCGGATGCCGACGCCGCCGTATTCGAGCGCATACTGCTTCATCAGAAACAAGGTCGCGGCCTTGGGCAGCCCGTAAGGCCCGGCGTTCGGTCCCTGGCTGACCGCCTGACGCGACACGTTGAACAGCAGGCAGCCGCCGGTTTCTTGCGCCAGCATGATGCGCACGGCGTTTTGCGCCACGGACTGGTGGGCGAAGAAGTTCAATTCGAAGCTCTGTCGCAGCACCGTGTCCTCGACCTCGCCGATCTTTCCCTGCCAGGCGGCGCCGGCGTTGGAGACGACGATGTCGACACCGCCGAAATGCGTCGTGATCCGGTCGAAGGCGGCGCGGACCGAGGCGGGGTCGGTCACGTCGCAGGCAAGCCCGAGCGCGGCGCCGCCGAGCTTCTTGGCCGCCGCCTCGACCGCGGTCGCGTCGATGTCGAGCAACGCGACCTCGGCCCCGGCGCCGGCCATCGCGCGGGCGGTGGCGAGGCCGATCGCGCCGGCGCCGCCGGTGACCGCCGCAATCTGGCCGGCGAGCGGTTTTTCCTCGCCCTTGCCGAGCTTGGCCTGCTCCAGGGACCAGTATTCGATGTCGAACAGATCGGCCTCGCCGACCGGCGCAAACCGGCCGATGGCCTCGGCGTCGGTCGCGGTCTCGATCGTGGATAGGGCGAGGTCGGCGGCGATGCGGGCGTCACGGGCCGTCGCGCCGAGGCCGAAGAGGCCCAGCCCCGGCGCGAGGATCACCCGCGGCATCGGGTCGAGCTCGCGTTTCGGGGCCGTCTGGCGCGCATTGTGGCGGGCGAAATAGGCGTGGTAGTCGGCGACGTAGCGCTCGACCGCCGCCCGGACCGCCGCCCGGAACAGCTCGAGCCGGCCCGCTTCAGGCGCGGGCGCGATCAGCGGCTGGTTCTTGGTGCGGATCGCATGGTCGGGGGTGGCGACGCCGGCCTGGCCGTAGCGGGAAAGCTCGGCGCCGTTGACGTAGTCGAGCACCGCCGGGCTGGTGCGGAACTCGAGCACGAAACGCTTGTAGGCGCCGGGAAGGGCGGGCGAGGGAATGGCGCAGGCGCCGCGCAGGATCGGCGCAACCTCGGAGGCGGGGGCGATCGCGGCCGGCAGCCGGGCGGCAGCGAAGACCGGTCGGTTGCGCCCGCGGGAGAGCCGCTCCTCGGCCAGGGACACCGCCTCGATCATGCGCTCGTAGGCCTCGCGCGCGCCGCCGCCGAAGGTGAAGATCCCGTGCTTCAGCAGCACCAGGCCCTCGACCGCCGGATCGGCCTCGAACGCTTCGGCTGCCGCCTTGGCCAAAAGAAAGCCCGGCATGATGTAGGGGACGAGCCCGAGCCGGCCGCCATAGAGCTCGGCGCAGCGCTCGGCCGCATCGGGCTGGTCGGCGAGGCTCAAAACCGCGGTCGAATGGGTGTGGTCGACGTATTTGTGCGGCAGGAAGGCGTGCAGCAACGTCTCGACCGACGGGTTGGGCGCGCCGGGATCGATCAGATTGGCGCGCTGCGCCCGCACCATCTCCTCGTCCGAAAGCGCCTCGCGCCGGCGCAGCCTGCGCAACGGGGCGAGGCGCACGGCGGGGAGGCCGGCGGGCTCGATCTCCGCCATGTCCCAGCCGCTGCCCTTGACGCACAAGACCTCGGCCTCCTCATCGAGGAGATCGCGCATGACGGTCTTGACCGAGGTGTTGCCGCCGCCGTGCAGGACGAGCTTCGGGTCCCGGCCGAGCAGGCGCGAGGTATAGACGCGCAGCGCCAGGTCGCGGCCGACCCCTCGCGCGGCGTAGCGCTCGACCAGCCGCTCGGCGTCGGTGTCGGACCATTGGCTGCGCATCCTCGGCTTCTCCTGTCGCGCTAGGCCTCCGCCGGCGTGTAGCGCTCCTTTTTGAACAGGCCGCGCTGATAGGCGAGATAGGCCTCCTTGGTCATCGCGGGCTCGAATTTCGCGAGAATTTCCCTGGCCGGTGCGGCCTCCCCGTGGAGCAGGTCGATGGCGGTCATCGCCAGCAGCTTCGCCGGGGTCAGGTAGCCGTGCTGCGGCTCGTTGATCCGCCAGTCGGCGCCGTGCGCCTTGCCTTCGGCGGCGACGACATAGGGGTGGATCACCGGCATCAAATGGGCGAGGTCGCCCATGTCGGTCGAGCCGGTGCGGTGGCCGCCGATCTGGAACTCGCCGGGCCCGAAGACGGTCTCGACATTGTCGCCGAAGATCCGGGCGAAGCGGCGGTCGTTGCGCTGCGGCAGATAGCCGGGGATCGTGCGGATCTCGACCTCGGCGCCCATCGCCATCGCGCCGGCGCGCAGGCAGCGGTCGACCTTCTTGTTGGCGTCGAGGATCGCCTCGAGCGAGCCGCCGCGGACAAAGGTCTCCATCGTGACCTCGGCGGGGATGACGCTGACCGCCTCGCCGCCCTTGGTGATGATCGGGTGGATGCGGATCGTGTCCTTGTCCCAGAACGTCTCGCGCTGCGCCTGGATCGCGCCCATCGCGATCATCGCCGCGCTCAAGGCGTTGACGCCGAGCTGCGGCAGGCTGCCGGCATGGGCGGCCCGGCCGACAAAGCGGATCTGCTTGACGAGCGCGCCGTTCGAGGATTCGGCGACGACCGAGCGGGTCGACCCGGCCCCGCGGGAGCCGGTATGGATCATCATCGCCATGTCGATATCGTCGAAATGGCCCTTGGCGACGAGCTCGGGCTTGCCGAGCATGAATTCGAGCTCGCCCCGCTCGACGCGGCCGAGCCGCTCCTCGACATCGATGAACTCCTCCGCCGGCACGGCGAAGAACACGACCTCGCCGGCGAGGTGCTGGGCGACCCCGGCATCCCTGAGCCCGATCGCCGCCCCCAGCATGCCGGCGATCTGCGCGTTGTGGCCGCAGCTGTGCGCCGCCCCGGTGACCGGGTCGGCGAGCGGGTGGTCGGAGGTGCGCAGGCTGTCGAGCTCGCCGATCAAGGCGAGGCGCGGCCCCGGCGTACGGCCGCAGAGCCGGCCCTTGACCCCGGTCAAGGCGAGCCCGGTGCGCGGGCCGAGCCCCAGCGCGCTCATCCGCTCGGCGACGAGGGCCGCAGTCTTGACCTCGTTGAAGCCGGTTTCCGGGCAGCGCAGGATGGTTTCACCCAAATCGATGATTGCGTCGGCGTGGCGGTCGATCGCGGCGCAGACCGCGCGCTTCAGCTCGTCCCTGGTGGTCATCGGCCGATATGCTCCTTCACCAAATCGAGCGTGCGCGGCAGCCCCGTCGGCGTTCCGCGGTTGATCGCGCGCGCCCGCCGTCGAAGCCGCGCGAGTATCCGGGCAATTTCGCCGCCGCGCAACGGCCGCGCCGCGCGGCGGGGCCGGCATCCCGCCGCCAAGTCGTCCCGACGCCGTCAAGCCATCGTCCAGTCCACGTCAGAGATTCATCAATTACATATTCGATTTATCTAAAAGTCTAATCAATCTCTTCGGTGATCTTGTCCAGGATGATCGCATTAATCTTGTTTCAATATTGACACTCGGCTCAAATTTATCTTAACACTTGATCAACCTTCGCTCTTGGGCTGTGCGCCAAGCCCCATCGCGCCGGTTCGGTTGCGCCCGTCGAGGCCGCCGCGCCGACCGCCAGACCGAGAGCGGTGGGCGTCTCGCAGGGAGTACGTCGATGGCTCTGATCTATCCCAACATCGTTCCGGAAAACAATCTGCGCCTGCCCGACGCGCTGACCATCAAGCACGGCCCCGCCCCCCTTCTGTCGCGCTTTGTGCTCGAAGGCGACAAGGCGGTCAGAGAGGAGGGAATTCGTTTGCGCCTGCGCCACGATTTCGCTGATCTACTCTATATAAACAAACAACAAACACGTAGAGGTAACTGGTTTCGTTTGGTTAATATGTTTAATCCGGAATACAGCGACCTTTCTCCTGACAACTCATATTGGATATCCGGTGAGGACGAGCATGGAGATATCGTAGTTACTCAGGCTGGTCGGGTGTACTATTGGCCAAACACAACGCTTGAGCAGGAGGCGTGCTCGATGTTTTATGCCGGGCACGATGAGGGCCGGAGCTGCATCGTGACCGCGAAGGATGCGAAGTCGATCTCTGGTGTCGTATTTTACGGCGGCTCCGTGTGGGTGCGGCCGGATTTTCGGGGAAGGAGACTGTCCGAGCTTCTACCAAGGCTCGGACGCGCCTATGCGCTCGCGCGCTGGCCCGTCGACTGGGGGATCTCGTTCGTCGCGCCGATCCTCGTCGAAAAAGGAATTGCTGCAGGGTACGGCTATATGCACGCAAGCTACAGCATCGCATTTCCCGGATCGCCGTGGGGCGAGCTCGAAGTCGTGCTCGTCAGCCTGTCGGCTACGGAAGCTTACGATGATTTTAGTGACAAGGCTCGTCAGGGGCTCTGCTGATCCGGCGCCTGCCGGCTCGGTAGTTTCTTCCTCAGCGAACCGCTTCGACGACAGGGTGACAAAGACCTCGTCGGACGGTGTTCTCCAAGGCAGCAGCAACCGCTCGTAGCGGGTGGTGAATAATCCCGGCATCTGCGGCTGAGTGCGGATCGCTGCGCTGACGACATCATACCGTGGCTGGCCGGTGCTGGCCACGGACTTGTAGAACTCAGCCACCCACGACCCATATTCCTTGTCAGGCTGATTTTCGATCGCTTCCCCGATCCCATTGAACTGGTAATCTGCCTCAAGCCAATTGAAGCCGTCACCGATGAAGCGAAAGATCGGATCGGTTCGCCGCGGCGTTACTCCAACAATCATCATGCGTGATAGCAGCTGGTGCTTGATGGCGAAGGAGATGACCGTTGGATCGAAGGAACCGAACGACATTCGCCATTTCTGCGCCATCAAGCCGAGCGGATTTTCCGTATTATGAAATAGCGTTGTGTAGTCTCTCGGCTCCGCCACGAACTTCTTGTTGTGCGGCGGCGCGAACGTCGGCGCGCACAATTCCGAGAGCCGGGAGACCGCCAGCTCCGCGGAATACAAGATCTCGGACTTCCACGATGTTTCAAAGTATTTTATTCGAAACAGCTTTACCTGAGACGACAATAGCTGCTGCTGGACTGCAAGCAAAGCCGGAAGCTCTACATTTCGCGGGTGCAGCTCGATTTCGGTGATCGAGCCGTCTAGAATTTGGAATTTGACGAAACCCAGATTCTTGACCGCGAATGCGTGGGAGTCGTAGTCGGGAGCGCCATCGCCCAGCGCCGCGAGAAATTCCGCGCTGTCTTGGAGCACCCATCGCCCATCGGGCGTAACCAACATCGTAAGACGTTTCACCACATCCCTCTCGGCGTCGGATTGCGCTGTGTCGTGACAGCTCCCGCCAATGCTGATGCTAGGGCGCAGCGGTTAAGAAGAGATGAATCCCGCGCATCGGCGCCGTCGCCCTGCGCGGAGCATGCCCGAGGCGCGCCGGATCGACGGAAAACATTTCTTAACCCCGCGCATGTAGTTGTGCGCCATGGCTCCCCTCGCCCCGGCCCGAGCGTCATGGCGATATCCGGCCTGGCTGCTCGCCGCCAGCGTAGCCGCCGCGGCCGCGCTGGTCTCGCCGCCCGTCGGCATTCCGATCGTCGCCGGCCTCGCCGCCTACGCCGGGGTGACGTTCAGCGGCCCGGACAAGGTGCTGCGGGGGCGCACCCTGTCGCCGTCGCGGCAACGGCGCATCGCGGCGCTCGCCGGCGCCGCGATGCTTGGGTTGGCGGCCTCGTTCAGCGCCGGCGCCGCGGCCCTGAGGCTCGCCGCTACGCTCGAGCTGCGGCTGCGCGACCAAATGGAAGCGGCCGAGGGCGCCGGCGCGGCTCGGGCCGGCCGGACCTTCAGCGAATGCGAGCGGCTGGTCTGCGCGCGGGCCACGATCATCCAGCCGCCGACCAGCCACACCCTGGGCATTGCCCGGCTCAACGGCTTTGCGCTGCACGATGAAGCCCCCTACGGCTGGCGCGGCGCGTCGGCGCGCGGCCCGGCCTCGGCCGCGGGGTCGCCACGTGAGACCAGGGCGGTTCCTTGACGCTCCTTGTGCTGAACCCTCGGCGAGAACAGCAAGGTTCTCCCACGCGGACCGGATGCGGTGGAGGCGCGCGATGTCCAAGCCCCGAACGCCGTCGCGGCCTTGGCGTCGGCATTAGGCCGCTCAGGCCCGCGGCGCGTGGGTGATCGGGCCCGATGACCGCGGCCGCGAGCGTTCTGTCGGGCGCGGGCCGGCGGCAGGCGACCATCGGCCTGATGATCGCGACGGCGATGCAGGCGTTCGACGCCACGATCGCCAATGTCGCCCTGCCCCGGATCGAGCAAAGCTTCGGCGGCGGGGTCGATCTCGGCGCCTGGGTCATGACGAGCTACCTGTGCGCCGCCGCCGTGACCGCGACGTTGACCGGCTGGCTGCGGCGCCGGCACGGCGCGCGACAGCTCTTCGCCGCCGCCATCCTGCTCTTTGTCCTCGCCTCGGTGCTGTGCGCGATTTCTCCGTCGCGGTCCACGCTGCTGCTGTTCCGGCTGCTGCAAGGGGCGGCGGCCGGGATCATCCCGCCTCTGGCGCAGGCGATCCTGCTCGACATCCACCCCAAGGCCCGGCACGGCCGCATGCTGGCGATCTGGGGGGCCACGATCATGACCGGGCCGATCATCGGCCCCGTGCTCGGCGGCGCGATCACCGACCTCGCCTCGTGGCGGTGGATATTCGCCGTGAACGCGCCGCTCGGGATCATCGCGGTCGCGGGGTTGCGGCGGATCCCCTCGCACATCGATCGGGGGAGCGCCCCCAGGATCGATGGCCTCGGGATCGCGCTGCTGGCGGTTGGGGTCGGCGCGCTGCAGCTCAGCCTGGAGCGCAGCATCGGCCGCGCCTGGCCGCCCTCGCCGGAGACGCTCGCCGAGGCGGGGATCGCGGTCCTCGCCCTGGCGGCGCTCGCGGTCCGCAGCCGCCATGCCGGCTTCACGCTGCTGCGTTTCGCGGTGTTCGGCAATCTCAACTTCGCCGTCTCCGCCTTCTACAATTTCATGGTCGGCGCGCTGTTGTTCACGACGATCGTCTTTCTGCCGGCGCTGAGCGAGGGCCCGCTCGGCGCGGATGCGACCGATGCCGGGCTCGCGGTGTTTCCGCGCGGCGTCGGGACGATGGCGATGATGCTGGCAGCCGGCTGGCTGATCGACAGGATCGATCATCGCGCGCTGTTGGCGATCGGGCTGGCGGTCACGACGGGGGCGTTCGAGCTGATGGCGCGCATGCCGCCCCAGGGGGCCGGGTTGTGGATCGCCGCGGCGAGCGCGGTGCAGGGGGTCGGCGTCGGGCTTTTGTTCACCCCGCTCAGCGCGTTGGCCTTCTCGACCCTCGGTGAGGATCTGCGGACCGACGCGGCCGGCGTCTACAGCCTGCTGCGCCAGCTCGGCTGCGCGACCGGCGTCGCCGTCATGACGGCGGTGCTGCAGGCCCGCATGCAGAGCGAGTTCGAGCGGCTCGCGCCCTACGGCGCCGGCGACGGGCCGCCCGCCCACCTGCTCGACTCCGCTAAGCTCGCCGCCTACGCCAGCTCGTTTCGAACCATGGCCATCGTCACCGCGGCGATCATCCCGGGGATCGTGCTGTTCCGCGTGCTGCGGCCCCGCGCCGCAGTGTCCGCGGCCGAGTAGGGCGGCCGTTCTCGTCCGGGAGGGCCCCGCAGCGGTCGCTACCCGTTGCGCGCCGCGACCGACCATGCCGGCGCGGCCGCCTCGGGCGCGCGCCGCGCCGACTCGATCGGCAGGACGATGGTGACGATGGTGCCGTCGCCGGCCCGGCTGGCGATCGTCAAGGTCCCGCCATGCGCCTCGACCAGGCCTTTCGTGATCGGCAGCCCGAGCCCGGTGCCGCCATAGTTGCGCGTCGTCGCCGGCTTGGCCTGGCCGAACGGCTGCACCGCGCGCTCCTGCTCGTCCTCGGTCATGCCGATGCCGTGATCCTCGATTTCGAGCACGGCAAGGCCGGCCGGCGCGGCTGTCAGCCGGATCGCGATCGCGCCGCCCTCCCGCGAGAATTTGATCGCGTTCGAGAGCAGGTTGAGAATGATCTGCTTGATCGCGCGCTCGTCGGCCCAGATCACCACCTCGTCCGCGGCCAGCTGTGAGACCAGCCCGATCTGGCGGCTGTGCGCCCGCTCGCGCATCATCCGCATGACGTCGGCGACGACGCATTGCAGCGTCACCGGCTCCTTCGACAATTCGAGCTTGCCGGCCTCGATTTTCGACATGTCGAGCACGTCGTTGATGATCGACAGCAAATGACGGCTGCTCGACAGGATGTCCCGCATGTATTCGAGGTATTTGTCGTTGGCCATCGGCCCGAACAGCTCGTTGGAGATGATTTCGGAAAACCCGATGATGGCGTTGAGCGGGGTGCGCAGCTCGTGGCTCATATTGGCCAGGAACTCGCTTTTCGAGTGGTTGGCGAGCTCGGCCTGGCTGCGGGCCTGGACGATCTGGCGCTCGCTGGCCTTGATGTCGGTGATGTCGGAGTAGACGGAGAGGACCGCGCCGTCGGGCATGGCGCGGCGGCGAATCTGCAAGATCCGCCCGATCAGGGTCACCCGCTCCTTGACCGAGGGCACGTCGCGGTAAAACAGGTCGAGCCGCCTTGCGACCTCCGCTTCCGGCGGGCATTCGCCAAAATCGCCGCGGGCCGCCTGCCGCATCAGGATGTCGCGCAACGCGGCGCCGGCGTGCAGCTCCTCCGGCAGATCGAGCAGCTCGCAGAAGCGGCGGTTCCACGCGACCAGCCGGCCGCGCGCGTCGAAGACGCTGAGCCCCTCGCCGATATTTTCCAGCGTGCTCTGAAGCAGCGAGCGCTGGCGCTGCTGGCGCGCCTCGCTGCGCCGCAGGCGGGCGGCGACGAGGCGGCCGCGCCCCAGGGACCGGGCCGCGACCCAGGAGAGGATTGTCGCGGTCACGGCGAACAGCGCGAAGGCGGCCGCGGCAGCGGCGCTTTCCTTTAACCAGGCGCGCAGGATCTCGGCGCGGGCGCGCGACGCGGTTACGATCAGCGGGCGCGCCGACACCCGGCGGAAAGCCAGCAGCGTGGCGGCCTTTTCGGTGACCTCGATCAGCCCCGCCGGCGCCGTCCCGAGCGATTGGGCATAGCTCGGCGTGCGTCCAATCTCGGCCGGGTCGATCGGCTCGCTGCCGACCATGACGCCGCTGTCGAGCAGCAGCGCGATATGGGTTCCTCGCGGCGACGAGATCGCCTTGAAGAAATCGGTGAAGGTGGCGACCGGCGCCTCGGCGGCGATGACCCCGAGAAACGCTCCGCCACGGATCAGCGGGCGGCTCACCATGACCGACCGCTCGCCGCCGGCGGAGCTCGGTTCCGGAGCCCCGATGAACAGCCGCGCCGGGGCGGTCGGGCGGTGCGCCGTAAAGAACGCCTGATCCCGGTAATCGCGCCCGACGCCGGCCGAGCTCGCCCGGTTCATCTCACGCCCGTCGGGGTCGAGGATCACGATGTCGCTGACCGCCAGGTTCTGCTCGTTGAACTGACGCAGCACCGTCGTCACCGACGCGTCGTCGAGCGTTGCGTCGGGCAGCACGGTCGCGAGCATCTGCTCGATCCCGAGCAGCATGGCGTCGATCTCGAACAGCGAACGGTTGACGCCGATCGCGGCGGCCAGCGCCGTGCTCTCCAGCGTCCGGTCGGCGTCTTGCAGGGCCTGGCGGTGGGAGCGATCGAGAAAGATAAAGGCGCTGGCGCCATAGGCGGCGACGAGCACCGCGCTCAGCGCGATCACTGCCTGCACCGCGCCGATGCGCCGCCTGCAACGGCCGAGGAAGGGAGAAAGCCGCATCAGCCCGGGTTCCGCTCCTGCCGCCGCGCGGCGTGGCGGCGGGCGGCAAGGGAGCCATGAGGATCGTCGCGGCGAGAATAGGCGAGTTCTCGGTTAACGTCGCCTTACTTCGGCTGCAAAGGTCGGGCGCCGCTCAATAGAGATGGCAGGCGACCGTGTGGCGGGGGGCGATTTCCTTGCGGGCCGGCGCCTCCACCGCGCAGACCGGCATCGCGCGCGGGCAGCGCGGGTGGAAATGGCAGCCCGAGGGCGGCCGGATCGGGCTCGGCACGTCGCCCTGGAGGGTGATCCGCCGGCGCTTGGCCGCCGGGTCCGGGATCGGCGCCGCCGACAGCAGCGCCTCGGTGTAGGGGTGGAGCGGCCGGGCATAGAGCTCGCGCGCCGGCGCCGCCTCGACGATCCGCCCCAAATACATCACCGCGACGCGGGTGCTGATGTGCTCGACCACCGACAGATCGTGCGCGATGAAGAGATAGGTCAGGTTCAGCTGCTGCTGCAGATCCTCGAGCAGGTTGATGACCTGCGCCTGGATCGACACGTCGAGCGCCGAGACCGGCTCGTCGCAGACAATCAGCCGCGGCGACACCGCCAGCGCGCGGGCGATGCCGATGCGCTGCCGCTGGCCGCCCGAGAACTCGTGCGGGTAGCGCCGCATGTGGTCGGCGTCGAGCCCGACGGTCTCGAGCAATTCGACGATCCGATCCTGGTACGCCCGGCGGCTGCCGGCGAGCCGATGGATGGTCAGCGCCTCGCCGATGATCGCGCCGACAGTCATGCGCGGGTCGAGCGAGGCGTAAGGATCCTGAAAGATGATCTGCATGTCGCGGCAAAGCGCCCTGAGCGCGCCCCCCGACAAGGCGGTGACGTTCCTGCCGTCGAACCACACCTCGCCCGAGGTCGGCTCGACCAGGCGCAGGACGCACCGCCCGGTGGTCGACTTGCCGCAGCCCGATTCGCCGACGAGGCCCAGCGTCTCGCCGGCGCCGATCTCAAAGCTCACCCCGTCGACCGCGTGCACCCGCTCGACCCGACGCGACAGCAGCCCGCGCCGGACCGGAAACTGCTTTACCAGGCTGTCGACCCGCAGCAGCGGTTGGCTCATGCCGCGGCTCACAGGATGCAGGCCACTTTGTGGCCGGGCCCGACTTCGCGCAGCTCCGGCGCCGCGGTGGTGCAGGCGGCCATCGCAAACCGGCAGCGGGGAGCGAAGCGGCAGCCCGGCGCCGGGTCCAGCAGGCTCGGCACGACCCCGCCGATCGCCTCGAGGCGGGTCTTGCCGCCGGCCCGGTCGAGGCGCGGGATCGAGCGGATCAGACCCTGCGTGTAGGGATGCCGCGGCCGGGCGAAGAGCTCGCCGACCGGCGCCTCCTCGACCACCTTGCCGGCATACATGACCGCGACCCGCTGCGCGGTCTCGGCGACGACGCCCATCGCGTGGGTGATCAGCATGACCGCCATGCCGAGGCGCTCCTTCATCTCGGCGAGGAGGTCGAGGATCTGCGCCTGGATCGTCACATCGAGCGCGGTCGTCGGCTCGTCGGCGATCAGCAGCTGCGGGTTGCACGACAGGGCCATGGCGATCATGACGCGCTGCCGCATGCCGCCCGAGAACTGGTGCGGATAGTCGCGCGCCCGGCGCTCGGGGTTCGGGATCCGCACCAGCCGAAGCATCTCGACCGTCCTCTCCCGCGCCGAACGCCGGCCGAGCCCCTGATGCAGCCGGACGACCTCGGCGATCTGGGCTCCGACGGTGTAGACGGGGTTGAGCGAGGTCATCGGCTCCTGAAAGACGATGCCGATCTCCTTGCTGCGGATGCGGCGGATTTGCTCGCGGCCGAGCGGGGCCAGGTCGCGCCCCTGCCAGAGGATCCGGCCGCCGACGATCCGCCCCGGCGGCATCGCCACCAGCTTGAGCACGGAGAGCGCGGTGACGGTCTTGCCGCAGCCCGATTCGCCGACCACACAAAGCGTCTCGCCGCGGTCGATCGTCAGGTCGACGCCGTCGACCGCGTGAACGACGCCGTCATCGGTCGCGAAATGAGTCTTGAGGCCCTGGATGTCGAGCAGATGCCCGCCCGTCGCGTCGGCCACCTCACATCACCTTGCGCGGGTCGAGGGCGTCGCGCAGCCCGTCGCCGATGAAATTGATCGAGAGCACGGCCAGGAAGATCGCGGCGCCGGGGAACAAGGCCCAATGCGGGGCGATGTCGAGGTAGTCCTTGGCGTCGAACAGGATGCGTCCCCAGGTCGGAATGTCGGGCGGGAAGCCGAGGCCGAGAAAGGACAGGGTCGATTCGGCGATGATCGCGGCGGCGACGTCGACCGTGCCGGCGACGATGACCGGCCCCAGCGAATTGGGCAGGATGTGCCGCGCCACCAGCCGCAGCCGGGTCGCGCCGAGCGCGCGGGCGGCCTCGACAAACTCCTTCTCGCGCAACGACAGGAATTGCGCGCGCACCAGGCGGGCCACCGGCATCCAGCGAAAGCGCGCCGATCACCGCGACGATCAGGATGAAGACGCCGACCTCCGGCCCGACCAGCGCCGTCAGCGGCGCGCGGAACAGATAGATCACGAGCAGCAGCAGCGGCAGCTGCGGCAACGACAGGAAGAGGTCGGTCAGCCACATCAGCCCGAGATCGACGGCGCCGCGCGACATCCCGGCGATCGCGCCGACCAGCGTGCCGACGACCACCGCCACCGCCATCGCCGCCAGCCCGACCGCGAGCGAGATGCGGCCGCCGTAGAGCATGCGGGCGAGCAGATCCTGGCCCAGATCGTCGGTGCCGAACGGGTGCGCCCAGGACGGGCCGGCGAGATGGGCGGTGAAATCGATGTCGTTGATCGGCGCGCGCCATATGAGCGGCCCGAGCGCCACCGCCAGCATCATCGCCGCCAGCACGGCGATGCTGACCACCGCCGGAAGGTGCCGGCGGAAGCGCCGCCAGGTTTCGCGGCCCGGCGAGACGCGGCGGGCGCGGGCGGCCCCGCCGCGCGCGGCCTCAGCGGTAGGCGATGCGAGGGTCGAGCCAGCCATAGAGGATGTCGGCGGCGAGGTTGAACAGGATCACGAGGCAGGCGAAGACGAAGGTCACCGCCATGATCACCGGGGTGTCGTTGGCCAGGATCGAGCTGATCAAGAGCGAGCCGATGCCGGGGATGCGGAAGATCTGCTCGGTGACGATGGCGCCGCCGAAGACCGCCGGCATCGACAGCGCGACCAGGGTCACCACCGGGATCAGCGCGTTGCGCACGACGTGCTTGACCACGACCACGCGCTCGCTCAGCCCCTTGGCGCGGGCCGTGGTGACATGGTCGAGGCGGATCGCGTCGAGCACGGCGGCGCGCACATAGCGCGTCCACGACGCGCCCTGGAACAGGCCCAGCACCGCCACCGGCATGACCGCCTGGCGGAATTCCTCCCAATACCAGCGCCAGCCGGCGGCGGCGATATCGGCGCGGAACACGAACGGCAGCCAATCCAGCCAAATGCTGAACACCAGGATGAACAGCAGGCCGGTAAAAAAAGTCGGCAGCGAGAAGCCGATGAAGGCCAATGTGTTGGCGATCTGGTCGAAGATCGAATAGGGCCGGGTCGCCGAATAGACGCCGACCGGCAGCGCGACCAGCAGCGCCAGCGATCTGCGACGAGCCGATCACCAGCAAGGTCGCCGGCAGGCGCTGCCCGATCAGGGTGTCGACATCGACGCGGCTGACGAACGAAAAGCCCCAGTCGCCCCGCAGCATCGCCGCCAGCCAATGCAGGTAGCGCAGCGCGATCGGGTCGTCGAGCCCGAACCTGGCGCGCAGCATGGCGCCGACCTCGGGCGGGACGTTGGGGTTGGTGGCGAGCTCGCCGAACGGGTCGCCCGGGGCGAGCGCCAGCACCGTGAACAGCACCAGGCTGATGCCGAGCAGGCTCGGGACCGCGATCGCCAGGCGTCTCAGCAGATACCGGCCCATGGCCCGCCGCGCACGATCACCGCCGCCGGCGCGCCGCGCTCACGCCTCGCGATACCAGTTTCGCACATCCGCCATGACGTTGTCCCAGCCGCTGCGCCGGCCTCTGAGCGGCTGCGCCACGGCGTTGACCAGCGGCCGATAGACCACCGGGATGACCACCGGGTCGCCGACCACCATATCGTTCATCCTGATGAACAGCGCCGCGCGCTTGACCGGGTCGAGCTCGGCCTCGGCCGCCTGGTAGGCCGTGTCGTAGTCGTCGTTGCGCCAGCGGGTGATGTTGCGCCCCTGCCATTTGTTCTCCTTCGACGCAGCCTCCCACGAGACGAACTGCCGCATAAAGACGCCGGGATCCGGCTCGCCCATGGTCGTGGTGTACATCTGCATGTCGGCATAGAATTTGGAATAGGTGTCGGGGTTGGCGACATCGGAGGAGAAATACACCGCCGCCGTCACCGATTTCAGCTCGACCTCGATGCCGGCCTTTTGGCAGGCCTGCTTGACGATCGCCTGCGTCTTCTGGCGCGGCTGGTTGATCGAGGTCTGGTAGAGGAGCTTCAGCCGCTTGCCGTCCTTGGCGCGGACCCCGTCCGAGCCGCGCCGCCAGCCGGCCTCGTCGAGCAGCTGGTTCGCCTTGTCGATGCTGAACTCCCAATGCGTGTCCTTGGAGACGAAGCGCTGCGGGTTGTTGACGAAGTTGCCGGTGGCGATCCCGGTGCGCCCGTAGATGTGGGCCTCGACCGCGGCGCGATCGACAAGCAGCGCCAGCGCCTTTCTGACCGCGGGGTCGCTGAACAGCGGATGCCTCGTTTTGACGCTCGAGCGCTCGCCGTCAACCTCGGTCCAGGGGTCGGTGGTGTTGAGCTGGATGTGCTCGATATTGCCGCCGGGCACGATCTCGACATGGCCCTTGGCGGCCCCGCCGTTTTCCAGCCGGACCAGGATCTCGTCTTCGACCTGCATGTTCCAGGCGAAATCATATTCGCCGGTCTGAATGACCGCGCGCGCCGCCGAGACGGCGTCGCCGCCGCCCTTCATCTCGATCGTGTCGAAATACGGCCGGTTGGTCAGGTGGTAGTCGGGGTTGCGCTCGCCCTTGACGAGGTCGCCGGGCTTGAAGTCGACAAACCGGTAGGGACCGGTGCCGACCGGCTTCAAATTGGTCTGGGCGTCGCGCGAGTCGGCGCCCTTGTAGCGCTCGAACAGATGCTTCGGGATGATCATGCCGCGCTGGCCGACAAAGGCGTCCGCCCAGGCCGGCGTCGGCTTCTCGTAGCGGACCCGCACGGTCAGCGGATCGACCTTTTCGACCTTGATGTCCTTGTAGCTGCCGATCGTCGTGGCCGCCGTCGCCGGGTCGGCCGCGTATTCCCAGTTGAAGACGACATCGTCGGCGGTGAAGGGCTGGCCGTCGTGCCAGCGCACATCCTTCTTGAGCTTCCAGGTGACCGACATGCCGTCGGCCGCGACGCCGCCGTTTTCGAGGTCCGGGACCTCGGCGGCGAGCACCGGCGTCAGGTTGCCGTCGGGATCCCAGGCGGCAAGCGGCTCGTAGAAAATGCGCGAGCCCTCCTGGTCCTTGGTGCCGACGGCAAAGTGCGGGTTGAGCAGGGTTGGGCTCTGCCAGAACAGGGTTTTGAGCGCCCCGCCGCCGCCGGCCTTGGTCGGCTTGTACTCCGCGCCGCCCGACGGCTGCGCGAAGCCCGCCCGCGCCAGCAGCCCGCCCGCGAGCGGCGCCGTCAGGCCGAGACCCGCCAGCCTGCGGACAAAGGCGCGCCGCGAAACGCGGCCTGTCCCCACCGCCATGATCAGGTCCCGCAACTCTCGCTCGTCCATCGCAAGCCCTATGGCTGGTCGGTCGCGAATATCTTAACGCACCCGGCGCGACCGGACCATGCGAGGCCCATTGTTTTTTTCAGTAGAGGTGGCAGGCGACGGTGCGGCGCGGCGCCACCTCCTGGGCGATGGGCGCTTCGACCGCGCATTGCGGCATGGCGTGCGGGCAACGCGGGTGAAAGCGGCAGCCAGAGGGCGGGTTGAGCGCGCTCGGCACCTCGCCGGTGATCGCGAGCTTCGCGTGGCGCTCGTCCGGATGCGACGGCAAGGCGGCGGTGAACAAGGCCTGGGTATAGGGATGGAGCGGCTTGGCGCATAATTCGAGGCTGTCGGCGAGCTCGACGACCTGCCCCAGATACATGACCGCGATGCGGTCGCTGATATGCGCCACGGTCGCCAGGTCGTGGCCGATGAACAGGTAGCTGACGCCCAGCGTCTGCTGCAGCTCCTCGAGCTGGTTCATGATCTGGGCGCGGATCGACACGTCGAGCGCCGAGACCGCCTCGTCGAGCACGATGAGCCTTGTGTTTGTCGCCAGCGCGCGGGCGATCGCGATCCGCTGGCGCTGCCCGCCCGAAAACTCGTGCGGGAACAGCCGCGCCAAGTCCGGCTGCAGGCCGACCAGCTCCAGCACCTCGGCGACGCGCTCGGCCAGGGCCTGGCGCGACAAATCGGTGTGGATCTCCAGCGGCTCGCCGATGATGTCGCCGACCCGCATGCGCGGGCTCAGCGAGCTGTAGGGGTCCTGGAACACGACCTGGACCTCGCGCCGGTAGCGCATCAGCTCCGGCCCCGCGAAGCCCGAGATGTCCTCGCCATCAAACCGGATCGTCCCGGCGGTCGGGGTTTCCTGCAGCAGGATGAGCTTCGAGGTCGTCGTCTTGCCGCAGCCCGATTCGCCGATCAGCCCCAGGGTCTCGCCCGGGTAGACGGCCAGATCGACGCCGTCCACCGCCTTGACCCAGCCGGTCTTGCGCCGCAACAGGCTCCCGGTTCGGACCGGGAAGTATTTCTGCAGATCCCTCAGCTCAAGCAGTGGCGCCGGCATAAACGTCCTCCGCCCGCTCGTGCTCGGCGAGCCAGCATCTTGCGGTCCATCCGGCGTCGATCGGCCGGTCCGCCGGCGCCTCGTCGAGGCATCGCGGCATCGCGTGCTGGCAGCGCGGGTGAAAGGCGCAGCCCGGCGGCAGGCGCGCCAGATTGGGCGGCTGGCCGGGGATCGCGAACAGCGGCTCCTTGCTGCCGAGCTTTGGCATCGAGCCCAAAAGGGCGCGGGTGTAAGGGTGGCGGGCGGCGCGGAAGAGGTCGCGCACGCTCCCTTGCTCGACGATCTTGCCGGCGTACATGACCGCCATCCGGTCGCACACCTTGGCGACGATGCCGAGGTTGTGGGTGACGAAGATCAGCCCGACCCCGGTCTCGCGCTGGATGTCCTTCAAGACTTCAAGGTACTGCGCCTGGATCGTCACGTCGAGGTTGGTCGTCGGCTCGTCGGCGATGATCAGCTTTGGCCCGCCGGCCATGGCGATCGCGCCGACCACGCGCTGACGCATGCCGCCCGACATCTGATGCGGGTATTCGCGCATTCGCGCCTCCGGCGAGGCGATGCGCACCGCGCGCAACAGGGCTTGCACGCGCTGTCGCAGCGAACGGCCTCGCATCCCCTGGTGATGGTAAGCCGGTTCGGCAACCTGCCAATAGATGCTGAAGAGCGGGTTCAGCGACGCCATCGGGTCCTGCAGGATCATCGCGATCTTGCGGCCGCGGATATGGCGCATCTCGCGCGGCCGCTTGGTCGTCAGCTCCTCGCCGTCGAGCTCGATGCTGCCGCCGACGATCTGCGCCGCCGACGGCAGCAGGCCGACGATCGAGAGGCAGGTCGTGGTCTTGCCGCAGCCCGACTCGCCGACCAGCCCGATCGTCTCGCCCTCGCGCAAGGTGAAGCTGATCCCGTCGACGGCCTTGACGACGCGCGAGCCGCCGAACGAGGTGTAATGCGTCCGCAGCCCCGAGACCCGCAACAACTCGACCATATCCCGTGCCTCTCGCGGCCTACAGGTTGCGCAGCTGCGGGTCGAGCCGGACCCGCAGCCAGTCGCCCAGGAGCTGCGTCGCCAGCACGACGAGCAGGATGCAGAGACCGGGAAAGACGGTCAGCCACCAGTCGCCGACCATCAGCATCGAGCGCCCATCGGACAGCATCGAGCCCCATGCCGGCTGCGGCGCCGGCACGCCGATGCCGAGAAAGCTTAAGGACGCCTCGGCGATGATCACGACGCCGATCGTCAGGCTCGCCAGCACCATCGCCGAGTTCATCACGTTGGGCAGGATGTGGCGCAGGATGATCCGGGTGCGCGAGCCGCCGGCAATCTCGGCGAGCTTGACGAACTCGCGCTCGCGCAGGCTCAACACCTCGCCGCGGATCACGCGGGTGTAGCGGGTCCAATAGACGAGCCCGAGGATGATGACGATGTTCCACATGCTGGGGCCGACGACGGTCGCCAGAAAGATCGCGAAGACCAAGGCCGGCAGCGCCAGCCAGGCGTCGGTTATCCGCATGACGACCTGATCGACCCAGCCGCCGAGATAGCCCGAGAGGATCCCCAAGGCGGTGCCGACGCTGCCGGCGACGATGGTCCCGGTCACGCCGACGATCAGCGACACACGGGCGCCGAAGATCAGCCGGCTCAACACGTCGCGGGACTGAAAATCGGTGCCGAGCAGGGTGTGGGCGCCGCCGCCCGCCATCCAGAACGGCGGCTCGAAGATCTTCGCCCCCGGGATCGGCTCGGTCGGGTCGTAGGGTGCTATAAAATTGGCGAACACCGCGATCAGGATGAACGGCCCCAGGATCGCCACCGGGACGACCGGCAGCTCGCGCGCCAGCCGCAGCCAGCTCCGCCGGCGCTCGAAGAGTTCGAGCGCGGCCGGTCGGGCGACCGCCGCCGAGGCGCTTGCGATGTCTTCGGTGGTGGTCATGGCATACCTATTTGGTCAGGCGGATGCGGGGGTCGATGTAGGCGTAAAGGATGTCGATGATCAGGTTGATCGCGACGATCATGATCCCGGCCAGCAGCACGATCCCTTGCACCAGCGGGAAATCGCGCTGGAAGATGCCTTCGTAGAGCAGCCGTCCGATCCCCGGCCAGGCGAAGATCACCTCGATGATGACGGCCGCGTTGATCATCACCACGAGGTTGACGCCGGCCAGGGTCAAGACCGGGATCAGCGCGTTTTTAAAGGCGTGCATCGCGATCACTGCGACGCCCGGCAGCCCCTTGAGACGCGCGAGCTTGATGTATTCGCTGCGCAACACCTCGAGCATGCTCGATCGCGTCAGGCGTAAGAGCGAGGCGGCGAAATACCAGCCCAAGGCCAGCGACGGCATGATCAGGTGCCGCCAGCCGCCCTGCCCGCTGGTCGGCAGCCAGCCGAGCCACACCGAAAACACCAGGATCAGCACCAGCCCGAGCCAAAAGCCCGGAATCGACAGGCCCAGCAGGGCGACGATCTTGCCGACATTGTCCCAGGCGCTGTTGACCCGCACCGCCGAGATCAGCCCGGCCGGGATGCCGATCAGGAACGAGATCAGCGAGGCGGCGAGCGCCAATTCGAGCGAGTTCGGCAGGCGCTGGAAATAGAGCACGCTGACCGACATCTCGTAGTTGAACGACTTGCCGAGCTGGCCGGTCGCGATGTTGTAGAGAAAGCTCAGATATTGCACCGGCAAGGGCCGGTCGAGCCCCCATTCGGTGCGCACCCGCGCCAAATCTTCGGCGCGCGCGCCGGGCTCGGCCAAGAGCGACACCGGGTCGCCCGTCAGCCTGACCACCGAGAAGATGGTCAGGCTCAGGATAAACAGCGTGATAAACGCGTAGAGCGTCCGCCGGATGATGAACTGGCGCATCGGCTGTCCTCTCAGCTGGCGGAGCGAAGCGGCGAGCGCCGCCGCGACGGGCCGGCAGCCATCCCTGTGGAAGCGCCCATTGCCATCAGGTTCCAAGAGCTGCGCGAACCTGCCCCTCTCCGCCCTTCAAGGGGGAGAGGGAGGGTCCTGACGCGAAGCGGCGGGAGGGTGAGGGGGTGGCGCCGCGGCACGACCACTGGCCCCCCTCACCCTGCCCTCTCCCCCCGGCCGGCGGGGGGAGAGGGTTTTTCAGGAGCCGGCGCGATGAGAGGATCCCCACGGCACGCATCTCACTTCGCCGCCGTGGCCTCCTTCAGCTCGATATCCTCCCACGGGTAGGCGTAGCCGCTGGTGGAATAGCTCGGAAACACGTCCTGCCACTTCGCCGCGGCGATGCGCGGGCCGATCGCGTTGACGAAGGCGTGGCGGAAGACCGGCACGAAGTAATAGTTTTCGAGGATCCCGCGCTGAATGTCCTCGGCCAGCTTCTTGCGCTCGCTGCGGTCGGTCGAGGCGAGGTACTTGCTGAACTTGTCGTCGAGCTCGGGCACGCAGTTGCGGTCCTTGCCGTTGAAGCCGCCGCACCGCATGAAGGAATCGTACCAGTTCGACCAGGTGCCGCCGACCCGCGCGGCGTTCATGATGATCTGCGTGCCGGGCCATTCCTTGAGCCCGCCTTGCAGCCGCTTCAGGAAGACGCCGCGCTCCATGGTCTGCATCTTCGAGCGGATGCCGATCGCCTGCAGCTGCGAGACGATGCGCTCGCCGCGCGAATAGTAGTTCGGCACCGGCGTCACCCAGTCGACCGGGAAGCCGTTGGGGAAGCCCGCTTCGGCCATCAGCTGCTTCGCCTTGGCGATATTGTGCTCCCATTTCGGCCAGGGCATGCCGTATTCGACATCGTCGTTGATCCAGTTGCCGTCGACCTGCCCCATGCCGTCGCATTCGGCCTGGTTGATCGCGTCGCGGTCGATCGTCAGGCTGATCGCCTGGCGCACCCGCTTGTCGTGGAACGGGCTCTTCGGGTCCTGAAAGCCGGGGAACTCCAGCCACCAATTGCCCGAGACGATCGGCGCCAGCATCAATTTGGGGTTGCTCTTGACCCGCTCGATCAGCTCGCCGGGCACAAAATACATGATGTCCGCTTCGCCGCGCTCGAGCATCGCCACGCGGGTAGCGGCCTCAGGAATGCTGAGCATCGTGAACTCTTTGATGTGGACCGGGCGGTAGTAATCGTCGAAGGCCGCGAAGTCGAGCCGCACCCCCGGCTCCTGCGAGACGAGCCTGTATGGCCCGGCTCCGATCGGCTTCTGCATAAAGCCCGACTGCCCGACCTTGTCGTAGTACTTGGCCGGAACCACCCAGCCGGCGCCGCAGACGTTGCCGGTGCCGAGCAGGATCGGGAAATCGAAGAACGGCTCCTTGAAATGAAAGCGCACGGTGTCGCCGCCGACGACCTCGACGGCGTCGGTGTTCTTGTGGAGCACCTCGCCCCAGGCGCCGCGGTAGTGCTCGTAGCTCCATTTGACGTCGTCGGGCGTGACCGGCGAGCCGTCATGAAACTTGATCCCCGGCCGCAACTTGAACGTGGCGCTCTTGGCGTCCTCGGCGAAATCGAAGCCCTGGGCCAGGGCCGGGTGGTCGTAGCGGACCTCGCGGAAGTTCTTTATCAGCGCGTCGTGCAAGGTGAAGATGAAATTGTCGGGGCTCGCGGTGCCGTCGTGCTGCTGCGGGTCGAGCCAGCGCGAGGCGATGTTGGTGTGCCAGGCGAGCACCATCCTGCCGCTCGGAACCACACCCCCGGCGGCGCGGGCGCGGCGCACGAACGGCATCGCCAGCGCCGTCGTCGCCAACGCCGTCCGCAACACCCTGCGCCGCGTTACCGTTGTTTTCTGCATTTCTCTTGCCTCCGCTGTTCAAAAACGCTTGCCGTCCATCGGTCGCCTTCCGCGACAGTCCGCTAGCCTTTGAGCTCGATGTCCTCCCAAGGGTAGGCATAGGCGGTGGTGATGGTCGGGAACACGTCCTGCCATTTTGCCGCCTTGATCCGCGGCCCGATAGCCTGCATCGCGGCGTGGCGGAAGACCGGCACGAAATAGTAGTTTTCAAGGATCGCGCGCTGGATCTCCTCGGCCAGTTTCTTGCGCTCGCCGGCGTCGGTCGAGGCGAGGTATTTGCTGAACTTGTCGTCGAGCTCGGGAACGCAGTTGCGGTCCTTGCCGTTGAAGCCGCCGCAGCGCATGAACGAATCGTACCAGTTCGACCAGGTGCCGCCGACCCGCGCGGCGTTCATGATGATCTGCGTGCCGGGCCATTCCTTGAGCCCGCCTTGCAGCCGCTTCAGAAAGACGCCGCGCTCGATCGTCTGCAGCTTGCGCGCGGATGCCGATCGCCTGGAGCTGCGAGACGATGCGCTCGCCGCGCGAGTAGTAGTTCGGCACCGGGGTCAGCCAATCGACGGCGAAGCCGTTCGGGAAGCCGGCTTCGGCCATCAGCTGCTTGGCCTTGGCGAGGTTGCGCTCCCATTTCGGCCAGGGCATGCCGTATTCGACGTCGTCGTTGATCCAGTTGCCGTCGACCCGGCCGAGCCCGTCGCATTCGGCCTGGTTGATCGCGTCGCGGTCGATCGCAAGGCTGATCGCCTGGCGCACCCGCTTGTCGTGGAACGGGCTCTTCGGATCCTGAAAGCCCGGAAATTCGAGCCAGAAATTCGCCGAGACGACCGGCGCCAGCATCAGCTTGGGGTTGCTCTTGACCCGCTCGATCAGCTCGCCCGGCACGTTGTAGACGATGTCGGCCTCGCCGCGCTCGAGCATCGCGATCCGGGTCGCCGCTTCCGGCACGCTGACCATCGTCAATTGCTTGATGTGGACCGGGCGGTAATAGTCATCGAAGGCCGCGAAGTCGAGCCGCACCCCCGGCTCCTGCGATACGAGCTTGTATGGCCCGGCGCCGATCGGCTTCTGCATAAAGCCCGACTGCCCGACCTTCTCGTAATATTTGGCTGGAACCACCCAGGCCGCGCCGCTGACGTTGCTGGTGCCCATCAGGATCGGGAAATCGAGAAACGGCTCCTTGAAGTGAAAGCGCAAGGTGCGGTCGTCGACGAGCTCAATCCCCTCTGTGCGGTTGTGCAATACCTCGCCCCAGGCGCCGCGGTAGTGCTCGAAGCTCCATTTGACGTCGTCGAGGGTGACCGGCGCGCCGTCATGGAACTTGAGGCCGGGTCGCAGCCGAAAGGTCGCGCTCTTGGCATCCTCGGCCATCGCGTAGGTCTCGGCCAGCGCCGGGTCATCGTAGCGCTTGTCGCGCAGGTTCTTTATCAGCGCGTCGTGCAGCGCCATGATGAAATTGTCGGGGCTCGCGGTGCCGTCATGCTGCTGCGGGTCGAGCCAGCGCGAGGCGATGTTGGTGTGCCAGGCGAGCACCATCCCACCGCTCGGGGCGAGGTTTGCGAGGGCGCGGGCGGCGTGCAGGAACGGCGTCGTCAGCGCCGCCGCCTTCAGCACCGTGCGCCGGTTCAGCCTCTGCCTCGACATTTTTGCCAGCCTGCTCGCTGGACTACGGCCAGCTCCTGCGGCGGCGCGATCATCGCTCCGGCCCGCGAGCAATCGCGCGCTCGCCCCGATTTATCGCGCAAAACCCGTCTTTTGGACGGAAATTCCAACTGTATTTTTTTCACCGTTGCCTCCCAATTGCGGCCGACGATAGGGCAATGGCCGGCCGCTGTCCAGGGAGGGGATCGCCGCCTCAGGCGGCTTTGAGCCGGATGTCCTCCCAGGGGTAGGCGTAACCGGTGCTCTTGAAGCTCGGAAACACGTCCTGCCATTTTGTCGCAGCGATCCGCGGCCCGATCCCGTTCATGAAGGCGTGGCGGAACACCGGGACGAAATAATAGTCTTCGAGGATCGCGCGCTGGATCTCCTCGGCCAGCGCCTGGCGCTCGGCCGGCTTTTCCATGGTCAGGTAACGGTTGTACTTGGCGTCGAGATCGGCGACGCAGAACGCGTCGGCGGAGAGAAAGCCGCCGCATTTGAAGCACGATTCGTACCAATTGGCCCAGGTGGCGCCGATGCGCGCGCCAGCGAGGATGATGTTGAGCCCCGGCCATTCCTTCATCCCGGCCTGCCGCCGCTTGGCGTAGACGGCCCGCTCCAGGGTCTGCATGCGGGACCGGATGCCGATCGCCTGCAGCTGCGAGACGACCCGCTCACCGCGCGAGTAATAAGGCGGCGCCGGGGTCAGCCAGTCGACTTGGAAGCCGTTCGGATAGCCGGCTTCGGCCATCAGCCCTTTCGCTTTGGCGAGGTTGTGCTCCCATTTCGGCCACGGCATGCCGTATTCGACATCGTCGTTGATCCAGTTGCCGTCGACCCGGCCGAGGCCGCCGCATTCGGCCTGGTTGATCGCCTCGCGATCGATGGCGAGGCTGACCGCCTGGCGCACGCGCTTGTCGTGGAACGGGTTCTTCGGGTCCTGAAAGCCGGGGAACTCGAGCCAGAAATTGCCCGAGACGACCGGCGCCAGCATCAGCTTCGAATTGCTCTTGATGCGGTCGACCAGCTCGCCCGGGATGTCGTAGATGATGTCGGCCTCGCCGCGCTCGAGCATCGCCACGCGGGTCGCCGGGTCGGGGGCGCTGACGATCGTGAACTGCTTGATGTGCACGGGGCGGTAATAGTCCGGGTTGGCCTCGAATTCGAGCTTGGTCCCCGGCTGTTGCGCCGCGAGCCGGTAGGGCCCGGCGCCGACCGGCTGCTGGGCGAACCCGTCCTGCCCGACCTGCTGATAATATTTCGCCGGGACCACCCAGCCGGCGCCGCAGACATTGGAGGTGCCGAGCAGCCGCGGAAAATCGAGAAACGGCTCCTTGAAGTGAAACCGGACCGTGCGGTCGTCGGCGGTCTCGACGCCATCGGTCTTGTCGTGCAGCACCTTGGCCCAGCCGCCGTGGTAATGCTCGTAGCTCCATTTGACGTCGTCGGCGGTGACCGCGGCGCCGTTGTGGAACTTGAGACCCGCCCGCAGCCGGAACAGGGCGCTCCTGGCGTCCTCGGCAAATTCAAAATGCTCGGCCAACGCCAGATGGTCGTAGACCTGCTCGCGGAAGTTCTTGATCAGCGCGTCGTGCATGACGTTGATGAAATTGTCGGGCGTGGCGCCGCCGTCGTGCTGCTGCGGGTCGAGCCAGCGCGGCGCGATGTTGGTGTGCCAACCGAGCACCATCTTGCCGGCCGGCGCCGGCTCGCCGGCCGCCGCGGCGCGCACCAGCGGCGCGGAGAGCGCGCCTGTCGCCAGCGCCGTCCGCAGCACCGTGCGCCGTGTCAGCGTGGTCCTTTTCATGGCCTCCTCCCTGCGCCGGCGGCGGCCTTGGCCGCTCCGGCTGGCGCCGGGGCGCGACCCTGAAGACGGCCGCGCCTGCCGGTACGCCGCGGCCGGGCCGCGCTCGCCGTGACCCTGCGTGCTCCCAGACGCTCTCTTGTCGAGAGCCTTGCGCTGAGTGTAGCTCAGCCATGCGCTGATGTCTTGTCTATTTTGTCCGCCGCGGCGCTCTATGAGGGGATGGAATCAGCCGCCCGTAAGCCGTCGCGCGCCCTCCTCGCCCTCGTGTTGGCCGCCGGTGTGGCGTCGTGTCGCGGCTTCGACACGATCCCGCAGCAGGAGGCCGACTGGCGGCAGGTCCAGCCGGAGCTCGTCGGCATGTCGGCGGCCCGGCTGCGGCAATGCGCCGGGCCGCCCTGGAGCGAGGAGACCACGCCGGCCGGGGCGCCGGGGCTCGTCTATCGCTACGCCGATCTTGAAAATTATTGCGAGGTCAGGCTGGAGCTCGACCGCGGGAAGGTCCGGTCGTTCTCCGCCGACCATTCGGCGCCGGACTTCCTGTGGCTGTTGAGCGGCGCCAACTATTGCGGCCGGATCTTTCAAGGCTGCATCCGCTGAACCGCGAGCGCCTCGGTTCCCGGCCGGCGCCGGTCGGGCTATAAGCCGCCCCGGTGAAATTCGGCAGGGGACGCGCGATGACGGACGCCGGGCGGCTGGAGGTGCTGGGGATCGAGCTCGAGGCGCTGCGCCGCGGCGCCGGGCGCCCGATCCTGGCGCTGCACGGCTTCGACACGATCGACCCGCAGGCGCGGTTTCTCGATTTGCTCGGCCGCCATGCCGAGATCGTCGCGCCGTCCTCGCCCGGGTTTGGCCATTCGCCGCGGCCGAAGGATTTCGACACGGTCTACGACCTCGTCCACCTCTACCTCGCAATGCTCGACGCGCTGCCGGGCGACAAGGTGACACTGCTCGGATTTTCGTTCGGCGGCTGGCTCGCCGCCGAGGTCGCCGCGGCCTGCGGCCATCGCCTGGACAAGCTGATCCTGGTCGATCCGCTCGGGATCAAGATCAGCGATCGCGAGACGCCCGACATCCTCGACATCTTCAACCGATCGCCCGACGAGGTGCGCCGCCGCAGCTGGCACGACCCGGACCGGTCGGCCCCCGATTACAACGCGATGTCGGACGAGGCGCTGGTCGTCCATGCCCGCAACCGCGAGGCGCTCTGCCTCTACGCTTGGCATCCCTATATGTACAACCCGCAGCTGCCGCGCTGGCTTGGCCGGATCGCGGCCCCGACCCTGGTGCTGTGGGGCGAGAGCGACCAGGTGGTCACCCCCGATTACGGCCGCGCCTATGCCGGGCTGATCCCGAACTCGCGCTTCGAGCCGATCGAGCGCGCCGGCCATCATCCCGAGATCGAGCAGCCCGAAGCCTTCGTCGAGCTGGTTGCCCGCTTCCTCGCCGAATAGGTCAGCCGATCCCGAGAAACACCGCCAACGCCCGGGCGACGGCGCGCATCGTGTCGTCGTCGACCCGGCCGAGCCGCTGGCCGATCTTCGCCCGAGGCACGGTTGCCGCCTTGTCGATCATGATCTGAGACCGTTTTTGCAGGCCGTTGGCGGGGCCGGGCTCGACGGTGATGCGTATCAGCGGCCAGTCGTGCAGCTCGCTGGTCAGGAGCAGCAACGTCGCCGAGCCCAATGTGGCGAAGGCATCGTCCTGGACGACAAGAGCGGGGCGCGGCTTGCCGTAATCGCCGGGCAGCGCAACCGTGACCACATCGCCGCGGCTCACTTCCATTCGTGGGCGAGCTCGTCGAGATGCGCTTCGAGCTCGCCCATCACGGCGGCCTCGTCGCTGTCCGGATCGCGCGCGGCGGCGGCGGCTTCGAGCGACTGGCGGCGCGCCTCCGCCTCGAACTCGCGTCGCCGCTTCTGTGCGAGGCGCTCGCGAACCAGCTCCCGGAGCAGGGCGCCGAGCGGCTTCGACTCCTCCTCGGCAAGGGCGGCGAGGGCGGCCTTCAAGGCAGGATCGATGCGGAATGTAACCGTCTCGGCCGAAATACGCGGCATGTCGGGACTCTTCATGTTACCGTGTTGAGCACAGTATGTGATACACATCGGAGCACGCTTCAACCGAGCCTTGTCACCATCCGGCGGATGGCCGAAGATCGCCGTTCCGATCAGGACAGCGGAGAGTGGGCCGTGCAGGCTTGGTATCATTGCGAAAACGTCTACCCCTTTGTGCCGCAGGAGGTGCTCGACCGCGCCGAATCGGTGCGCGCCAGCCTGCCCAACCGATATTGCGACCCGAGGATCTCGGCCGATTTGTTCGAGGAATGCCTCGACGAGCACCTGTTGTGCGACGACCTCGGAGTCAACGTCGTCTCGATCGAGCACCATTCCGGGATCAACAGCCTCTACGGCGCGAGCCCGATGATCCTCGGCATCCTCGCCCGCCAGACAAAAAAAGTGCGCATCCTCAGCCTCGGCACCCTGATCACCGTGCGCCCCGACCCGGTGCGGATCGCCGAGGAATACGCCACCGCCGACGTGATCTCGCGCGGCCGCCTGGAGATCGGCTTTGTCAAATCCGGCGACAGCGAGATGGTGTCGGGCAACGCCAACCCGGTCGGCTATGTCGAGCGCTTCTGGGAGGCGATCGACCTCATTCAGAAGACGCTGACGACGCATGACGGGCCGTTCAGCTGGGAGGGCAAGCACTTCACCCACCGCCACGTCAACATCTGGCCGCCCGCCTACCAGCGCCCGCACCCGCCGATGTGGGCGGCGACCGGCGACCCGGAGACCTCGGCCGAATTGGGCCGCCGCGGCATGGTCAACGCGCTCGTCCTGCGCGGCCCCGAGGCTTCGAAGCGCGCTTTCGACGCCTATCGCGAGGCCCGCCGCGAGACCGGGCTGCCGGCCCCGGGCACCGACAGGTTCGCCTATGCCGCGCTCGCCTATGTCGGCGACACCGACGAGGAGGGGCTGCGGGTCGGCTCGAAGCTGTTGTGGTTTCTTAACACCAGCCTCAAGCAGTCGCCGCAGATGTCGAAATTCCTGCCGGGCCGGATGCCGCCCGAGGTCACGGCGCAGAACTACCGCACCCAGCCGCGCCCCGGCGCGCAGGCGGTCAGACGCCCCGCCGACGGGCTGATAGGGATCACCGCCGAGCAGGCGGTCGCCCGCGGCATCCTGTGCGCCGGGAACCCCGACACCGTCCACCGGCAGATCATGGAGATCTACGACAAGGTCGGCGGCTTCGCCCATCTGATCTTCATCGGCCGCTCGGGCTTCCTCGACCATCGCGAGGCCGAGAAAGGCATTCGCCTGATGGCCAAGGAAGTCCTGCCGCGCCTGCCGGCCGCAACCCCGACGCCATCGGCCGAACGGCGGGCGGCGGAGTAGCCCTCGGCGGGGCGGGCGCGGCGGCAAGCGGCTGGAGCGCGCGCCTGAGATGCTGATATCGTGCGCGGGACATCGGGCATCCGCAGCAGGAGATCGTCACCATGGCTTCGAACGGCAAAGTCGCGCTCGTCACCGGCGGCGGCAGCGGCATCGGCAAGGCGTCGGCGCTGGCGCTGGCGAGGGAAGGGTTTGCGGTCGTCGTCGCCGGGCGGCGGCCGGAGCCGCTGCAGGCAGTGGTGGGCGAGATCGAAGGTCTGCAAGGCCGGGCGCTCGGCGTGCCGACCGATGTCGGCGACCCCGCTTCGGTGCAGGCGTTGTTCGCCAAGGCCAAGGCGACCTACGGCCGGCTCGACGTGCTGTTCAACAACGCCGGCTTCGGCGCCGCGGCGCCGATCGAGGAGCTGGCGTTCGAGCGCTGGAAGGCGGTCGTCGACACGATCCTGACGGGCTCCTTCCTGTGCACCCAGGAAGCCTTCCGGATCATGAAGGACCAGACCCCGATGGGCGGCCGGATCATCAACAACGGCTCGATCTCGGCACACGCGCCGCGGCCCAACTCGGTCGCCTACACCTCGACCAAGCATGCGATCACCGGGCTGACCAAGTCGACCTCGCTCGACGGCCGCAAATACGACATCGCCTGCGGTCAGATCGACATCGGCAACGCGCTGACCGAGATGACGGCGCGCATGCAGCGCGGCGTGCCGCAGGCCAACGGCGCGGTCATCGAGGAGCCGGTGATGGACGTGCAGAACGTGGCCCGCGCCGTCGTCTTCATGGCGACGGTCACCCCCGAGGCCAATGTCCAGTTCCTGACCGTGATGGCGACCAAGATGCCGTTCGTCGGCCGCGGCTAGCGGCGGGCCGCTTGCGTCGCTCGATCGGAGCCGCTTCGCGCGCCGCGCGCCTCAGCCGGGGGTTCCCCGGTCAATAGCGCCATACCTTGGTGTTCAGCAGGTTATGAGCCATGCGGGCGACGGCGAGGTGCGGCGGCACCCGCAACAGGCCGCCGCGCCGCTCGCCGGCTTCGAGCCACGCCTCGCCCGACCGCCCGAACGTCGTCGCCGCGAACTCGCCCGGACGCCGCTCGAGGAAGTCGAGCAGCCGCTCGAAGCGGCGCTGATTGACTTGGTTGCGGCGCATGTCCTGGTACCTGAAGTCGACCCGCTTCACGAACTCGAACGGGTGGGTCAGGATCACGATCGGCGAGATTCCGGCCTCGCGCGCCTGCCACAGCAGGGTCTCCATCTCCGGCCAGGAGGTCGAGGTGATCGCCATCGTGCGCAGCTGCGAGCCGAGCGAGGGGTGCGGCGTCGCATAGGTCAGGACCGGGATTTCCAGGACCCCGTCGATCATGGCGCTGCCGCTGACCACATGCAGATCGGGGTCGGCGGGGCGATAGGCCGCGAGCCCGATGTTCGAGCCGAGCCTGATGCCGCATCGCCGCATCGCGCGATCGACGACGCGACCGCAGCTGAAGCCGCCGGTGCGCAGCGCGACCGGCCGCGCCAGCCCCCAGCGGGCGAAGGCCGAGCACCCGAAGCCGATCATCTCGGTCAGCTCGTCGAGCGAGCGCGCCGCGCAGGAATCATTTTCCGGCCGGCTCGCGCTCCAGCCGTTGCTGCGAAAATGCAGCCAGCACGGGTGCAGATGCAGCTGCAAGTCCTGGTCGGCCTCGGCGAGCCGCTCGACGATCCGCCGCATCGGCGCATCGCCGAAATAGGCGCTCTGCAGCGCTTCGACAAAGAATGTCGCCGCGGTCCCGGCTTCCTTCAGCGCGTCCAGAATGAACCCCAGGCCTTCGCTGCGCCCGTTCACCCGGCACTCGACCAGCTCGCGGCTCAGCGGCCGGTAGCGCAGCGGGTCGGCGAACGCGCCGGCAATGCTGAATTCGGTATCGACGGTGATGCACACCTCGGTCGGCGGTCGGGCAATGTGCGGCAGCGCCGGCGCCCCCGCATCCCCGTTTGCGCCGCAGCTGACGACATGACAACCTCTCGCCGAGCGATCGGCTTTTCTAAAGCGCTTGGAACTCGGCCACCTTAGTCGAATCCGCAAAAAAGCGCAATGATAACCATAGTTAACGGAGCGTATGCCGGCCTGTCCAAGGACCGGCTTCGATCGGTTGCGAGTTTGAGTTTTCTTAAGCGTTCGATCATATTCACCGGCCGCTGGGGCGATCTCGGTCGGCGGTCCGGAGAGCTTCGCGTTCGGAAGGGAAGGACGGCGTGCGGGCGCTTCGCATTGCTTGCTGGGCATGGGCCGTGGTCATCGTCCTGATCATGTGGCTTCCCGACCCTCGTCTCGCCGGGCTCGATCTGGCCTCGCCGATCGTTCAGGGCGCGGCCTTCGCGGTGGGCGCGGCGCTGTTCGCCCTGGCTGATCCCCGCCGGCCTCATTTTTTTCGCCGACCGGCCAATTCGCAGGGCGCGGTCGGCTATCTCGTGCTTCGCTTCAGGGGTCACCTCTTCCGCGTCGTCCTGATGCTCGTCGGCTACGCCGCGATTCTCGAGGCAGGCCAATATTTCGAGCCCCGCAGAAGGTCCAGCGTCTTCGATTTCGCGGAGAACGCCCTGTGGATCCTGGTGGCGAGCGCCGCGGTCTATTGCCTCGCCCGGCTCTTTCTCGCCGACCGCTTTCTGAGCCGCATCACCCAGCGCCATCTCGCCCGGATGGCGGATTCGTTTCGCGCGGAGGCGATGTACTCCGCCTATCTGCGCGACGTCATCCAGGCCGGGCGGGCGATCTGCGTCGCTCCCTCGATCGAGCCCGCCGACAAGGTCGAGAGGGTCGGCCGGCTCCTCGACGACGCGCTCGGCGTCGAGATGCCGAACCCCCGAGAGGAGCTGCTCGATACGGTGTTCGGCGAACGGAAAGCCGAGCCGGCGGCGTTCCGGCCGTCGGCCGAAAAGCTTGAACGCCTCGATTGAACGCCTGGCACGAGCGGCGCGGCGTCGCCGCCGCCGCTTTCGCCCGGTCCGGCCGCTCGCGGCGGCGCCCGATTGCGGGCGGCGCGCCGGCGCGTTACGATGGGCGACTCTCGCCGACGGCGATCAAGGCGGCGCCATGTGGCGCGCTCCCCGCCGTCTCCCGCCGCCGCAGCGAAGAGTATCGGCGCCGGACCCGGGCGGGCGGCGCAATTTCGACACGCTGCCGGCGCGCCTTTTGCGGCGTCGGGGCCGCTCTTCATCTCGGAGGCATTCGTGAAGCTTCGACACCTGGCGTTTTTGATTGCGTCGTTGGCGGCCGCCGCGGCCTGGCTCGCGCCCGACGCGGGGTTCGCCGCGACGGCCCGCAAGGCGGTCAAGCCCGCGGTCAGCGAGGAGGCCGCGGCCGCGCTCCAGCGCATGGGCGAGACCCTGCGCTCGGGCGAGTATTCGTTCCAGGTGCGCACGATCCGCGTCTACGCCGATCCGAACGGCCAGCCGCTTCACATCTTCCACACGATGAAGGTGACGGTGCACCGGCCGAACCGGCTGCTGGTCGAGGTGACCGGCGACGACGGCGCGCGCAAGCTGATGTTCGACGGCAAGAACGCCGTCGTGTTCTCGGCCGCCGACAACAAATACGCGTCCGTGGCGGTGCCGGAGGGCACGATCGAGGCGATGATGAAGGAGCTGGTCGGGCGCCTCGGCGTCGACTTTCCGCTCGCCGACTTTTTCACCGAAGCGCCGGGCAAAGCGTTCCTGACCGGCGTCGCCTCGGGCGGCGTCGTCAACACCGTGACCATCGACGGTGTCCCGTGCCTGCACCTGGTGTTCGATCAGCCGCCCGGGATCGAGCTCGAATTGTGGCTGGAGAAGAACGACAAGTCGCTGCCGCGCCGCCTGATCGTCACCTATCGCATGCTGCCGGGCCAGCCGAGCTTCATCGCCGAGTTTTCCGATTGGAACTTCTCGATCCACTCGACCGATGCCGATTTCGCTTTTCAGCCGCCGGCCGGCGCGACCCAGATCGAGCTGAAGCCCCCGGCGCCGACGCCGGCCAAGGCTAAGGGAGGCAAGCGATGAGGCGGCTCGCCCTTGTCTGCGTCGGCGTGCTCTTGGCCGCGTCGGCGGCGCCCGACGCCTTCGGCTGGGGGGCGGTCAGCGGGCCGCGCGGCGGCGCGGCCTATCGCGGCCCGATGGGCGGCGCGGCGGTGCGCGGGCCGGGCGGCGCCGCGGCGGTGCGCGGCCCCGGCGGGGCGGCGGCGGTGCGCGGCCCCTACGGCGGCACCGCCTATCGCGGCTCGACCTATCATGGCGGCTATTACGGCGGCACAACGGTCTATCGCGGCGGAGGCTATTACGGCGCCCCGGTCGCGGCCGGGGTGGCGGCGGGCGTCGCCGTCGGCGCCGCGGCCGGGGCGGCCGCCGCATCCTCGAGCTACTACTATCCGCCGCCCTATTACTGCTCGCCCTCCTATCCCTGCCCGGCGCCTTATTAGGGTGGGGCCAGACCTTTGCTCCCGTTCTCGTCATCCCGGCGAAAGCCGGGACCCATGTCGACCGTGGGCACCGGCCTTCGCCGGAGTGGATTCCTACCCGGGCACCATCTGTCAGAACTGCTCCACTAGCCGATGAAGGCTGTTTCGATCGCCGCCGCGGTCGCCGGCCTCGCCGTGATCATCGGGCTGGTCGCCGGCTTTGGCGCGGACGCGGTGCTGCGCTCGCTGCTCGCGATCGGTTGGGCCGGGTTCGCGGCGGTCTGCCTCATTCATCTGGCGCTGATCGCGGCGATGGGGCTCGCCTGGCGGCTGCTCGTGCCGGGGGCGCCGGCATGGGTCTTGATATGGGGGCGGCTGCTGCGCGACGCCGGCTCCGAGGTATTGCCGTTCTCGCAGCTCGGCGGCTGCGTCCTGGGGGTGCGTGCGGTGGCGCTGGCCGGCGTGCCGGCCCCGGTCGGCGCGGCCAGCACGATCGTCGACCTGACCCTCGAATTTCTGGCCAAGCTCGCTTATACCGCGCTTGGCCTCATCTGGCTCGTCCGGCTGCGGCCCGGCTCGCCGGCCGCGATGCCGATCGCGATCGGGCTGGCGGCCGCCGCGTTGGGCGCGGTCGGGCTTGTCGCCTTGCAGCGGCGCGGCTTCGATTTTCTCGGCCGTTCAGCCGGCATCCTGGGCCGCGGGTGGGCCGACCGCGCCGCCGAAGGGGCCGCGGCGCTGCACCGCGCGCTTGGCCGCATCTACCGCCTGCGGGCCGGTCTGTGGGGCGGGTTTCTGCTGCATCTGGCCTGCTGGGTCGGCAGCGCGGTCGAGGTCTGGATCGCGCTGCGCCTCGCCGGCGCCCCGCTGCCGTTCGGCGTCGTGATCGTGATCGAAAGCCTGGTCTATGCCGTGCGCAGCGTCGCCTTCGCGATCCCGAACGCGGTCGGGGTGCAGGAAGGGGCCTATATCCTGATCGGCGGCGCTCTCGGGCTGACCCCGGAGATGGCGCTGGCCTTGTCGTTGTTGAAGCGGGCGCGGGATCTGGCGATCGGCCTGCCGGCGCTTGGCGCGTGGCAGGCGGTCGAGGGCGGCCGGCTGTGGCGACGCGCCCGCGCGCAAGACGCCATTCTCGCCCGGAGGAAATCATGACCGATCCGCTGCCTGTCCTCTACGCCGCCCGCCACGGCGAGACCGCCTGGAGCCTCTCGGGCCAGCATACCGGGCGCACCGACATCCCGCTGACCGAGCGCGGCGAGGGCCAGGCGCGGGCGCTCGGCGGGCGGCTGCGCGGCCGGGTCTTCGCCGCGGTGCTGACGAGCCCGTCGCAGCGCGCGGTGCGGACCTGCGCGCTCGCCGGCTTCGCCGCCGCGGCCGGGATCGAGCCCGATCTGGCGGAATGGGATTACGGCCGCTACGAAGGGCGCCGCAGCGCCGAGATCCTGGCCGAACGGCCGGGCTGGCAACTATTCCGCGACGGCTGCCCCGACGGCGAATCGCCGGCCGAAATCGGGGCGCGGGCGGACCGCGCCATCGCCCGGATCCGGGCCGCCCACGGCGACGTGCTGATCGTGTCGAGCGCGCATATCCTGCGGGTGCTGGCCGCCCGCTGGCTCGGCCTCGAAGCGGCCGGCGGGCGCTATTTGGTGCTCGGCGCCGCGAGCCTCAGCCTCTTGGGCTGGGAGCACAACCTGTCGGAGCCGGCGATCCGGCTGTGGAACGACACCCGCCACGTCGACGCGGAGCCTTGATCCCGCCATTCTCTTTGCGTATCGCGGCGGCCGACGGCCTTGAGAGGATCGGGGGACATGGCGTCATTCATGCTGCTTCGGGCGGCGGTCGGGGCCGTCGCCCTGGCTTTGCTGCTCGGCGGCTGCGGCAAGGAGGAGAAGACCGCGGCCAAGGAAATCCGGCCGGTGCGCACGGTGACCGTCGCGCCGCGCCAGAATGCGGAGACGGTGTCGCTGACCGGCGAGATCCAGCCGCGCTATCAGGCCGACATCGGCTTTCGCGTCGACGGCAAGATCCTCTCCCGGCCGGTCGATGTCGGGACCCCGGTCAAGAAGGGCGACCTATTGGCCCGGCTCGACCCGCAGCAATACCGCCAGGAGGTCGAGATCGCAAAGTCGGAGCTGGCCGCCGCCGAAGCCGAGGTCGCGCGCAGCAAGGCGCAGGAATACCGCAAGAACGAATTGCTGAAGAAGGGCCACGCCACCGGGGTCGAGCACGACACCGCGGTCAGGGCCTATAAGACCGCGCTCGCCAGGCAGGACGCGGCCCGCGCCCGCCTGACCCAGGCCGAGGAGAACCTCGGCTACACCGAGCTCAAGGCCGACGAGGACGGCGTCATCACCGCGGTCGGCGCCGATGCCGGGCAGGTCGTCGGCGCCGGCAAGATGGTCGTCCGACTGGCCCAGCCGAGCGAGCGCGAGGCGGTGTTCAACGTCGCCGAAGGGGCCTTCAAAGGCCCGCTCGAAGGATCCCGACGGTGACGGTCAGGCTGGTCAGCAATCCCGCGATCGAAACCACCGGCAAGGTCCGCTATCTCTCGCCGCAGGCCGATCCGACGACCCGCACCTACACGGTCCGCGTCGCGCTCCCGGATGCGCCGCCGCAGATGCGGCTCGGCGCCAACGTCGTCGGCAGCGTGACGACGAACGAGGAGAGGGTCGTCGTCCTGCCGGGGAGCGCGCTCTTCGACCGCGACGGCAAGCCGGCGGTGTGGCTCGTCGACAAGGACGGCGCGGTGCAGCTGAAGCCGATCACGGTCGCGCGCTACCAGGGCGACGAGATCGTCGTCGGCAGCGGCCTCGCCGCAGGGCGACAAGGTGGTGACCGCCGGCGTGCACAAGCTGATCCCCGGCCAGAAAGTCTCGGCGCTGCAGGCGAGCGCCACGCAATGAAGGGGTTCAACCTGTCCGAATGGGCGATCGGGCACCGCTCGTTCGTCTGGTTCGCGATGGCGCTGTTCGTCGTCGCCGGGATCGGCGCCTATACGCGGCTCGGCCGCGAGGAGGACCCGTCGTTTACGATAAAGACGATGATCGTGCAGACCCTGTGGCCGGGCGCCACGATCGACGACACCTTGCTGCAGGTCACCGACCGGATTGAAAAGAAATTGCAGGAAACGCCGTCGCTCTACTACCTGAAGAGCTACACCAAGCCCGGCGTCTCGACGATTTACGTCAATCTCCTCGACACGACGCCCAAAGAACTCGGTGACCGACATCTGGTTGCAGGTGCGCAAGAAGGTCGCCGACATCAAGGGCGCGCTGCCGCAAGGGGTGGTCGGGCCGAATTTCAACGACGAGTTCGGCGACGTCTTCGGCATCGTCTACGCCTTTACCGCCGACGGCTTCACGCCCCGCGAGCTGCGCGACTATGTCGAGGCCATCCGCACCGAGGTCTTGACCGTCAAGAATGCGGCGAAGGCGCTGCTGATCGGCGCCCAGGACCAGAAATTCTACCTCGAATTCGACACCCGAAAGCTCGCCGGGCTCGGCGTCAGCAGCGACCAGATCATCGAGAGCCTGCGCGAGCAGAACGCTGTCATACCCTCGGGCGTGGTGCAGACCGCGCGCGAAAAATACGCGGTCCGCGTCTCCGGCTCGTTCAGCTCGGTCGACGCGCTGAAGCGCATCAATCTTTTCGCCGACGGCAAGTTCTTCCGCCTCGCCGATGTCGCGACGGTCAAGGAAGGCTATGCCGACCCGCCGCAGCCGATGTTCCGCTTCGACGGCGAGCCGGCGATCGGGCTGGCGATCTCGATGGCGCAGGGCGGCAACGCCCTCGCCTTCGGCGCGGACATCGCCAAAAAGATGGACGCGGATCATCGCCACCTTGCCGATCGGGATCGAGCCGCACCTCGTCGCCGACCAGCCGGTGGTGGTCGCGGAGTCGGTCGGCCATTTCACCAAGGCGCTGTGGGAGGCGATCGCGATCGTGCTGGCGGTGAGCTTCTTGAGCCTCGGCCTGCGCGCCGGCGTCGTCGTCGCCTGCTCGATCCCGCTCGTGCTGGCGATCGTCTTTGCCTACATGGATTTTGCCGGGATCAGCCTGCAGCGGATATCGCTTGGGCGCGCTGATCATCTCGCTCGGCCTGCTGGTCGACGACGCGATGATCACGATCGAGATGATGGTGAGCCAGCTCGAAGCCGGCGTCGACCGCGCGCATGCCGCGACCCACGCCTGGGTCACGACCGCGTTCCCGATGCTGACCGGGACCCTGGTCACGGTCGCCGGCTTTATCCCGATCGGCTTCGCCAAGAGCGGGGCCGGCGAATACTGCTATTCGCTGTTCGCGGTCATCGCCGTGGCGCTGCTCGCCTCCTGGGTCGTCGCGGTGGTGTTCGCGCCGGTGATCGGCGTCGCGATCCTGCCGGCGACGATGCAGCCGCATGGCGGCGGCCACGGCGGGCCCGGCCGCATCATGCGCCTCTTCCGCGCGACTCTGGTCTTCTGCCTGCGCGCCCGCTGGCTGGTCATCGCCTTGACGGTCGGGCTCTTTGCCGCCTCGCTCTACGGCTACGGGTTTATCCAGCAGCAGTTCTTCCCGGCCTCCGACCGGCCGGAGCTGGTGGTCGACCTCAACCTGCCGCAGAACGCGTCGATCTACGCCACCGAAGCTCAGGTCGAGCGTTTCGAGGCGCTGCTGAAGGGCGACCCCGACATCGAAAGCTGGAGCTTTTACGTCGGGCAGGGCGCGGTGCGGTTCTACCTGCCGTTGAACGTGCAGCTCGCCAACGACTACTTCGCGCAGGCGGTGATCGTCACCAAGGGGCTCAAAGAACGCGAGATCGTCCGCGCCCGTCTGGAAAAGGCGCTCGACACCGAGTTCGCCGACCTGACGACCCGGGTCTACCCGCTCGAAATGGGGCCGCCGGTCGGCTGGCCGCTGCAATACCGGGTCAGCGCGCCGACCCCCGAGGCGGCCCGCGCCGCGGCCTTCCGCGCCGCCGAGGTGATCGGCCGCAACCCGAATACCCGGCTGATCAACTTCGACTGGAACGAGCCGATGAAGAGCCTGCGGATCGAGGTCGACCAGGACCGGGTCCGCCAGCTCGGGGTCAGCTCGCAAATCGCTGGCCGAGGCGCTGAACGCGGTCGTCACCGGCGGCAACGTCACCCAGGTCCGCGATTCGATCTATACGATCGACATGGTCGCGCGCGCCCCCGACCGATCAGCGCGCCTCGCTGCAAACCTTGCGCGACCTGCAGATCGAGCTCGACAACGGCAAGACGGGTGCCGCTGGCCCAGGTCGCCAGCATCGGCATACGGGCTCGAGCAGCCGGTGATCTGGCGCCGCGACCTGCTGCCGACGGTCACCGTGCAGGCCGATGTCGCGCCCGGCGTCGAGGCGAAGACGGTCAACGCCAGCTCGCGCCGGCGCTGGCGGAATTGGCGAGGGCGCTGCCGGCCGGACACAGGATCGAAGCCGGCGGCACGGTCGAGGAGAGCGCCAAGGGCCTCGCCTCGGTCGTCGCCGTCTTCCCGGTGATGATCATCCTGATGCTGATCATCCTGATGACCCAGCTGCAGAGCGTGCAGAAGATGATCCTGGTGATCAGCGTCGCGCCGCTGGGCCTGATCGGCGTGGTGCTGGCGCTGTTGCCGACCGGCACGCCGATGGGGTTTGTCGCGATCCTCGGGATCATCGCGCTGAGCGGCATGATCATCCGCAACTCGGTCATCCTGATCGACCAGATCGACATGGATTTGGCCAAGGGCCTGCACCCGTGGGATGCGGTGATCGACGCGACCACCCACCGCCTGCGGCCGATCGCGCTGACCGCCGCCGCCGCCATCCTCGGCATGGTCCCGATCGCGCCCGAGGTGTTCTGGGGGCCGATGGCCTACGCGATCATCGGCGGCCTCGCCGTCGCGACCCTGCTGACCCTGCTCTTCCTGCCCGCGCTCTACGTCGCCTGGTTCCGGATCAAGGAGCCGCGGGAAGCGCGGCGTAGGGGTCCGGGCGGAAGCAGCCGCTATCGCCGAGTAGAGCCTGGGACCCCGCAGCGGGCGATCCCGGCCTGAGACCAGCCGCTGCCCGCAATGAACTCGAGGCGGCGACGGGCGGCTTCGCCAAGGAGGAGGTAGGAACGGTGTTGGGGTGGCTCCTAATCCTGGTCCCTGTGGCCGTAGCCGTGCACTGGCTGATGCCCGAGGCACATAGCGATTGCTCTCGGGTCGAGCGTTCAAGATCGCCTTGTTCGTGGCGCCGGTTCTGGTCCTGGTTAGTCTCGTGGTCGGGCCCGGCGCCGATGGACATCAGCCTTCGACCGGGATTGACACTGTGTGTCGTGCTGTCGGTGTTGATCGCCGCGCCGCTCGCCGGCGACGCGGAGTCCAACTGGCTCAAAGGCGTGTCGCTGCTGGCCGTTTATCTCATTTTCGCCGCTGGCCTTTCTGGCCGTGCCCGGCCTTCCTTGATCCGCCCGGCGCACAATTGTAGAGACCGAAGAAACCCCCAAAATCTGTATGGATTTGATCAGGTCAAGCATGTTACCTAGATCGTAAGGACCGGATCATTAGCGTCGAAGCTCTTGTCTCAGGTTAGTAGCCGACGAGGGGTCCGGGAAGGGAGCACATTAATGGCCATCGAGATCGAAAGACGGTTCCTGGTACGCGATCCACAAGCAGCGATCGCGGGCTCGACAATCGCAGACCGGTTCCGTATTCGGCAAGGTTATCTCGCGTTAGGTCGATGGCTTCCGCATTCGCGTGCGCCTCATCAGCGATGACCGCAGTCAGCGCCGTGCCGTGCTCACCCTCAAAGGCAGACGTCAGGGTATCTGCCGGGAAGAACACGAGCACCCCCTGGAGCTCGATACCGCCGAGCAAGACCCTCGGCGCCCTGCCACCCACTCGCATCATTTCCAAAACGCGGTATCGCATCCGGTATCGTGATGACCTCGTCTGGTCGTTCGATCGTTTCGGGGGACCGAACACAGGGCTCATCATCGCCGAGGTCGAGCTCGCCCATCCCGAGCAGCACATCGAGCTTCCCTCGTGGGTCGGCGAGGAGATAACCTTCAACCTGCGCTACGGCAACTCCGAGTTGGCACGCTCGCCGATCCGAAATTGACTGGACGCGGCGCGGCGGTCAAGTCGATGCCTTGCCTCAGGGCAAGACGCCCGGCGGAAGACCCCGGCCCTGATTCTGCTGCTGTCTGGGGATAACCACGGCGCGACCGTACCTGAGCTGTGTCTCGCCAGGATGGCGACCGATCTCTTCGAGTTGCAAATTGGAGGACTTCAAGCATGTTGCAAGCTACCGATGGAAGGCCCGGTCTCGCTGAAATTCGCTATCTGACGCCGGAGGAGCGCCGTGCCCAAGGAAAGGCGCTGCGCGAGGCGGTGCCGCGGGAGGATCACGGCGAATGGAAGCCGCCCAAGGACCGGCGCGATCCGGTCGAGCTGTTGAGCGAATCGAACGAGGGCAGGATGCCGGACCTGATCCCGATCCGCTTCGGGCGGATGATGCAGTCGCCTTTCGCCTTCTATCGCGGCTCGGCGGCGCTGATGGCGGCCGATCTGGCGTCGACGCCGAAATCCGGACTGATGGTGCAGGCCTGCGGCGACGCCCATTTGATGAACTTCGGCGGCTTTGCCACGCCCGAGCGCAATATCATCTTCGACATCAATGATCTCGATGAGACGCTGCCGGCCCCTGGGAATGGGACCTCAAGCGGCTGGCCGCGAGCGTGGTCATCGCCGGGCGTCATATCCGGCTGTCCGAGAGCGACACGGCGCGGGCGGCCCTCGCCACAGTGCGCAGCTACCGCGAGCACATGGCCGATTATGCATCCATGCGGGCGCTGGACGTCTGGTACGACACGATCGACCTCGAACGGCTGCTCAAGGCAAGTTGCGCGCGAAGAGGATCGCGGGCGGATCGGCCAGCGGGTCGAGAAGGCGCGGGCAAAAGCACGCCCCGAGCACATTTCCCGAAGCTCGCCGAGCAGCACGGGGCGGTCCCGCGGATCATGGACGATCCGCCGCTGATCTTCCATCCCACCGCCGAGCAGGCGCCGGGCCTCGAGACGGGCTACAGCGAAGCCTTCGCGCTGTACCGCGAGTCGCTGGCCGAGCACATCCGCGTGCTGTTCGACCGCTTCAGCTTTTGCGATATGGCGATGAAGGTCGTCGGCGTCGGCAGCGTCGGCACTGCTGTGGTGTCGCGCTCTTCCTGGCCGCCGACGACGACCCGATCTTCCTGCAGATCAAGGAGGCGAAGGCGTCGGTGCTCGAGCCCTATGCCGGCAAGAGCCTGCACGAGCAATCACGGCCAGCGCGTCGTCGTCGGCCAGCGGCTGATGCAGTCGGCGAGCGACATTTTCCTCGGATGGACGCGGGGCTGCGACGGCCGCCACTACTACATGCGCCAGCTCCGCGACATGAAGATCAGCGCGATCATCGAGGGTTTCGATCCTTGATCTGATGCAGGCTACGCGGGACTGTGTGCATGGGCGTTGGCGCGGGCGCATGCCCGCTCGGGCGACGCCGCGATGATCGCGGGCTACATGGGGGCGAGCGAGACCTTCGATGACGCGATCGGCGAGTTTGCCGTCGAATACGCCGACCAGACCGAGCGCGACTACAGGGGGTTCGTCACGGCGGTCAAAGAAGGCCGCATCGAAGCGATCGCTGACGTCTAGCAAAGTGTCGCGGGGGTGCGGGCAGCCAACCATCCACGCTCGGGGACGCAATCCAAAATGCTAAACCAGACTGGCTGGATACGCTGGTTGCCGGGGCTACTTGCTCTGCGCCAGTATCAGTTAGCCTGGCTGCCTCACGACATCGTCGCCGGGCTGGTGCTGACGACGATGCTGGTGCCGGTCGGCATCGCCTACGCGGTGGCATCGGGCGTGCCGGGCATCTACGGCCTCTACGCGACCATCGTGCCGCTGCTGGCCTATGCGCTGTTCGGCCCCAGCCGCATCCTGGTGCTGGGGCCGGATTCCTCGCTGGCCGCCGTCATCCTCGCCGTCGTCCTGCCGCTGTCCGGCGGCGACCCGCATCGCGCCGTCGCCCTGGCCGGCATGATGGCGGTCGTCTCGGGCGTCGTGTGCATCCTGGCCGGCGTCGCGCGCCTGGGCTTCGTCACCGAACTTCTCTCCAAGCCGATCCGCTACGGCTACATGAACGGCATCGCGCTGACGGTGCTGATCAGCCAGCTGCCCAAGCTTTTCGGCTTCTCGATCGAGAGCGACGGGCCGCTGCGAAACCTATGGGCCATCGCCGAGGCGGTGCTGGGCGGAAGGACGAACTGGACCGCGTTCGCGGTCGGCGCCGGCACGCTGGCGGTGATCCTGCTGCTCAAGAGCAGCAAGCGCGTGCCGGGCATCCTGATCGCCGTGGTCGGCGCGACCGTCGATCGTCGGCGCGCTGGACCTGGCGGCGCGCGCCGGCGTGTCGGTCCTCGGTCCGCTCCCCCAGGGCCTGCCCGCGTTCGCGATCCCGTGGATCACCTACGCCGATATCGTCCCGGTTCTGATCGGCGGCTGCGCCGTCGCGCTGGTGTCGTTCGCCGACACCAGCGTGCTCTCGCGCGCCTACGCCGCGCGAACCGGCACGCTATGTCGATCCCAACCAGGAGATGGTGGGGCTCGGAGCCGCCAACCTGGCCGCCGGATTCTTTCAGGGCTTTCCGATCAGCAGCAGTTCGTCGCGCACCCCGGTGGCCGAGGCCGCGGGCGCCAGAACGCAGTTGACCGGGGTCGTCGGCGCGCTCGCCGTCGCCCTGCTGCTGCTGGCGGCGCCGAACCTGCTCCAGCATCTGCCCACCAGCCGCATTGGCCGCGGTCGTGATCGCCTCGGCCATCGGCCTGATCGAGGTCACCGACCTGCGTACGAATCTATCGCATCCAGCGCTGGGAGTTCTGGCTGTCGATCGTCTGCTTCGTCGGCGTGGCCGTGCTCGGCGCGATTCCGGGCATCGGCCTGGCGATCGTGATCGCCGTCATCGAATTCCTGTGGGATGGCTGGCGTCCGCACTCCGCGGTGCTGGGCCGCGCCGAGGGCGTCAAGGGCTACCACGACATCACGCGCTATCCCGACGCCCGCCTGATCCCCGGCCTGGTCCTGTTTCGCTGGGATGCGCCCTTGTTCTTCGCCAACGCCGAGTTGTTCCAGGAGCGCGTGCTGGACGCGGTGGCGACATCGCCTACGCCGGTGCGCTGGCTGGTCGTTGCGGCGGAACCGGTCACCAGCGTGGACGTCACCGCCGCCGACATGCTGGCCGAGTTGGACGAGACCTTGCACGCGGCCGGCATCGAGTTGTGCTTTGCCGAGATGAAGGACCCCGTCAAGGACAAGCTGAAGCGATTCGGGCTTTTCGCGCGGCTTGGCGAAGAGTCCTTCTTTCCGACCATCGGTGCCGCCGTCAGCAGCTATCTCGAGACCCATGCGGTGGATTGGGTGGACTGGGAGGACCGAAGCTCATAACGAGAAGGAGACAGAATGCCCCGGGCCGGGGGTATTGAAGGCCAGAACACCGCGAACACGTGTAAATTCTTGCGTATCGGGGCTGATCCATGGTGATGAACTGGCTTCTGCTCTTTATTCCAGTCGCGATTGTTCTGGAATTTCTCTCGCCTGACCGGTATCTCCTCATCTTCGTAACTTCATGCCTTGCCATTCTGCCGCTCGCCGGGTGGATGGGCCGAGCTGTCAACGCCGGAGAGAAGATGCATCGTAAGCGTCGTTCTCAGGCCACGGCCTTGAGTTGCGGGGTGGTGGGATAAGCCCAGGGCAGGAGGTCATCGAGCCGGATCTGGGGATGACCGTTGACGATGCGGGTGATGACGTCGGTCGAGGTAGCTGTGCGGCTCGACGCCGAGCAGCTTGCAAGTTTCGATCAGCGAAGCGATTACCGCCCAATGCTCGGCACCGCCGTCGGAGCCGGCGAACAGAGCGTTCTTGCGATTGAGGGCGAGCGGTCGGATGGCTCGCTCGACCGCGTTGTTGTCGATTTCGATCCGGCCGTCTTCGAGAAAGAGGCAGAGGCCTTCCCAGCGCGACAGCGCATAGCGGATCGCCTCGGCGAGCTTGGTCTTCTGGCTGATCAGCGACAGCTTCTCGCGCAGCCAAGGTTGCAGTGCTTCGACCAGCGGACGGCTGCGCTCCTGCCGAACGGCGCGGCGCTCCTCGGCGGAGCGGCCGCGGATGTCGTCCTCGATCCGGTAGAGGGCGGCGATGCGCGTCAGCGCCTCGGACGGCGATCGGCGCCGATCCGCCCTGCGCGAGTTCGTAGAAGTGCCGGCGGACATGGCTCCAGCAGAAGGCAAGCTGCACCTCGCCCCGCTCGGCCAGCGCCTTGTAGCCGGCATAGCCGTCGACCTGCAGCACGCCGCGGAAGCCGGCGAGATGGGCGATCGGGCGCGCCGCCTTGCGGTCCGGCGCATAGACATAGACCACGCCGGGCGGGTCGGTGCCGCCCCATGGTCGGTCGTCGCGCGCATAGGCGAAGAGCTGGCCGGTTTTGGTTCGGCCGCGACCCGGATCGAGAACCGGGGCCGTCGTCTCGTCGGCGAACAGCTTTGACGAGGCCTTCAGCCGGTCGAGCAGCCGCTCGTGCACCGGCCGCAGCAGGAAGGCCGCGCGGCCGACCCAATCGGCCAAGCGTCGAGCGATCCAGGTTGACGCCCTGCCGGGCGTAAATCTGCGCCTGCCGGTAAAGGGGAAGATGGTCGGCATACTTTGACACCAGCACCTGGGCGACCGTCGCCTCGGTCGGCAGGCCGCCCTCGATCAGCCGCGCCGGCGCCGCAGCCTGCACGACCACGTCCTCGCAAGTCCGGCAGGCGTATTTGGGTCGGCGCACGACCAGCACCCGGAACTGGGCCGGCACGATGTCGAGCCGCTCGGCGACATCCTCGCCGATCCGATGCAGCGGGCCGGAGCAGCCGGGGCAGATCGTGCTCGCCGACGTCGACCACCGTCTCGATCCGCGGCAGATGGGCCGGCAGTGCGCCGCGGTTCGCCCGGCGCCGGGCGAACGCGCGTCCCGCGCTCGGCCGGGGCCTGCTCTTCGCTCTCGGCCTGACCGGCCGCCTCGACCTGTTCGGCCTCCTCCAGACCCAAGCTGGAGCTGTTCCTCGGGCAGGCTCTCGGCCCGTCGTCCAAAGCGATGCCGCTGCAGCTCCTTGATGATCTGGCGCAGCCGCTCGCTTTCCGCCCGCTCGGCCAGCAGCATCGCCTTGAGCAGGTCGGGGTCGTCGGGCAGGGCTGCGGCGGCGCTTGTCACAAAGCCGATTGAACCATGGCAGCCAGTAACTTGCGACGGTTTTGACGCGACGCTAAGCAGCGGCCTTTCGCTCAGCTCGCCGCAGCCGGCACCGCCGTCCGTCGCGGCTCATGAACCCGTCGCCAATCGAGCCCTTCAAGCAGCGCCTGCAACTGCGCCGCGCTCAGCCGCATCACCCCGTCGCGTATCGTCGGCCAGCGGAATTGGCCGTTTTCCAGGCGCTTGGCGACGAGGACCACGCCGGTGCCGTCCCAGAAGATCAGCTTTACCCGGTCAGCCCGCTTCGCACGGAACACGTAGACCACACCGGAGAACGGATCGGTGCGCATCGTCTCGCGCACCAGCGCCGCCAGCCCCTCCGCTCCTTTGCGGAAGTCGACCGGCTTCGTCGCCACCATAACCCGAAGGTTCCCGGAGGGTCCGATCACGAACTCGCCTTCAGCGCGCGAATCACCGCCTCGATGGTCCGCGGTTTCGCGTCTGCCCCGACCCGCACTTCGACCCCAGCGATCTCGAGTTCGATCCCACCGGCCTTGGATCGGCGACGTACCCGGCGCGGTCTCATCGTCGCCGCCGGCGGTTCCAGCGGCATCGCTTCCACCACGGCCGGCACGAACATCGTCGGCGACCCCAAAGGGGATCGCCGCGCCAGTCGGCGCCAGGCGAAGAGCTGCTGCGGCGTCAGCCCATGACGACGAGCCACCCCGCCGACCGTTTCCTCCGCGCCGTAGCTCTCGGCGATGATCGCAGCCTTCTCCGCAGGCGACCAACTGCGCCGCCGTCCCGCGCCCGTGAACACCTCCATCCGCCGGGCCGGCTCCGGCATGTGCTTATGCTCTGAAATCGACATGTGTCGGAGCTCCCATCAGCTCCGAACAATCACTCTTCACGCCTCAGACCAAAAGGTGCCGCCCAAACATCGCT
>CAVQSZ010000034.1:0-115711 GCA_963716115.1 uncultured Alphaproteobacteria bacterium
CGGCCGGCTCTGGGGCTAGCGCGGCTTTCGATCGGCTCTAATACATCTCCGGCGCGATCACGTTCTGCGGGCGGTTCGTCAACAGCGCGGCGCGCATCGTCTCGGCCGATTTGACCCGGGTGTCGTGCTCGGATTCCGGGGTGTGCCAGGCGGCGTGCGGGGTGATCACGAGCCGGCCTTCGAGGCCGGGCTCGCGCTCGCGGTAGGCGCGCAGGATCGCCGGGATCGGCTCGACCGGCGGCTCGACCGGGAGCACGTCGAGCCCGGCGGCGGCGATATGGCCGCTGCGCAACAGCGCGAGCAGCGCGTCGAGGTCGACGATCGGCCCGCGCGCGGTGTTGACGACCACCGCGCCGCGGCGCAGCAGGGCGAGCTGGTCGCGGCCGAGCAGCCCGGTCGTCTCCGGCGTCAAGGGCGTGTGGACCGTCAGCGTGTCGGTCTGGCGCAGCAGGTCCTCAAGGGTGGCGGCGCGGGCGATGCCGAGCGCCAGCTCCGCCCCGTTCGGCAGGTAGGGGTCGAAAAACACGACGCGAAAGCCGAAGGCGCGGGCGCGCAGCGCCACCGCCGTGCCGATCCGCCCGAGCCCGACGACGCCGAAATTCTGCACGCCGAGCCGGCGGATCAGCTCGCCCTTTACCGCACCCCAGGGGGCGGGCGGGCTCGACCGCATCCGCTCGTGGTAGAAAAGGACGCCGCGGCGCAGCGACAACGCCAGCGCCATCGCATGGTCGGCGACCTCGGTGGTGCCGTAGTCGGGCACGTTGCACACCAGGATGTTGCGCGCCGCCGCGGCCGGCCGGGCGATCTTGTCGTAGCCGACCCCCATGCGCACGATCGCGCGCAGCCGCGGAAAGCGGGCGATGTCCTCGGCCGAGACCGCGTGGCGCATGATCATCAGCCCGTCGACCTCGGCGCAGTCCTCGGGAGCGAGCTCGGCGAGCGCCTTCCTGGTGCGGCGCAGGATGCGCACCTCGGGGCCGAAGATCTCGCGCTCGAGGGCGTCGTCGGGGATCTGCCGGTCTTCGGGGTAGAGCACGGTGACGGGCATTGCTGACCTCTCCTTGATCTGAATCTAAGCCGCGTGGCCAAAGCGTGAGCGCGGCGCGCCGGGGCCGCGCGACGGCCGGCGACGGCTGGCGGCGGACTGGCGCGCCACCTCCGCGATCAGCTCTTCGACGGCGGCGAAATGGTCCTGCCAGCGCGGCGCCCGCCAGCCGGCCAGCCGGCGCAGCTGGGCCGCGCGCCGCGGCGAGCCGGCCTCGCAATAATCGCCGATCGCGGCGCGCCAGCCGGGGCCGTCGAGCGGGTCGAGATACTCCGGCACATTGCCGCCGTTCTCGCGCAATGCCTCAAGATCGCTGCACAGCGCCGGGACGCCCGCCGCCAGGGCCTCGACCAGCGGCAGGCCGAAGCCTTCGGCGAAGGAGGGCAGCAGCAGCGCCCGCGCCCCGCGCAGCAGGCGCGCCATCTCGGCGTCGGGCGCCCGGTTGCGCTCGATCACAAAGCCGCGCAGCGCCGGGCAGCGGTCGAGCATGTCGATCGCGCTTTCGGCCTCCCAGCCCCGCTGCCCGACCAGAACCAGCCGCGGCGCCGCGGTTCCGCGCTCCTCGACCAGACGGCGCCACAGATTGAGCAGCAGCAGATGGTTCTTGCGCGCCTCGATCGTCCCGACGCAAACGAAATAAGGCGGCGCCCCCGGCTCGGGAACGGCGGCCGGGGCCATCGGCGGCCCGGCCCCGAACGGCGCCGCCAGCACCGGCGGCGCGCGGCCGGCGCGGTCGAGCCAAGGCTGCAGCGCGCGCCGGGTCGCGGCGGAATTGACGATCACCGCATCGGCGAGGGCGGCCACCGTCTCGATGCGGCGGCGATGCCGGCGCTGCTGCCCCGGCCGCGCGTATTCCGGGAATTCGATCGGGATCAGGTCGTGGACGAGCGCGACAAAGCCCGCCCCGCCGCGTTCCTTCAGGCGGGCGATCGGGCGGGGCCGGTCGAGATGATGGTGCGAGACGAGCAGATAGACCGCGCCGCCTTCGGCCGCCCGCAACCGCGCGTGAAGGGCGCGCCCGCCGCGCAGCGCGGCCGCCGCCCGCAACCGCCGCGCCAGCCGCGCCGCCGGCGCGGCCGCGGCGTCGCCCCGCCACGCGCCCTCGATCGCGGCGACATAGGCCTCGGCCGCCGCTGTCGGCAACCGCCCGAGCCCGCCCCACGGCGTCGTCGCGGCGAGGTGCGCGGCGCCGCCGGCGAGCAGATGCCGGGCGTAGGCGAGCTCGACCCGGTCGATCCCGGTCGGGGCCGGGCGCCCGGCCCGCGAGATCAGGCGCGACAGATCGAGAAGGATCACCTGGCGGGGGCGCTGTCGCGAGCCTCGACAAAATCGCGCACGCCGGCTTCGAGCGAATGGAACCCTGCGGCGAAGCCGGCGGCGCGCAGTCGGGTCATGTCCGCCTCGGTGAAATACTGGTATTGGCCGCGCAACGCCGCCGGCGTATCGACGAACCGGATCTGCGGCTCGCGGCCGAGTGCGGCGCCGACGGCGTTGGCGAGGTCGAGAAAGCTGCGCGCGGCCCCGCTGCCGACATTGAACAGGCCGCTGACCTGCGGATTGGCCAGCAGCCATGCGACGACCGCGGCGCAGTCCTTGACATAGACGAAGTCCCGCAGCTGCCCGCCGTCGGCGTAGTCGGGGCGGTGCGATTTGAACAGGCTGACCTCGCCGCCGGACGCGACGATCGGCGCGATCTTGCTGACCATCGACTGCATATCGCCCTTGTGGCCTTCGTGGGCTCCGTAGACGTTGAAGAATTTGAGCCCGGCCCATTGCGGCGGCGCCGGCCGCCCGCGCGCCAGGTCGTCGGCGATGCGGCGGTCGACCAGATGCTTGCTCCAGCCATAGGCGTTGAGCGGCCGCAGCCGGGCGAGCGCGGCCGGGCCGGGGTCGTCGCGGAAGCCGGCGCCGCCGGCCCCGTAGGTCGCCGCCGACGAGGCGTAGATGAACCGCGTCGCAGTGGCGGCGCACCATTCCCACAGGTCGAGGGTCAGCCGGACATTGCTCGCGACGTAGCGGTCGATATCGGGCTCGGTGGTGGTCGAGACCGCCGCCATGTGGACGATCGCGCAGACCTGCCCGCGGCGCTCGTCCAGCCAGCCGGGCAGCGCCTCGGGGCGGATCAGGTCATGGAGCCCCGCCGCGGCGATGTTGCGCCACTTGCCGCCCGAGCGCATCAGGTCGGCGACGACGACGCGCCGCCCCGACGCGGCGAGGTCGAGGACGACATGCGAGCCGATGAAGCCGGCGCCGCCGGTCACGACGATCAGCCCGTCGCCGCGAAAATCTCCGAACCCGGACATGGGCCGACCTCCGTAACCCGATCTTTCGGCTGCCGATCGGGGACTATCGCGCCGCGGGCGGCCGATGCCAAACCGATTGTCGCTTGCGCCGGAGGCGGCTAGATGATCTGGAGCTGGGTCGCGATCACCCGCGAGGCGTAGACGCCCATCCACCCCGCCGGGTCGAGCCATCCGGTCTCGTCGCGCGGCGGGCGGATCGCGCGGATATGCGCGTCCGTGATGTCGGACAGATCGTCGATCGGATGCGGCGGGTCGAACTCGGTGGACCAGAAGAAGCGCGGCTTCCCCGCCACCACATGCTTGGCGACGAGGCAGTTCGGCGCGCCGCCCGCCGGGTTGTACAGCCCGACCGCCGAATAGCTCTGCTGATGGCTCACCATCATCACGCCCTCGGTCCCCGGAAAGGCGTATTTCATCGCCGAGAACCAGCGGCACAGCGCCGCCAGCTCGGCCTCGGTGAACTCGTAGCCGCCCGCGATCGGGTAGGCCGACGGCCGCGTCGGAGCGCGGCGCATCGCCAACGGGAACGTCACGATGTTGGTTTCTTCGGATACGTCGTCCACCTTGCCCCCGCTCCTCAGGCCGCATGACGGGCCGCCATGATCCCCCGGTCCGCGCCCACAGCACCCACCCCGGCCGGTCGCCGCGCCGCCCCGGACCTGCCGAACCGCAAACCGGAAAGGCGAGGGCTCGCCGACTACTTATCGATCTACGATCGATACAGCGTGCGTGCCAAATTCGACACAGAGAACACTATCGGGCAACAGTGCCAAGTCAATCGAACCTAGGGGCCGAGCGTGGCTTTTCTGCCGACTGTGGTGGTTTAGCAACAGTGGCAGAAAGGATACACCCTGTCAAACCCACGGTTTCGCGCTCGACCCGTCGCATGGCGCCCTGCGATCAGGGGATTGACCGGCCGCGATCGGTCTGCTAACCAAACGGGAATGATTATCGAGCGCGACGAGCTGCGACTTATCTAAGTCGGCGTCCGGATGGACGCCGACAGGGCTCGCCGTCGTCCCCGGCGCGGGGAACTTACTGCCGCTCGGTATCGTCAATGCCTTTGATTTATTTGATAAAGAGCTTCAGCCGCGGCCAGCGCGCCTTGCGCCGGCGACTTACCTCCGGCCGGCGCGCCTGACCCCGCCGGCCGCACCACCGACCCGAGCAATTTTTCGATCCTTTGTTTCGCGGCGAGCCCGCAGCAGGAGCTTAAAATGTCCGACATGCCGATCCACAAATACCGCCCGTTTGCCCCGATCGCGCTGCCCGACCGGCGCTGGCCGACGCGGGTGATCGAGCGGGCGCCCTTATGGTGCAGCGTCGATCTGCGCGACGGCAACCAGGCGCTGGTCGAGCCGATGGGACCGGAGCGCAAGCGCCGCATGTTCGACCTGCTGGTCAGGCTCGGCTTCAAGGAGATCGAGGTCGGCTTTCCGGCCGCCTCGGAGACCGATTTCGCCTTTGTCCGCGAGCTGATCGAGCAGGATCTGGTGCCCGACGACGTGACGATCCAGGTCCTCACCCAGGCGCGCGGCGAGCTGATCGAGCGCAGCTTCGAGTCGATCCGCGGCGCGCGGCGCGCCATTATGCACCTCTACAACTCGACCTCGACCTTGCAGCGCCGGGTGGTGTTCGGCCTCGACAAGGCGGGCATCGTCGACATCGCCGTCACCGCCGCACGGCTGATCCGCGATCTCGCGGCGGCGATGCCGGAAACCGAGATCGTCTACCAGTATTCGCCCGAGAGCTTTACCGGCACCGAGCTCGACTTCGCGGTCGAAATCTGCGAGGCGGTGATGGATGTCTGGCAGCCGACGCCGCAAAAAAAGGCGATCCTGAACCTGCCGGCCACCGTCGAGATGGCGACGCCGAACGTCTATGCCGACCAGATCGAGTGGTTCGGCCGCAACATCCGCGACCGCGACAGCATCACCTTGAGCCTGCACCCGCACAACGACCGCGGCACCGGGGTCGCGGCGGCCGAGCTCGGGGTCATGGCCGGGGCCGACCGGGTCGAAGGCACGCTCTTCGGCAACGGCGAGCGCACCGGCAATGTCGATGTGATGACCCTGGCGCTGAACCTCTTCAGCCAGGGGATCGACCCGGGCCTCGTCATCACCGACATCGACGAGATCGTGCGCACCGTCGAGCACTGCAACCAGCTGCCGGTGCACCCGCGCCACCCCTATGCCGGCGAGCTGGTCTTCACCGCCTTTTCCGGCTCGCACCAGGACGCGATCAAGAAGGGCTTCGAGGCCTTGGCCAAGCGCAACGACGGGCTGTGGGAGGTGCCCTACCTGCCGATCGACCCCAAGGACCTGGGCCGCAGCTACGAGGCGGTGATCCGGGTCAACAGCCAATCGGGCAAGGGCGGCGTCGCTTATCTGTTGAAGGAGGATCACGGGCTCGACCTGCCGCGCGGGCTGCAGATCGAGTTTTCCAGGCTGGTGCAGGAGGTCACCGACCGCACCGGCAAGGAGCTGACCAGCGCCGATATCTGGTCGCTGTTCCAGGACGTCTATCTGCGCCAGGGCGGGATCGTGCTGGCCGACTACAATCTGTTCCCGGAGCCCGGCGCGCCGAGCCAGCGGCGCATCGCCGCCACGGTCGCGGTCGACGGCGCCGAGCGGCGGATCGAGGGGGTCGGCAACGGGCCGATCGCCGCCTTTGTCGATGCGCTCGGCCGGGAATGCGGGGTCGTGCTGACCGTCATCGACTACCGCGAGCATGCGCTGGGCGCCGGCGCCGACGCGCAGGCGACGGCCTATGTGCAAATCCGCGACGGCGGCGACACGACGCTCCACGGCGTCGGCATCGACGGCAACATCATCACCGCCTCGCTGAAGGCGGTGGCGAGCGCCGCTGCCCGGGTGCGCCGGCCGCAGGCCCGCTCAGGCTGAAGCGGCGAGACATTTCTCGTCGAGGCATGCGGCCGCCCGCGCTCTTTGCGCCGATCCGACGAATTCTTGACGGGCTCTTGCCCCTGGCTGGGCGCTTGCGCTGCGGCCGTCCGCGCTAAGAAGGAGGGATAAGCCACAGGCGAGATTTGCCGCGCCGGGTCGGTCGGCGCGGCAAATCGCTGCATGCGTTGAGAGCCTCTGATGTGGGAAGCCGCGAAGCGCGGAGCCGATGGCGTCATCTTCGACGACGCGGGCGAGGCGTTTGCGCCTGACGCCGTTCTGCTGGCGCGCCGGCTCGGCCGCCCGGCAGAGAATTTCGATGTCGTGGCCCGAGCCGTGCGGGAATGCGGCTTTGTCCATGTCGTGGGCGTGCTGGACGCCGTGCTGGTCGAGCTCGAGCCGGCCGCGGTGCGTCCTCTGGCGGCCTTCGCCGCCTTCTACGAAATCGCTGGACGCGCGCCGAGGCGGCTGATCCTTTGTCATCCGGGCGACCGCGAAACGCCCGACCGCTACGAGGTGCTCACCAATCCGATCGATGGGCTGAGGCGAATGGAGTCGGCCCTCGCGGCGCGCGGCGCGGAGGCGCCGGCGCCGCGCCGTTCCCTCGCCGCCTCATCCAGGCCCACGGGGATTGCGGTCAAGACCAAGGCGCGGGCGGGCGACCTCTCCGAGCGGCTGACCCGTCCCCTCGAGGCGATCCGGCCGGCCGACTGCTGGCTCGGCGAGCTCCTCGGGGTTTGGCGCAGCGCGCGCTCCGGCGACCGCCTGCCTTCGGCCGAGTCGATCGATCCCCTCGAGCTGCTCAACATCGCCCGCGGCCGCGCGCACATCGTCGATACGCGCGACGCCGATCCCGAGGGCTACCGATTTCGCCTGTGGGGGACGGTCAACTCCTATGGCGGCGGACACGCCAACAAGACCCTCGGCGAGATGCCGGCGGGGCTGATGCGCGACGACGCGATCGAGGACTATCGGGGGATCGTCTCAACCGGCGCGCCGAGCTATCAGCTGATCCGCCATGTCGAGAACAACCGCCCTTACGCGTACGCCCGCCTCGTGCTGCCGCTGGCCGCGGACGGTCGGCGCGTCGACTGCCTCGTGGTGCTGATCAACGAGCGGCGGCTGGTGGAGCTCGCGGCGCCGTAGCCCCGCCCCCGAAACGCGCGGCGGCGCGATCAATGAGAGGAGCGCCTCGGCTCTGTCGGCGTGGCACAGGTGCATGACCGCGTGGCGGCGCTCCGGCGGAAACCAGCCGTCGACGAGGCGGCCGACCCGGGCAAAGCCGTAGACGAGCCTTCCCATATACACGGCCTTGCGGTCGGCGGCGGCGGCGCGGTCGCGGGGATCGTTGCGGATCATCGCGGTGTCGTGGTCGAAGGGCCGATCGCGCAAGGCCACGGCGCGGGCGAAGCGCGGCATCAGCACGGCCAGCCGCGAGCCGCCGCGGTAATCCTCGCGCACCCAAAGCCCGCCCCCATGACACACCTCGCCGCCGAACGGCGGGATGTCGCATAGGACGGCGAAGCGCCGGTCGACCCGCGGCCGCCTGGCGAACCACAAAAGCTGCGAGCGCACGAGGGCGTAAAAATCGTCGACGACAAACCGCCGCAGGCAGTAGGTCGCGATCGGCTCGGCTGACCGGTTCTCCGCCAGCAGCCAGAAATCGTCGCGGCCGAAAGAGGCAACCGCCGGGTCGAAGGCCTGGTTCAGGCGGGTTTCGCCATGGGCGCGCCGGATAGCCGGATACCGCGCAAAATTGCGCTGAACACGCAACGAAATCGCGGCCATGTCGAGCGCCGCGGCGTATTCCTCGATCGCCGATCGGACGCGCGCCGATTCGGCTTCAGACAGCTTGTCCATGCGTTCTCCCTCGCCACGGGTCGCGCGCCGGTAGCGCGGCCGGGCTCGCCGGGAGAGCATGATGGCAATTAAATATGTTGATATTATGTTAATAACGCAACGATCATATTGTTATGATCGGCATGGCGAGAGGCGCGGGCGCCGCAGCCGCCGACGGATGCCCTGCCGCGGCGGCGATGTGCTAAGCTCGCCCGGAGCGGCCGGCATGGAGTGACGGCGATGGCGCGCCTGCCATATCTCGACAAGTCCGATCTTCTGCCCGAGCACCAGGACCTGCTGGCGCGCAACCTCAACCTTTACCGGGTCCTGGCGCACAGCCCGCGCGCGGCGCGCAGCCTTAACACCTTGGCGCGATACATCCGCGACGGAAGCCGCCTCGACCCGAGGCTGCGCGAGCTGGCGATATTGCAGGTCGGCTACATGACGCGCTCGCCCTGGGCGTTCTCGCACCATGTCAGGATCGCCCGCGAGGTCGGCGTCACCGACGACGAGATCCGCGCCGTCGCCGACGAAGCCGAGGGGCGCCCAAGCGGGCTCGAGCCGCTGGCGCAGGCGGTGCTGCGCGCGGCGCGCGAGATGACGCGCGAGCTCGGCATTTCCGACCAGACCTTCGCCGCGCTGCGCCGCGGGCTCGACAGCGAGCGGCTGACCGATCTCGTCGTGACGATCTCGTTCTACAATGGGCTGGTGCGCCTGCTGGCGGCGATGCAGGTCGATGTCGAGGAGGAATACCTCCCCTATCTCGACGAGTTCCCGTTGCCCCAGGGCTGATCGCCCGCCCCGCGCGGGACGGGGCGGGCGGCGCGGTCAGCCCTCGCGGGGCGGGCGGTCGGGAAGCGGCTAGCGGGTCGCCAGGGCGCGGGCCAGCTGGCTCACCGCCTCCTGATGCTTCTCGTTTCGGATCTCGGCGAAGTTGCGGGCGATCTCCAGCAGCATGCGCTGGTGCGGCGCGATCGGGCGCGGCGCCTCCTGCCCAACCCCTTCATAGAAATAGCTGATCGGGGCGCTCAACGCGCGGGCGATCTCGAACAGCCTGCCGGCCGAGACCCGATTGATCCCCCGCTCGTATTTGTGCGCCTGCTGATAGGTCACCCCGATCATCTCGGCGAGCTGCTGCTGGGTCAGCCCCAGCATGATGCGACGTTCGCGGATCCGCGCCCCGACGTGATCGTCGATCGCGGCGGTCGACCGCCCTCTCTTCGGCTTAGCCATCATCTCACCCATTGTGCCACTGCTCCGACGCGCCAATCGCGGTCTGCGCCTTCCCCATCAACGCGAGATGGCCCGGACAATTCCACCGGCTCGAACCGAGCGGCGAAACATCGCTACCGGCGAAACCCCGCCTCGAAGCCAATCAACGAGAGCGGCAGCTTGAGCGCCTGATAATCTCCTAAGTGGCATCCCGTCCCCGCTCTGACAAGGGTGGCGCGCGAAGAGGCAGGCCGCCCGGTCCGGAGGGCTTGCCGGGCTTGCCGTCGCCGCGGCAAGCTGGCGCGTCTTGGGTCGGGCGGGGCGGGCGCGGCGCGATATGATGGCGGACCAGGCGCGCGAGCTGATCCTGGCGGGGCTGCTTGCGGCCCTCGCCGGCATGGTCGACGCAATCGGCTATCTGCGCCTCGGCCATCTCTTTGTTTCCTATATGAGCGGCAACAGCACGCAGTTCGCGATCGCGATCGGGCAGGGCGACTTCTCGCAGGCGGCCTCGATCATCGTGCTGATCGCGTTGTTCGTGCTCGGCGCCGCCGGCGGGCAGGTGCTGGCTCACCTCACCGGCCGGCGCCATCTCATGTGGATCCTGGCCGCGGTGGCGGCGCTGCTGTCGGCCGCGGCCCTGCGCTCGACCGCGCCCGAGCCGATGGTGCTGGCGATGGGCGCGCTCAATGCCTCGATGCATCGGGCCGGGCGGGTCGGCGTCAGCCTGACCTTCGTCACCGGCACGCTGGTCAAGCTCGGCCAGGGGCTCGGCGACTACCTCGCCCGCCGCGCCGTCGGATGGGACTGGCTGGCGCAGGCCTCGCCATGGGCCGGGCTGATCGGCGGCGCGGCGATCGGCGGCGCCCTCTATCTGTGGGTCGCGGCGGCGGCGATCTGGGTCCCGGCGGTCATGGCGCTTTTGCTCGCGCTGTTGTCGGCGGCCCTGCCGCAGCCGGATTGACTGCCGCCGGGGCCGCGCACGCCTCCAGCCGATGGCGCAGCCGCCGCTCGTCGAGCCGGCGCCCGATCACCACCAGCCGGTTCCGCCGCGGGCCGCTCCAATCGCCTTCGTCGAGCGTGAACCGCCGGCCGACGAGGTGAAAAACCCAGCGCTTGTCGCTGTGGTCGAGCCAGAGGACGCCCTTGGCGCGGTAGACCTCGCCCGGCAGCTCCTCGAGAAATTTCTGGAAGGCCTCGGCCGCGATCGGGCGGGCGCTCTCGAACGAAACCGCCTCGAAGCCGTCGAACGCCAAATGGCCGTGCGCCTGGTCGTAATGATCGGAAGAATACCGGTCCGATTGAAAGAGGCCGACGCTCAGGATCAGCGGCAGCGCGATCCGCGCGCGGATGGTGCGGATGATCCGCGCGCCCTCGCCGATCCTGCGGATCCCGGCTTCGACCGCCGCCAGCCGCCCGGCCCCGACCAGATCGCATTTGTTCAGCAGCACGATGTCGGCGTAGCGGATTTGATTGAGGGCGGCCTTGCTGTCGAAGCGGCCGGGCGCGAAGCTCTCGGCGTCGGCCACCGCGACCACCGAATCGACGCGGACCCGGTTGCGGAGCTCCGGGCGCAAAAAGGTCAGCACGATCGGCAGCGGGTCGGCGAGGCCCGTGGTCTCGAGCACCAAATGGTCGATCTTCGGCTCGCGCCGCAGCACGCGAAAGACCGCGTCGAGGAGGTCGCTGTTGAGCGAGCAGCAGATGCAGCCGTTGCTCAGCTCCACCATGTCGTCCGCGGTGGCGATGATCAGCTCGTTGTCGATCGCGATCTCGCCGATCTCGTTGACGATGACCGCCACCTTGAGCCCGCGCTGGCTGGTCAGGATGTGGTTCAAGAGCGTGGTTTTGCCGCTGCCGAGAAAGCCGGTGACGATCGTCGCCGGCAGCCGGCCCGAGGACTGCTCGATCACCGCGGGAGGCGCATGATCCAAATCCATCCGAGCCTCAGCGGTCGAGGTCGGAGGGTTGGTCGGAGGCGAAGGTGTAGCTGGTGCCGACCGCCGACTGGCTGACGCCGTCGCCGAAGGCGTTGGCCAATGCGTGGAGCGCGCGCCAGCCGGTGCAGTGGCCGGTGATGATGTATTCGATCGAAAACGGCCGCAGCGCCTCGACGGTGTCCGGGATGATGCCCTCCATGACGCCGCCCAGATGCAATCCGCCCATCAGGCAATGGATCGGGATGTCGGGAAACAGCCGGCGGACCTCGGTGCACACATTGACGATCCCGGCATGCGAGCAGGCGCTGAACACGACGAGCCCGAGGTCTCGCACGTGCGCCACCAGCATGCGCTCGTCCATCAGGAACGGGTCCGGCCGCCACGGCGCGTTGGGGCCGGTGCGGCACAAATGGTCGACCCGGCCTTTCTCGAAGGCAGAGACGCGCGGGATCTCGCCGCTGTAGTAAAAATGCCCGTCGAGCAGCAGCCGCTCCTCGAGGCTGTTGACGACGGTCGCGCCGTGCTGCTCGATCTCGGCCGGCAGCGGCACCTTGGCGACCGGGACGATCGCGCCGCCTTTCAGCTGGACGCCGCGCTCGTTGAACATGTCGGGGTTGACGTGCACCGTCACCCGGCCGCCGTCGCGCACGATGGCGTCGACCGCGTCGGTCAGCGCGCCCATGTGGTCCCAGTGGCCATGGGTGATCGCGATCGACTCGACCTCGCCCATCGGGATGCCGAGGTTGCGGCAATTGCGGATGAAGATCGCCCCCTCGGTGCCGGTGTCGAACAACAGGGTGTGGCGCGCGTCGCCCGCCGTCGACCCGAGCCGCAGCCCATAGCCGAGATTGGCGGCGAGCAGCGCCTCGCCCGAGATCGTCTTCGCCCCGGCGCGCACGATGTTGGCGAACTCGGAGACCGCGAAGATGGTCTTGCTGACATAGGCGTCGCTGACATCGTCGGTCAGCACGTCGACCGTCAGTGAATCGATCGGGCTCAAGGCGCTGCTGATATCGGTCATCGGCATTCTCCGGCGGGGAGCTGTCGGGCGGCGTGGAGGGCGTTCATCTCTGCAAACCAGCGCATCTCGTCGGCGAGATCGAAGGGGCGCTCGAGCAGGGTTTCCGGGTCCCACTCGCTGCGCTTGATGCCAAAAAAGTCGCCGCCATAGACGTGGATGGCGCCGGTGGGCCGCATCAGCGGGTTGGTGACCGAATGGATCGCGTCTTCTTCGAGCACCACCGCGTCCCCGGCCGAGAGGCACCTGACCCCGCAGGGCTCGATCCTGCCCCCCGCCGCACCCGGCACGCGCCGCCAGAAGATATTGTCCTCGCGGCCGGTATAGATGCCGATGACGACGCGCATCAAATGGTTATGGGGCAGCAGCGTCATCTGCGGCCCCCAGGCGAAGTTCAGGATATTGAGCTCCGCCGAGTGGTAGAGCTGCTCGACGCCGGCCTCTTTCGGCTCGCCCAATCGCGCGATGAGCGCGGCGGGGTCGGCGATGGCGCGGGCCACGACCTCGCGGGCCGCGTTGAAGCTCGGATCGGCCGCGACCGCGGCGCGGCAATCGGCGATAAACCGGTCGAGGTCGAACATGCCTTTCTCCCGTCTTTCCACCGCCACATTGGGCGGCAGCTTTGCCGCCGTGCGACGATCGCTCCCGAAGAGGCTCAGAGGATGTAAAGGAATTGGCATGGGCTGGATCAGCGCCGTGCGCCCTTCGAGACAGCCGCTGCGCGGCTTCCTCAGGATGAGGATATCCACCAATGCCATCAGCAGCTTGCCTCATGCTGAGGAGCGCCCATCGGGCGCGTCTCGAAGCACGCACGGCCCCGATCGCAGCCCCGATTTGCCCGCCGCGCCGATTCATTCACATCTTCTCAATCGAGCCCGGCGCGCGCGTAGAACCTTACCGCGTTGTCCCACAGCAATTTGCGTTTGCGCTCCTCGGCCATGTCCCAGGCGGCGACGAGCGCGGTCAATTCCGGAAAATGGCTTTCGCCGTGCGGATAGTCCGAAGCGTACATCAGCACATGATCGCCGACGAGATCGGCCACCGCATTGGTCAGAGGCCCGCCCTCGGGGATCTCGATGCTCTGAAAGTAGCGGCCGCCGCGGATGTAGTCGCTCGGGGGCCGCGCCAATTCGGGGAGCGCCGCCTTGACCGTCCGGGCGTGCTCGTCGAGCCGCATCATCCAGAACGGCAGCCAGCCATGCCCGGCCTCCAAGGTGCCGATGCGCAAGGTCGAATAGCGGTCCATCAGCCCGCCGCCGAGCAATGAGGCCATGTTGCGCATGCCGCACCAGGGATGCGCCGCCGAGCGCTGCAGCCACAGATTGTCCCAGGTGTCCTCTCCGCCGGGCGCATAGGGCGGCATCACCGTGAAGGTGTGCAGGACGACGGCGAGGTCGAGCGTTGCGGCCTCGGCATAGAGGGGCTCCAGCGCGGGGTGATCGAGCGGCGTCCCGACCGGCGCATAGACCATCATTCCCCAGGCCCAGCGCGACTTGCCGCAGCGCCTCAATTCGGCCACGCCGCCGTCGATGTCGCGCGCCCCGGCAAGGATCACGCCGCCGAGCCGATCGGGATAGGCGCCGCAGTAATCCTCCATCCAGCGGTGATAGGCGCGGTACATCGCCATTTCGAGCGCCACGTCGTCGCCGGCGGTCCAGGTGCCGAACCATCCCGACGGCAGGGTCAGGTTCACATCGACCCCTTCGAAATCCATGTCGGCGATGCGCGCCGCCGGGTCGGCGTCGACCCGCGGCGACGGCTCGCGCCGGCGCTGGACGCCGGTGAAGCCGGCCATGTACCCGGCGGGCGCCGAATCGGGCTCGGCCTCGCCGAGGCGGCGGCGATAGTGGCGCTGGCCCTTGGTATAGGTCACCCGGCCGTGGCGGTCGCGCGATTGATACGCGGCCCAGCCGGCCAGGCGCTCCTTCTCCGCCGCGCTCAGATAGCCGGCCAGGATGCCGGCGTCGGGGCCGACATGCGTGTCGGAATCGAAGATGCGGTAGCCGTCGCGCGCCATTACCTGCCCTCCTGCCGATCGCCGAAATAGCGCCGTTCGAGCTCCTGCTGCCTTGTGTCGCCTTCGCCCTCGGCCGGAACCTCCGGCCTCGGGTAGGGGCGGTCCCGCCGGCTGGCGACGAAATCGTCCCAGGCCTTGGTGCCGTGCGTCTGAAACTCGGTCATGAAATCCCACAGCGCCGCCCAGGTGACGGCATGGCTGAACCCCGGATACCAGGCGATCGTCACCCCGAGCGCCAGATGCTCGTCGAGGTCGAGATAGCGCCCGAGCTTGCCGCGCATAAACGAGAACGGACCCTCGACAGCCGCCCGCGCCATGCGGATCTCGTCGACCGAGTGCGGCGATTCGAGCTGCACCCAATCGACCCCGGCCGCTTCGCGATAGGCTTTCATGCGCGCGATCGTATCGTCGAGCGTCCCACCGGCGGCGTCGCGGGCGTAGCATTGCGCCATGACGACAAAGTCCGGGTCGAGCTCGTTCTTCATATCGACCGCGGCGCGATAGCGGGCGATCGCCTGGTCGAGCGGCACAACCTCGATCCCGGCGTTCTGGGTCTTGCGCTTGCCTTCGATCGGCTGGTCGTCGATGCGGATGCCGGCGAGCCCGGCGCGGATGCTCTCGCGGATCAGGCGCCGCACCGCCATGATGCCGCCGTGGCCGGTGTCGCCGTCGATGATGACCGGGATCGAGACGCTGTCGGCGATCCAGCCGGCGATGGTGACGCATTCGGTCATCGTCGCCGTGCCGACATCGGCGAGCCCGGTATAGGCCCCGACCACCCCGCCGGTGCCGACGAACAATGCCTCGCACCCGGCCTCTTCCATGATCCGCGCATGCGCCGCGGTCGGCGGATGCAGCACCGCCAGGACCTTGCCGCGGCGGTGGATCAGCTCCTGCAGCCGGGCCGAGCGCGAACGGGTCATGGCGGGGCGCCTCCATAGCTTCGGCAAAGCATGTGCGCACGAGGGTGCAGCCGTCGAGCGCCATTATGCATCGGGAGAAACTCGCCACTTGTCTGCGGCAGCGGCCCGGCGGCAAGCTGGCGCGTCGCTGCTGTCGAGAGGAACCCATGACCGAACCGATCGGGCTCGCCCGCGGGCTCACCAATTACGGCGACCCCGATTTCGCGCTCTATCTGCGGCGCTCCTTCGCCCGCTCGATGGGCTATTCGACCGACATGCTGGCGCGGCCGGTGATCGGCATCGCCGACACCCGTTCCGGCTTCAACAATTGCCACCGCCATTTCCCCGAGCTGATCGAGGCGGTCAAGCGCGGCGTCCTGGCGGCGGGCGGGCTGCCGCTCACCTTCCCGACGATCTCGTTGGGCGAGGTGTTTCTGTCGCCCACCAGCCTGATGTTCCGCAATCTGATGGCGATCGACACCGAGGAGATGATCCGCGCCCAGCCGATGGACGCGGTGGTGCTGGTCGGCGGCTGCGACAAGACCGTGCCGGCGCAATTGATGGGGGCGATCTCGGCGAACCGGCCGGCGATCGGGCTCGTCGCCGGGCCGATGATGACCTCGCGCTGGCACGGCGAGCGGCTCGGCGCCTGCACCGATTGCCGGCGCTTCTGGGCGCGCTACCGCGCCGGCGAGGTGTCGGCGGCGGAAATCCACGAGATCGAGGGCAACCTTGCGACCACCGCCGGGACCTGCGCGGTGATGGGGACGGCGAGCACGATGGCCTCGATCGCCGAGGCGCTCGGCATGATCCTGCCCGGCAGCGCCGCGATCCCGGCGGTGCACGCCGACCGGCTGCGCGCCGCCGAGGCGACCGGCCGCGCCGCGATGCGGCTCGCCGCTTCGGGCCTGACGCCGGACCGCATCGTCACGCCGCCATCGGTCGAGAACGCGCTGCGGGTGCTGATGGCGATCGGCGGCTCGACCAACGCGGTCCTGCACCTGACCGCGATCGCCGGCCGCGCCGGCATCGACATCGACCTCCATCGGCTGAACGAGATCAGCGACACGACCCCGGTGCTGGTCGACCTGAAGCCGACCGGGCCGCATTACATGGAGGATCTGTTCGCGGCCGGCGGCATCGGCGCCGTGCTGCGCGAGCTGCAGCCGCTATTGCATCTCGATTGCCCGACCGTGGCCGGCGAGACCTTGGGCGAGCGGCTGGCGGGGCCCGCCGGGCCGGTCGACCGCGCCGTCGTCAAGCCGCTCGCCGACCCGCTTGCAGCCCACCGGCGGGCTCGTCGCGCTGTTCGGCTCGCTGGCCCCGAAAGGGGCGATCTTCAAGCGCTCGGCGGCCGACCCGAAGCTCTTCGAGAAGGAGGGCCGCGCCGTCGTCTTCGGCTCGCTCGAGGACCTCTCGGCGCGCATCGACGACCCCGGCCTCGACGTGACCCCCGACGATTTCCTGGTGCTCCAGAACGCCGGCCCGCTCAGCGCCTCGGGCATGCCGGAGGCCGGCTACCTGCCGATCCCGCAGAAGCTCGCGCGCGCCGGGGTCAAGGACATGGTGCGCATCTCCGACGCGCGCATGAGCGGCACCGCCTACGGCTCGATCGTATTGCACGTGACCCCGGACGCCGCTTCGGGCGGCCCGCTGGCCAAGGTCAGGAACGGCGACCGCATCCGGCTTTCGGTCAAAGACCGCCGCATCGACCTGATGGTGGCCGCCGACGAGCTCGCCCGCCGCCCGGCCCCGCCGCCGCCCGTGCCCGAGCGCGGCTATGCGCTCCTCTACCGGCGCGAGATCCTGCAGGCCGACAAGGGCTGCGACTTCGACTTCCTGCGCAAGCGCCCGCTCGGGGAGATGCGGGGGTAGATGCATTCGGATGATTCAACTCCACCAACCCATCCTACGGCTCCTTGCTGCTGAAACAGATGATTGCGTCTGAACACCAGCTGTAGAGCTGCCGGTCGGGGAGTCCAGACATGCGATTTGTTTGCCTGGGACGAAACAGCTTCGGTTGTTTTCTCACCGGCCTCGCCGTATGTTTCGGCATTGTGTATTACGGTTCAGCTTGGCCCGGGAGCGCTTTGGCCCAAGGCGCTTTGCCGACCGCTCTCTATCCTGTCGGAATGACCCAGATAGAGTTTGTGGACCCGGCCGAGGGCGGTAGACCTCTGGATCTGATGCTGATCTATCCCGCTGCTCCCGTGACCACCGCCGTTCCTTTCAAAATCTTCCTGGCTGCCGACTTGCACCTGTACAAGGACGCCCCCATCGTATCCGATGATTTGAAGCGTCCGCTTGTCATGTTCTCGCATGGGGCGGGCGGCAACGGCTCGGTCTATGCCTGGTTCGGCGAATACCTGGCCTCGCGCGGCTATCTCGTCGCAATGGTCTATCACTTTCGAGCCAATACGTATGATTCCAGCGCACTATACGTGCGCAACAAGCTTTGGCAGCGGCCACGCGATATCAGCCTGGACATCTCCTACCTGCTTCAAGACAAAGTCTGGGGGCCGCACATCGACCCGAGTCAGATTGGCGTGGCGGGGCATTCACAGGGGGGATTCACCGCCATCTGGATCGGAGGCGCCAAGGTCGATCCCGGCCGGTTTCTAAAGTATCAGCAGCAATGGAAAAGCAACGTGACAGTGCCGGCGTATCTGCGGGAGCAAATGAGCCTTGACGCGGAACCCGCTCGTGACGTGCGCGACAATCGGATTCGGGCAGCCTTTGCGATGGCTCCGGGCGATATCCAGGGGTTCGGCATGGATGAGGCCGGGCTTCGGCAGATGGCGATCCCGACCTATCTGATCGTCGGAGCCGGCGACACCACGACACCGCCCAAGGAGAACGCCGAGCTTGCAGCAAAATATATCCCGCATGCCCGGCTCGACGTGCTGCCCGGTCAGGTTGGCCACGAGATCTTCGCCAACGAGTGCGACCGGATAGGGCGGGATAACTATCCCGAGACCTGCGTTGACGCCCCCGGCGTGGATCGGGCCAGGCTGCACGAGCACATCGGCAGCGTCGCGTTGAAGTTTTTCGATGCGAACCTCAATGTGCGGCGACAGAGTCCGAATTAGCTAAAGGAGAAACAGCCCGATGCGCCGTTCAATCTGGGCCACCGCCGCGCTGCTGGCGGTTCTGCTGCTGTCGGTCCCGGCTTTTGCCGGCTATGGCGCGATCGCCTGGGACCGGGGCACCGGCAAATGGGGCGTCGCCTGGAACCAGCCGACCGCCAGGCGCGCCATCGACGTGGCGGTCGGCGAGTGCGGCGCCGCCGGCTGCAAGGTGGTCTCGAAGATCGGCCCGGCCCGATGCGGCGCGCTGGCGACCACCGATGACGGCAAGCACGCCGGCGCCGTCGTGCGCGGCGACCGCGACGCCGCCCGGACCGCCGCGCTGAGCGAGTGCAAGGGCGGCGCGGCCGGCGCCTGCGCGATCCGCGTCAACGACTGCAACAAATGACGGGGGCCGCGCGCCTTCAGGTCCTCCTGAAGCTTTCGAGCTTCGGATTGGGCGAAGTCGATCGCCTCGTCGATCGACCTGCCTTGCTGCGTGCATTTGGCGACCATCTTGCAGATTGTGCCCTGGGTGGTCATCTGCGCGCCGATGCCGACGGGCGCCGGGTAGCCGGCGAGCAGCGCCGCCACATCGCCGCGCGGCGGGTAGTTGTAGAGCGTGCCCTTGGGCGGCTGCTCCTCCGCCCAGGTCTTGAAATCGCGCAGCTTCTCGTAAGGCGGGATGTCGACGCCGCGGCTGCCGGCGACCAGCTGCTCGACCGCGGCGCGGGTCGACAGAAAAGCCAGCAGGCTCTTCGCCGCCGATTTGTTGGGCGAGAAATTCCAGATCGTCCAAAAGCCGAAATTGCACGGGTCGAAGCGGCCCTTGGGGCCTTTGGGCGAATGAAAGGTCCACAATTGCTCGGCCACCTTTGGCGCGTCGCGCACCGCCACCGCCCAGGCCCCCGGCGGGTTCATGATCAGCGCGCCCTTGCCCGAGACCAGCCACTTGTTGTTCGCGGCGTTGTCCCACGAGAAGACGCTGTCCGGCAGCGACGGGACGATCTTCTGGAACCACGCCAGGACTTCGCGGGTCGCGTCCGACTTGACCGTGATGTTGCCTTCCTCGTCGACGAGCTGCGCGCCGTGGCCGGCGAAGACGGCGCTGACCCAGTTGACCGAGTCGCTCCAGGTGCTGAGCGGCATGCCGAAGGCGTGGCCGGCCTTGCCGCATTTTTGCGCCGCCGCGAGAAACCCGTCCCAGGTCCAGGCGGCGGCGAGCGCCGGGTCGGGCGGGGCCCCGGCCGGGTACATCCGCGTCACATCGAGCCCGGCCTCTTCCTTCAGGTAATCGATGCGGGCGCACGGCGTCTGGCCGGTGGTCTGGAGGCCGGTCGGCACCGCGACCCAGCGGCCCTGCTGCCGGCCGGTGTATTCGGAGCCGAGCAGCACCTTGCCGTGCTCCTTGATCAGCCCGTTCACCAGCTCGTCGACCGGCTCGAGGTTCTCGGCCTGCGCCGCCGGGTACCAGTCCGACATTTGCAGCACGTCGTGGCCGGCCCGCGCCTGCGCCTCGGCGGTCGCGGTCAGCGCCAGCTTGTCGCCCTGGCTGGTGATGAAGTCGAGGCTGAGGTCGACCTTTTCCTTCGCCGCCCACTCGCCGCACAATTTCCTGAGCGGCGCGTTGGCGCCCGGCACCCAATGATCCCAAAAGCCGCAGCTGAGCCTGCCGGCGGCGTAGGCCCCGCGGACAAAGGGCAACCCAACGGGCGTCGCCAGCGCTGCCGATGCGAGCACCGTGCGCCGCGTCAAATGCGTCGTCGCCATCGTTCCCTCCCGTGATCGCACCGGTTCGCCGGTGTCGTCCCGGCTCCCGCCGACAGCCGCATCCGTCTGGCGGAAACGGCCTCGATCCCGATCCTAACCCCAGGGAGGCGAATTTTGCAGCGGGAAAAACGGGCGGGGCGGCGCGCCTCACGGGCCGCGCCCCGCCCGCAGGCGCAAACGCTACGAGCGCATGAAGCCCTCGATCTCGGATTCGGCGAAGGCGATCGCGTCCTTGATCGGCTTGCCGCCCTGCGTGCACATCGCGATCATCTTGGTCAACGTCGCCTGCGCGTAGATCTGGGTCCCGATCTTCAGCGGGGCCGGGTAGCCGGTGATGTTGGGGATCACATCGCCGCGCGGCGGGAAGTTGTAGTTGGTGCCCTTGGGCGGCCCTTCCTCGCCCCAGACCTTGAAATCCATCTCGCTCGGGAACGGCGGGATGTCGAAGCCGCGCGCCGCGGTGGCGAGCTTGTCCTGGGAGTCGCGGGTCGACAGATGCGCCAAGAGCGCCTTCGCCGCCGATTTGTTCTTGGCGAACTTCCAGATGCCCCAATAGTAATACCCGGCCGGGTCGAACCGGCCCTTGGGGCCCTTGGGCGAGCTGAAGGTCCACAGCTGCTCGGCGATCTTGGGCGCGTCGCGCGTCGCCACCGACCAGGCCGAGGGCGGGTTCATGATCAACGAGCCCTGGCCCGAGATCAGGAACTTGTTGTTCGAGGCGTTGTCCCAGGCATAGACGCTTTCCGGCAGGAACTTGGCCAGGCGCTGGAACCATTCGAGCACCTGTTTGACTCCGTCGGAATTGGCGGTGACGCTGCCTTCCGCGTCGACCAGATGAGCGTCGTAGGCCGCGAACACGGCGCCGGCCATGTTGATCGCGTCGGTGCAGGTGCTGAGCCCGAGGCCGAAGGGATAGCCGGCCTTGAAGCATTTCTCGGCCGCCGTCAGGAAATAATCCCAGGTCCAGGCGTCGATCAGCTGCTGGTCGCGCGGCACGCCCGGACCCGGATACATCTTCTGCACGTCGAGCCCGACATATTCCTTCAACCGGTCGATGCGGGCGCAGGGCGGCAGCGAGCTGCTGCCGTAGCAGGTCGGCACCGCGACCCAGCTGCCCTTGACCGTGCCGAGGTATTCGGCGCCGGTGCTGGGCTTGCCGAGCTCGGCGATCTGGACTTTGACGAGATCGTCGACCGGCTCGAAATTGTCGGCCTGGGCGACGGCGTACCACATCCGCGCGCCCATGATGTCGTGCCCGGCCTTGGCCTGGCCCTCGGCCATCAGGGTCAACAAATCCTTGTCGCCGCTCGAGGTGATCAGGTCGAAGGTCAGGTCGACCTTCTCCTTCTCGGCCCATTCCTGGGACATCTTCTTCAATTGCTCGCTGGCCCCCGGGACCCAATGGTCCCAGACGCCGAAGGCCAGCGTCCCGGCGGCGTGGGCGCCGCGCACGAAGGGGGCTGCGAGCGCAGCGGTCGCGGCCGCCCCGGTCTGGAGAACCGTGCGCCGCGTCAGGAAAGTCCTGTCCATCTTGCTTCCTCTTTCGTCGGTCGGATCGGCCGGGTCCGGCGTCGCACGCCGAATCCTTACGTCAGCCTTACGGATAGTGTAGCAGAGAAACCGCGGAAGTCACCCGCCTCTTTGCCCCTGCCGCCGCCCGAGCGGGATCCTGCGCTCGAGACCGCCACGCCATCGGCCGCGCGATCCGCTCAGCGCGACAGGTCGCTGACCAGCGAGTACTGCGAGCCGCGGCCGGGCTGGCCGCGGTAGACCTGCAGGTTTTCGAGCACGCGCTGGATGTAGGTGCGGGTCTCGGCGATCGGGATGTTCTCGATCCAGTCGACCATGTCGACACCGCCCGAGCGCGGGTCGCCGAATTCGCGAAGCCACTGCCGCACGCGGCCGGGGCCGGCGTTGTAGGCGGCGATGGCGAGCGGGTAGGAGCCGCCGAAATCGCCCATCAGCGTCTCGAAATAGGTGCGGCCCAAGCAGGATGTTGTAGACCCCGTCCGCGGTCAGCCGCGGCGCCGAGTAGGGCAGCAGCTGGTTCTTGGCGGCGACGCCGCTCGCGGTTCCCGGCATCAGCTGCATCAGCCCGCGCGCCCCGGCGGGGCTCACCGCGTCGGGCTCGAACGCGCTCTCCTGGCGAATGATCGCGAAGATCAGGGCGGGCTCGGTGTCGCCGCCGCCCGGCAGCGCGGTGATCGGATAGCCGTGGATCATCAGCGGCGTCCCGGCGGCGATGGCGCGCTTGGCGACCGCGATCCCGAGGTCGATGCGGCCGCTCTTCTCGGCGAGGTCGGCGAGGAGCGCGAAGCGGGTCGGCGTCCTGGCCTCGTCGGCCATGTGCAGCAGAAAAGCCTTGCTGCGCTCGCGGTCGCCGGCCGCGAACAGCAGCCGCGCGGCGCGCACCAGCTCGTCCCCGTTGAAGGCGGCGCGCTCGGCGGCGTCGGCGGCGGGCTCGGGGACCGGGCGCGGCGGCGCGTCGTGGCCGAGCTGATGGGCGGCGAGCTGGCCGTAGAAGGTGGCCATGTGCTCGGCGGCGGCGGCGTACCATTTTTCCGCGAGCTCGGATTTCGCCTCGGCCTCGGCCGCGCGCCCGCCCCAATACCCGGCCCGCGCCTTGGCGTAGGGGGTGGCCACCCGGCTCAGGATATGCGCGAAATGATCGAAGGCGAGGGCCGGATCCTTCTTATACCGCAGCGCGATGTAGCCCAGCAGGAACTCGGCGTCGGAATAGGCGCTGCCTTCGCTCAGCCCGTGCTGCCGGGTCAGGCGGTAGGCGAGGTCGGCGTCGCCGGTGGCGAGCACCTTGCGGGCGACGATCTGGCGCTCGGCCGCCCATCGGGCCGGCCGGACCAGATCGCCCGGCTGGGCCAGCAGGATCTCCGCCGCGCCGTCGATCATGTCCTTCTTGCGCCGCCAGCGCAGCTGCTCGTAGAGCAGGCCCGGATCGGACCGCAGCCGGGCCGGGACGCGGGCGACCATGGCCTCGGCGTTTGGCGCCTGCGCCGAGAGCGCCAGGCGCGCCTCGGCCAATTCCCGGGATTCCGCGGACACCCGCGGCAGCATCCGGCGGGCCGCCTCGGTCCTGCCGTCCCACAGCAGCCGGTCGAGCCGGCGCTCGTCGTCGCCGGGCGCGAGCGCGTTGCCGTGGCGGGCGAGAAAGCTCTTCTCGTCGGCCGGGGCGAAATCGGCCTCGACCCAGGCGGCGCGCAGCGCGGCCGCGCCGGCTGCGGCGTCGCCGGCGTTGAGCATCAGCTCGGCGGCCCGCACCCGGCCCTCGGCGCCGACCGGCGGATAGCGCTTCAGCCAATCGGCGGCGACCGCGTCGGGCTCGCCGGAGAGCGCCTCCTCGGCATGGAGCCGCAACGACTTTTGTCGGGGCCAGTCCGGGTTCTGCTCGATGAACAGGGCGATCTCGGCAAAGCGGCCGGCCGAGCCCGGGCGGGCGTATTCGGCCCAGCGCACGATCTTGAGCGACAACGGGTCGCGGATCGCCGCCGCATCGGCGTCGGCGCGGCTGCGATCGCCGGCGGAAGCCGCCGCCAGCGCCCCGCGCAGCGCCTGCAGTTCGGCGTCGGATTGCGCGCCCGCCGAGCCGGCGGCGGCGATCAGCGCCAGGCAAAAGAGTATGCGGAGAACCGGGGGCAAGGCCGCCGCTCCTGTGCTGGGTCAAAGATGAGGCAAAGCTCCATTACGGGTTTTTGCCGGCGCGGGCAAGCAGACCGCCCGAGGCCGTGCGCCGGCGCCGTTGAAGCCGACACAGGCGCGGGCTATCGTGCGCGCCGGTCGCCGAATCCGGGAGGACACGATGTTCAAGGGATCGTTCGTCGCATTGATCACGCCCTTTCGCAACGGGGGGATCGACGAAGACGCGTTTCAGGAATTCGTCGCCTGGCAGGTCGAGCAGGGCACGCACGGCTTCGTCCCGACCGGGACCACCGGCGAGGCCCCGACCCTGAGCCATGACGAGCAGGAGCGGGTCATCGCACTGTGCGCCGAGGTCGCCGACGGCAAGACGCCGGTCGTCGCCGGGACCGGCACCAACTCGACCGCGCACACGATCGAGCTGACGCGCATGGCCAAGGCCGCCGGGGCCACCGCGGCGCTCGTCGTCTGCCCCTATTACAACAAGCCGACGCAGGAGGGCCTCTACCAGCATTTCAAGGCGGTGCACGACGCGGTCGACCTGCCGATCGTGATCTACAACATCCCCGGCCGCTCCGCGGTCGACATGACCAACGCGACGATGGCGCGGCTCGCCAAGCTGCCCAACATCGTCGGCGTCAAGGACGCGACCAACGACCTCGCCCGGCCGCTGCGGATGCGGGTCGAGATCGACGGCGATTTCTCGCTGATGTCGGGCGAGGATGCGACCGCGGTCGCCTATCTGGCGCAGGGCGGCGACGGCTGCATCTCGGTCACCGCCAATGTCGCGCCGCGGCTCCTGCGCGGAAATGCACGAGGCCTGGCAGAAGGGCGAGGTCGCCACCGTGCGCCGGATCAACGAGCGGCTGATCCCGCTGCACGACGCGCTGTTCGCCGAAACCAGCCCGGCGCCGGTCAAATACGCCGCCTCGCTGCTCGGCAAATGCGAGGCGGGGGTGCGCCAGCCGCTGTGGCCGACCATGCCGGAGACGCAGGAGCGGGTGGCGCGGGCGATGCGCGGCGCCGGCATCCTCAACTGACCGGGCCCGGGCCGCGCGGGCGATGAGGGCGACCGACCGCTACGTCGCGCAGAACCGGCGCGCGCGCCACGACTATCTGATCGAGGACACGGTCGAGGCGGGGCTGGTGCTGCACGGCACCGAGGTCAAGGTGCTGCGCAAGGGCCAGGCCAGCATCGTCGAGGCCTATGCCGGCGAGAGCGGCGGCGAATTGTTCCTGGTCAACGCCAACATCCCGGAATACGCCGCCTCGGCGCATTTCAACCACGAGCCGCGGCGGCCGCGAAAGCTGTTGCTGCACAAGAAGGAGGTCAACCGGCTGCTGGGCGCGATCCGCCGCGAGGGGGTGACGGTGGTGCCGCTGTCGATCTACTTCAACGAGCGCGGCCGGGCCAAGGTGGCGCTCGGCCTGGCCCGCGGCAAGCGCAAGGCCGACAAGCGCCAGGCCGACAAGGACCGCGACTGGCAGCGCAGCCGCGCCCGCATCCTGCGCGACCGCAACGCCTGATCGCCGGGGCGTCTGCTTGAGCGCGGCGGGTCAGGCCGAACCGGATGCCGCCGTTCTATTTGAGCCGGCCGGGGCAGCCCTGTAGGATGGGTTGAGCGCAGCGAAACCCATCTGTCGCGGCGGTTGCGATGGGTTTCGCGATGCTCAACCCATCCTACGGCTCTGAAACAGCTTGAAATCGGCCAGAGCGCGCGTGGCCGCCACCACCACCGCCGCGCCTGCGCGTCGATTTCGGCACGGCGGCCGTTTCACGACCAGATGGCCGCGCACCTGCGGGGTGGAGATCGTCGAAGAATTCGCGTCCGGCGCATCGCCGCGCGCCGGCGCCGGAAGCGGCGCCCGACGCCAATATTCTGGCGACAGGCCGCCCCTAACGCGCGTATGGTCGCCCGGCGCCTGATCCGCAACGGGGGCTTCTGATGCGCGCTGATCAACCCATGCTCTTCTCGCGCCTGCGGCCCATCGCCGCGGCTCTGGTCCTCGCGGTCGCCGGCGCCGGCGCGGCGCACGCCTCGGTGATCAGCCCCTCGCCGACCTTGCCGCCGGCGAACGGCGTCTATGTCGGCGCGACCGCGCCCGGCTGCTTTCCCGCGGCCGGCGTGTGCGTCGGCCCCGGAACGCTCTCGATCCTGTCGGTCGTCAGCTCGACCTTTGGGCCTTCCGGCCAGGATCTCGCGCTCCACGTCGGCTATGCGAGCGCCATCACCGACTCGCACGGGGCGTCCCTGGGTGAGCTGGCCTTGACCGGCGAGGCCGACGAGGCGGTTACCGGCCGCCTGGGGCCGAACGATACCGGCACATGGTCGACAGCACTTTCCGGGCTCGACCTTTCGGGCTCGCTGCTCGGGGCCTCGATCGATGTCGGGCTCGATCCCGCGCATCCCACCCTTGGACAGACGTCGATCGCGCCGCTGGGCTCGGATTTTCTGATCACCAGCTTTTTTGACGTCTTCGTCCAGATCGAGATCGACACCCCTTCCGGCCCGTTGCTGGCGACGCGCGGCCCGATCCGCGTCGATTTGGTTGCGACGCCCGAGCCGGGGACGCTGGCGCTGCTGACCCTGCCGCTGCTCGCCTTCGCCTTGCGGCGACGGCGCGACCGGGCGGGCGCCGCGTGACGGCCTGACCCCTCGCACCGTCTCTTTCCCCACCTGGAGGAGACCATGTCATCGGCAGAAATCGCCGTCCTGGTCCTGATCGTCGGGGCCTTTGTCATCTTCACCGGGACGCTCGCCTGGGCATCGCTGCGCGACGACTAGAGCGCGATCCGATGAGGCTGAACCGCATGGCTCCCGCTGTCCCGGTAAAAGCCGGGACCCACGCCGGCCGCAGGCGCGCTCGCTCCTCCTGTTCGTTCGTCGACCGATCACGGTAAACGCAAGCAAGCGGCCGAGTGGTGGAAAGGTGGGTCCCGGCGTTCCCCACGGATCAAGTCCGTGGGCTGAAGGCCCACGGGACAGCGGAAAGAGGCATTGACAGAGCCTCTCCAGAACGGCCGCTCAATCTGATCGGATCGTGCTCTGGAACCCTTCTTTCGGCCGGGAGCCCGACCGGCATCGCGCCGGGCTTAAAGAAAACTGTCGCAAATAATATGCCTTGGTCGGGTTACCCGATGAATCAGTCGCGTCATATTGATGCCCTAAAACAGAGATCAACTTGCTGAGTTCAGCAAGCGCCTAAAGGCGACGAGCGATCCGGGCAATCGAGCCACAGGATCGACGCCGCGGTCGACCCGCAGCGCCTTGTCGATATTGGCTTCAAGGGAAGGGGATGACAGATGAGCTACCGAATCTCCTATGACGACGGCGCGCCGATCTCGGTCAGGAAATGGCGCAACGACGACGCCTTTCGGACCGAAACCTTTCGCACCGAGCATGAAGCGCTCTACCGCGCGCGTCAGCTGCTCGAGGCCGGCGACCACCATGCCGTCGTGGTTTGCGACGGCGACGGCAACACCCTGGGCGGCATCCGCCTCCAGCTGAAGCTCGGGTTCTCCGCGGAGTAGCCGGGTCTGCCCGGCGGCTATTTCCGCCGCGCCCGATAGCCGGGCGCGGCGGGGTTGCTGCGGCTGCCGGCCCCGCGGGCTTCCGCCCGCCGCGGGATCGCGACGTGCGGCGGCCTTGCCGGGGCGCGCTCGGCGCTCACCGCTTCGGCAGCGGCGGCCCGCCCGCTGCTGTGGCCGCCATGGGCGGGCGCGGCGCGGAGCCGAAGCGGCCGCACCGGCCGCCGCGTGAGCTTTTCGATGTCGCGCAGGTAGGGCCGCTCCTCGTCGCTGCAAAAGGAAATCGCCGTTCCCGCGGCGCCGGCGCGGGCGGTTCGCCCGATCCGGTGGACATAGTCCTCCGGCACGTTCGGCAGCTCGAAGTTGATCACGTGCGACACCTGTTCGACATCGATCCCGCGCGCGGCGATGTCGGTCGCGACCAGCACGCGGGTGCGGCCGGCGCGGAAGCCGGCGAGCGCGCGCTCGCGCTGCGGCTGCGACTTGTTGCCGTGGATCGCGGTGGCGTCGATGCCCGCCCCTTCGAGATGCCGCACCACCCGGTCGGCGCCGTGCTTGGTGCGGGTGAAGACCAGCACCCGCGCGAGCGAGGGGTCGCCGAGCAGATGCGCAAGCAGCTCCCGCTTCTCGGCGCTGGCGACGAAGACGACGCCCTGATCCACGAGCTCGACCGTGGTCGCGGCCGGCGCGACGGCGACGGTGACCGGGTCGTCGAGGTATTCCGCCGCGAGCGCCGCGATCGGCCGCGGCATGGTCGCCGAAAACAGCAGGGTCTGGCGCTGCTGCGGCAACAGCTTCACGATGCGCCGCAGCGCGTGGATAAAGCCGAGGTCGAGCATGCGGTCGGCCTCGTCGAGAACCAGAATTTCGACGCTCGACAGATCGAGGGACCCGCGGTCGATCAGATCGAGCAGACGCCCCGGCGTGGCGACCAGGATGTCCACACCCGGGGCCAGCTGTCGCTGCTGCGCGCCGATCGGAACGCCGCCGAACGCAACCGCCGTCGAAAGCCGCATCCCGCGGCCGTAGCCGCGGAAGCTTTCCGCGATCTGGCTCGCCAGCTCCCGCGTCGGGGCGAGCACCAGCACCCGGCAGCCGCGCCGCTTCGCCGCCCGCGCGGCGCCGGCGAGGCGCTGGAGAATCGGCAATGCGAAGGCGGCTGTCTTGCCGGTCCCGGTCTGGGCAATGCCGCAGAGGTCGCGGCCGCCGAGGACCTGCGGGATGGCCTGGGCCTGGATCGGGGTGGGCGTCGTATAGCCCTCGACGGCGATAGCATGAAGGAGCGGGCTGGCGAGCCCGAAATCAGCAAAACTGGACAAAATTGGAGCCTTTTCAGGTCATTGGACCCCGCAAACGCGCACACGACTGATCGCGTGCGTCTGGCGGGTCAGGAGACGACCCGCGTGATGAGGGCTGTCGGAGGGACGCAGGGGATAAAGGCCGAACCCAGGCCCCACCCATCGGGTGGGATCGCTCACGCGGGCTCGATCACATGGCTCCTTGCCGGAGCACGAACGCTGCGCCTGCTATATGCGGTACCGGCGGCCGGCGGTCAAGGCGGCTGCCGTCACGCCTCGCCGTAATGCACCCGGCGATATTGCCGCGACGGGATCAGATCGTCGATGCGCACGTCCCAGAGCGTGCTGCCGGGGGCTTGCCGGTGCTCGGCAAAGAGGCGCTCGAACTGGCCCATCGAGGTCACCGTGGCGGCGTCGAGGCCGAAGCCGCGGGCGATCGCGGCGATGTCGCCGCGGCCGTGGATCGCATGGCCGGGGTTGCCGCCGGTGGCGCGGAACTTGTGCGATTCCGCGCCGTAGCCGCCGTCGTTCAGAATGCAGATCAGAAGCTTGAGGCCGTGGCGGCGGACCGTCTCCAATTCCTGGATGTGCTGGTAGAGGCTGCCGTCGCCGTCGATCAGCATGATCTTGTCGCCGCCGCGGGCGACGGCGACCCCGATCGCCGCCGACAGGCCCGAGCCGATCGCGCCGAAATCGATGGGCGTGTGGTATTTGCCGCCCGCCCGGCCTTTCAGATGCGTCATCGCAAAGCTGAAGCAGTGGCCGCCGGCGACCACGAGGTCCCAGTCCTTGGGGATCGCGGCATCGAGCTCGCGCAGCACCGGCCGCGGGTCGAGCGTCCCCGGCGTCGGCTGGAACTCCTTCGCATCCGGCACGTCGGCGGCGATCTTGGCGGCGACCGCGTTGCTGCGCCACCCCGGCCGGCGGATATGGCGCTCGCGCAGCCGTTGGACGATCGCCTCGGCGGCGGCGCGGGCGTCGGCGCGGATATGCAGGTCGGCGGTCTTGAGCCCCTGCCACAGCCCGCGCGGGCTCAGATCGATCTGCACCACCTTGGCGTTCGGGTAGAGATAGCCGCCCTCGGTCGTGTAGTGCCCGAGCCCGGCCCCGGCGGCGAGCACCAGATCGCTCTCGGCGAAATACTCGCGGGCGAGGTCGCTCGAAAACGTGCCGGCGATGTCGAGCGCGAACGGGTTGCCGTCGAAGAGGCCCTTGCCGAGCAGGGTCGTCGCCAGGAGCGCCCCGCTCTCCTCGGCGAGCGCCTCCAGCGCCGCCTTGGCCCCCGACCACAGCGCGCCCCGGCCGCCGATCACGACCGGCCGCTCGGCCGCCGCCACCATCGCCGCCACCTCGTCGACCAGCGCCGGGTCGGGCGGCGCGGCCTGCGGCCGCGGCATCAGATCGGCCGACGGCGTATAGTCGGGGAGGTAGGGAAACGCCTCCTTCTGCAGATCGAGCGGCACGCTCAGCACCACCGGGCGGCGCTCGGCGCGGGCGACGTAGAACGCCTCGCGCACACAGTCCAGCGCCCGGTCGATCGTGCGGATCGGCACGAAATGCGCGCCGGTCGCCAGCGCCAAGGGCGCCTGGTCGATCTGCTGGAGGTACCAGGAGGCGCCGATCGGCGCATCGCCGGCGAAGACGACGAGCGGCGCTCCGCCGCGCGCGGCCATGGTCAACGCGGTCATGATCTGGGTGTAGCCCGGGCCGCAGGTGACCGAGGCGACCCCGACCTTGCCGGCGGCGCGGGCGTAGGCGTCGGCCATCGCCACCGCGCAATGCTCGTGGCGGGCGTGGATCAGCCGCACCCGCTCGCGGTCGGCCATCGCCGCCGACCAGTACATGTTGGCGTCGCCCATCAGGGTGAACAATGTATCCACACCCTCGGCCGCGAAAGCCTGCGCCAGGACGTCGGAGACCGGATTGTCGCTCATCGGTTTTTTCCTTTGGCGAGGAAGAGCTGACGCAGCCAGCCGAGAAACGCCCGCCACAACAGCGCCGCTGCGCTCAATTCCGGCGCGGCGATGGGTGGCGCGGCTGCCTGGGGCGGCGGCGCGGCCGCTTCGGGAGCCGGCGCGGCCTGGGGCGGTCCCCGCTCGGCGGCGAGCCGGGCCATGTTGGAGGCGAACTCGGCGAGGAGCGCGCGGGCGAGGTGGACCCCGCCGGCGTTGGCGAAGGTTTCGAGCGGGCCCGTCACATTGAAATTGCCCTCGACCTTGAGCCGCGTCGTCTCCAGGCCGGACGCGGTCACCACCCCCGAGGCGTTGGCGCGCGAGGCGCCGCGGCCGTCGATGCCGCGGCCCGCGATCGTGCAGCGCCGCTCCTCGTCGTCGTAGGCGAGCCTTGCCTCGCCGCGGAAGATCGCCCGGGTCGGCCCGAACCTGACCTGGATCGTGCCCCGCCAGACGCCGTCCTCGCCGGCCGCGGTCAAGGCAGCGCCGGGAATGCACGAGGCGACCAGCGCCGGGTCGCGCAGCAGCGGCCAGACCTGGGCAACGGGCGACGGGATGGTCGCTTCCTCGCTGAGCGAGATCATGCCGCAAGGCTAGCCCGGATCGGGTCGGCTTTGCACGCCCCGAAAGGCCTGCCCCCGCGGAGGCGGGGGGCGGTCCGGTTGCGGGCCGCAGCCACGGCTTCTGCTCGAAGCGCAGACCAGCCTCGGCGGCTTGGAAAAGCTTCCGGTCGAAGTGGAAGCTGCGGCATTCGACGCCATTCGGCATGTCACAGACCTGGGCATCGTCGTCGTCGAAGCCGCAGGCAATGGCGGCCACGACCTCGACGCCTATCTCGATGGCAAGAACCGCCATGTGCTCGATCGCAGCAGCATCGACTTTCGCGACTCCGGTGCGATCATGGTCGGCGCCGCGACCTCGACGATCCCGCATTCGCGTCTCGACTTCTCCAACCATGGCAGCCGGATAGACTGCTACGGCTGGGGCGCAGACATCGATACGACGGGAGATGGCTGGCAAGGCGCATCGACAACCGCCTACACCACGGGGTTCGGCGGCGCCTCCGGCGCGTCTCCCATAGGTTGCGGAAACCGTCAAAAACGCGTCAAAATCCTGTAAATATCTCCCGTCTGACGAGCCGATCGGCTAGCCTCGGGGCGAGCAAGCGGCGGGCGACGCAATGGCGGATCTTGCGGTGGCGGATCGGCGCCCGGATTGGACGCCGGCCTGGGGCGCGCGTCTGTTGGGCGCGCTCGCCGACGCCGTCGCGGCCGAGGGCGACCGCCGCCTCTTGTGGCTGCCGGTGTTTTTCGGGACCGGCATCGGGGCCTATTTCGCGCTGACCAGCGAGCCGCCGCTGTGGCTCGGCCCCGCCGCCGCGCTGGCCGCCGGCGGCGCGGCCTTCGCCTTGCGGCGGCATCATGCGTGGTGCGAGGCGGCGGTGGCGCTCGCCGTCTTCGCCGCCGGCTTTGCGTTGATCCGCGAGACCACTTGGGCGCGCGAGGCGCCGATGCTGCAGCGCCGCTTCGGGCCGGCGGTGATTACCGGGCGGGTCGTCGACATCGACCTCCTCGACCGCGGCTGGCGGCTGATCCTCGCCCCCGACCCGATGCCGGGGCTCGACCCGGCCGACCAGCCGTACCGCCTGCGCCTGCACATCCCGCGCCACAGCGACACCCTCAACCCCGGCGACCGCGCCACGATGAAGGCGCTTCTGTACCCGGTGCCGGGCCAGACCCTGCCCGGCGGCCACGATATGCAGCGCGAGGCCTATTTCGCCCGGATCGGCGGGTCGGGCTACACCTTTGGCGGGGCCCGCCGCATCGCCGAGCCCGAAGGCGCCGGGCCCGAAGGCGCCGAGCCCGAAGGCGCCGAGGCCGCCGGCGGCTGGGCGGAGGCGTTGCGCAGCCTGCGCACGCGGATGGCGCGGCGGATCACCGACGTGCTGCCGGGCTCGACCGGCGGGGTCGCCTCGGCGCTGATCACCGGCAAGCGCGGGGCCATCGCCGACGACGTCAAATGGGCCTTCCGCGAATCCGGGCTGCAGCATCTGCTCGCCATCGCCGGGCTGCATCTGGGCCTCGTCGGGGCCTTTGTCTTTTTCGCGGCGCGCGGCGGGCTGGCGCTCGTCCCGTGGGTGGCGCTGCGCTACCCGATCAAGAAGATCGCGGCCGGCGTCACCCTCGCCGCCCTGACCTGCTACCTCTTGCTGTCGGGGGCGGCGATCCCGACCGAGCGCGCCTTTGTCATGAACGGGCTCGTCTTCGGGGCGATCCTGCTCGACCGCCTGCGCATCTCGATGCGGGTGTGCGCGATCGCCGCCGCGATCGTGCTCCTGATCGACCCGGCGAGCCTCGTCGGGGTCAGCTTTCAGATGTCGTTCGGGGCCGTCGTCGCGCTGATCGCGGTCTACGAGACCTGGGGCGTGCGGCTCGCGCGGGTCATGCACGGGCGCTCGCTGCCGGGGCATGTGCTGGGCTATTGCGGCGCGGTGGCAGTGACGACGATCGTGGTCACGGTCGGGACCCTGCCGTTCTCGGTCTACCACTTCCACCACATCAACCTCTATTCGCCGCTCGCCAACGTGATCGCGGTGCCGTTGAGCGCGATGTGGACCCTGCCCTGGGGGGTGGTCAGCTGCCTTCTGATGCCGTTCGGCCTCGAGCGCCTGGGCCTCGTCCCGATGGGCTGGGGCATCGACTTCACGATCTGGGTCGCCAAGGGCGTGTCGACCCTGCCCGGCAATGTCTGGGCGATGCCGCGGCTGCCGCCCGCGGGGCTTCTGCTGGTGGCGTTCGGCGGGTTGTGGCTGTGCCTGTGGCAGGGCCCCTGGCGGCGCTGGGGGCTGGTGGCGATCGCCGCCGGGCTCGCCGGGATGGCGCTGACCCGGCCGCCCGACCTCGTCATCGCCAATCTCGGGCGCTTCATCGCCGCCCGCGCGCCGGACGGGCATTATTTCGTCTCCGCCGACAACAGCCAAAAGATCGCGCGCTCGATGCTCGCGCAGGAGACCGGCGAGGATCAGACGCCGTGGCCGGCCGCCGGGGAAGGGGCGGCGGGCGGGCTCGATTGCGCGGGCGAGCTGTGCCGCTACACGGCGCGCGGCCGCCATGTGGCGATCGTCACCGGCGCCGGGGCGCTGCCGCTCAAATGCCGCGAGTTCGACGCGATCGTGGCGCAGGTGCCGGCCGGCTTCCGCTGCCGCTCGACGATCCCGGTCGTCGACCGCATCGATTCATGGCGCCGCGGCGCGGTGGCGCTGTGGCTCGACACCGACGGGGTCACCGTCGAGAGCGCCAACGAGAGCCGCGGCGACCGTCCGTGGGTGCCGCACCCGCGTCCCCGCAAGGCCGCGGGCAAGATGCAGGCCGGCGATGAACATCGGTAGGCTCGCGATGCCGGTGTGCGCGGCGGCCGCCGTCACCGCTTTGGCATTGCTCTGCGCGGCCACGCAGGCGGACACGCTCGACGAGCGCATCGCCAAGGGCGAGCCGCCCTTGCAGCGGCGCCTCGAAATCCTCGAGTCCAAATACCGCTGCCCGATCACCGCGTATCTGACCGAGATCCACCACAGGCCGTCGCCCGAGCAGGATCGCTATCTGATCCTATGGCGGGCGGGCCGCCCGGAGCTTTACGTTCAATGCGCATTTTTCGACGACGACCGGCAGATCCATTGCGAGGCGGTGTCCGGGTATTATGGCGAGCCGATAGCCGGCTTCATAACGCCGGCAAAGCTGACGGCGCTGGCGGCGCTCGGCTTCTCGACGGATGCTTCCGCCGGCAACTTCGTCCAGGAGCGCGCGGCGCCCGACGGCGAGGCGCTCTACGATGTGGCCGGGATGCTGGTCGAGACCTTGGCCCGCGTCTACGACCTGGCAACCATCGACGAGCTGCTGCATGAAGCGCCGCTCGCCCCGGCGCTGCCGCGCACCCTCACCGCCGGCAACCGGCATTGCCCGGCTTTGATCAGCGTTCGCTGACCGTCGTCAGCGGGTGCAAGCGGAGCACTAAAGGCGTGATCACCATGAGGCTGAACCGCATGGCTCCCGCTGTCCAGGCGAACGCCGGGACCCACGCCGGCCGCCGGCGCGGTCGCTCATCCGGTTCGTTCGTGGACCGATCGCAGTAGACCCGAGCAAGCGGCCGGGTGATGGAAAGGTGGATCCCGGCTGTTCCCCACGGATCAAGTCCGTGGGCTGAAGGCCCACGGGACAGCGGAAAGAGGCATTGCCAGAGCCTCTCCAGAACGGCCGCGCGATCTGATCGGATCGTGCTCTACGGACCGCTGCGGTCGCGGCGCGCCTGATCGCCGGCTCCGGCCTCGAAGCCGATCACCGGCGTCGCGACGATCCGCGTGACGTGGACCTTAGCGGCGCCGCTGTTGCTGCGGTAGAAGAAGTCGCGCGAGCCCGGCCATGCGAGGACGGCGTCGTTGACGTAGATGAACAGCTCGCCCGACGCATCGGCGGTAATGTCGGAAATAAGCTCCCGCGTCGGCTGAACGCGGTCATTCGCGCGGCACGCAACCTGCTCCCGTCGATAGGCCTCGGGGGCGGGGCGCGGGATGTCGGCGATCGCGGCCGGGATGTCGAGGACCCCACGCACTGTGCGCACAAGCGCGGCCCCGAGCGAAGCGCCGTCCTCGGCCGCGGCAGGGCACGCGACAAAGTTGAACGTCGGCAACGGCGCGGAGGGCGCGAGCGGATGCTCGTAATTGCCGACATCGCCGATGCGCGCGATCGGCTGAAACCAGTTCTCCCACCACCAGCGCTTCAGCGGAGACGCCAGGAAATGGCGCAGACCTGCGGTGGGAAAGCCCACGACATCGGTGCGCTCGCGCTTGTCGAACCAATCCTCGCCGATCGTTAAGCTGATGCGATACTTGCGGCCTTCGAGCAGCCACAGCCCGGTCGTCTGGCACAGCGATTTCAGGTCGATATCGGCCTCGGCGTCGAGCTTCTCGCCCCCTGTGGCGGTCAGCGTCTTGTGGCAATCCACGCCCGCGGCGGCGAGCAGGTCAAAGGCAGTGCGGTGCGCGAGGGCGGAAAAGGCGATCGCGCACAGGCCGAGAAAGAGCGCCGGCGCGGCGGTTTGCGCGACGAACCGGTAGCAGCGCAGGGCGGGAGGCGAGCGGCGGAGCTTTCTGGCGAAACGGAGCAGAAGACCGGGGTTGGCCGGATCGATGTCGCCCGGCGGAACCTTCGCCCGGTAGAGCCGGAAGGCCGCGCAAGCGATGCCGAGCAGCGCGAAGAAGGCGAAAAGCCGAAGGTGAGCCGCGCCGCCGAAGATCAGCGTTCCCGCCGCCAGCGCTCCGAACGCCAGCGCGCCGCGCATCAAGGCGTCGCGCTGACCGGTCAGCTTCAGCCGGTTGACATCGATGCCGGCCACCTGCCCCTTCTGGCCCCAGGCGGCGCGCGCACGGTCATAGATGCGGCGCTGCAGAAACCCGCTCATTCTAAGGCTCGTCAGCAGCATCACGACGATCAGCAAGGCCTCGGCGGGGCGCCTTGCGACGGCGGCGATCCAGGGTTGCGCAGCGCCCGGCAAAAATCCGCCGATGCCGCCGAGCGACCAGCCGGTCGTGCCGCCGGCCATGGCATTTGCGCGCCCGGCGGCCCCCTCGACGCCGAGCCAACCCTCGATCTCTCCAAGCCATTGCGTGGTCAGCGGGTAGGACGCCGCGATCCCGACCCAAAACAGTGAAATAAAGTACACGACGCGACGCCACCACACGGTGTCGAGGACGAGCGCGAACCGGTCGTCGCGGCCGTTCCCGTTCGCCGCCGCCGCCAATCGCCGCATGTCGGCCAGGAACTCGCGGCGCCTGTGCAACGCGAGCTTCTCCTGATCGGAATGGGGCAGCAGGATGTCCCGGTCGGTCTCCTCCAGCGCCGCTGCGGCGGCCTCCTGATCGAGCTCGACCGGCCCGCCGCTCGGCGGCAGCACGTCGATCTTTCTCGGCAGCGAGATCGGCGCATAGCCGTCGTTGCCGTAGGCCATGCGGGTAATCACCGAGCCGTGGACGAGCGGGGTGTTGCCCGCGCCCATCAGCGCTTCGACGTTGCGCGGCTGGTAGCGCCAGAAGGCGCCGAAGCCCGAGCGCGAATCGTAGATCCGGCCGGTCGGCGTGGCGACCGCACGATACGCGGCGACAATGTTCGGCTCGAACCGCAGCCCCTTCTGCGCCGCCTCGTCGATCATCCAGCAGAGCGCCACATAAGAGAGGCCGTCATCGGGATAGCCGCCGCCGACATCGGCATGCGCGCCGGGGAACCATACCTGCCGCAGCCGCTGCGACCCCGGCGGCTCCGCCTTCTCGTCCCAAGGGATCGGGAAAAAGGTCCGGCGCTCGTCATCCAGGCTGAACGCGTGCCGGGCATGGCGAACATTGTCGAGCAAGGACTTGCTGGCGAAGCTCATCGGCCAAACCCACCGGTCGACCGCCCGCGTCAGCTCGTCGATCGGCAGTCCATAAGCGGCGACGGTGTCCCAAACGCCGATGAAGTGGATTGGGATGTGGTCTCGCTTGGCGACCCTCGAATAGGGCCGGCCCGCCCATGCCGCGGCCAGCCGGTCGCGCACGAATTTGAGGCCCCACACCCAAGGCAGCAATGTCGGGAACGATTTTTTGCGGTAGGCGCGGTAGGCGGCGAGCGCGTTGCGGTTGAGCTCGTCCTCGGTCTGGTAGGCGATCAGCCCCTCGCGCCAGATCAGGCCGGCCAGCACCCGGATGGTGAATGCGCCGCGGCTGAACCCGAACACCCAGATCTTGTCGTTCTCATTGTAGTTGCGAGAGAGAAACTTATAGAGATTGAGGACATTGCGCTTGACGCCGATGCCGAGCGCCAGGCCCAGCACCCGAAAGAGGGTGATGCTGGAGGTGCCCACACCGTCGCCGAACGCCGCCACCTGGCTGCCGTCGGTCAGATCGAGCGCCTGGTAGAGCCGCCAGACATTCGTCTTCGACGCTTTTGCCGCGCTGTTCCCGGTGCCGTCGGCGAGGACGATCAAATTCCGTCCCGGACGACCCAAGCTGGCGCTGGTCGCGGCCATGCGCTGCCTCCCTCTTGCGGCTATGGGACGCGCGCGGCGTCCGCCCTTCCCGGCAAAGCTGGCGGCAACCGGCCGACGGCGATGTGAATTGCTTCACAGTCGCGGGATTTTTTTATTCGCGCCGTTGCGACCCCTCGGCCTCCCGCCCGGCTACTGCGGATCGATGGCGGACCCGTCCGCGGCCGGCGCCGACCGCCTTCTAACGGCCTTGTAGAAGAGCCAGGCCCCGAGCAGCAGCACCGCTGCGCCAATCGCATAGACGGTCGCAAAAAAGCCGGGCTCGGCGCCGGTGTCGACGGAAATCCCGACCGCCAGCACGCAGCCGCCGAAAATGACGAACAGGAGGCTGAAGAAGCCGAGGACCCAGCGCACAGATCAGGCCGTCGGAGCGAAGGCGCGGCCGGGCTTGGGGCGGTGCAGCAGGTTGTAGGTGTCGAACGGGATGATCCGGCGGTCCGGGGTGACGAAATGGATGCACGACCGCTTGACCCCGGCGAGGCAGAAATTGAAGCGGTCGAGGAACGAGACGATCGTCACCCGAAACACCTTGTCGTAGCCGAGCGACGCCGGCAGCTCGACCATCGGCAGACAGCACAGGATCTCGTGCAATACCCCGGCCGAGCGCTGCCCGGCGCAGGACAATGAAAGGAGCTCGAGCAGCCGGGCGCGCATCTCGGGGTGGCTCTCGAAGGTGACCGAGTTGGGCGCCTCGCGCACCAGCATCTCCTGCGGGAAGAGATGCGTGACCGGCCGGATCTCGGCGCCGTCGCGCAGCCCGTAGCCGATCGAGATCGCCTCGGGGTTGCAGGGCAGCGGGATCATGTCGTCCTCGCCGAAGACGCCCCACTGGTCGAGGATCGCGCGCCGGATTTCGCTCAGCACGATGCGGTTATCTGCCGGCGCGAAGCCCTCGTTGCGCCCGACATCCTGCACCGGCTGAAAATTGACCCCGCGCACGCAGCGCCATTGCGCGGCATGGCGCAGCACGTCGCCGATCTCGCCGTCGTTGACCCCCTTGCGCACGGTGGCGACAAGGGTCGTCGACAAGCCCTCGCGCTCGAGGTTGGCGAGCGCCAGCTCGTGGCTGCGCCGCAGGTCGGCGCCGCGGATCGTCTGCAACGCCGCGCGGCTCAGCGCGTCGAATTGCAGGTAGATTTCGAAGCGCGGCATGCACTGCGCGAGCCGTGCGACGAAATCGGGCTCGGCGGCGAGCCGGATGCCGTTGGTGTTCAGCATCACGTGGCGGACATTGCGGCGCTTGGCGGCGGCGATGATCGCGAAGAGGTCCGGGTGCAGGGTCGGCTCGCCGCCGCTCAACTGCAAAAGGTCGGGCTCGCCCTCGCTCTCGACCAGCGCTGTCGAGCATGTCCTCGACGACGGCGAGCGGCAATTGCCCCGACAATGAGGGCGAGGAGCCGGCAAAGCAGGTCGGACAAGTCAGGTTGCAGCGCTCGTTGATCTCGATCAAGGCGAGGCAGCTGTGCTGCTCGTGGTCGGGGCAGAGCCCGCAATCATAGGGGCAGCCCTTGTCGATCCGGGTCTGGAACTTCAGCGGCAGGTCGCCCGGCTTCAGGAAGTCGCGGCAGCGCTTCCAATAGGCGGCGTCGCTCGAGACCAGCGTCTTCTGCACGCCGTGGCGGGCGCAGCGCTTCTGGTACCACACGCTGCCCTCGGCCTCGACGATTTTGGCCGGGACCAGCGCCAGGCAGGTCTCGCACATCGATGTGGTCTGGCCGAGAAAGATGTAGGGGCGCGCCTTCCTGAAGCTGCTTTCGGCCATCGTGACACCCTCCCGGAACACCGCCTGTGAATCGCCGAATGCTGAAATCTGCAGCGTCCGTCGCCCAGCACCCGCCTCAATCGTCACCACCGGGCTTGACCCGGTGATCCACGCTCGCCTCGGCGGCCAGGGGGATGGCCGGAACAAGTCCGGCCATGACGAATTTCGGCTTTCCCCCGAGAATGGCCGGCGCCGGACTTTCGCGGCGGAGCTCCCGGCGGCCGCAGCTCCAGGCATAGCCAAGAAGCCCGGCGCAGATCAGGTGAAACAGGTTGAACGGGCCGAACAACGTGCCGTAGGGCTTGAGGAACTCCCACAGGAAGCGCTGCCCGGCGTAGGCGCCGATAAAGAAATGGAAGCCGGCGCGGGTCGCCAGCCGATGCCCGCCGCGCAGCAGGACCGCGAAGACGGCGAGGAACAGGACCATCGCGGCGGCCTCGTAGAGCTGCACCGGATGGCGCAGCACGCCGTCGCCGAAATCGTGGCCCCAGGGAAGGCTCGTTGCGGTGCCGTAGGTGCGGTCCTCGATGCCGGAGAGGAAGCAGCCCAGGCGCCCGACCGCGATCGCCGCGGCCAACGGGGCGGCAAAGCGCAAGCCGGTCGACCCGACGATCCCGAGCCGCCGCTTCAGGGTCTCGACCGCGACGATGGCGCCGGCGAGGCCGCCGACCACGCTCTTGCCGATCTCGGGAAGCCCGCTCAGCAGCAGATTGCCGGTGCCGGCGGCGAGCGCGCCCGCCATCATGCCGAGCGCGGCGATGCTGATATAGGCGGGGTGCAGCTTCCAGGCCGGCGCGGCCTCGGTCTGCGGCAGCGGCAGCAGCCGGAAGACCGCGACGGCGGTGATGACGGCGAGCAGGTCGAACAGGCTGTGGAGGCTCACGGCCCTGTGTCAGGCGTCCGCCATCAGCGACCAGTACCAGTCGAGAAAGCCGCGCTCGAGCCCGGACCTTGTGCCGCCCTCGGCCGCGCCGCGCAACCCCTCGGCGACCCGATCGTCCGGCGCCGGCGGGGCGGCGTTCCCCAGGGTCATCTCGACGAGCTGAATGTCGGTGGCCCTGGCCGAGCGCGGGATGACCCGAAGCAGCGCCGCGCGGTCCGAGCCGACCATCATCAGGCTCAGCGGGCCGAAGGTCAGCCAGTCGCCCGGGCCGCCGGCGAACAGCCCCGGCGAGGCTTTCACGAATTGCAGCGCCGTCTTCCAGTTCCATGTCGCGCTGTAGCGCTCGCGCCGGGCTACCGCCGCCTCGGCGAGCCAGGCGGGTGCGGCGCCCTCGCCGAGCGGGGCCGCGGCGCCGGAGAGGTCGACAAAGATCAGGCCATCCCGGACGCATACCGGATAGCTCGCCAGCCGCAGCCGCGACGGGTCGATCCGCGCCGACAGCTCCGGCTCCACAAGTCGGCCGTCAAGGGCGAATTCCCAGCCGTGATAAGGACAGATCAGCCGCTGGTCCGGGCCGTCCTCGGCGTCGCACACGGGATAGCCGGCGTGGATGCAGACATTGCGCAGCGCATGCAGGCGGCCGTCGCCCTCGCGCGTCACCAAGACCGAGCGGCTCGATGCGTCGAAGCGGAAATAGGTGCGGTCGCCGTCGAGCCGGCTTTCGTGGTCGACGGCCATCCACGGCCGGGCGAAAATCCGCTCGCGCTCGGCGGCGAACACATCGTCGCCGCCCAGCAGGTCCGGATCGGGCGCGATCTCGCCCGAGCCGCCGAGCTGCTCGCCGAGCGCCGCAATGCTGGCAGGAAGGTCCATGGTGGCCCGCCGATCGTCCGTTGTCGAAGCGGCCAGACTGGAGGGGGCGGGCTCCGGCGTCAAAAGGTTTGTGGCAATTCGCGTCGGCGGCGGGTCGCCCGCGCCGCGGGCGGGAATTTGCCCGGGCCCCGGTCAGGGGCGAAGGCTCGTCCCCGGCGCCGGCGGAGCGGGCCGGCCGCCTGCGGCGGCCGCGGCTTCAAGGCGCGACTGGGTGGCGGCGAGCTCGCGCTCCAGCGCCTCGATGCGCCGGCCGCGGCGGCGCATCTCGCGCCGCCGGCGCCGCCCGCCGCACCACGCAGCGCCGGCGCCGGCGGCAAACCCGACGAGCAGTATCGCGAAGGCCAAAAGGTAGAGCGGCAGCTCTATGAGGTAAGGCAACGGCCACAGCGTGAGCGTCGCGGCCTGACGGTTCGAGACGGCAAAGCAGGCCAGCGCCACCGCGACGACGACCGTCACCACCCAGAAAACGGCCCTCATCCGCCCGGGCTTTCCCGGCTTGCCGCTATCGCGCGGCCTCGTTCAGGCGGTCGCGCAGCTGCTTGCCGGTCTTGAAGAACGGGACGTGCTTCTCGGCGACGCGCACGCTGTCGCCGGTGCGCGGATTGCGTCCGATCCGGGCGTCGCGCCGCTTGACCGAGAACGCCCCAAAGCCGCGCAGCTCGACCCGGTCGCCGCGGGCCAGCGCCGAGGCGATCTCCTCGAAGATCGCCGTGACGACGACCTCGACATCGCGCTGATAGAGGTGGGGATTGGCCTCGGCAAGCTTTAGGACGAGCTCCGATTTCGTCATCGCGATCGTCGCTCCCGCGCTTATATGGCGAAGGTCGTAGCCTGCCAAACCACCCGGCGAGCGTCAAGCGACAGGCGCTGCCGCTACCGGGCCGAGACGAGCATCGCCGCGATGCCGTCGGCGAGCTCGCCCATCGCAGCGCTGACCGCCGCGACCTCGCCCGGCGACCCCGGCGCCGGCGGCGGGGCCGAGAAGCGGAAATTGCGCAGCGCCGGCCCGCCGCGGCCCTTGAAGGCGACGCTCGCCTGGGCCTGCAGCAAAAGATTGCCGGAAGCGTCCTCGTCGAGCCGCTGCACGTTCAGCTCGACCGTCGCGTCGGGTGAGGCGGAGACCGCGCCGATTTCGGCGAGGACGATGCTCTGCGGCAGGCGCTGGCCCAGCTCCTCGACCAGCACCCGCCCGAGCATCGCGGCGAGCGGCTCGCCCCACCAGTCGTTCTCCATCACCTCGATCCGGTTGTTCTCCGACGACCGGACGATCTGCGAGCGGTCAAGATAGCGCGCGACCGCGATCTGCTGGATGACGACGACCTTCGGCCCGCCGCCGTGAACGGCGCCCGGGACCGGGCTCACGGTGTAGAGCGCCGGGTTGGGCGACGCGCAGGCGGCGAGCGCCGCCGCCACCGCGAGCGCCGCCAGCCGTCGCCGGCGCGGCCCCGGCCTCACTCCAGCCCACCCTGCGGCCGGCCCTTGACCAGCGCCTCCGGATGGCGCGTCAACAGGTCGGCGAGCGAGCGGATCGAGCGTACCGCGTCGTTGAGCTGCGCCATCAGCCGCCCCAAATCACGGTTGAACTTGGTGTTGTCGCCATAGCCGTTATCGAGCGAGAGCACCAGCTTGTTGGCGCTGGTCAGGGTCTTTTGCAGCCCGGTGGCGATCTCGGGCAATTGCCTGACCGCCGGGCCGACCCCGGTGTCGAGGCGCTGAACCAAGCCCTGCGCCGAGGCGATCATGCCGGCGAGGTCGGTCAGCGCCTTCTTCATCTGCGCGCCCTGGGCGACCTCGTCGACCGATTTCAGGATGCCGTCGAGGCGCTGCCCGATCTGATCGAACGGGATCGCGCTGACCTTGTTCAACAGGTCGGTCGCCGATGCCTGCAACCCGGCAAAGCCGCCCCCCGGCGCCGTGGGAAGGACAAAATCCTCGTCCTTCATGGTCATCGCCACCGGCGGCGCGTTCGAGACAAAGTCGAGAGCGACCATCTGCTGCCCGGTGATCAGGCTGGTGCTCTGCAGCTCGGCCCGCAATCCCCTCTTGAGGAGCTCCTGCACCGCATCCTCTGTGCTCTTGAACACCGCCTTGCCGCCGACGCCGAGGATCCGCTCGGGCTCGACCTCGTAGCGCACCGGCGCCACGATCGCGTCCTTCTCGCGATCGTAGGCCAACCCCACCTCGGTGACGCGTCCGACGACGAGGCCGTGCATCGTCACCTCCGAGCCCGGCGCCAGTCCGCGCACCGAGCCGGGGAAGTACGAGATTACCGGTATCTTGCGGGTGTAGGAGGCGGCGTTTGCGGTGTCGCGGTCGCGGAACAGCGGGAAGACATGCTTTTCCGAGGTCTCGGCTGCCTTGACCGCCAATTTCGGCGTCTCGAAGGCGATGCCGCCGAGCAGCAGCGCGCGCAGCGATTCGACCTTGAAATCGATCCCCGCCCCGCCGAGGCTCACCGACAGCCCGGACGCGTTCCAGAACCGGGTCTCGTCCTTCACATAATTGTCGTAGGGCGCGCGGACGAAGGCGTGGATCGTCACATATTCGGCCATGTCGGCGATGTCCCAGCCGAGCACCTGGCCGACCTCGAGGTCGCGGAAGAAGATCGGCGAGCCGACCGAGATCGAGCCGATGCGCCGCGACGTCAACAGGAAGATCCTCCCCGGAACATGCGAGCCGAGGATCGGCGGGTCCTCGCTGCCGACGAACTCGCGCTTTTTGTTGCCGGCCGTCGCGGCCGGCAGCATGCCGATATAGGAGCCGGAGAGCACCGTCTCGAGGCCGGAGATGTTGCCGGCAAAGAGCCGCGGCTTGACCACCCAGAACACCGCGCCATCGGTCAGGAGCGGCTCGGCCTCGTGGGTGGTCGCGACGGTGACGACGACGTGGCTGCGGTCCGGCGACAATTCCAGGCGCTTGACCGTGCCGAAGGTGATGTCCTTGTACTTGAGCTGCGACTGGCCTGCGGTGAGCCCCTCGCCGCCGTCGAAGCTGATCTGGATCGTCGGCCCTTCTTTCGACAGCGTATCCCAGGCGAGCCACGCGCCGATCGCGACCGCGACCAGCGGCACCGCCCAGATGATCGAGATGCGCCGCGAGCGCCGCGTCGCCGCCTGCGCCAGCGCCGGCGGATCGCCCAAGTCGGTCATGTCAGGCTCCCCCTCGGGCATCTCTCGCCAGCTCAATATCTCACGGCCGCGAGGTCGCGGTCTGCATCCGAAAGCCCGAGCGTCGATCGGCTCTCGCGATTAACCGTATCTCGCTGCTGATTTCGCCGCCGCCGCAACCGACGCCAAGACCGCAACGCCCGTGCAATTCGCTATCGCGGTCCGCGCCGGTTCACCGGCCCGCCGGCATTGACGCCCGCACCCGGCGCGCCAACTCCAACACCGGGCGCGACGCCGACGCCTGCCGCGCCGGCTCCCACGCCCGGTCGCGCGCCGACGCCAGGCGCGCCGACGCCGGCATGCGGGCGGGCAACGCATCCTTTGGGGACCCCGACGCTTTTGCAGTAAACGACGGCCTCGGCGCTGCCCACGGCGATTGTCGTCGCGAATACCACAGCGAGACCCGAAATAGTGGCTAGTCTTTTCATTTCACGCTCCTGATCCAAGCTGATATGACGACCCAAGGCGGGTCCCCGATCTCTGTCCAAGGTGCGCCGTCGGAAGCGCTCGTCCGGCGCACAAGCGCACGTTGCTACTCATCCTCGAGCGGCGGCAGCAGCCGGTGCGAGAGCGTGCGCGGCAGGATCCCGAGCCGGCGCGGGTCCTCGAACGAGACCGGGCGCCGGGCATAGACGACAAAGCCCGCGCGCTGATAGGTGGCCAGCGCCTTGGGGTGGTCCCAGGTCGAGGTGTGCAGCCAAAAGCGGTCGATCGGCCGCGCCGTCCAGGCCCGGTCGATCGCCGCCTGCAACAGGTAGGGGCCGAGCCCGCGGCCAATGAAATCGGGGAGGAGGCCGAAATAGCACAGCTTGGTCTCGCGCCGGGCGGCGGCGTCGAGCTCGAAAAAGCCGGCCGGCGCGCCGCGCACGTAGAGCGCGAAGACCTCGACCGTCGGCCTGGCGATCAGGGCGGAGAGCGCCCTGTCGTCGACGAGGCGGCGCTCGTACCACAGCCACGGCTCGCCGACCGTGTTGTAGAGGTAGCGGTAGAACGCGACCGGGCAGTCCTCGACCTGCATCAACGCCAGCTTGTCGAGCGGCGCCGGGACGCGCCGACCGGCCGGCCGCGCCAGCATTTCGAGATAGGTGATCGTATCGTCGAGCATGGCGCGGCCGCTCAGGCCGGAACCCCGGCCATCGCGCACACCACCGCCCATTCGCGATCGGTGACCGGGCACACCGAAAGCCGCGACTGGCGCAGCAGCGACATCCCGGCGAGGTCGGGAGCGGCCTTCATCGCGGCGAGGCTGACCGGCTGGGCGACCGGCATGACGGATTTGATGTCGACCATGCCGAGCTTGCCGCTGTGGTCGGCGGGGTCCGGGTAGAAGGTCTTGACCACCTCGGCGACGCCGACCACCTCGCGGCCCTCGTTCGAGTGATAGAAAAAGGCGCGGTCGCCGAGCTTCATCGCCCGCAGATTGTTGAGCGCCTGGGCGTTGCGCACCCCGTCCCAATGGGTCCGGCCGTCGGCGACGAGCCGTTCCCAGGAATAGCTCGACGGCTCCGATTTCAACAGCCAATAGGCCATCGCCTCCTCCCCATAACCGAATTGGCGCATCATAAGAGATTGTCATTGCGAGCCCACGGGTCGGCGCGAGACGCCGCCCGAGGACAGGCTCCGCGAAGCAATCTCGGGCCGACATCGCTCACACCATCGAGATTGCTTCGTCGCGCGATGCGCTCCTCGCAATGACAAATTCTAATGGCGCAGCGGATAGTCGGCCTGCTCCTCGTAGACCGAGCCGGCCTTGGTCCGAAAGCTGGCGATCAGGCTGAACTTTTCGACCGGCAGCGGGTCGGCGCGAAACCCGGCATGAAGCGCTAGAAAGTCCTGCAGCTGGTCGAGCGCCGGGTGCTTGAACCGCGCCAGGGTCACGTGCGGCGAAAACCGGCGCGGCTCCGGCGGCAACCCGGCCCGGATCAGCGCCTGCTCGATCCTGTCGCGCAGCGCGGCGAGCTCGGGGCTGCGCTCGGCCCCGACCCAGAGCTGGCGCGGCTTGTCGCCGAACACCCCGGCGCCGGCGAGCCGCAGCGCAAACGGCCGGGCGCGCAGCCGCGACAGCGCGTCGTCGACATCGGCCGTCGTATCCTCGGCGATCTCGCCGATGAAGCGCAGGGTCAGGTGGAAATTGCCGGGGTCGACCCATTTCGCGCCGGTGACGCCCGAGCACAGCAACGACAGCTGCAATTTCAGCTCCGGCGGAAAGCCGATGCCGACGAACAGGCGCAGCATGCGGTCACGTGAACAGAGTCAGCACGCCGGTATGACCGTACAGCCGGTCGCGCGAGATCTCGCCATTGGCGAAAAAGCCGATCAGCGGGAAATCGCCGAGGCTCTCGCGAATGAGCCCGGTCTCGACCCCGGGCTCGCCGAAGAGGGCGGCGCCGCGGGCGACGCAGCTGACATAGACCCCGGCCTTGGGCGGCCCGTCGAGGCGGCCGGCGAGCTGGCGGACCATGCGCGCCATGTCGGCGCGCGCGCTGTCCGGGTCGCGGCGGCAGAACAGGATCGAATCGCCGGCCGCGACCTCGGCGCCGAGCACGATCCAGCCGCGGCCGGGGTCGATCGCCAGGAGATTGCGCACCAGATAGTCGCCGGTGTCGGAGCCGGCGACCGGCAGCCCGGCGAAGATCAGCCCGCCGACGCGCCGCATATCGGTCGCCAGGACCGGCCCGATGTCCTCGATGAAGACCGACAGCGCCGGGCGCCCGTCGATCGTCATCACGACATTGTCGCGCGCCTCGTCGATGCGGCGCACCGGCCCGATCGGCGAGCAGCCCTGGGTCAGCGCGGTGGCGACCGCGACCCCCGGGGCCAGCATCAGCCCCGACACCCCGTTGCCGCCGAGGCCGTCCTCGCCCGGCGTGCGGGCGACGAGCGGGCTCTCGCAGCGGTGCGAGACCAGGCCGCCGACCAGGAACGCGCCGCTCGCCCCGGCGGTGTCGACCGCGGCCTTGGTCAAATCGGGGCAGCGCGGGTCGGCATGAACCAGCGCCAGGGCCGGCTGCGAGGCTTCGATCCAGGCGGCGTGCCGGCGCGGCAGGTCCGAGCCCGGATCGCCGGTGGCGGCGAAGATGCGAAAATCGTCGGGCGGCAGCGCCGCCGTCATGACCACGGCGGCGGGCTCGTCGAACACCTCGGCAGCGGCCGAGCAGACGCCGAGCCCGACCCCGCCGACCCAGGAGCGAACCCCGGTATGCGCGGCAAGCGCGTCGACCAGCTGCGGCAGCGCCGCGGCGGCGGGCTCGGTCGCATAGAGGATGCCGAGGTTGGCGCCCTCGACCGGGGCGAGCCCGGCGATGCAGCGGGCGGCGAGCGTCGCCGGGTCGCCGGCGGCCGCGGCCGAGGCGAACCGCGCGCTCATGACGACTCGCCCTTCGACAAGGCGGGCGACGATCGGCGCGATGCGGTCGACCAGCACCGCGACGCCGCGCTCGTTCGGATGCAGGCCATCCGGCTGATTGAGCTCAGGCTTCATCGCAACCCCCTCGAGAAAGAACGAATAGAGCGGCGCGTGATGGGCGCGCGCCAAATCGGGGAAGATCCGATCGAAGGCGTTCTGATACTCCTCGCCCCAGTTCGGCGGCGCGAGCATGCCGAGGAGCAGGATCTTCGCGCCCGCAGCCTCGATCTTTTGCATGATCTTGTCGAGGTTGTCGCGCACCGCCGCCGGGTCGATGCCGCGCAGCGCGTCGTTGGCCCCGAGCGCCAGGATAACGAGGTCGGGCTTGTCGGCGAGCGCCCAGTCGAGCCGCGCCAGCCCGCCGGCCGTGGTGTCGCCCGAGACCCCGGCGTTGACGACGCGCGCCGCGATCCCGCGCTGGCGCAGCCACGCCTCCAGCCGCGCCGGGAACGCTTCGCCCGGCGGCAGGCCGTAGCCGGCGGTGATGCTGTCGCCGAAATCGAGGATCACCGGCGCGCGCGCTGCCGCCGGCGCCGCGGCCAGGAGCAGGCCGCAGCAGTCGCCGCGGCGAGGCCGCGCATCGCGTTGAAACGGCGATATTGCGCGCCATATCGTCGAGGATTGCGCCGGCCGCCCGGCTGCGCCGCTCCCCGTGGCATGAACGGAAGATGATGAGCTCGCTTCATTCCGGCGGCCCGCTCGCGATGCTGGAGGACGTTCATCTAACACTGGGGAGCGCCGCCGGGCCCGTCAACATCCTGCGCGGCGTCTCGCTGGCGATCGGGGCCGGCGAGACCGTGGCCCTGGTCGGCCCGTCGGGCTCCGGCAAATCGACCTTGATGATGGTGCTGGGCGGCCTGGAGCGGCCGAGCGCCGGGCGGGTGCGGATCGACGGGCGCGACCTCGGCGGGCTCGGCGAGGACGCGCTGGCCCGGCTGCGGCGGCGCGCGATCGGCATCGTGTTCCAGGCCTTTCACCTGATCCCGACGATGACCGCGCTTGAAAACGTCGCGATCCCGTTGGAGCTCGGCGGCCGGCGCGATGCTTTCGCCGCCGCGGCGCAGGGTCTGGCCGAAGTCGGGCTCGACCACCGGCTGGCGCATTATCCGGGCCAGCTCTCCGGCGGCGAGCAGCAGCGGGTCGCCATCGCCCGCGCCTTCGTCGCCAGACCCAAGATCCTGCTTGCCGACGAGCCGACCGGAAACCTCGACGGGGCCACCGGCCGCCTCGTCATCGATTGCCTGTTCGAGCAACAGCAGCGGCACGGCGCGACATTGCTGCTGATCACCCACGACGAGAGCCTCGCCGAGCGCTGCGGGCGGCGGGTCAGCCTGTCGGATGGCCGGGTCGTCAACGACCGCCGCACCCTGCCGGCGCGGCCCGACCCGGTGCGGCGCGCGCTGTGAGCGGCCGGCCCCCGGCCGCCCTCACGCCGACGCCGGTCCCGGCCGCGGGCGAGGGCAGGGGCGGGGGCTTGCGCCGCGGCGCAGCAATGGCGGCGGCCTCCCTCCTTTATGCCCTGCGTCTCGCGCGGCGCGAGCTGCGCGGCGGCGTCCGCGGCCTGCGGGTGTTCCTCGCCTGCATCGTGCTCGGGGTGGCCGCGATCGCCGCGATCGGCTCGCTCGCCGCCTCGGTCGCGGCCGGGATCAAGGCCGACGCCCGCGACCTGCTCGGCGGCGACGCCGAGGCGCAGCGCGCCTACCGCCCGGCCGGCGACGCCGAGCGCGCCTTTCTGGCGCGCAGCGGAACGGTCTCCGAGATCGCCTCGATGCGGGCCATGGCGCGCACCCCCGACGGCACAAGGCGCAGCCTGATCGAGCTGAAGGCGGTCGATCGCGCCTATCCGCTCTACGGCGCGGTCGCGCTGACGCCGGCGATGACCCTCGACGCCGCGCTCGGCCGCCGGGACGGCAGGTTCGGGGCCGTCGTCGACCCGGCGATCCTGACCCGCCTCGGCCTCGCCATCGGCGGCGAGGTCAAGATCGGCGAGGCGGTGCTGCAGGTCCGCGCCGCGATCTCGCACGAGCCCGACGCCGTCGCCGGCGGGCTGATCTTCGGCCCCCGCGTCATGGTCGCGGCCGACGCGCTCGCCGAGACCGGGCTGATCCGGCCCGGCGCGCTGGTCGCCTATCATTACCGGCTGCGGCTTCCGTCCGGGGCCGACACCGAGCGCCTGGGTCGCGGCGGCGCGCGCCGCCTTCGCCGACCCGGGCTGGCGCATCCGCAGCTTTGGCGAGGCCTCGCCGGGCCTGCAGCGGCTGATCGACCGGGTGGCGATGTTCCTCAGCCTGGTCGGCCTGACCGCGCTCTTGGTCGGCGGCGTCGGCATCGGCAACGCCGTCGCCGGCTACATCGCCGGCAAGACCGCGACGATCGCCGCCTTGAAATGCCTGGGCGCGCCGACCCGGCTGATCTTCGCGGCCTATCTCGCCCAGATCCTGGCGCTCGCCGTGGTCGGCATCGCCGCCGCGCTGGCGCTGGGCGCGCTGGCCCCGGTCGCGGCGGCCCCGTTCCTCGCCGGCGTGCTGCCGGTCTCCCTCGGCCTCGGCCCCTATCCCCGGCCGCTCGCCCTGGCGGCGCTGTTCGGCCTCTTGACGACCTTGGCGTTCTCGCTGTGGCCGCTGGCCGCGGTCGGCCGGGTTTCCGCCGCCGCGCTGTTTCGCGCCGCCGTCGAGCCGGCGCGGCGGCGGGTCCCGCTGCCCGCGCTCGCCGCGACGGCGGCGTTCGGGCTGGCGCTGGCCGCCCTGGCGGTGGCGAGCGCGCAGGACCGCGGCATCGCATTCTGGTTTGTCGGCGGCGCCGCCGCGGCTTTTGCGTTGTTCCGCGCGGCGGGGGCGGCGATCGTGCTGGCCGCGGCGAAGATCGGCCGGCCGCGCCACGCGCTGCTGCGCCTGGCGCTCGCCAACCTCTATCGGCCGGGCGCGCAGACCGCGCAGATCGTGCTCTCGCTCGGGATCGGGCTCAGCGTGCTGGTGATCATCGCGCTGGTCGAAGGCAACCTCGCCCGCGAGATCGAGACCCGGCTCCCGGCCGAGGCGCCGGCCTTCTTCTTCATCGACATCCAGCCCGACCAGCTCGCCGGGTTCGAGGGCGTCGTCAACAGCCTGCCCGGCGCGCGCTTCGAAGAGGCGCCGATGATGCGCGGCCGGATCACCCGGCTGAACGGGGTTCCGGCGGAGGCGGCGACGGTGTCCCCGGAGGCGCAATGGGCGCTGCGCAGCGATCGCGGCCTGACCTATTCGGCGGGCATGCCGCGCGGCTCGGAGCTTGCCGCCGGCGCGTGGTGGCCGCCCGACTATCAGGGCCCGCCGCTGGTCTCCTTCGACGCCGCCCTGGCGCGCGGGATGGGGCTCAAGGTCGGCGACACGCTCAGCGTCGACCTCCTCGGCCGCGAGATCACCGCCCGCATCGCCAATCTGCGTTCGATCGATTGGGAGCGGCTCGGCGTCAACTTTGCGATGGTGTTCGCCCCGGGCGCGCTCGAAAAGGCCCCGCAGACCCACCTCGCCGCGGTCTACCTGCCGCCGGCCGAGGAGGAGGCGCTGGTGCGCCGGGTGACCGAGCGCTTCCCGAACGTGTCGGCGATCCATGTGCGCGAGGCGCTCGCGGCGGTCGACCGGATCGTCGGCATGATCGCCGCCGCGGTTCGCCTGACCGCTCTGGTCACCCTGGCGGCGGGCGTTCTGGTGCTGGGCGGGGCGGTCGCGGCCGGGCATCATCGCCGCGTCTACGAGGCCGTCGTGCTGAAGGTGCTGGGGGCCACGCGAGGCGCGGTCGCCGGCGTCTTCCTGATCGAGCACGGCCTCTTGGGCGCGTTCTCGGCGCTGGTCGCCGGGGCGGTCGGCGTCGTCGCCGCCTATTTTCTGGTGACCCGGCTGATGCGGACCGAGTGGGCGTTTCTGCCGGGGCCGCTGCTGTGGACCCTGGCGCCGGCGGTTCTGTTGACCCTGGCGCTCGGCTTTGCCGGGACCTGGCGCGCGCTCGGGGCCAAGGCGGCGCCCTATCTGAGGAACGAGTAGCCCTGCGGCGCGAGCGCAGCTCGCATCCTCTCGTTCGGCGCAACTCCGAAACGTCACGATGAACGCCAAAGGCAATCGGCGTCAGATATCTTTCAGCTTATTGAAAAGATCGTGTTTTGTGCCAATATCCCACCCGCGAGGAATCTCCCTCGCTTCTCGCTTCTCTCTTTGGAGGGGGTCTATGGCGTTAGGTTCGCAGCCCCGCTGGACGGTGCGGCCGGCGGACGCCCAGGTCGGCATCGATGTCGGCCTTCGGGACTACATGCTCCGCATCTACAACTACATGGCGTCGGGGCTCGCGCTGACCGGCATCGTCGCCTATGTCGGCTACACGACCGGCTTTTATGAGCGGATTGCCCACACGCCGCTGATCTGGCTGGTGATCCTGGCGCCGCTGGGGCTCGTCATGCTGATGAGCTTCGGCATCAACCGCATGACCGCCAGCACCTTGCAGATGGTGTTCTGGCTCTATTCCGGGCTGATGGGGCTGTCCTTGGCCTCGGTCTTCCTGGTGTTCACCGGGACCAGCATCGCGCGGGTGTTCTTCATCACCGCCGGCACCTTCGGCGCGATGAGCCTCTACGGCTATACGACGCGGCGCGACCTGTCGCAGTTCGGCTCGTTTCTGTTCATGGGGCTGATCGGCGTCATCATCGCGTCGGTGGTCAACATGTTCATCGCCTCGAGCGCGCTGCAGTTCGCGATCTCGGTGATCGGCGTCCTGGTCTTCACCGGCCTGACCGCGTGGGACACGCAGCAGATCAAGGAGATGTACTACGCGGCCGACGATGCCGAGACGGCCGGCAAAAAGTCGATCATGGGGGCGCTGCGCCTCTACCTCGACTTCATCAACCTCTTCATGCTGCTGATGCAGCTGCTCGGCACCCGCCGCGACTGACCTGCGGCGCAGCGACGACAAATCGCCATCGGCCGGGCTCCGCGCCCGGCCGGTTTTGTTGCGCCTGGACGGCGACATGCCGTCGACGCGGGCTCAATCCGCAAGCCCCATGACAAAGGCCAGCGCCACATTGAGCCGCGCGATGTCATTCGCTCCGAGGCGCCCGATCCGCTGCCCGATCCGTTCCCGCCGGATTGTGACCGGCTTGTCGGCCATCACCTGAGATCGCAGGCGCAGTCCGGTTTCCGGCCCGGGCTCGATCGTGATCCGGAAATCCGCCTCCACCAGATCGGAGGTCGTCTGGCAAATCACGATCGAACCATGGCTCTCCGGGATCGCATCCGACTGCACTATGACCGCCGGCCGCGGCTTCCCGTAATCGCCGGGCGCGGCGACGATCACCAGGTCACCGCGGGTCATCGGCATCGAATTCGGATACAGCCTCGATCCACAGGAGCGCGTCGCGTTCGCTGTCGGGGTTCAGCCTTGCAACCTGCGCCGCGACTCGGTCGCGCACGGCTTGGGAGCGCGCATCCGGCACGACCAGGCGCAATTCCCGCAAGCCCCGCTGCCGGCGCCGCGCGCGCATCGTCCTCATCCGCGCCGCAGCCTCCGCCATTCGTTCCTCCATGCCTTGACGCAGCCCCTATGTAACGCGTTACAATTCGGGGTGCAAGCGGCGGACGGCGGATAGCCGCCGGTTTGCTTGCCATCACTTCTCGTCCACGCCGGCGAAGGCCGGCGCCCATGGCGGAAATGGGTCCCGGCCTGCGCCGGGATGGTTCTTATGAAGCACGGTGCAAGGATCACTCCGCCGCGTTTTTGCCGCCGTAGCGGCGGACGCGCAGGTCGGCCTGCTCCTTGTGCCCCCAGAAGCGCTCGATCGCGCACAGACGGCTGCAATATTCGCCGACCATGACGCTGGCTTCCGCGGTCTTGACCTCCTGGTAGGTGCATGTTTTCAGGAACTTGCCGACCCAGAGGCCGCCGGTGTAGCGGGCCGCGCCCTTGGTCGGCAGCGTATGGTTGGTGCCGATCACCTTGTCGCCGTAGGCGACGTTGGTCTGCGGGCCGAGAAAGAGGGCGCCGTAATTCTGCAGCCGGTCGAGCCAGGCGCGCGGCTCGCGGGTCAGAGACCTCGACGTGCTCGGCGGCGATGCGGTCGGCCTCGGCGGCCATCTCGCCGTCGTCGGCGCAGAGGATCACTTCGCCCTAGTCGCGCCAGGCGACGCCGGCGACATCGGCGGTCGGCAGCACGCCGAGCTGGCGGGCGACCTCGCCCAGGGTGTCGCGGGCGAGCTCTTGCGAGGTGGTCAACAGGATCGCCGGCGACGAGGGTCCGTGCTCGGCCTGGCCCAAGAGGTCGGTCGCGCACATCTCGGCGTCGGCGCTGTCGTCGGCGATCACCAGGATCTCGGTCGGGCCGGCGAAGAGGTCGATGCCGACCCGGCCGTAAAGCTGGCGCTTGGCTTCGGCGACATAGGCGTTGCCCGGGCCGACCAGCATGTCCACGGGCGCGAAGCCGGCGGCGCCGAGCGCCATCGCCGCCACCGCCTGGACCCCGCCCAAAACATGTATCTCGTCGGCGCCGCCCAGATGCATCGCCGCGATCGTCTCGGGATGCGGCCCGCCCCGGTTCGGCGGGGTGCAGGCGGCGATATGTCCGACCCCGGCGACCTTGGCGGTGACGATCGACATGTGCGCCGAGGCGACCATCGGATAGCGCCCGCCCGGCACATAGCAGCCGACCCGGCCGACCGGGATGTGCCGGTGGCCGAGGATCACTCCGGGCAGGGTCTCGACCTCGACATCCTTGAGCGCGGCGCGCTGGATCTCGGCGAAATTGCGGATCTGCGCCTGTGCGAACTTGATGTCGTCGATCGTTTGCGGCGCGACTTTGGCGACGAGCGCGGCGATCTCGGCGGCGGACAGGCGAAAGCTCGGCGGCGACCAGTTGTCGAAGCGCTCGGAGAATTCGCGCACCGCCGCCTCGCCGCGCTTGGCCACGTCGGCGATGATGCTCTCGACCGTGGCGCGGGTCTTGGCGTCGGCTTCGTCCTGTTGACCGGCAAGCGCCGCCCGTTTGATGTGCCGAGGCATGAGCTCCTCCTATTCGATGACCTCAGTGGCGCGGGCGAGGATCGATGGCGGGACGGTTAGGCCGAGCGCCTTGGCGGTGTTGAGGTTGACGACCAGCTCGAAAGTGGTCGGCTGTTGGACCGGCAGATCAGCCGGCTTGGCGCCCTTGAGGATCCTTCCGGCGTAAATGCCGGCCTGGCGATTGGCAGCCGCGAGGCTCGTTCCATAGCTGATCAGGCCGCCGGCCGCGACGTATTCACGATGCTCATAAATCGCCGGAACGGAACGGTGTGATGCCAGCGCGACGAGCTGCTCTCGCCGGCTGTTGAAAAATGGGTCGTTGCCGACCAGAAGCGCGCCGGCGTGCAGCTGGACGAAGGCGGCGAAGGCGGCGTCGATCTCGTTTTCGGCGCCGGCCTTCAGAATAGGGAGCTGCACCCCCTTCGCCCGTGCCGCTTCCTGCGCGTCTTGCATCGTGCGCTCGGCGTTCGGATTTTTCGGGTTCACGAGCAGGGCGATCACCCTGGCTTGTGGAACCAGCTCGGACAGCAGATCGAGGCGCTTCGGCACCAGCTCGGTCATCATGTATGTCACGCCCGTGAGGTTGCCGCCCGGCCGCGCAAGGCTGGCGACCAAGCCGTCCCCTACCGGGTCGGTGCCGAGGGCAAAGACGATCGGGATCGTCGAGGTCGCGCTTTTCGCCGCTCGTGCCGAAGGGACGCTGGCTGTTGCGATCACGTCGACCTTGCGGCCGACGAGGTCGGCGGCCAACGCCGGCAGCCGATCATAGTGGCCCTCCGCTCCGCGGTATTCGATGGCCAGGTTTTGTCCCTCGACCCAGCCGGCTTCCCTCAGTCCCCGGCGGAACGCCGCCACATTCGGCGCAGTTGGGTCGGGGGAGCCGGTGGCAAGGTAGCCGATAACCGGCATCTCCTTCTGCTGCGCGCGAAGTGTACGCGCGCAGGCCATCGCCGCGGCCACCAGCAGCATCAACTCGCGCCGGCGCATGGGCTCACCAAGCCGTCCAGCCGCCGTCGGCGAGGAGGCTCGAGCCGGTGACGAGGCGGCGGCGGGCGACGCGAGGAAGACAACCGCGTCGCCACCTCCTCGACCGTGCCGAGACGGCCCAACGGGATGCGGTCGAGCACCCATTTCCTGAACGCCGGGTCGTCGAAGAACGGCTTGGTCAGCGGCGTCGTGACGAAGGTCGGCGCGATCGAGACGACGCGCACGCCCTTGGGCGCGAGCTCGACCGCCATCGCCTTGGTCAACCCCTCGACCGCGTGCTTGGTCATCACGTAGACGGTGCGGTCGAGGTCGGAGCCGACATGCCCCATCTGCGAGGACATGTTGACGATGACGCCGCCGCCGGCCTTTGCGCCATTTGGGGCGACCATCAGCCGCGCCGCCGCCTGCGCGACCAGAAACGCCGCCCGGACATTGAGGGTCAGCAGCCGGTCGAGGGTCTCCTCGTCGACTTCGAGAAAGGGCTGCGGCCGGTTGAGGCCGGCGTTGTTGACCAGGATATCGAGCCGGCCGAGGCCGGCGATGGCGGAACGCATCGCCGCGGTGTCGGTCACGTCGAAGGGCAGCGCCCGCGCCTTGCCGCCGCCCTTCTCGATCTCGCGGGCGACCTCGTCGAGCTCCTTCCGGGTGCGGCTGACCAGCGCCAGCTCGGCCCCGGCGGCGGCCAACGCCACGGCCACAGCGCGGCCGATCCCGCGCCCGGCGCCGGTGACAAGCGCGGTCTTACCGTCGAGGCGGAAGGCGTCGGCGGGCATCAGCCGCTGATCTCTCCGGCATAGCTTTCGAGGAGCTGCCACGTCGCCGGTCCGGCCTTCGCCCGCCAGCGCGCGTAGAAGGGGCCGAGCCGGGCGCGGAAGCTGGCGGTGTCGGCGGTGACGACCTGCATCCCGAGGCGCGCCAGCTCCGCGGCGCCGGCGGCGTTGACCTGCTCGATGTCCTGGCGCTGGAGGAGGGCGAATTTCTCGGCGTTGCGCTCGACCACAAGCTGAATTTCGCTGGGCAGGGCGGCCCACGCCGCGGCGTTGGCGAGGAGCGTGAACCCCGACCACCAATGGCTGGTCAGGCTGAGGCAGGCCTGCACCTCGTACAGCTTCAGCGACAGCACGACGCCCAAGGGGTCGCTCTGGCCGTCGAACTCGCGCGCCTTCAGCGCATCGTACATGCGGTTGAACGGGACATACCCGGCCTCGGCGCCAAACGCCTTGAAGAAATCGGTGGCGATCTCGCCGCCCGGGGTGCGGATCCTGACCCCGGCCAGATCGTCGGCGCTGCGGATCGGCTTCGCGCTGGTGGTCAGGTGGTGAAACCCGTTCTGCAGGCCGTGTCGGAAGGCGTGGATGCCGTGCTGCGCCAATTCGGCGCGGATCCGGTCGCCGAGCCCGCCGTCGAGGGCGGCGAACACCGCCTTCGAATCCCTGAACGCGAACGGCAGCAGCGGCAACGGGCTGGTCGGCGCCAGCCCGCCCAGGGTCGCGCCGGCGACAAAGAATTCGAGCGCGCCCGAACGCATGTCGGCGAGCATCTGCGGGTCGGGGCCGAGCCGGCTCTCGGGAAACACCTCGACCGCGAATTCGCCGTCGGTTTCCCGGCCGATCGCCGCGGCCATCTCGCCGAGCCGCCTGACGGTGGGGCTGCCCTGGGGTTGGTTGAGGCCCAGTCGGTAACGCAGGCGGGGGGCGCGATCGGTCGTCATCGGGCGATCATAATCGACCAGGGCGGGGGCGGCGAGCGGCTTGTCGACGGCGGCCGGCGTCAGGGCTCAGGCGCTCAGCGCCCGCGTCAGGACGCCGGGGATCGCGCATTTGTATTGCATGTCGATGCGGACGAGATCCGGCCGGCCGGCCCCCCGGCCCTGGCGCCGGTAGGCGAAGGCGCCGTCCTCGATCGCCCCTGGATCTTTCAAAACCGCGGCGATCTCCAGGACTTCAAGAAGAGATTTCAGGGAACCTTCATGCTCCGCCCCGGAAAGCCTTTGCATGACGGCGAGCCCGATCGCCTCTTGATTTTCTTTGGTAAGGAATGCTTCAAAAAAGCTGTCGACCGGGAACAGCCAGTCGGCGTCGCGCTCGACGCGCCCGGCAAGCTCATTGTCCGCAACCACGAGATAGCCGCCGAGGGCGGAGATCATCACGCTTTCCGGAAGGTTGGGGTTTCTCAGGAGATGGAATGGCGGGGCCGCTTCGGCCACTGCAAAATTCCTCACGTCGCGAAAGTTCCTCAGGATTCGATCCGCCCAGATCGGCCCGCAATCGGATTGCTCCAGGCAAAAGACATGGCAATCGCCATAGAGGCCGTCGCGCACCAGCCGACGATCGGCGTCCTCGCCGCCAAGGAAAAAAGTGTCGAGCACGACGTCCTGGCCCTTGAGCCCCAGGACTATGCGCCCGCAGAACGGGCAGGTCGGGATCCGCCGCAAATCTTCCTCCTATCTGGGATGGCCGGCTATCTGGGATGGCTGGCTATCTGGGATGGCCTACGATGTAGCCGTGGTCGTTGATCGGGCTCGCGGCAGGATTGGGGATAATGCCGTTCTTGTCGAAATGGGTGACGTTTCCGCCCCAATCGACGACCGCCTCGGTGGCGTCGGTGCCGTTGCGAATGTCCTTGGCCAGGTGTCCCTCCTCGGTCGCATAGACCGGATGGGTGTGGACCAGGAATTCCTCTTCCGCCCGGCACTTGCACCCGACCTCCGACCCGAGGACGACGCGAAGCTCGCCGGAGACGCTGTGCTGGACGACGGCGACCTCCTTGTTGAGGAACTCCGAGGCAAGCCTCAGATCGGTCACCCGAACCCCCGCCCCGGCCCCGGCTTCGCCGTGCGCGGCGAGCTCGCGAACGAGCCGCTTCGCGCCGCCCGGAAGCTCGGAGAACTTGAAGCGGGCGTTTCTGCTGAAGGCGGCCGTCGAGCGGCTGATCGCCCGTTCGCCGGCTTCTCCGGCCGGCATCAGCAGGCGCGCGAGCCTGCCCAGACCCTTGAACGCCGCTTTCATCGCCGCGCCGAGCGCCATCGCGGTCAGCGACGGCATCGGCACGCCGCCGATGATGACGTTCGGGCTCGCCGAAACGGTCATGCCGATCATCGGCCCCAGCGGCGGGTCGCTCGGCTTTGGGGTGGAGAAGGTGCAGTGCTTGGTGATGTCGACGCCGATCCGGGCCGCCCGCATCCCCTCGATCCAGACCGAGGAGGACCCGAGAAAGATCTCGAACATCGGAAAGTAGCCGCCGCACCAGATGCCCATGCCGATGTCGCCGCAGCGGCCCGCCGGCATGCCGTTGATCAGCACCGTCGCCGCCCCCGAGACATAGGGGATCGGGATCACCGGCCCGGTGCTCGGCAGCGGTATCGGCGGCGCCGGCGGCACGAGGTTCGGCGGATGGCTGTGGGCGTGCGGCAGGCCTACATCGAAATCGGCCACCCGGACGGCGGGAAATGCCGGGAAGGGAATGGCCGACACAACCGTCGACACCATCTGCTCGGCCGCGGTCAACGCGCCGAACACGGCCCCGGTCGTCGCCAGGGCGCCGTTCGCCTTGCCGATTTCGGCCACGGCGCCGCTGAGGTCGCCGGCCTGCATCCGCAGCGCTCCGGGGATGTCGCAGAGCGGCGTCGAGCTCGAGCCGCTCTGCGGCAGGTCGAGCAAATCGGCCGAGCCTTGATGGCCGTAGCCGGCGCTGGCGTGGGTCCACACGTCGGTAGCACTATGCTGGCTCGATGCCTGGGCTGCGGCCTCGGCGTCGCCGGCGCCGTGCGCGATGGCTCGACCCACGGCAGTCGGGTCAAGCGGCACTGTCCGGGCTCCCCAGGCGGGCCAGCTTGGCCAGGATGTCGGCGCGCCCGGCCTCGCGCACGTCCGCCATCGCAGGGTTGGCGATGCCTTCGTAGAGATGAAGCGCGTAGCGCCAGACCCGCGCCGCCTCCGCCGGCCGGCCGAGCTCCTGGTGGATCAGGGCGAGGTTGTCGCAGACAAAAGCCTCGCCCGGCCGGTTTCCCTGCGCGCGGAAGAAATTGCTGCCGACCCGCAGTGCTGCGAAGGCCTGGTCGAAATTGCCGAGCCGGTGCAGCGAGACGCCCAGATTGGTATAGACCGTCGGCGCCAGCTCGTTGAGCTTGTGCTCGGAGCAGATCCGGCAGGCCTGCATGAACATCTCCGCCGCCGGCTCGGCCTGACCGGCGGCAAGCAAAGTATTGCCCAGCCCATACGCCGCGATCGCCTGCTCGATCGGCGCGCTGCCGGATATCGCAGAATCGAGAAGCTGGCGCTGCAGCGCCTCGGCCTTGGCGTAGTCCTTGTTGGCGCAAGCAACAGCGGCGGCCATGGCCAGCGTGCGCCGGGCCTCGGCTGCCGAAGATTGCTGCGGGCGCGCCAGTGCCTCATCGAGCCGATGCTCGAGCTCCTCCGGCGAGCACCAAAAAATTTGCAGGCCGAGCTTGGGGTGGTCGGCGGCAAGCCGGTCGAGCCGCGGCGTGAGCCGTTCTTCCAGCACGATGAACTTCAGCCACCGGCTGCGGGTTTGATCAGCCAGGAAGGCGATCGAGCGCGCGAAGCCCGCCGCGTCGTCGACCCGCTCGGGCTCGAGCAGGAACACGAGCGCGCCGGCATTGTCGGGCAATGCGTCCGTAAAACGCTCGGCGCGCAACAGAAACGGCCAGGGTCCTCGCGCGGATGGGTCTTTGGCGGGATTGCCGGTGTCGATGCCGGCGGCTTCGAGGTCCGCGGCATAGGCGGCGCAATGCGCCTCCAACGCGTCCTGCATTCCGCCGAACCATGCAACCGGATCAGTAAAGGGATCATCGTGGCCGATCAGCAAATGCGGGAAATCCTGCTCCTGATCCAGACCGATCAGCATTTTGAGCAGAACGCTGCGCAATTCCTGATCGACGCGAACGATGCGGACGACTTGACCCGGCTCCTCGAGGAACGCCCTCAGCCCGGATAATTGCTCGTTGAAGAACTCGGTCAGCGGCATGGTGATTTCCGATTTGCCGATTTTGCGCAATTTCCGATCGGGTGGGCTCGCGTGGTATCGAGATTGCTTCGTCGCTGCGCTCCTCGCAATGACACGGAGAAATTTCTGTCATTGCGAGCGAAGCGAAGCAATCTCGATCCGGCGGTGCGACCGGATAGAAAACCGCTCCAGCAAAGGAGTCTCCCCTTAATTAATTTTGACCAATGCGCCCTTGACGTTGAGGGTTCCGGTCGCCTGTGCGGTAACAGTCGCGCCGGTCAGCTCCAGCGAGGTGGTTCCGTTGATCCGCACCGTCGGGGCAACCATATCGATCGATGCCGTCCCCTCGATGCGAAGCTTGGCGCCTTGCAACGTGATATTGCCGTCGCTGTCCATGAACAGCGTGCTGGCGCCCACGTGCAAGGTCACATCGGTGGCCGCCTGCAGATAGATATTGGCCTTGGTGGAGGCGAGCACGTTGCGCCCCTGCGAGACGCGCTCGGCTTCGTTGGCGGCGACGAAATGGGCATATAGGCCCGAGCTGACGGTGATTTTCGTGTCGCCCTTTATCGTCTCGGTATGCGTGCCGGCAACGACATCGATCTTGCGGTTGCCGGACTTTACAGTCTCATTGTAATCGTTCTTGACGGTAAAGTTCATGTCCTTGACGGCATTGATGCGGATATCCTGAGCGCCGGACTTGCCTTCCATCAGGATCGAATTGCCGCTGTGGTCCTGGATCGAGCACTGCGTCTTGTCGGCGGGAAGGGCGATCGCCGGCATGTTCTCGGCATTGTAGACGCGACCCGTCACCATCGGCATGTCCGGGTCGCCCTCCAGGAACGACACCACGACCTCGTGGCCGACATGCGGGATGAACTCGCCGCCCCACCCCTTGCCGGCCCAGTTCTGCGACACCCGCACCCAGCACGAGCTCTTGTCGTCGCGCGCGCCGCGCCGGTCCCAATGAAACTGCAATTTCACGCGCCCGTATTTGTCGGTGTGGATCGGCTCGCCGGGGGGGCCGACGACGGTCGCGGTCTGCGGCCCCTGGACCACGGGCCAGGGCGCGCGGCGCGGCGGGCGGAACCGCGTCGGCGCCGGGAACGCGTCGAAATCGTTCTCGTAGGCCGGCGGCGCCGCATTGGCGCTGATGTGCGAATCGTCGCTCGCCCGGTGCTCGACCCGGTGCAGCACGTACTCCTTGTTCTCCTCCGATTTCAAATGGTGCCTGACCAGCGTGAACTTGCCGCCGGCGAAAAAGCTGGCGCAGCTGCTCTCCCCGGCTACCGAATGGTAGCGCGCCTCGATCTCCTCCATGCGCAGCCGCGTCAGCGACTTCCCGTCATCCTTGTGCGTATAGCCGCCGGGGTAATCGTAAACCTCCAGCGCATCCGCCCGCTGCAGCTTCAACAGGCTCGCTTCCTTGGTCAGCAGGTCCTGCGACGGGGTCTTGAAGGCGAAGTCCTTGTGGGCGCAGCGGCCGGGTCGGAATTCGTAGGAGTGGCGCCACGCGGTGACGTCGCCGCCGCTGCCGCTGCCGAACACCGCGTCCTTTTCGATCACCGGCTTGAACGCGGCGTTGTGGTCGCCGAGCACCATCACATGCCGACCCGCCTCATGTCGGAAGAAATAGAAAATGCCGAGCTCCTCCATCCAACGAGAAATGAAATCGAGCGCCGTTTCGCGATACTGCACGCAAAAGTCGAGCGGCTTATAGCGACCGATCAGCCCGCCCATCTCATAGTCGGCAAAGCCGTGCTCGGCAAAGATCGTCTCGATAATCTTTGGCAAGGTCAGGTTCTGAAAGATGCGGCAGTCGGTGGTGCAGCTCAGGAACCACAGCCATGGGACGATTTCTGCGTGATAGTCGCGCCACCCGCGGGCGTCGACCGATCCCGCCGAAAAGCTTCGCACCATGCCGGAAATCGGCGCGTCCCCGGCGCGGTAGTTGCGCACCCAGATCGTCACCTTGCCGCCGATCAGGCTCTCTGGGGCGATTTCCTGATCCTGCGACAGCATTGCGACGCGGAAGGCGAACGGCCTGGAAATCTCCGCCTCGCCGCTGAGCCGGGTCAGCAGCAATTTGTCCTTGCCCAGCGCCGTCTCGATCCTGAGGAGCCGGTTGTCCTGGGAATACGTCGCGCCCGCGCTCTGCGGGCGGTCCTGGGTAAGCCCGTCATTCGCCATTTGCCGCCCCTAATCGTCTGCCGGCGGCGCCGCGCGCCGCCATTGGAAACGCCGCTTCACCGCTCGCGCAGGACCTCCTGCCGGTAGCGCAGCAGCGGCGACAACAGATAGCTCAGGATCATCCGCGACCCGGTCTTGATCTCGACCGTCACCGCCATGCCGGGCGACAGATTGACCATCCGGCCGTCGATCTGCATTCGCGCGCGGTCGAGCGAGATGCGCGCGCTGTAGCTCAGCTCCTGGCCCTTCGGCTCGCTGGTGTCGGTCGCCGCCCCCGGCCCCCGGTCGCCGGCCCGGTCCGGCTGCCGGTCGCGGATCACGGCGTCCTGCGAGACGCTGAGGACCCGGCCGTGCAAGAGGCCGTAGCGGGTGAAGTTGAAGGTGTCGACCTTGATCTCGGCGTCCTGCCCGGGGTGGACAAAACCGATGTCGCGGTTCGACACCATGGCCTCGATTTCGAGCCGGCTGTCGCTCGGCACCACCGCCAGCAGCGATTGCGCCGGCGTGACGACGCCGCCGACGGTGTGGACCGCGAGCTGCTGCACGACGCCGTCGACGGGAGCGGTCAGCAGCTGCAGCCTGGTCCTCTGCTCGGCCTTGATCAGGTCCTGGGCGAGCCCGTTCGCCTTCTGCTCGGCCTTGGCGAGGTCGTCGGAGAGGCCATGCCGATATTCGGCCGCCGCCTGGGCGCGGGTCTCGCCGATCGCCGCCGCGGCCGCCTCCGCCTCGCGCAGACGGCTCCGCTGAACGCCCAGCTCCTCCTGCTGCTCGACCAGCTGCTGGAGGGTCTCGAAATAGGTCAGCTTCGAGCCGAGCCCGCTTTCCGTCAGCGTCCGGCGGATGTCGACGCGCTGCCGGATGACCGGGATCATCGCCTCGATCTTGTGGATCGTGGCGGCGGAGGTGACCTGCTCGGCTTCCTTCTGCGCCTGCTGACGGTCGAGCGCTGCGATCTTGGCGCGGTGCTCGGCCGCCTGGTCGAGCAGCAGCTGCCGCTGGGTGCGGGTCAGCGCCGGGTCGGCGCCGGCGGGCGGCGCGAAACCCGCCGCGGGATCGTCGCCGCCGGCGAGCGCCGCCCGCAGCCGCGCGATGTTGAGCTGCTCGGCGAGGAGATCGTCGCGCAGGCGGTCGCGTTCGGCGGCGTTGACGGTCGGATCGAGCTCGATCAGCACGTCGCCGGCCGCGACGGCCTGCCCGTCCTCTACCCGGATCGAACGCACCACCCCGGTCTCGAACGGCTGGATAACCTTGGTGCGGCCGCTCGGCACGATCTTCCCGGTCGCCGACGCGACGATGTCGATCGCGCCCCACCAGGCCCAGAAGAGCGCCGCGCAGAACATCAGGATGATCGTGGCCCCGATGGCGCGACCGATCGGCGACGGCGGCGTTTCGACGATTTCGAGCGCCGCCGGCAGGAACGCCAGCTGGTCGCGGCCGCTGCGGTGCGCCCGCCGAAACGGGATCACGCGCCACAGCGGCTCGGCGAGGCCGGCGGGTTCAGCGGATTTCATGGATGCCTCCCTGCAGCCGATGCAGCGACGCATAGCGGCCGCCGGTCTTGATCAGCGCGTCGTGGGTCCCGTCCTCGACCAGGCGGCCGCGCTCGAGGGTGACGATGCGGTCGGCCGCTCGCACGGTCGAGAGCCGGTGCGCGACGACCAGCACCGTCCGCCCCGCGGAGATCGCCTTCATGTTGTGCTGAACGACGCGCTCGCTCTCGTAGTCGAGCGCGCTCGTCGCCTCGTCGAAGATCAGGATGCGCGGGTCGGCGACGAGCGCGCGGGCGATCGCGATGCGCTGGCGCTGGCCGCCCGACAAGGTCGAGCCGCGCTCGCCGACGATCGTGTCGTAGCCTTCGGCGAGCTCGAGGATGAAGTCGTGCGCGCCGGCGAGGGCGGCCGCCGCGACGACGCGCTCCATCGGCATCGCCGGGTCGGCGAGCGCGATGTTCTCGCGCACCGTGCGGTTGAACAGCACGTTTTCCTGCAGCACGACGCCGATCTGGCGGCGCAGCCAGGCCGGGTCGGCCATGGCGAGATCCATGCCGTCGATCAGGACCCGTCCGCTCTCCGGCGCGTAGAGGCGCTGGACAAGCCTGGCGACGGTGCTCTTGCCCGAGCCCGACGGCCCGACGATGCCGACCGTCTGCCCGGCCGGCACCGCGAAGCTGACATCGTGCAGCACTTCCTGCCCGTCGACGCGGTAGCGGAACGTCACATGGTCGAATTTGATGTCGCCGCGGATCGCCGGCAGCCGCGTGCGCGCCGCCGCGTAGGTCGGCTCGGCCGTGGTGTTGAGGATGTCGCCGAGACGCAGCACCGAGAGCCGCGCCTGGTGAAAGTCCTGCCACAGCTGCGCCAGGCGCAGCACCGGCGCGCTCACCCGCCCGGCCAATATGTTGAAGGCGACCAGCTCGCCGACCGACAGGCTGCCGTCGATGACCAGCCCGGCGCCGAAATAGAGGATCCCGGCGGTGACGATCTTGCTGACCAGCTGCACCCCCTGGCTCGCGGTGTTGCCGAGGCTCAGCACCCGGAAGCTCGCTTCCACGTAGCCGGCGAGCTGCTCCTCCCAGCGGCGCTGCATCTGCGCCTCGACCGCCATCGCCTTGAGCGTCTCGATGCCGGTCACGCTCTCGACCAGGAAGGCCTGGTTTTCGGCGCCGCGCTGGAATTTCTCGTCGAGCCGCCGGCGGAACAGCGGCGTCACGCCGGCCGAGATCGCGATGTAGAGCGGAAACGAGGCGAGCACGATCCCGGTCAGCAGCGGCGAGTAGAAGAACATCACCGCCAGGAACACGAAGGTGAAGAACAGATCGATGACGAGGGTCAGGGCCGAGCTGGTCAGGAAATTGCGGATGTTCTCCAATTCGCGCACCCGCGCCACCGAATCGCCGACGCGCCGCGCCTGGAAGTAGGCCATCGGCAACGCCAGCAGGTGGCGGAACAGGCGCGCCCCGAGCTCGACATCGATGCGGTTGGTGGTGTGCGCGAACAGATAGGTGCGCAGCACCGCCAGAATGGTCTCGAAGATCGAAACCCCAACGAGCCCGACGGCCAGCACGTCGAGCGTGCTCAGGGCGCGGTGAACGAGCACCTTGTCGATGACCACCTGGAAGAACAGCGGCGAGACCAGCGCGAACAGCTGCAAAAAGAACGACGCGGCCAGCACCTCGCTCAGAAGACGCCGGTATTTGCCGATCGCGCCGAGAAACCAGGTGATGTCGAAGCGGCGGGCGATGTCCGACAACCCGGCCCGGCGGGTCATCAGGACCAGCCTTCCGTCCCAGGCCGCGGCGAGCTCGGCCCGCGTCATCAAGGCCGGCCGGGGCGCCAGCGGCGACTGGACCAGGACCTTGTCCGCGGCGGCCTTGGCGACCACCAGGAACCCGCCATCGCGCAGCGAGGCGATGGCGGGCAGCGGCGTCCCGGCGAGGCGCGGCCAGTCGCTCCGGCAGGCGCGCGCCCTGAGCCCGAGATCCTTGGCGCAGCGGAGCATTTCCGGGACGCCGATCCTCGCCCTGCCCAGCCGGTGGCTGATCTGCTCGGGATCGGCCGCGACTCCCTGGAAGCGCAGCAGCGTCACCAGGGCGTGGAGCCCCGGATCGGCTGCTGTGGCGCCGGCGGCTTCGGGGCTCACCTCTGCTCTCCGGGCCAACGTCGCGTCATGCATTGGGCGACGCCAGCAACGGCGGGTGGCTCGACGGCGGCTCGGCCGCCGTGATCCCGCCGTGGCCGCCGCCGGCGGCGACAAAGCTCGACGCCATGTACTGGCTCAGCAGCGCGACGCTGGCGGCGTGCGAGAGGGCGCTTGCCGCCGCGGCGCCGACGCCGTCGCTGCTGCCCGGCGCGGGCGTCCTGGCGTCTTGAATGAGGATGTTGTCGCCGGGCCCGCCGTCGAGAACATCGTTGCCGGGGCCGCCGATCAGCACATCGTCGCCCGGGCCGCCGCTCAGGATGTCGTTGCCGGCGCTGCCGATCAGCACGTCGGCGCCGTCGCCGCCATTGGCGGTGAGCCGCATCGCCGTCCCGAGCCCTGACGCTTCGATGACGTCGTCGCCGCCGAGGCCATTGATGACGATGCGGTCGTCGGCCTCGAAGCCGGTGATCGTCACCGCGGCGGCGAGACCCGACACCGTGACCACGCCGTTGTTCTCGGCGACCTTGATCGTGTCGGCGCCGTTGGTCGCGTTGATGACGATCGTATCCGCCTGACCGTCGCCCACGCCGCTGCCGGGCGGCGACGCCAGGTCGATGGCGACCTGATTTACGTCGGTTCCGGTCAGATCGTTGACCGTGATCGTGTCCGCGCCGCCGAGCGCATTGAGCTGGACGCGCTCGACGCCGTTGAGGTCCATGACGACATTGCCGACGTCGCGGAACAGCCTCGCCCGCCCGCCATTGGCCGAGATGTCGATGTGCTCGCCGACATTGGCGCCGTTGAACAGCAGCGTGTCGAGCCCGGCCTGGCCTTCGACCACATCGCTGCCGTCGCCCGGGTTCCAGACGAAGAAATCGTCGCCCTCGCCCAGAAAGGCGACATCGTTGCCGCGGCCGCCCACGACCGTGTCATTGCCGCCGCTGCCGGTGATCGTGTCGTTGCCGTCGCCGCCATTGATCAAGAGGTTGATCTGGCCGGCCCTGAGCCCCGACGCGTCGATCGCGTCGTTGCCGGCGAGGCCGTTGACGACGAGCGTGTCGGCGCCGCCCTCGGCGCCGTCGATCGTCACGTTTGCCGCCAGACCCGCAACGACGACCGATGCGCCGCTGCCGGCGACCCGGACGCGGTCGTCGCCGCTCGTGGCGTTGACGATCACGGTGTCCGGCTGGCCGCCGCCGCCCACAGTGCCGGGTGTGGCCGCCAGGTTGATGGCGACCTGCTTCACATCGGTTCCCATCAGATCGTTGACCGTGACGGCGCCGCCGCCGCCCAGGGTGTTGAGCTGGATGCGCTCGACGCCGTTCACGTCCATCGTGACGTTGCCGATGTCGCGGAACAGCCTCACCCGCGAGCCATTGGCCGAAATATCGATGTTCTCGGCGGCGTTGGAGCCGCTGAATAAGAGCGTGTCGGAACCGGCCTGGCCTTCGACCGTGTCGCTGCCGTCGCCCGGGTTCCAGAAGAACGTGTCGTTGCCCGCGCCGAGGAAGGCTGCGTCGTCGCCGCGGCCGCCGGTCACGGTGTCGTTGCCGTCGCCGCCGATAATCACATCGGCGCCGCCGCTGCCGATGATCGCGTCGGCGCCGGCGCCGCCGTCGATGGTCAGGCCCATCGTCCCGGCCGGCATGCCCGAGGCATCGATCGTGTCGGCGCCGGCGCCGCCATTGATCAACAGCCGGTCGCCGGGGTCCGCGCCGGCGATGTCGACTTGCGCCGCGAGCCCGCTGACCGTGGCCGCGGCGCCGGAAGCGGTGACGATGATCCGGTCGGCGCCGGCGGCGCCATCGACCGTGACGGCATCGGGCTGGCCGTCGCCGCCGCCGCCGGGGACCGCCGCGAGGTCGATCGCAACCTGCTTCACGTCAGTGCCGGCGAGGTCGTTGACCGTGATGTGGTCGGCCCCGCCGCGGGCGGTGAGCTGGATGCGCTCGACGCCGTCGAGGTCCATGGCGACGTTGCCCACGTCGCGGAACAGCCTCGCCCGCCCGCCATTGGCCGAAATGTCGATGTTCTCGCTGACGTTGGCGCCGTTGAACAGGAGCGTGTCGAAGCCGGCCTGGCCTTCGACGACATCGCTGCCGTCGCCGGGGTTCCAGACGAAAATGTCGTCGCCGGCGCCGAGGAGTGCGGTGTCGCTGCCGCGGCCGCCGGCGACAAGGTCATTGCCGTCGCCGCCGATCAGCATGTCGGCGCCGTCGCCGCCGGTGATCGTGTCGTTGCCGGCGCCGCCGTCGATCGTGAGGTGGATGAGGCCGGCGAGGCCGTTTCCCGCGGTGATCACGTCGTCGCCGCCATTGGCGTTGAGGACGAGGTTCTCGGTCGTGCCGATGTCGAGGAAGAACGGGGCGGGGAGCGATGCGATCGAGGCGCACGCGCGCGCCGTTGGCGGTGATCGTAAAGGTTTCGGCGCCGTTGCCGCCATTGACCTCGGCGGTGTCGGCGCCGTCGCCGCCTTCCATCAGATCGCTGCCGTCGCCCGGGCTCCAGATCATGCGGTCGTTGCCGGCCTGGCCGAACATCTGGTCGGCCCCGGCGCCGCCGGTCAGCGTGTCGTCGCCGTCGCCGCCGAACAGCAGGTCGTTGCCGCCCTTGCCGTTGAGAATGTCGTCGCCGGCCTGGCCGAAGAGCTGGTCGGCGCCCGAGCCGCCGGTCAAGAGATCGTTGCCGGCCCCGCCGAACAGGTCGGCGGCGGGCAGCGCGCCGTTGGCCTCGTCGAGCGAGATCGTGTCGTCGCCGCCCAGGCCGAACGCCTGGATCGCGGCAGTATTGGCGACCGTCGGCCGGCCGCCTGTGATCGGCGTCGCCCCGCCGTTGATCAGAAGGTTTCCGGCGGCGTCGCGGCTGACCGTGATCGTATTGCCGAGGTTGTCGCCGATTGCCGTCAGCACCCCGGTGGCGGGGTTGAAGCTGCCGGTGACGACGGCGTCCGCGGCGCCGCCGACGGTTTCATCGCCGTGTCTCCCGCCGATGACGTTCAGCGGCCTGGACAGCAGCGCTCCACTGCCGGCCGCGACCATCGGCGAGACGGGATCCAGAGTGTCGGTTCCGTCAGAGACCGTTCCCGTGAGCTTGGCCATTGTCTTGATCCTCGATAATTGCACTGGCGCGCAGATGGGCGCCGTTGGCGTTGGCGCAGACGATTGCGCAGAGGCGTGTCGACCGAGCGGCGCGTCGCGTCGGCTCAGGTGGTTTCAGTCTTGTGCGCAGGCGGTGACGCAGGCGGCGGGTCTCTGCGCGCGCCCGGCTGGCGCGGGTCGAGGGCCTTTTGTCGCTGAGAGCTGCATCGCCGTCTTCCCATTGAGGCTGCGGGTCTCGCAATGCCTCGCTTCGGGGCGGCGTTATCGAATGACGGGGTGCTCGGCCGCTACGTCAAAAGCTGCTCATTTGATGCTCAGGATCGACCTCGTCCGGCATCCCGGCGCGGCGGAGCCCGTCGAGGATCCGCTCGCTTTCGCGTCGATAGGCCGGGCTGACCGCGTCCGGCGGCACCGAGGAGCGTTGGGCGGCGAAGCGCGAAACCGTCATGCCCGGCTCGAGCGCGGCGTGCTCCGCCAAATAGCGCCCGGCCGCCGCGACATTGCCCGCCAGCGCCTCGGCCGCGGCGAGCATCGCCTTGCCGCGGACATAGCCGGGGTTGCTGTCCATCGCCTGGGTCAACGCGGCGATCGCCCCGGAATCGTCGCCGAGCTGCATCAGGGCGCGGCCAAGGCCCTGCAGCCACGTCCAGCGCTCCGGGTCGCGCGGCGCGATCGCGTCGGCGCGGCGAAACCACTCCGCCGCCTCCGCGGTCGCGCCAAGGTACAGCTTGTTCAGCCCCATTTCCTTGTAGGCGGTCGGCTCGGCGGGGTTGCGGGCGATCATGCCCTCGGTGGCGACGACGGCCTCGGCGAAGCGGCCGCGCGCGCGCAGCAGCAGAGCCCGCGCCTTCAGCATGTCGAGATGGTCGGGGGCCTGCGCCGCGGCTCGGGCGATCATGTCCTCGGCCTCGGCGAGCAGCGCCTCCCTGCCTTCAAGGCGGAACAGGTTGATCACCTGGTAAATCCGCGTCAGGCCGATGCCGACCATCGCATTGACGCTGTCCGGGTCGAGCCGCAGCGCCCGGCGAAACAGGTCGACCGCCTCGGCCTGGGTTTCCTTGCGCCGGGTGTCGCTGATCAGCGCGCGCGCCCGCATCACCAGATCGGCGACATCCGACCCTTCCCGGTTCGGGTTCCCGCGCCCGGCCTCGGTGCGAACCAGCTGGATGCCGACGCTGCGCGACAGGCGGCCGACAATCTCGTCCTGAACCTGCAGGATCTCCGCGCGCTCCTTGTCGAAGCGCTCCGCCCACAGATGCTCGTCGGTCTCGGCGTCGATCAATTGGACATTGACGCGCACGCGGCTCGGATCGACCAGCACGCTGCCTTCCAGCACATAGCGGACGCCGAGCTCCTCGCCGACCTGCCGGATCGGCACGGCGCGGCCCTGATAGGTGAAGGCGGTCGACCGCGAAATCACAAAGCTGCCGGGAAGCCAGCTCGACAGATCGGTGATCAGCGCGTCGACGAGGCCGTTGACGAGATAATCGACGCCTGCTTCTCCGGAGAGGTTCAGGAACGGCAGGATCACGATCGACAGGCGCGGCCGCGCCGAGGCTGTCGCGGGCGCGGCGGCGACGGCGGGCGCGGCGGCGACGGCAGGGTCGGGGGCGGGGGGCGGCTCGGCGGCGGCTTGCGCTTCCCGAAGCTCCTGCTCGCGCCGCCACAGCCACTCGGTCAGCCGCTCGACGCCGGCGGCGAGGCGGCGCCGATAGGTGCTGAACGACATGCCCAGCCGCTCGGCGGCGGCTTCCTGCTTCGGGGCCGGGGTGAAATAGGTCAGCTCGAGGGCGCGATGCAGCCGCTGGTCGCGCTCATTGGCGAACAGGCTCCCGGCGGTCTGCGCGATCAGGTCCTTCAAGGCCTGGGGCGTGGCCGCGCCCGCGCCCGACCGGGTCAATAATGGGGCCTGCAACAGCGCATTCGCGGCAAGCAGGTCGCTGCGCGCATAGCATCGCAGCGCGTCCTTGACGGCGCTGGCGAACTCGGAGCGTGTCAGCAAGGTGTGCATGTCGGGCCTGCGCACCAAGGGCGTCGTCGGGCGCCATCGTCGCATTCCGCGCCGCCAGCGACAAGCCGCGGCGCGGGCCGCCGTCCCTGAGCCGATAGCGAGCGGCGATCGGGCAGATTTCGGCGTGGATTGCGAGCAGCCGGAATACCCATCTCCCGGGCGTCCCAGGCAACCAAGGATGCTCCGCGATGGTCCTGCACACGACGCTGCGCCTGGCGTGCCCGCCGCAACCCCGGCGGCCCGGTCCGGCGGCCGCGCGCGCCGCGCCGGTCATGACCCTGTCGCGGGCGATCGGCCTTGTCGGCCGGCTGCGCCGGCAGACGCGCTCGCGCCGGCCGCTGCTGGAGCTGTCGCGGCTCGACGACCGCCTGCTGCGCGACATCGGCCTGACCCGGGACGCGCTCCTATGGGAAGCCGAGAAGCCGTTCGCCGGCGAGCGCTGAGCAGCCGCCGCCCGGTCTGCGCCGCGGCTAGCGCCCGGCGCGATCGCCGTCGACCCGGTAGGCCCGCGCCGCCGTATCGTGCAGCAGCGCCGCGCGCTCGGCGGCCGAATAGTCCTTGGAGAACCGCTTGCAGGCGTTGAAGAACACGTGGTGGGAAAACGACACCTTGTCGACCGGGAAGTTGCTTTCGAACATGCACCGCTGCGGCTCGAACCGCTCGATGCACCAGCTCATCAGCGGCGCCATCGCGGCGGCCAGCTCCTCCGAGCCGATGGGCTTGGCGCGGCTGTGCCAGTCGAAGCCGAGCCGCGGCATGCCGACGCCGCCGAGCTTGAGGTGGACGTTGGGGCATTCGGCCACCGCGGCGAGGCCGCTCTTCCAGGCCGGCAGCACCTCGTCGTCGCGGTTGCCGTAGGGGCCGATCCGGGTCAGGCCGCCCAAATGGTTGAGGATGATGGTCAGGTCCGGCGCCGCCGCGGCGAACGCCGCCAGCTCCGGCAATTGCGGGAAGCACACCCCGATGTCGAGCGACAGGCCCATCCGCGCCAGCACCCTGGCGCCGGCCCGGTATTCGGCGGTGGCCAGCACCCCCTCCTTCTCGCGCCTGTCGATCTCCGGATGCGGGTCCCAGGTGACCGTGTGCCGGATGCCGCGGAATCGGTTGGGGCTCGCGGCCTGCAGCGCGTGCAGCACCGGCTCGACCCGATCGCCGAGCTTCAGATCGGCGTGGCCGACAATCGACGCCGCCGCCCGGCAGGGGCCGTAGAGCCCGGTGGCGCCGGCGGCGGCGAGCCCTTGCACAAACTCGACCTCGCCGACCGGGCGCATCTCCGCCGGCCCGTCGGGGCGGTACATCGACCGCGCCTCGATGAAGACGGTGGAGCGGACATCGTGGCCGCAATTCAAATCGGCGGCCAGCTCGTGCAGCAGATAGCGCTGGTAGGGGATGCGCTCGGACCGGAAATCCCAGAAGTGATGATGCGGGTCGCAGATCGGAAGCTCGGGCTCCAAGGTCGGCTCCTGGGTCAGGGCCAGCCAGTCGTTTCCTCCGTAGGGCATTGCGGCTCCTCCTATTGCGGCCGGCATGCCAGCACATCGGCCGGACGACCGCCAGCCCTTGCGTTTGCCGCCGGGATCGGGATCCTGCGATCCCGGACAGCGCAAGGGGGCTGCGATGATCGTCGGAACGGGCGCGCACCAATATCGGGTCAATGCCGACTGGGCGAAATTGCCCGAGGGCTGGTCGTTCAAGGAGGTCGGCGGGGTCGGGGTCGACGGCGCCGACAATGTCTACGTGTTCAATCGCGGCGAGCACCCGATGATGGTGTTCGACCGCGAGGGCAATTTCCTGCGCTCCTGGGGCGAGGGCCAATATCCGCGCCCCCACGGCGTCCACATCGCGCCCGACAATTCGATGTTCCTGACCGACGACGGCGGCCATTTCGTGCGCAAGGTCGGGCTCGACGGCAAGGTCCTGCTCGAGCTCGGCGCGCCGGGCGAGCCCGCGCCCTATATGAGCGGCGAGCCGTTCCACCGCTGCACCCACACCGCCCTCTCGCCGAAGGGCGAGATCTACGTCTCGGACGGCTACGGCAATTCGCGGGTGCACAAATATTCGCCCGACGGGAAATTGCTGATGTCGTGGGGCGGGCCCGGAACCGGCGATGGCGAGTTCAACATCGTCCACAACATCTGCTGCGACGCCGACGGCTGGGTCTATGTCGCCGACCGCGAGAACCATCGGGTGCAGGTGTTCGACGGCGACGGCCGGTACGAGACGCAGTGGCAGAACCTGCACCGCCCATGCGGGCTCTGCATGCCCTACGGCCATAAGCCCATTTTCTATGTCGGCGAGGTCGGCCCGGCCGCCGCGGTCAGCCGCGACATCCCCAATCTCGGGCCGCGGGTCAGCATCGTCGACTGCCAGGGCCGGCTGATCGGCCGCTTCGGCGACACCCCGGCCGGGACCGAGCTCGGCCGGTTTCTGGCCCCGCACGGCCTGGCGGTCGATTCCCGCGGCGATGTTTATGTCGGCGAGGTCTCCTGGACCGCTTGGCCGCAAATCTATCCGGGCCAGCCGCGCCCCGCCGATCTGCGCTCGCTGCAGAAGTTTGAACGGGTGGAGTGAGGCTCCGGCCAGGGCCGGCGAGCGTCGTTCGGCGGGAGCCGCGGGCCGCCGGCGCCGGCAAGGCTTGACACGATTTTATTGTGGGGCGCCAAATATGGGCGTTGCTTGCGCGCCGGGGGGCGCGCAAGGGGGAAAGATGCAGAATGGCGATGGCGGACGATGCGGCCTCGGCGCTGCGGCGCTCGCGGTCGTGCTCGTCTTGATGCTGGCGGGCTGCGGCGATCGAATCGGCGGGCCGGCGCCCCTGGTCGACGGCGGCGGCGCCGCCGGGGCGGCCTCGCCGCCCGGACAGATCGTCGTCCAGCGCGGCCAGACCCTGTCGGGGATCGCCCAAACCTACCACGTGCCGATGCAGGCGCTCGCCGAAGCGAACCACCTGTCGCCGCCCTACCGCATCGCCGCCGGCCGCCCGCTGGTCATTCCCGGCGGCGGGCCGGATGGCGGCGGGCCGAACAGCGCCGGGCCGGGCGGTGGCGGGCCGGGGAGCGGCGAGCCCGCCGGCCCGGCCCCGCCGATCGCGGTCGCGGCCTTGCCGCCAGCGCGGCTCGATGCGCCGTCGCCGCCGCCGGCGCCGCGGCCGGTCCCCTCGCCAGGCGCGGCGGAGACGCCGCCGAGCGCGCCGCCGCCCGCTCCGTCCAGGCCGCCGCCGCGCGCCCCCGCGGAAGCCGCCGCGCCGCCGCCCGCTCTCGCGGAAGCCGCCGCGCCCCAGGCGGCGGCAGCTCCGCCGGCGGCCGCCCCGCCGCCGGTCGCCTCGGCCGCTCCGTCCCCGCCGCCCGCCGCCGCCCAGCCGCCGCGCGGCGGCGCCGCCGCCTTCCTGTGGCCGGTCCGGGGCCGGATTCTCGAAGGCTACGGCTCGAGCGCGAACGGGACCCACAATGACGGGATCAACATCGCCGCCCCGCGCGGCGCCGCGGTGCAGGCGGCCGACGCGGGCGTCGTCGCCTACGCCGGCAACGAGCTGCGCGGCTACGGCAACCTGATCCTGGTCAAGCACCCGAACGGCTGGATCTCGGCCTACGCCCATTGCGACCTGATCCTGGTCAAGAAGGGCGAGAAGGTCGGCCGCGGCCAGGTCATCGCCCGCGTCGGGGCGACCGGCAACGTCAGCGAGCCGCAGCTCCATTTCGAGCTGCGCCGCGGCAACAAGCCGGTCGACCCGCAGGAGTTTCTGGCCCCGCCGCCGACCGTCGCCACCAAGGAGTCGCGCTCGGGCTGAGCGCGGCCCTTCAGCAGAGCGGCTTGCCGAGGCGGCCGGCGAGGTCCTGGATGAACTGCCAGGCGACGCGGCCCGAGCGCGAGCCGCGGGTGATCGACCATTCGTTGGCCTCGGCCTTGAGCCGGTCGCCCGGCAGGTCGAGGCCATAGCGCTCGGCGTAGCCGCGCACGATCGCGTGGTAGGTCTCCTGGTCGACGCTGTGAAACCCGAGCCACAGGCCAAAGCGGTCGGACAGCGACACCCGCTCCTCGACCGCCTCGCCCGGGTTGATCGCGGTCGAGCGCTCGTTGTCGATCATGTCGCGCGGCATCAGATGGCGGCGGTTCGAGGTCGCGTAGAGGATGACGTTCTCCGGCCGGCCCTCGATGCCGCCTTCGAGCACCGCCTTCAGCGACTTGAAGCTCGCGTCGTGCTGGTCGAAGGACAAGTCGTCGCAGAACAGGACGCAGCGCCGCCGGGCGGCGCGCAACAGCGCCAAGAGCCGCGGCAGGCTCGGGATGTCCTCGCGGTGGATCTCGATCAGCGCCAGCGCATGCGGCAGCTCGTCGTTGACCGCGGCGTGCGCGGCCTTGACGAGCGAGCTCTTGCCGACGCCGCGGGCCCCCCACAGCAGCACGTTGTTGGCCGGCAGCCGCCGCGCGAAGCGCACGGTGTTGTCGAGCAGGATGTCGCGCACCCGGTCGATGCCGCGCAACAGCCCGATCTCGATCCGGTTGACCTCGTGCACCGGCTCCAGCCAGCCGCGGTCGGCGTGCCAGACGAAGGCGTCGGCCGCGTCGAGGTCGCTCGCCGGCGGAGCCGGCGGGGCCAGGCGCTCCAGCGCGTCGGCGATTCGGTGAAGAAGCGGCGTCAGATCGAGGTCGGTCATCGGGCTCGGCGGGCGATGCTGCGGCGGCGCGGGGCGGCGGACGCTAGCACAGAGCCCGACGGCCGGGAAACCGGCGCTCGGCGCGATAGCGTCGTAATTGGGGGCAGGGCAGGGCCGCGCGCGCGACCGGGCGCGGCCGCAGGCATTGCTCTTTAACCGGCCATCGCGTACCAATCGCCCGGCCGCCGGACTTGGTTGCCCGCCGAAGCGGGCGCGCTTTTTTGTCGTGAGGCTCGACGCCGATGCTGATTTCTACGGCCTATGCCCAAGGGACGGGCTTCTTCGGCAATCAGGACGCGCTGATCCAGTTCCTGCCGCTGGTGCTGATCTTCGTCGTCTTCTATTTCCTGCTGATCCGGCCGCAGCAGAAGAAGGCGAAGGACCACAGGGCGACGCTCGGCGCGCTGCGGCGCGGCGACCGGGTGGTGACCGGCGGCGGCATCATCGGCACCGTCGTCAAGGTCGAGAGCCCCGAGGAGGTCACGGTCGACATCGCCGAGGGGGTGCGGGTGCGCGTCGTGCGCAGCACGATCACCAGCGTCGTCGCCAAGCCCGACCCGGCCGCCGCCCGCGACGCGGCCAGGCAGAAGGACCAGGCGCGCGCCAAGGCGGAGACGAAGGAGTGAGGGGCGATGGGTGGGCGGCCGGCAGGCGTCTTCGTCATGGCCGGACTTTGATCCGGCCATCTGCCGCCGATGGGCCGGAGAAAGGCGGAGATCACCGGGTCGAGCCCGGTGATGACGGGGAGGCTGGTCCGGCCGCCGGCAGCTTATCCGAGCTGGTCCCAGAGGTCGTTCCACTCTGGGTTTTGCGCTAGGATCAGGTCAATCTTCCAGGCACGAGGCCAGTGCTTCAAGTTCTTTTCTCTCTGGATGGCCAAACGTATATCATCATGGTGCTCAGCCCAGACCAGCCGTTTCAGCCGGTATCTCTTGGTGAAACCATCCACCAGACCTTCCCGATGCTCCCACGCGCGCCGAGCGAGATTGCTGGTGACGCCGAGATAGAGCGTCCCGTTCGGGCGGTTTGTCACGATGTACACCCATCCGCCTTGCATGATGCTAAGGTCGATAACTCCTGCTCCGGTTTCAACCGCGGCATGAATTCCGTCTTTGACCGGTCAACAACCCTCGTTTCCGTCATCACCGGGCTTGACCCGGTGATCTGCGACATTGGCGCCGGCGAGGGAGGAGATGGCCGGGTCAGGCCCGGCCATGACGCGCAGATGTGCCGCGTTGGCGCCTGGCCTTCGGAGAGCTGACACGGGATGCTGTATTTCGCCAATTGGAAGGTCGCGCTGATCTGCGCGGTGTGCGCGCTGGGGGTGCTGCTGTCGCTGCCGAACCTGTTCAGCCCCGCCACCCTGGACAGGCTGCCGCGCTGGATCCCGCATCGCCAGGTGTCGCTCGGGCTCGACCTGCGCGGCGGCTCCTACCTGTTGCTCGAGGTCGATGTCGCGGCGGCGCAGCATGAGCGTCTCAACGCGATCGTCGACACCGTGCGCAACGCGTTGCGCGACGCCAATATCGGCTATACCGGGCTCGAGGCCGAGGGCGACGCGATCGCCTTCACGATCCGCGAGCCCGGCCGCATCGAGGACGCCCGCCAGGCGCTGCGCAAGATCGACCCCGACCTCGCCATCGACATCGCCGCCGACGGCAAGGGCGCGATCCGCTTCAGCGCCGTCGCCACCGAGGCGCGCCGGCGCCAGGCGGTCGACCAGTCGATCGAGATCATTCGCCGCCGCATCGACGAGACCGGCACCAAGGAGCCGACGATCCAGCGTGAGGGCCAGGACCGCATCCTGGTGCAGCTGCCGGGGGTCGACAATCCCGAGCACGTCAAGGCGCTCTTGGGCCGCACCGCCAAGCTGACCTTTCAAATGGTCGACACCGGCGTCTCGCTCGAGGATGCGCGCCGCGGCCGGCTGCCGCCGGGCGACGAGATCCTGCCGGCCGAGGAGGGCCGGGTCCACACCGGCCCTGCCTCCTATGTCGTGCGCAAGCGGGTCATGGTCGGCGGCGACACCCTGGTCGACGCGCAGCCGACCTTTCAGAACAACGAGCCGGTCGTCAGCTTCCGGTTCGACGCCGCCGGCGCCAAGCGTTTCGGCGACGCCACCCGCGAGAATGTCGGCAAGCCGTTCGCGATCGTGCTCGACAACAAGGTGATCAGCGCGCCGGTCATCAAGGAGGCGATCCTCGGCGGCAGCGGCATCATTTCCGGCAGCTTCACCGTGCAGTCGGCGAGCGATCTTGCGCTGTTGCTGCGGGCGGGCGCGCTGCCGGCCCCGATCACGGTCCTCGAGGAGCGCACGGTCGGCCCCGACCTCGGCGCCGATTCGATCCATGCCGGGGCCTTGGCCAGCATCGTCGGCGTGATCCTGGTCGTCGTCTTCATGGTTCTCTTCTACGGGCTGTTCGGCATATTCGCCGACATCGCGCTGTTCTTTAACCTGTGCCTGATGCTGGCCTGCCTGTCGCTCCTCGGCGCGACCTTGACCTTGCCCGGCATCGCCGGCATCGCGCTGACGATGGGCATGGCGGTCGACGCCAACGTGCTGATCTACGAGCGCATCCGCGAGGAGCTGCGCGGCGGCCGCACGATGCTGTCCTCGCTCGACGCCGGGTTCAAGCGCGCCTTCGGCACGATCCTCGACAGCCACATCACGACGCTGGTCGCCGGCGCGCTGATGTTCTGGCTCGGCTCCGGCCCGGTCAAGGGCTTCGCGGTGACGCTCAGCATCGGCGTTTTGACCTCGCTGTTCTCGGCGATCCTGGTGACCCGGCTGGTGATCGTCACCTGGCTGCGCCGGTGGAAGCCGAAGGCGATCCCGATTTGACCGATCGCGGTCTCGCCATGATTGCGTGCGGTGCTGGAGCGGATTTTTCTCAGGTCGCATCGTCGGATCGAGATTGCTTCGTCGCTGCGCTCCTCGCAATGACGAGGACAGCTGTCGTCATTGCGAGCGAAGCGAAGCAATCTCGTCGATCGAAATTTGCTCTGATCGGATCCGAAAGCGGACTTCAATGGCGGGGCGCTGGCGGCGCATGGACACCTAGATGAGACCGCTGATCGTCATCCGGCGCACGCCGAAGATCGACTTCATGGCCTGGCACAAGCTGGGCTTCGCCTTCTCGACCTTGCTGACGGTCGCCTCGATCGTGCTGTTCATGACCGTCGGGCTCAATTACGGGATCGACTTCATCGGCGGCACCCTGATCGAGGTGCGCTCGACCAGCGGCCCGGCCGACCTCGCCGACATGCGCCAGAAGCTCGACGCGCTGAAGATCGGCGAGGCCTCGCTGCAAGGGTTCGGGCCGCCGACCGACGTCCTGATCCGGCTGCCGCGCCAGCCGGGCGGCGACGCGGCGCAGGAAAAGGCGGTGCAGCTGGCGCGCCAGGCGCTGGGCGCGGGCGTCGACTACCGCCGGGTCGAGGTCGTCGGCCCCAGCGTCGGCGGCGAGCTGATCCGCGCCGGGGTGATCGCCACCGTGCTCGCGATGCTGGCGATCGCCGCCTACATCTGGTTCCGCTTCGAATGGCAGTTCGGCGTCGGCGCGATGATCTCGACGTTCCACGACGTGATCACCACGGTCGGGCTGTTCGCGCTCTTCCACCTCGAGTTCAACCTGACGACCCTGGCCGCGATCCTGACGATCGCCGGCTATTCGGTCAACGACACGGTGGTGATCTACGACCGCGTGCGCGAATCGATGCGCAAGCACCGCACGATGCCGCTGCGCGATCTGATCAACCTCGCGCTCAACGAGACCTTGTCGCGCACGATCCTGACCGTCAGCACGGTGTCGCTCGCGGTGCTGTCGCTGCTGTTCCTCGGCGGCGAGGTGCTGCGCGGCTTCAGCATCGCGATGCTGTGGGGCATGGTGGTCGGCACCTATTCGTCGCTCTTCATCGCGGCGCCCGTGCTCTATTACGTGCGGCCGAACCGTGCGTCGATCGCCCGCTCGGGCGAGGCGGCGCCCGCCCGCGCCTCCCGGGCCCCGTAGCCGCCGTAGCCGCCCGCCGTGGACCTGACGCCGCTCGTCCCCGCCGGCCGCCAGGTCATCGAACGCTACGGGCCGAGCGGCTTTCGCGTCAGCGGCGTCATCTATCGCGGGCCGGTGCTGGTGTTTCCCGACGGCGCGCTGCCGTGGCGCATCGCCGGCCCGGCGGCGATCAGCGCGGAGGCTTTGGCCCCGGTTGTCGAGCATGGCGGCGTGCAGATCCTGCTGCTCGGGCTCGGGCGCCGGATGAGCCCGGTGGCGGCCGCGTTGCGGGCTTCGTTGCGCAAAGCCGGGATTGTGCTCGACGCGATGGACACGGGAGCGGCCTGCCGCACCTATAACGTATTGCTCGCCGAGGACCGTCCGGTCGCCGCGGCGCTGCTGCCGCCGGTGTAGCTGCGCCGAGATGCCCCGCGGGGCGGGCGGGGAAGGGAGGCTGCGATCTTCCGCGCCATCGCAACCGCTGCGGCCGACGGGCCGGAATTGATTTCAAGGAGAGCCGTTGAGCCTGGCTGACGCGGCGAACCGGGAAGGCGACATCGGCGACCGTTGCGGTCGGCCGAGCCTGCCTCGGCGCGACCTTTTCATCGGCGCGGCCGTCATCCTTTTCTTAAACCAGCTGTTCGAGATTGCGAAAGATCTGCCGGCGGCGTCGCTGGCGACGCTGATCTCCGATCTGGCCGCCGTAGGCGTCTTCCAATATATGGCGTGGTGGGTCGTGCTGCGGCTGCTCGGCTCGAGCGATCCCGGGCCTGCGACGCGATGGCAGGATTTTCTTGCGGTGGCGTCGCTCTGCCTGCTGGTCTTTCTGCCGACCAGCCGAATGATCTGGGTCGCCGCCACCGGCATCGCCATCTACATGTGGATCCTCGGTGGCGGCGACGCCAGGCTGCGCGCCGCCGCGACCGTCCTCGCGGCGCTCTCGGTCCAGGAGCTCTGGGGGCATATCTTCTTTAATTTCGTGGCCTTTCCGTTGCTGCGCGCCGAAACCGCGATTGTCGGCACGATGCTGCAGGCGGTCCGGGCCGGCACGGTGTGGCGGGACAACGTCATCACCGGACCGGACGGCTACGGCATCGTCGTTTATACCGGGTGCTCGGTTTTCCATAACCTGTCGCTGGCGATGCTGTGCTGGGTGACGGTCAGCAGATTTCGCGGCCAGCGCTGGCAGGGCCGCGATCTCATGATCGGCGGCGTCGCCGGCGCGACCATGATCGTTTTGAACATCGCCAGGCTGTCGCTGATGGCGTGGGACGTCGATTTATTTGATTATTGGCATGATGGCGCGGGAGCGGAGATCTTCGCGATCGGGGCAGCGCTCGCGATCCTGTTGATCAGCCTCTGCGGCGCCCGGCCGGCCAGGCGTGCGGCTGAGGCATGAGGGCCTGGCCGCTGCGCCTCGTCTTCGTGGTGATCCTTCTCGGCTCGCTGGCCGTCAGGGAGAGAGCGGGCGATGCGCTCGACGAAGGCGGCGGCCTCGACCCCGCGATTATCCGGGTCGCGCGGGCGCACGGGCTGGTCTTCGCGCGCTACACGACGATCAACGACAGCGACATCGGCGCGCTGGCGTTCGAGGCGCCCGGCTGCTCCCGGCCGGTGCTGGTGGTTCCGCTGCTGACGACCTTCGACCAGGAGCCGGTCGTGCGCTCCGCCGGGGCGCCGGGCGATGTCCTGCGCTACGTTTATATCGACCGCGTCTGGAACAAGCCCGACCGGATGGCGGTCCTTGTCGAGCGGATCAAATATTCGGCGCTCGCGATATTCGGCCTGACAAGGTACACGCCAACCTGGCGCCTGCTTCTGGTGGTGTCGCCAGTACGCAATGCCGCGCGGCCGACGCGATCGACTGGCGAAGCGCGTGGGACCGCGGCGACATCGAGAGCGAGGCGAGCGACGCCGGGCCCGTCGTCCCCTAAGCCCGCCGCCCTTAGGCTCGTCGTCCCTTAAGGCCGTCGCCCCTTAAGATTGCCGGTTGCGCCCGAGCAGCCTGGCGCCGAGCAGCACCCCGCCGACGGCGATCACGGCCGGAACGCCAAGGCCGATCAGGGGCGCCGGCGCGCTGCGATGGTAGCACGCCGCCGCTGCACAAGGGGAAGGTCGTTCGGCAAATGCCGGCAGCACGCTGAGACAAAACGACACAACTAGCGCTAGCTTGGTCATTGTCGGACTCCACGTGACTTCGCCAGGATAAAGTTTGCGCCGAGAGGCGGTCAATGGCTATTTGTGCCCTATGCTCAGAACCTTGCGTCTACGGCGGGTTGAGAATCATTCTCGACCCTGCCGCCGCACGCTGCCGCCGCGTTCCGGCCTGCCTGCCTGGAACAACTCCAGGGCGCGCGCCGTTCTTCCTGGCAGCAGTCACAAGCGAGCCTATCGATGGTCATGCAGAAGCGCGTTCTGGCCGCGGCGTTGATCGCGGCCCTGGCCTCGGCCTCCGCCGCCCACGCCGACAACTGGCGCCGCGGCGGCCACGGGCGTCACCACCACGGCAACAACAACAACGGGGCCGCCGCGGGGGCCGCGATCATCGGCGGCATCGTCGGCCTTGGCCTCGGGGCCGCGATCGCCTCGGGCAGCTACGGCTATTACGCGCCGCCGCCGGTCTATTACGGGCCGCCGGCGGGCTACTACGCGCCGCCGCCGCCGCCCGTCTACTACGGCTACGGCGGCTACCGCTGAGGACGCCGCCGGCGACAGACGACCAACACCAGATTCAGGATGATGCGATGAAGATGATCCGGTCGAGAGGTCTCGCCTCGGTCGCCGTGGCGGCGCTGTTGTCGCTGCCCGTCGCCGCGCTCGCCCAATCCGCGTCCCCTCCGGCCGCGCCCCCTGCGGCCGCATCCCCTGCCCGCCGCCACGCCGCCCGCCGCCACGCCGCCTGCCGCCGCGCCGCCCGCGGCCGCCCTGCCGGGCGCGGTCAAGAGCGCCGAGGAACGGGTCGAGCGGCGGATCGCCGAGCTGCATGCGCAGCTGCGCATCACCCCGGCCGAGCAGCAGCCGTGGGAGCAGTTCGCGCAGGTCATGCGCGAGAACGCCCGCGACATGGATCAGGCGGTCGTCGAGCGGGCTCGCGAGTATCCGTCGATGACCGCGGTTCAGAACATGCAGTCCTACGAGCAGATCGCCGAAGCGCACGCGCAACAGCTGAAGAAGCTCGTCCCGGCCTTTCAAAATCTCTACAACGCGATGTCGGACCAGCAAAAGCAGGCCGCGGACGCGGTGTTCCGCGCGAGCGCGGAAAAGCACGTCAAGAAGCACAACCGCAAGGGGTAAGGCCGCAACCGATCGGCGGGCGCCCTTTTCGGCGAATTGGGCGGCGGCGCCGGAGGGCTGACCACGGCCGCGGCCGAATGGCTGCCATGTGCCGGCGCGGGCGGCGCGGGGGTCGCAGAACCCGCACGGCGGGTTATTCTCCGCCCCGGGCGCCCGGCGACGGCCGACGCCGACCGGTCGGAGCGAGCTGATGAGCACGGTTGCTTCCGCGGAGCGCGGCAAGGGGCGCAGGGTCGCGGAGGGGGCCGCCTTCTCGATCATCATGGCGCTCAGCTTCTCGCACTTCCTGAACGACATGATGCAGTCGCTGGTGCCGGCGCTCTATCCGATGCTGAAGGGCTCCTACGGCTTGAGCTTCGCCCAGATCGGCGTGATCACGCTGACGATGCAGCTGACCTCCTCTGCTGCTGCAGCCGGCCGTGGGCCTTTACTCCGACCATCGGCCGCAGCCTTATTCGCTCGCCGTCGGCATGGGCGCGACCCTGGTCGGGCTCTTGCTGCTGGCGCATGCCGGCAGCTACCCGGTGCTGCTGGCGGCATCGGCGATGGTCGGCGCCGGCTCGGCGGTGTTCCACCCGGAATCCTCGCGGGTGGCGCGGATGGCCTCGGGCGGGCGGCACGGGCTGGCGCAGTCGGTGTTCCAGGTCGGCGGCAATGTCGGCTCGGCGATGGGCCCGATCCTCGCCGCCTTCATCGTGATCCCGAAGGGCCAGTCGAGCATCGGCTGGTTCTCGCTGGTGGCGCTGTTGGCGATGTGCGTGCTGTTCCCGGTCGGCAACTGGTATCGGCGGGAGCGCTCGACGCCGCCTCGGTCGCGGGCGGCGCATGTCGCCGGGCGCCCGGATCTGTCGCGGCGCAAGGTCGGCTGGGCGATCGCGATATTGATGGTGCTGGTGTTCTCGAAATCCTTCTACACGACGAGCCTCAACAGCTTTTACACGTTCTATCTGATCAGCAGGTTCCACGTCACGATCGAGACCGCGCAGATCTATCTCTTCGTTTTTCTCGCCTCGGTCGCGGTCGGCACCCTGATCGGCGGCCCGCTCAGCGACCGGATCGGCCGCAAATACGTGATGTGGGGCTCGATCCTGGGGGTGCTGCCGTTCACCCTGATGCTGCCGCACGCCAACCTCGGCTGGACCGTCGCGCTGACCGTGGCGATCGGGCTGACCTTGGCGTCCGCCTCGTCGACGATCATCGTCTACGCCCTCGATCTGGTGCCGGGCAGGATCGGGATGATCGCGGGCCTGTTTTTCGGCTTGTCGTTCGGGCTCGCCGGCGTCGGCGCGGCGGTGCTGGGACGGCTGGCCGACGCCACCAGCATCGATTTCGTCTACCGGATCTGCGCCTTTCTGCCGGCGATCGGCCTGCTGACGGCGCTGCTGCCGAACCTCGGGCGGCCGGTCATGCCGACCCGCGTCGGCTCGACGGCTCCAGGATAGCGACGCGGAAAGGTTGACCCCTCTGCGCGGAACCCGATAATTCCCCGGCGAGCGCCAACGGAAGGCGTCAAGACCGACGCCGGCGACAACGACGCGGGGGGAAACTGAACATGCGCACATATTTGCGGCGGCTGCCCTGGCTGGCGGCCATATTGCTGCTGCTCGGCGCGCCGGGATATGCCGGCGACAACGGATCGGCGCGCGGGCCGGTCTACGACATCGCTCATTTCGACGTCATCCCGGCCGTGCAAGGGGGCGTCGATTTCCAACAGGTCGCCTATGCCGCGCTGTTCGCCTATCGCGACGCCAGCCGATCCGATCGGGGCCTGACGAGCTTTCGCGTGGTAAATTGGCTGCTGGCTTCGAACCATTCGCAGATCATCGACGTGTGGAGCAGCCTCGACGCGTTCCAGCAGCACCTGGCGCAAGACCACAGCGTCAAATTCCGGTTTGCCGTGCAGGTCCAGCCCCCGCCGCCGCCTCCCGGCTTCAACTGCTGCATCGGCAGCCCGATCGACGATCGCCAATACAGCCTGGTGAAGTCGTTCAACACGCCCTGGATCAGCGCCAGGCTGCCGGCGACGGTGGGCAGCGGCCGGCGCGCTTTTTGTCGTGACCTACGTCGATTTTCTGCAGGAGCTGCTGGAAAAAGACCCCGACAAGGGTCAGGACAAGCTGATCCGCTACGGCGCCCTGGCCAGCGAGGCGAAGGGCCAGCTGAGCTACACCATCCTGCAGCAGCTCGGCCGCCCCAACCGCTTCGCGATCCTCGAGGTGTGGGACAGCGAGGACGATTACGCCGCCTGGCAAGGCAGTCGCAAAACGAAGAAGTTTGTCGCCGAGACGACGCCGCTGCTCGGCTCACCCTTCGACCACCGGCTGAACATCCTGTGCGGCGAGACCTTCTTCGACGGGACCGGCTGCACGCCTCCGTGACCGACGCTCAGGCCGGCGCGCGCTCCTTGCGCCGCAGCCGCAGCGCCTCGATCCGCGCCGCCATCTGCGGCCCCGGCCAGTCCTCGGCGAGCCATCGCGGCAGCGGCTCGCCGGCGGCGCTGACGGCGAGGGCCTCGTCCTCGTCCGCGCGGCCGTCGGGGAAGAGCTCGAGCGCATGCGGCAGCTCGTAATAGATTTCGAGCGTGTTGCCGTCGGGGTCGGCGAAATAAAAGCTGCGCTGGTTGACGTGGTTGGCGGCGCGCAGGATCGCGACGCCGTTCTCGACCAGATGCGCATAGGCCTCGCGCAACGCCGCGTAGCTGCCGACCGCGAAGGCGATGTGCGCGACCCCGATCTGGTCCCGGCGCGGGCGCTGCGCCGCGTCCGGGGCGGGATGCTGGCCGAGGTCGAGGGTGTGGAAATTATCGCCGAGCGTCATGAAGACGCCGCCGTGCTCGGGATCCTCCTCGGCGATCAGAAAGCCCAGGACGTCGCGGTAGAACCGCTTCGAGGCCGCCTCGTCGGCGACCCGCAGATTGATGTGGCCGATGCCTTTGAGCTTGATCAACTCCAGCCTCCCTCGGTGAACGCCCGCGCGCGCGGTCCAGGCGGTATACACGCCGCGCCGACATCGAGGAATGGGCGACGAACGCGGTATAGTTCATTCCGCCAAAGCGCCCCGGACGACGGCGGACGGGGCTCGGGTCCGGAGGGCGACGACATGGATTGCTGCGGCCACGCGCTGACGCGGCGAAATTGGATGTGGGGCACGATGGCGGCCTCGGTCGGCGCGATGCTCGCCGGCGGCGTCGGGCCGCGCGGCTCGACCGCCGCCGCGCAGACCGCCGAGGCCGCCGCCGCCGCGCTCGCGGTGCTGCGGCAATCGATCTCGGTCGATGTCCATACCCATGGCGGGACCACCGGGATCACCTCGAAGGCGCCCCCCGGCGACGATCTTGCGAACGGCATGCGGGCGGGGTCGCTGGCCGCAGCGTGCCTCGCGGACGTGCCGGACGGCCCCGTCCTCGGCCGCAACGCGGCCGGCGCCCTGGCTGCGGTGCGCACCCCGGCGCCGGGCCAGCTCTACCAGCACCATCTCGAGCGCCTCGCCTGGATCGACGCGATGGTGGCGAGCCACGGGCTGCGGCGCGCCCTCACCGCCGCCGACCTCGAAGCCGCGCACGCCGCCGGCGAGCCGGCCATCGTGATGGACATCGAAGGGCTCGACTTTCTCGAGATGAAGCTCGAGCGGCTCGAGGAGGCGCACCAGCGCGGGGTTCGGCACGTGCAGCTCGTGCACTACACGCCGAACGACATCGGCGACTTTCAGACGGGTGCGGTGACCCATAACGGGCTCACCCCGTTCGGCGCCGAGGCGATCGCGGCCTGTCACCGGCTGGGGCTGGTGTGCGACGTCGCGCACGCGACCGAGGCCACCGCCAGGCAGGCGGCCAAGGCCGCCGTCAAGCCCCTGCTGCTGTCGCACACCGCGCTGTCCGGATCGAAGGCGATGGGCCCGACGCCGCTGAAAGGGCGGCAGGTCAGCCGGGACCACGCGCTTGTGATCGCCGAGACCGGCGGCTCGATCGGCGTCTGGCATTTCTTCCCGAGCCTCGACAGCTATGTCGACGGGCTGAAGGAGATGGTCGAGGTCGTCGGCGTCGATCACGTCAGCATCGGCACCGACCAGCAGGTCCGCCCCGCCAGCCTGCAGGACTACACGCAATGGGTGCAGCTCGTCGCGGCGATGCTGCGCGGCGGCTTCACGCCCGAGGAGGCCGGCAAGATCGCCGGCGGCAACTACATGCGGATCTTTCGTGCCGCGGTCGGCTGACCCTGCCGGCCCGTCGGCGAAATTGCTGACGTTGCTGAACGCGCCGACCGTCGCCGCCTATGCCGCGGCCGGGTTTTGGGGCGACGAGACGATCTATCGGCTCGCCGCCCGGCGCGCGCACGAGACGCCGCACACCTTCGCGGCGCGCGACCGTCATCGCCGGCTCAGCTACCGCGAGCTGGTCGCCGCCGCCGACCGGCTCGCCGCCGGCCTCGCGGGCCATGGCGTGCGGCCGGGCCAGCGCGTCGCGGTGTGGCTGCCGAGCCGGGTCGAGACCGCGGCGGCGCTTCTCGCCTGCTCGCGCAACGGCTATGTCTGCTGCCCGTCCTTGCATCGCGGCCACCGGGTCGAGGAGGTCCTCGCGCTGATCGACCGGATGCGCGCCGCCGCGGTCATCGCCGAGCCCGGCTGGGGCGCCGATGCCGGCGGGCGCGATTTCTTCGCGCTTCTCGCCGAACGCGAGCACGTCAAATTCGCCTGTCGCGCCGGCCCGGCCGAGGCGGCGCCGTTCGCCGATCTGGCCGGCCCCGCATCCGACATGCCGGTCAGCGGCGACGCGAACCAGGTCATGTATCTGCCCTTCACCTCCGGCACCACCGGCGAGCCGAAGGGCGTCATGCACACCGACAACACCTTGCTGGCGACGGCGCGGATGATGACCCGCGACTGGCGATTGGCAGGCAGCGTGCTCTATACCCTCAGCCCGCTGAGCCACAATCTGGGCCTCGGCGCGCTGGTGACGGCGCTGGCGGGCGGCGGCGAGCTCGTCGTTCACGATCTGCCGCGCGGGCAGAGCCTCGTCGATCGGCTCGTGGAGACCGGCGCCGGCTTTCTGTTCGGCGTGCCGACCCATGCGATCGACCTGTTGGCCGAAATGCGGGATCGCGGGATCGAGCGCCTGGGCGCGGTGCGCGGCTTTCGCATCTCCGGCGCCGCGGCTCCGGCCAACGTCGTCGCCGAGCTGCTGCGCCGCGGGATCACGCCGCAGAGCGGCTACGGCATGACCGAGACCTGCTCGCACCAATACACGCTGCCCGAGGACCCGCCCGAGCGCATCGTCGAGACCTGCGGGCGCGCCTGCGAGGGCTACGAAATCCGCATCTGGCGCGAGGACGACCCCGACGCCGAGGCGCGGTCCGGAGAAATCGGCGAGATCGGCGGGCGCGGCGCGAGCCTGATGCTCGGCTATTTCGACGACCAGCGGGCGACCGAGGCCGCGTTCAACGCCGGGGGCTGGTTCATGACCGGCGATCTCGGCTGGCTCGACGCCGACGGCTGTCTGCGCGTCGCCGGCCGCAAGAAGGATTTGATCATCCGCGGCGGCCATAACATTTACCCGGCGCATATCGAGGCGCTGGCCTTGCGCCACGCCGCGGTGGAGCGGGCGGCGGCCTTTCCGCTCCCCGACCCGCGGCTCGGCGAGCGCGTCTGCCTCGCGATCGTGGCGCGCCATGGCATGCGCGCCGACCCGGACGCGATCCTCGACCATCTCGACGCGGCCGGGCTCTCGCGACCACGACATGCCGGAATTCATCCTGCCGTTGGCCGAGATGCCGCTGACCGCCAGCGGCAAGGTGCTCAAGCGCGAGCTGGCGCGGCTTGTGGCGGAGGGCCTGGCGCAGCCTTTGCCGGTGCGGGGGTAGAGCCATGCGCGCGATCGTCGTCGACGAGTTCGGCCCGCCGGAGCGGCTGCGCGTCGGCGAGATGCCGCTGCCGGTTCCGGGGCCGGGCGAGGCGCTGGTCGAGATCTATGCGGCCCCGGTCAATTATGTCGACCTCCTGGTGGTCGGCGGGACCTACCAGTTTCTGCCGCCACGACCGTTCATCCCGGGCAAGGGGCCGGCCGGGGTGGTCGCTGCGTTGGGGCCGGGGGTGGGTGGGCTCCAGGTCGGCGACCGGGTGCTGGCGACGGCGGAGGCGGGCGGCTATGCCGAGGCGGTGGCGCTGCCCGCCGCGCACTGCCACCTGCTGCCGCCGCGGATGAATTTCGCCGAGGCCGCCTCGCTGAGCCTCGTCTACGACACCGCCTGGTTCGCATTGCGCGAGCGCGCGCGGCTGGCCGCCGGCGAGACGGTGCTGGCGCTGGGCGCCTCGGGCGGCGTCGGCCGGGCCGCGGTGCAGCTCGCGCGCGCGATGGGGGCGCGCGTGCTCGCCGGGATTTCGCGCCCGGAAAAGGCCGAGGCGGCGCGCGCCGCCGGGGCCGACGCGGTGATCGACCTGTCGCGCCCGGATTTGCGCGAGACGTTGCGCGCGCAGGTTTACGCCGCGACCGAGGGAAGAGGCGCCGACATCATCCTCGACCCGCTCGGCGGCGAAATCTTCGAGGCCGCGTTGCGGGCGCTCGCCTGGTGCGGTCGGCTGGTGGTGATCGGCTTTGCCGGCGGCGGCATCCCGACCCTCAAGACCAACTACCTCCTGCTCAAGAATATCGAGGTGAGCGGCTTGCAGGTCAGCGATTACCGCAAGCGCCGCCCGGCGCGGATGGCCGAGTGCTACGCCGAAATCTTCGATTTCTACGACCGCGGCCTGGCGCCCCCGGACCGCGTCGTCCCGTTCCCGCTCGACCGGGCCGGCGCGGCGCTGGCGGCGCTGCGCGATCGCCGCCTCGATGGCCGCGCCATATTGCGCTTGCGCGAGGGTTGACGAAAGTGCATTGCATCGTCACCTTGACGATCAAATCGTAGCGACGGGAGGAACGCCGTGTCAGAGACCTGGGGACCCCGCGTCCTAAGCATTCTGCGGTTCTTCGCCGGTCTCCTGTTCTTCGAGCACGGGCTGGCCAAATTGTCGGGCTTTCCGCAGGCCGTCAACTGGACCCGCCCCTACTGGCTGCTGGTGCTGGCGGGGCTGATCGAGACGATCGGCGGGGCGCTGGTCTGCGTCGGCCTCTATACGCGGATCGCCGCCTTTATCATGTCGGGCGAGATGGCCGCGGCCTATTTCATGGCGCATGCGCCGCGCAACGTCTTTCCGCTGCTCAACGGCGGCGACGCCGCGATCCTCTACTGCTTCGTCTTCCTCTACTTCTTCGTCGTCGGCGGCGGCGAGTGGAGCCTCGACCGCTGGTGGCGTAAGGTCGTGGCCCGCGCCTGACGGCCCGACCCGGTCGGTTCGTCGTCTCCGCGAAACTACCCGCCATACCGGCGAAGGCCGGTACCCATGGCAAAAATGGGTCCCGGCCTCCGCCGGGAAAGCGAGAACGGCGAAGCAGCCATTGCTCTATTATTCACTTGTCGAGCCACACATCTTCCATGCGCCAGCCGTTGTAGATGCTGTTGACCATGATCGTCAGCCCCTTGACCCAGGGCTGCCAACAGGTCGCGGCGTTGTTGTAGAAGATGATCGGCCGGGCCTCGTCCTGCTGCAGGCGCTCGTCGATCTGCCAGACCAGCGCCTTGCGCCGCTGCTGGTCGGCCTCCATCGACTGCCGGTCGAACAATTGCTCGATCTCGCGGTTGCAGTAGCCGGTGACGTTGAGCTCGGAGCCGCAGGCGTAGTTCTGGTAGAATTGCTGGTCCGGGTCGTCGACGCCGCTGGCCCCGAGCCCGAGCGCCACCTTGTAGTCGCGGCGCATCAGCCGCGGAAACCACACCGCGGTGTCGACGAGATCGAGCTCGCCGTCGATGTAGATCGACTTCAGCTGGTCGATCAGGATCACCGCCGGGTCGCGCGCGATCGGGATGTTGCGGGCCGACACCTTGATCGCGAGCCGGTGGTCGGGGCCGTAGCCGGATTTCTCCATCAGCGCACGCGCCTCGGCGCGGCTCCTGGCGATGTCGGGGCCGTAGCCCGGCAGCTTTTGCAGACGTTCCGGCGGCAGGCCCCAGACCCCTGCCGGCGGCGGCAGCATCGCCCCGCCGATGCCGCCCTGGCCCTCGCCGAGGATGTCGATGAACGCCTTGCGGTCGAGGGAGAGCGCCATCGCGCGGCGGATCTCGGGCCGGTCGAAGGGCGGCGCTTCGGCGTTGATGTCGAGGTTGCGGCTGGCGTTCATCGGCGTCGCCTCGCAGACCGCCTGCGGCGCCTGCGCCTCGACCTCCTTCAACAGCGGGATCGCGACATCGTAGGGCCAGGTCAGGTCGAACTTGCCGGCGGCGAAGGCCAGGATCGCAGTCGACCGGTTCGGCACGATCGTGTACTCGATGCCGTCGAGATAAGGCCGGCCCGGCTTCCAGTAGTCGGGGTTGCGGACGAGCCTGATCCCCTCGTTCTGCTTGTACTCGACGAATTTGAACGGGCCGGTGCCGATCGGGTGCTGGCGCATCTGCGCCGGCGGCACGTGGCACGGATAAACCGGCGCATAGCCCGAGGCGAGCAATGCCAGCAGCGCCGGCTGCGGCCGCTTCAGAACAAAGACCGCTTCGAAATCGCCGTTCGCCTCGACCGTCTCGACATTGTTGTACCAGGCGCGGCGCGGGTTGATCCGCAGCTTCTGCGGGGCCAGGCCCAGCAGCAAATCCCAGGTGCATTTGACGTCGGCGGCGGTGAATGGCCGGCCGTCATGCCATTTGACGCCGCGGCGCAGCGCGAAGGCGAGCCGCCTGCCGTCCTCGCTCGTCGACCAGCTCATGGCGAGGTCGGGGACGATCGAGGCCAGGCTGTTCTGTGCGATGTGCTGGTCGTAGAGGACGAGGTTGTTGAACACCGCCATCATCGGCATCGAGGTCGACAGGCTCGCCTCCTCGAGCACCGACATGCCGGCCGGGCTGTCGCGGTGGTAGATCCTGAGCGTCCCGCCCGATTTCTGCGCCCATGCCGGCGCGGCGATCAGCGGTATCGCCGCGGCGAGCAGGATCGCGCCGATGCCGCGCATGGCCGCGGCTACAGCAGGTCCGCGACCGCCTCGCGGTAATGTTTGACCGCGGCCAGGTGCTCGGCGGCGGTGCGGCCGGCGATGCGCTGGTGGTGGCCGCTGACATAGGTCGTGTGCGCGGTCAGATGGGTGACCCCGGCCGCCTTCCAGAACCGGACCTCGCGCCGCCAATCCTCGGGGCCGCCGGCGCCGGGGGAAACCCACACTTCGAGCCCGATCGCCGCCGGATCGCGCCCGGCCTCGCGGGTCAGCCTGCGCAATTTGTCGAATGCCGCCAGCGCCGCGTCGTTCGCCGGATAGGCGAGCGGCATAAAGCCGTCGCCATAGCGGGCGCAGCGGCGGAAGGTCGCCTCGGCGTGCCCGCCATACCAGATCGGCACCCGCCCCGAGGCCGGCCGCGGGTTGATCCCGGCGTCGTCGATCCGGTGGAACTTGCCGGCAAAGCTGACATGCGGCTCGGCCCACAGCGCCTGCATGACCCGCACCTGCTCGGCCGAGCGCGGGCCGCGGTTGTGGAACTCCTCGTTGAGGCCGGTGAACTCGACCTCGTTCCAGCCGACCCCGATGCCGAGCCGGAACCGGCCGCCGCACAAGACGTCGAGCGAGGCCGCCTGCTTTGCCGCCAGCACCGCCTGGCGCTGCGCCAAAATCAGCACGCCGACGGCAAAGCCGATCCGGCTGGTGCAGCCGGACAAATATCCGAACAGCACAAACGGGTCGTGATAGGCGTTCTGGGTGGTGCCGACGCGGCGGCCCTCGTGATCGGCCGCCGGGTTGGCCCCGAGCACATGGTCGGGCGCCATCAGATGCGTGAAGCCCAGCCCTTCGGCCGCCTGCGCATAGTCGCGCAGCACGGTCGGACCCGTGCCGATGTCGGCCACCGGTATCGAACATCCGAGCTGCATGCGCGATCCCCTTCCCTCCGGTTTCAGAGACGGTAACCTAAAACCTTGGCGGATCACACGAGGACGAAATCATGACCGAGCCGTTTGTTCTCGAAGAGGCGACGATCGACGATCTGCACCGGGCGATCCGGGAGGGGCGGACGACCTGCGTCGCGGTCGTCGAGCAGTACATCGCCCGCGCCCGCGCCTATAACGGCGTCGCGAGCCTCTTGGTGACCGAGGACGGGGCGCCGGTCCCGGAGGCGGCGGGCGCGGTGCGGGCGGGCGCACCGCTGCGCTTCCCGACCGCGACGGTCGCCGCTGCGGAAATCCTCCCCGACCTCGACCAATACCGCGGCCCGCCGCTCGAATTCGGCCGCATGGAGCCGACCGCCTCCGACCCCGCGGCGGCAGCAGCAATACGGCATGATCGTGGGCAGGCCGAAGGGTGGGCAATTGAACGCGCTGGCCACTCTCAACATCCGCGGCGAGCGCTCGGTCACCTGCCGCGGCGATTTCGACCGGCATCCGTCGCTGGGGCCGCTGCCGCCCGGCGCGCCGCCGGTCTGCGAGCAGTTCCGCCGGCTGCCCGACGCGCTCGAGCGCGCGGCCGAGCTCGATGCCCGCTACGGCGCGCACCCGCCGCTCGACGAGCTGCCGATGTACGGCGTCGTGTTCTCGTTCAAGGACCCGTTCGACACCATGGACATGCGCACGACCGCGGGCGGCGACGCGGCCTACGACATCGACTTCCCGGCGCGCGACCATGTGCTGGTCGAGCAGCTGCGCAACAAGGGCGCGATCGTCTTCGCCAAGGCGGTCAACACCGAATACAACGGCCGCGCCGGCAACCCCGGCGGCCGGCACGCGCCCGAAAAAATCTTGCCCTCGACCCTCGGCTACCAGCGCTCGAGCTGGGGCGGCAACCCCGCCAACCCCTACGACACGACGCGCGCCGCCTCGCTGGGCTCGTCTTCGGGCTCGGGGGTGTCGGTCAGCGCCAACCTCTGCATGGCGAGCCTCGGCGAGGAGACCCGCGCCTCGACCCGCGGCCCGGCCAACCACAACGCGGTCGCGCTGATCCTGCCGCACAAGGCGATGCTCGGCTACAATGGCGGGGCGATCGGGGCCGACATCTATTGCGACCGCGCCGGCGTCCTCGCCCGCACCATCGGCGACTGCGCCAAGGTGCTCGATGCGCTGAAGGACCCGGAAGCCGGCTATTACGACCCGCGCGACCCCTATACGACGGTGCCGCGCTCCTCGGTGCTGGCGAGCGGGTATGCGGCCCACGCCACGGCGTCGCCGTCGCTCCGGGGCATGCGCATCGGGATCGTCCGCGAGTCGATGCTGGTCCGACCCGGCGACAAGGCCGCCGAGCCGATCTCAACCGCCGCCGCGGCCGAGATCAAGGCGGTGCTCGGAGAGAAGCTCGGCGCGACCCTGGTCGAATCGGCCGATCCGCTGTGGCCGCCCGACCCCGAGATCGAGCAGATGAGCCCCGATTTCCGCCAGGCGCTGGCGCGGCTGGTGCCGGTCTTCATGCCCGACCTGCTGTTCCGCCTCGGCCCCGACGGGACGCCGCTGTTCAAGGAATTCGCCGCCGCGATCCGCCCGACCGAGTTCACCCCCGGCAAAATCTTCGGCGGCGGCGCGATGGCGCCGATCGACTATTGCGTCGAGCTCGCCGAAGGCCGCATCGCCCCGCCCGCGAACCTCGACATCGCCACGATCCAGAACCAGGAGCTGGCGATGTCGTTCCGCTTCCATATCCCGCAATACCTGTCGCGGCGCGCGGCCGACTGGCGGGCGCGCGGCTTCGCCGAGACATTGGTCGATTTCCCGAGCCTCAACGCGCGCTCCAAATTCTGGGGCGACGACGGCCGCGCCGCCTTTCGGAACTGGGAGGAGGTCGCCGACCCGCGCAACCCGTTGGGCGGCCGGCAGGGTGTCGACGAGCGCATCATGCTGCGCGAGCTGTTGCGCCGGCTCGACATGATGGTGATCCTGGAAAACCGGCTCGACGCGCTGGTGCGCCTGCACACGCCGCTGCCGCCGGGGAAGATCGGCGGCGCCCACGACCCGATCGGCGGCCCGTCGAATCTGCGCCTGGAATCGTTCTACGGCCCGAACGCCGGCCTGACCGAGGTGCTGATCCCGGCCGGCTGGGTGACGACGGTCTACGACCCGGTCTTCGCGCTCGGCCCGGACCGCACCCGCTACCTGCCGGCCGCCGCTGCCGCGCCGACCGAGCTGCCGCCGCCCGGCCTGCCGTTCTCGCTCGTCTTCCGCGCCGAGCCCGGCCGCGAGGACATCGTGCTGAAGATCGCCGCCGCCTACGAAGCCGCCTCAAAGCGCCGCATCCCACCCCCGGATTTCGGCCCGCTGCCAGGCAGATGAGCTCCCCGGCGCGTCGGCGGCTGCCGAAAACGCAGCTTGCCGTCATCGACGAGGAGAAGATGAAGTATATCTTGGAAGGGCCGCTGTCTGCGCCGGATGGTCGCCGGCCGCGGGTCCGAACGATCTGGTTCGCGGCGAATGGCGAGACGACCCTGAGATTGGTGACAGCCTACGCTGCCCGCGGAGCCGAGCGATGATCAAGGAATTGGATCCCGTCGTTCTGACAACGGGCCTGCCGCAGCAAGGCTTGCAGGAGGGCGACGTCGGCTGGGTGGTGATGGTTCACGCTGGCGGACGCGGCTATGAAGTCGAGTTTGTCACTTTGGTAGGCGAAACGATCTCGGTGGTGACCGTTCCCGCTGCCGGGGTACGCTCGGTGCGGGCAAAGGAAATTCCCCACGCGCGCATGGTGGCTTGACTCGGCCTGGGCCTTCGAGATGGGTTTCGCCGGCTCAACCCATCCTACGACCGCAACCGCAACCCGCAGAAGGGGAGAAGAAGATGCCCGATCACATTGCCCGCACGCCCAGAGCCTCCGCCCCGCCGGCGCGGCCGCCGCTGTTGATGCCGACGCCGCCGGTGGCGCCGCTGATCCCGCCGGTGCATGTCGTCGATCTGATGACCGAGGCCGGCTCGGCGGCGTTCGGCGCGGTGTGGCGCGGCAAGGAGGCGAAGATCGTCGAGATCCCGGCGCTGAGCGATTCGATGCCCGAGTTCAAGACGACCTACGACATCGACCCGCACGCCGAGGAGCGCGGCTTCGACGATGCCGCCTGGGCCGTGATCCCGGCGACCGAGCTTGCCGCCAAGCGCGGCGGCGGCCAAGTGTCGTTCTACTGGTTCCGCACCCGGTTGACGATCCCGGCCAATGCGCAGGGCTTCGCGACCGCCGGCGCGTTCGCCGTCTTGAAGGTCAATATCGACGACTACGCCGAAATCTGGGTCGACGGCGAGATGCCGCGCGCCGCCGGCCGGCCGACGCCGGGCGGCATCCAGGGCTTCAACATGCCCAACCGCCTGGTGCTCGGAACCCAGGTTTCGCCCGGCGACGCGTTCGAGATCGCGGTCTTTGCGATCAACGGACCGATCTCGGCGGCGCCCCTTAATTTCCTCTGGTTCCGCGAGGCCAAGGTCGAATTCTTCCGCTGACGCGGCGCCGCCGGCCGCGCCGGCTTACCCGAGGCTCTTTTCCAACAGGTCGAGCGCCGCGATCGAGAAGGCGCGCATGTTGTCGACGCGGTCGGCCTTGCCGGTTTCGACGGTGATCGAGCGCTCGCCGCCGGGGCCGATCACGGCGATGCAGGAATGCCCGGCGGCATGGCCGTAGCGGCTGCCGGTCGGCCCGGCGGTGCCGGTCTCGCCGACCGCCCAGGTCGTCGCCAGCTTGCCGCGGATCTTGCGCGCGAAGAGGAGCGCGTAGGTCTCGGTCGAAGGGGTGATGCCGACGAGCTCCTGATCGCTCACCGCGAGCAGCGCGGCGCGCGACTGCCGGGTGTAGACGACGGCGCCGCCCATGAAATAGGCCGAGGCGCCGGCGATCGCCAGGAGCGCCGCCGAGATCATCCCGGCGGTCGAGGATTCGGCGATCGAGATCGTCTCGTTGCGCGATTTGAGCCTGGCCGCGATGCGTTCCGCCTGGGGCAGCAGGTCCTGCAGCATTCCTCACCTCCGTTGCGTTGCCGGGATTGCCGGGCGCCGAGGCGTCCCGAGGCCGGCGACATGCACGGGCCACCATGTGCCACGAGACCCGTAGCCGCGGCAACTACCTGCGGCGAGCCCGGCCACGGCGGGCCGGGCCGGCGCCGGCGTCGGCGCGAACGCCGCGCTCAGCCGCCCGCCGCGACCTCCCGAACGCCGGCCTCCTGCCGCAGCAGCCGCCACAGCTCGCTTGCCGGCCGGGAAGCCAGCTCGGCGGGAGACCCGCATTCGAGCACGCGCCCCGAGCCGATGCAGATCACCCGATCGGCCGACATGATCGTCTCGAGCCGATGGGTGATCGCGAGCACCGTGCGTCCCGCCATCTTGCGCCGCACCGCCGCCCAGATTTCGCGCTCCAGGCCGCTGTCGAGCGCGTTGACGGCCTCGTCCAGGATCAGGATGTCGGGGTCGCGCAGCAGGGCGCGGGCGAGCCCGAGCCGTTGACGTTGGCCGCCCGAAAGCTTGAGGCCCTGCTGGCCGATCCAGCTGTCGTAGCCCTCGGGCAGGCTTTCGATCACCTCGAGGATGCCCGCCGTCGCGGCGGCCGCGCGGATCGCCGCGAGGTCGGCCTGCGGCGCCGCCAGCCGCAGATTGTCGCGAACCGTCCCCTCGACCAGCTCTACGTCCTGTCCGGCGGCGGCGATCCGGCGCAGCCAGCCGGCCCGGTCCAGCGCGTCGAGGCTGACGCCGTCGGCCGCGATCGACCCGGCGTCCGGCCGGCACAGCCGCAGCAGCAGGTTGACGATCGTGGTCTTGCCCGCCCCGCTCCGGCCGACCAGGGCGGTGACTTCGCCGGCGGGGATCGCAAAGCTGATCCGATCGAGGCACGGCGACGGCGCCCCCGGATAGGCGAAGGAGACGCGCTCAAAGCGGATTTCCCGACGCAGCCCGGCGAACGGCGTCGCCCCCGAGGTCAGATAGGTCTTATCCGAACGGTTCAGCATGCCGATCACGTTGCGCGCCGTCGCCTCGAGCCCGGCGGCGTGAAGAAGGTTGCTCTTGAGCTCGTGCACATGCGGCTGGAGGCGATAAAACAGCGCGGAAAACGCCAGGGTCGCCGCGAACGAGACGCCGATCGGGCCGCTGACCAGGATGATCGCCGCCAGCAGCGCCAGGCAGCCGATCCGCACGGTGGGGGAGACCAGGGCATTGAGGCGCTCGAACGCCATCGAGACCCGCCTTGCCTCCGCGGACGCCGCCTCGAACGCCCGGTGGTACCGCGCCTCCTGGCCAAACGCGCGCAGCGCGCGCATCCCCTGCAGCATCGCCAGCGCCCGCTCGGCCAGGATTTCGTGCTTTTCGCGCATCAGCCGCCCGAGCCTGCGCGCCGGGCCGGACAGGTAGTGCAGCCCGCCGAGAAGAAGCGTTATGCCGCCGCCCGCGATCAGCAGCAGCTGCCAGGAGACGAGCAGCAGAAAGAGCACAAAGATGACGATCGAAGATATGTTGATCAGGATGCGGCAGATGCACATGTACATCTCGCCCATCGACCAGGATTCTCCGACCAGGACGTTGTAGAGCTGTCCCCGGTCGCGCCCCAGGATGAAATCGTACGACACCTCCAGGAATTGCTGGTGGAGACGGTTGCGCGCGGCTTCGCACAGCCGATAACGGATCGAGGCGGCGATCAGGCCATTGCCGAGCCGCAGCGCCGCGTTGGCGGCGATCAGGCCGAAGATCGCGGCCGCGAGCATCGCGCCGCCGCCGATTTCCTCGATCACCGCCGCAAAGGCCCTGCCCAGAATGCCGCTCGCCGCGGCCGCCTCGGCGGCGCGGCCCGTCAGCGAATAGAACAGCAGCACCACGAGGCTGACGCCGAAGCTCTCGGCCAGCGACGCCGCCAGCCCGATCGCGACCAGCAACGGTATCAGCCGCGCATGCGTCGGGGAAAACCGCAGCAGCGCCGCCGCCGTCGCCAAGGTCCGCGGCGGTCGGGGAGACGCCGCAGCGCCGTCAGGCCGCCGCCTCATGCCTCGCCTCCAAGCCGCCGCTCATCCGGCTCACCGGCGTTCAGCCGAGAAACCGGCGCGGCGCCGGCTGGCGCGCCGCCTCGGCGCGGGGCCGGATCAGCCGCCTCAGCCGGCGCCGCCCGAGCCTCGCCAAGGCGCGCGCCGGCGTGAGCAGGACCCGCCGGGCGCCGCCGAGCGGGCGGCAGCGCACGAGCAGGGCGGCGATCCGCAACGCGCTCGCGGCCTGCCGACTGGTCAGGGCGTGGCGGTACAGATGCTCGAGAAAATACAATCGGTGGCGTCTGATCTCCGCCGCCCGCTCCGGAAACGATTGGCGCATCTCCTCGGCCAAGAGATCGCGCGACCTCAGCATCTGGAGCAGATTGTCCGACATGTTGGCGCCGGTCGCGCGATAGCCGACGAGGTGCTCCGGCACGACCGCGAACTGGTGGCGGGTGGCGATACGGTAGCACATCTGCCAATCCTCGGCCCCTTCGCCCGACCGCGCCCGCAGGCTGGGATCATAGCCTCCAGCCTCGATGACGGCCGCCTTGCGCATCAGGACGGTGCTGCCGTTTCCGGCAAAATTGCCGCCGAATATGTGATCGAGGACACAGCCGGCGTAGGTCGGCCCGGGCGTCGCGTAGACGATCCGGCTGTCGGCGTCGATCCGCGCCCACCAGCTGTAGGCGAGCGCCACCGCCTCGCCGCCCCGGCGCAGCGCGGCAAGCTGCTTCTCGATCATGTCGGGCCGCCACAAATCATCGGCGTCGATCGGCGCCACGAAATCGCCGGCGGCCTCGGCGATCCCCCGGTTGCGCGCCGCCGCGACCCCGGAGTTGGCCTGCCGGATCAGGCGAACCCGCGGATCCTCGGCGGCGTGGCGACGGACGATTTGCGGCGTCGCGTCAGCGGAGCCGTCGTCCACCACGACGATCTCCAGGCGGCGGTGCGTCTGGCGGCGGACGCTGCACAGGGTCTCGTCGATCCACCGGGCGGCGTTATGCGCCGGGATCACGACGCTGACGAGGCCCGGCTCATCCAGCTTCGCCACGAAAACCCTCTCGGCCGCGCCGTCCGGCAGGCGGTCGGGCTTGAATACCATGGAACGGCGCGGCGGCGGTACCGGACATGCCCGCGATCGGCTATGATTGCCGGCGCCGCGGCCCCGGCGCCGTGGCCGACCCGCCGGCAAGGCTGCCCGATGAGCGATGCGTCGCGCCCACCCATTTCCGCCCGCCGGCCTTTGCTCGGGCGCCTTGGGCTGCGCGGCGCGCCACGGCGCCGGCGCGGCGGGCTCTTCGGCAAATATGCGCTGCTGATCGCCGGGCTGGTCGGCCTGGCGCTGCTGCTCAACGGCGCCCTCGATCTGTGGTTCGGCTATCGCGAGAACGAGGCGGCGCTGTTCCGCATCCAGCAGGAAAAGGCGGAGGGGGCGGCGCGGCGGATCGGCGACTTCATCGAGGAAATCGAGCGCCAGATCGGCTGGACGACGCATGCGCAATGGGCGGCGCAGCCGATCGACCAGCGCCGCTTCGATTATTTCCGCCTGCTGCGCCAGGCGCCGGCGATCACCGAGCTGGTGCAGCTCGACGGCGCCGGCCGGGAGGAGCTCAGGGTCTCGCGGCTGGCGATGGATGCCGTCGGCAGCGGCAAGGACCTCTCGCAGTCGCCGGCCTTTATCGGCGCGCGACAGCAGCGGGTATGGTTCGGCCCGGTCTATTTCAGCAAGGAAAGCGAGCCCTACATCACGCTGGCGATGGCCCAGGCCGGGCGCAGCGCCGGGGTCACGATCGCCGAGGTCAACCTCAAGCTGATCTCGGACGTGGTCAATTCGTTGAAGGTCGGCGAAGGCGGCTACGCCTATGTCGTCGATCGCCGGGGCCGGCTGATCGCCCACCCCGACATCAGCCTCGTCCTGCGCGACACCGACCTGTCGCAATTGCCGCAGGTGGCGGCCGCGCTGGCCGAGGCGAAGGCCCCCACCCCTCCCTCCCCCGCCAGCGTCTCACCTCCCTCCCCCGCGGGCGGGGGAGGGTCGGGGTGGGGGCAACCCGCGCCGGCGGTCATGGTCGCCCGGAGCCTCGGCGGCAGATCGGTGCTGAGCGCGCACGCCGCGATCGTCCCGCTCGGCTGGACCGTCTTTGTCGAGGCGCCGACGAGCGAGGCGCTGGCCCCGCTCTACGCCGCGGCGCTGCGCACCGCGGGCCTGCTGCTCCTCGCCCTCGCCCTGGCGGCGCTGGCGGCGCTGTTTCTCGCCCGCCGCATGACGGGCCCGATCCGGCAATTGCAGGCCGGAGCGGCGCGGATCGGCGCCGGCGAATTGGACCGTCGCATCGACGTCGACACCGGCGACGAGCTCGAAGACCTCGCCCGCGGCTTCAACCGCATGGCCGGCGATTTGCAGGAATCCTACGCCGGCCTCGAAAAGAAGGTCGCGGACCGCACCGCCGAATTGAAGGAGGCGCTCGACCGGCAGACCGCGACCGCCGAGGTGCTGGGGGTCATCAACGCCTCGCCCGGCGATCTGGCGCCGGTGTTCGACGCGATGCTGGAGAAGGCGACCCGTCTCTGCGGGGCGGCTCGCGGGCAGCTCGCCACCTATGACGGCGAGCGCTTCCGGTTCGTCGCCGTGCACGGTGATGCGAGCTTCATCGCGGAGCAATACGCGCAGGGCGGCGACGCCGCCCGCGGTCGGCGTCACCTGGTCGCGCATCGTCGGCGGCGAGCCCGTCGTTCACATCGCCGACGTCGGGGACACCGAGCTTTACCGCAACGGCCACGACGGGGCTCGCCGGTTTGTCGACCATGCCGGCGGCCGCAGCCTCGTCACCGTTGCGCTGCGCAAGGACGATAGCCTGCTCGGCGCGTTGACCGTCTATCGCCTGGAGGTCCGGCCGTTCTCGGACAAAGAGATCGCGCTCTTGCAGAACTTCGCGGCGCAGGCGGTCATCGCGATGGAAAACGCGCGGCTCTTGACCGAGACGCGCGAGGCGCTGGAGCAGCAGACCGCGACCGCCGAGGTGTTGCGGGTCATCAATTCCTCGCCCGGCGACCTCGCGCCGGTGTTCGACGCGATCTTGGCAAAGGCGCATGCGCTCTGCGCCGCCCCGCTCGGCTCGCTGGTGCTGTGGGACGGCGACCGGCTGCGCGCGCTCGCCACTCAGAGGATACCCGCAGCAATACGACACGCTGGCGCGCGGCGGGTTTTCGCCCATCCGCTCCGTTCCGGCGGCTGGTGAGCGGCGAGCCCTTCGTTCGCCGTGACGCGGCAACGACGCTTGCACCGGGCGAGGACGACCCGATGCGCCGCGCCGCCGTCGAGATCGCCGGCATTCGCAGCGCGCTGTTCGTGCCGCTGCGCAAGGACGGCGCGGTGCTCGGCTATATCAGCGCCCAGCGGCAGGAGGTGCGGCCGTTCTCCGACAAGCAGATCACGCTGCTGCAGAATTTCGCCGCGCAGGCGGTCATCGCAATAGAGAACGCACGACTCCTGACCGAGACGCGCGAGGCGTTGGCGCAGCAGACCGCGACCGCCGAAGTATTGCAGGTCATCAATGCCTCGCCCGGCGACCTCGCGCCGGTATTCGACGCGATGCTCGAGCGGGCGGTCCACCTGTGTGAATTCGACCTTTCGTCGCTGTGGACGTTCGACGGGAGCGAGTTCCACCCCGTAGCCAAGCATGGGGTCCCCGAGCGCTTCTGGCAATATCTGCAGGATCACACGCCGCCGGTATTTGCCCGCGCGCTGGCCGGCGAGCGGTTCGTCCACATCCCAGATGTCCGGAGGGTGTCGGCCATTATGGAGACCGATTTTGCCCGCGGCCTGCTTGCGCTTGGTCTGGAGCCACCTCGGTCGCTGCTTATCGTGTCGCTGCGCAAGGATGACGCGTTGCTTGGGGTGATTGTCGCCTATCGTCGCGAAGTCCGACCGTTCTCGGACAAGCAGATCGCATTGCTGCAGAATTTCGCCGCGCAGGCGGTGATCGCGATGGAGAATGCGCGGCTCCTCGGCGAGACCCGCGAGGCGCTGGAGCAGCAGACCGCGACCGCCGAGGTGCTGGGCGTCATCAACGCCTCGCCCGGCGATCTCACGCCGGTGTTCGAGGCGATCCTGGAAAAGGCGCACAGCCTCTGCGGGGTCGCCTATGGCAGCCTGCACATCTATGATGGCGAGCGGTTCCATGCCGCCGCGACGCACAACCTCCCGGAGGAATTTGTTGCCCTGTTGCGGCAGGGATTCCGGGGAGCGGACAATCCGGTAAGCCGACCGCTGCTCGACGGCGCGCGGCTGGTCCATATCGCCGATCTGGCGGAAATCGAGGACCCGACGGCGCGAGCTGCGGTCGAGCTCGGCGGCATCCGCACCGCGCTGTTTTTGCCGCTGCGCAGAGACGACGCGCTCCTCGGGATGATTGTCTCGGCCCGCCCCGAAGTGCGGCTGTTCGCCGACCGGGAAATCGCACTCCTACAGAATTTCTCGGCGCAGGCGGTGATCGCGATGGAGAACGCGCGCCTCCTGACCGAAACCCGCGAAGCCCTGGAGCAGCAGACCGCGACCGCCGAGGTGCTGCGGGTCATCAACTCCTCGCCCGGCGATCTTGCCCCGGTGTTCGAGGCGATCCTGGAGAAGGCGCACACCCTGTGCGGGGCGGCGCACGGCGTCTTGACGACGTACGACGGCGAATATTTCCGCGCGGTCGCCTTACGCGATATGCCGGAGCCGTTCGGCGAACTGCTGCGGCAGCCGTTCCGGCCGCCTCCCGGCGGCGCTCAAGAGCGCTTGTTGCAAGGCGAGCGCCTGATCCATCTCCTCGATGCTCCCGCTGTGGAGCCGGCTACACCCATCCAACGAGCTGCCGTCGAGGCGGGCATCCGCACCTTGCTGATGGTTCCGCTGCGCAAGGATGACGCCTTGCTCGGCTACATCACCGCTCACCGGCGCGAGGTCCGCCCATTCACCGACAAGCAGATCGCGCTGTTGGAGAATTTCGCCGCGCAGGCGGTCATCGCGATCGAGAACGCCCGGCTCCTGACCGAAACGCGCGAGGCGCTTGAGCAGCAGACCGCCACCGCCGAGGTGTTGCGGGTCATCAACTCCTCGCCCGGCGACCTCGCCCCGGTGTTCGACGCGATGCTCGACAAGGCCATTCGCCTGTGCGAGGCGCATTTCGGGTTTTTCATGCGCTATGAGGGCCAAAAATACGCCTTCGCAGCCGGGCGCGGCCTGAAGCCGGAATTTGCCGAATATCTGGCGCGAATGGACCAGCCGGGACCGGACGAGGCGAACAGCCGGGTCGCCGAAGGCGCTCCATACTTCCATATCGTCGATATGAAAGACGACGAGCCCTACCGTCTCGGTTCGCCGTTCCGGCGGGCGACCGTCGATCTGGGCGGGGGCCGTACCGGATTGAGCGTTCCGATGCACAAGGACAAGGAGCTGCTCGGTACTTTCAGTCTCATCCGGTACGAGGTGCGGCCGTTCACCGACAAGCAGATTGCGCTGGTGCAGAACTTCGCGGCGCAGGCGGTGATCGCGATGGAGAACGCGCGGCTCCTCGATCGAGACGCGCGAGGCGTTGGCGCAGCAGACCGCGACCGCCGAGGTCTTGCAGGTCATCAATTCCTCGCCCGGCGACCTCGCGCCGGTGTTCGACGCGATACTGGAGAAGGCGCACACGTCTGTGCGGCGCCGAGTACGGCAGCTTGCATGTAGCTATGACGGCGAAGGCCGTCCGAGCCGTCGCTGTGCGCGGCATGCCGGAGGCTTGCGCGAGATCTGTCGCGGCGTCCGTTTCAGCCGGGCCCGAGGCGACAGCCGGTCCGCATAGCTGAGCGGCGAGCGCTCTTTCACATCGTCGATATGGCAGACGACGTGGGATACCGCGACGACTCGACTCATCCAAAGTGCGCGTCGAGCTTGCCGGCATGCCGCACCGGCTCTGTTCGTGCCGCTGCGCAAGGATGACGTTCTGCTCGGCTATATCAGTGCTGAGCCGGCAGGAAGTGCGGCCGTTCTCCGACAAACAGATCGCGCTGTTGCAGAACTTCGCGGCGCAGGCGGTGATCGCGATCGAGAACGCGCGGCTCCTGACCGAGACGCGCGAGGCCTTGGAGCAGCAGACCGCGACCGCCGAGGTGTTGCAGGTCATCAACTCCTCGCCCGGCGATCTCGCGCCGGTGTTCGATGCGATGTTGGAAAGGCGCACACGCCTGTGCGAGCTGCGCCGGAACCTTGGCATCGCCGACGGCGAACAGTGCCGCGCCGTCGCGATGCGCGGTATGCCGGAACAGTTCGTGGGATCTGCGCATGCCGTACCGGCCGTAGCCCGAGTTCGCCAGTCGGGCGAGCTTGCGGGCGGAGCAGGCGCTGGTGCACATCGCCGATCTTGCCGCGGAGCGAAGCCTATCGACCACGATCCGGTGCTGCGAGCCGCCGTCGATCAGCGGAATCCGCACGCTTCTGACGGTGCCGCTGCGCAAGGAGACGCGCTACTGGCTATATCACGGTCTACCGCCAGGAGGTGCGCCCGTTCTCCGACAAGCAGATCGCGCTGGTGCAGAATTTCGCCGCCCAGGCGGTGATCGCGATGGAAAATGCCCGGCTGATCACCGAAACGCGCGAGGCGCTTGGAATACCAGACCGCGACGAGCGACGTGCTCAGGGTCATCAGCCGCTCGACCTTCGATCTCCACACCGTGCTGCAGACGGTGGTGACCACGGCAATCCGGCTGTGCCGCGCCAATTCCGCCACCATCTACCGAAACGACGACGGTCAATATCGCTGGGCGGCGGGCCACATGCTGTCGCCGGAATACGAGGCAATCGAGCGCGATGTCAGGATCCTGCCCGGCGCCGGCACGGTGGTGGGCCGCGCCGCGCTGCGAAGGCGCTACGGTCCAGATCCTGGATGCCTGGACCGACCCGTTCTACGAAGCCAAGGAGGACGCGCGGGTCGGCAACGTGCACACGATGATCGGTGTGCCGCTGCTGCGCGAGGGCGCGCCGATCGGGGTCATCGGCCTGGCCCGCCGCCGGGTCGAGGCGTTTTCCGAGCGCGAAGATCGAGCTGGTCACGACCTTCGCCGACCAGGCGGTGATCGCGATCGAGAACGCCCGGCTGATCGACGAATTGCGCGCCCGCACCGCCGAGCTGGGGCGCTCGGTCGACGAATTGCGGCTGCTCTCCGAGGTCGGGCAGGCGGTCAGCTCGACCCTCGACCTGCGGGCGGTGCTGTCGACGATCCTGACGCGGTCGGTCGGGCTGACCGGGGCCGACGCCGGCGCGGTCTTCCGCTACAGCCGGGCCGAGCGTTCGTTCCGGCTCGTCGAGGCCTTCGGCTGGGACGAGGCGCTGCTGGGCTCGGTCGGCGAGCTGCACGTTCCCGAAGCCGAGACGGCGATGGGCGAGGCCGCCGCCCGGCGCGTCCCGATCCAGCTCGCCGATCTCGCCGACCGGCCGAGCGCCGCGTTGCGCGACGCGAGCCTCGCCGCCGGCTTCCGCGGCGTCCTGATCGTGCCGCTGGTCGGCCCGGAGCGCATCCTCGGCGCGATGGTCCTGCAACGCCGCGCCGCCGGCGAGTTCCCGGCCGAGACGGTGCGGCTGATGCAGACCTTGGCGAGCCAGTCGGTGCTGGCCATCCAGAACGCGCGCCTGTTCCGCGAGATCGCCGAGAAGAGCGAGGAATTGGCCTTGGCGAGCGAGCACAAATCGCAGTTCCTCGCCAATATGAGCCACGAATTGAGGACGCCGTTGAACGCGATCCTCGGCTACGCCGAATTGCTGGTCGACGGCATCTACGGCGCCTTGCCGGAAAGGGCGCAGGGCGTGCTCGAGCGGGTGCAGAACAACGGCAGGCACTTGCTGGCCTTGATCAACGACGTGCTCGACCTGGCCAGGATCGAAGCCGGCCAGCTGACCCTGACCCTCGAGGATTACAGCCTGCCCGAGCTGGTGCGTGGGGTGGTCGTTGCGACCGAGCCGCTCGCTGCGGCCAAGGGGCTCCATTTCGCCGCCCTGCTGCAGGACAACCTGCCGCTGGCGCATGGCGACGCGCGGCGCGTCTCGCAGGTGCTCCTGAACCTCGTCGGCAACGCGATCAAATTCACCGACACGGGCGAGGTCGAGATCCGCGCTTCGGCCGAACGCGGCCAGTTCGTCTTGAGCGTGCGCGACACCGGGCCCGGCATCGCCGACGCCGACCAGGACCGCATCTTCGGCGAGTTCCAGCAGATCGACAACACCAACACGCGCCGGAAGGGCGGCACCGGCTTGGGCCTGGCGATCTCGAAGCGCATGGTCGAGATGCAGGGCGGGATGATTTCGGTCGACTCGGTCCTGGGCGAGGGCTCGACCTTTCGCGTCGTGCTGCCGGTCCGGGTCGAGCCGGCGCTGGAGGAGGCGGCGGAATGACCAAGCGCATCCTGGTCGTCGAGGACACCGAGGACAACCGGCAGATCGTCCGCGACCTGTTGACGAGTGTGGGCTACGAGCTGATCGAGGCGGTCGACGGCGCCGAGGGGGTGGCGACGGCGCAGCGCGAGCGGCCGGACCTCATCCTGATGGACATCCAATTGCCGGTCATCGACGGCTACGAGGCGACCCGGCAAATCCGCGCCGTGCCGGAGCTGGCCAAGGTGCCGATCATCGCGGTCACCTCCTACGCGCTCTCGGGCGACGAAGCGAAGACCCGCGCCGCCGGCTGCGACGGCTATGTCGCCAAGCCCTTCAGCCCGCGCCAGCTCTTGGCGAAAATACGGGAATTTCTGCCGTAACGGTAAAACCAACGCTTCAACGCGAAGGACGCAAAGGGATCGCAGAGGACGCGAAGCGTGACGGAAGAGGAAATCGGCAGCGCAATTATCGGCGCTGCGATCAAGGTTCATTCGGCTTCGCATCCTTCGCGGATCCTCCGCGTCCTTTGCGGTGAAGTGGCGATTTCCTCAAAGGTTGGTTCATGCATGATCCGCCGCTGATCCTGGTCGTCGACGACGTTCCCGACAATGTCGAGATCGTGCAGCTGCGGCTCGAAGGCCTGGGCTATGCGGTGGCGACGGCGGTGGACGGGGTCGAGGCGCTGGAGAAGGTTTCAGCACTGCTGCCCGACCTCGTCCTCCTCGACGTGATGATGCCGAACATGGACGGGATCGAGGCCGTGAAGCGCCTCAAAACCGATCCCTCGCTGCCCTTCATCCCGGTCATCCTCTTGACCGCCAAGGCCGACGCCAGGGACGTGATCTCCGGGCTGGAGGCCGGCGGCGACGATTATCTGACCAAGCCCGTCGACCACGCCGCGCTGAGCGCGCGGGTGCGCGCGATGCTGCGGATCAAGGCGCTGCACGACAGGGTGCAGGAGCAGGCGGCCGAGCTCGCCGGGTGGAGCCGCACCTTGGAGGAGCGCGTCGCGGCCCAGCTGGCCGAGCTCGACCGGGTCGGCCGGCTCAAGCGGTTTCTCGCGCCGCAGCTCGCCGAGATGATCGTGTCGAGCGGCGAGGAGGGCGTCCTCGACAGCCATCGCCGCGACATCGTCGTGGTGTTCTGCGATTTGCGCGGCTTCACCGCCTTCGCCGAGACCGCCGAGCCCGAGGAGGTGTGGGCCATGCTCGGCGAGTTCCATGCCGCGCTCGGGCCGCTGGTCGCCCGCTTCGGGGGCACGCTCGACCATTTTTCCGGCGACGGGCTGATGGTGTTCTTCAACGACCCGCTGCCCTGCCCGGACCCGGCCGAGCGGGCGGCGCGGATGGCGGTCGCGATGCGCGCGGCGACCGACGAATTGCGGGCGGGCTGGCGGCGGCGCGGCTTCGAGCTCGGCTTCGGCGTCGGCATCGCCCAGGGCTATGCCACACTCGGCCGGATCGGCTTTGAGGAGCGCATGGCCTACACCGCCATCGGCGCCGTCACCAACCTCGCCGCACGCCTCTGCGCCGAGGCCGCCGACCGGCAGATCCTGGTCAGCCGGCGGGTCGCCGCCGCGATCGCCGAGGTCGCGCGCCTCGAGGAGATCGGCAGCCTTTCGCTCAAGGGCCTCAGCCAGGCGGTCGCCGCCTTCAACATCGCCGACGCCTAGCGCTGGTGCGGACGGCGGGACTCGAACCCGCACCCTCTGGCGAGGAGCAGATTTTAAGTCGGCGAGAGCGGGCTTCAGCGAGCTGCGGCGATCTTCGTCAGGCGACGATTACCGTAGGGATCGCAAGCACGTAGCGGACGAGGCCCGGTGCATGAACGACGATGGGATACGGCGGATTACGGCCGCCCGTGCTTCCGTGGTGCTTCCGCGACGGAGGAGGGAAGAGAGGGGGGGGAAGGGGCGCGGGGAATTCCGGTTCCCTGTGCCCTTTCGCGCCTTTCGTTCAGTTACGTCTGTGCTCACAATGCTGTCTCTCGTCAATGACCTGGTCGCTGATCAGTGCGTCCATTTCTTCCGCATTTTTGCCTTGGCGATCTGCGTTCTGTATTTCCATCAAGGTTTTGGCCGGGACGGGCAGCTGCAGTAATCGCTGTCGTAAGATATGACCTTGGATGAGACCGTTGGTGGCCATGCGCCGACAGTATTGGCGCGCCGCGTTTCCGTCCCGCGAGACCGAAATATGGAGATGGAACACTTTGGTGAATCTATGTCCTTCATGAGATGCGCGAGCGGTATAAAGCTTGGTCATGGCGTCCGCCAAAGCGCCCTGTCTTATCAAAGCGGTGGGAAAAGATAGATTGCTCAAGATCAAACCATCGCCAAGCTCGCCGGCGATCTTAAGCGTCTGTGGTCCGGCGGCGGCGACGAAAATCTCGGCGGCTTCACCGGCGGAAGACGGAGGAAACCTTGTGCGTTCGGATCCAGTCGAAAGAAGTCGGTGAGCTTGGGAAAATCCCCGAACGTAACCTTCCGTCCTGCGAACATTTCTTTCAGAAAGAGAATCATCTCGCGCAACATGCTCACTCGGCCCCGCTTGCGAATCATGTCTGAGGTGGAAGAGCCGGCGCCGATACCCACCGTAATTCCCCGCTCGGCCAAATGGGAGAGCGCCGCAAAGCCGGAAGCCAGATCGACAGGGGTCCGGCAGAAGGGATTGGTCACCGAGGTGCCGACGTGGGCTTGCGTCTGCGCGATAATCGCTGCCAGAGTGATAAGGGCGTGCTCATGGGTCAGATGATCCGGCACCCACACCTTTTCAAAGGGATATTGAGAGAGCGCCCGCTTAGCATGAGCCGCGGTTTCCGGAGCAGTGGGTAAAGGGTGAAATTGGATACCGAATCGCATGTCAGCCACACTAAATTCTCTCAATATTCTGAGGAGCCAAACGCAACAGCATTGAAGCTGGCCTTGCCCTCCTCACCATCGGTAACAATGTCGACGCTGCACTCGACCTGTTCGCGAACAACCTCGGCCACCGCGAGGCGAACTCGCTTACTGTAAGACTCGTCGTCATACGGCTTACCCCTCAATTTCGCGTCCATCATTGCTGCCAACGTGGTGGTTAGAATACGATTTGTGCTCCGTTTCATTTAGCCTACCTATTCATTGGATGCTGCAGCGTGGCGCTATTCTCCAATCCCGAAACCTGAAACCGTGAATCCTCAGCGGTACAGCGAATCGATATATCCCGAGCGATCCAACTCTTGCAACAAAGTGACGTCAATGAAATCTTTTGGGTTGGCCGTCCTTGCAGCGGGAATCCTGTCGCTCGCGTCTTGAATAATTGTTTTAAAGCCATCGATAGAAGGGTAGGGCTTGGGTTTAACGATGTCGCGGAGAGTCTGGTAAGCGTCTTCCAGCCGCTTCTCGTCTTTGGTCTGGCGGTACTTGGCGAAGGCCTTTTTGGAGATATCGGGATTGGTTTTCACCAGGTGGATCGCCTCGACGTACGCCCTAAGAACGCGCCTTGCGATATCGCGCTTTCTTGCAAGAACGCGTTGGGTCGTCACCAAACCCGTGCCTTGGAAAGGCACCTTGAAGTCGCGCAGATTGAGCAATATCTTCGCACCCAAGCGCAGCGCCTCGAAGTGGTCCGGAGGCGAGAGAAGCGTAGCATCGATCGAACCTCCTGATAATGCGATCAGGCGTTCCGGAGTATCGCCGACCTGAAGCAAAGTGACGTCCCGCTCGCTCAAACCATAGCGGGGGAGGATGTAAAGCAAGCGCAGATGCGAGGCTGATCCGAAACGAAAGACACCGATGCGTTTTCCTTTGAGTTCCTCCATGGATTTGATGTTGGGCCTGACGATTAGCCGATCCTCCAGAGTATCCTGAACACCAGCAATCATCACAGGATCGGCTCCTTGCAGCCTGGCCGAGGACATGAGCGCTCCTGTCATCTGCGCGAAATCAACTTCCCCTGCCACCAGCGTTTCAATCGCTGCTCGCGTATAAATAATTTCTGGGCTGAGATCGTTTTTCTTAAAAAGTCCGCCTATGTCCGCCACCCATAGCACCCCCTGAGTCGGTGCAACCGCGGAGAAAGCCATTCTTATTTTATCCACTCCGGCGGCGGGTTCGTGGTAAACACACAGGAAGACGGTGCCGATGACGACGATCAGCAACGATTTGATCAGATAGATCGCTTTGCCACGGGGCAGCGCAGGCGCTCGTGAAAAAGGCATAGAACAGGCTTTGTTTATCGATTTACAATAGTTGCCCGGACACTACGAAAATTCATGCGGTGGGTCAAGGCTAGAAAAAGAGTGGCAAAAGAAAAGCCGCGTTGCATGGTAACTTCGCATTGTTGTAAAGAAGGAGCGTCAGGAGGTTAAAGCTGTTCGGAAACTGGCTGGAATGAGAAATATCCTTTCTCAAGGAAGTTTAAAAACGGTGGACTCCAATGAAGATTACGGAGGGTACCATGAAAAGCATTCTCTTGGCACTTTTGGCTTGGTTAGTATGGAGCTCTAACGTCTCGGCACAGACATCTTTCTTTGAAGGCAAAACCGTCAGAATCCTTGTGGGCTTTTCCGCGGGCGGCGCTTACGATGTGTGGGCCCGCGTGATCGCTCAATATATGGGTAAATACATTCCCGGTAACCCCGCCTTCGTCGTCCAGAATATGACAGGCGGCGGCTCCTTGGTTGCGGCCAACCATGTCTACAATGTCGCCAAGCCCGATGGATTGACCTTTGGGTTGGTCACTCCCGCGCTATTCATTGAGCAGCTTGCCGGGCGGAAAGAGGTTCAGTTTGACTGGCCTAAGTTTAGCTGGATCGGTTCGCCGGAGAAGACGGACCGTATCTTTTATATTCGCGCAGACTCTGGCTTCAAGACAATCGAAGACCTGCGCAAGGCAGCGGAGCCGCCCAAGTGCGGCTCAACGGGCGTTGGCACCGCAAGCGCTTATTGGCCGCAATTTCTTGCCGACACCTTTGGCTTCAGGCTAAGCATCGTGCCGGGCTACCAGGGCTCAGCGGATGTCAACTTGGCGATCGAGAAAGGGGAGATGCAATGCTGGGGTGGAACCGTTCAAGCCTATTTCGGCAGCGAGCCCGGCCGCACCTGGGCCAAGACCGGATTCGTCCGTGTACTCGCTAAAGGGGGACAGAAGTGCCATTCTCAGTTGCCCGATGTTCCGACGGTTTGGGAGCTTTTAGACAAGCACCAGATCAGCGAAGTAACCAGACGACTGGCAAAGGTGCTGTTCGCTCCCGACGATCTGGGTCGTCCGTTGTTTGGTCCGCCGGGAGTTCCCGCGGAGCGAGTCAAAGTTCTGCGCGACGGGTTTATGAAACTGATGAATGACCCGGACGTTTTGACGGACGCTCGAAAGAAGGGGTTGGATCCAAAATCCTGTGAGCGGCGACGAGCTTGAGAGTTTGGGCAAGGAGCTGCTTGCTCAGCCTCCAGAAGTCATCCAGCGGATGAAAAAAATCCTGGAGAAGTAGATTTTTTGAAAACAGGAAATCTGAGAACGCTAAACCCTGTTCGATCAGCGCTGCACCAAGGTCATCTTCCGATGCGGGATTCCGGCTTCCTTAAAAACCGGACCGACGCATTGAAACGCCATAGTTTCATAAAAACCAATGACGGGAACTTGAGCGTGTAGATAAATCCGCTGCGCGCCCTGTCTTTTTGCCGTCGCTATGGCACGCTTCAATAGTGTCGTTCCGACACCTCTCCCGCGATGGGTTTTTAGCACCGCCATACGCCCTATTTTCGCGGTCCTTCGATGCATTACCACCCTCGCTGTCCCCACGGCTTTCCCTTCTTTGAAAGCGAGAAAATGCAGGGCGAGTTTATCGTCGCGATCCATTTCAATCTCTTCCGGGACGCTTTGTTCTCTTACGAAGACACGCTTGCGAATGGCAAAGGCCCTCGCCAACTCCCTTGTGGAAGAAACTTGCCGGACTTGCACGGTAGCCTTCACAGCGACGAGCAGGTTAGTGGTTGGGAGTGAAGCATGATCAAGATAAAGCCCGGGAGTCTGCACTAGGATTCTCGGTGAAGTTGACGTTAGAGGAAGATTATCGCATAACCAGTCTAAAATGAATGCCTGAAAATAAAATCGGGGCTTCGAAGATTTACCGGGACGAGTCCTTAGTGAAAATAGGGAGGGGTTGTTATGTCACTAGATGAGCGAGTGAGAGATTTAATGGCGGCGTTTCAGAAGACCACATACTTTCAGTGGATGGCGCGTCAAAGGATACCTGTAATCGATGGTTACGGCGTTGAAGACGTGCGCGAAGTGGAGATGGATTATTGGCCACGGCTCGGAGGGAGAGCGGCTTTAATCAATCTCTATGGCATGGAAGGCGTCACCGGCATGTATGTCGGCGAGATTCCTGCCGGCGGCGCGTTGAAGCCGGAAAAACATTTTTACGAAGAAGTGTTCGTCATCCTCGAGGGCAGGGCGCCACCGAAGTATGGCAGGACGGCGGAAGAAACAGATGTTCGAGTGGGGGCCATGGAGCCTGTTCGCGCCGCCGCTCAACACCTGGCATCGCCTGATCAACGGCGGGCGGCAGCCAGTAAAATATTTATCGGTCACCAACGCGCCGTTGGTCATGGACATCGTCCATAACGAAGATTTTATTTTTAATTGTCCATATAAGTTTTCCGACCGCTACTCGGGCGCCGACGGGTATTTCAATCAGGTCTAAAGCGCTACGAGTCGGGCATGCAGCATATTTGGGAGACAAATTTTATCATGGACATTCAAACGGCAGCGTGGACAAGAGGGAGGTGAAAGGCGCGGGAGTGCAAATCACCCAATTCGAAATGTCTGGCAATAGCTTGATCGGCCATCTGGCCAGTGGCCAGCGGGGCGATACCACAAAGCGCACTATCACGGTGCCGGGGCAATCTTACTGGGCTTGCAGTCATCGGGATACGTTTTGCTCTGGTCGAAGGAGTTGGGAACTCATCCTTACCGAAGTGGTCGTGGCGAGGGCGTTGTGGAAGTCAAATGGAAAGAGGGAAGTGTTTACTGTCCTCCCGGAGGCTGGTTCCACCAGCATTTCAATACCGGTGCCAAGCTGCGCGCCACCTTGCGATCCGCTATGGCAGCAGGGTTCACCCCATCGGCTTTAAGATTGCCGACAAGCGGAGCGAAGACGGGGTCTACATCGATGTCAAGCGAGGCGGCACCTTAATAGAATACGCCGACGAAGATCCGTACATCCGGCGTCACTACGAAGACGAAATGAGGAAAACAGGAGTGCCCTGCGAGATGCCGAATGTATGAGGCAGGGGTGACTGGCCGGTCGCTCCTAGGGAAGGATCTTCTCGGCGAATTTGGCCAAAGGGATTCTCACCTGCGTGTAGGATGGTTCCAGTTCGGCCCGCGCCGGAATGGCTACGAATATTTTTCGCTTCTTGCAGAGTCCTTTCCCAATCCTTCTTCCAGTTAGACTGCGCGAGGAGATCTCCAGCCGAGCCGCAGAGAAACAACGCAGGAAGAACTGACCAAATGAAGCGATATCTCCTTCGGAAAAACATCGGTGTGGGTTCTCCTTTTATTGGATGCCTGCTGCGGCAAAAACTTTTTGTGCCACGGGCCCGGTGAGGAAGCGGACGAACTCCCACGCCGCTTCCGGAGCGGCCCCTGCGGTTAGGACGGCGGCGGCGTATGCCGTGTAGTTTTGGATTTCTGGTGGCAATGGCCCGACGAATTTGAGGCCCTTGCTTTCGCCCTGATGATGACGGTGGTTGCGCCGAAGCCGATTTCGTCGCCCTTGCCTTTGCAAATGTGTTCGAGCACGGCTGCGGCATCTGGGTAGCGCACGGTCTTGGTTTTCAAGCGTTCCGCGATTCCCAGGCGCTCGAATAGACTTTCTAGATAGATCCCGGTTGACGCCTGGTTGTAAACCACTGATTTGGCGGTCAGC
>CAVQSZ010000035.1:0-12383 GCA_963716115.1 uncultured Alphaproteobacteria bacterium
TGCATCGCCGAGCGGGCGGCGTCCGAGGTCGTCCGGTTGATCGCGCCCGCGAGCTCGTGCATTCGGGCGAGCGCGAGCGGCGTGTTGAGGTCGTCGTCGAGCGCCTCCCTGACCGGCCGCAACGCCGCCTCGGCCTCGCCCGCGTGCTCGAAGATCGGGTCGCGCGACAGGGTCAGCGCACGGTAGAAGCGGTCGAGGCTCTGTCTCGCCTGGCGCAATTTCTCGTCGGTCCAGTTGAGCGGGTCGCGATAGTGGCTGCCGAGCAGCGCCAGCCGGATCGCTTCGCCCGGCGCTTCGTCCAGCAGGTCGCGCACGGTGAAGAAATTGCCGAGCGATTTCGACATCTTGGCGCTGTCGACGGTGAGAAACCCGTTGTGCACCCAGTAGCGCACGAACGGCCGGCCGGCATGCGCGCACACGCTCTGCGCGGCCTCGTTCTCGTGATGCGGAAAAATCAGGTCGAGGCCGCCGCCGTGGATGTCGAAGGTCTCGCCCAGATGCGCAGCGCTCATCGCCGAGCATTCGATGTGCCAGCCCGGACGCCCCCGCCCCCACGGGCTGTCCCAGCCCGGCAGGTCCGCGTCCGACGGCTTCCACAGCACGAAATCGGCGGGGTCGCGCTTGTAGGGCGCGACCTCGACGCGGGCGCCGGCGATCATCTCGTCGCGGCTGCGGCCGGAGAGGCGGCCGTAATTCGGATCGGAGCCGACCGCGAACAGAACGTGGCCCTCGGCGGCGTAGGCATGGCCCGCGGCGATCAGCCTCTCGATCATCGCGATCATCTGCGGGATGTGCGCGGTCGCCCGCGGCTCGACATCGGGCGGCAATACGCCGAGCGCCGCCATGTCCTCGTGAAAGGCGGCGATCGTGCGGGCGGTCAGCGCTTCGATCGGCTCGCCGTTGGCGCGGGCGGCGGCGTTGATCTTGTCCTCGACGTCGGTGATGTTGCGGACATAGCGCACATGCTCCCGGCCATAAGTCTCGCGCAGCAGCCGGCAGAGCGCGTCGAACACGACAAAGGCGCGGGCGTTGCCGATATGGGCGCGATCATAGACCGTCGGCCCGCACACATACATGCGCACGTTGCGCGGATCGAGCGGCTCGAACACCTCCTTGCGGCGGGTCAGCGAATTATAGAGAGTGAGCGGCATGACGAACCGGGTAGCAGATTGCGCCCCACTGGTCCATCAGCGCGACGGCTCCAACCCATCGGTCTTGTGCTGACGCTCGGGTCTGGTTTAATTTCAGGCTAGATTGGATATAGGGCTGAACAGGAATGATCACCGTCGGAGCATTCGAGGCCAAGACCCACCTGTCGGCGCTGCTCGACCAGGTCGCCGCGGGTGAGGAAGTGGTCATCACCAAGCACGGCAAGCCCGTCGCGCGTCTCGTCGCGGCGCATCATGCCGACCGGGCGCGGGCGATAGCGGCCTTCGAAAAGCTGAAGTCCCTGCGCAAAGGCACGACGCTCGGCGACTTGTCGTGGAAAGAGCTGCGAGACGAGGGGCGTCCGTGAGCTTGAGCGTCGTCGACTCGTCGATTGCGCTCACCTGGTGCTTTGACGACGAGGCTTCCTCGGAGACCGACAGACTGTTCGAGCAGGTTCGCGATGACGGCGCGATTGTCCCGGGGCTCTGGCATTTGGAATTGAGCAATGTCCTGCTCCAGGCCGAGAGACGCGGCCGGATCAGCCGAGCCGACGCGGCGACGCGGCTCGGGCTCATCGCCGACCTGCCGATTTCGGTCGACCAGGAGACCACCGCCAGAGCGTGGCGCGAGACCCTGTCGCTGGCGCGGGAGGAGAGGCTTACCACTTACGAAGCGGCCTATCTCGAGCTCGCCATGCGCCGAGGAGTCTCTCTGATGACCCGAGACGGCGATCTCGCCGGCGCCGCGAAGCGGCTCGGCGTTGCCGTGCTCCCTTAATTTCCAGCGGCCATCGCCCGCATCGGGGAGAACGTGATGAAATTCGGCATCTTCTATGAGCTGCAATTGCCGCGCCCGTGGGAGCCCGACGGCGAGCTCAACCTCTATCACAACGCGCTCGACCAGCTCGAATTGGCCGACCGGCTCGGCTACGACTATGCGTGGGAGGTCGAGCACCATTTCCTTGAGGAATATTCGCACTCGCCCGCCCCCGAGGTGTTCCTCGGCGCCGCGAGCCAGCGCACCAGGCAGATCCGGCTCGCGCACGGCATCATGCAGCTGACGACCTCGCCGCCGGCGCGGGTCGCGGAGCGGATCGCCGCGCTCGATCTCCTCAGCCGCGGCCGGGTCGAGCTCGGCATGGGCGAGAGCGCCAGCATCACCGAGCTCGAGCCGTTCGGCCGCGCCTTCGACGAGAAACGCGCGGTGTGGGAGGACGCGGTGCGCGCGCTGATCCCGATGTTCAAGGACGGCGGCTGCGAATATCACGGGCCCTATTTCGACTTTCCGCTGCGCAACGTCGTGCCGAAGCCGGTGCAAAAACCGCACCCGCCGCTGTGGTGCGCCTGCTCGCAATTGGAGACGATCGAGATGGCCGGCCGCCGCGGCCTCGGCGCGCTGGCGTTCCAATTCTTGAGCGCCGAGGCGGCGCATGCCTGGGTGCACGCCTACTACAACGCCTTTACCAAGCGCCTCGACAAGCTCGCCGATTACCAGGTCAACCCGAACCTGGCGCTGACCAGCTATTTCATGTGCGCCGAGACCGACGAAGAGGCGCGCCGCCGCGCCGACGGCATCCCGTTCTTCCAGTTCGCGCTGCGCTTTTATGGGCAGAGCGCGAGCGCGCAAACGGCCGAAGCCCGGCACGGTCAACCTGTGGGACGAGTACGAGAAGTGGAAGCGGGAGAACCCGGACGGCCTCGCCCGCGCGCTCTCGGGCGGGCTGATCGGCTCGCCCGAGACGATCCGGCGCAAATTGCGCCGGTTCGAGACCTCGCATATCGACCAGGTGATCTTCCTCAACCAGGCCGGCAAGAACACCCACGAGCACATCTGCGAGAGCCTGGAGCTGTTCGCGAAGGAAGTAATGCCCGAGTTCCACGCCCGCGAGCCCGAGCAGCAGGCCTGGAAAGAGCAGGTGCTGCGCGGCGAGATCGCGCTCGACGAGATCGACACCGCTCCCTACCGCGACCGTTACGGCCCCAACACGGTGCAGATCCGTCCCGCGGCGGAGTGAGCCGCGGCGCAGCCGGCGATATTTCGTGACGGAGGGGAACAAACAAGGTACAAATATCTCCTGACTGGATCGGGAGAGGGCGTGCTTCCGGCGGCACATCATCTGTGGCGGCTGAGCGAGGGCGGGAGTGACAGCCTCGGGCTGTGCTGCACCGAGGACGGCTTGTTCTTGGCGGCAACGCCGCTCGTCGAGCGCCGCCCGAGCGGCTATGTCGTCCGCGCGCAAGCCGATCTCGCGCGGTTGCTGAAGCGGGCCTATAGGGCCGAGATCGGGATCGCCCGGCTGATGCCGGGGCTCGGCGTCGTTGCCGCGGCGCTCGGCGAGAACAACCTCTGCCTGGCGCAGATCGCCGCGCTTCGGCTTTTCCTGCCCGATTTGCCCGACCTGCCGGCGCGCCGCGATTTGGCGTCCGAGGACCGGCTGATCAAGAGCGAACGGCAGGACGGTCTGCTCGCCCGCGTCGGCTGGGACCCGGCCGAGCACCCGCGCGCCGGCGCGCCGCCCAATCGCGCCTGGTTCGCGCCGGCCGGCGCGGGCGCCGCCGCAGTCCCGACCCGGCTCGCCCAGAACGAGGAGAACGAGCGCGCGCTGGAGGAGATGCTCGATCCTCTGGCCCCGGTCCGTCAGGCGCGGTGGGACGAGGCAATGACGACGCTGCGACTACTAGACCCGGCCAATCCGCAGCTATCGTATGTCACCGGCCCGAATTGGATGCCGAGCAATCAGGATATTTCCGGAATCAACGCGGAAATTCACAGTATTGTAAATCAACGGATCACCAATTTCGTCATGCCAGGGGGAAATCCGATCGGTCGGCAAGGGGGTAATGTAGACGTGAGGATGCTATCCGGCGGAATGCAAGCCGCTCGACACGCATTTGATTACCTGAGCGTTGGAGGAGCCCCGTACAGCGGCAGCTATCCGGGGACGATGGTGACGCTGCCAGGAGGTGCTGGATCTGTCGGGCTACGAACGAGCTCTCAGGGGCTTCCAACCGTGGACATCAACGTCCCCGGGTCGTTCGGTGCGATACGCCTTCATTACCGGTGAGGCCGACATGGAAAAGATCGCCGAAATCGCCGAAAGTTGCGTCCAGGAAGCGGCAGACGACTATGTTGGGCTGTGGCAGATTGCTACCAGGGTCAGACGAGAGTTCGAGCCGTCGACCAATGAACAAATAAAGCGCCACTCGCTCGACGTGGTGCACCTCATCATGCAACAGGGTCTTCATCCTGGAGATTATGTCAGGACTGGGTTCAGTTTTTGGGACAGGGCCGCTTCGGCTTCGAACCTCGCCCGCATCGACAGAGAATGGGATCCGGTACGCGGGGATCCTACGCTGGCCGATCCCATCTGTTGGTTCGCCATCAAGTAAGACCGGCCGCCTGCCACCCGCGCCGCGGGAATGGCACGGTTTTTGCTCAGCCGCGGCGCGAAACCAATCGCAGCCGCAGCAGGGTTCGCCGCGCTCGCCCCTTCCTGCTCGGATCCGCGCCTGACGTGTCGAAATCCTTTACAATCGGCGCCTTGTCATATCCTCGGCCTATATGCTATTCATCTTACTGTAATATCTTACGAAATTTTGGTCAGGCGAGCGTCATGCTCCTGAGATAACGGGTGTGGTTGTCGAAAAAGCTTACAGATAGCTGTCTTGATATCCAAAATGTAAACTCATAAGTCATTGTAATAACGATATTCCCAAGAAATGGCCCGGCCCTTGCTACGGCGTGTGGCGTTAGACCACATGCAAGGGAACCGACACGATGGCAAGACGCTTGGCCTTAGGAACGATGACCGGCGCTGCGATGACCCTGCTCGCCGGGGCCGCGTTCGCGGATGCGATTACCCCGGACACCTATTCGGCGACGATCGGCGTCGGCGGCAGCACGACGGTCCACAAAAATGTCCTGGTCTCGGCCGGGACGCCGACGACCGCGCAGGGCGACGTCTATTTCCTGTCCGACACGACCGGCAGCATGGGGCCGACGATCGCCGCCGTGAAGACCGGCTTCAGCGGCGTCGTGACCGCGCTCGGCGGCTTTGGCAGCATCGCCTTCGGCGCCGGCGAGTACAAGGACATCGGCGACGGCCTGCCGCTGAACGGCGGCTCGTATCGCATCAATCAGACGATCAACACCGATGATTCGCTGACCCAGACCGCAATCAACGGCTGGAGCGCCTCGGGCGGCGGCGATACGCCGGAGCAGGCGCTGTCCTCGTTGCGGACCGCGTCGGGGGACAGCACCGGGTGGCGCGCCGGGTCGAAGAAGATCATCGTGCTGACCGGCGACGCCCCGTCCCACGACGACGCTCACCCGCCGTCGGCACTCCCCGGAACCACCACGACCAGCACCGGCGGGGACCTCGCCGCCGCCGGCGTCGACCTCGAAGCGGCCAATGTCGGGGATCTGAACGGCTTCGGCCAATTTGACGGCGCGGACAGCGTCTACTCCCATGGCGCATCCGGCACATATTTCACGTCGCTCGACCCCGACACCCTGGTCGACGACATCATCGCGGCGATCGGCTCCGCCTTCACCAACTACAGCAACGTCACCCTCGACCTATCGGGGGTTCCCGCCGGCCTGGCGGCGACGTTGGTGCCGATCGACTACAGCGGCGCGTTCGATCGCTCGATCGACCGCGATTTCCCGTTCGAGCTGAGCTTCCTCGGTCTGATTCCGGGCGTGTACAGCTTCTCGATCAACGCGCTCGTCGACGGCGGCATCATCGCCACCGAGACCGATACGATCACCGTCGTGGCCGGAGTCCCGGAGCCGGCGACCTTGTCGCTGTTCGGGCTCGGCCTCCTCGGGCTCGGATTGGCCCGGCGGCGGCTCAACCGCAAAAGCTGACCCGTCTCGGCTTCGATGAACGGGAAGGGCGGCCCTCGGGCCGCCCTTTCTTGTTTGCTACGGCAAGGCGTCCGATCGGGTGTAGCGGCGCCACGCGCTCATCTGGACGGCGGAGGTCAGGCAATGGACGACGACCGGGCGGGTCTTGACCGCAAAGGCCCGCGCGACGCCGTCCTCGACATCCGCTTCGCTCCTGATCGTAATCCCCTCGGCGCCGAACGAGCGGCCCCATTGCGCGAAATCGGGGTTGGTCAGCCGGGTCCCGGCCATGAACGGGCGGTCGGGATAGCGCACATGGGAATGCATGCCGATCGTGCCGTACATGCCGTTGTCGGAGATGATCATGATCGGGTTGGCGCCGTACTGGCAGGCGGTCGCGATCTCGTTGCCCGTCATCAACGCCCCGCCGTCGCCGAGGAAGGCGACGACCTGGGTCCCCGGCCGGCGCAGCGCCGCCGCCACCGCCATCGGCATGCCCGAGCCCATCGCCCCCACCACCGAGGACAGGAACACCTGACCCTGGCGGAAGCCGATGTAGCGGTGGACAAAGCTGCCGAAATTGCCGGCGTCGGTGGTCACCGTGGCGTCGGCGGCGAGATGCTTGTCGACCTCGCAGACGATCGCGGCGAAGTTGACGCCGTCGGCGGTCGGCTCCCATTCCTTGGCCAACAATCTGCGATGGATCGCGTTGAGCCCGCCGACCCAGCCGCGCCGCTTGCCGGCGTCGCCCGGGGCGCCGCGGCGCAGCAGCGCCTTGACCGCCTCGTGCGGGTTGCACGGCAGGCCGAGATCGGGCCGCCACACCCGGCCGACCTCGTTCGGGTCGGGCCAGATGTGGACAAACGGCAGCTGCGGCTGCGGTGCGGTCGGGAAGCTGTAGGACTGGCTCACCGTGTCGGTCATGCGCTCGCCCAGCGCCACCATCAGATCGGCGCGCTTCATCTCGCCGATCAAATCCGGCGGCACGCGGATCCCCATATAGCCGCCGAAATTCGGATGGCCGGCGTCGAACAATTGCGGCCGGCGATGGGTCGGGCAGATCGGCAGCACCCATTCCTCGGCGAGCCGGTTCAGATCGGCGAAGACCGCGCTGTCGTGCACGGCGTCGGCCATCAGCGCGCCGCCGACCAGAACCAGCGGCCGCTCGGCCGCGGCCAGCATCAGCGCCAGCTTGTCGAGGTCGTTGGGGCGCGGCGCCGAGACCACGCGCGGCCGCGCCCGGTCGGGCTCGGCGTCGGTCTCCTCGTCGAAGATGTCCTCGGGCAGGATCACCGCGACCGGACCGGGGGTGCCGCTCTGCGCCAGGTGAAAGGCGCGCGCGATCGCCTCGGAGGCCTGCTCGGGTTCGTTGACCTCGATCACCTGCTTCGTCACGTCGGCGAGCAGCCGCGAATAGTTCTGCTCCTGCAAGGCCAGCCGCCCGAAATCCTTGCGCTCGACCTGCCCGACCAGCATCACCACCGGGGTCGCGTCGTGCCAGGCCGAGTGCAGCGCGACCATCGCGTTCGACAGCCCCGGCCCGCGCGACACCATCGCCACCCCGGCGCGGTCGCGCAGCCGGCCGTCGGCCACCGCCATGTAGCCGGCCCCGCCCTCGTGGCGGCAGACCACGACGCGGATCGAGTTGCGCTCGATCAACGCGCTGGTCAGGCCGACATAGCTCTCGCCCGGCACGCAATAGACCTGGTCGATGTCATGCGCTTCGAGGCTTTCGGCCAGCAGGCGGGCCACGGTTCGGGTCATCGATCGAGGGCCCTTTCGTTGCGGACGATGTTGCGGCGAGGGATGGTGCCCCGAGTCGGATTCGAACTGACGACCTACCGCTTACGAAGCGGGTGCTCTACCGCTGAGCTACCGGGGCGACGGCCGGACTTTAATGGGTTCCCCGCCGCGCGCCAAGCCGGTTTGGGTCGGCTCCGCGAGGCTTCATCGGCTCGCCGCTATGGCGGCCGGCGCCTCGGGCGGTCGCGCCGCCGCCGGATCGAGGGCCCGGGCGCGCGGCCGGCAGGGCTTCCACCGCAGCCGCCCGCGCCGGGGTGCGCCAGGCGAGCGCGTCGAAGCTGCCGCAATGCGGGCAGAGCGAGCGCCACTCCAGGCTCTCGCCGCCGCAATTCGCGCAGACATGGCGCGGGTCGGGCATCGCGGCGACGGCGCGGTCGAGCCACTGGCGGCTGCCGCTCTCGCCGCCGGGCCGGGCCTCTTCGAGCCGCGCCATCAGCAGGCACAACCGCGCGGTCGGGACGCCTGAGGCGACAGCGGCGGCGGCGACGGGGCGCCGGCGCGCGGCCGCTTCGCCGCGCGCCGCCGGCGGCCCGGCGCGCGGCGGCGGCGGCGCGGCCAGCGCCCGCTCCAGATGCCGGCGCGCCTCGCCCCAGAGCTGCGCGTCGAGCGCCGCCTCGGCCAGCGCCAGATGGCTTTCGCGGGCGGCCGGGCTCTCCGCCGCGAGCCGCTCGAAGGATTTGACCCGCGCCAGCGGCGTCTGGTTGGCGTGGATCGCGCGGTAGGCCTGGGCGAGCTCGGGATGCGGGGCGGTCCGCCAGGCCCGCTCGACCGCCTTCGCCGCCGGCCGCGGCCGCCCATCCGCCAGCAGCAGCCGCGCGTAATGCGCCGCCGGCGCGGCGAGGTCGGGGGTCAACGCCCGCGCCTCGGCCGCCAGCGACATCCCGCGGCGGCGGTCGCCGGCGTCGAGCGCGGCGCGGCTGAGCTCGTAGAGCGCGACCCCGCGGTGATGGCGGGCGCGCTCCGGCGCGATCAGCCGGCGCCTGGCCGCCTGCGCGATGGTGTCGCGCGCCGCCTCCCATCGCCCGTCGCGCGCTTCGAGGTCCAACAGGCTCGACGACACCCAGCGCGCGTCGGGGCGCAGCACCCGGGCGCGCTCGGCGAGGCGCCGCGCCGCGCCGCGGTCGCCCGCCTTGAGCGCCTGGTTGAGCAGCCCGCGCAGCCCGAGAAACTCGGTCTCGGGCCGGTCGAGCATTGCCGTGAAGAACTTCTTCGCCGCCCCTTCGTCGCCGTCGAGCTGCGCCGCCTGAGCGGAAAGCAGCAGGGTCAACGGCGGATCGGCGCGCAGCGCGTCCGCCTTGCGGGCGCAGCGCCGCGCCTCCTGCGGGTCGCCGGCGGCAACGGCCACCATCCCGCGGGTCAGCGCCCGGTATCCGGCGCGCCGCCGCCGCTCGCGCCGCCGCCGCAGGAACGCCGCCGGGCCGCCGATCGCCAGCGATGCGAGCCACAGGGCGAACGCCGCCGTGAGCGCCGCCAGCGCCGCCGCCGCGACAACGACCCCGACCGTGGTCTCGACCTGCCAGCCGCGCCAGACGATCTCGACCCGGCCCGGCTGGTCGGCGAAAAACACCGCCGCGACAATCAGCGCGGCGATGACGAGGAGGCTGATCAGCAGGCGCGTCAGGACGGCGATCCTGGTTTCGCCGGAGCCGCTTCCGGTGGTTTCACCGGGGCCGCTTCCGGTGGTTTCGCCGGGGCCGCTTCCGGCGGCGCGGCCGGGGCCGGGGCGCCGCCGAGCCGGGCGACCAGCATTTCCTGGAGATGCGCCAGCGCCGCCTCGACCGCCAGCCGGTCGCGCGCCATCCGCAGCCACGGCTCCGCCGCCTCCCGGCCGGGTCCGTCGAGCGCGCCGAGCGCGGCGATGGCCGCCGGCAGATCGCCGCGGGCGAGCGCCAGCCCGGCGGCGTCCACGGCGGCCTCCGGTCCGGCCTGCGCGGCGCCGCCGATCCGACGGATCGTCACCAGCCCGCGCAATCGCGCCAGCGCCGCCTGCCACCAATCGCCGCCGGCCGCCGGCGCCGTCGCGGCGGCGTATCTCCGGGGCGAGCTCGGCCAGGCGCTCCTTCAGCACGACGCGGCCCGCGACCCCGGCGTGGGCGGCGGCGGCGAGCGGGGCCGCGGCCGAGGCGAGGTCGGGATGCCCGCGGGCAAGTGCGGTGAAGGCGTCGTACTCGGCCGGGAACGGCCGCGCCGCCGCAACCGCCTCGCGCATCTGCAGCAGCGCCAGCAGCAGCGCCGCGTCGCTGCGGTCGGCGCTGTTCCGCTCGCCGGCCTGACGCTCGAGCGCCGCGAGCCGGTCGGCAAGGCCGCTGGCGACGCCGCCCAGCCGTGCCAGCTCCTGCTGCGCCTTGCCGATCGCGGCGGCCTCGTCCGGCCGCCTGCGCCTCGACCGCGTCCATCCGCCCTTCGAGCCGCTGGGCTGTGGCCTTCGCCGCGACGGCAGCGCCGCCGGCGGCTTCAAGGCGGTCGAGGCGCTGGGAGAGCGCGCTCTCGGCCGATTTGATCGCGCCGACATCGACGGCGGGCGGGGCCGGGCGCCGCTCGATCTCGCCGACCCGCGCAGCGAGCGCGGCGTGCTCCGCCACGGACACCCCCGACCGCGCGCCCCACGGCAGCAGCGCCATCACCGCGGGCGCCCAGAACGGCGCCGCGGCAATTGCGGCGATCACCAGGATCAGCACGGCCGCGAGCGCCGCCGCGATCCCGCGGGCGGCGGCGCGCGGCGCGCTCTCGGCGGGCGGGGCGCTCTCGGCGGGCGGGGGCGGCGCGGCAGCGTCTTCCTGACGGGGTTCGCCGTGCGCTTCGCTCATCTGGCGGCATTCCTCTCCAGCAGGCGGTCGAGCAGGCTCAACAGCGCCGCCTGGTCGGGCCGCTCGGCGACATGCCGGCCCCGCCACGGCAGCTCGCCGAGGGCGGCGTCGGCCGCCGTGCTGATCGACAGCGCGGCAACCTTGGCGCAGCATTCCGCCACGCCGGCCGCGCGGGCGAGCCTAGCAAAGACCGCGGCGGTGCGCGGCGAGAAAAACAACGCGAAGTCGATTGCCCCGGCGCGCAACGCCGCGGCCGCGGCCGGGCTCAACGCAGCCTCTGGCCGGGCTTCGTAGAGGACGACGCGCGCGACTTCAAAGCCCTTGGCGCGCAACGCCCCGGCGAGGTCGCCGGCGACGGCGCCGCCGGCGACATGCAGCAGCCGCCCGTCCTGCGGGCGCAGCCGCGCCGCCGCGAGGCGGACGAGATCGGCTGCGGCCCCGCCGGCGCTCGCCACCTCGGCAAACCCCTCGGCGCGGGCGCGCGCGGCCGTCGCATCGCCGACCGCCAGCAGCGGCAGCCCGCGCCCGGCGCTCGCCCGCGCCAGCGCGCGCACCCCGTTGGCGCTGGTGCACAGCACCGCCTGCGCCCCGGCCAGGTCGAGCGCCGCCGCGTCGCAAAACCGGATCCGCATCAGCGGCGCGACGAGCGCCTCGACGCCGCGCACGGCCAGCGCCGCCGCCAGCCTTTCCGACTCCTCGTGCGGGCGCGTCAGCAGCGCCCGCATCTTCCACCCGGATGCGTTTGAAGGCATGGGCTTGTCATCGCTCAGAGCGCCGATCGCCGCAAGCCTCGCGAGCCGGTGGCCGAGACCGGTGAATTCGTCGATAATCGCCTCAGGCGCGGCTGCGTAAACGAGGAGGCACCGATGTCGCTGACCCGAGATCTCGGCCGGTTTGTCGCGGATGTTTCGTTCGAGCGCCTGCCCGAGGCGCGCCGTCGCGGTCGCGCGCACCGGCTTTATCGACGTGATCGCGACGATGATCGCCGGCGCCCAGGACCCGGCGCCGCAGCTGCTGCGTCAGGTGTTGCGGCCGCAGGGCGGCGACGCCACCCTCTACTTCGCCGGCGAGCGCTCGCCGGCGCCCGAGGCGGCGTGGATCAACGGGACCGCCGCGCATGCGCTCGACTTTGACGACGTGGCCTCGCTGCGCGGCCATCCGAGCGCGGTGCTGGTCCCGGCGATCCTGGCCGAGGGCGAGGCGCTCGGCGCCTCCGGGCGCGACCTGATCGCCGCTTACGCCGCCGGCTACGAGGCTTGGGCCGAGCTTGCCTGGCGCGACCCCGGCCACCATCACGCCAAGGGCTGGCACCCGACCGGCATCTTCGGCCCGATCGGCGCGGCGGCGGCCTGCGCCGTGCTGCGCCGGCTCGACGCCGGGCGCGCGACCCATGCGCTGGCGCTGGCGGCCTCGCACGCGAGCGGCGTCATGGCCAATTTCGGCACCATGACCAAGCCGTTCCACGCCGGCCGCTCGGCCCATTCCGGGGTGATCTCGGCGCGGCTCGCCGAGGCGGGGTTCACCGCCTCGCCGGATGCGCTGGAGCATCCGCAGGGGTTCCTGAGCGCGGTGTCGCCCAAGGGCGAGGCCGACCGCGAGACCCCGCCGCACGCGCTCGGCACGGATTGGAAAATCGCCAGGCACGGTCTCGGCATCAAGAAATACCCGGCCTGCTACTGCGCCCACCGGGCGCTCGACGCGATCCTCGACCTCCTCTCCCGGCATCCGCTGAAGCCCGCGGAGATCGAGCGCATCACCGTGTCGCTGAGCGAGACC
>CAVQSZ010000036.1:0-17921 GCA_963716115.1 uncultured Alphaproteobacteria bacterium
GCGCCGGAGTCGATCGCCGACGCGAAGCTTAACGTGGCCGAGGCGGCGCCGGCGCTCGAAGTCGCCCAGAGCCAGGGCGGCTCGGTTTATCGAAAAGCCTTTCGCCAGGGCGCAATCCTGGTGCCGCGTATTTTTTGGCTGGTGGAACGCAAGATCGCAGGCCGACTGGGGAGCGACCCATCCGCTCCGCTGGTTGGCAGCCGGCGGTCTGTCCAGGAAAAGGCGCCGTGGCGCAACGCAGAGAGCATCGAGAACAGGGTCGAAGCCGAGTATTTGAGGCCGGTCTTGCTCGGGGAATCGATCGCGCCCCATCTGGTAATCCGCTGGTTCGAAGGCGTCGTTCCGGCGACAGCAGCCGGTCGCATCCTGGACGCGAAGACGGCGGCGGATCGCGGTTTGGGAGATCTGCACGCCTGGCTCGTCAAGGCCGAGAGCATCTGGAACCGCCATAACAAATCGACCAGAACGCTGACCGGTCAGCTGAACTATATCAACCAACTATCTGCACAATTTCCCATCGCGCCGCTACGCGTTGTCTACGCCAAAGCCGGCATGCTACCGGCAGCCTGCATGATCCACGATGATCGCGCCGTTATTGACCACAAGCTCTATTGGATGGCCCCGACCAGCGAGGCAGAGGGACGCTACCTCATCGCGATCCTCAACAGCGAGACCGCGCGCGCCCGTGCCGCGCAATATCAGTCGCGCGGCCAATGGGGCGCGCGAGACTTCGACAAAGTCATGTTCAACCTGCCGATCCCGCGCTTCGATGAGGGGGCGGCGTCGCACCGCGAGCTCGCCGCCGCGGCGGCCCGCGCCGAAGCGGTCGCGGCGGCGGTGGAATTGCCCGAGGGCGTGCGATTCCAGCGCGCCCGCGGCCTCGTCCGCGCGGCGCTCGCCGAAGCGCAAATATCGCAGCAGATCGACGCCCTCGTGGCGGACCTTCTCGACGGCTCCTGACCGGCCCTCGCCGCGCCGCCGCCAGCGCGATGGGGACGCCTCGCCTTAGAGCGTGATCCGTTAGGGTCAGAGCGCTTTGATTTCTCTTCGTCGTTCCCGCGAAAGCGGGAACCCAGCTGCCAGCGCTGCGTCAACCGCCCTGGACCCCCGCTTTCGCGGGGGTGACGAGACTGAGCGATCGCATCGGAAGGATCATGCTTCTAGAAAACTTCCGCAACGCCAAAATTGCCACAATCGTACGGCATCCTTCGGGGTCCTGTTTATGCCGCGCCGGTCTCCTTGCGCCCGGAGAATGGCGATGCTGCAGATTCCTTGCAGAAAGCAGCGGAAACAGCGGGGCCGCACGGCGCACGCGCGGTTTGCCGCAGGCGTCTTGCGACGAGCTGAGTGTGAGCATGGAATGATCAGCTATTGACGTAGCAATTGAGCAGCTTGTCGTTCGAAAACGACGCCAGCCGCGAGCGCCGGAATAGTCGCTCTCAACGGCGAGATCCCCGCTACGCGTCCAGTCAAAGGGCGCGCGGGCGCCACAACATCTTTGAAAGGAGCATCAAATGACCATCACCGCCGGCCTTTGCCCGGCTGACGGCGAGATGCCGGCGACGAACGGCATCCGACGCTGCAATACGATCATGCATCGCATCCGGCCCATCGCGGGTGCGGTATCCCTTGTCGCCGCGTTCGCCGTCTCGCTGCCGCAGCCGGCCCGCGCCCGCCAGATCACGCCGCCACCGGTGCCCCTCGATCTTCAGGTGGACCTGACGAAGAACGAGGCGTTTCTCGAGGGTCACGCCGTCGGCACCCAGAACTACATCTGCCTGCCCACGGACGATGGCTTCCAGTTTATGCTCTTCACGCCGGAGGCCACGCTGTTCGACAGCGTCGATGGGAAGCAAATCACCACCCACTTCTTCAGTGTCAATCCCAACCCGTCCGATGGCGGCAAGATCCGTGCCACATGGCAGCATTCGAAAGACACGAGCACCGTCTGGGGCGGCAACGCGACCCCCTCGACCGACCCCGCCTTCGTCAAGCCGGATGCCATTGCCTGGCTCCTGCTGCCAACGGCCGGAGTCAAAAACGGACCGAAGCCGGGTGACAACATACTGTCGGTGACCACCTTCATCCAACGGCTGAACACCTCTAAAGGGCTCGCGCCGTCGGAGGGCTGCGCCAATTCAAACGACATCGGCAACAAGGCATTTGTGCCGTACACGGCGGACTACTTCTTCTATCGCAAAAGGTAGGAACTGCGACCCTCGATGCGGCGCCTTCTCCGGAAGGCGCCGTTCGCGCGGCCAATTGGCGCTATAAATCCAGCTGGCGACCGCCTCCGTCCCGGCTTCCGGGGTGGTCGAAACCCGCGATAGAAATCGTAACGGCCGGAGGCAAGGCAACGCGGCATCTCTGCCACTCTAGTTTGGAGGTAACGATGGTTGACATGTGGCTCCCGCCGGAAATCCTGGACAGGACGGCGAAAACGCCTCGCCACTATCGCATCCGCAATCGAATGTCGTCGCAAATCGACACTGTCGTGTTGCACCAGACGTCATTCAGCCGCGGCAGCGTTCCGGACAATTATCTGTCGGTTCACGCACATTTTGTCGTCCTGCCGGACGGTGGGATCGTGCAGCTCCACCCGATAGACGCCTATCTCGTCGCCTCCAGCGCCTTTAACGACGATGCGATTTCGGTTGAGGTCGTTGGCAATTTTCCGGATGAGCGCGGTCAGTATTGGAAGCCTGGCGAGGCCGGCCGCAGCGTGCTGTCGCCGCAGCAGATCGGCGGCGGGTGCGACCTCGTTCGGTACCTGCGCGACACCTATGTGATCTCGTTCATTTTCGCGCATCGCCAGGGCGAGGCCGAGAATTTGCGCGGGAACTGCCCGGGTCCCGATATTTGGTGCAACATCGGCCAATGGGCCGTGGATGGGCTCGGCATGAGCGACGGCGGCAAGGGCTACACGGAAGGCAAGGGAAGCCCCATCCCGGACAGCTGGCGGCGACCACGCGGGTGAGCGCGGACGGTTCCGTCAATTTTCAACATCAGGCGGGGGTGCACGACAATTCAACCTTGGAGACCCCTTGCGCGGGCTTGATCTGCGTATCCACGTTCTTGCCGCTGTTCAGGCTGCGCCGAGTGAGGTCGTGGACGCCCACGGATCACGCCCGTGGGCTGAAGGCCCACGGGTCAAGCCCGGCCGAGGCGACCACAGATTGTTGACGTGCTCAGGTTGAGAGTCGAGCGACGCCTCTACGACCGCAGCCGGCGAGCCGGGAAGGCCGACGCCTGTAGATTCCCCTGTAAAAACAGGATAAACAGGCGCCGCATTACCTTGGGGCAGCTCTGCTCCATTCCGCCGGTCGGCTCAGCCCGGCTCCCGACGAGGGGCGCAGCGGCTCATTACCTATTCCGGGAACGGGCGGTCGAGCGGGCTTGCTCCATCCCCGGCCAGCGCCGCCGCGAGGCGGCGGACGAGCGCGCGCGGGTCCGCGGCGCGCATGACCTCGCCCATGACCGCGACGCCGCGCGCGCCGGCGGCGATGCAGGCGGCGGCGTTCTCGGCGGTGACGCCGCCGAGCGCAACCACCGGCCCGGGCGCCGCCGCCACGACGCGGGCGAGGCCGTCGAGACCGAGCGCCGGGCCGTAGCCGGGCTTGCTTTGGCTGAGAAAGACCGGGCTCGCGGTGACGTAGTCCGCGCCGGCGGCGATCAGCGCGCGGGCTTCCTCGGCCGAATGCGCGGAGGCGCCGATCAGCGCGTGCGGCAGACGGGCGCGCGCCACAAGCGGGTCGCCGCCGCTCGGCAGATGCACCCCGCCGGCGCCGGTCGCGGCGACCGCCTCGATGTCCTCGTGCGCCGTGACGCGGGCGCCCCAGCGCCGCCCGAGGGCGACCAGCGCCGCCAGCAGCGCCTGTCGCTCGGCCGGCGGCAAATCCTTCTCGCGCAGGCTGAACCAGCGGCAGCCGCCCGCGAACGCCGCCTCGGCGATTTCTGCGAGCGGCCGGCGCGTCTGGCTGCGGTCGGTAATCACCAGCAGCGGCGGGACCGGCAATTCCATCCCTGGCCTACTGCATGAACCAGCCATGGCTGACGACCAGCGATTGCCCGGTCATCGCGTTCGAACTCGGCGCCGGCGAAGAACAGCACCGCCGCCGCCACGTCGCCGACGGTGGTGAACTCGCCGTCGACCGTGTCCTTCAGCATGACCCGCTTGACCACCTCGTCCTCGCCGATGCCGAGGGCGCGGGCCTGCTCCGGGATCTGCCGGTCGACGAGCGGCGTGCGGACAAAGCCGGGGCAGACGATATTGGCGCGCACATTGTGCTCGGCCCCTTCCTTGGCCACGGTCTTGCAGAGGCCGATCAGCCCGTGCTTGGCGGTGACATAGGGCGCCTTCCAGACCGAAGCCTCCTTGGAATGCACCGAGCCCATATAGACGATGCTGCCCGATTTCGCCCGGTACATGTGCCTGAGGCAGGCGCGGGTGGTCAGGAAGGCGCCGTCGAGATGAACCGCCAGCAGCCGCTTCCAGTCGGCGAACGGGAGGTCGACGATCGGCTTGACGATCTGGACGCCGGCGTTGCTGACCAGGACATCGATGCGGCGGTATTTCGCGATCGTGTCGGCCACGCCCCGCTCGACCGCGGCCTCGTCGGCGACATTCATCGCGACGGCGAGGGCGTCGCCGCCTGTTGCCTCGATCTCGCGCATGACGGCCTCGGCGGCGTCGAAATCGACATCGGCGATGACCGGCGCGCCGCCGGCCGCGGCGAAGCGCAGCGCGATCTCCTTGCCGATGCCGCTGGCGGCGCCGGTGACGAGGGCGACCTTTCCGTCGAAACGCGGCATGATCGAGCTTTCCTCAAAGGGGCGCGATGCTGCGGGGCGCCGGCGAGATCGAGGTCAGGGCGGCTGGCCGAGAAGGATTTCGGCCTGGACCGTGACCCGGACCACCGCCTCGCCCGGCTCGGCGACGGGCGCCGCCATCGCCGCCGCGGCGGCGAAGCGCGGCATCGGCTGCGGCCCGGTCTCGGCGTTGCCGACCCGCAGGTCGCGGTAGCGCCGCACCGAGAGATGCGTGCGCCCGGCGATCCAGGCGGCGCGTCGGTCGAGCGCCGCCAGCGCCTCGGCGGTCAGGTCCTCCTCGGCTCCGCGCACCGTCTCGGGCGAGGCCTCGTAGCTCAGCGACGACATCAAGAGGCCGTCGGATTGCAGCTGGCCGGCGAGCTTCAGCATGACATCGGCGGCCTTGCCGGTCAGGATCAGCGACTGGCTGCCGCGCCAGCGCGCCGGCGCGTTTTGCGGATGCTCCTCGCCGATCCCGTAGGAGCCGGTTTCGACCTGTATCCCCTGCGTCTGTCGTGCGCGGTCGAGCGCCGCCGCCATGCGCCGGTTGATCGCCGATTGCACGCTCAGGGCGTCGGCCCCGGTCTCCTCGGCGCGCAGCTCGATCCGCAGCTGATCGCGCGCCACGCTGCGCTCGGCGGTCTGGGTCAGGTGCAGGACGGCCGCCTGCTGTTCCGGCGCCTGCGCGAGCGCGGGGGCCGAGCCAAGCAGGCCGACGAGAAGCAGCCTCCAGAGCGCGCCCCTCAGCGTGACCCTCTCCCGGCGCGCGGCGAGAGGGAGAGCCGGGCGGAGCGGATGGGCGGGGGCGGGCACCGGCGGCCTCAATCGATCGCGGTCAGCTGCCGCGCCGATAATGCTTCGAGGCGCCGCAAGCGATCGAACAGCGCCTGCGGCGCGATGCGCGAGCCGCCGGCTTCGAGGCAGGCCTGGAACTTCTGGTAGAGCTCGGGCTCGCTCAGAGGCCGGTCGGCGTGGCCCTTGGCGCGGCGCACCTGCTCGCTTGCGAGGCTGCCGCCGCTGACCAGCTCGACCCGGACCTGGTCCCAGACCGAGGCGCCCGGCGCCGCCGGGTCGTAATCGGTGTTGGTCTCGATCGCGACGCGGCGCATCAGGCGCTGCACCTCGGGGCGCTGGACAAAGGCGTCGGCGTATTCGGCCAGCCCGGCGCGCCCGGCGATGACCGCCGCCGCCATCGCGAACTCCATGCTGAACTTGGCTTCGAGGCCGGTCTGCGGCCGGTGGTTGCGCAGGATCAGCGAATGGGTCTCGCTCAGCGACACGGTGATGCGCTCGATCTCTCGGGCTTCAGCGGATGCCGGGAGAGGAGGTCGAGGATCGCGTCGAGCGCCCGGTGGGTGCAGTAGCAGGCCGGGTATTTCTTGATGCCGAGACCGTGCCTGGCGATTTTCCAATCCGTGCCGAGCGCGTGCGGCGGGGTCTCGCGGTCGGCCTCGCCCTTGGGCGACACCGCGCTCAGGAACCCCTGCGGATGCTCCAGCGCATCCGGCGAGGCGGTGAACCCCGCCTCGGCGAGCCGCGCCGAGATCACCCCGGAATGGGCCGAGCGGCCGGCGTGGAACGGCTTGGTCATGGTGCCGAAATTGGCCATGACGCCGCTCGCGTGCGAGGCCGCCAGCGCCAGCGCATGGGTCGCGCGCCCGGCGTCGAGCCGGCGCAGCACGGCGCAGGCCGCCGCCGCGCCGATCGGGCCGAAGATGCCGGTCGGGTGCCAGCCCTTGGCGTGATGGTGGCCGGGGTCGCGCCAGGCAAGCTCGGCCCAAGCCTCGTAGCCGGCGGCGTAAGCGGCGATCAGGTCGCGCCCGGAGGCGCCGAGCGCCTCGCCCTCGGCCAGGATCGCCGGGACCAGCACCGCGCTCGGATGGCCGCGCAGCGAGGCCACGTCGTCAAAGTCGAGCGCATGCGCGGCGGTCCCGTTGATCCACGCCGCCTCGGGCGCCGGCGCGCGCTCGCCGGCGAAGTAGAGGGTGGCGTCGCCGCCCTGCGGCCGCAACACCTGACGCAGCAGCTGCGGCGCCGGATCGTGGGCGCCGGCGATCATCGTCGCGATCACGTCGATAAAGCCGGTGCGCGCGACCGCGACGGCGCGCCTCGGGCAGGCGCTCGAACGAAACATCCGCGACAAACCGGCCGAGATCTCGGGTCAGCGACATCGGTGCCTCCTCGTTTACGCAGCCGCGCCTGAGGCGATTATCGACGAATTCACCGGTCTCGGCCACCGGCTCGCGAGGCTTGCGGCGATCGGCGCTCTGAGCGATGACAAGCCCATGCCTTCAAACGCATCCGGGTGGAAGATGCGGGCGCTGCTGACGCGCCCGCACGAGGAGTCGGAAAGGCTGGCGGCGGCGCTGGCCGGGCGCGGCGTCGAGGCGCTCGTCGCGCCGCTGATGCGGATCCGGTTTTGCGACGCGGCGGCGCTCGACCTGGCCGGGGCGCAGGCGGTGCTGTGCACCAGCGCCAACGGGGTGCGCGCGCTGGCGCGGGCGAGCGCCGGGCGCGGGCTGCCGCTGCTGGCGGTCGGCGATGCGACGGCCGCGCGCGCCCGCGCCGAGGGGTTTGCCGAGGTGGCGAGCGCCGGCGGGGCCGCAGCCGATCTCGTCCGCCTCGCGGCGGCGCGGCTGCGCCCGCAGGACGGGCGGCTGCTGCATGTCGCCGGCGGCGCCGTCGCCGGCGACCTCGCCGGGGCGTTGCGCGCCAAGGGCTTTGAAGTCGCGCGCGTCGTCCTCTACGAAGCCCGGCCGGAGGCGGCGTTGAGCCCGGCCGCGGCCGCGGCGTTGCGCGCCGGGGCAATCGACTTCGCGTTGTTTTTCTCGCCGCGCACCGCCGCGGTCTTTGCTAGGCTCGCCCGCGCGGCCGGCGTGGCGGAATGCTGCGCCAAGGTTGCCGCGCTGTCGATCAGCACGGCGGCCGACGCCGCCCTCGGCGAGCTGCCGTGGCGGGGCCGGCATGTCGCCGAGCGGCCCGACCAGGCGGCGCTGTTGAGCCTGCTCGACCGCCTGCTGGAGAGGAATGCCGCCAGATGAGCGAAGCGCCCGGCGAACCCCGTCAGGAAGACGCTGCCGCGCCGCCCCCGCCCGCCGAGAGCGCCCCGCCCGCCGAGAGCGCGCCGCGCGCCGCCGCCCGCGGGATCGCGGCGGCGCTCGCGGCCGTGCTGATCCTGGTGATCGCCGCAATTGCCGCGGCGCCGTTCTGGGCGCCCGCGGTGATGGCGCTGCTGCCGTGGGGCGCGCGGTCGGGGGTGTCCGTGGCGGAGCACGCCGCGCTCGCCGCGCGGGTCGGCGAGATCGAGCGGCGCCCGGCCCCGCCCGCCGTCGATGTCGGCGCGATCAAATCGGCCGAGAGCGCGCTCTCCCAGCGCATCGACCGCCTTGAAGCCGCCGGCGGCGCTGCCGTCGCGGCGAGGGCCGGCGCCCAGCGGCTCGAAGGGCGGATGGACGCGGTCGAGGCGCAGGCGGCCGACGAGGCCGCCGCGATCGGCAAGGCGCAGCAGGAGCTGGCTCGGCTCGGCGGCGTCGCCGGCGGCCTTGCCGACCGGCTCGCGGCGCTCGAGCGTCAGGCCGGCGAGCGGAACAACGCCGACCGGAGCGACGCGGCGCTGCTGCTGGCGCTGCTGCAGATGCGCGAGGCGGTTGCGGCGGCGCGGCCGTTTCCGGCCGAGTACGACGCCTTCACCGCGCTTGCCCGCGGGCATCCCGACCTCGCCTCGGCCGCGGCCCCGCTCGCCGCCGCCGCCCACGCCGGGGTCGCGGGCCGCGCCGTGCTGAAGGAGCGCCTGGCCGAGCTCGCCCCGCAGCTATCCGCCGCGACGGCGCCGGCGGCCGGCGGCGATTGGTGGGAGGCGGCGCTGGCGCGATTGCGCGGGCTGGTGACGATCCGCCGGATCGGCGGCGCGCGCGCAGGCCGGACCGGAGGCCGCCGTGGACGCCGCCGGGCTGGCGCTCGCCCGCGGCGATCTGCCGGCGGCCATCGCCGCGCTCGGCGCGCTCGACGGACCCGGCCGGGAGGCGGCGGAGCCGTGGCTGCGGATGGCGCGCGACCGGCTGGCGGTCGAGGCGGCGCTGGCGCATCTCCAGGAAATGCTGGTCGCCCGGCTCGGCGGCGCCCCGGCCCCGGCCGCGCCGCCGGAAGCGGCGCCGGCGAAACCACCGGAAGCGGCTCCGGCGAAACCACCGGAAGCGGCGCCGGCGAAACCAGGATCGCCGTCCTGACGCGCCTGCTGATCAGCCTCCTCGTCATCGCCGCGCTGATTGTCGCGGCGGTGTTTTTCGCCGACCAGCCGGGCCGGGTCGAGATCGTCTGGCGCGGCTGGCAGGTCGAGACCACGGTCGGGGTCGTCGTCGCGGCGGCGGCGCTGGCGGCGCTGGCGGCGGGGCTCGCGCTGTGGCTCGCAGCGCTGGCGATCGGCGCCCCGGCGGCGTTTCTGCGGCGGCGGCGCGAGCGGCGGCGGCGCGCCGGATACCGGGCGCTGACCCGCGGGATGGTGGCCGTCGCCGCCGGCGACCCGCAGGAGGCGCGGCGCTGCGCCCGCAAGGCGGACGCGCTGCGCGCCGATCCGCCGTTGACCCTGCTGCTCTCCGCTCAGGCGGCGCAGCTCGACGGCGACGAAGGGGCGGCGAAGAAATTCTTCACGGCAATGCTCGACCGGCCTGAGACCGAGTTTCTCGGGCTGCGCGGGCTGCTCAACCAGGCGCTCAAGGCGGGCGACCGCGGCGCGGCGCGGCGCCTCGCCGAGCGCGCCCGGGTGCTGCGCCCCGACGCGCGCTGGGTGTCGTCGAGCCTGCTGGACCTCGAAGCGCGCGACGGGCGATGGGAGGCGGCGCGCGACACCATCGCGCAGGCGGCCAGGCGCCGGCTGATCGCGCCGGAGCGCGCCCGCCATCACCGCGGGGTCGCGCTCTACGAGCTCAGCCGCGCCGCGCTCGACGCCGGCGATCGCCGCCGCGGGATGTCGCTGGCCGCCGAAGCGCGGGCGTTGACCCCCGACCTCGCCGCGCCGGCGGCGCATTACGCGCGGCTGCTGCTGGCGGATGGGCGGCCGCGGCCGGCGGCGAAGGCGGTCGAGCGGGCCTGGCGGACCGCCCCGCATCCCGAGCTCGCCCAGGCCTACCGCGCGATCCACGCCAACCAGACGCCGCTGGCGCGGGTCAAATCCTTCGAGCGGCTCGCGGCGGAAAGCCCGGCCGCCCGCGAAAGCCATCTGGCGCTGGCCGAGGCGGCGCTCGACGCGCAGCTCTGGGGCGAGGCGCGCCGGCATCTGGAGCGGGCGCTGGCCGCGCCGCCGCCGCCGCGCGCCGAGCCGCCGGCGCAGCAAGGCGAGGCGGCCGGCCCCGCCGCCGCGGTCGCCTCAGGCGTCCCGACCGCGCGGTTGTGCCTGCTGATGGCGCGGCTCGAAGAGGCTCGGCCCGGCGGCGAGAGCGGCAGCCGCCAGTGGCTCGACCGCGCCGTCGCCGCGATGCCCGACCCGCGCCATGTCTGCGCGAATTGCGGCGGCGAGAGCCTGGAGTGGCGCTCGCTCTGCCCGCATTGCGGCAGCTTCGACGCGCTCGCCTGGCGCACGCCGGCGCGGGCGGCTGCGGTGGAAGCCCTGCCGGCCGCGCGCCCGGCCCTCGATCCGGCGGCGGCGCGACCGCCCGAGGCGCCGGCCGCCATAGCGGCGAGCCGATGAAGCCTCGCGGAGCCGACCCAAACCGGCTTGGCGCGCGGCGGGGAACCCATTAAAGTCCGGCCGTCGCCCCGGTAGCTCAGCGGTAGAGCACCCGCTTCGTAAGCGGTAGGTCGTCAGTTCGAATCCGACTCGGGGCACCATCCTCGCCGCAACATCGTCCGCAACGAAAGGGCCCTCGATCGATGACCCGAACCGTGGCCCGCCTGCTGGCCGAAAGCCTTGAAGCGCATGACATCGACCAGGTCTATTGCGTGCCGGGCGAGAGCTATGTCGGCCTGACCAGCGCGTTGATCGAGCGCAACTCGATCCGCGTTATCGTCTGCCGCCACGAGGGCGGGTGCGGGCTACATGGCGGTGGCCGACGGGCGGCTGCGCGACCGCGCCGGGGTGGCGATGGTGTCGCGCGGGCCGGGGCTGTCGAACGCGATGGTCGCGCTGCACTCGGCCTGGCACGACGCGACCCCGGTGGTGATGCTGGTCGGGCAGGTCGAGCGCAAGGATTTCGGGCGGCTGGCCTTGCAGGAGCAGAACTATTCGCGGCTGCTCGCCGACGTGACGAAGCAGGTGATCGAGGTCAACGAGCCCGAGCAGGCCTCCGAGGCGGTCGCGCGCGCCTTTCACCTGGCGCAGAGCGGCACCCCCGGTCCGGTCGCGGTGATCCTGCCCGAGGACATCTTCGACGAGGAGACCGACGCCGAGCCCGACCGGGCGCGGCCGCGCGTCGTCTCGGCGCCGCGCCCCAACGACCTCGACCGGCTGGCGCTGATGCTGGCCGCGGCCGAGCGGCCGCTGGTGCTGGTCGGCGGCGCGCTGATGGCCGACGCCGTGCACGACAGCGCGGTCTTCGCCGATCTGAACCGGCTTGCCGAGGAATGGGTGCTGCCGGTCTGCCCGACCCATCGCCGGCCGCAGCTGTTCGATGCCGGCCATCCGAATTTCGGCGGCTATATGGGGATCCGGGTGCCGCCGGATTTGATCGGCGAGATGAAGCGCGCCGATCTGATGGTGGCGCTGGGCGAGCGCATGACCGACACGGTGAGCCAGTCCTACAGCTTCCCGACCGCGCCGCAGCCGCAGCTGCCGTTTGTCCACATCTGGCCCGACCCGAACGAGGTCGGGCGGGTATGGCGGCCCGATCTCGGCCTGCCGTGCAACCCGCACGAGGCGGTCAAAGCGCTGCTGCGCCGCGGCGCCCCGGGCGACGCCGGCAAGCGGCGCGGCTGGGTCGGCGGGCTCAACGCGATCCATCGCAGATTGTTGGCCAAGGAATGGGAGCCGACCGCCGACGGCGTCAACTTCGCCGCGATCGTCTGCGAGGTCGACAAGCATCTCGCCGCCGACGCCACGGTGACCACCGACGCCGGCAATTTCGGCAGCTTTGTCCACCGCTACATCGGCTTCCGCCAGGGTCAGGTGTTCCTGTCCTCGGTGGTGGGGGCGATGGGCTCGGGCATGCCGATGGCGGTGGCGGCGGCGCTGCGCCGGCCGGGGACCCAGGTCGTGGCCTTCCTCGGCGACGGCGGGGCGTTGATGACGGGCAACGAGATCGCGACCGCCTGCCAGTACGGCGCCAACCCGATCATGATCATCTCCGACAACGGCATGTACGGCACGATCGGCATGCATTCCCACGTGCGCTATCCCGACCGCCCGTTCATGGCCGGGACCCGGCTGACCAACCCCGATTTCGCGCAATGGGGCCGCTCGTTCGGCGCCGAGGGGATCACGATCAGGAGCGAAGCCGATGTCGAGGACGGCGTTGCGCGGGCCTTCGCGGTCAAGACCCGCCCGGTCGTCGTCCATTGCCTGACCTCCGCCGTCCAGATGAGCGCGTGGCGCCGCTACACCCGATCGGACGCCTTGCCGTAGCAAACAAGAAAGGGCGGCCCGAGGGCCGCCCTTCCTGTTCATCGAAGCCGAGACGGGTCAGCTTTTGCGGTTGAGCCGCCGCCGGGCCAATCCGAGCCCGAGGAGGCCGAGCCCGAACAGCGACAAGGTCGCCGGCTCCGGGACTCCGGCCACGACAGTGATCGTATCGGTCTCGGTGGCGATGATGCCGCCGTCGACGAGCGCGTTGATCGAAAAGCTGTACACGCCCGGTATCAGGCCGAGAAAGCTCAGCTCGAACGGGAAATCGCGGTCGATCGAGCGATCGAACGCGCCGCTGTAGTCGATCGGGACCAACGTCGCCGCCAGGCCGGCGGGAACCCCCGACAGGTCGAGGGTGACGTTGCTGTAGTTGGTGAAGGCGGAGCCGATCGCCGCGATGATGTCGTCGACCAGGGTGTCGGGGTCGAGCGACGTGAAATATGTGCCGGATGCGCCATGGGAGTAGACGCTGTCCGCGCCGTCAAATTGGCCGAAGCCATTCAGATCCCCGACATTGGCCGCTTCGAGGTCGACGCCGGCGGCGGCGAGGTCCCCGCCGGTGTTGGTCGTGGTGGTCCCGTCGATCGCCGGCGTCGGATGGGCGACGTCATGCGAGGGGGCGTCGCCGGTCAGCACGATGATCTTCTTCGACCCGGCGCGCCACCCGGTGCTGTCCCCCGACGCGGTCCGCAACGAGGACAGCGCCTGCTCCGGGGTATCGCCGCCGCCCGAGGCGCTCCAGCCGTTGATTGCGGTCTGGGTCAGCGAATCATCGGTGTTGATCGTCTGGTTGATGCGATACGAGCCGCCGTTCAGCGGCAGGCCGTCGCCGATGTCCTTGAACTCGCCGGCGCCGAAGGCGATGCTGCCAAAGCCGCCGAGCGCGGTCACGACGCCGCTGAAGCCGGTCTTCACGGCGGCGATCGTCGGCCCCATGCTGCCGGTCGTGTCGGACAGGAAATAGACGTCGCCCTGCGCGGTCGTCGGCGTCCCGGCCGAGACCAGGACATTTTTGTGGACCGTCGTGCTGCCGCCGACGCCGATCGTCGCCGAATAGGTGTCCGGGGTAATCGCATCCGCGAACGCGGCCCCGGCGAGCAGGGTCATCGCAGCGCCGGTCATCGTTCCTAAGGCCAAGCGTCTTGCCATCGTGTCGGTTCCCTTGCATGTGGTCTAACGCCACACGCCCATGCAAGGGTTGGACCATTTATTAGAAATATTGTTATTACAATGCCTTATGAGTTTAGAGTTTGATTATCAAGACAGTTATATGTAAGCTTTTTCGACATCTACACCCATTATCTCAGGAGCATGACGCTCGCCTGACCAAAATTCCGTAAGATATTACAGTAAGATGAATAGCATATAGGCCTAGTGTATGACAAGGCTCCGATTGTAAAGAATTTCGACACGTCGGGCCCGGGTCCGAGCCGGGAGGCGAGCGCAGCGAACCCTGCTGCGGCTGCGATTGATTTCGCGCCGCGGCCGGGCAAAAATTATCGGTTGACCGTGCCGGTCCCTGATCCATTCCCGCGGTGCGGTTGGCAGGCGGACGGTCTTACTTGATGGCGAACCAACAGATGGGATCGGCCAGCGTAGGAAGAGCTGGCCTGGGGAATCTGGACAGGGGGATAAGTGGATTTTCTGCCTGAACGGCGGCATTGATTGCCGCGGAACCGGAGAGCGAGATGACGAAGCGAGCGCGCCGGAATCACACGCCGGCCTTCAAAGCCTGCCCCGGCGAAGGCCGGGGGCGAAGGTGGCGTTGGCCGCCGTGAAGGGTGAGAAGACGCTGGCCGAGCTGGCGCAGCTGTTCGACGTTCACCCGAACCAGATCACGAGCTGGAAGGCGCAGTTGGTGGAAGGGGCGGCCGGCGTTTTTGGCTCCGGAGCGGCGGGTCCGGAAGCGGCGCCGGCGGTGGATCTGAAGGCGCTGCATGCCAAGCTCGGGGAGCTGGCGCTGGAGAATGATTTTTTGGCCGGCGCGCTCGGCAAGGCCGGCATGCTGAGCGCCAAGCGATGATCGACCGCGAGCACGACCTTCCGCTGGCCCGGCAGGCCGAGGCGCTGAATCTGAGCCGCAGCAGCCTCTATTGCCGGTCGCGGCCGGTGTCGCCGGCCGACCTGGCGGTGATGCGGCGGATCGACGAGCTGCATCTGGATTACCCGTTCGCGGGCAGCCGGATGCTGCGCGATCTCTTGCGCGGCGAGGCGTCCGGATCGGCCGCCAGCGGGTCGCTACGATGATGAAGCGCATGGGCATCCAGGCGCTCTATCGCCGGCCGAACACTTCGTCTATCTCGCGGCCGTGGTCGACTGGGCGAGCCGCCGGGTTCTGGCCTGGCGGCTCTCGATCACCATGGAGGTCGAGTTCTGCCTCGAGGCGGTCGAGGAAGCGCTCGCCAGGCACGGCAGGCCGGAGATATTCAACACCGACCCGGGCAGCCAATTCACCGGCGCCCCGTTCACCGGCCTGCTCCTGGACAACGCCATCCAGATCAGCATGGACGGCAAGGGGGCGTGGCGGGACAACGTCTTCGTCGAGCGGCTCTGGCGCTCGGTCAAATACGAGGAGGTCTATCTTCGGGCCTATCAAAGCGTGCCCGAGGCGCGCGCCTCGATCGGCCGGTATCTCGACTTCTACAACCACAAGCGACCGCATTCGAGCCTTGACGCAAGGACGCCGGATCAAGCGTGCTTCGACCACTCGCCGCTGGCAGCGGCAGCATGACCCGAAGGGCAGCGTCAGCAAATCCGCCGCCGTTTTCGGGGCGTCACTCTGATCGGGCTGCGCCCTCCCGGCATGACGCCCCGAAAACGCCACCCCACGACGGCAACCGGCAGAGACTCCACTTATCGAGAGCGGAAATCTGTCCAGACGAAGCCGGCCAGCTCTGACCTCGCCGCGCAATACCTGCTCTTTCCACGCCCGCTGCTCGGGCTCGCGGGCGTGGAGCTCGGGCTTCACCTGGCGCAGGCGTGATTGATTGGAGCAAGCTCACCCTTGCGGCACCCTATTTGATCGCGAACCAACAAATGGGGTGAGCCAGCGTCGGATCACCTTGCGCCGGATCCCATTCTCTGTCGACGCGCGCTATGATCGTGTCGGCTTCGCCCTCATCCCAAAATCTGAACCCAGCCTTGTTGTAATTGCCTGGGCGAAGCCCGTATGCAAAAAGACGACTTACCACCAGAAGGGCCTTTTCTTTCGTCTTGAAATTGTCGCTTAGGTTCAGATCTTCTCTCACGCGACTTGCGATTTGCCACAGCCCGACATAGTCCTCCGTAGCGTGTCGCGCGTAATCCTGGGCAATCTCATCCAACTGGATCATTGTCGATCACCTATAATGCAATGTCCGATACGGCACACCGGGTAGGTTAAGATCGACAGCCAACCCGCTACTGGACGAGCGTAATCCGATATAGCCAACGTTTCCAGGCAGCTGCACGAGCGTTCCCGCATAGTCCGAGGGAGTGACGTCGGTGCCTCCGACACTCAAATATCCAAACGCCGCCCGCGCGGCATTCTCCCCGCCAGCGACCACTCTGATATCATGCCCGCCGCCGGACCTACCGATCGGATGCCCACTTGGCATGACGAAACCAGTGACGCGTCCCAGCACGACATTCCGGATAACCGCGTTGATCGCGGCGATGTCCTGGTTGCTGGGCACCCAGTTCGGGCCCGTCATAGAGAAGAGTTGCTGGTTGCCCGGTTCCAGTTGTCGCAGCAGCGCCCGAGCAGCCTCCCATTGCGCTTGGCGGACCGAGGCCAGAGGATCGAGCATCTCCTCCAGCGCGCGCTCGTTCTCCTCGTTCTGGGCGAGCCGGGTCGGGGACGTGTCGGCAGCCGCGCCGGCCGGCGCGAACCAGGCGCGATTGGGCGGCACGCCGGCGCGCGGGTGCTCGGCCGGGTCCCAGCCGACGCGGGCGAGCAGACCGTCCTGCCGTTCGCTCTTGATCAGCCGGTCCTCGGCCGCCAAATCGCGGCGCGCCGGCAGGTCGGGCAAATCGGGCACGAAAAGCCGAAGCGCGGCGATCTGCGCCAGGCAGAGGTTGTTCTCGCCGAGCGCCGCAGCGACGACGCCGAGCCCCGGCATCAGCCGGGCGATCCCGATCTCGGCCCCATAGGCCCGCTTCAGCAACCGCGCGAGATCGGCTTGCGCGCGGACGACATAGCCGCTCGGGCGGCGCTCGACGAGCGGCGTTGCCGCCAAGAACAAGCCGTCCTCGGTGCAGCACAGCCCGAGGCTCTCACTCCCGCCCTCGCTCAGCCGCCAGAGATGATGTCCCGCGGTAAGCACGCCCTCTCCCGATCCAGTCAGGAGATATTCGTACCACGTTTGTTCTCAAATGTCAAGAATTATCGCCTTGCAAGCCGCGACCTATTCGGCGGCAGGGCGGATCTGCACGGTGTTGGGGCCGTAGCGGTCGCGGTAGGGGGCGGTGTCGATCTCGTCGAGCAGGACCTCGCCGCGCAATACCCGCTCCTTCCAGGCCTGCTGCTCGGGCTCGCGGGCGTGGAATTCGGGCATCACCTCGCGGGCGAACAATTCGAGGCTCTCACAGATGTGCTCGTGGGTGTTCTTGCCGGCCTGGTTCAAAAAAATGACTTGGTCGATATGCGAGGTCTCGAAGCGGCGCAGTTTGCGCCGGATCGTCTCGGGCGAGCCGATCAGCCCGCCCGAGAGCGCGCGGGCGAGGCCGTCGGGGTTCTCGCGCTTCCACTTCTCGTACTCGTCCCAGAGGTTGACCGTGCCGGCCCCTGATCCATTCCCGATCGGTGCGATTGGCAGGCGGCCAGTCTCACTTGATGGCGAACCAACAGGTGGGATTGGCTAGCGTAGGATCCCCGCGTGCCGCGGCCAGCTCACGCCGGGTGGGGTGCGAACCAGCAGATCGGGTCAGCGAGGTTGGGATCAGCGCCGGCCTTGATCCACTCCTGTTCGATGCGATCGAGCGCCGCCTGACAGCCGTTGTCGGGCCAGTAGTCGAAATCTCCGCCCCAGTAGTCGCCCGGCCTTAGCCCTCTTTTATAGAGATGTCTCACTACCTCCAAACTCAATCTTCTTACCTCGTCCGTTGTGTCTACTGGCGCCACGTGTCGTAGTATTTGGGGGATCTCCCAAAGCCCAACGTAATCCACTATGGACTCTTTCATGAAATCGTCAATGATCAGATTGAAATCCATGCCTTCCTCATTTAAAATGGATCTTGACGAACGTCACGGCGGGAACGTTGACATCGACGGCTGGTGGGCCACTCCTCGAAACCGGCCGAAACGTTAAATATCCGGCACCTCCTGGCAGTTCGACCACTGTGACGCCGCCATTTTCTCTCGTTACAGTCCCGCCGACGCTCAAAAGTCGAACAGCTGTCTCGCGGCTTCGGAACCTCCTGGCAGCTCTCGAATTACCGGACTGCTCCCGGCGGAACCGATCGGCACGCCGTCAGGCATCACCTTGTCCATCACTCGACGCGTCGTTGCCGCCTTGACCTCCGCATTCAGCCGATCGAGCGCCACTTGACTTGGTGCGGAGCCGGGATTTGAGAAATAGGT
>CAVQSZ010000037.1:0-217952 GCA_963716115.1 uncultured Alphaproteobacteria bacterium
TACGGCCGCGCGGTGCACGAGGCCGAGCGCGGCCGGCGCAGCTGGCAGCCGACGATCGACGGGCTCTTATGGCTGGCGCGCAACGGGTTCGCGCTCAATGTCGCGAGCCGGCGGCTGTCCGGCGAATCCGAAGCCGAGATCCGATCGGGCTTCGCCCTGCTCTTCGCCGAGCTCGGCGTCGAGATCGACGCCGGCGACCCGGTGGCGCTGATGGTGTTCCCGGAAATGGACGCGGCGGCCGACGTGCCCGAGATCACCGAGGCGTGCTGGGGCATCCTCGGGAAGTCGCCGCAAAGCGTCATGTGCGCGTCCTCGCGCATGGTGGTCAAGCGCAAGGGCGCGGAGCGCGCGGCGGTGCTGGCCTGCACCCTCTTACCCTACGACCCGCGCTTCGAGCTCGGCCACACCCTCGCCGAGGCGAGCGGCGCGGTGCCGCTCAACCATCCGCATTGCGCCAAATTCTGCGTGCTCGGCGGCGGCGCCTGCAGCCGCGGCTGAGGCCGCCCGCGCCGCTACAATCCGGGCAGGGTCAGCCCGGCGGTCTGGTGCAGGACCTCGGTCGAGCCCTCCCAGATCATCCGCAGCGCGACAAAGGTGATGATCGCCGAGCCCGACCCACGAAATCCAGAAATGGCGCTCGAGCAGCCGCGCGATAAAGGTCGAGGCCACACCCATCAGCGCCACCGACAGGATCAGCCCGAAGGCCAGCACCCAGAAGTGGTCGCGCGCGGTCCCGGCCACCGCCAGCACGTTGTCGAGCGACATCGAGACGTCCGCCAAGACGATCTGAGTGAGCGCGGCCCGGGCGCTCTTCGGCTGGATGCGCGATGCGGCCGTGCACGGACCGCCGCGAGCCGCCGCCTCGCGCCCGGCGCGCCGCGTCTGGCGCAGCTCGCGGTACATCTTCCACGACACCCACAGCAGCAGCACGCCGCCGGCCAGGGTCAGCCCGATGATCGCCAGCAGCTGCGCCGTAATAGACGCGAAGAAAATCCGCAGCACGGTCGCGGCGGCGATGCCGAGAAAGATGACCCGCCGCCGCTGCTCCGCCGGGAGCGAGGAGGCCGCCATCCCGACGACGATCGCGTTGTCGCCGGCGAGCACGATGTCGATGATGACCACCGACAGGAGCGCGCTGAGTTGATTTACGTCGATCAGCACCTTCGCCAGATAAGCATCGAGCCGGGCATCGTCGAGGGCTTCCATGTCGAGATCCGTTCCCTGGAGCCCGGCCGCGCGCCTCTCCGGCTTTTATGCCGCGGCCTTTCTGGTGACCGGCTTCCAGCTGCCGTTCTGGCCGATCTGGCTCGCCTCGCGCGGCTTCGGCGCGCCGGAGATCGGGACGCTTTTTGCCGCGGCGATTTGGGCCAAGGTGATCGTCACGCCGGCGATCGGCGCGCTCGCCGACCGCTCGGGCCAGCGCCGCGTGGTGATGGCGAGCCTGGCCGCGACGGCGGTGGCGGGCTACGCGATGCTGTGGCCGGCCGCCGGCTTCTGGCCGCTGCTGGCGCTCAACATCGTCGCGCTGACGGCGCAATCGGCGCTGATGCCGCTCGGCGACACCGTCACCCTGGCGGTGGCGCGAGCCGATGGCCTCGATTACGGGCGGATTCGGGTGTGGGGCTCGGTGAGCTTTATTCTGGCTTCGCTGGCGGGCGGCGCCGTCCTGGCTTCGACCTCGGCGACGGGGGCGCTGCCGCTGGTCCTCGGGGCCTCGGCGCTGCTCCTGGTCGCCTGCGTGCTGATGCCCGCGCCGCGCCGCGCCGAAAGCCGCGCGGCGCGGTCGGGCGGGCTGCGCCTGGTCGCCGGCGACATCCGGTTCTGGCTGTTCGTCGCCACCGCCGCGGCGCTGCAGGCGAGCCACCAGGTCTATTACGGCTTCGGCACGCTCTACTGGCGCTCGCTGGGCTTTTCCGAGACCGTCATCGGCTGGCTCTGGGCCGCAGGGGTGGTCGCCGAGATCGTCCTCTTCTGGCAGGGCACGAGGCTGGTGCGGCGATTTGGCCCGGTCGGGCTGATGGCGCTCGGCGGCGTCGCCGGCATCCTGCGCTGGAGCCTCGCCGGGATGCTGACATGGTTGCCCGGCATCGCCGCGCTGCAGCTGCTGCACGCGCTGACCTTCGGCGCGAGCCATCTGGGCGCGATGCATTTTCTGTCGCGCGCCATCCCCCCGCCGGCGGCGGCCGCCGCGCAGAGCCTATACGCCGCGGCATCGGCGGCGCTGGGGTCCGGGCTCGTCATGCTGGCGGCCGGGATGCTCTATGCGGGCTATGGCGGGCAGGCGTACCTGTTCATGGCCCCGTTGTCGGCGGCCGGCCTGGTCGGCGCGCTCCGGCTGCGCCGCGCCCGTTGGCGATAGCGCGCTATCGGCCGCATTTCGGGCGGGTGGCGACCGCCGCCTGCGCCACCGCGTAGTCGTGAAACCCCTTGGCGTCGAGGCCGCCGGCCATCTTCAGCAGATCGGCCGATTGCTGGCAGACCTGCGCCGTCGGGGTCTCGCCCTGCTTGAGCGAGATTTCGTTGGCGAGGCTGGTGTTCCAGCGATCGAACTCGCTCTGCGCGTTGCGCGCGCCGGTGCGCCGGAAATGCTCGATCATGGCCTTCTGGTACCGGATGATCGCATCCTTGTTGCGGTTCCGGAATTCGCCGTAGACCGTGTTTCGGCACGCCGAGCTGACGACCATCAGATTGGTTTGAAACAGGATCGCCTGCTCCGCCTCCATATCGGAGGCCGAATAGCAGTTCCGGTCGGCGGCCGACGCAACCTGCAGCGACGCGGCGGCAACCAGCCCCGCGGCCAAAACCAGCTTTCTCATCGCATTCCCCCAAGATAGTCCTGTGCGACGCCGGCATGATACGCAGCGTTCGGTCGCGTTCAATAGAAATCCTAGCGGCCTTAGACAATCCCCTAAGAACAGGCTTCGATTGTTTCGCGCACCCATGCAGTTAATATCCAACCCTTGATTGACCCGCGCAGTATCCCGAACGGAGGGTCGGGCCGGGCCAAGCGGCCGGCATAAAATCCGGGCCACAATACGGCGCCTTTCCTATCATGCGGGCAACCGTGAGGCTCGTCAGCCGATGATCGCGCTGTTCACCGATTTTGGCCTTGCCGGCCCCTACACCGGCCAAGTGAAGGCCGTCCTCTACCGCGAGGCGCCGGGGGTGCAGGTGATCGACCTCTTCGCCGACGCGCCGGCGGGGCGACCCCGGCCGGCCGCCTATCTGCTGGCCGCCTACGCGGCCTGGTTCCCGCCGGGGACAGTGCTGCTCGCGGTTGTCGATCCCGGCGTCGGCGGGGCCCGCGCCGCGATCGTCGTCGAGGCCGACGGCCGCTCCTATGTCGGTCCGGACAACGGGCTCTTCGAGCTCGTCATCCGTCGCGCCGAGGCGGTCCGCAGCCGGGAGGTGCTGTGGCGTCCCGAGCCGCTGTCGGCAAGCTTTCACGGTCGCGATCTGTTCGCGCCGGTCGCCGCCCGGCTCGCATCCGGCGAGCTGCCCGCTTCCCGCCCGGCCGAGCCCCTGCGCCGCCCGGATTGGCCGGATGACCTGTCCGAGATCGTATATGTCGACCATTACGGCAACGCCATGACCGGGCTGCGCGCCGGCATCCTGCCGCAAGCGGCGCGGCTCTCGGTTGGCGGGCGAATGCTGACCCGCGCCCGGACCTTCTCGGATGTCCCGCCGGACACCGCCTTCTGGTACGAGAACGGGAACGGGCTCGCCGAGATCGCGGTCAATGGCGGGCGGGCCGACGCGGCGCTGCGGCTCGGAATCGGCAGCCCGGTCGCGGTCGTGCGACAGAGGGTCAGGAAGGCGGCAGGGCGATTTTGACGCCCGGCGGAACCTTGAGCTGCCGGCGCCGCTGCAGCCGGTGGCCGAGCCATACCGCGAAGGCGAAGGCGAGGAACGCGCCGAGCATGCCGAGGCCGAACGAGTGCGCGATATTGCCCAGCACGGCGCGGCAGGCGTGCCCGAGAAAATAGCCGACGGCGATGAAGCTGCCCGCCCATATTCCGGCGGCGAGGAAATTCAGCGACAGAAAGCGCCGCCAGCGGATCGCGCTCAGCCCCATCGCGAAGGAGGACAGGTTGCGCACGCCGTAGATGAAGCGGAAGGTCAGGATGAACCCGGTATTGTAGCGCTCCAGCCAATGCAGCGCCGTGCCGACGCCGTGCCGCCAGCGCGGGAAGCGGTTCAGCAGCCTCGGCCCGAATCGGCGGCCGACCAAAAAGTAGGTCTGATCGCCGGTAAAGCTGCCGAGCCAGCCCACCGCCAGCAGCAGGAAGGGGTCGACCAAGCCCTGCGCCGCGGCGAAGCCGGCGAACAGGATGATCGTTTCGCCTTCGAGGAAGGTCCAGATGAACGCGATCAGGTAAAAATAGGCGCCGTTCTCAGCGATGAGCTGGTTGATGTCCATTCCCGACCGTGTTCCTGCCCCTGTTCGCGTGTCCGGAGCGGCTGACCAACCGCGCCGCCCTGGCTCTCCTTCGGCGCTGCGGTCATGCTAGGTTGTTCGCCGGCCGCGGTCGAGCGGATTTCGCCGCCTTTACCATCAATCGGGGGCGGGCGCGGCGAGGATGGGCGGGAGAAGGGCCGATGGCAGGCTTGTATTTCGACGATTTCGCGGAGGGGCAGGTTTTCGACCACGCGGTCAGCCGCACGGTCACCGAGATGGACAATGTGCTGTTCAGCGCGCTGACGATGAACCCGCAGCCGCTTCATCTCGACGCGGAGTTCGCCAAGGGGACCGAATTCGGCCAGCGCCTGGTCAACAGCCTGTTCACCTTGGGCCTCGTGATCGGCATCAGCGTCGGCGAGACGACGCTCGGCACCACCATCGCCAATCTCGGCATGACCGATGTGCGGTTTCCAAAGCCGGTGTTCCACGGCGACACGTTGCGCGCCCGCACCATCGTGCGCGCCAAGCGCATGAGCCGGTCGCGCCCCGACGCCGGCATCGTCGAGTTCGAGCACCAGGGGATCAACCAGCGCGGCGAAACGGTCGCGATCTGCCTGCGCGCCGGCCTGATGAAGTGCCGCCCGAAGGAGGCGTGAGATGCGCTCGCTGCTCTTCGTTCCGGCCGACAGCGAGCGCAAGCTCGCGCGCGGCCCGCAATCCGGGGCCGACGCGCTGATCCTCGACCTCGAGGATTCGGTCGTCCCGGCGAACCGGCCGCTGGCGCGCGCCCAGGCTCGCGCCTTTCTCGACGCGACCGGGTCGGCCGGCTTCCGCCGCTATGTCCGCGTCAATCCGCTGGCGAGCGGAGCGGCGCTCGACGACCTCGCCGCCATCGTCCCCGGCAGGCCGGACGGCGTGCTGCTGCCGAAATGCGTTCCCGAGGATTTGCGCGCGCTCGACTGCTACCTTGCCGCCTTCGAAGCCGCATCGGCGATCGCGCCGGGCTCGATTCGCGTCATCGCCATCGCCACCGAGACGCCGGCCGCGATGTTCGCGCTCGGCGGCTACGCCGGCGTGTCGGCGCGGCTCGAAGGCATCACCTGGGGGGCCGAGGATCTGGCCGCCTGCCTCGGCGGCAACAACCGGCGCTTTGACGGCGTCTACGACGATGTCTACCGCCTCGCGCGCTCCTTGTGCCTGCTGGCGGCGGCCGCGGCCGATGTGACGGCGATCGACACGATCTACACCGACTTCAAGGACGAGGCCGGCCTCGCCGCCGAGGCCGCCGCCGCACGGCGCGCCGGGTTCGCCGCCAAGATGGCGATCCACCCCGCCCAGGTCGCCGCGATCAACCGGGCGTTCACCGTGACCGAAGAAGAACTCGCCTGGGCGCGCCAGGTGGTGGCGGTCTTCGCCGCGAACCCCGACGCCGGGACCATCGCGCTCGACGGCAAGATGATCGACAAGCCGCACCTGACCTTGGCCCGCCGCCTCCTCGGCCTCGGTCTCGCGTAGCTCTCAGCGGCCGGCTTTTTCGAGAAACCGCTCGGCGAGCCGCGCCAGAAAGCTGCTGCCGAACGGGATCGCGGCGTCGTTGAAGTCGTAGCGCGAATTGTGGAGAAAGCAGCCGCCTTCGCCAGGCCCGTTGCCGAGCCACAGCATCGCGCCCGGCCGCGCGTTCAGCATGAACGAGAAATCCTCGCCGCCCATCGACGGCGCCACGTCGCGGATAACGCCCTCGGCGCCGCAGATCTCGGCCGCCACCGCGGCGGCGAATTCGGTCTCGGCCGCATGGTTGATGGTCGGCGGATAGTTGCGGCGGTATTCCGCCTCGGCCCGCGCGCCGTGCAGCGCCGCCACACCGCGGGCGATCTCGCCGAGCCGGCGCTCGATCAGGTCGCGCACCTCCGGGCGAAAGCTGCGGGCGGTGCCGCCGATGTGCAGATCGTCCGGGATCGCGTTGTAGGCCGATCCGCCCCTCATAAAGCCGACGCTGACCACCGCCGAATCGAGGGGATCGATCGAGCGGCTGGCGATCGTCTGCAGCGCCAGCACGATCTCCGCGCCGATCACGAACGGGTCGATGCCGAGATGCGGGTGGGCGGCGTGCGTGCCGCGGCCCTTGACCCGGATGTCCCAGCGGTCCGAGGCGGCGAGCAGCGGCCCCGGCCTCGTGGCGATGTGGCCGACCGGAATGCCGGGCTTGTTGTGCAACGCAAAGACGGCGTCGCACGGGAATTTTTCGAACAGCCCCTCTTCGACCATGACCCGGCCGCCGCCGCCGCCTTCCTCGGCCGGCTGAAATATCAGGTGCACCGCGCCCTCGAAATTGCGGGTCGCGGCGAGGTAGCGGGCGGCGCCGAGCAGCATCGTCGTGTGGCCGTCATGGCCGCAGGCGTGCATCTTGCCGTCATGCGTCGAGCGATGCCCGAAATCGTTCGTCTCGTGGATCGGCAGCGCGTCCATGTCGGCGCGCAGCCCGATCGCGGCGGGCGCGTTGCCGCGCCGGATGGTTCCGACGACGCCGGTGCCGGCGAGCCCGCGATGGACCTCGCAGCCGTATTCGGCGAGCTTCGCCGCGACCAGATCGGCGGTCCGCTCCTCGGCGAAGGCGAGCTCGGGATGGGCGTGGATATCGCGGCGGATCGCGACGAGCTCGTCCTGGTGGTCGAGCATCTGGGCAATGACCGGCATCGCATGGCTCCCTTTCGTCGACCTCCGGGATTTCCGACTATCCCGAATAATCTTCGGGGAAAGAAGAGAATTGCGGGCGGCCGCGGAAATCGGGCTAATTGGCTGCGGGGCGGGCGTCCGCGGGATCATCGGGGAGCGGGGCGCGTGAGTGGCAAATCGACGATCGGCGCCGTCGCGTTGGCGATGCTGCTGGCGGCCTGCGTGCCGGAGCCGCCGCCGCCGATCAATTCGCCGGCCTTCGCCAGGCGGGCGCCGCTGCCGGGCGAGCCGGGCTATCTCGACACGATCAAGTTCATCGACGACGGCATCAAATACGTCGCGGTGGAGGGCGGGTTCTTTGTCTCGGCCGACGGCGAGATGTGCTTTCAGGGAGCGGTCAACCCGAGCCGATCGGCCTTGGTGAACTACCTTGATTTCTGGTGCATCAACCCGCTGGCGGTCGGCAACGTCGAAGCGTTGCGAAACGGCGTCAGCTATATCAACGAGGTTCGGCTGTGGTGCCGCCTTTCGGCGCCGCAATGCGCGCACAAGATCGGCTACGCGAACATGCTCGACGACAAGTGGATCGCCAACAGCATCACCGCCGAAACCGTGCCCTTCAGACAGCAGAGGCAGGCGATCCTCCACCTGATCCATCTGATGGGCGGAAGCGGCGGCGGCCCCGAGCGGCTGCGCTAGCAGGACGCCGCGCTTGACACCCCGCCGCCAACGGCTAGCGTCGGCGCGGACAAATCTTGAGACGGAGGAAACCCGATGATCATCGAGATGCGCACCTACACCTTGCAGCCGGGCGCGGTCGCCGCCTTCGAGGAGCGCTTTGGCCAGGCGCTGCCGGCGCGGGCCAAGGTCTCGCCGCTCGCCGCCTTCTGGCATACCGAGGTCGGGCCGCTCAACCGGGTGATCCATGTCTGGCCCTACGAGGACATGGCGGCGCGCACCCGGCTGCGCGAGCAGGCGACCAAGACCGAGGGCTGGCCGCCCAATGTGCGCGAATTCGTCGTCGATCAGCAGAGCGACGTTTACCTGCCGGCGCCGTTCTCGCCGGCGCTCGAGCCGCGGCAATTGGGCGGCCTCTACGAGATCCGCATCTACACCTTCAAGCCCGGCGGCATCCCCGCCGTGATCGACCGCTGGAGCGGCCATATCGCCAGGCGCAACGAGCTGTCGCCGCTGGTCGGGGCCTGGCACACCGAAGTCGGCGGGCTCAACAAATGGTGCCACATCTGGGCCTACAAGGACGCCGGCGAGCGCTTCCGCATCCGCGAGGAGGCCCGCGCCAAGGGCATTTGGCCGCCGCCGTCGGGCGGGGGGCCGAACATGATGCTCCGCCAAGAGAACATGCTGGTCGTCCCGGCCTCGTTCTCGCCGCTGTGCTGAGGCTTGCCCGCCCCCTCCCTGACCCCCACCCGCAGGCAGCCCTGTAGGATGGGTTGAGCGAAGTGAAACCCATCTTTTGCCGGCGCTGCGATGGGTTTCGCGATGCTCGACCCATCCTACGGCTCCTCGCTGGCGACACGTCGAGACGCCCACGGAGAACATCCGATGCGGATTGGCCTGTTCTATCAGATACAGGTGCCAAAGCCCTGGACCGCCTCCAGCGAGTCGCAACGCATCCATGAGGCGCTGGAGCAGATTCCCTACGCCGAGGCCCAGGGCTTTGAGAGCGTGTGGTTCTCCGAGCATCATTTTCGGCCGGTCTGGTCGCACAACAGCGCCCCGGACCTGACCTTGGCCGCGGTCAGCCAGCGCACCAGCCGGATCCGGCTCGGCCTCGGCGTGGTGCTGGCCCCGATCCACCACCCGCTGCACGTGGCGGCGCGCATGGCCACCTTGGACATCCTGAGCCGGGGACGGGTCGATGTCGGCCTCGGCCGAACCGGCTATCCCTACCAGCTGACCCCGTTCGGGACGGATTTGCGCGACACGCGCGGCATGTGGCGGGAGTTCGCCGAGGTGCTGCCGCGCATCTGGACCGAGGAGGAAATCTCGTACGACGGGGAGTACTACCAGATTCCGCGCCGCGAGGTGCTGCCGAAGCCGGTGCAGCAGCCGCACCCGCCGCTGTGGTCGGCCTGCGGCAGCGACGAGACGGCGCGCCAGACCGGCGGCCTCGGGATGGGCGGGCTGTTCGGCAGCGAAGGCGGCCCCGACCGCGTCGGGGAGCTGATGGCGCTCTATCGCGACGCGCTGCGCAGCGCCCCGGGTCATGGCGCGGGGCCCGCGCCGCGCGCCGCGCTGATGACCGCGGGCTACTGCCACGAGGATCGGCGGGTGGTGGCGGAGCGCGGGACCGAGCTGATCGCCTGGTACCTCGAGCAGCAGCGCGAGCGCGCCCGCCTGGTATGGCGCGACTACGACCCGTCGACCGTCCCGGCCGATTACCAGGGCTATTACGCGCGCGACCAGCGGCTCGCCAGCGGCCCACATCCGGGCGAGCCCACGCCCGAGGAGGTGCGCGAGCGCGGCGTCTCGTTCTGCGTCGGCACGCCCGAGGACTGCATCCGGTTTCTCGAGCTGTACGAGGCGCTCGGCATCGAGGAAGTCATCCTGCTGTGCGCGATCGGCCCGGCGCGGCCGCAGGAGGTGCTGCACACCCTGCGCCTCTTCGGCGAGCAGGTAATTCCGCATTTTCGGAGCAAGGCCCCGCGCGCCGCAGCGGCGCGGGCGACGGCGTAGCCCGAGCGCCTGGTCCGGCGTCAGATGCGCCCGGGCGGCTGCGCGGAGCGGCCGCGGCCCAAAGCCCGCGATGGCTCGCGCGCAGGTGCGGGCGTCCCGGCCGTCCCCGCCATCATTTTTGCGATCGCGATTGTTCTGCTGTCCGGGATCGCGGCCGGGAGCGCAAATTCGCCTCCGACCGCCCTGGAGTGCCCGCCCTTCGCCGCCGCAGCCTTGCCGCTTCCGACGCCGCAGCGCGATCCGCACGCGATCGAGCGATTTCACCTTATCAACGATGCGGTCAGAGCCGGCCCCCATGCGATCCTCTTTTTCGGCGACTCGCTGACGGAGAAGTGGGATCCCGCGATCTGGGCGCGAGATTTCGCGCCGCGCGGCGCGCTCAACGCCGGCGTCAACGGCGACCGCACCGAGCACCTGCTGTGGCGGCTCCAGCACGGCAACCTCGAAGGTCAGCATCCACAGGCGGTGGTGCTCCTGATCGGCACCAACGATATCGGCCGCGACCGCCCGCCGGCGGTCGTCGCGGACGGCATCCGGGCGATTTTGGAGGCGCTGGGCGCCCGTCTGCCGAGCGCGCGGATCCTGCTGCTCGGGGTGTTGCCGCGAGGCGAGTGGGCTTGGTCTCCCCGCCGCCGGCAGGTCAGCGAGGTCAACCGCCTGATTCGAGAAGTGCGCCGACGGCGAGCATATTTTGTACGCCGATCTCGGCGACGCGCTGCTCGATCCGGGCGGGCGCCTGACCCGCCGGATTTCGCCCGATGGGGTGCATCTGAGCGAGCGCGGCTATGCCCTGCTGGCGGCGCGTCTCGATGGCGAAATCGGCCGGCTCCTGACCGGCGACCGACCGGGCGCTTTGCCTGGCGGCGGGACGACAACAAAAAGATATGCGCACCGGGAGCACGATGCGAGCATCTCACAGCACGGAATGGCTAGCACAGGCGAATTCGACGACCAAGAAGTTGGACGTTGAAAGGGGGCGACGCCATCATGCGCTAAGATGGCCCACAGCCTGCTGTTGCATTCTGATTTGTGGAGATTTTCGGACCTGGAGGTGAGAATGCGAATTCTGGCAGCGACGGACTTTTCCACGCGAGCTCAACGGGCCTTGCGTCGGGCTGGCCTCTTGGCCCAGGCCACCGGGGCGGAGATCGCTCTTGTCCACGTGGTGGATGACGATCAACCGCGGGACCTGATCGAGATCGAGAGGCGCGAAGCCGAACGCATCCTCGCCGAACAGGTCGGCGCGACGACCGAATTCCGCGGCGTTCAGTGCCGTCCGATGGTCGCGACAGGCGATCCGTTCGACGCCATCCTGCGGACGGCAGCGGCCCTAAACACAGATCTCATCGTCATGGGCGCGCACCGCAAGCAGTTCCTGCGCGATGTCTTCGTCGGGACTACCGTCGAGCGCGTGATCCGCACGGGACCGTATCCGGTGTTGATGGTGAACAACGAAGTGAAGGGCGGCCCGTACCGAACAGTATTGGCTGCCGTCGATATGTCGGCGCCGTCGGCGAATGCCATCAGGGTCGCCCAAACCACGGGGCTGATCGACAACGCCCATGTCACACTCGTTCATGCGTTTCACCCGTTGGCAAAGGCAAAGATGATCATGGCGGGGTTGGACCGAACCAGCATTGATGAGCATGTTGCGGGTCAGCGCCGGAAGGCGACGGACGAGCTCGCCACGTCCCTGGAAACGCACGGCCTTAGCGGCAATGGATGGCCTCGGCGCATCGAGGAGGGAAGGGCTTTCGAGGTGATCTCACGCGCCGTCGCAGAAACGAGACCCGATATGTTGGTGATTGGAGCTCGCCGGCGCTCAGGGCGGCTGAAATTGCTTCTCGGGAGCGTCACGGAGGAGGTCTTGCGTTCGCTGAACATCGACATTCTGGCTGTGCCACCTGTCGAAAACAGTAATCGCGCTGATGTGTCCGGGCTTTGATGCAGGCCTTTCCCGGCTCGCAAGCGTCACCCGCCATCCGGTTCGGGAATCCGGTTCGGGTTTTCGGACCTGTCGCGAAACAGCGCGGCGCGGACCAGTATCGTCAGAGTGACTGGTGTGGTCAGAGTAACGAAGACGACGATCAGAAGAGCGTGCAGCACCGGCCGGGCCTGTAGAGCCGAGAAGAAGACTGCCGAAGCAAGCGCAATAGAGCCGGTCCCGAGCGTCGTCCCGAGCGTGGGCGCATGGACCCGCTCGTAGAAGCTCCCGAGCCGCACAAGCCCGAGCGAGCCGATCAGGGTGACGGCGGCGCCCGAGAAAACGAACACTGACGTAAAGACCGCCGCCCAACCGGGGAGTTCTTCGATCCCGTTCATTCGATTACCTCGCCGCGCAACAGGAACTTGGCAAGAGCAACCGTTCCCACGAAGCCCAGCAAGGCGATGATCAGCGCCGCCTCGAAGTAGAGCGCATTGCCTGACCGGATCCCGAACGTCAACAGCAGGAGCATGGTGTTGGTGTAGAGGGTATCGAATCCGACGACGCGATCCTGCGCTCTCGGCCCGCGAAGCATGCGGAAGGCGGCGCACCCGATCGCCAGTCCCAGGAGGATCTGAGCCGCCGCCACTGACCATATCAGAACGACTGCGCTCATTCGAAGATCTCCAGCAGGTAACGCTCGTAGCGGCTCTTGATCGTCCTGACCCACTCGCTTTCATCGATCAGGTCGAGGACGTGGATCGTCAACACCTCCCCGTCGAAGCTGACCCACAGGGTTCCCGGAGTCGCCGTGATGATGCCGGCCAGCGTGGCCAGAGCATAGAGATTACGGAGGTCGAGAGGGACGTTCACGAAGCCGGACCTCTTCTGCGGCCCTCCGAGACCGAGGACGATCCGGCCGACTGCGATGTTGGACCGGACGATGTCGGCAAGCACCAGAGAGGATAATCGGAGGATCGCGTCCACCCGCCGAACGCGCGTTTTCGGGAGTCGCAGAGCCGTCAATGCCCAGCCGCCGGCAAGCGCGATCACGGAGCCGAGAAGGATGTGGCCCAAGGAAAGCGCTTGATTGAGCAGCAGCCACAAGCCCAACAGGCCGGCGCTCACAAGCGGAAAAGGCAGGATCCGCGTCATACCCCGCCCGCCCTGCGCATGGGTTGTTCCGGGCGCAGCACCGCGCGGACGTAGTCCCCCGACGCGTGCAGCGACCGGGCGGTCGCCTGCATGAACCTCATGACGGGTCCAGCCTGCACCGTCTGCGCCGCGCATAGGATCAGCAGCATGACAACCGGCGCCATCTCGATCATCCGCACCCGGGGCGCCGCTTGGTCGGGCGATGCCCAGAACGCGCGAATGCCCGCTCGGGTCATGGCAATGAGGGCCGCCAGTCCTGACAGAAGCAGGACAACGAGCAACGCCCATGAACCGGCCGGGATTGCGCCGCCTTGGCGTAAGCCGGTCGGGTTGAGCGCCGCAGTCAGGAGCACGAACTTGGCGATAAACCCGGATAACGGCGGCAACCCGGCGATGACCGCCGCGCACCCGATAAAGGCGAGGGCCAGCATGCTCATGGCGGCCGGAATGGCGATGCCGGCCTCGTCCTCTTTGTCGATGTCGTCTTCGTTATAATCCTCTTGGGTGAGGGCGAGCGCGTCGGCTCCCGGTTGGCGGCCCCGTTCGACCAGCTCGACCAGCAGGAAGAACGCGCTAACGCCGAGGGTAGAGCTTACCAAGTAAAATAGCGCTCCGGCGGTGACGTCGACCCGCCCCGTTCCGGTGGCGGCGAGCACCGTTCCGGAGGACACGAGCACCGAGAAGGCGGCGAGCCGAGCCATGTCCCGAGAGGCGAGCGTCCCGATGGCGCCGAACGCTATCGTCGCCAGACCGCCGAACAGCAGCCAGCTGCCGCCAAACCCCGCCGATGCTCCGGCTCCCGCGGAGAACAGCAGCAGCCACAGCCTCAGCACGATATAGGCGCCGACTTTTGTCATGATCGCAAAGATGGACGCCACGGGCGCACTTGCGGCCGCATAGGTGGTCGGCAACCAGAAGCAGAGCGGCCACATCCCCGCCTTGAGCAGAAAGGCCACGCCCAGGATGCCCGCACCGGCCTCCAGCAAAGCCCGGTTCTCCCCGGCGATGTTCGGGATGCGCCTGGCGAGGTCCGCCATGTTGAGCGTCCCCGAGACCCCGTAGATCAGGCTGACTCCGATCAGAAACAGCAGCGAGGCGGCGAGGTTGACCACGATGTAGTGCAGCCCGGCCTGCACGCGCGATGCGCCCGAGCCGTGCAGCGCAAGCCCGTACGATGCAGCGAGCAGCAGCTCGAAAAAGACGAACAGGTTGAAGAGGTCGCCGGTCAGGAAAGCGCCGTTGAGGCCCATCAGGAGGAGCTGGAACAACGAATGAAAATGCGCGCCGGCGCGATGCCAGCGGGCGAGCGAGAACACCACGGCGGCCGCCGCAAGGATGCTCGTCAGAAGCAGCATCAGAGCGGACAGGCGGTCCAGCACGAGCACGATCCCGAACGGGGACGGCCAGTCGCCGAGCCGATACACTCCGACGGCGCCGGCCGGGCTGGCATCGGACATTCCGAGCAAAGCCGCGGCAATGCCGACGAGGGCGAAGCATGCCCCGACATTGATCGCGGCTTTGAGGTTCCTGTGTCTGTCGCCAAGGAGCAGCATCCCGGCGCCGACGAAGAGCGGCAACACCACGGGCGCGATGATCAGGTGGGCAGCCATGCGGCTCACGGCTCCGGCCCGAGCTCCCGACCATCCACATGGTCGGTCCCGGTCAAGCCTCGCGATGCGAGCAGGACGACCAGGAACAGCGCGGTCGTCGCGAAGCTGATCACGATAGCGGTCAGGACAAGCGCCTGCGGCAGCGGATCGGTGTATTGCAAAGCATTACCCATTCCGCGAGCCGCGAGCACCGGCGCCACCGTCGCCAGCCGACCCATCGCGACGATGAACAGATTGACCGCATAGGAGAGCAGCGACAAGCCGATGATCACCTGGAAGGTGCGCGGGCGCAGGATCAGCCACACCCCCGAACCTGTGAACGCTCCAATCCCGAGGGCCAGGATGATCTCCATCACTCCACCTTTGCCATTGGAGGCTTGGCCGGCGCCGTTGGCTCCTGTCCGCGTGGGGCGCGGTGGCTTCGCACGGACTGATGCGCGATCGCGATCAGCATCAGCACGGTTGCCCCGACCACCAGAGAGAACACGCCGATATCGAAGACAAGAGCGCTGGCCATCGGAATGCGCCCGATCAGAGGAATTTCGGCGTATGAAAAATAAGAGGTCAGGAACGGGCGCCCGAAAAGCCATGCGGCGGCTCCGGCGCCGCCCGCCAGCAGGAGGCCGACACCCATCCAGTACACGGGCAAGATGTACAGGCGCTCCTCCACCCAAATTGTCCCGCGGGCCATGTATTGCAGGATGAATGCGACGGCCATCGTGACGCCGGCGACGAAGCCGCCCCCGGGCAGGTCGTGCCCCCGCAGAAGCAGGAAGACGGCGGTGACGCCGATCACTGGAAACAGCAGCCCCATGATCAGCGCCGGGACGGCCATGGCCTGCTTGATGGCGTCGCCTTTCTCGCGGCGCGGAGACGCGTCGTCCGCGACATCCTGGGCACGCTGCTGTTCCGGAACGGGGATGCTTTCAGGCGCCGGGCGGAACCGCCGCAGCAGGGCGTAGACGGTCAATGCGACGACCCCGAGCACCGTGATTTCGCCGAGGGTATCGAAGCCGCGAAAATCGACCAGGATGACGTTGACAATGTTGGTTCCGCCGCCTCTCGTGTAGGCGTTCTCCACAAAATAGCGCGAGATGCTGTCGGGCCCCGGCCGGGTCATCACCGAGAATGCAAGCGTCGCCAGCCCCGCTCCGGCGCCGACCGCGATCATGAAGTCGCGCAGGCGATACCATCGTATCGAGCCCGCGCCTCCCGCAGCCCCGATCCCCTCGATGCGTTTGGGCAGCCATCGCAGACCGACGAGCAGAAGCACCGTGGTCACGGTCTCGACGGCAAGCTGCGTCAAGGCGAGATCGGGCGCCGACAGCCAAACGAAGCTGACGCAGGTGACGAGGCCCGCGCCGCCGAGCAGGATCAGCGCCGCAAGACGATGGAACTTGGCCTTATAGGCGGCGCCGAGGGCGCACCCGATCCCGACCGTCCAGAGCAGTGCGAAGGCGGGGTCGAAATCGCCGCGAGGCAAGCCCCCGACCACGAGCCCGCGTGCGTAAAGCGGCGTCAAGGCGGCAACAAAAGCCGCGTACGCCAAGAGCTGCAGCTGCGGCTGAAGACGCCGCGTGCCGAGACTGTCCTCAAGCCATCGAGCCAGCCGCAACAGGGAGACGAGCACCCGGTCAAAGATTCGCTGCCCGTTGAGACGGCGCAGCAGGGGCGGCCCCTCGTTTGTGACCAGATAGGAGCGCAGCATGACATACACGGTCACGCCCCCGGCGATCGCGACGATGCTCATCAACAGCTCGGGGGTGAAGCCATGCCAGACGGCGAGATTGTACGCCGGGACCGCCGCGCCGAGGACCGCCCGCACCGCGGTGTCGAGGATCGGCCCGATGGTGGCGGCCGGAGCGATGCCGATAACGAGGCATGCCAGGACGAGAAGCTCGGCCGGAAACCGCATCAGGGACGGGGGCTCATGCGGCGTGCGCGGGAGATCGGTCGGCGCCGGGCCGAAGAACACGTCGCGGATAAAGCGGAGCGAATAGGCGACCGTAAACATGCTGGCCAGGGTGACGATATACGGAAGCGCCTGATCGACGAGCGAGTTGTCGTGGATCTCGATCGTCTCGGCGAAGAACATCTCCTTGGACAGGAAGCCGTTCAGCAACGGTACGCCGGCCATGGCGGCGGCGGCGACCATCGCCAGCGTCGCCGTGATCGGCATGAAAGCCCACAGGCCGCTCAGGCGCCGGATGTCGCGCGTGCCCGTTTCGTGATCGATGATGCCCGCGGCCATGAACAACGACGATTTGAAGATTGCGTGGTTCATGATGTGGAAGATCGCGGCGATCTGCCCGAAGGGCGTATCAAGTCCGGTCAAGAGCGTGATCAGCCCGAGGTGGCTGATCGTCGAGTAAGCCAGCAGCCCCTTGATGTCCTGCTGGAAGACCGAAAGAAACGCGCCCAGGATGAACGTGATCAGACCGGCCGATGCGACCAGCCATAACCATTCGTTTGTTCCCCCCATCGCCGGCCACAGCCGCACCAGCAGGAAGACCCCAGCCTTCACCATGGTGGCCGAATGCAGATAGGCCGACACCGGCGTCGGCGCGGCCATTGCCTGCGGCAGCCAGAAGTGAAAGGGGAACTGGGCGCTCTTGGTGAGCGCACCCAGGAGAACCAGGATCAGCGCTGGAACGTAGAGAGGATGCGAGCGGATCGCCGCGCCGGATGCCAGCACCCGGTCCAGGTCGTAGCTGCCGACGATATGGCCGATCACCAGCACGCCGGCGAGCAGACAGAACCCTCCGGCCGATGTGACGATCAGGGCCATTCGGGCGCCGTCGCGGGCCTGCGCGTTCTGATGCAAGTAGCCGATCAGAAGGAAAGAGAACAGACTCGACAGTTCCCAGAAAAATAGGAGCTGAATCAGGTTACCGGATAAGACGATGCCGAGCATTGTACCCATGAAGGCGAGCAGGAAAGAGAAGAAGCGCGGCAGCGGGTTGGCGGGTGACATGTAATAGCGAGCATAAAGCACTACCAGGAATCCGATGCCGGTGACCAGCATCGCGAATGTCCAGGCAAAGCCGTCCAATCTCAGCACGAAGTCGAGACCAAGATCGGGGATCCACGCCACCGTGTGCCGGATCACGCGACCACCGGTGATGCGGGGATAATCTGCCCCGATGAACGCCAGAGCGATCAGCGCGATGGCCCCGGCCAGCCACGCTTCAGCGTAGCGGGCGTTCGCCGGCAGGAGGGCGGCGACCCCGCTTCCGAGAAATGGCAGGGCGAGAACGGCAATGAGGGACATCTCATACGGCATCGCCGTTCAGCGTCCTCTTTCGTAGGAGAGCTTCTTAAGCTTTCACCGCTGTCGTCTCGCCCGCGAACCGGATGCCGGTGATTGCGCGGCGGATGGCCCGCCGATCCCGCGGATCGGGCCCGGGCGGCTCAGCGCCGCCGCGCGTCGCTTTCCGCGATGGCGGCGAGATCGATCAGCGGCGCCAGCCTGGGGGCGGCGGGCAGGCCGCGCTCGACGATCTCGGCGCGGCTGAGCCAGGCGACCTCGTCGGCGTCGTCGCCGGCCACGCCCTCGCCCGACCGCCACAAGCCGCGCACCGCGACAAGCGCATAGTGGTAGCGCACCCGGCCTTCCTCGTCGCGGTCGATCGTGTCGATGACGGTCAAAATCCCCGCCGCCTCGGCGGTGACCCCGGTCTCCTCGAAGAGCTCGCGCATCGCGCCCTCGCCGACGGTCTCGCCCAATTCGAGCACGCCGCCGGGAAATCCCCAGCGCCCGGCCATCGGCGGGTTCGCGCGGCGCACCACCAGCGCCCGATCGTCGCGCATGACCACCGCCAGGACGCCGATGATCGGGCGATCGGGATAGCGGCGGCCTTCCTTACCCTCCCCAGCCCGCGGGGGAGGGGCAGGGCGGGAGCTCAATCGGCGGCCGCGCGCGGCTGGCCGTGCTCGTCGGTGTAGATCTCGGCGCCCTGCTTCAAGAACTCCTGCGATTTATCGGCCATGCCGGAGCGGGCGTATTCGCGGATCTCCTGGGTGATCTGCATCGAGCAGAATTTGGGCCCGCACATCGAGCAGAAATGGGCGAGCTTGGCTCCCTCGGCCGGCAGGGTCTGGTCGTGGAACTTCTCGGCCGTCTCGGGGTCGAGCGACAGGTTGAACTGGTCGCGCCAGCGGAATTCGAAGCGCGCCCGCGACAAGCGCGTCGTCGCGCTCGCGCGCCGCCGGGTGGCCCTTGGCGAGGTCGGCCGCGTGCGCGGCGATCTTGTAGGTGATCACGCCGACCTTGACGTCGTCGCGGTCGGGCAATCCCAAATGCTCCTTCGGCGTCACATAGCAAAGGAGCGCCGTGCCGAACCAGCCGATCATCGCCGCGCCGATGCCGCTCGTGATGTGGTCGTAGCCGGGCGCTATGTCGGTGACGAGCGGCCCGAGCGTATAGAACGGCGCCTCGCCGCATTCCTCGAGCTGCTTTTCCATGTTGATCTTGATCTTGTGCATCGGCACATGGCCGGGGCCTTCGATCATGACCTGGACATCGTCTTCCCAGGCGATCTTGGTCAATTCGCCGAGGGTTTCGAGCTCGGCGAACTGGGCGCGGTCGTTGGCGTCGGCGTTCGAGCCGGGGCGCAGCCCGTCGCCCAAGCGAATAGCTCACGTCATAGGCCCGCATGATCTCGTTGATCTCGCGGAAATGCGTGTAGAGAAAGCTCTCCTGGTGGTGCGCCAGACACCATTTGGCCATGATCGAGCCGCCGCGCGAGACGATGCCGGTGACCCGCGACGCGGTCAGGTGGATATAGGCGAGCCGCACGCCGGCATGGATCGTGAAATAGTCGACCCCCTGCTCGGCCTGCTCGATCAAGGTGTCGCGGAACAATTCCCAGGTCAGTTCCTCGGCCGCGCCGCCGACCTTTTCGAGCGCCTGATAGATCGGCACCGTGCCGATCGGCACCGGCGAGTTCCTGATGATCCATTCGCGAATCGTGTGGATGTTGCGCCCGGTCGACAAATCCATGACCGTGTCGGCGCCCCAGCGCGTCGCCCACACCATCTTTTCGACCTCCTCGGCGACCGAGGAGGAAACGATCGAGTTGCCGATATTGGCGTTGACCTTAACGAGGAAATTGCGGCCGATGATCATCGGCTCGGTTTCCGGGTGGTTGATGTTGTTGGGGATGATCGCCCGGCCGCGGGCGATCTCGTCGCGCACGAACTCGGGCGTCACATGATCGGGGATCGCGGCCCCGAAAGACTCGCCGTCGACCGCGCCCTCGCGCCGCAGCCGCTCGCGGCCGAGGTTCTCGCGGATTGCGACATATTCCATCTCGGGCGTGACGACGCCGCGCCGGGCATAGGCGATCTGGGTCGCCGCCGCGCCTGCTTTGGCGCGCAACACCTGCCGGCCGCCGCGGTCGAACAGCGACACCGCGCTGGCTTCGCCCCGGCGCAGGCCGTTGTCCTCGGGCTTGACGTCGCGGCCCTGGTAGAATTCGACATCGCCGCGCGCCAGAACCCAGGGCTTGCGCAATTCAGGGAGCCCCTTCTGGATGTCGGTCGCGGCCGCCGGGTCGGAATAGGGGCCCGAGGTGTCGTAGGCGCGCACCGGCGGCTCGCCGGCCGAGGCTTCGAGGTCGATCTCGCGCATCGCCACCGCGATCCCGGCATGGCGGGCGCCGGCGACATGAACCTTTCGCGAGGCCGGAAACGGTCCGGTGGTGACCCGCAGCTCCTCTACCTTGGGGGCGAGCTTGGCGGGCGAGAGTGGGGCGGAATCGGGCATCGTCGGTCTCCGTGGCGCCGGTTGAACGACGACCCGGGGCATGATGCGAGGCGGGAGGTTCGGCTTTTGCCGAGAGCGTTCCTGTCCCTACGCCGGCACGACCCGGATCAGGTTCGAAGGGTTGCCGCGCTCTACGGCGGCGTCTCAGCCCCCTGCCGGGGCGCCCCTTGGACGGCGCGATTATCCGCAGAGCGCCGGCCCGCCGTCAAGGTCGCGGTTTGAACCGGTCGCCGGCGCAGCGGTCGCACGGCCGCCGGGATCTCGCTGCTCGCCCCGCCATAGTGGCGCCAACCGGACACCTGACTCCATTCTCGTCTTCCCGGCGAAGGCCGGGATCCATTTTTGCTGTAGATACCGGCCTTCGCCGGTATGACGGGGTAGGCGGGTGCGATCCGTCAGGTGCGATCCACTAGTGGACAGCACCTGACAGATCGTACCCACTCGTGAACCACACCGGCGCACGGGTCCGCGCTCGTGCGCGGCCCGAGGACAGGCTCCGGCCGGCGCTCATCGCAGCAATGGATCCCGGCCTTCCCCACGGAACTAAGTCCGTGGGCTGAAGGCCCACGGGAAAGCAATCACGGACTCTAATGTTTGGGTCGCACCACTAGCCTCAGCCGCTCCGGCGCCGTTACGGCAACTCGAGCACATTTTCCTGAAGGCTGAAGGTGGCGACGCCGCTGGCGCGCAAAATGAGAAAAGCCGCCGGCTCCGCGACCCCTTGGCTGAAGAAGCCCGGCGGGAACACGGCCGGGATTGTCGTTGTGGTAAGCGTTCCGCCTGGATTGGCGACGGTCGCCACGCCCGGCATCGCCACGCTGCGGCAAATCGGGCCGCCGAGCGCCGGGTCGACCGCCGGGCAAACGCCAAGCGTATAATCCACGGCGCGGTGGTCCGCCGGCGGGTCCCATTTGATTGCGTAATTCGCGCCGGACCTGGCTGCGGTCAGCCCGGAGATCACTCCCGGGCGGAGCTGCTGCACGACGCCGATCGGGACCGTCACACTGACGCTCTTGCCCGACGCCGTCGTCGCCGCAAAGGATGCGCTGGCGTCGAGGCCGGTATCGGCGATTGTCGGCGTCCACTCGTAGACGGCGTTCTGGATCCCGAGCTTGACGCCCTTCGCGTCGACGCCCCTGCCGGCCGGGAGGATTTGGACCGGGACGAGCGGGGGACCCGCGGTTTCGACGATCGACGGGGTGTCGCCGGCGTCGCTCTGCACCGCCACGCTGATCCGGACGGTCTGGTCCGAGCCGACGACCCCGGCGACGCAAGTGCCGGAGGCGAAGGGGCAGGTGGCGACATTCGTGCTCAGGACAACGGGCGCCGCGGCTGCCCCGCCGCCACCACCGCCGCCGCCGCCTTTCGCAACGGCGTCGCCGGCGCCGGCCAGCGCCGACACGCCGGCAAGCAACACGACCATCCCGAATTGGAATTTCATGTTTTCCTCTGCTCGCGCTTAGTAAAACGATGGCATCGCGAGGCCGGAGACGAGTGATTGCTCGTAGCCCCTGCCGGCGCGGGCCGTGCTCATCGGTAGATCATCAATCGATCGCCCGCAATTAACGATTTTGTGATATAACGATTCTGTGATCGAGTGGCCGGCGCGCTCTTTCTCGACGCCCGACCAAGAGCCCACCCGAAACAATTCTTTCCACGTCAGCAGGCTGTTCGTCGTTCCCGCGCCAGCGGGATTGCGCGAGATCGCAGCGTCTGTGGGCAGGAGGATTTTCCGCACCGCGCGGCGCCGCCGTCACGCGGACTCGTTGCGTTCGCGCGGCGGCGGATTATCTTCTGCGGGAGGTTGGCTGCCGGGTTATGGCGATGATCGTCGGGCGCGTGATCGGCTGGATCTTCGTTCTCGCCGGCGCCGCGGCGCTGGCCCGCGACGTCATGGTGTGGGTCGACACCAAGGCTTGGGCGCCGATCGCGCTCGGCCAGCTGTGGTACCAGCTCGACCGGTCGAGCCTGAACCTCGTCCAGGCGATAATCCAGCGCTACGTCCTCGCCTTTCTCTGGGATCCGATCATCGTCAGCGTCCTGCTGTGCTGGGCGTTTGCGGTGCTGATGGCGCTGGGCGCGCTGCTGCTCTTCCTGTTCCGCAGGCGCGCGCCCCGGCGGCGGTGAGCCGCCCGCCGCGCCGTCCCGATCATCCCGGCGCGCGTTACGCGTCGCCCATCTTGAGGGCGGCGATGAAGGCGGATTGCGGGATCTCGACCTTGCCGAACTGGCGCATCCGCTTCTTCCCCTCTTTCTGCTTGTCGAGGAGCTTGCGCTTGCGGGTCACGTCGCCGCCATAGCATTTGGCGAGCACGTCCTTGCGCGAGCGCCTTGACCGTCTCGCGGGCGATGATCCGGCCGCCGAGCGCCGCCTGGATCGCCACCTGGAACAACTGCCGCGGGATCAGATCCTTGAGCCGCTCGCACAACGCCCGGCCGCGCCGGTCGGCCTCGTGGCGGTGGACGATGACCGAGAGCGCATCGACCGGCTCGCCGTTGACCAGGATGTTCATCAAGACGAGGTCGCCCTCGCGGTAGCCGTCGATCTGGTAGTCGAAGCTGGCGTAGCCGCGGCTCACGGATTTGAGCCGGTCGTAGAAATCGAACACCACCTCGTTCAACGGCAGGCGGTAGACCAGCATTGCCCGGCTGCCGGCATAGGTCAGGTCGGCCTGCTCGCCGCGGCGCTCCTCGCACAAGGCGAGGATCGGTCCGAGATAGGCGTCGGGAACGAGGATCGTCGCCTTGATCCACGGCTCCTCGATATGGTCGATGCGCACCGGGTCGGGCATGTCGGCCGGGTTGTGCAGGGTGCGCACCGCGCCCGACGTCAGATGCACCCGGTAGACGACCGAGGGCGCGGTGGCGATCAGGTCGAGGTCGAACTCGCGCGCCAGCCGCTCCTGGATGATTTCGAGATGGAGGAGGCCGAGAAAGCCGCAGCGGAAGCCGAAGCCCAGCGCCACCGAGGTCTCGGGCTCGTATTCGAAGCTCGCATCGTTCAAGCGCAATTTGGCAAGGCTGTCGCGCAGCCGCTCGTAGTCCGCCGCATCGGTCGGGAACAGGCCGCAGAACACGACCGGCTGCACCGGCTTGAAGCCGGGCAGGGGCGCCGCCGCCGGGCGACGGTCCTCGGTGATCGTGTCGCCGACGCGGCAATCGGCGACGGTCTTGATCCCGGCGGTGATAAAGCCGACCTCGCCCGGCCCCAGCGCCTCGACCGCCACCCCCTTGGGGGTGAAGACGCCTACCCGCTCGATATTGTGCACCGCACCCGTCGCCATCAGGCGGATCTTCTGCCCGGCCGCGATCGTTCCGTCCTTGACCCGGACCAGAATGACGACGCCGAGATAGGAATCGTACCAGCTGTCGACCAAGAGCGCCTTCAGCGGCGCCGCGGCGTCGCCCGAGGGCGGCGGCAGCCGGGTCACCAAGGCTTCCAGCACCCGGTCGACATTGAGCCCGGTCTTGGCCGAGATCAGCACCGCATCAGCGGCGTCGAGCCCGATCACGTCCTCGATCTGCTCCTTGACCCGGTCGGGCTCGGCCGCCGGCAGGTCGATCTTGTTCAGGACCGGGACAATCTCGTGCCCGGCCTCGATCGCCTGATAGACGTTGGCCAGGGTCTGCGCCTCGACCCCCTGGCTCGCATCGACGACCAGCAGCGAGCCCTCGCAGGCGGCGAGCGAGCGGCTGACCTCGTAGGCGAAATCGACATGGCCCGGCGTGTCCATCAGGTTGAGGACATAATTCTCGCCGTCCTTGGCGCGGTAGCCGAGGCGCACCGTCTGCGCCTTGATCGTGATGCCGCGCTCGCGCTCCAATTCCATCTGGTCGAGCACCTGCTCGCGCATTTCGCGCGCTTCGAGCCCGCCGCAGGCCTGGATCAGCCGGTCGGCCAGGGTCGACTTGCCGTGGTCGATATGCGCGATGATCGCGAAATTGCGGATATGGCTGAGCGGGGTCATGCGGGCGGAACATAGGGGCGCGAGGCCGCCGGATCAACGCGCGGCGCCGACGTCACAGGCTTGCGAGCGGGATGCCGAGGGCCTGCGCGGCGGCGACGAGGCGATTGTCGTAGCTCGCGAATTCCACCGTGCTCGCCCTGTTCGCGCAAGAAATTCGAGGGTCGCAAGATGCAACGCATCCAGGGTCCGAACCGCCACCGGAAACGGCTCCAAGGCCCGCGCGAGCACCACCTCGTCTCAATTCGACAAGATCTGATCCGATCGAGCAGCGCCCGCCGCCTCGCCGCCGTGTGAGCGAAGCGAGGCCGTATGCGTGAATCCGGTTCCAGACTTCGTATTCGAGCAGCCTGCTCGAGACCAGAAGCTCTGCCCCCAAACGCGATCCGGAGGCGACCGCTGCTTCACCGAACAACCGGGCGAGCAGCGACCGAGCTGTCGAGGTAAATCACAGCGATCCTCCCGGTCGCGCTCGAACTCCTGCCATCAGCTGTTCGAAGGTCAACCCAGGAATCGGCTTGCGCGGTGGCAGCGGCGCATTGTGGGTCGTTTGGCGGGCGTGAGCCAGCCTTCGCGCACCCCCCTTTCCTCGAAACGGCGTGAGCGCCGGTCTGAGGGCGCGGTGCGGGACGAGCTCGGCGACGACGCGGTTGCGGTCGGTGATGACGACGGTCTCGCCGGCCGCCGCCAGGCGGACGTACTCGCTGAGCTTGTTTTTCAGAATTTTCAGCCCGACTGTGTGCATGCTTGTCAAGTAGCCTCTTGAAGCTACATCGTCAACCGAATCGCCCCGCTGGCAGAGGCTGCCATGGTCGATCCGCGCGATGATCGCGAAATTGCGGCTGAGGCGGAAGAGGGCGCGCCGAAGCATCGTGCCGGGCGGCGGCAGGTTCGGTAGTATCCTCGGGGACGCCTGCGGCTCAACCCCGCGCCGACGAGGTGATCGAATGAGACGCCGCGAGTTGGTGCTGCTGGGCGGCGCGATGATTGCGTCACGCCCCCTGCGCGCGCAGCAGAAGCCGATGCCGGTGATCGGCTTCCTCGGCAGCGGGTCGCCTGAGGGGTATGCGCCGTTTGTGGCTGCGTTCCGCCAGGGGTTGAGCGAAAGCGGCTATGTCGAAGGCCGAAATGTGGCGATCGAATACCGCTTTGCCGAGGGCGGCTATGATCGGCTGCCCGCCTTGGCCGCCGATCTCGTCGGCCGCAAGGTCTATCTGATCGCGACCGAATCCGTCCCTGCGGCGCGCGCGGCGAAAAACGCGACCACGACAATCCCGATCGTTTTCGAGGTCGGCTTTGACCCGGTCGAGTTTGGCTTGGTCGCCGGCCTCGCCCGGCCGGGCGGCAACCTCACCGGCGTCGGTTTTCTCGCCGTTGAGCTGATGGCCAAGCGGCTCGAGCTGCTTTCCGAGCTGGTTCCCCAGGCCAGGGCGATCGACCTGCTGGTGAACCCGAACAATGAGAATGCCGAGCGCGTCGCGCGAGACGTGCAGGACGCTGCGCGCGCCGAGGGGGTGCGGCTCACTATCCGGAAGGCCGCCACCGAAGGCGAGATCGACGCCGCTTTCGCAACCCTGACCCAATCGCCGGCCGGCGCGCTCCTCGTCGCCCCCGATTCGTTCTTTGTCAGCCAGCGCGGGCAGCTCGTGGCGCTGGCATCCCGCCATGCTGTTCCGGCGATCTATCCGGTGCGTGAGTACGTCGCGGCGGGCGGCCTGATCAGCTATGGAACGAGCCTCACCTCGGTCTTTCGCCTGCTCGGCGTTTACGCCGGTCGGATCCTCAAGGGCGCCAAGCCCGCCGACCTGCCGGTCCAGCAGCCGACGAGGTTCGAGCTGATCGTCAATCTCAAGACCGCCAAAGCGCTCGGCCTCAGCGTGCCGCAATCGATCCTCGTGCGCGCCGACGAGGTCATCGAATGAGACGGCAGGCGGTTCTTGCATCGCGGCGGCTTTGCCAAAGCGCCGATGTTATCGGTGCGAGGCGGCAGGCTTGCGGTATGCTGGCTGATCGAGACAGTCGAGCCGGGAGGACAGCATGGCATCCAGCCAGATCGAGAAAGCCAACCGTTTCCGCGCGTTGCACCAGGAGCCGGGGTTCTTTCTGATCGCCAACGCGTGGGATGCGGGCTCGGCGAAAATCCTGGCCGGGCTCGGCTTCGCGGCGCTGGCGACCTCGAGCGGGGCCGAGGCCGGCGTGCTTGGCCGCCGTGACGGCCAGGTCACCCGCGAGGAGGCGCTGGCGCATTGCCGGGCGATCGTCCCGGCGACCGATCTGCCGGTTTCGGCCGATCTGGAGAAATGCTTCGACGACGCGCCGCAGGGTGTCGCCGAGACCATTCGCCTGGCCGCGGCGACCGGCCTCGTCGGCGGCTCGGTCGAGGATTTCAGCGGCGACCCGCAAAAGCCGCTCTACGATCTCGGCCATGCCACGGGAGCGGGTGGCGGCGGCGGCCGAGGCGGCGCGCGGGCTCTCGTTCCCGTTCACCCTGACGGCGCGCTCCGAGAACTTTCTGCGCGGCAACCCCGACCTCGACGACACGATCAAGCGGCTGCAGGCCTTCGCGGCGGCGGGCGCCGATGTGCTGATGGCGCCGGGCCTCCCCGACCTCGCCGCGGTGCGGACGGTCTGCGCGGCATTGTCGAAGCCGTTCAACTTCATGGCCGGAGTCAGTGGCCGGTCATTCTCGGTGGCCGAATTGGCCGCGGCCGGGGTCAAGCGGATCAGCCTCGCCACCTCGCTTTATCGCGCCGCGATGAGCGGCCTCGTCGACGCCGCCCGCGAGGTCAAGGAAAAGGGCACCTTCGGCTATATCGACACGACAATCGCGACCCCCGACCTCAACCGCTTCATGGACGGCTAGCCGCGCCAGCAAGATCGCGCCGCGGTGTCATTGCGAGGAGCGCTGCGCGCGACGCGGCAATCCCGATCGCAGGAGGGCTCAGCCGCCCGAGATTGCTTCGCTCCGCTCGCAATGACAACCCCGGGTGCGGGCTCGATCTGACCGAAACGCCCGCTGGACTAGCCGCGCAGCGCGCCCCCGGTCGCCTTTTCGACCTGGGCGACGAGGCGCTGCGAAAAGCCTTCGATCTCGGCATCGGTCAAGGTGCGGTCCTGCGGCTGCAGGACCACGGTGATCGCCAGCGACTTTTTGCCTTCGGGGAGGCCCGCGCCCTGGTAGACATCGAACAGCCGGATCTCGGCGACGAGCTTGCGGTCGACACCGCGGGCGGCGCGCAGCAGGGTCTCCGCCGGCAGGCCGCGGTCGACGATGAAGGCGAAGTCGCGCTCGACCGGCTGGAGCACCGACAGCTGCAATGGCGGCCTCGCCCGCGCCGCGCGCGGCTCCGGCGCCGCGTCGAGAAACGCCTCGAAACCGACGATCGGGGCCCGCGCGTCGAGCGCCTCCAGCACCGCCGGATGCAATTCGCCGAACGTCCCCAGCACTTTCGGCCCGAGCCGCAGCGTCCCCGCCCGACCGGGGTGGTACCAGGGGGGCGGGTCGGCCGCAGCCTGAACATTCTCCGCGGGGGCGCCCATCGCGGCAAGCGCCGCCAGCGCATCGGCCTTGGCGTCGTAGAGATCGACCGCGCGCGCCGCGGCGCGCCAGTGCCTGGCGCCGGCCTGCCCGGCGCGCAATCCGGCGGCGACCAGCGCCTGGCCTGCCGGCGTGTCGTCGCGGTAGGCCGGCCCCAGCTCGAACAAGGCCGCATCGGCGAAGCCGCGATCGGCGTTGCGGCGGGCGGCGGCGACGAGCCCCGGCAAGCAGCGACGGCCGCATCGCGTCGAGATCGGCGCTGATCGGGTTGACGAGGCGCAATTCGGGCTTGGCCCCGCCGAACAGCTCGGCCTCGCGCGTCGAGATGAACGAATAGGCCACCGCCTCGGTCAGGCCGCGCGCGGCCAGCGCCCGGCGGACCAGCTCCGAGCGCCGCCGCGCCGGGGCCAGGGCCGGGCGCGGCAACGCCGCCTCGCGTGAGAGCGGCACGGCCGGGATGCGGTCGTAGCCCTTGACCCGCAGCACCTCCTCGACGAGGTCGGCCTCGCCCTCGATGTCGCCGCGCCAGGAAGGCGGCTCGACCGACAAGTCGCCCGCCGCCGTGGCCTCGCCCGAAAAGCCGAGCGCCGCCAGGATCGCGGCGCTCTCCTCGATCGGAACGTCGAGCCCGCCGAGGCTCGCCGGCCGCCCGGCGCGCAGCACATAACGCCGCCGCCAATCCGGCGCGGCGCCGGCGGCGATCACCTCGGAAGCTTCGCCGCCGCACAATTCGAGCACCAGCCGCGTCGCCATTTCGAGCCCGTCGGCGACAAATTCCGGGTCGAGCCCGCGCTCGAAGCGGTAGCGCGCATCGCTCGCGATGTTGAGCCGGCGGCCGGTCGCGGCGGTGCGCACCGGGTCGAAGAGGGCCGCCTCGATCAGCACCTCGGTCGTCGCCTCGGTGCAGCCCGTCGCCTCGCCGCCGATGACGCCGCCGAGGCTCCGCACGCCGCTCCGGTCGGCGATCGCGGTGATCTCCGGGTCGAGCGCGTATTCCTGGCCGTTGAGGGCGAGCAGGGTCTCGCCCGGCCGGGCGAAACGCACCGTCAGCCCGCCCGCCAGCCGGCCCGCATCGAAGACATGGAGCGGCCGGTTAACGTCAAAGGTCAGAAAGTTGGTGATGTCGACCAGGGCCGAGATCGGCCGCAGCCCGATCGCCTCCAGCCGGCGGCGCAGCCAGGGCGGGCTCGGCCCGTTGCGGACGCCGCGGATATGCCGCCCGAGAAACAAGGGGCAGGCCGTGCGGTCCTCGATCTCGATCGTGATCGGCGAGCGGAAGCGGCCGGGAATCGGGGCCGTGTCGAGCGGCTTCAGACGCCCGACCCCGGCGGCGGCAAGGTCGCGCGCGATCCCGCGCACGCCGAGGCAATCGGCGCGGTTCGGCGTCACCTTGATGTCGAGGACCGGGTCGCCGATGCCGATCAGATCGGCGTAGCGCGCTCCGATCGGCGCGTCCTCGGCCAGCTCGATGATCCCGTCGCGGTCGTCGCCGAGGCCCAGCTCATCGGCCGAGCACAGCATGCCGCGCGAGACGACGCCGCGGATCGTGGTTTCCTTCAGCACCGCGCCGGTGCGCGGGATGATTGTGCCGGCCGGGGCGAAGACGCCCTTCATGCCGGCGCGCGCGTTGGGCGCGCCGCAGACCACCTGCGCCTGCCCCGCCCCGGTGTCGACAACGCAGAGCCGGAGCCGGTCGGCGTTCGGATGGGGCTCGGCCGAGATCACATGGGCGACGGTGAACGGCTCGAGCCCCTCGGCGCGGTTCTCGACCCCGTCGACATCGTGGCCGAGCATGACCAGCCGCTCGACGATCAGGGCGAGCGGGGCGTCGGTGTCGAGATGGGTCTTGAGCCAGGCGAGGGTGGTTTTCATGCGTTCGTTCCGGGCGCGGCGGAATTGCCCCTCGCCCCGACCCTCTCCCCGCTAGCGGGGAGAGGGAGATCGCCGCCGGCGAGCGCGCCGCGGACCAGGGACGGGATGTCGAGCGGCGGAAAGCCGTAATGGCCGAGCCAGCGCAGATCGCCGTCGTAGAACGCCCGCAGGTCGGGGATGCCGTATTTCAGCATCGCGATCCGCTCGATCCCCATGCCGAAGGCGAAGCCCTGAAACTCGGCCGGGTCGATGCCGCAATTTTGCAGCACCTTGGGGTGGACCATGCCGCTGCCGAGGATTTCGAGCCAGTCGCCGCCGGCGCCGATCTTCAATTCGCCGCCGCGGCGGGAGCACCCGATATCGACCTCGGCCGAGGGCTCGGTGAACGGGAAATAGCTCGGGCGAAAGCGCACCGGCAGGTCGTCGAGGCCGAAATAGGCGCGGCAGAACTCGATCAGGCAGCCTTTCAGATGGCCCATGTGGGTGGTGCGGTCGACGACCAGCCCCTCGACCTGGTGAAACATCGGCGAATGCGTCGCGTCGTGGTCGCAGCGGAAGGTGCGGCCCGGCACGATGATGCGGATCGGCGGCTGTTGCGCGAGCATCGTGCGGATCTGCACCGGCGAGGTGTGGGTGCGCAGGACGAGCCGCGCGCCGTCCGCCCGCTGCGGCAGATAGAAGGTGTCGTGCTCCTGGCGCGCCGGGTGCTCGGGCGGGATGTTGAGCGCGGTGAAATTGTAGAAATCTTCCTCGATATGCGGCCCCTCGGCGACGGCGAAGCCCATTTCGCCGAAAATCGCGACGATCTCGTCGATGGTCTGGCTGATCGGGTGGATGCGGCCCTCGGCGGCGAACAGCGCCGGCAGGGTCACGTCGGCGCGCTCGGCGGCGAGCCGTTCTTCGAGCGCTGCGCGGCCGAGCCGGGCCGCCGCCTCGGCGAGCGCCGCACCGATCCGGTCCTTGGCGGCGTTGAGCTCGGCGCCGGCGCGGCGGCGCGCCTCGGGGTCGAGCGCGCCGAGCTCGCGCATCGCCGTGGTCAGCGTGCCGCGGCGGCCCAGCACCTTGACCCGGATCTCCTCGAGCGCCTCGGGCGAGGCCGCCGCGGCGATCTCGCCAAGGGCGCCGCTGCTCTCCGGGTCGAATTCCGCCATCGCATCAATCCAAAAGAAAAAGGGGCCGTTCGACGGGCCCCTCGGCAGTCACAGCCGGCATGCGCGTCTGCGCGGGGCCTCAACCGTTGCCGGCCCCGGTAAATCGGCGAGCCGCGCGCGGATCGGCCATCACGCAGCCGCAGGCAGCTCGGCCAGCGCCGAGCGCGCCGTCGCGACGATCGCCTGGAACGCCTCGGGCTCGCGGACGGCGATGTCGGACAACACCTTGCGGTCGAGGTCGAGCCCGGCAAGCTTGATGCCGTGCATGAATTGCGAATAGGTGAGGCCGTGCTCGCGCGCGGCGGCGTTGATCCGCTGGATCCACAGCCCGCGGAAGTCGCGCTTTCGGTTGCGGCGGTCGCGATAGGCGTATTGCAGCGCCTTCTCGACCTTCTCGACCGCGACGCGAAAGGCGGTCGAGCCGCGGCCGCGATAGCCCTTGGCGAGACCGAGGATCTTCTTGTGGCGGGCGTGGGTGGTGACCCCGCGTTTGACGCGCGCCATCGGCTCAGCCCCGCAGATACGGCATGTAGGTCAGGACCAGCGCGGCGTCGCCCTTGCCGAGGGTCGTCGTGCCGCGCCGCTTGCGCTTGCCCTGCTTGTCCTTGCTGATCAGCCGGTGGCGCTTATAGGCGAAGTTGTGCTTGATCTTGCCGCTGGCGGTGCGGCCGAAGCGCTTTTTGGCGCCGCTCTTGGTTTTGAGCTTGGGCATTTCCTGGTCCAAAATTTCCGGGCGGGGCGGCAAGGCATGCCCGCAACACGGCCCGCCGCCGATCGAAGCCGCGCCTTATAACGGCGGCCTCGGGCGAAAGCAAGCGACGCTCCGGGCGACCCCCCGCGGCTATTTCGGCGACATGACCATCGTCATCTGGCGGCCTTCCATGCGCGGCATCTGCTCGACCTTGGCGAGCTCCTGGAGGTTGTCGCGGACCCGGACGAGGACGTCCATGCCGAGCTCCTGATGCGCCAGCTCGCGCCCGCGGAACCGCATGGTGACCTTGACCTTGTCGCCTTCCTCGAGGAACTTGACCATGCTGCGCATCTTCACGTCATAGTCGTGGTCGTCGATGCTGGGGCGCAGCTTGATCTCCTTGACCTCGATGATCTTTTGCTTTTTGCGGGCTTCGTTCTTTTTCTTCTGCTCTTCGTATTTGAATTTGCCGTAGTCCAGGATCTTGCAGACCGGCGGATCGGCGTTGGGCGCGATCTCGACCAGGTCGAGGCCGGCGTCGGTGGCCATGGCGAGCGCTTCGTTGCGCTCGACGATCCCCACCATGTCGCCCCGCTCGTCGACGAGGCGCACGCGCAGCACGCCGATCTCTTCGTTGATGCGGGGACCCTCGCGGGTGGGGGTGAAGTTCATCGGTGGTCTGGGTATTTAGACTCTCCTCTCATTGGTTGAACCGAGCCCTTCGCGCATCGCAGAAGCGGCTAGGATGACGACGGGACTGCCGCCTCCTGCGTCAATTTAGCAACCGCCTCGCCGAGCGCAAGTGCTTCCTGCTCCCGGCCGCCGAGCCGACGCAGCGCGACCGACCGCCCCGCCGCCTCGCGCCCGCCGACGACCAGCATGACCGGGATCTTGGCGAGGCTGTGCTCGCGCACCTTGTAGTTGATCTTTTCGATTGCCGGTGTCGAGCACGGCCCGCAGCCCGGCGGCGGCGCATGCGCGCGCCACCTCCGCGGCGTAATCCGCCGCGTCCGAGGTGATCGAGGCGACGGCGACCTGCACCGGCGCCAGCCACAGCGGGAAGCGGCCGGCGTAGTGCTCGATCAGCATGCCGATGAAGCGCTCGACCGAGCCCAGGATCGCGCGGTGCAGCATGGCCGGGCGGTGGCGCCCGCCATCCTCGCCGACATAGCTGGCGTCGAGCCGCTCCGGCAGCACGAAATCGAGCTGCAAGGTGCCGCATTGCCAGTCGCGGCCCAAGGCGTCGCGCAGCACGAATTCGAGCTTTGGCCCGTAGAAGGCGCCCTTCGCCCGGATTGTCCGTGTAGGCGAGGCCGGCCGCCTCGACCGCGGCGCGCAGATCGGCCTCGGCGCGGTCCCAGACCGCGTCCGAGCCGGCGCGCGCCGGCGGCCGGTCGGAGAATTTGACCGCCACGTCGTCAAAGCCGAAATCGCGGTAGATCGACAGCAGCAGCCGGCAGAACTCGACCGACTCCGCGGTCACCTGCGCCTCGGTGCAGAAGATGTGGGCGTCGTCCTGGGTGAAGGCGCGCACCCGCATGATGCCGTGCAGCGCCCCCGAGGGCTCGTTGCGGTGGCAGCTGCCGAACTCGGCCAGCCGCAGCGGCAATTCGCGGTAGCTCCGCAGCCGATGGCGGAAGACCAGCACATGGCCCGGGCAGCTCATCGGCTTCAGCGCCAGCATCCGGCCGTCGCTGCTTTCGGCGATGAACATGTTGTCGCGGAACTTCTCCCAATGGCCCGAGGCTTCCCACAGGCTGCGGTCGAGCAGCTGCGGGCTCTTGATCTCGAGATACCCGGCGCGGTCGAGCCGCATGCGCATGTAGCTTTCGATGATGCGGTAGAGCGTCCAGCCCTTGGGGTGCCAGAAGACGCTGCCGACCGCCTCCTCGCCGAGGTGAAACAGGTCGAGCTCGCGGCCGAGCCGGCGGTGGTCGCGGCGCTCGGCCTCCTCGAGCCGGTGGAGGTATTGGTCGAGGTCCTTCTGGCTCCCCCAGGCGGCGCCGTGAATGCGCTGGAGCTGGGCGTTGCGCGCGTCGCCGCGCCAGTAGGCCCCGGCCACGCTCATCAGCTTGAAGGCCTGGCCGAGGGCGCCGGTCGAGGGCAGATGCGGCCCGACGCACAGATCGACGAAACCGCCCTGCCGATAGAGGCTGATCTCCTGATCCGCCGGGATCTCGGCGATGTATTCGGCCTTGTAGCGCTCGCCGACGCCGGCAAAGAAGGCGACCGCGGCGTCGCGGTCCCAGACCTCGCGGGTGATCTTTTCGTCGCGGCCCACGATCTCGCGCATCCGCGCCTCGATCTCTTCGAGGTCCTGCGGCGTGAACGGCTCGGCGCGGGCGAAATCATAATAGAAGCCCGTTTCCGTCGCCGGTCCGAAGGTGACCTGGGTCTCGGGGTAGAGCTCCTTGACCGCCTCGGCCATGACGTGGGCGGCGTCGTGGCGCAGGATCTGGAGCCCGTCGGCGCTGTCGCGGGTGACGATCGCGACTTGGGCGTCATGGTCGACCAGGGTGGCGAGGTCGCGCAGCCGGCCGTCGATGCGGATCGCGACCGCCGCCTTGGCGAGCCCCGGCCCGATCGCCGCCGCGATGTCGGCGCCGCTCGCCGGCCCGGCGAATTCGCGGCGCGAGCCATCGGGCAGGGTGACGGCGACGGGTCCCGAGCCCGCCAGGCTCGCCGACTCCTGCGCGGCGGAAGACTGATGCTGCATCGACCTGCTCTACCGAAAACGAAAAAGGGCGGACATTTAGCGCAAGGTCGGGTTCCAGGCAATGCTCTCCCGGCTCATAACGCAAATGCGTGTCATTACGATTGCAACTGCGAGCTATTCGCTCTACTCGCCTCCGCCGCGCGGCGGCCCGCCGCCCGATCCGGAGCATCAAAGCCATGTCGAGCCCGCATATTCGTCGACCCTCGCCAAAACGCAACCCGCGGCGCCGGGCGGCTCGCGCGGCGGTTCTCGGGTTGAGGCTGGCCGGCGCCGGGGCTTTGGCCTGCCTGCGCAGCGAGCCGGCCGCCGCGGCCCCGCCGCCGCTCGCCGTGCCGGCCGGGCCGGACGCCATCGAGCAAGGCCCTCCCGCCGCCGGCGGCGGCGAGGGGCCGTTCGGTTTTACCGCCGGGCTGTCGAAGAGCGATTTTCTGCTCGGCGACATGTGGGGCCTGCGGACGGCGTTGAGCAAATACGGGCTTTCCTTCGGCCTCTCCGAAACCAGCGAGGTGCTGGGCAACCTGACCGGCGGGGTCAAGACCGGCTTTGCCTATGACGGCCTGACCCAGGCGGCTCTCCAGCTTGACACCGAGCGCGCGTTCGGCTGGCGCGGCGGAACCTTCAACGTCAGCGCGCTGCAGATCCACGGCCGCAACCTGAGCGCCGACAATTTGCTGACCTTGCAGACCGCGAGCGGGATCGAGGCGAACCCCGCCACCCGGCTGTGGGAGCTGTGGTACCAGCAGAAATTCCTCGACGAGGACCGGCTCGACCTCAGGGTCGGCCAGATGAGCCTCGACACCGAGTTCATGGTCAGCCAGGAGGCGCTGCTCTTCGTCAACACGGCGTTCGGCTGGCCGCTCGTGCCGTCGGTCGATCTTCCCGGCGGCGGCCCGGCCTATCCGCTCTCGGCGCTGGGGGTTCGCGCGCGCGGCCGGCCGAACGACTCGCTGACCCTGCAATTCGCGGTCTTAAACGGCAACCCGGCCCCGAACCGGATCGAGGATCCGCAGGTGGCGAACCCTTCGGGGACGAGCTTTCCGCTGAACGGCGGGGCGCTGGTGATCGGCGAAATCCAATACGCCTATCCCGCGCTCGGCGCGATGGTGGCGCCGGGGCAGGAGGAAGCGCTGCAGGGCACGTACAAGCTCGGCTTCTGGTACAACAGCGCAGCGTTCGACGACCTGCAATTCGACAATACCGGCCTCTCGCTCGCCAACCCGCTGAGCAGCGGCGTCGTGCAGCAGCACCGCGGCAATTACAGCTTTTACGGCGTCATGGACCAGATGGTCTGGCGCTCGCCCGAGGAAGGCGGCGAAACGGTCAATTTTTTCGCCCGCGCCATGGGGACGCCGCAGGGCGACCGCAACCTCGTGGTCTTCAGCCTGAACGCCGGGCTCGCCCTGCACGGCCCGTTCGGCCGCGGCGACGATGTTCTCGGCCTCGGCATGGGCTACGGCAGGGTCAGCGGCTCCGCCGCCGCGCTCGACCGCGCTGCCGGCTTTTACAGCGGCACGTTTCAGCGGGCTCGCGCCGGCGAGACCTATGTCGAGCTGATGTACCAGTACCGGCTGATCCCGTCGGTCATTCTGCAACCGGATTTTCAATATGTGTTCAACCCCGGCGCCGGCATCGCCAACCCCAACGCGCCGGGACAGTCGGTCAAGAACGAGGCGGTCATCGGCATGCGCGTCATCGTCAACTTCTGATCGGCGCAGAGCCGCGCCCCACGCAGGCGTGGCCTGTGCGGTTTGCAGGTTGACGCGGTTGCGAGTGATCCGCATTATCGAACCCTCAATTGCGCATCAGAGGGACGCAAGGCCGATGACGCCCAGCCTGCGAGGTCTCCAACGGGGACGCTTTGTCATCCTTGCGGCGGTATTGCCGATGCTCGTGTCGGCGGGCTCGGCGCGGGCGGGCGATTCGTCGGGCTTTCTCGGCGCCATCCGCCATCACCAGACGCGGGCGTCCACCGTCACCGACAATGGCGACCTCAATCCCTACGCGGTCGTCGTCGCGCCCGCCGCCGCCGGCAAGATCCGGCAGGGCGACGTCCTGGTCGACAATTTCAACGACATCTCGAACCTGCAAGGCGCCGGCACGACGATCATCGCCTACGACCCGGCGAGCAGGACGACGCGGCTCTTCGCCAAGCTGCCGCGCAACCTGGCGCAGTGCCCGGGCGGGGTCGGCCTGACCACGGCGATGACGATGCTGAAGACGGGGTGGGTCATCGTCGGCAGCACGCCCAGCCAGGACGGCACCACCCGCACCAAGGGGCAGGGCTGCCTGATCGTGCTCGACCCGGACGGGCGGCTGGCCGCGGTCTGGACCGGGCCGAACATCAACGGCCCGTGGGGCAACATTGCCGCCATCGACAACGGCTCATCCGCCACCCTCTTCGTCAGCATGGCCGGGTTCGACGTTCCCGGCCCCGACGTCAACGACCCCGCCACCGGGTCGCCGGTCGTGGTGCGCAAGGGCGCGGTGCTGCGGCTCCAGCTTTCGGTTCCGCCGGGCAAGCCGCCGGTCATCGTCAGCCAGACCGTGATCGCCAGCGGGTTTGGCGAAGCCGCCGACGAGGGCGTCTTCATGGTCGGCCCGACGGGCTTGGCGCTCGGCCCCGACAACACCCTCTATGTCACCGATTCGGTCGACAACCAGATCGTCGCCATCCCGGATGCGCTGACCCGCACGACCAGCGCCGGAACCGGCCGCACGGTGACCAAGGACGGGCTCCTGAAGCGGCCGCTGACCCTGGTGATGACCCCGGAGGGCACGCTGCTGGCGTGCAACGGGCTCAACGGGCAGGTGGTCGAGGTCGACCCGAGGACCGGCAAGCAGCTCCATGCGCAATGGATCAACACCAACCAGGCGCAATCGCCGCCCGGCAGCGGCAACCTGTTCGGCCTGGCGCTGACCCCCGACGGAAAGGGTCTCTATTACGTCCATGACGACGTGAACGCGCTGGTCGAGGCGACCCCGTGAACGAGGGGGAGAGGCGGGCCCCGACCCGCCGCTTCCTGTTTCGCGCCGGGGCCGGGCTGGCGGCCGCGGCGGGGTCGGGCTTGCCCGCCGCCGCCGCCGCCGAGGCGGATGGCGGCGAGGCGCTCGAGCCGTTCTGGGGCCGCCACCAGGGCGGGATCGCGACCCCGGCGCAGAGCCACACTTATTTCGCCGCGCTCGACCTCGTCACCGCCAGGCGCGACGAGCTCGCGGCGCTGCTGCGCGACTGGACCTCGGCCGCCGCCGCGATGACCGGCGGCGATCCGGCAAAGCCGCTCGGCGACGATCTCAGGGTCCCCGCGGCCGACACCGGCGAAGGCCTCGGGCTGCCGCCGGGGCGCCTGACGCTCACCTTCGGGTTTGGGGCCGGGCTCTTCGTCAAGGACGGCCAAGACCGCTTCGGCCTTGCCGGGCGGCGGCCGGAGGCGCTCGTAGAGATGCCGCGCTTTGCCGGCGACCAGCTGGTCGAGACCCGGACCGGCGGCGATTTGTCGCTGCAGGCCTGCGCCGACGATCCTCAGACCGCCTTTCACGCGGTCCGCCAGCTCGCCCGCATCGCCTATGGCAGCAGCCAAGGTGCGCTGGGCGCAAACCGGCTTCATTCCCGGCTTTCCGGCAAACCAGACGCCGCGCAACCTGATGGGCTTCAGGGACGGCACCGACAACCCGGCGACCGAGGATCGCCAGGCGATGGAGCAGCTGGTCTGGGTCGGCGGCGAGGGCCCGGACTGGATGCGGGGCGGCAGCTATCTCGTGGTCCGGCGGATCCGCATCGCGCTCGAGCATTGGGACCGCATGAACGTCGCATTTCAGGAGGAGACGGTCGGCCGGCACAAATATTCGGGGGCGCCGATCGGCATGAAGAGCGAGCACGACCCGCTGGGCCTCGACCGGGTGGACGCCGACGGCAACCCGGTCATCGCCGAGAACGCCCATGTCAGGCTCGCCGCCGCCGCCAGCAACGACGGCGCCCAGGTCCTGCGCCGGCCCTATTCCTACAATGACGGGGTCAACTTCACCGCCGAGCGCTGGCCGCCTTGGCGCCAGGGCATGGAATATGACGCGGGCCTGTTTTTCCTGTGCTACCAGCGCGACCCGCGCACCGGCTTCATCAAGATCTTCGACCGGATGGCGCGGTTCGACATGCTGAACCAGTTCGTCACCCACACCGGCGGCGGGCTCTTCGCCTGCCCCGGCGGCATTGCCCGCGGCGAGTTCGTCGGGCAGCGCCTCTTCGACAATGGATAGTCCTCTGCGTAATGCCCATGCATCTCGATAATTATCGTTATTGCTCGTCACCCCGGCCCACGGGTCCGGCCCTCGGCCGGCCCGAGGACAGGCTTCGGCCGGGGCCTATTTCTCCGCCGCACGAGCGGGCAAATCTATCGAATTCCCGGCTTTCGCTTGAGGCGTCCGATTTGGCGTTAGCATGGGTCCCGGCCTTCGCCGGGAAGGCCAAACCTTCACAGCTTCTAAGGAGTCTTGACTAAATGCGATCCGCCCTGTCAGCCGTGCTCGTCGTCGCCTTTACCGCAAGCGCCGCGCTCGCCGCCGACCCGCCGGCGTTCGAGCTGATCCTGAAGGACCATAAATTCATGCCGGCGGAGTTGACGGTCCCGGCCGGGCAACGGATCAAGCTGACCGTCAAGAACCAGGATGCGGCCGCCGCCGAATTCGAAAGCCACGACTTCAAGGCGGAAAAGATCATTCCCGGCGGCGGCCAGGCGGATTTCCTGATCGGCCCGCTGAAGTCCGGCAGCTATAAGTTCTTCGACGAATTTCACGAGAAGCAGGCGCACGGCGTCCTCGTCGCGAAGTAGATCGGAACCACGATGCTGGCGACCCTCGTCATCGTCTTTCGTGAGGTCATCGAAGCGGGCCTGATCGTCGGCATCGTGCTCGCCGCGACGACGCAGGTGCCGCGGCGCGGCCGGTGGATCGCCTACGGCATCGCCGGCGGCGTCGCCGGCGCCTGCCTCCTGGCGGTTTTCGCCGGCGAGCTCACCGCCGCCGTCGCGGGCGCCGGCCAGGAATTGTTCAACGCCTCGGTGCTGCTGCTCGCGGTCGCGATGCTGACTTGGCACAACGTGTGGATGGCGAGCCACGGCCGGGCGATCGCGCTGGAGATGCGCCGGGTCGGCAGCGCGGTCGCAGCCGGCGAGCGGCCGCTCCTCGCGCTCTCGATCGTGGTCGGCGTGGCGGTGCTGCGCGAGGGCTCGGAGATCGTGCTCTTTCTCTACGGCATCGCCGCCTCGGGGGGCGCCTCGGCGCCGGCGATGATCACCGGCGGCGCATTGGGGGTGGCCGGCGGGGTCGCGCTCTCGGCGCTGATGTATTTCGGGCTTCTCGCGGTGCCGGCGCGGCGGCTCTTCGCCGTCACCTCCTGGCTGATCACCCTCTTGGCCGCCGGGCTCGCCGCCCAGGCCGTCGCCTTTCTGCAGCAGGCCGGCTACTTCGACGCACTCGCCGCGACGGTGTGGAACACCTCATGGCTGCTGGCCGACGGAAGCCTGATCGGCCGGCTGATGCATACGCTCGTCGGCTACACCGACCAGCCGACCGGAGCGCAGCTGATCGTTTACCTGCTGACCATCGCGCTGATCATCGGGCTGATGCGCGCCGTCCGCATCCGCCGGCCGGTCAGCGGCAAGGCGGCGGCCGATTAGTCAAGCTGCCGCGCGGGCGTCATCGAGGATCATGTCGGAGGCCTTTTCGCCGATCATGATCGAGGGCGCGTTGGTGTTGCCGGCCGGCACAGAGGGCATCACCGAGGCGTCGACCACGCGCAGCCCGCCGATCCCGCGCACGCAGAGCCGCGGGTCGAGCGCGGCGGCTTCGTCGCCGCCCATCCGGCAGGTGCCGACCGGGTGCAGGTTCGAGATGCCGTTTTTGCGGATGGCCGCTTCGAACTCGGCGTCGCTGACGACCTCCTTGCCGGGGATCAGCTCGTCGGCGACATAGTCCGCGAGCGCCGGCTGGCCGACGATCCGGCGCGCGAGCCGCATCCCGGCGGTCAGCGCCTGCAAATCATATTGCGTCTTCAGAAAGTTGAAGCGGATCGCCGGCGGCGCCAGCGGGTCGGCGCTTTTGAGCCGCACCTCGCCGCGCGCGTCGGGGCGCAGATGCACGGCACTCACCGTAAAGCCGGGGAACGGGTGCGGGAAGACCCCGGCGCGGGTCCGCTCGGCAAAGCTCCACAGGCTGAAATTGAGCTGGATGTCGGGCCGCTCCAGCCGCTCGTCGCTGCGCGCGAAGCCGCCGGCGCAGATGCCGTTGGTCGCCAATGGCCCGGACCGGAACAGGATGTACTGAACCCCGGCTGCGACCTTGCGCAGCGGGTTGTTGGCGACATCGTTCAAGGTGATCGGCCGGGTGCAGCGAAACGCCAGGCGGACATAGAAATGGTCCTGCAAATCGGCCCCGACCGCCGGCATGTCGCGCACCACCGGGATGCCGAGGCCCTGCAGCAGCGCGCCCGGCCCGAGCCCCGACAATTGCAGCAGCTGCGGCGAGTTGAAGACGCCGCCGCAGACGATCACCTCGCCGCGCGCCCGCGCCGTCAGCCGGGTCCCGTTCTTCAGGTACTCGACGCCCGTCGCGCGGCCGTCCTCGATCACCACGCGGGTGGCGAGCGCGTTGGTCTCGACCTTCAGGTTCCCGCGGCCGCGCGCCGGGCGCAGATAGGCCGCCGCCGTGCTCCAGCGCCGCCGGTCCTTGGTCGTGCTCTGGAACGGGCCGGCGCCCTCCTGCTGCCCGTTGTTGAAATCGTTGTTGGCCGGCAATCCGGCCTCGACCGCCGCGGCGATCCAGCGCTCGGCCAGCTCGAAGCGCGCCGGCTGATCGGACACGCGCAGCGGGCCGCCGACCCCGTGGAATTCGTCCTCGCCGCGCTCCTGGTCCTCGGCCTTCTTGAAATACGGCAACACGCTGTCCCAATCCCAGCCGGTGCAGCCGCGCTGGCGCCAGCCGTCGTAATCGAGCGGGTTGCCGCGCATGTAGACCATGCCGTTGATCGAGCTGGTGCCGCCCAGGACCTTGCCGCGCGGCTGGTACATCGGGCGGCCTTCGAGCTCGGGCTCGGGCTCGCTCTCGTACATCCAATTGACGCGCGGGTTGCTGAACAGGCGGCCATAGCCCATCGGCACATGGATCCACGGATAGCGGTCGCGGTCCCCGGCCTCCAGCAGCAGCACCCGGCAGCGCCCGGACTGGCTGAGCCTGGCGGCGACGACGCACCCCGCCGAGCCGGCGCCGGCGACGATGTAGTCGAAGGTGTCTTCTGCCATCGGCGGTTTCTCCCCCCTCGCTCTTCAACCGCCGGGCGGCGGGTCGTTGACGGCCCCGACAATAGCCCGCATCCTGTCGCGGCCATCAGGGAGATTTGCGATGCCGAAAATCGCGGCCGAGCGGCTGATCGAGATCGGGCAGGCGTTGTTCGAGGCGGCGGGGACGCCGCCGGGCGAGGCCGAGCTGGTCATGCGCCACATCGTCGGCGCCAACCTCGTCGGCCACGATTCGCACGGCGTCATCCAGATCCCGACCTATATCGAGCGGATCAAGGTCGGGCACATCGTGCCGGGCGCGCCATGGACGATCGTCCAGGAATCGCCGACCACGACCGTCGTCGACGGCCATTGGGGGTTCGGCTACACCGCCAACGAGCGGGCGATGCGGCTGACCATCGAGAAGGCCAAGGCCGCCAACGTCGCCGCCGCCACGGTCTTTCGCCAGGGCCATATCGGCCGGCTGTCGAGCTACACCCAGATGGCGGCGGAGGCCGGCATGATCGGGCTGATCACCGCCGATTCCGGGCGCAGCCCAAAGGCGGTGGCCCCGTTCGGCGGGCGCGAGGCGCGGCTCGGCACCAACCCCATTTCGATGGCGATCCCGTCCGACCTCGAGGGGCCGCTCTATCTCGACATGGCGACCTCGGCGGCGGCGGCCGGCAAGATCGCGCTCGCCGTCGCCCGCAACGAAAGCGTGCCGGACAATTGGGTCATCGGCAGCGACGGGCGGCCGACCAACGACCCGCGCCAGCTGCGCCAGGGCGGCGCGCTCCTGCCGCTCGGCGGCCCGGAAGGCGGCTACAAGGGCACCGGGCTCGCGGTCATGGTCGAGATCCTGTGCGGCCTCCTGACCGGGCTCGGCTTTGGCGTCGAGCCGACCGGGCGGCACAATGACGGCTGCTTTATGGCGGTTTTCAACGTCGCCGCGTTCCGCCCATTGGCCGGGTTCAAGAAGGAGGTCGGCGAGTTCGTCGCCTACCTCAAAGCGACCCCGCCCTCCGAGGGCTCGAGCGGCGTGCTCTATCCCGGCGAGATCGAGCACCGCCGCCAGCAGGACCGCGAGAAGAACGGCATCGAGGTCGAGGCCGCCACCTGGTACAAATTGCGCGAGCTCGCCGACGGCTATGGCCTCACCGAAAAGCTCGATTTCGAAGAGCCGGAATGAGCGCCGCCGTGGCGGGATTGCCGCGCTCCGCTCGCAATGACAAGGGGGTCGGTCATTGCGAGGAGCCGATAGGGCGACGAAGCAATCTCGGTCGGGCGTGGTCACGGGGGGCGGCGAATGAATGACCGGCTGACGATCTACGGCAGCTTCACCTCGAGCTCGAGCTACAAGCCGATCCTCTATCTGGCGCTGGCGCGGCTGCCGTATTCGTTCCGCACGGTCAATCTGAAGACGGGCGTGCAGAAGACGCCCGAATATCTGGCGGTCAACCGCTGGGGGGTGGTGCCGTCATTGCGCCACCGCGGCCTGACGATCCTGCAATCGAACGTGATCCTCGACTATCTCGCCCGCGCGACCGGACATTTCGAGCCGGCCGATGAGCAGCAGCGCTGGCAGGCGCGCGAATGGCTCGCCTGGGAAGCGGACCACATCACCGCGGTCGCCAAGGTGCGGCACTCGGCCCGGTTCCGCGCCTCGCACCCCGAGGTGATCGCCGAGTTCCGGCCGAAGGCCGAAGCGGCGCTGTCGTTTGTCGACAATGCCTTGCGGGACCGGGAATGGCTGGTCGGCGACGCGTGCAGCATCGCCGATATCGGCTGCTGGGGCCGCATGGCATTCATGGCCGAGGGCGGCTTCGACATCGCGCGATGGCCGCACCTCGAAGCCTGGTCCGGCAGGCTGAAGGCGATGCCCGGCTTCGCGCTGCCCTACGATCTGATCCCGAGCAAGGACCGGGAGCACGACCCGGCGTAGCCGGGGCGGGGCTATCCGCCGACCGGCATGAAGTCGTAGACGCCGACCCCTGGACGATCAGGAACCGGCAGGCGCCGCCGTCCTCGCCGTGCACGTAATGCGCCGTCTTGGGCGGCACCGAGCAGCGCTGCCCCGGTCCCAGCCGATGGGCCGCGCGCGGCGCCCGCGTCTCGACCACCATCGGGCCTTCGAGGCAGACAAAGCTGTCGGTCACCTCGCTGTGATAGTGCCAGGGCACGCATTCGCCGGCGGCCAGGGTCAGCACCTGGACCCGCAGGTCCGTCCCCTCGGCGACCAGCTCGCGGCCGGCGATGCTGTAGTCGCCGCGCGATCTTGCTTCCATCGCCATCCTCCTGCGCCTTCACCGCCCCGCGCGGGGCTTGCCGGTTAGCGGAACCTGCCGAAAATGCGACAGGTAATAGGCGAATTCGACGATCTGCGCGTCGTCGATCGGCTGGAGAACCTCGGCCATCGTCGCGTCGTAGCCGTGCCGCTCGCCGCTCTTGTATCCGCGCAGCGCCTGCAACAGGTAATCCTCGCGCTGGTCGGCGAGCCGCGGCACATTGTCCTGGCCGGAAAAGTCGGCGCTGTGGCAGACATTGCAGTGGTTCTGCTCGACCAGCGCGCGGGCGCGCTCGAGCCGCGCCGGGTCGGCCGGATCGGAGGGCGGCTTCGGCGGCGGCAGGGCGGCGATAAAATCCGCCGTCTGCTGCAGCTCGGCGTCGCTCCAGCCTTTCATCAGCTCGGTCATCGGCTCGACCTTGCGCAGCCCCTCGCGAAACATGAAGAGCTGGATCAGCGCGTATTTCGACGGCTGCCCGCCGAGCGAGGGCACCGTGTCGGTTTCCGATTGGCCCTCCGCCCCATGGCAGGCGAGGCAGACCTCGAGCTTCTCCGGCGGCGCCGCGGCGGAGGCGGAAAGCGCGCCGCCGAGGAGCGCCGCGGCGACGGCGCAGGCTGTTCCGGCGCGCCGCCCCACCGGCGCCCCCTAATGGCGCGAGCTGATGCGCGGCGCGCCGTAGGTCAGGCGGTAGACCGCGCCGTTCCAGTCATCCGAGATCAGCATCGAGCCGTCCTTCATCAGCTCGACATCGACCGGCCGGCCGACATACTTGTTGTCCTGTAGAAAGCCGGTGATAAAGGGCTCGATCGACTTCACCGACCCGTCCGCGTTCAGCTTGGCGACGACGATGTCGCCGCCGATCTTCTTCGACTTGTTCCACGAGCCGTGGCGCGCGATGAATAGCGCATTGTTGTATTCGTGCGGGAACATGCGGCCGGTGTAGAAGCGCAGGCCGAGCGGCGCCGAGTGCGGCCCGAGCTGCGCCACCGGCTTGGTGAACTCGCTGCAGCTGTGGCCCCAGCCGAATTGCGGATCGGGGATGTCGCCGCCGTCGCAATAGGGATAGCCGAAATTGTCCCGGCCGGGATGGGCGAGCCGGTTGAGCTTGTCGTTGGGCTCGTCCTCGGACAGCCAGTCGCGCTGGTTCTCGGTGAAATAGAGCTGCTTCAGCACCGGGTGCCAATCCATGCCGACGACCTGGCGGATGCCGTGGGCGACGACCTCCATGCCGCTGCCGTCGAGATTGATGCGGCGGATCTGGGCATGGGTCGGCGGCGGCATGCAGATGTTGCACGGCGCGCCGATGTTGAAATAGAGCTTGTTGTCCGGCCCGACAGTCAGGAACTTCCAGCCGTGCGGCGCGTCGTTCGGCAGGTCGCTGTAGATGACGGTCGGCTTCGGCGGGTTGTCGAGCTGGCTCTCGACATTGTCGATCTTCGAGATCCGGTTGATCTCGGCGATGTAGAGCGTGCCGTCGTGGAAGGCGATGCCGTTCGGCGAATTCATATCGCTCGCCAGGGTCTTGACCTCGCGCTTGCCGTCCTTGTCGACGATCGCATAGACCTTGCCGAGGGTGCGGGTGCTGACAAAGACCGTGCCCTTGTCGCCGATCCGGATCGAGCGCGCGTTCGGCACGCCGCTGGCGTAGACTTCGAGGTGGAAGTTCTTCGGCGTCTTCAGATCGGCGAGCGGGAGCTTGTCCGCCGCGGTCGGGATCGGCGGCGGCACCTGCGGCGCCAGGTGCGACTCCGCGGCCGAGCTGGGGGAGCCCTGCATCCATGACGGCGCCGGCGTCGCCGCGGCCTGCGGCGCGGCCGGCGTTTGCTGCGCCGCGGCGGGGGCCGCGCCCGGCGCCGCCTGTTGCGCCGCAACCGGCCCCGCGGCGGCGAACAGGCAGGTGACCATCGCCGCCAGCAGCACCCGCGGCGTCGCCAAAGCTGAATTCATCGCGAACCTCCCCTATCGGCAGTCGTCGGACCCGCAAGCCCGTCGCCCGGCCTGCCGCGCCGGGCGGCCAATCAATACCACCGGTTATTGAATTGCAACAGCACCCGCCGCCCGCAGGCGGGGGATGATGTCGCGGGCGATGATCGCGACCTGGTCGCTCTGGTAGCGGTAAGGGATGAAGATCAGCTTTTGCACGCCGACCGCAAGCTGGGCGCGCAGCTGGGCGACGCAGTCGTCGACCGTGCCGATGATCGCGGCGTCCTTGGTCGACCGGCTCCAGGCGGCGTAGTCCCATTCCTGGCCGAGCCATTCCAGCATCGGCCCCTCGACCGCCGCGCGCGACGGACCGACATAGATCGGGAGCTGGTTGGCGTTGAGCAGGCTGTCCGGATCCTTTCCCGCCGCCGCGGCGAAGGCGCGGACCTTGGCCCAGGACTGGGCGAAGCCCTCGGGCGTGTAGAAATAGGTCAGCCAGCCGCCGTTCAGCGCCGCGCGCTTCAAGACGCGGTCGACATAGCCGCCGATCAGCATCGTCGGCGCCCGCGCCGGCTTCGGCGACAGGTTCGCGCCGCGCAAGAGGTGCGGCGGATATTCGCCGTCGACCTGAGCCTCGGTCCACAGCCGGCGCAGGATTTCAAGGTTGCGGTCCATGATCCGCCCGCGCTCGTTGTAGGGCACGCCGACCGCGTCGAACTCGCGCTTGTACCAGCCCGAGGCGAGGCCCAGGAGCAGCCGCCCCTCGGCGATCAAATCGAGGCTCGCCAATTCCTTCGCCAGCACCACCGGGTTGCGCAACGGCAATACCAAGACGCCGGTGCCGAGCCTGATCCGGCTGGTGCGCGCCGCCACCGCGGTCAACAGGGTCAAGGAGTCGATGATCGGGAACGGCGGATCGACGCCCAAGAGGATGTGGTCCCAGACCCAGACCGAGTCGAAGCCCAGTTCTTCGGCGCGGACAGCATAGTCGATCAGCGCCTTCGGGTCGGGCATCTCCGGCCAGGTCGTGAAGTTCCGCATCGCCAGGCCGAAGGTGTTCGTGAAAATGGTCATTTAGTCCATCCCCTACGGCACAAAGGAGTTGCACCACAGAGACACGGAGGACATAGAGAGATTCTATTCTCCTCTGTGCTCTCTGTGGTGATATTTTCTTCAAGCCGTGTAAAGCCGGTCGGGGTCGAGATGGCGCAATACCGCCAGCTCGTGCTCGCTCGGCGGGTCGGCGGTCGGCAGCTCGGAGGCGATCAGCAGCTCGAAGCCGGTGCTCGCCTGCACCTCCTCGGTGGTGACGCCGGGCTGCAGCGCCAGCAGCTGCATCCGCTTCGAGCGCTCGTCGAAACCGAGGACGCCGAGGTCGGTCACCACCCGGAACATGCCGCCCTCGGTCAGCCCGGCCTCGCGCCGGCTGTCGCCGCCCTTGAGGAAGCCGGGGCTGGTGACGAAATCGACGCGTTCGACAAAGCGGCGCTTCTCATGCTTCATCGCCACGATCATCCGCGTCAGGCTGGCGATGTCGTTGCCGCCGCCGGTGCCGGGCAGCCGTGTTGTCGGCCTATCCGGGTCGCCGATGAACGAGCTGTTGAGGTTGCCGTATTGGTCGATCTGGGCGCCGCCCATAAAGCCGACATCGACATAGCCGCGCTGCAGCAGCAGGAGCACGTCGGTGCTGCCGAGCACCATGTTGGCGCGCCGCGTGCAGCGCTGCTCGTTGGTCGAGGGCGGCAATTTGCCGGGCTCGACAAAGGCGCCGATCGCGCCGCCTTCGAAGAGGATCGTCAGGCCCGGCGCGTGCAGCCGCTGCGCCAAGGTCGCCGCCAAAAGCGGAATGCCGACCCCGGCGAACACGACCTCGCCGTCGCGCAACAGCCGCGCGCTCGCCACCGCCAAGAGCTCGCTTGCGGTGTGCTCCATCCGGCTAGTTCGTCATGAGCGGCAATGCGCTGTCCCGGCGAAACCGGGCCCATCCCCGGCATGATGCCGGCTTTCGCCGCAAACGAGGAAGAAGCAAAGGTCCGATCGGGACATAGTCGTCATAGATGCTCCGGCCGCGGCGGGCGGCGTCGAGCAGTTCGTCGAGGCCGAGGAGGCCGAGATATTCGGTCCATGATTTCGGGCCGTAGAAATAGCGGTCGAGGTATTCGGCCATGCCGCGCTCGGGGTCCTGCCGCAATTGCGCGGCGTAGCCGTCGAGATGGCGGAACAGCGGCTCGTAGAGCCCGTAGCATTCGTGCGGGGCCGAGCCGAACGCAACCTCGACCACGGCGTCGACGGCGAGAAACGGGATTTTCGTGCGGTCGGGGCGGCGGCGGATCTGGTCGTTCGAGACGATGCGCTCGGTGGTCAGGATGACCCGGCCCGCCGCCATCGCCAGATCGAGATCCATGAACGGCAGCCCGTCGATCTGCGCGTTGCCGTAGGCGTCGCAGCGCTGAACGTGGATCAGCGCGACATCCGGGTTCAACGCCGGCACCAGGACCAGTTTCTCGCCGGTGAACGGGCAGTCGATCAGCCTTGCGCGTCGGGCAGCCGGGCGATCACATCGGAGCCCAGCATCGAGCGCATCGGCAGAAACGGCGCGCCCATCGCGCCGGCGCGAAAGCGCAGCCCCATCGCCAGATGGCTCCATTCCTCGAATTTCGCCCGCCCGCTCTCGGTGTAGAGGCGCATGATCCGCGACACGCCCCAGACGATCCCCTGGCTGAACCAGCTGGTCACGATGTGCCGGCTCGTCCCGGCGCCGAGCAACAGCTCGCCCTCGCTCGAGGCGATGCCGCGGGCGCAGGCGAGATCCTTGCGGCCGGCGCGGATCAGGGCCCAGATCATCGCCATCGGGGTGCGCGACAGGGTCGAGCCGCCGATCCCGACCGAGGCGCCGTCGGGGACCAGCGCCGCGGCTTCTTCGAGCGACATGACCTTGTCGCGCAGGCTGCGGTCGCGCTCTTGCGTGCGGCGGCGAAGCTCGGCGTGGCTCGGCGTCACCCGCCCTCCTCGATCTTCGCGTTCAGCTCGGCGATCAGCGCGTCCCAGGCCGGAACCGCTTGGCGCAGCCCCTGCCAGAAGCGCTGCGAGCGGCGGCGCTCGAACGCATCGAGCAAGACGCCCTGCTGCTCGACCCAGGTGTAATAGCCGAGGTTGAAGATGCGCGTGCGCTCGTGATGCGTCAATTCGAGCAAATCATTGTCGGCGATGCCCTGGAGATCCCGGCCGAACGCCTCGCCGGCGTTGATCGCGTCGAAGCCGTCCGGGTATTCGCCGTGGCGGCAAATTTCCGCCGTTCGCTGCCGTAGAGCGCGGCGCTGTCGGTGGCGAGCGTCAGAATGACATCGTCCTCGCCGAGCTCCAGGCGCTTGGCGATTTTGACCGCGGCGACGAGGTTGGCGATGCCGGAGAGCCCGACCAGGCTCAGATCGTCGATCAGCGCGGGGTCGATGTGCCGCCGCTCCGCCAGATACGACCGCCCGGCATCGCTGTTGAACAGCAGGTCGAGGGCGCCGGCGCTGCGGTCGGAGACGCCGACCACGATGTCGGTGTTCATGACGTTGTGAATGAGCGGCACGTGCTTGTCGCCGATGCCCTGGATGTTGTGCTCGCCAAAGCCGTTCCTCAGCAGGGTCGGGCATTCGCCGGCCTCGACCGCGACGATGCGGGCGCCGTGCTGCTCCTTCAGATAGTCGCCGGCCGCCAGGGTCCCGGCCGAGCCTGACGCCGCGACAAAAGCGGCCAGCCGCTTTCCCGGCATTCCTTCGAAAACGCGCGCCAGGGCCGGCCCGGTGCAGGCGTAGTGGACGAGGTAATTGCCGAACTCGGCGAACTGGTTCAGCACCACATTCGCCGGGTCGCGCGCCAGCTCGGCGCATTTGTCGTAGATTTCCTTGACGTTGCTCTCCGAGCCCGGGGTCCGGACAATGTCCTCGGGGCGGCTTACCCAGTCGGCGAGCCAGGCGAAGCGCTCCGCGCTCATGCCCTGCGGCAGCACCGCGACGCCGCGGCAGCCGAGGATGCGGGAGAGCGCGACCCCGCCACGGCAATAATTGCCGGTCGACGGCCATACCGCGCGATGGCGCGAGGGGTCGAAGCGGCCGGTGGCGAGAAGCGGGATCAGGCAGCCGTAAGCCGCCAAAACCTTGTGCGCGCCGATCATCGGGAAAAAGCAGCCCAGCGCCATGACGATCGGGGCGCGCACCCCGGTCAGCTCCGGCGGCAATACCAGATGGGCAGGCGTCTCGGCGAGGCCGGCGCGCGAGCGGTCGTTGTGCCAGTGGATGCGGTAGAGATTGGCCGGGTGCGGCCGATCGGGATCGACCGCGAGGAGGCCGGGACGGAAATGCGGCCGGGCAAGCTCGGCGAAGGTCGGCAGCCGCACCCCGCTCCGGCGCAGCCACAACGCCGCGCTGTCGCGAACGTCGCGGTCGACGAGCGCGGTTATGATCTCGGAGACGGGCGCGGACGTCGCAGCAGCCCTATTTGGGGAGCAACCCTATTTCGGCGTCAGCTGGGAAACGTCGAGGTTGCAGCGGTCGCATTTGTCGAGCGTGAAGGTGACCTTGCCGCTGTCGTCGTCGGCCACGAACTGCACCGGCACGCCGCGGCTGTCGAGCCAGACGGTGTACCGGTTCTTGCCGTCGACCTCGTATTTGCGCGCGGGGACCGGCAACCCGGCGATCGTCACCGCTGTCTCCTTGCCGCCGCTGACCCGCACCTGCTCGACCTTGCCGGTGTCCGGCCGCATCATCGTGTCGGAGGCGAGGAAGTTCGACGACCACGGGTTGGCCGGATGCACCGTGGCGGGTGCGGCGACCGTGCCGTCGGGCGAGGTGATCACAAAGCTGTTGCCGCGCGCCTCGCCCTTGACCTCGGTGCTGGCGTCGCCCTTGCTGGTGATGCTGTGGTATCCGACCAGACGATTGCCGCGCCAGCGCTCGGTGCGCTGCGCCTCCTCGCGGTAGAGGCCGACGCCGAGCATCTTGACCTCGAAATGCACGCGGGTCTGCACCTTGGTGCCGTCCGCGGTCGGCTCGATCGTGTTGGTGTAGGTGCCGATGTCGCCGAACACCGAGTGCGACACCCGGTAGGTCAGCTCGAGCGGCGTCTGCGCGGACGCGGCCCCGCCCGACGAGGCGGCGACAGCGACGCAAAACAATGCCGCGGCCAGCCGCGCGGCCGCCGCCATCCATAAGCCCCGATTGCACTCGGTCATCGTGTCCCCCCGAACCAAGCGCCAGCCTGTCGCGGCCGGAGCGGATCTGCGAAACGCAGGTTAACGCCGTCTCGTCTCCCGTTCAAAAAGAAATGTCGGCCTCGCGAGCTTTTTCCCGCCGACCGCCAGATGTGCGCAAAAGCCCTGAACCGGCGTTCGCGGGCGCAGGGCGATACTGAAAGATGCTCGCGATTTCTTGGGATATACCTGCTGCGGCGCCGTCTCGGCCATTTCGCGCCGTCTCAGCCTCCGGGATCGCGAGGGTCGGGCGGATAGGCGTGAAATGCGCCGGCCCCGTCTTCGACGAGCCAGCCGCCGCCCGAGCCGGCCGGGCTGACCGCGCCGCCCGCGATCGGCGCCTTGCCGAAGCCGCCGGGGATGTCGAGCACATAGGTCGGCTGGCAGAGGCCGGAGGCGCGGCTGCGCAACGCGCGCGCCAGCCGTTGCCCGGCCGCGATCCCGGTGCGGAAATGCGCGGTGCCGCGGGCGAGATCGGCGTGGTGCAGGTAGTAGGGCTTGACCCGCATCGCGACGAGGCCGCGGAAGAGCGCCTCCAGCACCGCTGCATCGTCGTTGACCCCCCGCAGCAGCACGCTCTGCGACAACACCGGGATGCCGGCGCGGACAAGCCGGGTCACCGCCTCCCGCACCGCCGGGGTCAGCTCGCGCGGGTGATTGGCGTGAATGACGACATAGACCGCCTTTTCGGCCGCCAGCGCCTCGACCAGCAGGCGGGTCACACGGCCCGGCTCGACCACCGGCGCGCGGGTGTGAAAGCGGATCACGCCGAGATGCGCGATTTGGTCGAGCGCGCCGACGATCGCCGCGAGGCGGCGCGGCGCCAGCACGAACGGGTCGCCGCCGGTGACGATGACCTCCCAGATCTCCGGCCGCTCGCGGATATAGCCGAAGGCGCGCTCGAGCGCCGCCTTGCCGAGCATCGCCCCCTTCTTGCCGACCACCTCGCGGCGAAAGCAGAAGCGGCAATAGACCGGGCAAATGAGGGTCGGCTTCAGCAGAACCCGGTCGGGATGGCGATGGACGATGCCGGGGAGCGGCGACCAGCGCTCGTCGCCGATCGGGTCGGCGCGCTCCTCGTCGGCGGTGGCGAGCTCGGCCGCGCTCGGCACGAACTGCGCCGCGATCGGGTCGTCGGGGTCAGCCGGGTCGATCAGCGCCGCCATATCTTCGGTCAGCGCGACCGCGAACTGCTCGGCGATCCGGCGCACCTCGCCGAGCCGCTCGGGTGCGACGAGACCGCGCGCAACAAAATCCTCGATCCGAGCCGCCAACTGGCTACAACCTCATTATCGACGCAACCCGCTGCGACAATAGTCGCCGCATATCGATGCGGCCAGCTCGATGGCGCTTAGCTGCGGCCTGCCGGGAACCTCGCTCTCAGGCTGCTTGACATCCATCTCGGATATATCCATATTGTAGATGCGTCGTTGTTCGCCAAAGCCCAATGGCCCGTGATATTTACCAGGGAATGCTTCCATCACAATTACGCTTAGATATAGAAGGATTCTATATGAGCGAGTTCGAGTGGGCATTCCAGATAAAGAGACGAAGAACATTCTAAAGCATCGGCTGGACTTTTCGAGGGCATCTCAAATTTGGACGGGTTTCGTATTTCTCCAGAACGATGACCGATACGATTATGGAGACTCCCGACTTCAAGCATTGGGCGAAGTCGACGGTCGTCTATATGGTCGTCGTCTTCACTTGGCGTGAACGGCTCGACGCATCATCTCAGCGAGAAAGGCTAATCCACGTGAAAAAAGACGTTTTGACGCAGAAGTCCGCAGACGCCTCCAAGGAGCGGAGGGTTGATTGGGCCGCATTTGACGCGCTGACCGATCAGGACATCGCGGCGGCGATCAGAGATGACCCGGATGTGGCCCCGGAGCTCGACGACGATTGGTTCGCGTCGGCGACGCTGGTCATGCCGCAGCGGAAGGAGCAGATCAGCATCCGGCTCGACCACGATGTGCTGGAGCATTTCCGGCGCCATCCCCGCTATCAGACGCGGATCAACGCGATCCTGCGGGCGGCGATGGAGCATGAGAAGAAGACCGGCTGAGCGGGCCTACACCGCCGCCAGCCGCTCGTAGGCCGCCTTGACGCGGTCGCGGTCGCGGGTGATGTCCGATTCCCGCTCGCGCTGCTCCTCGACCACCTCCGCCTTGGCCTTGGCGACAAAATTGGGGTTGCCGAGCTTGGCGGCGATCTTGGCCAATTCCGCGTCGAGCCGGCCGATTTCCTTGGCGAGACGCGCCTTCTCCCGGCCGAGGTCGACGATTTCGCCGAGCGGCAGAACCAGGGTGGCGCCGTCGACCACCGCCTGGATCGCGCCCGCCGGGACCGCGACCGTCGGCTCGATGCGCTCGATCCGGGCGAGGCGCAGGAAGTGCTCGCGGTGGCGCTCGATCCGCTCCGCGGCGACAGGCCCGGCATCCTTGACGAGGAGCGGCGCGCGGGCGGCGGGCGGGACGTTCATCTCGGCCCGCACCGCACGGATCGCCGAAATCGCCTCAACCACCCACTCCATCTCGGCCGACGCGTCGCGGTCGATCGCGTCGGCCGCCGCCTCGGGCCAGGGCGCGGTGATCAGCAGGCCGGCGTTTTCGCCGTGCAGATGCCGCCACAGCTCCTCGGTGATGAACGGCATGATCGGGTGCAGCAGGCGGAGAACCTGGTCGAGCACCCAGGCCGTGGTTGCCTGCGTCTCGCCGCGCGCCGCCGCGTCGCCGTCTTGCAGGATCGGCTTGGTGAATTCGAGATACCAGTCGCAGAAATTGCCCCAGACGAACTGGTAGAGCGCGTTGGCCGCCTCGTCGAAACGGAAGGCGTCGAGCGAGGCCGTGACCGAATGGGCGCAATCCGCCGCCGCCGTGGCGATCCAGCGATTGACGGTCAGGCGGCATTGCCCCGGCGCAAACCCGGCCGCCGGGCGGCAGCCGTTCATCTGCGCATAGCGCGCCGCGTTCCACAGCTTGGTCGCGAAATTGCGGTAGCCCTCGATCCGGCTCTCGGCGAGCTTGACGTCGCGGCCGGGCGCGGCCAGGGCCGCCAACGTAAAGCGCAGCGCGTCGCAGCCGTACCGGTCGATCAGCTCCAGCGGATCGACGATGTTGCCGCGCGACTTCGACATCTTCTGGCCGCGCTCGTCGCGCACCAGGGCGTGGATGTAGACGGTGCGGAACGGGACCTCGCCCATGAAACGCAGCCCCATCATCATCATCCGGGCGACCCAGAAAAAGATGATGTCGAAGCCGGTGACCAGCACGTCGCCCGGGTAATAGCGCGCGAGCTCGGGGGTCGGCTCGGGCCAGCCGAGCGTCGAGAACGGCCACAGCGCCGAGGAGAACCAGGTGTCGAGGACATCCTCCTCCTGGCGCAGGGCGACCGCGCGCCCGTATTTCGCCTCCGCCTCGCGCCGCGCCTCCGCCTCGGTCTCGGCGACGAAGACTTCGCCGTCCGGCCCGTACCAGGCCGGGATGCGGTGGCCCCACCACAGCTGGCGCGAGATGCACCAGGGCTGGATGTTGCGCATCCACTCGAAATAGGTGTTCTCCCACTGGCGCGGCACAAAGCGGGTGCGCCCGTCCTCGACCGCGGCGATCGCCGGCCCGGCCAGCGCCCGCGCGTCGCAATACCACTGGTCGGTCAGCCACGGCTCGATCAGCTCGCCCGAGCGGTCGTGGTGCGGCGCCATCAGCGTGTGGTCTTCCACCTTTTCCAGCAAGCCGGCGGCGGCGAGGTCGGCGACCACCTTGTCGCGCGCGGCGAACCGGTCGAGGCCGCGATAGGCCGCCGGCGCCGCCTCGTTCAGCCGCGCATCGGCGTCGAAGATGTTGATCAGCGCCAGCCCGTGCCGGCGGCCGACCTCGAAATCGTTGAAATCATGCGCCGGGGTGATCTTGACCGCGCCGCTGCCGGTCTCGGGATCGGCGTACTCGTCGGCGACGATCGGGATCAGCCGGTCGGCGAGCGGCAGGCGCGCCCGCTTGCCGACGAGATCGGCGTAGCGGGGGTCGTCCGGGATGGACCGCGACGCCGGTATCGCCGAGCATGGTCTCGGGCCGGGTCGTGGCCACGGTGATGAACCGGCCGGGCTCGCTCCTCGATCGGGTAGCGGATATGCCACAGCGAGCCCTTGGTCTCGCGGTTGTCGACCTCGAGGTCCGAGATCACGGTATGCATCGCCGGATCCCAGTTGACGAGCCGCTTGTCGCGGTAAATCAGCCCTTTGCGGTAGAGCTCGACAAACACCCGGCGGACCGAAGCGGCCAGCCCCGGGTCCATCGTGAAGCGCTCGCGCGCCCAGTCGGGAGAGGCGCCGAGCCGACGCAGCTGATTGATGATCGCGCCGCCCGATTGCGCCTTCCACTCCCAGACCCGCTCGATGAATTTATCGCGGCCCAGCTGCTGCTTGTCGATCTGCGCCTCGGCGAGCCGGCTGGTGACGACGATCTCGGTGGCGATGCCGGCGTGGTCGGCGCCGGGCTGCCACAGCGCGTCGCGGCCTTGCATGCGCCGCCAGCGGATCAGCACATCCTGCAATGTGAAGTTGAGCGCGTGCCCCATATGCAGGCTGCCGGTCACGTTCGGCGGCGGCATCATGATCGCGTAGGGCGGCCTGCCGCCAGACGGGTCGGCGGCGAAGGCGCCCGATTGCTCCCACAGCGCGTAGAGCCGCGCCTCCACCGCCGCCGGCTGATAGGTCTTGTCCAGCATCCCCGGGCTGCCCACGGCTTGGCGGCGCCGCTTCAGCGCAGCCCCGCGTCGCGGACGACGCGGCCGATCTCCTCGCGCACCAGCCGCTCGACGATCCCCGGAAGGTTCTTGTCGAGCCAGGCCTGCAGCAGCGGGCGCAAGGCGTCGCGGACGATGTCCTCGAGCGTGCGGCCGGAATCCCCGAGCAGCAGCCCGCCTTCGACGCGCTGCTCGCGCGGCATCCCGCCCAGGCGCGCGAAGGCCGCCGCCGCCGCCCCCGAGGTGGCCGCCGACAAGATGCGCTCGCGCCCGCCCGCGGCCTTCAGCGCGACCGCGGGATCGACCCGCGGCGGCTCGGGCTCGATTCGCGGCCCCGCTGTCTCCCTGGCCGGCTCCGGCGGGGCCGCGGGATGCTCGGGCGCCGGGGGCAGCCGGCGCACCGTGCCGTCCTCGTCGATCGCCTCGGTCAGGTCGAGGATGTCGTCCTTTGCGACGGCGGCGGGCCGCAGCCGCTCGCCTTGCGGCTTGTCCTCGGCGATCAGGCGGCTGATCGAGGCGATGATCTCCTCCATCGAGGGTTCAGGCTGGGGTTTCGCGTCCGGCATCGATGACAACCGACAAAGGCTGGAAGGCCGCCAGCCTAAGGGATCGCGGCGAATTTCGCCAGCGGCGCCGGGCCGCAGCCCGGCCTACTCCTTGAGGCCGCCGCCAAACCCGATCCACTTGTCCTTCACCTGCTTGTAGTGCCGCTCCATGTCGTAGAGCTGCACCGGCAGGCGCAGCTCGGGGGCGATCAGCCGGCCGATCGCGGCGGCGACCGTGAACTCGGCGAGGGCGGTGTCGTGCTCCGAGGTGATCAGCTGCAGCTGGGTCTGAAACAGCTGCTGGTTGGCGATCAGGACGTCGAGGGTCGTGCGCGAGCCGACCAGCGCCTCCTGCTGCGTGCCTTCGAGGGCGATCTGCGCCGCGCGCACCGCCGCGGCGAAGGAGGTGACGCTGGCCCGCGCCGCCTTCAGCGATTCCCAGCCCTGGGTCGCCGCCTGCACCGCCGCCCGGCGCGCATCGTCGACCTGGCTGCGCCGCTGCCCGACGGTCTGCTCGGCCTGGCGGGTCTGCGAATAGATCGCGCCGCCCTCGTAGAGCGGCATCGTCATTTGCGCGGTGATCGAGGCCGTGTTGGCGGTAAAGCCGCGGAACGTGATCGACGGGTCGTTCTGGCGGTTGACGTTGCCGACGATCGAAATCTGCGGCAGCAGCTGGCCGCGCACGACATCGATGTTGTTGCGGGCGGCAAGCTCGGCGAAATTGGCCGAGACCACATTGAAGTTGTTGTTGGCGGCCAGGGTCTGCGTCTCCTCGCGCGTCGCGGGAAGCGTCGGGCGCTCGCGCGGCAGCAGCAGCCGCCCCGGCTGGCGGCCGACGGCGCGCACGTAGTTGGCGCGGCTCTGCGCCAGCTGGCCTTCCGCCGCGGTCAGCTGCGCGGTCGCCTGGGCGAGCGAGGAATCGGCTTGCGCGACATCGGTGCGGGTCACCTCGCCGACGCGAAACCGATCCTGGGTCGCTTCAAGCTGCTTCTTGAGCACCTGCTCGTTGCTGCGGTTGACCTCGACCAGGGACTGGTCGCGAACGACGTCGAGATAGGCGGTGACGACTGATTGGAAGACCGCGGTCTCGACCGCCAGGGTCTGCGCCCGCGTCGATTCGACCGTGTTGATCGCCTGGCGGGTCTGCGCCTCGGTCCGGCCGCCGCGGTAGATCGGCTGGGTGACCTGGACCGCGACCGTGTTCGGCCGGCTGCCGGCGATGATGTTGTTGACGCTGTTGTTGCTGCTCAGCAGCCCCTCTTTCTGGAACCCCGCCTGGCCGGTGAAGTTGACCGTCGGACGCCAGTTCGCCAGCGCCTGCGGCACCTGCTCGTCGGTCGCCCGCAACAGGGCGCGCTGGGCCAGGAGCTGCGGATTGGTGTTGTAGGCCTCGGCGAGCGCCTGGGTCAGGGTCTGGGCGCGGGCCGACGGCGCGGCGGCGACCGCGATCAGGCCGGCAAGCGCCGAGGCCGCGGCGCAACCGCGCCGGAGGCGGTTGCGAGCCTGTCCGGTTGCGGACATCGAGCCTGAGGAGGCGGGGCGATCGACGCTCAAGATCAGAACACAAAGGCGGGTTTCGGGAAGAAGCCCGGCAGCAGCGGGGCCGCCGCGTCGAAGATATCGCGCCGGGCGAGGATTGCGCCAGTCCGCGTGATCAGGGTGGCGCGGCCGACCCCTCCGCCGGGCCTGACGACGGCGGCCAGGCGCCCGCCTTCGCAGAGCTGCGCGACGATTTCGGCCGGCGCCTCGGCGATCGCCCCGGCAAACAGGATCACCTCGTAGGGAGCGCGCGCCCGCCAGCCTTGCGCCAGCGGCCCTTCGACGCCGGCGACCGAGGCGATGCCGTGGTCGACCAGCGCCGAGCGGGCTCGCCGCGCCAGCTCCGGGTCTTCCTCGAGCGCCACGACAGCGCGCCCCAGCATGGCGAGAACGGCTGCTTCGTATCCGGCCCCGGCGCCGACCACGAGCGCGGTGTCGGTGCGTTCGACGGAAGCTGCCTGCACCAGCCGCGCGGCCACCATCGGCTCCATCAGATACCGGCCGCCGCCGAGCGGCAGGTCCTCGTCGAGATAAGCGACCGACCGCAGAGCCTCCGGGGCGAACAGCTCGCGGCGGATCGCCGCAAAGGCGGCGAGCACCCGCTCGTCCGTGACCTTGTTGGGCCGCAGCTGGCTGTCGATCATGTTCGCGCGGGCGGCCTCGAGCTCGGTCATCCTGTCACCGGCGGCGAATGCGGAGCCGCCTTATAACGGTCCGGGCGAGCGCGCACAATCGACCGGACCGCCCATCGAGCCCATGGCGGCGCCCTGCTCAGCACGCCACGGGCTCGACGGGCTGCCCGGCCGGCAGCCGGGCGAGAAGCTCCCGCGCGGTCAGCCCGAGCCGCGGGTGGCGCCAGTCCGGTGCGATTTCGGCCAGTGGAGCGAGCACGAAACGGCGCTGATGCAACCTTGGGTGCGGCAAGACCAGCGCCGGGGCATCGGCGAGCCGGCCGTGGTGATCGAGCAGATCGAGGTCGAGGACCCGCGCGGCGTTGGGCTCGCCGCGGACCCGGCCGAATCGCGTCTCGATCCGGTGCAGGAGCGCCAGCAGATCCGCCGCGCCGAGCTCGGTCGCCGCCACCACGACGGCGTTGACGAACCAGGGCTGATCCGATGGGGGCGCCGGCTCCGAGCGATACCAGCCGGAGCGTTGGGCGATGCGCACGCCCGCGGCTTCGAGCGCGGCCAACGCCGCAATCAGCGTCTCGCGCGGCGGGCCGTGCTCGGCGCTGTCGAGGTTTCCGCCGATGCCGATCAGGATCACGTCCGCCCCTTGCGCCCGATCGCGCTTGACCCAAGGCGCCCACTGTAAGACACTTTTACTATCGTATCCTATAGGGCATTTACGACAGATGATTTTCTATCCGGAAGAACGGCTCGCCATATTCATCGACGGCGCCAACCTCTATTCTGCGGCTCGCGGGCTGGCGTTCGACATCGACTACCGGCGGCTCCTCGATCTGTTCGGCAGCAAAGGGCGATTGATCAGGGCGTTTTATTATACCGCCTTGGTCGAAGACCAGGAGTATTCGCCGATCAGGCCGCTCGTCGATTGGCTCGACTACAACGGCTACACGATGGTGACAAAGCCCACCAAGGAATTCACCGATTCGATGGGCCGGCGCCGGATCAAGGGCAACATGGACATCGAGCTGGCGATCGACATGCTCGAAATGGCGCAGTACATCGACCACGCGATCCTGTTTTCCGGCGACGGCGATTTCCGGCGGCTGGTCGAGGCGGTGCAGCGCAAGGGCGTGCGGGTGTCGGTGGTCTCGACGATCCGCTCCTCGCCGCCGATGGTCTCGGACGATTTGCGCCGCCAGGCCGACCACTTCATCGAGCTGCAGGACCTCGCCCCCAACATCATGCGCAACCATCCCGCCCGCGAGGAGGCTCAGCGTCCGCGGCCCGAGCCGGTCGAAAACGCGTGAGCGCTCCGGCGGCCCCGTCAAGGGACTGCCCGCTCTGCCCCCGGCTCGTCGGCTATCGCGCGGCGCAGCGGGCGGCCCACCCGGAATGGCACAACGCGCCGGTCCCATCCTTTGGCGATGAAGCCGCGGAGCTGCTGATCGTCGGGTTGGCGCCGGGTCTGCGCGGGGCCAACCGGACCGGCCGGCCCTTCACCGGCGATCACGCCGGCGGATTGCTTTACGCGACATTGCGGAAATTCGGGTTCGCCGAGGGCGAATACGACGCCCGGCCCGATGACGGCCTGGCGTTGCGTCGGGCGCGCATCGCCAATGCGGTCCGCTGCGCGCCGCCGCAGAACAAGCCTGCGACCGCCGAGGTCGCCGCCTGCCGCCGGTTTCTCGCCGGCGAGATCGCCGGCCTCTCCCGGCTGCGCGCGATCTTAGCACTCGGGGCCATCGCCCACCACGCGGCGCTGGCGGCGCTCGGCTTGCGCCGCGCCTCGTTCCCGTTCGCGCACGGCCGCGTTCATGCGCTCCCCGACGGCCGGCTGCTCGCCGACAGCTATCACTGCTCGCGGCTCAACACCAACACCGGCAGGCTGACGACCGCGATGTTCGAGGCGGTGTTCGCCGACCTCGCCCGCCGCCTCGGCCGGTAGCGCCGGCGCTAGATCGCCAGCAGGCGGTCGAGCCGGGCCTTGTCGGCGCGCAATTCGGCGGCGGCGCCGGAAAAGCGGACCACGCCCTTTTCGAGGACATAGACGCGGTCGGCGAGCGCCAGGGCAAAGTCGACGCCTTGCTCGGCGAGCAGGATCGTCAGCCCTTGCGCCTTCAATTCGGCGATCTTGTCGCGCAGGGTGTCGACCACCAGCGGGGCCAGCCCCTCCGACGGCTCGTCGAGCAGCAGGAGCTCGGGGTTGCCCATCAGGGTGCGGGCGATGGTCAGCATCTGCTGCTCGCCGCCCGACAGAAAGCCGCCGCGCTGGCTGCGCCGCTCGCGCAGCACCGGAAAGAGCTCGCCGACCGCCTCGATCGTCCACCGTCCGGGGCGGCGCGCGGCCTGGCCGCCGACCTCGAGGTTCTCCCACACCGTCAGCTCGGCGAAGATGCGGCGGTCCTCGGGGACAAAGCCGATGCCGGCGCGCGCGATGCGGTGCGGCGGCCAGCCGGCGATGTCCCTGCCCTTGCCAGCGGACACGGCCGGCGCCCGGCGGGGTCAGGCCCATGATCGAGCGCATCGTCGTCGTCTTGCCGACCCCGTTGCGGCCCAGGAGGCAGACGCATTCGCCGGCCGCGACCTCGAGCGAGATCCCGAACAGCACCCGGCTCAAGCCGTAGGCGGTGTGGATCTCCTCGACTTCAAGCAGCGCGGTCATGCATGCCCGCCCAGATAGACCCGCCGCACCTCGGGATCGCCGCGCACCTGGTCGGGGCTGCCCTCGGCGAGAACGCGGCCCTGGTGCAGCACCGCGATCTTCTCGGCGATCGCAAACACCACCTCCATGTCATGCTCGGTGAACAGCAGGGTCAGGCCGCGCTCGCCGGCGATGCGCTGCAAGCAGCCGCATCGTCTCGTGCGTCTCGCTCGCCGACATGCCCGCGGTCGGCTCGTCGAGCAGCAGCAGCACCGGATCGCTGGCGAGCGCTATGCCGAGCTCGAGCTGCTTCTGGTTGCCGTAGCTGAGGGCGCCGGCGACCGCGTCGGCCTGGCCGGCAAGGCCGATCGAGGCGAGCAGCGCGGCGGTCTCGTCGCGGTAGAAATCCTCCGAGCGCGCCCAGAAATTGCGCCCGCGCCCGCGATGGGCGAGGAAGGCGGCCTGCACGTTCTCGAACACCGAGAGCCGCGGGAAGATGTTGGTGCGCTGGAACGAGCGGCCGACGCCCATGCGGCAGATGCGGTGCGGCGGCGCGCCGGTGATGTCGCGGCCGTCGAGCAGCACCCGGCCGCCATCGGGCGCGATATGGCCGGTGATCAGGTTGAAGAGGGTCGACTTGCCGGCGCCGTTGGGGCCGATCACCGCCGCGATCTGGCGGGTCTCGACGGTCAGGCTGACGCCGCCGACGGCGACGAAGCCGGCGAACGCCTTGCGCAGATCGCGGACCTCAAGCATCGCTGCGCGCGATCCGGCGCCGGGCCAGGCGAAAGCCGGCGACGATCCCGCCGACGATGCCGCCGGGGAACAGGAAAAGCAGCGCCAAGAGGATCGCGCCGAGGACGAACGACCAGTACTCGGTATAGGCGGTGATCTGCTGGTTGAGCCAAACCAGCGCCAGCGCGCCGACCGGCGGCCCCCAGAAGAAATTCATGCCGCCGAGTATGGTCATGATCATGACCTCGGCCGATTTCGACCAGAACACATAATCGGCGAAGACGCCGCGGCTGAAGATGCCGTAGAGCGCGCCGGCGAGCCCGGCGAAGCCGCCGGCGACGACAAAGGCGGCGAGCTGGTAGGCGCGCACGTTGAGGCCGATAAAGGCGGCGCGCTCGGGATTGTCGCGGATCGTCGTCAGCATCCGGCCAAACGGAGAACGCGTGATCATCCGCAGCACCGCGATCGAGACCGCGACCAGCACCAAGGTCAGCAGATAAAATCGGTCGCCGATGCGCAGATCGCCAAAGCCGGGGACAGCCGACATCCAATCGAGGTTGGGGTAGGGGATTTCCGGCAGGCCCTGGTCGCCGCCGGTCATATCGTTCCATTTGTAGGCGATCGCCCAGACGATCTGCGAGAAGGCGAGGGTCAGCATCGCGAAGTAGAGCTTGATCAGCCGCACGCAGAAATAGCCCGACACCAGCGCGAAGAAGGCGGCGCCGAGCCCGGCCGCCGGAAAGGCCAGGATGAACGGCGCCTCGTAGGTCTTCATCAGGATGCCGCAGACATAGGCGCCGACGCCGAAATAGGCGACATGGCCGAACGAGACGAGGCCGGTGCTGCCGAGCAACAGGTTGAGGCTGACGGCGAACAGCGCGTCGATGACGATCTGGGCGGCGAGAAAGGTGTCGTAGCGCGAGCCCACCCACGGCACGCTGGCGGCGAGCAGAAACACCACCAGGGTCCACGGGACGCGGCCGGCGAGGGCGGCGCGGCGGCGGCTCATCATAGCAGAGGGCTCATATCGGTCGGCCGAACAGGCCCCACGGGCGGACGATCAGGATCACCGCCATCAGCGCAAAGACCGAGAACAACGAGAAGCCGGGAAGGATCAGGATGCCGAAGGACAGCACCTGGCCGTAGATCACCGAGCCCCAGAAGGTGCCCCAGAACGAGCCCATGCCGCCGATCACCACGACGATGAACGCCTGCACGATGATCAGCACGTCCATCCCCGGCACGATGCTCTGGATCGGCGTCACCAGCGCGCCGGAGAGGCCGGCGAGAAACGAGGAGAAGACGAACATGCCGGTGTAGATCGAGCCGACATTGGCGCCGAGCGCGTCGAGCATCTCGCGGTCGAAGGAGGCCGCCCGCACCATCCGCCCGACGCCGCTGTGGTTCAGGACCAGCCAGCCGGCAAACGCGATCCCCGGCCCGACCGCCAGGATAAAGAGGTTGTAGAGCGGCTGCGCGGTGCCGAAGATCTCGATGCTGCCGGCCAGCACCGGGGGGGTGGAGACCGAGAGCTGGCCGGTGCCCCAGATGAACTTCGCGGCGTCGCCCAGGATCAGCACCAGCGCGTAGGTGAAGAGCAGCTGATAGAGCTCCTCGCGGCCGTAGAGATGGCGGAAGAAGAGCCGTTCTACGACCGCGCCGAGCAGGCCCACGCCGAGCGCGGCAAACAGCGCCGCGGGCCAGAACGCCTCGGCCGAGGGATGCAGCCACTGCACCGTCTGCCAGGCGAGATAGGCGCCGATCATGTAGAACGAGCCGTGCGCGAAATTTATGACGCGCATCACGCCGAAGACCAGCGACAGCCCCGAGGCGATCAGGAACAGGAACATCGCCGTCGTCAGGCCGGCCATGAACTGGCTGAACAGAAACGACGCCGCCACCTGCTGCCCCTCACCCTCCCGCTACGCGGGCCCCTCCCTCTCCCCGCTCGCGCGGGGCGAGGTTATTCAACGGCACACCCCCTCGCCCCGCTTGCGGGGAGAGGGCCGGGGTGAGGGGCATTTGCCTCAGTTCGTTTCGGTCGCCGGCGGCAGCAGCTCGGGATCCTTCATGACGGCGAACGGATAGCTCGCCTCCTTGACCATGACGCCCCAATACTCCGGCGCGAAGGTCTCGTGCGACTTGGCGCTGAAGGTCCGCTTGCCGACCGGCGTGTCGAAGGTCATGCCCAGGAGCGCCTTGGCCACGTCGTCGCTCTTGGTGTCGCCGGCCTTCTTGATGCCGTCGGCCAGCGCGTAGATCGCCTGATAGCCGACGATCGACCACCCCGAGGCGTATTTCGCCTTGGCGTAGGCCGTCAGATCCGCGATGAACTTCTTGTGCGCCGGCGGCTCGGTTCCGGCCCAGACCACCGGGTCGTAGGCGTCGGAGACGATGCCGTAGGGATAGTCGGGGCCGAGCGCCTGCGCCTCGTCGGTGGTGCCGACCTCGGCGCCGTCGATCATGCGGTTGTTGATCGCCTTGAAGTAGCCGCGCGGGGTCGCCTCCTTCGAGAAGGTGACGAAATCGCCGGCGAACAGCGAGCAATAGACGGCGTCCGGCTTCTTGCCCATCTGCGCGGTAATGAAGGCGGTGAAGTCGGGCTCGCCGAGCTTCGGCCATTGCTGGTCGACGATGGTGATGTCGGGGCGCAGCTTTTTGAGGCTGGCGATAAAAGCGGCGATCGAGTCCCGGCCATAGGCGTAGTCGGGCGCGATCGTGGCCACAGTTTTGACGTCCTTCCACCGCGCCATCAGGGTCGCGCCCGCCACCCCCTCGACATCGGTGTTCGAGGCGACGCGGAAGATATAGGGGTGGAGATGCTTCTCATCGGTCAGGATCGTGCTCTTCGACGTGGGCGCGATAAAGACGATCTTGTTTTCCTTGGCCACCGTCGAGACCGCCGGCGCCTCGGCCGAGGTCAGGGTGCCGACCAGGAAGTCGACATTGTTCTTGATGATCAGCTCGCGGGCGACGCGAACCGCCTCGTCGGCGTTGGCCTTGCTGTCGCGCGACAGGAGCTCCAGCTTGCGGCCGAGGACGCCGCCTTTGGCGTTGATCTCCGATACCGCAAGCTCGGCCCCCTTCAGCACCGGCTCGCCATAGACCGCGGTCGGCCCCGACAGCGGGATCGGAAAGCCGATCTTGATCGGCTCGGCCGCCCAGACCGGCGGCGACGCCAAAGCAGCAGCGCAAGCGAGCGCCAGGATATGGCCGCGCAACATGTCGATGTCTCCGATCCCTGTTCAAAAGTGCCCTTCAGAAGCAGTTGCACCATCCTTGCCGCACCGTGTCAAGGCGTGGCGTGTCGCGCACCCCACCGCTGCCGCCAGGCGGGAACGCCGCCGAGCGGGCGGGCGGCGATGAGGGCGCGCATGACGGCGCGGGCAAGGCAGTCGGCGGCGGCGCTGCCGAGCCGCAGAAGGCTCGCCGGGTCGGCCGGCGGCCCCGAGCCGGTCGCCAGCGCGAACACGGTGTCGCCGTCGTAGGGCGTGTGCGCCGGGCGGATGGCGCGGGCGAGCCCGTCCTGCGCCATGATCGCAAACCGCCGACAACCGCCGGCGTCGAGCGCGGCGTCGGTGGCGACCACCGCGATCGTCGTGTTGCCGCCGGGCCCGACCGAGCCGCACTGAGAGAAATCCTCGAGGTCCAGAGCCGCGTCGGGGATTGCCGGCTGCGGCTCGATCTCGCCCGCGAGCGCCAGATCGGCCGCCCAAAACCGCCCGCAATCCGGCCGCACCGTCGAGCCCCAGCTGTTGACCGCGACGACGGCCCCGACCATCGCCCCGCCGGCGAGGTGCTGTGAGGCGCTGCCGAGCCCGCCCTTGAGCTTTCCGGCCGTGGCGCCGAGCCCGGCCCCGGCATTGCCCAGCGCGAAGTCCTTGGCGGCGGCGGCCGCCGCCGCGCGGCCGAGCGCGCGGTAGGGCGGCTCGCCGGTCCAGGCGCGGCGGCCGGGGAAGCCGAGGTCGAACAGGATCGCCGCCGGCACAATCGGCACCCGGACCGCGCCCACCGCGAAGCCGCGGCCTGCTTCCGCAGAGCCAATCCATGATGCCAGCCGCGGCGTCGAGCCCGAAGGCGGAGCCGCCGGAGAGCACGATCGCGTCGATCCGGTCGACCAGCGTCTCGGGTGCGAGCAGCTCGGTCTCGCGGCTGCCGGGCGCGCCGCCGCGGACATCGACCGCGGCGATCGCCGGCTATTCGGCCAATACGACCGTCGTGCCGGTGATGCCGTCCCGGTCCTCCGCCTGCCCGATCAGGATCCCCGGCACGTCCGTGATCAGATTGCGCGGGCCGGCCGTGCTCGCCATTCATCCTCCCAGCATCGAAATCGGCCCGCCGGCGGCGCGCGCCGGCCCATCGGGTATACTGCCTCCTCGCCTGCGCGCCCGGCTTTGCGGCGATCGGTCGGGCGAGGAGCGAGAATTGCCGATATGATCGGCCGCGACAACTCGGATCGGGAGGCGGCAATGCGTTGTTGGACATTCGCCATCGCGCTGTTCGCGGCTACCGCCGCAGCGGCTTCCGCAGGCGCGCAAAACCCGCCGGCTTCGCCCGCGACCGTGCGAACCGTGGTCGCCGGCTCCAGGCTTGCCGGCTTGGGCGCGTCGCCGCTCTATTTCAGGGCCTTGTCCGTGACCATCCCGGCGGGCGAGACGAGCCAGGCCAGCGCACCCGACGGCATCCTCTACCAGCTTTCGGGATCGACCGAGGTCTCGGCCGGCGGCCAGACGAAAACCATCGGCCCGGGGGAAGCGGCGTTCATCGCCGGCGGCGGCGCCGCGTCGCTGAAGGCCGCCAGCGGCGGGCCGTCGAGCGCGCTCCACTTCCTCCTCGCTCCGGCGGCGGCGCTCGATCAGCCGGCGGACGCCGCACCGGCCGTTGTCAAGGAGCTCTACCGCACGCCGGCGCCGATCCCCGACCTCAAACCCGGCGGTTACGAGATCAATCTGACGCGCATCGCCTTTCCGCCGCGGATGCCGTCGAACCCGCCGCATCACCGCTCGGGCGCCGCGCTCTACTACATCCTCTCCGGCGACGGCGCCAACACGGTCGAGGGCAAGACCGCCCAGAGGGGGCCCGGCTCGTTGATCTACGAGCCCTCCGACCTGGTTCACCAATGGGGCAATCCCGGCGGCGAGCCGCTGACGTTCCTGGCCTTCAACATCAATCCCGAAGGCATCGCGGCCGTCCTGCCGGCCGCGCCGCAAAGATGAGGAGGACGCTGTCGTGACTGCGACCGTCATCAGGGACGCCGACTGGGCAATCGCCTGGGACGAGGCGGCCCGGCGCCACGTCTATCGCCGCCATGTCGATATCGCCTTCGTCGACGGCTCGATCACCTTCGTCGGCCACGGCTATTCCCGGCCCGCGGACCGGGTGATCGACGGCAAGGACCGGCTGGTGCTGCCGGGGCTGATCGACATCCATTCGCACCCGGAGCACGAGCCGCTCTACCGCGGCGTGCGCGAGGAGCACGGGCTGCGAAACATGCACATGACCGGGCTCTACGAGCGCTCGCAGGCCTATTCGGCGCCCGACGAGGAGGCGCGCGCCGCCAGCGCCGAGTTCGCCTATTGCGAATTGCTGCTGAGCGGCGTCACCTCGCTGGTCGACATCTCGGCGCCGTGGGACGGCTGGATCGACCTCTTCGCCAAAAGCGGCCTGCGCGGCTTTCTGGCGCCCGGCTACGCCTCGGCGCGCTGGCGGCTGGAGAATGATTGGGAGCTGAAGTTCGACTGGGACGAGGCGCGCGGGCGCGAGGGCTTTGCGGCGGCGCTGCGGCTGATCGACCGGGCGGCGCAGCACCCGAGCGGGCGGCTCTCCGGCGTCGTCTCGCCGGCCCAGATCGACACCTGCGCCGCCGACCTCTTGCGCGACAGCCGTGACGCGGCGCGCGAGCGCGGGCTGCCCTTCACCGTGCACGTCGCGCAGAGCGTCGTCGAGGTGCAGGAGATGATCCGCCGCCACGGCAAGACGCCGGTGCAGTGGGCGCACGAGATCGGCATCCTCGGGCCGGGGACGATCCTCGGCCATGCGCTCTTTCTCGACACCCATTCCTGGGTCCGCTGGTGGACCAAGACCGACCTCGCGCTGATCGGCGCCAGCGGCTCCTCGGTCGCGCATTGCCCGACGCCGTTCTCCCGCTACGGCCAGATCATGGAGAATTTCGGCGACTATCTGCGCGCCGGCGTCAACATGGGGCTCGGCACCGACACGACGCCGCACAACCTCGTCGAGGAGATGCGCAAGGCGGCGGTCTTCGCCCGCATCGCGGCGCGCGACATCGAGACCGTGAGCGTGGCCGATTTGCTGCACGCGGCGACGGTCGGCGGGGCCGCCGCGCTGCTGCGCGACGACCTCGGCCGGCTGGCGCCCGGCATGAAGGCCGACCTCGTGATCGTCGATTTGACGGTCCCGCAGATGATGCCGGCGCGCGACCCGCTGCGCTCGTTCGTCTTCCACGCCGCCGACCGGGCGGTGCGCGACGTGTTCGTCGACGGGCGGCAGGCTGGTGGCCGACGGCAAGGTCTTGACGCTCGACCAAGCCGGCGCCGCGCGCCGCCTCGCCGAGGCCCAGGCGCGCATGCTCGACGCCGCCCCGCGGCGCGACTACCGCGGCCGCCGCGCCGAGGAGATCACGCCGTTGAGCCTGCCGCTCGCCGAATGACGGCCACCGGTTCCGGCGCCCGCCTCGCGGCCCGCCGCCGGATCAGGTCGTCTTCATCTGGGTCAGGTCGTAGCCGACCGATTCGGGGCTGCCGCCGACGCCCGGATCCTCGCCGGTGAATGTCTTGGTGATCTTGGTGAAGTTGAGCGACAGCGTTTCGCCCGGCATGTCGCCGCTGCTGCTCAGCGAATAGCCGCTGATCCCGGTGTTCTCCAGATCGTAGGTCAGAAACGTGACCACCCCGCCCTTGTGCGTGGTCGTGAACTTGATCTGGACCTTGTTGTCGAGCTTGCCGCCGACCGCATCCAGAAACAATTTGGGCGAGGCGACGTCGGTCAGCTTGGAGACGGTCACCTCGCTGAGGCTCGGCTCGCTGTGCTCGCGCGAGGTCGAGCCGCGCGCCGCCGTGCCGATCCCCCGGCCGACGCCCCATTGGAACGAATTGAGCTCGATCCAATCCTTGAAGTCGGCCGTCGTGACCGGACCCTTGATGCTGCCGTACTTCATGTAGATCGCCATCTACTTTCTCCCATCCTTGTCCGGTCAAGCGGAATTGGTATTAGTTGATAGTATAGCAGAAGGAGCCGGCGCTGTCCATTCCCACCCGCACGCTGCCGATCGGCCGGCCGTCGGCCATCCGGGCGAGCACCTCGGCCGACAGCTCGGGCAGGAGCGTGCTCGACAGGATCTTCTCGATGTTGCGCGCCCCCGACGCGGTCTCGGTGCAGCGCGAGACGATCGCCTGCACCAACGCCGGCTCGTACTCGAAGCCGGCGCGGTAGCTGTCGAGCACCCGGCGGCGGATGCGCTCGAGCTGCAAGCCGACGATCTGGCCGATCACCGCCTCGGAAAGCGGCAGATAGGGGACCAGCATGACCCGGCCGAGAAACGCCGGCTTGAAGAATTTCGCCAGCTCCGGCCGCAGCGCCTCGCCCAAGGCCGGCGCGTCGGGCGCCGTTTCCGGGTCGGCGAACAGCTTCTCGATCAGCTCGCTGCCGGCGTTCGAGGTCATGATCAGGACGCTGTTCTTGAAATCGATGTCGCGGCCTTCGCCGTCCTTCATCATGCCCTTGTCGAAGACCTGGAAGAACACGTCCTGCACGCCCGGATGCGCCTTTTCCATCTCGTCGAGCAGGATCACCGAATAGGGCCGGCGCCGCACCGCCTCGGTCAGGACGCCGCCCTCGCCATAGCCGACATAGCCGGGCGGGCTGCCCATCAACAGGCTGACTTTGTGCTCCTCCTTGAACTCGCTCATGTTGATGACGGTCAAATTCTGCTCGCCGCCGTAGAGCAGATCGGCCAGGGTCAGCGCGGTTTCGGTCTTGCCCGTGCCCGACGGGCCGACCAGCAGAAAGACGCCGATCGGCTTGCGCGGGTCGGTGAGCCCGGCGCGCGAGGTGCGGATCGCCTGCGCCACCGCTTCGAGCGCATGCGGCTGGCCGACGACGCGCTCGGCCATCGCCTCCTTCAGATGCAGCACGGTGCGGATCTCGTCGGACTGCATGCGACCGGCCGGGATGCCGGTCCAGCCCTCGACGATCTCGGCCGTCGCCTGCGCGTCGACCACCGGAAAGATCAGCGGCCGCTCGCCCTGGACGCCGCGCAGCGTGCTCCACAGCTCGGCGAGCGCGGCGCGCGCGGCGTCCTTGTCCTCGCCGTTCGCCGGGTCCTCGATCGCCGCCCGCTGCGTAGCGATCTTCTCGGCCAGCGCCTTTTCCTGCGCCCATTGCCCGTCGAGCGCTTTCAGCTCGTCCTCGGCCATGGCCCGCTCGCCCTGCGAGCTCGGCCTTGCGCGCGTCGTGGTCGGCGCCGGTCGCCGCCTCGCGGTCGAGGATCGCCGCCTCGGTGTCGATCATCGCGATGCGCCGCCGCCGGTCCTCGATCGCCGCCGGGATCGCCGCCTGGCTCATCGCCACCCGCGCGCAGGCCGTGTCGATCAGCGACACCGCCTTGTCGGGGAGCTGGCGGCTCGGGATGTAGCGCGCCGAGAGGCGCACCGCCTCGCTGACCGCCTCGTCGAGGATGCGCACGTGGTGGTGCTTTTCGAGCGTGTCGACGAGGCCGCGCAGCATCGCGATCGCGGTCGCCTCGCTCGGCTCCTCCACCTTGACCACCTGAAAGCGGCGGGTCAGCGCTGCGTCCTTTTCGAAATACTTCTTGTACTCGGCCCAGGTGGTGGCGGCGATCGTGCGCAATTCGCCGCGCGCCAACGCCGGCTTCAACAGGTTCGCCGCGTCGTTCTGGCCGGCCGCGGCGCCGGCCCCGACCACGGTGTGCGCCTCGTCGATGAAGAGGATGATCGGGCGCGGGCTCGCCTTGACCTCCTCGATCACCGATTTCAGCCGGTTCTCGAACTCGCCGCGGACCCCGGCCCCGGCCTGCAAGAGCCCGAGATCGAGCGTGCGCACGATCACGTCGCGCAAGGCCGGCGGCACGTCGCCCTCGGCGATGCGCAGCGCAAAGCCCTCGACCACCGCGGTCTTGCCGACCCCGGCCTCGCCGGTCAGGATCGGGTTGTTCTGGCGCCGCCGGGTCAGGATGTCGACGACCTGGCGGATCTCGCTGTCGCGGCCGAGGATCGGGTCGATCTTGCCGGCGCGCGCGCTCGCGGTCAGGTCGATCGTGAACTGCGAGAGCGCGCCGGACGCCGCGCCCGTCGGCGCGTTGGCGCCGTTTCCGACGGCCGGCGGCCCTTCGGTCGTGGTGGTGGCGGTCGCGGCCTCGCTGCTGGCGGCGGTCACTGCGGCGAAGTCGCGCTTGAGCGCATCGGCCGGGATCCGCAATAGCTGGCCCGAGGCGTCGCGGGCGCGCCGGGCCAGCGCCTCGTCGGCGACCAGCGCCCAAATGAGATGTCCTGAGCGCAGCCGGGTCAGCCCGTGCTCGACCGAGGCCAGCAGCCACGCCTCCTTGGCGAGGTCGACGATCTCCGGCGACAGGCTCGGCGCCCGCGCGTTGCCGGTGCGCATGCGGTCGAGCGCCCGGCCGAGGTCGGCGCGCAGCCGCCCTTCGTCGACCTCGTAATGACGCAGGATCGCCGCCGCGTCGCCGTCGGCGGCATCGAGCAGCTTTAAGAGCCAGTGCTCGATCTCGACATTATAGTGCGTCCGCGACAGGGTCAGCCCCGCCGCCGCCTCGAGCGCGCGGCGGCACGGCTCGTTCAGCCGGCCGACCAAAGATTTCAGATCGATTGCCGCCATCCGGCGCCGTCCTGGTCGAAAGCTGGGCCATCCCCCGCTGCGCCACGGTAGGCGTTGCGCCGATGCCTGTCCAGACGGCTGCGGCGCCTCGACCGAAGATCCGCTCGGCGAGATCGCGTTGCCCGGAGCTGCGTACCGTCTCGACGTGTCCGCAGATACGCGTCAGCGCGCCGCCCAGCTCGGGAGCAATGCGGATGTCGCATCGCCGCACGCCGCATCCATTCAATGACCTGCGCGATGCGTGTCGTTGCTCTGCATCTGACCAAAGCCAATTGCCCGTGAGGGCCAGACGAGGCCCTAGTGTTTTGATCGCAGGGCTTGTCCAGTATGATCGCCTTCGGCACTGGCGGCGCAGGCTAGCAGGAGTGCGAATGGGAGAATTTCCCGAGGGGTTCGATCTCGAAGCGCTGCTGGCGCCGATCGCCGGCGACGCGCCGGCCGGCGCCGACCTGCGCGCCGACACGACGCCCGAATCGCTCTACTACCGCCTGCGCGACGCGCGGGCCGAGGCGCGGGCGGCCGAGCGCGCGATGGACGCGCCCGACCCGCAGACCGGCGCGCTCGACGCATCGGGCGCGACGCCGCCGCAATGGCGCACGATCCGCGAGCTGGCGAGCGAGGCCATCGCCGGCCGCAGCAAGGACCTCGAGATCGCCGCCTGGCTGACCGAATCGCTGCTGCGCAGCGACGGCCTCACCGGCCTCGACGCCGGCTGCCGGCTGATGACGGGCCTGGTTGAAGGCTTTTGGGAGGCGCTCTTCCCGCAGCCCGACGAGGACGGCCTCGCCACCCGCGTCGCCCCGGTCGGCGGGCTCAACGGCCAGGGCGGCGAGGGCACGCTGACCCAGCCGATCCGCAAGCTCGTCTTGTTCGAGCGCCCGAGCGGCGAGCCGTTCCGCTTCTGGCAATACGAGCAATCGGCGGAGCTGGCGGCGATCGCCGACGCGGCGCGGCGGCAGCAGCGGCTCGACGCCGGCGTCGCGCCGCTCGAAACCGTGCAGAACGAGGCCGCCGCCGCCGAAAAGCTGGCGCGCGAGACCGGCCGCGACGGCTTTGCCGCGCTGCGCCGGCAGGCCGCCGCCGCGGCCTCGTCGTGGCAGGCGCTCGGCCAGGCGCTCGACGGCCGCGCCGGCGCCGACGCCCCGGCGACGAGCCGGGTGCGCGATCTGCTCGAGCAGTTCCGCGCGGTCGCGGACCGTTTCGCCCCGGCCGAGGAGGAGGCCGCGGCCGCGGCCGGCCCGGCCGAGGCGGCGGCTGCCGGCCCGGCGGCAGGGCCGTCGGCGGCGGTCGCCGGCGGCGTCGCCTCGCGCGAGGAGGCGCTGCGCGCGCTGGCCCAGCTCGCCGATTTTTTCCGGCGCACCGAGCCGCACTCGCCGCTTGCCTATACGTTGCAGGAGGCGGTGCGCCGCGCCCGCATGGCCTGGCCCGAGCTGCTCGAGGAAATCGTCCCCGACGCCGCCGCGCGCTCGGCCATCCTGTCGAGCCTCGGGATCCGCCCGCCCCCCGCCGGATAGCGGTTTGACGCCGGAAGGAAGCATCGACAGATTCGCTTGCGCTCTGTAGTATGATGCAGGTCGCGCGTAGGACGGGCTGCGCCCGTCGCCCAGGGAAAGGGAGCAATTCCCATGGAGAGCATTCACGAGAAGCTGAAGCGCGTGCGCAAGCCGCGGGTGCACATAACTTACGATGTGGAAACCGAGGGCGCCGAGATCCTTCGCGAGCTGCCGTTCGTGGTCGGCATCATGGGCGACTTCTCGGGCGATCCGACGCAGCCCCTGCGCTCGCTGAGCGAGCGCAAGTTCATCCAGATCGACCGCGACAACTTCAACGACGTGATGGCGCGGATGACCCCCGGCCTCAACATCCGGGTCGAGAACAAGCTCGCCGGCGACGGCACCGAGATGGCGGTCGGGCTCAAGTTCAACTCGATCGAGGATTTCGAGCCGGCGCGCGTCGCCGAGCAGGTGCCGGCGCTGAAGGCGCTGCTGGAGACGCGCAACAAGCTGCGCGACCTGATGAGCAAGGTCGACCGCTCCGAGGAGCTGGAAAACCTGCTCGAGCAGGTCCTGAAGAACGAAAGCGAGCTGAAATCCCTGTCGAGCCAGCTCGGGCTCGAAAAGCAGGAGGGCTAAGCCATTTCCGAGACCAAGGCCGCCCCTGAAGCCGGCGCTGCCGCCGGCGAGGCCGCCCCGACCGAAACCGTCAACCTGCTCGAGCAGGTTGTCGCCGCCACCAAGCAGACCGAGCCCGACCGCGCCCAAGAGCTGGTCAAGACGATGGTCGAGCAGGCGCTCACCGGGACCGTCGCCTTCGACCGCAACCTGGCGCGCACCTTCGACCGGGCGATCGCCGCGATCGACCACGAGGTCTCGGCGCAGCTCAACGAGATCATCCACCACCCGCGCTTTTTGCAGCTCGAGGGCTCCTGGCGCGGGCTCAACTATCTGGTGATGAACAGCGAGACCGGCACCAGCCTGAAGCTGCGCGTGATGAACCTCCCCAAGCGGGAGCTGAACCGCGACCTGACCCGCGCGGTCGAGTTCGACCAGAGCCAGCTGTTCAAGCAGATCTACGAGAACGAGTTCGGCACCCCCGGCGGCGAGCCCTACGGCGCGCTGATCGGCGACTACGAGTGGACCAATCATCCGGACGACATCGAGACCCTGCGGCTGGTCTCCAACGTGGCTGCCGCCGCCTTTGCCCCGTTCATCTCGGGGGTCGGCGCCTCGATGTTCGGCTTCAAGGAGTGGACCGAGCTGTCGCGGCCGCGCGACCTGGCCAAGATCTTCGACACGATCGAATACACGAAATGGCGCAGCTTCCGCGACAGCGAGGATTCGCGCTTCGTCAACCTCGTCATGCCGCGCGTCATCGCCCGCCTGCCCTACGGCGAGGCGACCAAGCCGATCGACGAGTTCGACTACGAGGAGGCGCCGTTCGACGAGGCGGGGGCGGCAAAGTCGATGCAGCACGGGCAATATTGCTGGATGAACGCCGCTTATGTCTTGGGCGCACGGCTTACCGACGCCTTTGCGCAAACCAGCTTCTGCGTCGCGATCCGCGGCGCCGAGGGCGGCGGCAGGGTCGAGAACCTGCCGTTTCACGTCTTCACCTCCGACGACGGCGACCTCGACGCCAAATGCCCGACCGAGATCGGCATCACCGACCGGCGCGAGTTCGAGCTGTCGAACCTCGGCTTCCAGCCTCTGAGCCACTACAAGAACACCGATTACGCGGTGTTCTTCGGCGCCCAGAGCGCGCAGAAGCCGAAAAAGTACGACCGCCCGGAAGCGACCGCCAACGCCGCGATCTCCGCCCGCCTCCCCTACCTGATGGCGACCAGCCGCTTCGCCCATTACCTCAAGGTCATGGCGCGCGACTGGGTCGGCAGCTTTATGGAGGCGAGCGATGTCGAGAGCCGGCTCAACCGCTGGATCAACAACTACGTCAACTCCAACGAGAGCGCCGGCCAGGAGATGAAGGCGCGGTTCCCGTTGCGCGAGGCGCGCGTCGAGGTCAGGGAGATCCCCGGGCGGCCCGGCTCCTACAACGCCATCGCCTACCTGCGGCCATGGCTGCAATTGGAGGAGCTGACGACCAGCATGCGGATGGTGGCCCGCATCCCGCAGAAGGCCTAGCGCCACCCGGCGTGCAGCGTCGCCCCGATGCGGCGGCGATCTCCCAGGATAGCCGTCACCCCCGCGGAAGCGGGGGTCCAGGGCGGCGGTTCGAGCCCTTGCAGCCATGGATTCCCGCTTTTGCGGGAATGACGATAAGGGCTCCGGTGTAGCTGAAGATGCTCTGGGTCGGCAGCAAGTGGACGAAGTTGCCGAGATCGTCCGGGAAGAGCCGGCCGTCGAGCCCGCCGCCCCGCCGCTGCGCGAGGCGATGCTGGCCGGCGCCTTCTTCGGCGCGCGCCACGCCGCCGCCGCCGAAGCCGCCGCCGGGTTGCCGCACCTTCCCGCGGCGGACGCGCTCGCCGCCTGGTTCGGCTCCGACCGGGCGCTGCGCCTGGCGGGCGACGCCGACGCGCGCCGCGGCGCGCTCGACCGCGACATCGCCGCGATCGATACGCTGATCGGCGAGCAGCTCGACGCGATCCTGCACCATCCGCGGCTGCGCCGGTTCGAGGGCGGCTGGCGCGGGCTCGCCTGGCTGGTCGACGGCCTCGGTGGGACCGACCGGGTCAAGATAAAGCTGCTCAACCTGTCCTGGCGCGAGATCTGCCGCGACCTCGAGCGCGCCGTCGAGTTCGACCAGAGCCAGCTGTTCCGCAAGGTCTACGAGGAGGAGTTCGGCTCCCCCGGCGGCGAGCCCTACGGGCTGCTGGTCATCGACCACGAGGTGCGCCACCGCCCCGCCGCCGGCGCGCCGGCCGACGACGTGACCGCTCTGGCGCAGCTCGCCGGGGTCGCCGCCGGCGCTTTCGTCCCGACCGTGCTGGCCGCCTCGCCGGCCCTGCTCCAGGTCGACAGCTTCGCCGATCTGGCGATCGCGACCGACCTCGCCGACCCGTTCCGCGCGCCCGAATATGCCCGCTGGCGCGGCCTCTCCGCGCGCGAGGACATGCGGTTCATCGGCATCGCCCTGCCGCGGCTGCTCGCCCGCCCGCCCTGGGCGGACGACCCGGCCCGCGCCGACGGGTTTCGCTATTCCGAATATGCCCCGGACCTCGACTGCCGGGTGTGGATGACGGCCGGCTACGCCTTCGCCGCGGTGGTGGCGCGCGCCTTCGCCAGCCACGGCTGGCCGGCCGATGTCCGCGGCAGCGAGACCGACTATGTCGGCGGCGGTCTCGTCACCGAGCTGCCGGGCGAGCCCTTTCGCACCGACCCCGGCCGCGTCTGGGCGCGCGCGCCGCTCGACATCGTGCTCTCCGACCGGCTCGAAGCCGCCCTGGTGGAGGCCGGGCTGATGCCGCTTTCGGCGTTGCCGTACGGCGAGGAAGCGGTCTTTTCCGCGGTTCGCAGCATGCAGGCGCCGGCCTCGTTCATGGGTCCGACCGCACCGGCCGCCAACGCCAACGCACGGCTGTCGGCCCAGATCAACTCGATGCTGTGCGTTTCGCGGTTCGCGCATTACGTCAAGATCATCGGCCGCGACATGGTGGGCGCGTTCAAGACCGCCGACGAGATCGAGCGCCGGCTGCAGACCTGGGTGACGGGCTATGTCAACAGCAACCTCGCCGGCGGCCCCGAGAGCCGGGCGCGCTTCCCGCTGGTGGCGGCGCGGGTGAGCGTGCGCGAGCAGCTGGGGCGGCCCGGCGTCTTTGGCTGCACGGTGCTGCTGCAACCGCATTTTCAGCTCGACGACGTGTCGGCGACCTTCCGCCTGGTGACCGACATCGCCGCCCCCGGCGCGCGAGGATAAGGGATTCTGCCGATGTCGGAGAAAGAAGACACCGCCGGCGCGTTGTTGCGGGCGGGCCGGCTGGCCCCGGCGATCGAGGCGGCCAACGCCGCGCTGCGCAAGAGCCCGGCCGATCTGGGCGCCCGCATCCTGCTTGCCGAGCTGCTGGTCTTCGCCGGCAATCTCGAGCGCGCCGACACCATCCTCAACGCCGCGGCGCAGGTCGACCCGACCGCGATGGTCGCCGTCGCGGAATTCCGCCAGCTGCTGCGGGCGGAAACGGCGCGCCGCCAGCTGCGCCGCGAGGGCCGCGTGCCGGAATTTCTCGGCGAGGCGACCCCGGCGCTGCGCGCGAGCCTCGCCGCCGCGGTCGCGTGGCGCGCCGGCGACATCGCGGAGGCGGCCCGGCGGATCGGCGAGGCCGAGACCCTTCGCCCCCGCGTCTCCGGCTTCGCCGGCGAGGCGGCGTTCGACGATTTCCGCGATGTCGACGATTTTTACGCCGGCTTTTTCGAGGTCCTGACCACCACCGGAAAATATTTCTGGATCCCGACCGAGCGCGTCGCCAGCATCGACTTCCACCCGCCGCGGCGGCCGCGCGACCTCGCCTGGCGCCGCGCCACCGTCTCGGTCAACGACGGCCCGGACGGCGAGGTCTATCTGCCGGCCCTCTACGACAGCGAGGCGACCGATCTTGCCGACGAGCTGCGCCTCGGCCGCGCGACCGACTGGCGGGGCGAGGCGGAGGGCGCCGTGCGCGGCGTCGGCCAGCGGGTCTTTCTGGTCGGCGACGAGGACCGCGGCGTGATGGACCTCTCAGCGCTGCGCTTCGGCGCATGAGCGGGCGCGCGGGCCGCGGCGGCCGGATCGGCGAGGACGGGTCGTCGGTAGCACTGCCGCTGATCGACCGGCTGATCGACGACGCGCCCGATGCGCCGCGCGATCGGCCCCTGTCGGCGTCCGAGGCGATGGCGGTGCTGCGACGCAGCGTGCGCCGCGATCTCGAAGCCCTGCTGAACGCCCGCCGGCGCTGGCGCTCGTGGCCGGGGGATCTCGCCGAGCTCGAGGTGTCGCCGATCGGCTACGGCATCTCCGATTTTTCCGCCGGCGCCTTCAACGACCCGAGCCGGCGCGACCAGCTGCGCGCCGAGGTCGAGCAGACGATCCGCCGCTTCGAGCCGCGCCTGACCAATGTGCGCGTCGCCGCGGTCGAGCCCGGCGACACGCTGGAGGCGACCCTGCGCCTGCGCATCGAGGCGATGCTGCGGGCGGAGCCCGCGCCCGAGCCGATCGCCTTCGACACCCTGGTCGACGCCACCACGGCCGATGTCCAGGTCAGGGCGACCGCCGGCGATCCGTCGCGGGCGTCCGGCGATGTCTGACGCGCTGCTCCCCTACTACGACCGCGAGCTCAACGCGGTCCGCCGCCTCGCCGCGGATTTCGCCGCGGCCTATCCCAAGATCGCCGGGCGCCTGCGGCTCGCGCCCGACACCGTGGACGACCCCCACGTGGCGCGGCTGCTCGAAGGGGTGGCGTTTGTCGCCGCCCGCGTCCACCACCGGCTGGACGACGAGTTCCCCGAGCTCACCGATGCGCTGCTCGGCGTCTTGTACCCGCATTATCTGGCCCCGGTGCCGTCCGCCGCGATCGTGCAGTTCCAGCCGCAGCCCGATCTGGCGCTGCCCTTTCGCATGGCCGCGGGGGTCGCCTTGGAGACCGAGCCGGCGCGCGGCGAGCCGTGCCGCTACCGCACCGCCTGGCCGCTGACCCTGTGGCCGATCGAGATCGAGAGCGTTCGGCTGAGCGGCCTGCCGCTCGCCGCGCCCGCCAACCCGCTGGCCGAGGGGGCCGTGGCGGTGCTGCGCATCGCGCTCAAATGCGCCTCGGCCGATTTGACCTTCGCGCAGCTCGGCGTCGAGCGGCTGCGCTTTTTCCTGCGCGGCGCCGCCAACATTGCGTTGCCGCTCTACGAGCTCCTCTGCAACCACACGCTGTCGGTCGCCTATGCCGACGGCCCGAGCGACCCGTCCCCGGCAATCGTGCCGGCTGCGGCGATCGAGGCCGTGGGCTTCGACCCGGAGGAGGCGCTCTTGCCCTGGCCGGCGCGAAGCTTCTCGGGGTTCCGCCTGCTGACCGAGTATTTCGCCTTTCCCGAAAAGTTCCTGTTCGTCGATTTCGCGCGGATGGAGGCCAAGACGCTGCTTTCGGGCGGCGCCCGCATCGAGATCTTCGTCTATCTCGACCGCGCCGTGGCCGAGCTCGAGCGGACCCTCGGAGCCGATGCGCTCGCCCTTGGCTGCACGCCGGTGGTCAATCTGTTTGCGCAGCATTGCGAGCCGATCCGGCTCACCCACACCGAGGCCGAGTACCGCGTCGTTCCCGACGCGCGCCGCCCGGCGGCCCTCGAGGTGTGGCGGATCGACCGGGTGCGGGAGACCCTGCCGGACGGCGCGGCGCGGCCCTGGCGCCCGTTCTACCGCTTGACCCAGGCCGATCCGGAGGCTGACACGCCGGGCGGGTTCTATCATGCGCCGCGGCGCGACGCCGCCGCGCCGCTGTCGGGGAGCGAGGTCTATCTGGCGCCCCACGACCCTGCGTTCGACCCCGAGGCGCCCGCCGAATCCGTGCTGTCGATCGACGCCTTGTGCCTCAACCGCGATTTGCCGGCGCATCTCCCGTTCGGCGGCGGTCATCCGGAGCTGCGGCTGGTCGACAGCCAGGCCGCGATCCTCCATGTCGGCTGCCTGACGGCGCCCACTCCGACCTTGCGCCCGCCGTTGCGCGAGCGGCGGTTCTGGCATCTCGTGTCGCACCTCTCGCTCGGCCATCTTTCGGTGGTCGGCGGCGAGGAGGGGGCGGCCGCGCTGCGCGAGGTGCTGCGGCTTTACGACTTGCGCGACACCGCCGAAACCCGCGCGGCGATCGCTGCGCTGCTTGGCGTGTCGGCCCGGCCGGGGACCGCACGGGCGCCGGGGGCGCGGGCCGGCGCCTTCTGCCGCGGGCTCGACGTGACGCTCGAATTCGACCGGAACGCCTGGGCCAATGGCGGGCTTTATCTTCTCGCCTCGGTGCTCGACCGGTTTTTGGCGCTGCACGCCACGGTCAATTCCTTTGTCCGCACCTCGGTCGAGCTGCGCGGCCGCAGCGGCCGCGCCGCCGCCTGGCCGGCGCGAGCCGGGATGCGGGTGCTGGTCTGATGCCGCCATCGCGAAATTCGGCCTACGCGCGCCTGCTGGCGGCGCCCCGCCGCTTTGGCTTCGACGCCGCGGTTCGGATCCTGTCGCGGCGGGCGCGGACTGCCGACGCGGCGGAGGCGGCGCGCTTCCGCACCCCTCCCGGTCTCGCCTACGCGCCGGCCGAGACCGCCGCGATCGACCCCGCGCAGGAAGACCGCCCGCCGCAGCTCACCGTCGGGATGATCGGCCTGACCGGCCCGTCGGGCGTGCTGCCGCGGCTTTACACCGAGCTGGTCACGACCAGCCTGCGCAACCGCTCGGGCGCGCTGCACGGCTTTCTCGACATGCTCGCGCATCGCCTGATCGCGTTCTTCGCCGGGGCCGGCGTCAAATACCGTCTCAACCGTTCCGCCGAGGCCGCCGGGGCCGCCGACCCGCCCGAAGTCGACCGCATCGCCGAGGCGCTTCTCGCCTATACCGGCTACGCCACCCCGCATCTCGCCTCGCGCCTGACGATCGGGGCCGAGCCGCTGCTGCACTATGCCGGCCTCTTCGCCGGGCGCCCCCGCTCCGCCGAGAAGCTCGGCGCGCTGGTCTCGGACTGGTTGAACCGAAAGGTCGAGGTCGTGCAGTTCGCCGGGGCCTGGCTCTCCCTGCCGCCCGACCAGCGCACCCGGCTCGCCAGGGGGCTCAAGCCCGGCGCCTGGAACCGGCTCGGCGGGGAGGCGGCGATCGGGGTGCGCGCCTGGGACCCGCAGGCCCGCATCATCCTGCGGCTGGGCCCGCTCGACCGCGCCACCTTCGAGACGCTGCTGCCGGACCGCGCCGGGCTGCAGCGCCTCGTCTCGATGGTGCGCGCCTTTCTCGGCTTCGAGACCGGGTTCGCCGTCAACCCGGTGCTGGCGCGCGCCGAGGTGCCGCCGCTGCGCCTCGAAGCGCGGGCCGATCCGGCGCCGCGCCTGGGCTGGAACACCTGGGTCCCGGCGCCGGAAGGGCCGCCGCCGGGCGCGCCCCCGCGCGGCGACGCCGCCGACGCCTTGTTCGAGGCCGAGCTGGTCGAGGCCGAGGAGCTCGCCGCGACGAGGAGGCGATGACCGCGCAACCCGGCGATTGGGGCGGCGGCTATGTCACCGACATCGCCTATATGCCGGGATATTACCGCCAGCAATCGCCGCTGCATCTGAACCTCGCCTGCCTGCTCGGCGGCGCGGCCGGGATCGAGATCGGCCCGGATGCGCCGCTCTCGTATCTCGAGCTCGCCTGCGGCCACGGCTTTGGCGCCGTGGCCCTGGCCGCCTGCAACCCGTCGTGGCGGGTGACCGGCGTCGATTTCAACCCGGCCCACATCGCGACCGCGCGGGCGTTGGCGGCCGAGGCCGGCGTCGAGAACGCCCGTTTTATCGAAGCCGACCTCGCCACGCTCGCCGAAGACCGCCTCGCCGACGCGATCCCGCAAGCCGATGTCGCGACCTTGCACGGGCTGTGGAGCTGGGTCGCCGATCCGGTGCGCGACGGCGTCGTTCGCCTGCTCGGCGCCAAGGTCAGGCCGGGCGGCGTCGTGCACATCAGCTACAACGCATTGCCGTCGTGGCAGGGCGCGCTCGGCATGCAGCGCCTGCTGCGCGAGGTCGGGCGGCGCGCCCCCGGCCCGAGCGACCGGCAGGCCGAGGCGGGGCTGGAGGCGGTGCGGGCGCTGTCCGCGGCCAAGGCGCATCACCTCTGCGAGCCGGGGTTCGTCCAATTGCTGCTGGAGCACACGCGCAGCGCGCAGACGGCTTATCTCGCCCACGAATACATGAATTCCGCCTGGCGCCCGTGCTTTCACGCCGATGTCGTCGCGGCCCTCGCAGCGGCCAAGCTCGATTGGGTGGCGCCGGCGCAGCTGCTCGAAAGCTTTTCGGCGCTGACGCTCGGCGACGAGGCCCGCGCCGTGCTCGCCCGCTTCGCCGACCCGATCCTGCGCGAGCTGGTCAAGGACATGTGCCTGACGCGCGGATTGCGTCAGGACGTGTTCGTCCGCGGGGCGCGGCGCCTGACGCCGGCCGAGCGCGACGAAGCGCTCGGCGAGACGATGCTGGCGCTGCTGTGCCCCGAGGACGAGTTTGTCTGGGAAATCGAGGCCCCGACCGGACAGGCGTCGCTCGAGCGGCGCTTTTTCGGCCCGATCGTCACCGCCCTCGCCGAAGGCCCGCGCCGGGTGCGCGAGCTGCTCGCGCTGCCCGGCCTGCCGCGACGCGACAACCCGGCCGAGGTGGTCGGCATGCTGGTCGGCGGCGATCAGGCGGTCCCGGTGCTGGGGCCGCCGGCCGATCCCGACCGGCGCGCCGGCGCGCTCAACCGAGCCGCCGCGAGGCGCTTTGCGCGGCCGGAAAGCATCGCCGCCGGCATGGCCTTGGCCACATCGGGAACCGGCAGCCCGCTGCCTTGCCCGATGCTCGACCTCTTCCTGGCGGCGCAATTGTCGCAGAACCCGAGGCCGGACCCGGACGGCTGGGCCGCTGCCTTCGCCGCCGGCCGGCCTGCGGCCGAGCAGGAGCGGTTGCGCCAGTTCATCGAGCGCGTCCTCGCCCATCGCGAGCCGGTCTGGCGCCGCCTCGGCGCTCTTTCGCGATCGTCCTGATTCCGGTCAGCCCGTCGCGACTTCGTGCTATAGTGCCGCGAGCCGGTCGTTCGGTGGAGCTTGATGCCCCTGTCCCTGTCGTCGCCGGAAGGCGTTGAGCAGTCGCGAAGCCGCGCAGGCTGCGCAGCCGGCATCGCCGAGCGGGACGACATCGCCGGCGATGAGTGAGCGGCCCCCGCCCGCCGCCTCCGCGAGCGGCGGCGAGCCCACGATCATCAGGCCGCGAGCGCGATCGACGGTTCTGGAGCCGGGGGATCTGCTCGGGCACACCTATGTGATCGAGTCCCTGCTCGCCAAGGGCGGCATGGGCGAGGTCTATCGGGCGCGCCACCGTGAGCTGGCGACCGAGCACGCGGTCAAGGTCATCCGGCCCGAGCTCGCCAATGATCCCAAGATGGTGCAGCTCCTGATCGAGGAAGCGCGCAAGCTCGGCCGGCTGCGCGACGACGCGATCGTCGATTATGAGGGGTTCTTCCGCGACGAGCAGGAGCTGCCCTACCTGGTCATGGAGTTTGTCGAGGGCGAATCCCTTTCGACGATCCTCGGCCGCCGCCGCCTGGAGCCGGCCGAGGCGCTGCGGCTGCGCGACCGGCTCGCCCAGGGCCTCGCCGCGGCGCATGACAAGGGCATCGTCCATCGCGATCTGTCGCCCGAAAACATCATCCTGCCGGGGGGCGATGTCGATCGCGCCAAGCTTATCGATTTCGGCATCGCCAAATTGGGGGACGCCGGGGACGGCACCTTGATCGGCGGCGCTTTCGCCGGCAAATATTCCTATGTGTCGCCCGAGCAGGCGGGCCTGTTCGGCGGCCGGGTCGACTTTCGCTCCGACATCTACAGCCTCGGCCTGGTTCTCGCCAGCGCCGCGCTCGGGTTCGGCAAGAAGCTCGACATGGGCTCGTCGCCGTCCTCGGTGATCGCCGCCCGGCAGCGGGTTCCCGATCTGTCGGCGCTGCCGGCGTCGCTGCGGCCGGTCATCGCGCCGATGCTGGAGCCGCGGCCCGAGAACCGGCCGGCCTCGATGCGGGCGCTGATCGGCGTCGGCCGACCGCCGCCGCCGGCCCCCGATGCGCCCGACCAGGGACGCAAGCCGTCGCGGGCGGCGCGCCTGGCGCTGATCGGGACGGCTGTGGTCGCGGTCGCGGCGCTGGCGGCCGTGGCGGTTTACTTCCACCCGTGGAGCCCTGCCGTCTCGCGCAAGCAGCTGCAAGCCGAAATCGCCGCCGTCGTCTCGCAATACCATTGCGCGGCGTTGGACTACACGGTCGGGGCCGACCGCGCGGTCGGCCTGTCGGGATTTGCGGCGACGCCGGGCGATCTCGAAAAGCTGCGCCGCGAGGTCGCCGGGCTGCGCGGGGTGGGCCGGGTGAATTTCGGCGTCGCCTTGCGGGTCTGGCCGTATTGCGAGGTCGCCGCCTTGCTCGATCCGATAATTCAGGGGGCTGCCGGCCATCCCCCCGGCCTTGCGCTCGCCTCCGGCGGCAATGAGGCCTTTGTCGGCGAGCGGCTCGCCCTCGACGCCCGGATGGCCGATTTCGACGGCTACGCCTATATCGACTACTTCGACGCCGAGGGCGACGTGCTGCACCTGATGCCGAACGAGCGCGAGCGCCTCAACTTCAAGCCGAAGCGAAATCCGATTGTGTTTTTGCCGCGGAACTGCTGGACCCTCGGCGGCGCGGCCGGCGAGCAGCTCGTCACCATGATCGCCTCGACCAAGCAGCTTTTTCCGCAGGATCGCCCCGAGATCGAAAAGGCGAGCGAGTATCTCTCAGCCCTCTCCGAGGCGCTGGGCAAGGCCCCGGCCGGGTCGCGCGGCGCGGCGATGCTGTTTTTCAATCTGAGCGATGCGCCCGCGGGCAGCCGCCCCGGCGGCTGCCCGCCTGCGTGAAAGCGTTTCTTGCCGGAATGGCGGATAACGACGGTTCCTGGGCCGGCGAAGCCGATGGGTTATCGCTACGGTCTCGGCGATCTGCTGCGAACGATGCGGAGAAATGCCTCTGGCGCGATAATTTCGACCCCGCTATAGCTGCGAATCGAGAGTAGATCGCGGTCGCGGGTAACGAGATATTCGACACCGGCGGCGACCGCGCAGGCGATGATCTTATCGTCGTCGGGGTCGCGCGGCGCCGCGCCTGGTATAGGTGGTGGGTCGACGACAATGGTGCTGGCGGTTCGCAGGCCGTCGCAGAATTGGACGGCCATGGTCGCCGTGTAGCCGTACCGCGCTCGCAGCCGGTCGCTTGACATCAGCGTTGCAAGAGCCTCGGCGATGATGTCAGGGGACAGGTGGAGCTGGATCGCGCCTTCTTCGGCAAAACGGAGGAGATCGGTCGAAACGCCTCCGAGCACGTCGCGGGTAAGAAAGGCGCTGACCAGCAGGTTGGTATCGAACACCGCCCTAATCATGCTGTCGCCGGCGCTGGGCGCGCCGAACGGCCTTCACCTCATCGACGATCATTTGCTCGATGTCCTCGATCGGCATGGCAGGCTGCCCCGGCCGGAGGTGCACCTGATCGACGATCGAAAAGATGCGCTCCCAGGCCCGCTCGCGTATGTCGGACGATACCGGCGTAAACGTTACGCTGCCTTTGAAGACATGCGCGTCGAGCTCGTCGCCGTCGTGCACGTCGAGGGTTTCCCGGATCTCATCGGTGAGGGGGATCGTCAGCTCGCCGTTGCGAATGCGCGCTATCGGCATAGTCTCTTCCTTACGTTCATGCGTGCTCACCGATGATATAGGTAGTCACTCGGCGCAGGGTTCGACACGATAGAAGGGGAGGCGTCATGGGTTTGGTTCAAGGCTCGCTGTCGCGGCGGGCGTTCATCGGCTCGCTCGCGGCGGCGCCTGCCGTGCTCGGCTCGGCGGCGCTCGTTCGCCGGCCGAGCCGTCGGGCCGGGTCGGTCATGGCCTGGCACGTGACGATCTCCGCCGGCTTGGTTCGACCCGTCGTCGGCGCCGCCGCAGATCACGCCGTTCGGCATGCTCTATGCGATCCACGATGCGCTGGTGCGCCCCTATCCGGGGCAGAAGATGGGGCCGAGCCTCGCCGAATCCTGGGAGGAGAGCGAGGACGGGCTGACCTACGAGTTCAAGCTGCGGCCGGGGCTGAGCTTTCACAACGGCGACCCGGTGACGACCGAGGACGTGAAATTCAGCTTCGAGCGCTACCAGGGCGCCGGCGGCGAAGACCCTGAAGGACCAGGTCCGCGAGGTCGAGATCGTCGATCCGCGGGTGGTGCGCTTTCATCTGAAGGCGCCGTGGCCCGACTTCATGACGTTCTACGGCACCACCGCCAGCGCCGCCGGCATCGTGGTGCCGAAGAAATACCTGACGCGAGGTCGGCGACGACGGCTTCAAGAAGCATCCGATCGGCGCCGGCCCCTACAAATTCGTCAGCAGCAAGCCGGGCATCGAGGTCGTGCTGGAGGCCTTCACCGGCTATTGGCGGCGCGTGCCGCAACGTCAAGACGCTGGTCATGCAGCAGCGTGCCCGACGCCACGACGCGGGCGCTGATGGTCAAGACCGGCGAGGCCGACATGGCCTATGCCCTCGACGGGGTCGACGCCGAGGGCTTAAAGGGCACACCGGGCCTCCAGGTCGTCGCGACCAAGCACGCCTCGATCTTCTGGATCGAGTTCACCGAGCAGTGGGACCCGAAATCGCCGTGGCACGACAAGCGGCTGCGGCTCGCGGTCAACTACGCGCTCGACCGCCAGCGGATCAACGAGGCGGCGTGCCTCGGCTTTTGCCCGCCGGCCGGGGTGATCGTGCCGCGGGTCATGGAATTTGCGCTGCAGGTCGAGCCGAACCCCTACGATCCGGCCAAGGCAAAGCAGCTCCTGGCCGAGGCCGGCTATCCGAACGGCTTCGACGCCGGCCAGTTCACCGCGATCCCCGGCTTTCCGACCGTCGCCGACGCGGTGGTGAACGATCTGAACGCCGCCGGCATCCGGGTGCAGGCTGCGGCAGATGGAGCGCGCCGCGTTCTACGCCGACTGGCAGGCGAAGAAATTGCGCGGGGTGTTCATGACCGCGTCCGGCAATTCCGGCAATGCGGCGAGCCGCGTCGATTCGTTCATCCAGTCGAAGGGCGCCTACGCCTATGGCGGCTATCCCGACATCGACGCGCTGTTCCAGGAGCAGGCCGGCGAGCGCGACCGCAAGCAAACGCGAGGAGTTGCTGTTCAAGATCCAGCAGCTGACGATCGACCGGGTGATGTACGCGCCGGTCATGGATCTGCGCGCCCTGATGGGTGTCGGACCGCGCATCACCAGGCACACGATCACCGATGTATGGATGAGCCCGTTCCCGTCCTACGAAGACATGGAGATCAAGGCGTAGATCGCGCCGCCGACGCTGTCATTGCGAGGCGCAGAGCACCGCGGCAATCTGGACGAGAAGCGCGCGCCCGACCAGATTGCTGCGCTGCGCTCGCAATGACCGTTTCATGTGCAAGGGAGGCGTCATGGGTTTGGTTCAAGGCTCGCTGTCGCGGCGGGCGTTCATCGGCTCGCTCGCGGCGGCGCCTGCCGTGCTCGGCGCGACGGCGTCGCTCGCCGCCGGCCCCGAGCCGGCGGGACGCGCGGTCATCGCCTGGCATGTGACGATCCCGCCGGCGTGGTTCGATCCGTCGACGGCGCCGCCGCAGATCACCCCCTTCGGCATGCTCTTTGCGATCCACGATGCGCTGGTGCGCCCCTATCCGGGGCAGAAGATGGGGCCGAGCCTCGCCGAATCCTGGGAGGAGAGCGAGGACGGGCTGACCTACGAGTTCAAGCTGCGGCCGGGGCTGACCTTTCACAACGGCGACCCGGTGACGACCGACGACGTGAAATTCAGCTTCGAGCGCTACCAGGGGGCGGGCGCGTCGGCGTTAAAGGAGCACGTCAAGGAGGTCGAGATCGTCGATCCGCGGGTGGTGCGCTTTCATCTGAACGCGCCGTGGCCCGACTTCATGACCTTTTACGGCACCACCGCCACCGCCGCCGGGATCGTGGTGCCGAAGAAATACCTCTCCGGCGTCGGCGACGAGGGCTTCAAAAAGCAGCCGATCGGGGCCGGCCCCTACAAGTTCGTCAGCACCAAGCCCGGCGTCGAGGTGGTGCTGGAGGCCTTTACCGGCTACTGGCGGCACGTCCCGCACATCAAGACCCTGGTGATGCGCAGCGTCCCGGACGCCACCGCGCGGGCGCTGATGCTGAAGAGCGGCGAAGCAGACATGGCCTATGCGCTCGACGGGGTCGACGCCCAGGGCATCAAGGACACGCCGGGCCTCAGGGTCGTGGCGACCAAGCACGCCTCGATCATGTGGATCGAGTTTCCGCAGCAGTGGGACCCGAAATCGCCGTGGCACGACAAGCGGCTGCGGCTCGCGGTCAACTACGCGCTCGACCGCGAGGGGATCAATCAGGCGGCCTGCCTCGGCTTCTGCCCGCCGGCCGGGGTGATCATCCCGCGGGTCATGGATTTCGCGCTGCAAGTCAAGGCGTTGCCGTACGATCCGCAGAAATCTAAGCAGCTCCTCGCCGAGGCCGGCTTTCCCAACGGCATCGACGCCGGCGAGTTCACCGCGATCCCGGGGTTCCCGACCGTCGCCGAGGCGGTGGTCAACGATTTGAACGCGGTCGGCATCCGTGTGCGGCAACGGCAGATGGAGCGCGCCGCATTCTATGCCGACTGGGCGCAGCACAAGTTCCACACCCTGTTCATGCCCGGGTCGGGCAGCGCCGGCAACGCCGCGACCCGCGTCGATTCGTTCATTCAGTCCAAGGGCGCCTACGCCAATGGCGGCTACCCCGACATCGACGCGCTGTTTCAGGAGCAGGCAGGCGAGCGCGACCGCAAGAAGCGCGGGGAAATCCTCGACAAGATCCAGCAGCTGACGATCGACCGGGTCATGTACGCGCCGCTCTACGATTTTCGCGCCCTGATGGGGGTCGGCCCGCGCATCGCCAAGGACACGATCGGCGAGGTGTGGATGAGCGCGTTCCCGTCCTACGAGGACATGGAGCTCAAGGGGTAGGCGTTTTCCGGGTCATTGCGAGGAGCTCAGCGACGAAGCAATCTCGGCGATGCAGAGCGCGACGGAACCAGATTGCCGCGCTGCGCTCGCAATGACCCGTCCATGCGATCACGGCCCCAAGAGGTCGCGGAGCATGGCGACCAGCGGCTTGTCGGCGGGCGGCATCGGGTAGTCGGCGAGGCGGGCAGGGCGCGCCCAGGCGAGGCGCTGGCCTTCGCGCGCCATCGCGATCCCCGACCATTTGCGGCAGACGTAGAGCGGCATCAGCAGATGGAAGCCGGGATAGGCATGGGAGGCGAAGGTGAACGGGGCCAGGCAGCTCGCCGCGACATCGATGCCGAGCTCCTCGCCGAGCTCGCGGATCAGGGCCGCCTCGGGCGTCTCGCCGGGATCGACCTTGCCGCCCGGAAACTCCCACAGCCCCGCCATCGCCTTGCCCGCGGGGCGCTGAGCCAGCAGCACGCGGCCGTCGGCGTCGATCAACGCCGCCGCCGCGACCAGGACGATGCGCGGCGGCTCAGCTGCGGTAGCCGGCATTGATGTCGATGTAGCCGTGGGTCAGGTCGCAGGTCCACACCGTCGCCTTGCCGCGGCCGACGCCGACATCGACCGCGATCGTGACCTCGAGGCCGCTCATATGACGGGCGACCGGGGCCTCGTCGTAGCCCGGCACCGGCCCGCCCCGGGCGGCGATCTCGATGCCGCCGACCGAGATCGACAGCCGGTCGCGGTCGGCCTTCTCGCCGGCCTTGCCGACCGCCATGACGATGCGGCCCCAATTGGCGTCGCCGGCCGAGAGCGCGGTCTTGACCAGCGGCGAGTTGCCGATCGCCAGCCCGATGCGGCGCGCCGCCCGGCGGCTGGCGGCGCCCGTGACCTCGATCGTGACGAATTTGCCGGCCCCTTCGCCGTCGCGCACGATCTGCTGCGCCAGGTCGATCATCACCCGGTCGAGCGCCCGGCGGAAATCGCCGAGGCGGCGGTCCCCGGGGCTCGCCACCGCCCCGTGCCGGGCCCGCCCGGTGGCGCATAAGAGCACGGTGTCGCTGGTCGAGGTGTCGCCGTCGACGGTGATCGAGTTGAACGACCGGTCGGCCGCGGCCGAGAGCAGCGGCCGCAGCAATTCGGCCGGCAACGCCGCATCGGTAAAGACATAGGCGAGCATCGTCGCCATGTCCGGGGCGATCATCCCCGAGCCCTTGGCGAAGCCGTTGAGCCGCACCTCGACGCCGTCGATGCGCGCCGTCGCCGTGGCGCCCTTGGGAAAGGTGTCGGTGGTGGTGATCGCCCGCGCCGCGGCCGCCCAGCCATCGTCCGACAACAGCGGGATCATCTGCGGCAGCGCGTCCGCGATCTTGTCCGGCGGCGGCGGCTCGCCGATCACCCCGGTCGAGGAGATCAAGACCTCGTTCGGGCCGCAGCCCAGCAGCCGCGCCGCCGTGGCCGCGGTCTTCTCGACGACCTCCCGGCCGGCGCGCCCGGTAAAGGTGTTGGAGTTGCCGGAATTGACGACAATGGCGCGCGCCCTGCCGCCGACAAGGCATTCGCGGCACCACGCCACCGGCGCCCCGGCGGTCAGCGAGCGGGTCAGGACGCCGGCGACGGCGCTGCCCGGGGCCAGCTCGGCCAGCATCAGATCGTCGCGCCCGGCATAGCGGACGCCGCAGGGGAAGGCGGCGAGCCGCACGCCGGCGACCGGCGCCATGGCGGGAAAGCCCGCCGGAGCGAGCGGGGAAATCGCAGGCATCTCGTTCCTTCTTGCTTCTTTTGCGTTATTTCTTCGGCGCGGGCGCCGGTTCAGGCGCCATCGGCTTGCCGTCGAGGCCGAAGGTTTCGATCTTGGCCGCGCCGCGCAGCTCGTTCAGCTTCGCGTCGACGACGTCGTGCGCGATCAGGCGGCTCACCTCGTCGTGCGCCTCCTCGAAGGTCGGCGGCTTGCCGTTGCGGCGGTCCTCGACCTTGATCACATGCCAGCCGAACTTGGTCTGGACCGGCGTCTCGGTGTATTTGCCGACCGGCAGGGCAAAGGCGGCGGCGGCGAATTCCGGCACCATGTCGTCGCGGCCGAAATAGCCCAGGTCGCCGCCCGAGGCGCCGCCGGGGTCGGTCGAGTATTTCTTGGCGAGCGCGGCAAAATCGGCCCCCTTGTCGAGCTCGGCGATGACCGACTTCGCCTCCGCCTCGGTCTTGACCAGGATGTGGCTGGCGTGCACTTCCTCGCGCGCCGGCTTTTCCTTGAGCAGGACTTCATAGCGCGCTTTGAGCCGGTCCTCGGTCGCGGCCGCCTTTACCGCCCGCTCGATGTAGGCCTGCTGGATCAGGCGGTCCTGATAGAGCTTGAGGCGGCGCTGCACCTCGGGGTCCTGATCGAGATGCTCCTTGCGGCCGGCCTCGGCGATCAGCGCGGCGTCGACCAGCCGGTCGAGCAGGATCGGGTAGATCGAATCGAGCGGCAGCTTTTGCGCCTGCGGCGGCAGGCTTTGCTGCGCCGCCTCGACATCGGAGAAATAGAGCTCGACCCCGTCCACCCGCGCCACGACCTGGTTGGCCGGCGGCATCGGGGTCGCCGCCGCGGCGCCGGCGGCGGGCGCCGCGGGGGCGGGATCGGCGGCCGACGCCGCGTGGACTCCGAGGCCGACGACGAGCGCCAGACCGAGCGCCGAAGCAAGCAGGAGACGAGGATGCATTGCCGAGCCCATGACCAGAGGACGTCCGCCGCCTCGTGACGGCGGCGCGGTCCCATGAATGCATATCGTCGGGCTGCGAACAAGCAAGGTCATCGGCGTCCCGCCGGCGCCTGAAATGCGGCGCGAATGCCTCGGGCGGCTGCTCGAGCTGGGATCGAGGCTGACGACGATCGCCGCTTTCGAGGCGCAGGCAGCGAGAAATTTGCCGCCCGAAATCGTGGCTGTATATGCGGATGGCCTGCGCAAGGCAGGATTGCCGGAGCGGTGAGGCCGGGGGCTGGCCAGCCGCCAACTCGACATCGGCGGTTGCACGCCCTAAGCTTGCTGCATGGGTGCGGTTCCGTTCGACACGCTGAAGCTGGCTCGCCGGCTGGAAAGCGCCGGCTTCCCGCCGAAGCAGGCAGGCGATACCGCCGAGGCGTTGGCCGACGCCATGTCCGGCGCCGACCTTGCGACGGCTGCCGACATCGGTGCGGTGCGGGTGGAGATCGCCGGGGTGCGGACGGAGCTGAAGGCCGAGATCGCCGCGCTGAGCAGTGAGCTCAAAGGGGAAATCGCCGCGCTGCGGGGTGAGCTCAAAGGGGAAATCGCGGGGGTGAGCAGCCAGATCGAGCTGCTGCGGCGCGATCTGACGATCCGTCCCGGCAGCATGCTCATCGTTGCCGTCGGGGTTCTCTTGGCGGCGATGCGGTATCTGCCGCCGCCTCATCTGTAACACCCAAGCCACGCAAGGGAGGCTCGCATGTTGTTCGAAGGCGGCTTCAGCTTCAGCAACTTCCTGGTCGACGTTCTTGCCGTCTTTATCTTCGTGCTGTGGTTCTGGCTGCTGATCAGCGTGATCGGCGACCTGTTCCGCCGGCACGACGTGTCCGGCTGGGCCAAGGCGATCTGGGTCATCGTGCTGGTCGTGTTCCCCTATATCGGGGTGTTCGTCTACCTGATCTCGCAGGGCCGCGGCATGGCCGAGCGCCAGGGCGAGCGGGCGCAGCACGCCCGCGAGCAGCTGCGCCACATGGTCGGCTACAGCGTCGCCGACGAGCTCGAAAAGCTGGATCGGCTGAAAAATTCGGGCTCGATCTCCAGCGACGAATACACCCGGCTGCGCGCGCGGGCGGTGCAATAACCGAAGGCTCAGAACGAGCCGAGCGACGCGCCGAGCCCGATGACCGCGGCGAGCGCGATGAGCGGGCCGACGATCACCGCCATCACGATGTCGAAATAGCTCTCGCGGTGGGTTGCGCCGCACACCGCCAGCAGGGTGACGACGGCGCCGTTCTGCGGCAGGCTGTCGAGGGTGCCGGCGCTGATCACGGCGATGCGGTGCAGCAGCGCCGGATCGATGCCCTGCTCCAGCGCGAGGCGGCGGTAGGTCTCGCCCAAGGCTTCGAGCGCGATCGTCAGCCCGCCCGAGGCCGATCCGGTCAGCGCCGACAGCACGTTGGTGGCGACCGCCAGCGAGACGAGGGGGCCGCCCTCGATCGACAACAGCCAGTCGCGCACCATCGCGAAGGCGGGGACCGCGGCGACCACCGCGCCGAAGCCGACGAGGCTGGCGACGCTGAGCACCGGCAGGACCGAGGCGTTGGCGCCGGCGTCCATGGTCCGGCGCAGGGACGGCAGGCGGCGCCAATTCAGCGCCACCACCGCGGCGATCGCCGCGCCGAGCGCGGTCACCACCGCCCACACGCCGCTGACCGCCGACAGCGAGGTCGCCCCCCACTGCTCCTCGGCCAGATAGGCGAAGTCCCGGCGGGGCAGGATAAACAGCGACATCGAGACGTTGACGGCGACCACCACCAGCAGCGGCAGCGCCGCCGGCAGGATCGGCGGCGGCTCGCCGCCCGGTCGGCCGCGGCCGATCTCGGCGGGATCGAACTCGCGCGCGGTGGTGGCGCGCTCGCGCACCAGCTCATCGCTCGCTGCGGCCTCGGGCGCGGCCGCAGTCTCGGCGCCGTAGCCCTCGCCGTTGCGGCGGGCGGCGGCTTCGGCGCGGCCCAGCCACCACAGGCCAAAGCCCAGCATGATCGCGGCGGCGATGACCCCGAGCCCGGGCGCCGCCAGGGGCGTCGTGCCGAAAAACGGGATCGGGATCGCGTTCTGGATCGCCGGGGTTCCCGGCAAGGCCGACATCGTGAAGGTCGAGGTGCCCAAGGCGATCGCCGCCGGCATCAGCCGGCGCGGGATCGCCGCCGCGCGGAACGCCGCCTGCGCCATCGGCGCCAGCACGAAGAAGGCGACGAACAGGCTGACCCCGCCATAGGTAACCAGGGCGCCGGCCAGCACGACGGTCAGCATCGCGCGGCGCGGACCCAGCCGCTCGGTCATGAACGCGGCGATGGCCGAAACCGAGCCGCTGTCCTCCATCAGCTTGCCGAACACGGCGCCCAGCAGGAACAGCGGGAAGAACTGCGCCACGAAGGCGGCGGCGTTGCCCATGAAGGTCTGTGTCCAATGGGCGAGGAGCGGCCCTCCCGAAAAGCCGGCGGCAATCAGCGCCGCCGCCGGGGCGAGCAGCAGGATGCTCCATCCCCGGTACGCCAGGCAGACGATCAGCGCCAGGCCCAGGAGAATGCCGAAGAGCCCCATCGCCTCACACCGTTTCGGCCGGTGGGAATGGTTCCAGCCTTACCGGCTTTCGAAGGCCGCCGGACTTGCCCTCTCCGCCCTTCAGAGGGGAGAGGGAGGGTACCGCCCCCACCCTGACCCTCCCCCGCGAGCGGGGGAGGGAAGGGTGGGGGTGGGAGGGTGAGGCGGGAGGCGGCGAGCGCCCTGGAATCCCCCACCTCATCGCGGCGCCGCGCCGATCGCCTCATTCCGCTCGGCCTCTTCCGGCAGATGCGCGGGCCGCAGGCTCTCGGCGTAGATCCATGAGAGGTCGAGGGTGTTGCGGACGCCGAGGTCGTCGAAATGCTGCGACAGCCAGGCCTCTGCGGCTTTTCTGCCCTGATCGCGCAGATAGGTCAGGAACGCCCATTCGGCGTTGAGCTTGCTGGAGGCGCCGAGCGCCAGCATCGTCTTCTCGTCGTAGATCGAATGGATGCGCACGTCGCGATAGCGCTCGCGCTCGAGGTTCTCGTAATGGATGATCTCCCACAGAAAGGCGAGCGAGCGCAGCTCCTTCAACAGGCTGGCGTTGAAGGTGATCTCGTTCAGCCGGTTCTGGATGTCGCGGGCGGTTCGCGGGATGTCCGGGCGATAAAACGGGTTGATCTGGATCAGCACCACATCGCCGGGATCGCATTCGTCGACCAGCGGAAAGAGCCCTGGATTGCCCATATAGCCGCCGTCCCAATAGGCCTCGCCGTCGATCTCGACCGCCTTATATAAAAACGGCAGGCAGGCCGAGGCCATCACGCTGTCGAGCGTGATCGCCGGCTGCCGGAAGATTTTCGGCTTGCCGGTGCGGACATTGGTCGCGGTCAGGAAGATCTTTACGCCGCCGGCGTCGTTGACCCGGCCGAAATCGATGCAATCGGCGACGACCTGGCGCAATGGGTTGAAATCGAGCGGGTTCAGGTCGTAGGGCGAAAACAGGCGCGACAGCTGGTCCATCACCAGGTAGCCGGGCGACGCATCGAGGCTCCAATTGCCCATGAAGATGTCGAGGGCGGAGCGCCGGATCGGGCTCGACCGGGCCACAGCACTCGTAGCCGACCAGAATTTTTCCAGGCAGGCGCGCGCTTCGGCCGCACCGCCGCGGGCCATGCCGTCGGCGAAGGCGACCGCATTCATTGCGCCGGCGGAAGTGCCGCTGACCCCTTCGATGCCGATGCGCTCGTCCTCCAGCAGCCGGTCGAGGACGCCCCAGGTGAAGGCGCCGTGCGAGCCGCCGCCTTGCAGCGCCAGCTTGATGATCTTTTTCGTCCGCCGGTCCATCGCCGTCTCCCGCGCCTGCCCGCGCCTTGTAAAACCTCGGAAAATCGCGCAGCCGATCGTCGGCCCCCGTTCGGCCCTTGGCGCCTCAACCCTTGGATTTTTCTGTTTTCGCCGCGCCGCGGCAACGCGCCCGGCGCCGGCGGCTATCATAGCGAGGGAACCTGCGATGCGGATAACGTGCAGCCTCCCTCGCCCCGCTTGCGGGGAGAGAGTCGGGATGAGGGGCCGGCCTTTCAAGCGCCGGGATCGACGCGTCGCAGGGTAGGGACCGACAGCGCGCCGAGCGGGTACGATTGTTGCGGCGCGTGCTCACGCCCGCAGAAATTGTGTTGTGGACACATTTGGCGTCGCAATCCGCACGGAGTTCTCCACGTGCTGCTTGCCGAGCGCGAAAAGCAGCCCCTCACCCCGCCCCTCTCCCCGCAAGCGGGGCGAGGGAGATAATCTCAACAACATTGAATGGCCAGACCCGGCTGCGCCAGATCGGCGCCGATCGACTCGCTTGCGCGGCGCCCGCGGGCTCGGACGGGCTTGCAGAAATCGGATTGACAAGCACGCCAATTTGCAATCAATGGCATCCGCTCTGTCGAGCTGGATTTCAAATCATGCTCTTGGCGAGCCGCTGTTGCCGGGACTCGGTAATCAGGGAGACAAATGCTTAGAAGATTTGGCTGATGCGTTGTCTGTAGTGACAAATGTCGTGCTTATCGCGTCTTTGCCTTTAGGCCGGGCGTATCCGAAGATTGACCGCCGGCGTTGATCTTCGACGCGATGCGGCCCGTCGGCGATGGAAAGCATGCGGCGATGACCCCTGACAGCTTTGCGACACAAGCTCCGCGCCGCCGGGACCCGGCAATTTCCGCGAAGAGTCGCCGATGAGCACCGCCTCCGCTGTGACCCTCGTGGGCGGCATCGGCCTGTTTCTGCTCGGGATCCACCACCTGACGGAAGGCCTGAAGGGCCTCGCCGGCGATTCGCTGCGCCGGGCGCTGCAAACCCTCGTTTCGGGTCGCTTGAGCGCAATCGTGTCGGGAGCGGTGTTTACGGTCGCGATCCAATCCTCGACCGCCACCACGCTCACCGTCATCGGCTTTGTCAGCGCGGGCCTCGTCACCTTCTCGCAGGCGGTCGGGGTCATCATCGGCGCGACCTTCGGCACGACCTCGACGCCGTGGCTGGTGGCGATCTTCGGCTTTCGCCTGCGGATTTCCGCTTTCGCCATGCCCATGGTCGGGGCCGGCGCCTTTTTGTGGCTGATCGCCAAGGGCAAAGCGCGATCGCTGGGCGCGATTTTGGCGGGCTTCGGACTGCTCTTCATCGGCATCGAATACCTGCAGACCGGGATGGAGGGCATTTCCTGGAACCTCGACGCCGTTGGCGGGAACGGCCCGGGCGCGCGATGGGTTCTCGCGGGGATCGGGATCCTGATGTCGATCGTCATGCAGAGCTCGAGCGCCGCCGCGGCGACGACCTTGGTCGCGCTGCATGCGGGCTCGCTGACCTTTATCCAAGGCTGCGCGATGATCGTCGGGCAGAGTGTGGGAACCGCCGCGACGAGCGCCCTGGTGGCGATCGGCGCCGGGCTCGCGGTGCGGCGCGCGGCGTTGGCGCACATCGTCTACAATGTCACCGTCGGCGTTCTCGGGATCCTGCTGCTCGGACCGCTGGCGGCGGCGGCGCAGTGGGTGGGCTACCGGCTCGATGACCCCGACGGGGTGCTTGCGCTGGCCGCATTCAGCAGCATCTTCAAGCTCGCCGGGGTCGCCGCGTTCTACCCGTGGCTCGACGGCTTCTCGCGATTGATCGTCGCGATATCCGGGAGAGGGGCCGAGACGGCTGTCGCCCGGCTCGACCCCACCCTCGCCGAAGCGGGCGGCGCGGTCGCGCTGGAGGCCGCCTGGCGGGCGGTTCTGGAGCTTGCGCGCCGGTCCGGCGACGCCCTGCGCCGCCGGCTCGCCGGCGAACCCGTCCGCTACGAGCCGCCGGTCGAGGCGGTCCGCCAGATCGAGGATTTTCTCGAAGCGCTGTCGCTCGAAACCCTCGACATGGGCTCATTCGAGCCCCGTCTGGTCCGGCTCTCCCACGCGCTCGATCATCTCTCGCGGCTGCATGACGATCTGACGCAGATCCCGCCGCTCGACGGCGGCTGGCGGCCGCCGGCCGGTTTCGAGGCGGGGGGGCAGGCGCTTGCCGCATGGCTCGGCGCGACGCAGGACGCCGCGGCGCCGGCCGATCCGGCCACTGTCGAGGCGCTCGAAGCCGCCTCGCTTCAACTCGCCGCCGAACGCAAAGCCGGACGCGAGCAGACATTGGAAGACGTGGCGCTGCAACGCGTGCCGGTGGCGGCGGCCCGCGTGGCGATCGAAACGCTGGCCTGGGCCGACGGCGCCCTCAACCGCGCATGGCGTCTGGCTAAATCGTTGGAAATCGCCGGCGGCCGGCCGGGCCTTTCCTGAGCAGGGAGGATCGATGAGCGACACCAAGAAGCCGATGAAGCGCAAGGAATATGAAAAAGCGCTGCGCAAGCTGCAGGTGGAGCTGTGCGCGCTGCAGGATTGGGTCCGGCACGAGGGCCTGCGCGTGGTCGTGATCTTCGAAGGTCGCGACGCGGCCGGGAAGGGCGGCGCGATCAAGGCCATCACCGCGCGGGTCAGCCCCCGCGTGTTCCGCGTCGTGGCGCTGCCGGCGCCGTCCGACCGCGAGAAGGGGGAATTGTATTATCAGCGCTACGTGACGCGCCTGCCGACGGCCGGCGAGATCGTGATCTTCGACCGCAGCTGGTACAACCGGGCCGGCGTCGAGCACGTCATGGGCTTTTGCACCGATGCGCAATACCGCCGCTTCCTCCAGGTCTGCCCCGAGTTCGAGGTGTTCATCGCGGATGGCGGCATCCAGCTGATCAAATACTGGCTGGAAGTGAGCGACGAAGAGCAGAAGCGACGGTTTCTGGCCCGCATCGAGGATCCGGTGCGGCAATGGAAGCTGAGCCCGACGGATCTGGCCTCGCGGAGCAAATGGTTCGAGTACTCGCGGGCGCGCGACGCGATGTTCGCGGCGACCAACACGAATTTCGCGCCCTGGCACATCATCCGCTCGGACGACAAGCGGCGGGCGCGCCTCAACTGCATCCGCCACCTGCTCGACCAGATCCCCTACAAAAAAGTGCCGCGTGAGAAGGTGAAGCTCCCCGACCGCTCGATGAAGGGCGCCTACGACGATGTGGCGTCGCTCAAAGGCCTGCGGTTTGTCGCGGAGACCGCGTAGGGCGGCCAAGGCGATCGGCGGGAAAGGGATGAACATGTCTGAAGCAGCGCGCGTCGCGCCCGAGACGGCGGCGGCGCCCTGGCATGCCGTCGCGGCCGCTGAGGTCATCGGCCGGCTGCGGACGGACCCGGCCAACGGGCTCGACGCCGGCGAGGCGTCGCGGCGCCTTGCCGAGCACGGCCCCAACCGCCTGCCGGAGGGGAAGAAGCGGGGGCCGCTGAAGCGGTTCCTGGCTCAGGTGAACAACGTCCTGGTCTACGTGCTGCTCGGCGCCGGCTTTGTGAAGCTGATGGTCGGCCTGTGGCTCGACGCCGCGGTCATCCTGGGGGTGGTGGTCATCAACGCCCTGCTCGGGTTCCTTCAGGAGGGCAAGGCGGAGAAGGCGCTCGATTCGATCCGCAACATGCTTTCCGCCGAGGCGCGGGCGGTGCGCGGCGGCGAGACCCGCCTGATCGCAGCCGAGGAGCTGGTGCCGGGCGACGTGGTGCTGCTCGAATCGGGCGACCGCATCCCGGCCGACCTCCGCCTCGTCGAGGTAAAGAACCTGCGGACCGAAGAGGCGGCGCTGACCGGGGAATCGGTGCCGATCGACAAGACCACCGGCGCGGTCGCTGAGAAGGCCACGGTCGGCGATCGGGAAGGCATGGCCTTCTCCGGGACCTTGGTCTCGTCCGGCCGCGGCAAGGGTGTGGTCGTCGCCACCGGCAGCGACACCGAGCTCGGACGGATCAACCAGCTGATGGCCGGGGTGAGCGCGCTCGACACGCCGCTCTTACGCCAGATCAAGAGCTTCGGGTATGCGATCACCGCCGTGATCGCGGTGGTGGGCGCGCTCGTCTTCGCCTATGGACGATGGGTCCGGGGGATGGATTTCATCCCGATTTTTCAGGCGGTCGTCAGCATCGCGGTGTCGGTGATCCCGGAGGGGCTGCCGGCGCTGATCACCGTCACCCTGGCGATCGGCGTGCAGCGCATGGCCCGGCGCAACGCCATCATCCGCCGGCTGCCGGCGGTCGAGACCCTGGGCTCGGTGTCGCGGATCTGCTCCGACAAGACCGGCACCTTGACCCTGATGGAGATGATGGTGGTGTCGGCGGTTACGGCCGGATCGGCCTACAAGGTCACCGGCCAGGGCTACGCACCCGAAGGCGAGGTGCTGAAGGACGGGGCGCCGGCAGGGGAGGATCCGGTCCTCGAGCTGATGGGGCGCGTCTCGATGCTGTGCAACGATGCCGAAATCCGCCGGGAAGAAGGCGCCTGGAAGGTGGAAGGCGACCCGACCGAGGGGGCTCTCTACCCGTTCGGCAGCAAGCTCGGCCTCGAACGGCAAGCCGAGCAGACCGCCTATCCGAGGCTCGATGCGATCCCGTTCGAATCGGAGCACCGGTTCATGGCGACCCTGCACCGGGACAGCGCCGGCAAGCAGCTCCTTTTGGTCAAGGGCGCGCCGGAGGCGATCTTCGAGCATTGCGATCGCCAGGCGAGCAGCGACGGGCCGCCGGGGCTTCTCGATCGCGCCCGTTTCGAGAGGGCGTCGGACGCGCTCGCGGCGCAGGGCGAGCGCGTGCTGGCGCTCGCCTGGTCCGCGGAGCCGGGGCTCGCCGCGGGCAACCTTGCTCCCTCCGACCTGCCGAAGAACCTGGTTCTGCTCGGGCTCATCGGCCTGCTCGACCCGCCCCGCAAGGAAGCCATCGAGGCGGTGGCGGAATGCCACGCGGGCGGCATCCGGGTGACGATGATCACCGGCGACCACCGGATCACCGCGGCCGCGATCGCCAAGCTCTTGGGGATCGGCGACGGGGCAACCGCGATCACCGGAGCCGAAATCGAGGATATGGACACCGCGACCTTGCAGGAGCGGGTCCGCGAGGTCGATGTCTTCGCGCGCGCCAGCCCCGAGCACAAGCTCCGCCTCGTCAAGGCGATCCAAGCCAATAAGCAGGTCGTGGCGATGACCGGCGACGGGGTGAACGACGCGCCGTCGCTCAAGAAGGCCGATGTCGGCGTGGCGATGGGGATCAAAGGCACCGAGGTCACCAAGGAGGCGGCCGAGATGGTGCTGGCCGACGACAATTTCGCGTCGATCACCGCCGCCGTCAAAGAAGGGCGCACCGTCTACAACAACATCGAAAAGGCCATGCTCTTCATGCTGCCGACCAACGTCGCCCAGGCGCTCGTCATCATGGCGGCGATCTTTATCGGCTTTACCGCGCCGATCACCGCGCCGCAGATCCTCTGGGTCAACATGGTGACCTCGGTGGCGCTCGGGCTCGTCATCTCGTTCGAGCCGCACGAGCTCGACGTGATGCAGCGGCAGCCGCGCGCGGTCGACCGCCCGATCCTCGACGGCTTTGGGCTGTGGCGCGTCGTCTTCGTCGGGCTGGCGCTGCTCGCGCTCACCCTGTGGGCGTTCTTCTGGATGAAGTCGCAGGGCGCCTCCGACGAGCTGGGGCGGGCGGTCGCGGTCAATGCGCTCGTCATCGGGCAGGTCTTTTATCTGCTCAACAGCCGCTACAAGCTCGATTCGTCGCTGTCGCTCAAGGCGCATCTCGGCAACAAATATCTGGCGATGGGGATCGCCGCGGTCGTCGTCCTGCAGCTGTTGTTCACCTATACGCCGCCGTTTCAGGAGCTCTTCGAGACCGAGGCGATCCCGCTCCGGGTGTGGCCGTGGCTGTTCGTCGGCGGCCTCGTGTTCTTCCTTGTCGTGGAGCTGGAAAAGCTGATCATTCGTATGGCGCGTCCGGCGCCGGCCGTTCCGGCTCTGGCGGAATCGGCGGCATGAGGCGGCTCGGACGGGTATAGACGATGACACCGGACAGCTACTCGACGCGGCCGCTGCCCCCGCGCGATCAGCTCGAGGCTTGGCGCGAGTGGTATCGGCCGGTTCTCGACCTCGTGCCGAAGGGTCCGGTCGGCGACGGGTTTCCGGCCGAAATCCAGCTCTGGAAGCTGGGCGGGCTGGCGCTCAGCCGAACCTCCGCGCCATCCGTTGATGTGGTGCGGGCAAGGGGCAATCTCCGGCGCGACCCCGTCGACCACTGGGTCGTCAGCTATTGCATTCGCGGCGCGCATCTCGCCGACACGGCGGGACGCACGCTCGAAGTTCCCGCGAGGGTGCCGTTCATCTGGTCGTTGGGACAGGAATTCCGGCACGAGCGGACGCATGTCGACAGAATTCAAATCCTCTTGTCGCGCGACGCCTTCCCGGACCAGGCGCCCGTGCTCGATGCTGCCTGCGGGTCGGTCCTGGACACGCCGCTGGGGCATCTGCTCGGCGATTACATGATGGCGGTGGAGCGCCGCCTCCCGGCCGTGAGCGAGGCTGATGGCCCCCGGCTCGCCAATGCCGCGGGCGCGATGGTCGCCGCCGCGGTCGCGCCGTCGGCCGAGCGGGTCGCCGTCGCCCGGCGGCAGATCGACCTCGGCCGCAAGGACCGGGTGCGCCGGGCGGTCCACAGGCACCTGCGGACGCCGACCTTGGGGCCGAACACGCTGTGCCGCCTCGTCGGGATGTCCCGGTCCAACCTCTATCTGCTGTTCGAGGACGAGGGCGGCGTCGCTCGCTACATTCAGCGCCAGCGTCTCTTCGAGGCGCGCGCCGTGCTGTCCGATCCGGCCGACGCCAGGACGATCTCGGCGATCGCCGAGGATTTGTGCTTCGCCGACCCTTCGAGCTTCAGCCGCGTCTTCAAGCGGGAGATCGGCTGCAGCCCCGGCGAAGCGCGATCGGCCGCCCAGGCCGGGCTGGCGCCGCCGGCCGCGCCGCAACGCCGCGCCCCGTCGGAAGACGCCGACTTCAGCGAGCTCCTGCGCGGATTCTGAGCGTCCCGCCGGGCGCGCCGGGCGGCGCGTCCACATCCTTGCCCCGACCCGGTGACGAGGGCCGCCGCGCAGCGCGGCTAGAGCGGATTTCTATCGGGTTGCATGGTCGGATCGAGATTGCTTCGTCGCTGCGCTCCTCGCAATGACAAGGATAAATGTTGTCATTGCGAGCGAAGCGAAGCAATCTCGTCAAAGTTGCAAACCTACTCGATCGAAATTTGCTCCAAGATTGGGACGCCCGGTCGCCTTCCAGGATTCCAGGCTCATCCCCGGCGCCCCGACCCTAATACAGTGCGCCCGGCAGCCGCAGGCCAAGACCGGCGGCGGCGGTCCGGATGGCGGCGCGAATCGAGGTTGGAAGGATGAGGTTCAAGACCGCGGCGCTGGCTGCCTGCACGGCCGTCATGATGCCGTCGCCTGGCCCCGGTGCATGGAGGACCTGGCCATGTCCGATCTGCTCGTCATCGAGTTCCCGACCGAAGCAAAGGCGGAGGGCGTGCGCGAGATCCTGCTCGCCATGCAGGAGGAATACCTGATCGAGCCGGGCGATGCCGTCATCGCGGTCAGGGACGCAACCGGGCGGATGAAGCTCAACCAGCTGCTCCAGCCCGCGGCGCAGGGTGTGGCGCCGGGGATGTTCTGGGGCGCGCTGATCAGGCTGGTTTTGATGGCGCCGCCTTCCGGCGCGCTTGACGGCCGGCTGACCGATCTCGGCGTCAACGACGAATTCGTCAAGCAGGTTGCGAGAACGCTGCAATCCGGCAACGCCGCGCTGCTCCTGCGGATCCGCAAGACGACGACCGACAAGGTGCTGGCCGGCCTGCGCGGCGTCGGCGGCACGGTGCTGCGCAGCTGGTTCGACGAAACCAAGGAAGAGTCATTGCAGGCGGCGCGGACGGCGCCTGTAGAAATCGGAGGTTAAAATGTTGTTCGCCGGCGGTTTCACTTTCCCCAACTTTCTGGCCGATGCCTTTTCGATATTTATCTTCGTGGTTTGGTTCTGGTTGCTGATCACGGTGTTCGGCGACCTGTTCCGGCGGCGCGACATCTCCGGCGTGGGCAAGACGATTTGGGTTGTCGTGCTGATCGTGCTCCCTTATTTGGCGGTGTTCGGCTACCTTATCTCGCAGGGCCGCGGCATGGCGGAGCGGCAAACCCAAAGGGCTCAGCAAGCCCGCGACGAGGTTCGCCAGGTGGTCGGCTTCAGCGTCGCCGACGAGCTCGAAAAGCTCGAACGGTTGAAACAATCGAATGCGATTTCGAGTGAGGAATACACGCGGCTGCGCGCTCGAGCTGTGCAGTAGCCCAGACCGGTCCAATCCGCGGGCGCGCTTTGGTTTCGGGGGAAGTTGCGATGGAAAGCCAACAGGTTCTCACAGGCGCCCCGGCGGCCGCGCCGGCGGCGGCGTCCGGGCAGACGCAGAAATTCTCTCTGTTCGCGCTGACCGCGATGGTGGTCGGCTCGATGGTCGGCGCCGGCATCTTCTCGCTGCCGCGGACCTTCGGCGCGGCGACCGGCGTGTTCGGCGCGATCGTCGCGTGGACCATCGCCGCGGTCGGCATGTACATGCTGGCGCGCGTGTTTCAGGCGCTCGCCGAGCGCAAGCCCGACCTCGACGCCGGCGTCTATGCCTACGCCAAGGCCGGGTTCGGCGACTATCTCGGGTTCCTGTCGGCGATCGGCTATTTCGCCAGCGCCTGCCTCGGAAATACCTTTTACTGGGTTCTGATCAAATCGACGCTCGGCGCCTTTTTCCCGATCTTCGGCAACGGCGACACCCTCGCCGCGGTCGCGGTCTCCTCGGTCGGCATCTGGATCTTTCACTTCACCGTGCTGCGCGGGGTGCAGCAGGCCGCCGCGATCAACAAGATCGTCACGGTCGCCAAGATCGTGCCGATCCTGCTGTTCATCCTGATCCTCGCGGTCGCCTTCAAAGGGCATCTGTTTGCCGCGAATTTTTGGGGCGGCGAGGGGATGCCCGAAACCAGCCTGTTCGAGCAGGTGCGCGCGACGATGCTGGTCACCGTGTTCGTCTTCCTCGGCATCGAAGGCGCGAGCGTCTATTCCCGCTATGCGCAGAAGCGCTCGGATGTCGGCACGGCGACGATTTTCGGCTTCGCCGGCGTGACCTGCCTGATGGTGCTCGTCACCCTGCTCTCCTACGCGGTGCTGCCGCGGGCCGGGATCGCCGGCTTGCGGCAGCCCTCGATGGCGACGGTCTTGGAGGCCGTGGTCGGGCATTGGGGCCTGGTCTTTATCAGCCTCGGGCTGATCGTATCGGTGCTCGGCGCCTACCTGGCGTGGCAGATGATCGCCGCGGAGGTGCTGTTCAACGCGGCGAAGACCGACGACATGCCGAGAATCTTCGCCACCGAGAACCAGAACAAGGTTCCGGCCGCCGCTCTGTGGCTCAGCAACATCATCGTCCAGCTCTTCGTCATCAGCACCTTGTTCTCGGAGGATGCGTTTACGCTGGCGCTGAAGTTGTGCAGCTCGATGTCGCTGATCCCCTACCTGCTGGTCGCCGGGTACGGGCTGCTGATCTCGCAGCGCGGCGAGACCTATCAGACGAGGCCGCAGGAGCGCAGCCGCGACCTGAAGATCGCTGTAATCGCCACGGTGTATACGGCGTTCCTGATCTTCGCCGGCGGCATGAAGTTTCTGCTGCTCTCGGCGATCATCTATGCACCCGGCACCTTGCTCTACTTCTGGGCGCGGCGCGAGCAGAACAGGCAGCTCTTCACGCCGGTCGAGTGGGTGGTTTTTCTGGTCGTGCTCGTCGGCGCCGTCATCGGCATCCACGGGCTCGCGACCGGCTACATCACGATTTAGAGGCTTAACGCCGATTTCGTTTCCCGGCGAAGGCCGGGACCCATTTCCGCCGTAGATGCCGGCCTTCGCCGGTATGACGGGTAGTGAATGCAACGGAGGTTCACATGGCCGCAACTACCGGATCATCGACTCCCTTCGGCGTCCATTCCGAGGTCGGGCAGCTGCGCAAGGTGATGGTCTGCGCGCCCGGCCGCGCGCACCAGCGCCTGACCCCCTCCAACTGCGACGAGCTGTTGTACGACGACGTGATCTGGGTCGATGTCGCCCGGCGCGACCATTTCGACTTCATGCAGAAGATGCGCGACCGCGGGGTCGAGGTTGTCGAGATGCACAACCTGTTGACCGAGACGGTGGCGCTGCCCGAAGCGAAGAAATGGATCCTCGACAACCAGGTCGTGCCGAACCAGGTCGGGCTCGGCCTCGTCGACGAGATTAAGAGCTATCTCGAAGGCCTGCCGAACCGCGAGCTGGCCGAAACCCTGATCGGCGGCCTCTCGACCTACGACTTCCCGGAGACCCATGGCGGCGAGATGCTGAAGCTCGTGCGCGAAGCGGCCGGCATCACCGAATACCTGCTGCCGCCATTGCCGAACACGATCTTCACCCGCGACACCACCTGCTGGATCTACGGCGGCGTCACCGTCAACCCGCTCTACTGGCCGGCGCGCCACGAGGAAACGATCCTCGTCACCGCGATCTACAAGTTCCACCCCGACTTCGCGGGCAAGGTCAACATCTGGTGGGGCGACCCGACCGAGGATCATGGGCTCGCCACCCTTGAAGGCGGCGACGTGATGCCGATCGGCAAAGGCAATCTGCTGATCGGCATGGGCGAGCGCACCTCGCGCCAGGCGATCAGCCAGCTCGCGGCGGCCCTGTTTCAGAAAAAGGCGGTCGAGCGGGTCATCGTCGCCGCGCTGCCGCGGCTGCGCGCCGCGATGCATCTCGACACCGTCTTCACCTTCGCCGACCGCGACTGCGTGCTGCTCTATCCCGACATCGTCAACAGCATCACCGCGTTCTCCTACCGGCCGGCCGACAATCCGAGCGGGATCGAGCTGCAGAAAGGACGAAAAGCCGTTCGTCGACGTGGTCGCCGAAGCGCTCGGCCTGAAAAAGCTGCGCGTGGTCGAGACCGGCGGCAACGCCTATATGCGTGAGCGCACGCAGTGGGACAGCGGCGCCAACCTCGTCTGCGCCTCGCCGGGCGTGGTCTTCGCCTATGACCGCAACACCTACACCAACACGCTGGTGCGCAAGGAAGGCATCGAGGTCGTCACGATCTCCGGCAGCGAACTTGGACGCGGCCGCGGCGGCGGCCATTGCATGACCTGCCCGATCATCCGCGACCCGGTCGATTATTGATGATGCGGGCCGGCGTGACGAAAGAGCGCTGAAATTATGGAAATCCGCCGGATCGGCGCCGTGCGTCCCCCGCTTTCGCCGGGGGCAGGCTCTTCGAGACAGCCGCGTGCGCGGCTTCCTCAGAGCCTGCCCCGGCGCAGGCCGGGGATGAGGATCTTTCCTAATGCCATCAATGGAATACCTCATGCTGAGGAGCGCCCAAAGGGCGCGTCTCGAAGCACGCAAGGCGGCGGTGCAGCCGAGTCTGTCACACGCTCGGCGACCAAGCCCAATAGCGGCGCGACGGCCATATTCGCGGCCATTGTGCTGCTCGCCGCGGCGGCGGGGCGTCCGGCAGCGGCGCAGTCCGTCCATGGCAACGCCGATCTGATCGGCAATCCGGGACTGATCAATTCGATCCTGGCGACCCCGAACCGGAAGACGCCGGTCCCGCAGGACAACGATTTCGCCACCGCCCCCGGCGTCGAGCAGCCGACGCCCGCGCCGCGGTTCACGCTCAACGCCCTGGCGCCGCTGTTTCTGAACTCCAACCCCTTGTTCCGCAGCTCGGGCGGGACCGCGGCGTTGAGCGGAACCCCGGTGGTGCGCCTCGGCTGGGCGAGCCAGCTGTTCGATCAGCCCGATCCGGTTTTCCGGCGCCGCCGGCCTCGAATGGGAGAGGTTCGCCAATCAAAGCAATGCCGACATCGACTACTTCCGCACTTCGGCGCGGCTGCAATACACGCCGCCCGGCGACGATCAGGGGTTCTCGCCGTTCCTGGCCTACGTCCCGAGGATGGATTTCGATCCGACGCTGGCGCACAATTTCGCCACCCGCCAGGACCTCAACCTCGGCGTCGACAAGGTGTTCAATTTCGACGGCGCCTTCAACCGGCTGTCAGCCTCGCCCGACAGCGGGTCGGCAGCGGTCTGGTCGTTCGGCTTCGCCGCCGGCGGCCAGCGGCGGTTTCGCAGCCCCGCGCCGCAGTCCTACGCGCTGTTCCTCAGTCCCTCGGCGGCCTGGGTCATCTCGGACGAGTGGAACGCCAGCTTCTCGGCGATGACGACGCAGCGGTGGTTCGACACCACCAACACGGTCGGCCGCCGCGACCTGACCATCGAGCCGACCGCCATTCTCGAATACGTCGTTCCGAGCCGCTGGGTCGGCGGCGAGAACACGGCGCGGGCGCTGGGCAGCCCCGCCGTCGACTTTCTGGTCTTGTTCGAGCGCAACTGGTCGAACGTCTCGGGCGGCAGCTACAGCCAGTGGCTCGCCGGCCTGGTGCTCAAGACCGGCTGGCGCTTTTAGCCATGAGCGAGCCCAGCCGCGCAGGACCGCCGATCGTCCTCGTCGAAACGCAAAAGACGGCGCTGCAAAGGCTGCTCGACATCGTCGAGACGGTCGGCAACAAGGTCCCGCATCCGGCGGTGATCTTCTTCATCCTCTCCGGCCTGGTGATCGTGCTGTCGCACGTCTTCTACTTGTTGGGGACGAGCGTCGAGTACGAGGTGGTCAACCCGCAGACGCATCAGGTCGAGCACGCGACCGCCACCGTCAACAGCCTGCTGAGCGGCGACGGCATCCGCTTCATGCTGACCTCGATGGTGCGCAACTTCGTGAATTTCGGCCCGGTCGGCATCATCCTGGTGGTCATGGTCGGGGTCGGGCTGGCCGAGCAGGCGGGCCTGATGACGGCGCTGATCAAAAAGATCGTGCAGGTCACGCCGCGCCGGGCCGCGACCGGGATCCTGGTGACCCTGGGCGTGTTGTCGAGCATCGCCTCCGACGCCGGCTATCTCGTCCTGATCCCGCTCGGCGCCGGGGCCTTCCTCAGCCTCGGCCGGCATCCGCTGGCCGGGCTGGCGGCGGCGTTCGCCGGGGTCGCCGCCGCCTTCGGCGTCAATTTTCTGATCGTGCCGATCGACCCGATCCTGACCGAGATCACCAACGATGCGATCCATCTGCTGAACCCGACGCTACTCGATCGACCTGACCGCGAACTTCTATTTTTCGGCGGTGTCGAGCCTGGTGCTGATCGTCGTCTGCACGATAATCACCGATCGGGTCGTCGAGCCGCGGCTCGGCGCCTATCGCGGCGACATGCAGGCCGAAAGCGGCGCGGGGGTGACGGCGGAGGAGGCGAGGGGGCTCAGGCTGGCGCTCTATGCGCTCGTTGCGAGCGTCGTCGTCATTGCCCTTCTGACGTTTCCGCCGGGCGCGCCGCTGCGCAATCGGGAAACCGGGGCGATCGTCGGCGACTCGCCCTTCATGAGCAGCCTGATCGTGCAGATCATGCTGGTGTTTCTGGCGATCGGCGCGGCCTACGGCATCGGCGCCAGGACCATCACCAGCATCGCCGACGGCATCGCTGCCGTCACCAAGACCTTCGCCGGGGTCAGCGGGCTCATCTTTCTGCTGTTCGTGATCAGCCAGTTTCTCGCCTATTTCACCTACAGCAACATGGCGACCATCGTCGCGGTGAATTTGGGCGACGCCCTGGAGCACGCCAATCTCGGCACGATCCCGTTGATGCTGGGGTTCATCACGGTGACCGGCCTCGTCGGCATGCTGATCGTCGGCGCGATCCCGAAATGGGCGCTGCTGGCGCCGATCTTCGTGCCGCTTGTTCATGAAGCTCGGGGTCGCCCCCGAAGCCGTCCTGGCAGCCTACCGGGTCGGCGATTCGCCGCCCAACGTCATCACCCCGCTGATGCCCTATTTTGCGCTGATCGTCGTCTTCGCCCAGCGCTACGACAAGAACGCGGGCGTCGGGACCGTGGTGGCGATGATGCTGCCCTACGCGGTGGCGGTGTCGGTCGTGTGGATCGTGCTGTTCATGGCCTGGGAGCTGCTCGGGCTGCCGTTCGGACCCGGCTGACCCGGCGTCATCCGCTGTCTTTTTTGTCGACGCCGCCGCCCGCCGACAGCAGCGCCGCGATCGGGCCGGCGGCCGGGTGGCGGGCGCACAGGGTGACCAGCGCGATCAGGATCGGCACGCCGATAAAGGCGCCGGCGATGCCCCACAACAGCCCCCAGAAAAAAACCGCGAACAGCACCATGAACGGCGAGATCGAAACCGCCCTTCCGGCGAGCCGGGGCTCGATATAGCTGCCGATGAAGAACTGCACGAGGTTGAGGCCGATGAACACGAAGAGGGCGGAGGACAGCGATTCGAATTGCGCCGCCGCGAACAGGGTCGGCAGCAGGGTGGCGACGAACGAGCCGATGAACGGCAGGAAATTGAGGACAAAGGCGAGCACGCCCCACTCGCGGGTCAGGTCGAGCCCGAATGCGGCGGCGAAAGCCCAAAAGCCGAGCCCGGTCAGCACGCTCATCGCAAAGCGGACCAGCATGTAGGTCTGCAGCCGGGACGCGATCTCGGCCATCGTCGCGCCGATGTCGCCGCTGCCGATGCCGCGCAGGCGCCGGCCGACCGGCTCGACCTCGAGCAGCCCCAGGATGACGAAGACGAAGGTCACGACGGCAAAGCCGAGGACGCTCTGCAGGCTGCCGCCGACCGCGCGCAGGATCTGCACCAGCCACAAGACGTTGACCTGCTCGGCGAAGAGCTCGGCGGCGTAGAGGCCGCGCTGCTCCAACAGATCGGCCGCGTGCATATAGAGGCCCTGGAGCCGGGCGGCGTTGGCGATCACCCAATTGGCAACGTCGCCGAACGCCCAGAAGACCAGCCAGCCGGCGCCGCCGATGACGAGGAGGGCGACGGCGAGGGTGACGACGAGCGCCAGGAGCGCCGGCAGAAACCTCCGCAGCCGCCGCTGCAGCGGCCACACCAGCGCGATGATGAAGAGGGCGAAGGCGACCGGCGTCATCACGCCGCGCGCCGCCCACAGCGCCGCCAGGATCAGGACCGCGGCGCAGATCACCGCCGCGAGGCGCAGCGTGCGGTCGCCCGCCATGTCAACGCCACGCCAGCATCGCGGCGCCCAGAGCAATCGCTGTCGTCAGCAGCGACAGGCTCGCCACCGGCCACCGGCGCAGCCAGAAATCGGCGCGCTCGATCGCCGCGCCCCATTTGGCGGTGGCGCGCACCGCCCGTTCGCCGGCGACCACGATGTCCCCCGCCGGCAGGCGCGGCAGCCTCCCGCCCCAGCGCCACAGCCCGGCCGCCAGCACGGCGCCCAGCAGAACCGGCCACAGCGCCGCCCACAGCGCTGCGGGCGCCAACGCATCTGCCGCCGGGTAGAGAGCCCACGGCGCCGCGACCGAGGCGAAGGCCATGGCGAGCCAGGGCCAGGCGAGGCCGCTCGGGGCGCTCTCCGGCGCGGCCTTCGATATCGCCCGAGGCGGCGCAGAAAATGCAGCATCAAGAGGGTGCTGCCGGCCGCCGCCACCGCCGCCAGCGTGCCGACAAGGCCCTCGCCGAGCGGCGCTTTGACCGCGAGCTTTGCCAAGGCGCCGCCGGTCAGCGGCAGCCCGCCGAGGCCCAGCGCCAGCACCGCCGCCGGCAGCAGCACCGTCCACCGGCGCGGTCGGCTCGCGGCGGCGACGCCGATCGCGAGAAACAGCGCGCCTTTGACCAGCACGTGCTGCGCCGCGTAGAAGCCGGCCCCCCAGGCGGCGCCGGTGTCGCCGGCGGCGAGCCCCATGCCGAGCACGGCCGCGATCAGCCCCATCTGGCTGACGCTCGAATAGGCCAGCACCGTCTTCGGGTTCTGCTGCGTGATCCCGACCGCGACCCCGTAGAAGGCCGAGAGCATCCCGACCGCCGCCAGCGCCTCGCCCCAGCCCGGCATCGCCGTGCCGAGCGGCAGAAAGCGGATCAACCCGATCACCCCGGCCTTGACCGCCGCCCCGCTCAGCGCCGCCGCCGCCGGGATCGGCGCCGCGGCATAGGCGAGCGGCATCCACACATGTCCCGGCGCAAGCCCGATCTTCAGCCCGAAGCCCAAGAGCAGCAGCGCCAGCGCCGCATTTCGCCAGGGCGAGGCGGCCAGACCCGCGACGGCGTCGCCGATCAACAGGCTGCCGTCCGGCGCGGCCTCGGCCATGAACACGAACGCCATCAACAAGAACGCCTCGCCCAGCACGGCAAGCGCCAGATAGACGGTCCCGGCCCGCCGTCCGTCCGCCCCGCCGTCATGCACGATAAGGCCCCAGGCCGCGAGGCTGACCACCGAATAAGTCAAATAGAAGCTCACCAAATCGGCGGCCATAAAGACGCCGAGGCTGCCCGAGAGGGTCAGCAGCCACCACTCGGCAAAGCGTCCGGCTCGCGGATCGCCGCGCAAATACGTCGCGGCATAGGCGCCGGCGGCGATCCACAGCAATGCCGCGGCCCCGAGCAGCATCGCCCCCGGCGCGTCGAGCGTCAGGCTCATCCGCAGCGGCGGCGGGAACAGCACCAGCGGCGCGCCGCCGGGGGCCAGCAGCGCCGCTGCGAGCGCCGGCATCGGCGCCAACGCCAGCAGCGCCGGCATGCGCTCCCTGAGACGCCGGGACAGACAGGCCGCCAGCATCGCCAGCGGCGTCAGGAGCGCGGCGGCGAGCAGCGCATCGGCGCCGATCATCGCCGCAAATTCCGCGCCGAAGGGTGACGCCGACAGCCGACCGCAGTCATTTGATGCCCGCCAAAGCCGCATCCGGACGGCCGATCAGCAGGAGCTCCGAGGGGTGGAGCGGCACAAAGCCGAGCAGCACCGCACCGAGCGCCAGCGCCAACACGATGGCCTGCCGGCTCCGAGGTATCTGCGACAGCAAGGTCAACGGCTCGCTCGGATCGGCGAGCGCGCGGGCGAGCACCAGGAGCACATAGCCGCCGGCCAGCAGCCCACCGAGCAGGATGACCACCGCCCACCACCACTGGCCCTCTCCGACCGCCGCCGTCAGCAGCATGGCCTTCGCGGTAAAGCCGCCGCTCGGCGGCAGGCCCATCAGCGACAGCCCGCCCAGCGCGAAGGCGAACACCGCGATCGGCAGCGCCCGCCCGATCCCCGCGAGCCCGCCGATCCGGTCGTGCCCGAGCGCCTCGGCGATCAGCCCCGCCGCCATGAACATGGCGGCCTTGGCGAAGGCGTGGGAGACCGCCTGAAGAATGCCGCCGGTCCAGGCGGCAGCGCTCCACGGCCGCCCCGTCTGGAGACCCCCGGCGAGCGGGAACATCAGGAACAGATAGCCGATCTGCGCCACCGTCGAGTAGGCGATCAAGAGCTTGAGCCGCGCCTGCCGCAGCGCCACCACGCTGCCGAAGACGATGGCCGCGGCGCCCATGACGCCGAGCAGCTGCGCCGCCATCCGCTCGGCCAGCCCCGGCATCACGTCGAACCACAGCCGAACGACGAGAAAGAACGGCGCCTTGACGACGAGCCCCGACAGGATGGCGCTGGCCGGGGCCGGGGCGCCGGCATGGGCGGGCGGCAGCCACAGATGCAACGGGTAGAGCGCCGCCTTGGCCAGGAGCCCCGCGGTCATCAGCGCGATCGCCGCCCAGGCGACCGGCTCCGGCCGGATGCGGCCGGACAACAGGACGATATCGAGCGTCCCATAGGCGCCGTAAAGGAGCGCTGCGCCGAGCAGATAGAGGATCGAGCCGAGCAGCGCGAAGAGCAGGTAGCGCAGCGCCGCCGCCGATCGTCTCGGCCTTGCCGTCGAGCGACACCAGCGGCACCGCGGCGAAGGTCAGCAGCTCGAGGGCGACATAGAGGTTGAACAGATCGCCGCCGAGGAAAACCGCGTTCAGCGCCCCCCAGACCGCCGGCAGCAATGTCCAGAACACCAGCGGCGCCCGCGCCTCCTTTCCCCGCGCGGTCGAAAACTGCGTCCGCGCGAAGAGCCCGATGCCGCAGACCAGCACCGCCGCGGTCACCAGCATCGCCGCCGACAGCCCGTCCGCCCGCAGCGCCACCCCGAGCGGCGGCGCCCAGCCGCCGACCAGATATTGCAGCGGCTTCCCGGCGCGCCAGACGCCGACGGCGATGGCGATCGCAACGCCGAGCCCGGCCGGCATCAGCACGAAGGCGACGCGCTGCGCATGCCGGCCGCCGAGCAGCAGCGACAGCAGCACGCCGGCGGCCGGCGCCATGACCGCGACAACGAGCAGAAATCCGCCAGGCGTGGTCGCCATCAGCGGCGGGGGTCGTCCGAGCCCAGCGCGGCGCGTCCGGTCTCCTCGAAGAGCCGCAGCAGCAGCGCGACCGCCAGCGCCGTCGCCGCGAAGGCGACGACGATGCCGGTGATGACCAATGCCTGCGGCACCGGGTCGCCGCCGAGCCCGGCCGCGGCGCCGCGCCGCGCGACCACCCCGAACAGCAGAAAGACGCCGCCGCCGATCAGGTTGAAGGCAAGGATCTTGCGCAGCGGCTGCGGCTGCACGATCAGCCCGTAGAGCCCGATCCCGACCAGTGCCGCGCCGCACAATCCGTAGAGGGCCGCGCCGCTCACGGCTCCGCCGTCCGCCCCGGCGGCCCCGCCACCAGCAGCGCCAGCATTGTCGCGATCGACAAGGTCAGCGGGATTTCGATCACCAGGATCAAGAGCTTGGCGTAGCGCTCGGGATAGGCGAGAAAGCCGCCGGCGATCGCAAAGCCGGCGAGCCCGACCGCGAGGAACACCGCCGGCCCGACGACCAGCAGGAGGCGAAGCCGGCGCCGGCCGATTGCGGGCGCCTCGACGAGCCCGGCGATCATCGCCAGCACCCACATCGCGGCGAGGATCGTCGCTCCCTGAAACTCGCCGCCGGGCGCTTCCGACCCGATCCAGAAGATGTGGATGCCGACCAGGATGCCGAAGGGCGGCAGCAGCCGCCCGAGAAATTCGAGCACGCCGTCGGGGCTCCGGCCCGGCTGCAACACCGGCCGGCCGCCCCAGAAGCGGTCGGGCGCCAGCGACCAGACGCCGACCAGCGCCAGCAGCAGCACCACGACTTCAAGGAGCGTGTCGATCGCCCGATAAGCCATCAGCACGGCGGTGACCGGGTTGCCGAGGCCGGTCGCCGCGAAGCCCGCCATCGCCTGCGGGGCGAGGCTCGGCGCCGGCTCGGGCAGCAGCAGCACGACGGCCGCGAGCCCGGCCGCGACCAGCGCGCAGAGCGCCCCTGCCGCGAGGCGCAAGGCGGCGCCCGGCCGTTCGGCCTCGGCCGCCGCCTCGGCGCCGCGCAGCCGGGCGCAGGCGCCGACCAGCAGGCCGCCGGTCACCCCACTGCCGATCGCCGCTTCGGTCAACGCCACGTCGGGTGCGGCGAGCCGCACCCAGGCGAGCGCCAGCAAGAGCCCGAAGGCGACAAAGCCGACAACCGCGGCAAAGGCATCGCGCGCGGCGGCGGTCCACAGCGCGACGGCGAGGACGGCGAGGCCGAGCCCCGCGTCCAAAGCCAAATCGAGGGTCATGCCGGCGGCCCCGCCTCGATCGTCATGCCCGGCCTCGAGCCACCGCTGTCCGGTTCGCGAAATCTGGTGTGGAGTTGGCTGCCAGACCTCAACCACCGCTCGTCATGCCCGTGCTTGTCACGGGCATCCACGCCTTCCCGCGCCCCGGCTAGGTCCGTGGATGGCCGGAACAAGTCCGGCCATGACAATCTTTGGTTGTGGTAATGATACATCGGTACGTATTTTCCACTCTACCAACCTGAACCGGACAGCCGTGGGTCACGCCCGGCCATGACGCGATTCATCTTCTGCGGGCATCTGGACACCGGGGCGCACGGCGCGCGCGATCAGCTGGGCGACCATGGCCCCGGCGAAGAGCGTCAGGAGCCAGGCGGCGACGAGCTTCAGCGCGGCGAACGATCCGTCCGCCTGAACGGCGAGGCCGAGCACGATCAGGCCGAGCCCGAGGTTGTCGGCCTTGGTCAGCGCGTGCAGCCGGCTCAGCGCATCAGGGAAGCGCAGCAGCCCGACCGTGCCGGCGAGGAAAAAGAAGGCGCCGGCCGAGACCGCGAGGATCGTCACGCCGTCGAGCACGAGGCTCATGACCCGGCGCCTTTGACGAAAGCGATGGTGACGAAAGCGACGGTGACGAAGGCCGCGAGCAGCGCCAGGACCAGCGCGACATCGACCGCGGCCGGCATCCGCATCGCCTGCGCCAGCAGCAGGAGCGCGGCGATGCCGCCTGTGCCGAGGAGCTGCGCCGCCATGATCCGGTCGGCCTCGCCCGGACCGCGCAGGATGCGGACCAGCCCCAGCGCCACCGTCGCCAGCACGAAGGCCGCGGCGGCGAGCAGGAATTCAGCCATCTGCGATGACCCGGACGAAGAGCGCTTCCTCGGCCGCGAGCTGCGCCGCCACCGGCTGCCCGACATCGAGGCAGTGGATCAGGAGGCCGCCGCTTGCATCCGTCCCGGTCGGCACCGTGCCCGGCAGCAGGCTCATCAGCCCGGCGAAGGCGTGGCGCGCCGGCCCCTCGGGCAGGCCCACCGGATAGACGACAAAACCGGGGCGCAGCGGCAGGCGGGGATCGAGCGCGCGCCGCGCGACATCCGCCCCGGCGATTACCGACTGGCTCAGGAAGCGCCACACGAGCCGCGCCAGGGGGACAGGCCGCAGACGCCCGCCCGCCGGCGGCAGCAGGCGCAGGCTCGCCCAAGTCGCCGCCGCCGCCGCAACAACGCCGGCCGCGAGCCCCGCTGCGTCGCCGCCCGAAAGCATCGCCCAAAGAACGAGGAACCCGGTCCCCCGCACCGCCGCGGACCGCAACAGGCCCGCCATCAGGAGCCGTCGGCCGCCTGGCCGGCTGCGATCGGCGAGGCCGTCCGGCGGCGCTCGAACCAGGTCACGTAAAGGGTCGGCAGAAAGACCAGGGTCAACAGCGAGGCGACCAGCAGCCCGCCCATGATGGCGAAGGCCATCGCCCCCCAAAACACCGTCGGCGCGATCGGGATCAACCCGAGCACGGTCGAGGACGCGGTCAGCATGATCGGCCGGAAGCGCGAGCTCGACGCCTCGATCACCGCCTCGCGCACCCCCTTGCCGGCGCGCCGCTCGCCTTCGATCTGCTCGATCAGGATGACCGCGTTCTTGGCGATCATGCCGACCAGCGCCAGGATGCCGAGGATCGCGACAAAGCCGAGCGGCTGGCGCGAGACGAGCAATGCCGCGACGACCCCGATCAGCCCCAGCGGCACCACGCTCAGCACGATCGCCAGCCGCTGGAAGCTCCTCAGCTGGAACATCAGCACGGTCAGCACGATCAAGAGCATGTACGGCACCACGGCAAAGACCGAGGCGCTGGAATAGGCGCTCTCCTCGGCGATGCCGCCGAGCTCGATCCGGTAGCCGGCCGGGAGCCTTGCCGAGAGCGCGTCGATCGCCGGCCGGATCTCGGCGATCACGGCATCCGGCAGCACGCCGGGGACGACATCGGCCTGCACGGTCAGCACCGGCTCGCGGTCGCGCCGCCACACCAGCGGATATTCCTGCGTGTAGTCGAAGGTGGCGATCTGATTGAGCGGCACGCTGCGCCCGTTCGGCAGCGGCAATTGCAGGGTGCGCAGGGTCTCGACCGACAGGGTCTGTCCGCCCGCCTGCCGCGCCACGACGTCGACGAGGTAGATGTCGTCGCGGATCTGGGTGACGGTCGTGCCGGAAATCGCGGTGTTGAGCACGGTGGCGACGGCGGCCGAGCTCAGCCCCAGGCGCCGCGCCTCGTCCTGGTCGATCTTGACCCGCAGCTGGCGCTGCGGCTCCATCCATTGGTAGTTGATCCGGCGCGCGTCCGGCGAGCCGGCGATCGCCTGCGCCAGCTCCATGGCGATATCGCGGACCTTCTCCAGATCGGGGCCGAGAACGCGGTATTGCAACGGCCAGCCGACCGGGGGCCCGAGCTCGAGCGGGTAGACGCGCGCGACGACGCTCGGGAAGTCGTCGGCCAAGAGCTTTTCGAGCTTCGGCTGCAGCCGCTCGCGCTCGGCGAGGCTCTTGGTGACGATCACCACCTGGCCGAAGAACGGGTTCGGCAGCTGCACGTTCAGCGGCAGGTAGAACCGCGGGGCTCCCTGGCCGATATAGCTCGAAAAGTGGTCGATGCCCGGATCGCCCGAGAGGCGCTGCTCAAACCGCTCGATGTCGGCCTCGGTGGCGTGGATCGAGGCGTTCTGCGGCAGGTCGAAATCGACCAGGAGCTCGACCCGGTCGGAGGGCGGGAAGAACTGCCGCGGCACGATCCCGAGCCCGGCGACTGCGAGCGCAAAGGCCCCGAGCGTCACCGCGAAGGTCACCCATCGCCCGCGGATCGCCAGGCCGAGAAAGCTGCGGTAGCCGTTCAGCACCCGGCTCGGCTTCGCCGCCTGCCCCGGTTTCGGCGGCTTCAGCAGCATCGTGCCCAGCAGTGGCGCAAAGATCACCGCGACAAACCACGAGGCGATCAGCGCGATCGCGACCACCGCGAAGATCGAGAAGGTGTATTCCCCGGCCGAGCTCTGCGCAAAGCCGATCGGGACAAAGCCGGCGATCGTCACCAAAGTGCCCGACAGCATCGCAAACGCCAGCGCCTTGTAGGCGTAGACCGCCGCCACCTCCATCGGGTCGCCGGCGGCGAGCCGCCTGGTCATCGCGTCGATCGTCGTCATCGCGTCGTCGACCAAGAGGGTCAGCGCGATGATCAGCGCGCCCAACGAGATGCGCTGCAAATCGATGCCGACCATCGACATGACCGGGAAGACGATCGCCAGGGTCAGCGGGATCGCGATCGCCACGACCGAGCCGGCGCGCACGCCGAGCGCTATAAAGCTGACGGCGAGCACGATCAGGATCGCCTGCCACAGCGAGCTCGTAAAGTCGGTGATCGCGTGGTCGACGATATGCGCCTGGTCGGCGACCAGGGTCGGCTCGATGCCGATCGGCAGGTCGGCGGTGATCCGCCGCATCTCGGCTTCGAGGTTGCGGCCCAGCGCCAGGATGTCGCCGCCCTCGCGCATCGCGATGGCGAGCCCGATCGCCGGCTTGCCGCCGACCCGGAACATCGGCTGCGGCGGGTCGGCAAAGCCGCGATGGATGTCGGCCACGTCGCGCAGCCGGAGAATTCGGCCGGCGGCCGAGAAGTTCACGTCGAGCAGATCCTGCTCGGAGGCGAAGGCGCCCGACACCTGCAGCGAGATCGCCTCGTTGCCGGTGCGCAGCACGCCCGACGGGCGCACGATGTTCTGCGCCTGCAAGGCCGCGATCAAGGTGCTCGGATCGATCCCGAGGCCGGCCAGCTTCTCCAGCGAGAAATCGACGAAGACGACCTCGTCCTGGGCGCCGAGCACGTCGATCTTCGACACGTCGGGCACGTTCAACAGCCGCGAGCGGATGTTCTCGACATAGTCGCGCAGCTCGCGAAAGGTGAACCCGTCCGCGGTAAAGCCGTAGATCGTGCCGAAGGTGTCGCCGAACTCGTCGTTGAAGAACGGGCCGACGACGCCCTGCGGCAGGGTGTGGCGGATGTCGCCGATCTTCTTGCGCACCTGGTACCAGCTGTCCTCGACCGCGCGCCCGGAGGCGCTGCCGAGGAGGTCGACAAAGATCACGGTCCGCCCGGCATTGGTAAAGCTGCGCAGATTGTCGAGGTTGGGCGCCTCCTGCAGTGTGCGCTCGAGGCGTTCGGTCACCTGCAGCAGCGTCTCGTCGAGCGTGGCGCCCGGCCACAGCGCCTGCACCACCATCGTGCGGATCGTAAAGACCGGGTCCTCGGCCCGGCCGAGCTTGACGAAGGTCAGCGCGCCGGCGACGGCCAAGAGGATCATCAGGTAGATGACGACCGAGCGGTTGCGGATCGACCACTCGGAAAGATTGAACCCGCTCACGATGCGCCGAGCAGCCTGACTTTTTCGCCCGGCCGCAGCGCCTGCACGCCGGCAGTGACGACGACATCGCCGGGCTCGAGGCCCTGGGCGACCACCACCCGCGCCAGGTCGAAACGCTCGACATCGATCGGGTGCAGCGAAACCGTATTGGCCTTGGGGTCGACGATCCAGACCGCCGGCTGGCCCTGCGCGCGGGTCAGCGCCGAAGCCGGGATCGAAATGGCGGCCGCGCCCTCCAGCCTGACCGTGCCGGTCACCGTCGAGCCGAGCCGCATCGCCTCGGGCGGGTCGTCGAGCCCGACCCGAACCCGGAACGTGCGGGTCACGGGATCGGCCTGCGGCGCCACCTCGCGCACCCTTCCGGTCGCCTTGACCGACGGGTCGCTCGCCAAGGTCACGGCGATTATCGGGCTGTAGGGCGCGCTCTGGATGATCCGGGCCGGCACGTCGAACACCGCGTCGCGCCCGCCCTCGCGCGCCAGCTGCACGACCATCCGACCCGGCGCCACGACCTCGCCGGGCTCGGCGCCGATCGCGGTGACGTGCCCGGGGCCGTCGGCGACCAGCTCGGTGTAGGAGAGGTTGTCCTCGGCGGTCGCCTCCTGCGCGCGGGCCGCGTCGACCTGCGCCTGCGCCGCCTGCATGGCGTGCAGCGCCTGGTCGTGGCGCACCCGCGTGGTCCACCCGCCGCGCAGCAGCTCGTCCTGCCGGTTGAAGTCGTTGCGGGTCTTGGTCAGGAGGCTCGTCGCGGTGGCGAGGTTGGCGCGGGCGGCGCGCAGCGCGTTCTGCGCCGGCTCCGCCTCGAGCCGCGCCACCACCTCTCCGGCCTTCACCCGGTCGCCGACATTGACCGAGCGGGCGATCATCCGGCCGCCGACCCGGAACGAAAGGTTGACCTCGGTCTCGGCCTCGACCTGGCCGGTCAGCGAGACGGCCTCGCTCGCCTCCTGGCGCTCGACCGTGACGACGCGCACCGGGCGCGCCTGCTCGGCCGCCGGGGGCTCGGCCGGCCCGCACCCCGCAAGCCAGGCCAGCGCGGCCGGGGTGGCGAGATGCTTGAGCAGGCGGCGGATCATCGGCGCCGTCGCGCAAGGGGCATCGGCCGCCTTATGGCCCCGCAGCCGGCGCTTGGCAACGCTGCTCTCGCCGGCGGGCGGCAAGGCAGCTTCCCGCCCGCCACGGGTCTGGTTAAGATGCCGGCGGCGTCAAACGTCAACCAACGCAAGGAGGATTCCCATGGCGGTTTCATTGCACAGCGCCTCGGTGCCGGTGTTCCTGCAATTGCTCGGCGGGCTCAAGACCGTGCTGAAGAAGGCCGAGGAGCACGCGGCGGCGCAGAAATGGGATAACGGCGTGGTGCTCAATCTGCGGTTTTATCCCGACATGTTCACGCTGGAGCGTCAGGTGCGGCAGGTGTGCAACCACTCGCTCGGCGCCGGGCGGGTCGCCGGGGTGGACCTGCCGAGCCTGCCCGACCAGGACAACAGCTTTGCCGAGATCTACTCGCGCATCGACAAGACCGTCGACTTCCTCAAGGGGCTGCGCGCCAATCAGCTCGACGGCAAGGACGACAGCGATGTCACGGTCACCATGGGCGGCCAGCCGCGCACGATGAAGGCGCAGAACTATCTGCTGCACTTTGCGATGCTGCAGGTCGGCTTTCACTCGACGACCGCCTACGACATCCTGCGCAGCGTCGGCGTCAAGATCGGCAAGCCCGACTATCTGGGCCAGATGCCTTCGTAAGTCGGCTGATCGCACTGCATCGGTATCGTGCGTGCTTCGAGACGCGCCGAAGGGCGCTCCTCGGCATGAGGTTTGCCTTTGATGGCATTCAGAAAACTCCTCATCCTGAGGAAGCCGCGCAGCGGCTGTCTCGAAGGAGCGCACGCGCCGATCCAGCCTGTGGCGGCAGACGACGGATGAGGAGACGCGAGATGAGCGACAGGGAAATCGGCGCGCTGCGGGCAAAGCTCGCCGGCCGGCCGCGGGCCGACGATTACCGGCAGCGCCGCCGGGATTTCGACGCGCGCAGCCTGGAATACGGGCTCGCCGCCGATGTCGGGGTCGAGCCGGCGGCGGCGAACGGCGTCCCCGCCGAATGGACCTTCACCCCGGGCGACGAGCGCGATGCGGCACTCCTCTACCTGCACGGCGGCGGCTATGTGATCGGCTCGCTCGACAGCCACCGGCATCTGGCGGCCGAGGCCGGCCGCGCCGCCAAAATCTCGGCGCTGGCGCTTGCCTACCGGCTGGCGCCCGAGCATCCGTTCCCGGCCGCGGTCGACGACGCGCTCGCCGGCTACCGCTTTTTATTGGCGCGCGGCATCAGGCCCGGCCGCATCGCGCTCGCCGGCGACAGCGCCGGCGGCGGCCTCGTCGTCGCGGCGATGGTCGCGATCCGCGAGGCGGGGCTGCCGCAGCCCGGCTGCGGCTGGGCCATCTCGCCCTGGGTCGACATGGCGGCGGCGGGCGAGACCATGACGAGCAAGGCCGCCGCCGACCCGACCGTGCAGCGCGCCGGCATCCTCGACATGGCCCGGCTCTACCTGAACGGCGCCGACCCGCGCTCGCCGCTGGCTTCGCCGATCTACGCCGATCTCACGGGCCTGGCGCCCTTGCTGATCCAGGTCGGCGCCGCCGAGACCCTGCTCGACGACGCGCTCCGCCTCGCCAAGGCAGCGGGGGCGGCCGATGTCCGGGTCGACCTCCAGGTCTGGCCCGAAATGATCCATGTCTGGCACCTCTTCCACCCCGAGCTGACCGCGGGGCGGCGGGCGCTCGCCGCCGGCGGCGCCTTCATCCGCGGCTGCATCGGGTAGCAGCCCTCGTCATCCCGGCGCAGGCCGGGACCCATGTCCGCCATGCGCGCCGGCCGGAGCCTGTCCTCGGGCCGGCTAAAGGCCGGACCGGTGGGCCGGTGTGACAGAAATGGGTCACACGTTCGGCAACCCTACCGGCAATACGGCATCACCTCCTCGGCGAACCGGGTCATCGATTGCCGCACCATCGCGTGGTCCATGACCCCGCCCTGGTTGAAGTAGCAGATGAACTCGTCCATGCCGTATTCGCGCTTCAGCGCGTGGATGCGCTCGATGCAATAGGCGGGCTCGCCGAAGACGCCCATCTCGCGGTCCATGTCGTCGTAGGTGACCCGCTCGATGCGGGCGAGCACCTGCCGGAACGCCTCGAAGCTCTTGATGTCGCCGTCGCCCAATGGCCGCAGCCGTTCCGCCGCCTCGCGCAGAAAGCGCAACAAGCCGCGCTCGCAATCCTCGCGCGCCTGCGCCCGGCTCGCCGCGACATGCGCCGGAAAGGCGAGCGCGGTGTCGCCGTGCACCCCCGCGGGCAGGGTGTCGCGGTAGACGGCGAGCCCTTCCTTCAATTTGTCCGGCGGGTTGATCAGCGGTGTCGCGAAGATCGGGAATTGGCGCCGCCCGGCCATCGGGAAGGTGTCCGGGCTGTTGGCGGCGATCCGCAGCGGCGGGTGCGGCGACTGCAGCGGCTTTGGCGCGACGGTCAGGTCTTTCGCGCGGAAATGCTTGCCGTCGAACGAAAACCGCTCCTGGGTCCAGGCCCCGATGATGAAGTCGAGCGCCTCGTCGAAGCGCTCGCGGCTCTCCTCCTGCGCGATGTCGTAGCCCGAATAATGCAAGGGCGCGGTGCCGCGGCCGCAGCCGAGCTCGAGCCGCCCGTCGCTCAAGATGTCGGCGATCGCCGCTTCCTCGGCGATCTTCACCGGGTTGTGCAGCGGCAGGAGGGTCACCGCCGTCCCGAGCCGGATCCGGCTCGTCCGCTGCGCCGCCGCAGCCAGCACCATCAGCGGGTCGGCGAGGATCGAGAACGACCGGCTGAAATGCAGCTCGCCGAGCCATACCGCGTCGAACCCGATCTTATCGCCGAGCTCGATCTGGGCCATGATGTCCTTGAACCGCTGCTGCTCGGAAAACCCCTCCGCGCACGGCAGCTGGTCGAAAAAGCCGAAGCGCATGTCGATATCCTTCCGGCGATTGGCGCGGCCGAGCGCATAGCAGAGGCCAGGCCGCGGCCGCAACCCGCGGCATCGGTCGGTTGCAGCGGGCGCAGGCTTGGCGGCTTGAAATCTGATGCTCGACGGCCGCACGCTTTCACGAATGGCTGTCACCGAAAAACTCACGCTGTTACGCCAGCTGATGTAAGGTTGGCTTAAGCAGACCGGGGAGCCTGCGGCGCCTCTCGGTAGAGGGGGAGGATCTCAATGGTAGCTGGGACGGGAAAACATGATCACCGATACCGGCGATGATATCCGTGCGATCGAGGCGATCGTCAGGAGGCAATTCGACAGCTTGAATTGGCGGGAGGGAACGTCTGCCGAGTGGCGCGCATTTGCCGCCGACTTCGCTCCCGAGGCTTCGCTTTACGCCGCGGCGCGCCCGGCGAGACCCCAGAGCGTCGGGGGTTTCGTGGATCGCATGAAGGGTTTGGCCAAAGGGCCGCTGCGTTCCTTCGCGGAGGCTGCTCTCGGCATCGATATCCGGGTATTCGGAAATGTCGCGGTCGCAATCGCCGGATGCGCGATGACGGAGAACGGAGACTTGGCCAGTCGCGGCGTGGAAATGATGCTGCTGGTCAAGAGCGAGGGGCGGTGGCAGATCGCCTCGCAAGCATGGGATACCGAGCGGTCGTCGCTGCCCTTGCCCGACGATCTGACGGGGGCTGCCGGTCTCCGCGGCAACTCCGCAACCGACGGATCAACCTGCTGCTGATGTGCCGCAGAAACAGCAGGCAGAACGTTCCGGCTCGATGCTTGGTCGTAATCCGAGGGTGTCTGCTCCGGGCGTTCGCTTCTGCCCCTGTACCGCGTCGCGCCGGTTTTCGAGGGTCTTGCATGCGCCCGGCGCAACCCTCGGGGGCGGTTCGGGGTTGGCGGCGGGCGGCGGCGGGCTCAGGATGAACGGCGTTCAGAAACCACCCGACCGGAGCTATCGATGAGCGCCCACCTAATGCCCGAGCAGGTTCGTTCCCGCATCGACCACCCGATCGTCGACGGCGACGGGCATTGGGTCGAATACGATCCGGTGTTCAGCGACAAGATGCGCAAGGTCGGCGGCGATCTGGCCGCGGACGGCTTTCTGAAGGCGATGGGGACGACGCGCGAAGCGCTCACCATGACGCCGGCCGAGCGGCGCAACAAGCGCATCGGTCAGTCGGCCTTTTGGAGCCGGCAGGCGGAAAACACCCTCGACCGCGCCACCGCAATGATGCCGCGCCTGCTCTACGACCGCCTCGACGAGCTCGGGCTCGATTTTGTCGTCGTCTACCCGACCGCCGGGCTGCGCTTTCCGCGCATTCAGGACGACGCCACGCGACGCGCCGTGATCCGCGCCTACAATGTCGTCTCGGCCGATTATTTCGCGAAGCTCAGCGACCGGCTGAGCCCGGCCGCGATCATCCCGATGCACACCCCGGACGAGGCGATCGCCGAGCTCGAGTTCGTCACCAGGCAGCTGGGCTCGAAGGTCGGCATGTTCGGCAGCAACATGGCGAGGAAGGTGCCGGCGGCGGCCGCCAACGATCCCGACACCGCGCGCTTTGCGGTGTGGTACGACGTGCTCGGCCTCGACAGCGAGTACGATTACGACCCGGTCTGGGCGAAATGCGTCGAATTGGGCATCGCACCGACCTTTCACAGCTCTTCGTCAGCAACCAGGGCCTGCGCCTGTCGCCGACCAATTTCTGCTACAACCATATCGGCCATTTCGCCGCGGCCGGCCATGCGACCGCCAAGGCGATCTTCCTCGGCGGCGTCACCCGGCGCTTTCCGCAATTGCGCTTTGCCTTCCTCGAAGGCGGCGTCGGCTGGGCCAGCCAGTTGTTCGGCGATCTGATCGAGCATTGGGAGCGGCGCAGCGCCAAGGCGCTGGAGCGCATGCACCCCGACAAGCTCGACCGCGCCAAGCTGATGGGCCTCGTCGAGAAATACGGCTATGGCGACATCGCCGCCGCCCTGCGCGAGCGCGGCGGCCTGCCCGACCCCGAGCAGGCGTTTCTGACCGGCGGGGTCGAGGACATCGACGATTTCTCGGCCTGCCGGATCACCCGCAAGGAAGACTGGGTCGACCTCTACGCCAAGCCCTATTATTTCGGCTGCGAGGCCGACGACCGGATGAACGCCGCCGCCTTTGGCCGCTCGAACCCGTTCGGCTCGAAGCTCAACGCGATCTTTTCGTCCGACATCGGGCATTTCGACGTGATCGACATGCGCCACCCGCTGCCCGAGGCCTATGAGCTGGTCGAGGACGGCCACATCACCGCCGACAATTTCCGCGACTTCACCTTCGCCAACGCGGTCCGCCTCTGGGGCACGCAGAACCCGCAAATTCTTCGAGGGCACCCGCGTCGCCAAGGAAGCCGCCGCCCTGCTCGCCGCGGCGCAAACCCCGACCGGCGTCGCCGCCGAATAAGCTCCGGCGCCCACAGCGCCGCTTGCGGGCGCCGCCGCTGGTTGCGGCGGCTACCGGGCGGCGCGGCGCCGGTCAGTTCGTCAGATAGGCCTTGGCCTCCGCCAGCTCGGGCCGCTCGGGGGCCGCCGACGGGCACTGCGCCAGGAGCTTCTGGTAGGCTTCGTGCGCTTCCTGCGGCGTCGCCCGTCTGATTGGCTGCGCGGGCCGCGCCAATGAGGCTGCGGAAGCGGTTGGGGGCGCTGGCGAGCGAACGCTTGTACTAGGCCAGGGCGTCGGCCGGCCCGCCGCCTGCGCCAAGGTTGCCGCCGCCGCCAGCCGCTGAACCTCGACCTGGTCGGACCAGTACTTGTCCTTGGCCTTGAGGGCATCGCGGGCAGCGGCGAGCTTGTCGATCTCGCTCCCGGCGGCGCCGAGGTTTCCGGCGTGCGCATCGCCGAGCGCGCGGGCAAAGTCGAGGATCGCCCCGGCCGGCGGAAATTTGTCCCAGCCGACTTCTCCCTTGGGCGTTTCGAGCTTGGCCGCCAGCGCCCAGTCTTGCCGCTCGAGCGCATAGCGGGCCGGGATCGCGGCCATCGCGTAGGCCGTCCCGCAGCAGGCGTGATCCGAGTGTACCCCCTCCGCCCCCAGGGGGCGGAGGGGGTAGGGTGAGGTGGGGGCGCCCGTCGGCGCCTGCTCAGTTCGACAGATAGGCTTTGGCTTCCGCCAGCTCGGGGCGCTCGGGTCCGGTGGGTTTGCTCAGCGTCACGAGCTTTTGATAGGCGTCGTGCGCGGCCGCGGCGTCGCCCGCCTGCTTCGCGGCACGGGCCTCGCCGAGGAGGCTGCGGAAGCGGTTGGGGTCGGTGCGCAGCATCTTCTTGTACTCCGTCAATGCGGCGGCGGGCTGGTTGAGCTCGAGCAGCAGGTCGGCGAGCAGCTCGCGCGCCGGCAGCACCGAGGAGGGGGTGACCGGATGCTTGTCCATCGTCGCGTCGAGATCGGCCGCGGCGCGCACCAGCTCGACCGCCTTCTTGTCGTCGCCCTGGACATGGGCGAGGATGCCGGCGGCCCCCAGGCGCTGGACCTCGATCTGGTTGGCCCAGTACGTGTCCTTGCCCTTCAGCTTGTCTTCGAGCGATTGCAGCTTGGCGATCTCGGCCTGGGCGCCGGCGATGTTCCCGGTGCGCGCGTCGCCGAGCGCCTTGGCGAAAGAGATCATCGCCTCGGCCCACGGAAATTTGCGAGCGGGAACCCGACCGCCGGCTCCGTCAGCGCCGCAGCGGCCTGCCAGTCGCGGCGTTCGAGCGCATAGCGAACCGGGATCGCGGCGACGGCGTAGGCCGTGGGCAGGTTCGCGCCGTCGTCCTTGCGAAAGCCGGTCAGCTCGTCGACCACCGCCTTGGCCGGGCCGTCTTCCGCAGTCTGCAGATAGGCGTATTCGAGATAATCCATGGCATGGACGGTGTTGCTGTCATAGCCGCCCGGCCCGAGGGTCTTTTGTACATAGGCGAGTGACGCGGCTTTGGCGGCAACGTTAGAGTCGATCGATTGCTGCCACATGCCGAGCCGGGTGAAGATGTGCGAGGGCATGTGCAACGCGTGCGGCACATCGGGCGCGATCTTGGCGTAGCAGATCGCCGCGTCCAGGCCGGCTTGGGCGAATTGCGGCGAGTCGTCGCTGTGGATCAGGTAGTGCACGACGCCGGGATGGTTCGGCTCTTCCTTCCAGATCTTGTTGAGGATCTCCGCTGCCTTTTTCTGGTTGGTGTAGGTCTTGTCGGTCTTGGGCGCCGTCGTCACGAGCGCCAGCGCATAGAAGACCGCAGCCTCGCGGTCGTCCGGATATTTCAGATGGACCTGCTCCATCGCTTTTTCGTAGGCGAGCGCGCGGGTGCGATTGTCGAGCTTGTCGTTGTCACGGTAGAAGGCGGCGATCGCCGCGATATAGGCTTCTTCGCGCGGGGTCTTGGTCGATGCCGCCTGCGCCTTGGCGACCGCCTCGGAACCCGCTTTCAGCGCCGCCTGCGAGGGCGGATACCACAGCGGGTACCAGTGGCTCATCGCCTCACCCCAATAGGCCATCGCACAGCCGGGCTCGGATGCGGCGACCGCGGTGAAATCCTTGAGCGCTTCGGGGTACCAGAACGAGTGCAGGGTCCAGACCGCGTGCTTGAAGGCTTTCTGCGCGTCCGCACCGCACGAGGTTGCGAAATCGACCTCCTCGGCCGGTTTCGCCGCAGTGTCGGCCCGCGCCCCGGGCAAGGCCCAAAGCGCGAAAAGCGCCGCCCCGGCGAGAAGCGCAGGAATTCCGCAATGCTTCATGACGACCTCCTTCCGAAATCGAATAGAGCCACTCCAAGCGCAATTTTGGTCGCCTATGCGATGATTTTGTCGGCCTGCGCCAGCAGCGATTGCGGCACGGCGAGACCGAGCGCCTTGGCCGTCTGCATGTTGATGAAGAGCTCGATCTTGTCTGCCCGCGCGAACGGCAGATCGGCCGGTTTGGCGCCCTTCAGAATCCTGCCGACGTAGCTGCCCATCTGGCGACGTGCGGCATCGTAGTTCACGCCGTAGGTGATCAGGCCTCCCGACCAGGCGAGTTCGCTCCAATCGTAGATCGTTGGAACACCGTCGCGCGCCGCCAGCACCTCCAGGAGGCCGTCCACGGCGCGGCTCTCCAAGAGCTTGTCGGAAGCCACAATCAGCCCGTCAACTTTCGCGCGTCCAAGCGTCGCGAAGGCAGCATCGATCTCGACGTCGTCGCCGGCCTGCAAGACGCGGAGCTCCACCCCCCTCGCGCGCGCCGCATCCTGCGCGCTGCGCATCACGAGCGGGGTGGAGACTGCCTTCGGGTTGACGAGCAGGGCGAAGACCTTGCCTGTCGGGGCAGCTGCGACAGCAGCTCGAGCCGCTTCGGCATCAGCTCGGCATCCAGCGTCAGGATGCCGGTCACGTTGCCGCCCGGCCGGGCGAGATCGGCCGCCAGGCCCTCGGCGACCGGATCGGCCTCTGCCCACGCGACGATCGGAATCGTGTCGGTTGCGCGCTTTGCTGCCAGCGCCTCGGTCGAGGCGAATGCGGCGATCACATCGACCTTGCGGCGCACGAGATCGGCGGCCAATTTCGGCAGCTCGTCGTACTCGTCTCCTGCACCGCGATACTCGATCGCAATGTTTTCGCCTTCGGCAAAGCCGGCTTCATGCAGCCCCTGCTGGAACCCCGGGCCGAACACATTATGGCTGGAGAGCGTCCCGACGGTCGGCATCGCCTTCGGCCGGGCGCGGGCCGCGAGCGGAACCCCGCACGCCGCCGCCCCGCCGAGCGCCAGTATCAAGTCGCGTCGCGTCGGTGAGATCGCCAACTGGTCCGGCATAGCTGCCTCCATCAATAGAACGGCTTCGGCCCTCGTATGGTGACCCGGAGGCAAATCAATTGCTTTTCCGTGGGCTTTTTTGCACCTTCTTTCTCCGTTACCGTTGGCTTATCATCGATGGTAAGGGATGCGCGCTCGGGGGAGCTTGCGGGGACCGGAGTGGTTCTGGCGTTCGGGGATCTGAGGCTCGACATCGAGCGCCGCGAATTGCGCCGCGGCGGCGAGCCTGTGAACCTCGCGCCCAAAGCTTTCGATTTGCTGGCTTTCCTCGTCGAGCAGCGCGGCCGGGTCGTCAGCAAGGACGATCTGCTGCAAGCAGTATGGGGCGGCCGGATCGTCTCGGAATCGGCGTTGACGACGCGGATCAATGCGGTGCGCCGGGCGCTCGGCGACGACGGCACGGCGCAACGGCTGATCCGCACCTTCAACCGCAAAGGCGTGCGCTTTATCGGCGAGGTCAAGGAATTGCCGGACCCGCCCGCGCCCGCCGCATCTGCGCCGGCCGCCGACAAGCCGTCGCTCGCGGTGCTGCCGTTCGAGAACCTGACCGGCGATCCCGAGCAGGAATATTTCGTCGACGGCATGGTCGAGGAGATCACGACCGCGATCGCCCGCTTCCCGTGGCTCTTCGTGATCGCCCGCAATTCGAGCTTCACCTACAAGGGAAGGGCGGTCGATGTGAAGCAGGTGGCGCGCGAACTGGGCGTGCGCTACGTGCTCGAAGGCTCGGTGCGCAAGGCCGGCAACCGGGTGCGCATCGCCGGCCAGCTGATCGACGCGACGACCGGCGCGCATATCTGGGCCGACCGCTTCGACGGCACCCTCGACGATATCTTCGACTTGCAGGACCAGGTGGCGGGCGGCGTCGTCGGCGCAATCGAGCCGCAGGCTGCGCCTCGCCGAAATCGACGCGCGCCAGCCGCAAGCCGACCGACGAGCCTCGACGCCTACGACCTCTACTTGCGCGCGCGAGGCGCAGGCGTACAAACGAACCAGGGAGGGCCTGGCCGAGTCGATCCGGCTGGCGCGGCAGGCCCTCGACACTCGATCCCGCCTATGCCCCGGCGATGGTGGCGATCAGCGGCTGTCGCGGCATGCAGCGCAATCGGCACTGGATCCCGGACCCCGGCCTGGAGGTCGAGGAGGGGATCCGCATGGCGCGGCAGGCGATCGCCGCCGCCAGGGACGACCCCTGGGTGCTGATGTTGGCGGGCTTTGCGCTCGCGTTGCTTGCCGGCGATAACGACGCCGCCCTCAGCGCGATCGACCGCGCGATCGTGCTCAACCCCAACTTCGCCCTCGCCTTCGGCCATCGCGCGCTGGTTCTGGCGTATCTCAACCGGCCCGACGAGGCGATCCGCGCGGCGCAGCAGGCGATCCGGCTGAGCCCGCGCGACCCGACCGTGTTCATCGTTCGATCAGGCGACTGGCGCGCGCGCACCTGGCGGCCGGCCGCTACGAGGAGGGGTTGTCGTGGGCCGAAGAGGCGTTGCGGGAAAATGCCGGGCTGCCCGGCGCTGCGCCTCAAGCTGAGCCTGTGCGGCCATCTCGGTCGGCATCGAGGAGGCGCGCGCTTGTCTGAGCCGCGTGCGCGAGAGTGACTGCGAGCCGACAATCGCCGGGGTTATGCGCGCGCTGCCGAAGGGGTTCGTCCCGCAACTCGCCGCCCGTGTTGCCGAAGGGTTGCGCAAAGCCGGCCTGCCGGAGGAGTGATGCGACCCTGCCGAGCCGGCCGCCGGCCGCTTGGTGGCGCCGAAAATCTGGTGATCTTCTTCCGCGACCAGCATTTGAGCGATGAGCAGCATCTCGCCTTCGGGCGGCTTTTCGGCGACCTCCACCTCCATCCGGCGACCGCGTCACGGTCCTGATCGACAGCTTTGCGCAATGCCCGACCCCGATGGGTCAATGCTGATCGAGCATTTTCATGGCGCCGACACCGCCTTCCCGCATCGCGCCGAGGGCTACAATCTTCCCGTGCTGCCCCAGTGGCTGGCGCCGAGCGGCAATGATCGCTGCATCGCCTGGGGTCGCAACGCCTACGCCGCGATGCAGCCCTTCATGAGCTCGAGCCGCAATGTCAACTATCTGAGCGACGACGACCAGGACGGGGCCACGGCCGTCGCCTACGGCCCCGATTATCCGCGGCTGCGGGAGCTGAAGACGAAATACGATCCCGAGAATTTTTTTCGCCTCAACCAGAACATCCGCCCGCTCGGCTGAACGCTCAAAGACCGGCTACCCCGCTCCGAGGCGGGGCTCGCCGCGGGGCTGCTCCTGGTATAAGGGGGCATGCCCGCGCCCGCCGCGCCCCCGGAAGCGAAAACCTCGCCCTGATGCCCGAATTGCCGGAAGTCGAGACGGTGCGGCGCGGCCTCGCGCTGAAGATCAGCGGGCGGCGGATCGTGCGCGCCGAGCTGCGCCGGCCCGATCTGCGCCGGCCGTTTCCGCCGGCGCTCGCCGAGCGGCTCGAGGGCGCGCTGATCGGCGCGCTCTGTCGGCGCGGCAAATACATCCTGGTCGAGCTCGATGCGGACGGGTTGCTGCTGCTGCATCTCGGCATGTCGGGCCGCATCACCGTCGGCGCCGCCGCACCGGCCGAGCGCCACGATCACGTCGTGCTGACGCTCGACGACGGGGCCGTGATCCGCTTCAACGACGCCCGGCGCTTTGGCACGCTCGACTATATCAGGCGCGGCGAGGAGGGCCGGCATCCGTTGCTGGCGGGGCTCGGGCCGGAGCCGCTGGAGCCCGGCTTCGACGGCGCCCGGCTCGCCGCCAGCCTCGCCGGCCGGCAGACCCCGATCAAGGCCGCCCTCCTCGACCAGCGCGTCGTCGCCGGGCTCGGCAACATCTATGTCTGCGAGGCGCTCTACCGCGCCCGATTGTCGCCGCGCCGCCTCGCCGGCTCGGTCGGCCGCCGCCGCGCCGAGCGGCTGGTGGCGGCGATCCGCGCGGTGCTGGCCGAGGCGATCGACGCCGGCGGCTCGTCGTTGCGCGATTATGTGCAGGCGGACGGCGAGCTCGGCTATTTTCAGCACCGCTGGGCGGTGTACGGCCATGAGGGCGAGCCCTGTCCCGGCTGCGACTGCGCCGAGGGGGTGCGGCGGATCGTGCAGGCCGGCCGTTCCACTTTCTTCTGCGCTAAGCGCCAGCGTTAGAGGTCCACGACATGAGCGATTATCAAAACATCCTGGTCGAGCGCCGAGGCGCCGTCGGCCTCGTCACCCTCAATCGGCCGCAGGCGCTGAACGCGCTGAACGCGGCGCTGATCGCCGAGCTCGCCGCCGCCCTCGACGATTTCGAATCCGATCCCGCGGTCGGCGCGATCGTCCTGACCGGCAGCGACAAGGCCTTCGCCGCCGGCGCCGACGTCAAGGAGATGGCCGGCAAGACCTACCCCGAGACCTATCTCGAAGACTTCATCACCAAGGGCTGGGAGCGGGTCGGGCAATGCCGCAAGCCGGTCGTCGCCGCGGTCGCCGGGTTCGCGCTCGGCGGCGGCTGCGAGATCGCGATGATGTGCGACATCGTCGTCGCCGCCGACAACGCGCGCTTCGGCCAGCCCGAGATCCAGCTCGGCACGATGCCGGGGGCGGGCGGGACGCAGCGGCTGACCCGCATCGTCGGCAAAGCCAAGGCGATGGATTTGTGCCTGACCGGGCGAATGATGGACGCCGCCGAGGCCGAGCGGGCAGGGCTCGTCAGCCGGGTCGTGCCGCTGGCCGACCTCCTCGCCGAGGCGGTCAAGGTCGCCGAGCGGATCGCCCGGATGTCGCGGCCGATCGCGATGATGGTCAAGGAATCGATCAACCGCGCCTATGAGACGACGTTGGCCGAAGGCGTGCGCTTCGAGCGGCGCCTGTTTCACGCCACTTTCGCCACCGCGGACCGCAAGGAAGGCATGGCCGCCTTCATCGAAAAGCGCGAGCCCCGCTTCCGCCACCGCTGAGGCGGGCCGCCTTGCAAGGGCGGGTGTTGACGCGGCTTCGGCCGGCCGATATAAGCGCGGCCGGCTTACCGACGGCGATCTTTTATGGCGACGCACAAATCGGCGGAAAAGCGCATCCGCCAGACCGAAAAGCGCACCGCGATCAACCGCGCCCGCAAGAGCCGGGTGCGCACCTTCGTCAAGAAGGTCGAAACGGCGATCGCCGGCGGCGACAAGGAGGCGGCGCAGACCGCCTTGCGCGAGGCGCAGCCGGAGCTGCATCGCGCGGTCTCCAAGGGCGTCCTGCACCGCAACACGGCGTCGCGCAAATTGTCCCGCCTCGCCATCCGAATCAACGCGCTCTGAGGCGGCCCCGGGGCCGTCCGGCGAGGCTGGCGGGCGGCTGCGCGTCCTTGTCGAAGCGCCGCCGTCACAGCCGAAAAATCTTTTCGTGTTCTCTTTTCGATCGGGTTGCCTTCCCGTCGACGCGTAAGTTAGCATCCGGTCATAGCGCCAACGGAATCACCCGAGCGCGCTGTAAATGTCAGCGCACGCGAAGGAAACGCTTGTTCTTTCGCTAAGATGACAGTAATAACGGCCCGGCAGGATAAAACCAATACCTGCGGGAAGGGGGCGACCGAGTGCGAATATTCAGCGTCATTCAGAAGTAATTTGAGCCGGCGGGGGCCGGGCGGTGCTGCCCACCTTAAATTTGGGGGGATGCGGTGGTGGCTGAAGCAGCTCGAAAGATTGATGTCGACGGCTTGGCGACGGCGTGCGAGAGCGAGTGGTCCCGGGTGTTGGGGCGCTTCAAGGATGAAGTCGGAGAGGCTGCCCTGCGCAGCTGGCTGCGGCCGCTCGGCGTGCGCCGGGGCGATGACGGGCAGCCGGTCGTGGTCGCGCCGACGCGGTTCCTGCGCAATTGGGTGGCCACGCATTACGCGGACCGGCTGCTGGCGCTGTGGCGGACGGAAAACCCCGAAGTCGAGCGCCTTGCGGTGATCCTCGCCGCCGCTCCCGAGCCGCCGGCGACAGCCCGTTCCGGGCCTTGCGAGGAGGCGGCGAGAATGTCTCTCCATCCGGTTGCGTCCCCGGGCGGGCCCGCGGCCGCGTGCGAGATCGGCGACGAGCGGGGGCAGCAGCCGGCGCTCGATCAGCGCTTTACCTTCGAGAATTTTGTTGTCGGCAAGCCCAACGAGCTCGCCCACGCCGCCGCCCGCCGGGTCGCCGAGGCGTGCGCCGGGGCGGACCGGGCGGTGCCGTTCAACCCGTTGTTCCTTTACGGCGGGGTCGGGCTGGGCAAGACCCATCTGATGCACGCGGTGGCGTGGCATGTCCGCACGCACGCGCCGGAGCGGAAGGTCATCTACCTTTCGGCCGAAATGTTCATGTACCAGTTCATTCGGGCGTTGCGGTTCAAGTCGACGATGGACTTCAAGGAGCTGTTCCGCTCGGTCGATCTGCTGATGGTCGACGATGTTCAATTCATCAGCGGCAAGGAATCGACCCAGGAGGAGTTCTTCCACACCTTCAACGCGCTGGTCGATCAGAACCGCCAGATCGTGATCTCGGCCGACAAGTCGCCCTCCGACCTCGAAAAGCTCGAGGAGCGCATGCGCTCCCGCCTCGGCTGGGGGCTGGTCGCCGACCTGCATCCGACCACCTACGAGCTGCGCCTCGGCATCCTGCAGTCCAAGGCCGAGCGGGCCGGGCTGGAAATCCCGCACAAGGTGCTCGAGCTCCTCGCCCATAAGATCACCTCGAACATCCGCGAGCTCGAAGGCGCGTTGAACCGGATCACCGCCAACATGCAGCTGGTCGGCCGCAGCATCACGCTCGAAAGCGCGCAGGAGGAGCTGCACGACCTGCTGCGCTCCTGCGAGCGGCGGGTGACGATCGACGAGATCCAGCGGCGCGTCGCCGAGCATTTCAACGTCAGGCAGGGCGAGATGACCTCCGACCGGCGGGCGCGGGCCGTTGCGCGGCCGCGCCAGGTCGCGATGTATCTGGCCAAGCAGCTGACCTCGCGCTCGCTGCCGGAGATCGGGCGCAAGTTCGGCGGCCGCGACCACACCACGGTCATGCACGCCGTGCGCAGGATCGATGAGCTGCGGCAGACCGACCCGGCGCTCGCCGAGGATGTCGAGCTGCTGCGCCGCATGCTGCAGAGCTGAGGGGGGCCGGCCCGGCGGGGCGCGAAAGCGGGTTGCTGAGGCCGCCGTCGATTTGTGCTAGGATCCGTTCCCGTCCGCCGGCCTCGCGGGGTGGCGGGCGGGCGCACCCCCGGCCGGCGCGGACCGTCCGATAACCTTGTGTAGCCGACATGAAACTCACCATCGAACGGGGCGCTCTTCTGAAGGGTCTGGGGCACGTGCAGAGCGTCGTCGAGCGGCGCAACACGATCCCGGTCCTGTCGAACGTGCTGCTGCGCGCCGAGGCGCCGCTCGGATCGGGGGCCCTGTCGCTCAGCGCCACCGACATGGACCTCGAGATCGTCGAGCGCGTGCCCTGCCGAACCGAGCGGGAGGGGCAGACGACGGCGCCCGCGCACACGCTCTACGACATCGTGCGCAAATTGCGCGAAGGCGCGCAGATCGAAATCGAGGCGAGCGGCGAGCGCAACACGATGGTGCTGCGCTCCGGCCGCTCGACCTTCACGCTCGCCTGCCTGCCGGCCGAGGACTATCCGGTGATGGCGGGCGGCGAGCTGCCGCACGCCTTCACCTTGTCGGCGGCCGAGCTGAAGAGCCTGATCGACCGCACCCGATTCGCGATCTCGACCGAGGAGACCCGGTATTATCTGAACGGCATCTACCTGCATGCGACCAAGGCCGACGAGGCGCCGGTGATCCGCGCGGTCGCGACCGACGGCCATCGTCTGGCGCGGGTGGAGATGGTGATGCCCGAGGGGGCCGCCGCGATGCCCGGCGTCATCGTCCCGCGCAAGACGGTCATCGAATTGCGCAAGCTCGTCGACGAAAGCGAGGAGGAGGTCGGGATCGCCCTCAGCGAGACCAAGATCCGCTTCACCGCCGGCGCGGCGACGCTGACCTCCAAGCTGATCGACGGCACCTTTCCCGATTACGACCGGGTGATCCCGTCGGGCAACGACAAGCTGCTCGAAGTCGATTGCAAGGAGTTCGCCGAAGCGATCGACCGGGTGTCGACGATCTCGACCGAGAAGAGCCGGGCGGTCAAGCTCGCCATCGAAGGGGGCAGCCTGGTAGTCTCGGCGACCAGCCCGGAAAACGGCGCCGCGGTCGAGGAGATCGAGGCGCGCTATCAGGCCGCGCCGCTCGAAATCGGCTTCAACTCCCGCTATCTTATGGATATTACCTCGCAAATCACCGGCGAGGGTGTGCAATTCATGATGTCGGACGCCGCTTCTCCGACCATCGTGCGCGACAGCGCCGATCCGAGCGCGCTCTACGTGCTGATGCCGATGCGGGTCTGAGGTGCCGGACGGGCTGCGTTCGCGCCACGGCCGGGTGGCGGAGGGGGACGCGCAACCCCATATAACGCATATGCTTACCGCGGCGCAGGAAGCCCGCAGCAGCGCCGCCGCCAGGGCAGGCCGCGTCGCGGTGACGCGGCTGATGCTGACCGATTTTCGCAATTACCGCGAGGCGACACTCGCGCTCGGCGCGGAGCCGGTGGTGCTGACCGGGCCGAACGGCGCCGGCAAGACCAACCTTTTGGAAGCGTTGTCGTTCCTCGCGCCGGGCCGCGGGCTGCGCCGGGCCCGGCTGACCGAGATCGACCGCCGGCCGGGCCCCGAATCCGACGCGGCCCCGAGCGGCTGGGCGGTCGCGGCCACCGTCGCGACCGGAACCGGCGCGGTCAGGATCGGGGCCGGCCGCGATCCGGGCCAATCCGGGGCCGCCGGCGAAAAGCGGATCGTGCATATCGATGGCGAGGCGGTGCGCGGCCAGGCGGCGCTCGGCGAGCGGCTCGCGGTGGTGTGGCTGACGCCGCCGATGGACCGGCTCTTCAGCGAAGGGCCAGGCGGCCGGCGGCGTTTTCTCGACCGTCTCGTGCTGGCGCTCGACCCGGCGCATGCCTCGCGCGTCGCCGCCTATGAGCAGGCGCTGCGGGAGCGCGCGCAATTGCTGCGCGAGGGTTCGGCCGACCGGGCTTGGCTCGGCGCGCTCGAGCAGGTGATGGCCGCCCAGGGTGTGGCCGTCGCCGCCGGCCGGCGCGAGGCGGTGCGGCTGCTCGACCGGGCTTGCGCCGAGGCCGAAGGGCCCTTCCCGCGCGCCGGGCTCGCCCTCGTCGGTACAGTCGAGGGTTGGCTCGATGCGATGCCGGCGCTCGCCGCCGAAGCCGCGCTCGCCACAGCGCTCGCCGCCGGGCGCCGGGCTGACGCCGCCGCCGGCGGCGCCGCGGTCGGCCCGCACCGCGCCGATCTCGCCGTGACCCTGGCGGAAAAAGGCATCCCGGCCGCGCTTGCCTCGACCGGCGAGCAAAAGGCGCTGTTGATCGCGATCCTGCTGGCGCATGCTCAGATCCTGCGGCAGATCCGCGGCGAGCCGCCGATCCTGCTGCTCGACGAGATCGCCGCCCATCTCGACGCGAGCCGCCGGGCGGCGCTGTTCGAGGCGCTGCTGCGGCTCGACGGCCAGGCCTGGCTCACCGGCGCCGACGCCGCGCTGTTCGCGCCGCTGCGCGGCCACGCCCGGTTTCTGTCGGTGCACGACGGAACCGTGGCTCAGGCTGCCTCCTAGCCTACCTCCTTTTGACCACAGAGAGACCGACCCCGAGGACATGGCGAACACACCCGCATCCGATTCCGTTTCCCCGATCGACCCTGCCGCCGTGCACGCCGCGATCGCCGGCGCGCCGCCGAACGGCAATGGCGCCGTCCATCCCAACGGCGAGGACCCCACCTATGACGAGCAGTCGATCGAGGTCCTGCGCGGGCTCGACGCGGTGCGCAAGCGGCCGGGCATGTATATCGGCGACACCGACGACGGCTCCGGCCTGCACCACATGGTCTACGAGGTCGTCGACAACGCGATCGACGAGGCGCTGGCCGGCTATTGCGACACCGTCACCGTCACCCTGAACGCCGACGGCTCCTGCACCGTCACCGACAACGGGCGCGGCGTCCCGGTCGGCATCCACGACGAGGAGGGGGTGTCGGCCGCCGAGGTGATCATGACCCACCTCCATGCCGGCGGCAAATTCAACCAGAACGCCTACAAGGTCTCGGGCGGGCTGCACGGGGTCGGCGTCTCGGTCGTCAACGGGCTCTCGGCGCGGCTCGAGATGCGGGTCTTCCGCGGCGGCTCGGAATGGTTCATGCGGTTTTCGCGACGGCGTGCCCGAAGCGCCGCTCGCCGAGATCGGGCCGGCCCCGGCCTGGCCCGAGGGATCCGGCCGCGAGGGCTCGGCCACCGGCACCGAGATCACCTTTCTGCCGAGCACGCAGACGTTCACCAAGACCGAGTTCGACTTCACCACCTTGGAGCACCGGCTGCGCGAGCTCGCCTTTCTGAACAGCGGCGTCACCCTGGTGCTGACCGATGCGCGCGGAGTCGAGACGAAGTCCGTCACCCTGCATTTCGAGGGCGGGCTCGAAGCTTTCGTTCGCTATCTCGACCGCTCCAAGCAGGCCCTGCACGCGCCGCCGCTCGCGATCGGCGGCGAGCGCGACGGCATTCTGCTCGAAATCGCGATGGAGTGGACCGACAGCTATCACGAGACGATGCTGTGCTTTACCAACAACATCCCGCAGCGCGACGGCGGCACGCATCTGGCGGGCTTTCGCGCGGCTTTGACCCGGACCGTCAACGCCTACGCCAACGACAGCGGCATCGCCAAGAAGGAAAAGGTGGCGCTGACCGGCGAGGACATGCGCGAGGGGCTGACCTGCGTCCTCTCGGTCAAGGTGCCGGATCCCAAATTTTCCTCGCAGACCAAGGACAAGCTGGTCTCGTCCGAGGTCCGCCCGGCGATCGAAGGGATCGTCGCCGACAAGCTGACGCAATGGTTCGAGGAGCACCCGGCCGACGCCCGGAAGATCGTCGCCAAGGTGGTCGAGGCGGCCGCCGCGCGCGAGGCGGCGCGCAAGGCGCGCGACCTGACCCGGCGCAAGGGCGCGCTCGACATCGCCAATCTGCCGGGCAAGCTCGCCGATTGCCAGGAGCGCGACCCGGCCAAGAGCGAATTGTTCATCGTCGAGGGCGACAGCGCCGGCGGCTCGGCGAAGCAAGGGCGCGACCGGCGCTTTCAGGCGATCCTGCCCTTGAAGGGCAAGATCCTCAACGTCGAGCGCGCGCGCTTCGACAAGATGCTGGGCTCGGCCGAGATCGGCACCCTGATCGCAGCGCTCGGCACCGGCATCGGCAGCGAGGATTTCGACGCCGGGAAGGCGCGCTATCACCGCATCATCATCATGACCGACGCCGATGTCGACGGCAGCCATATCCGCACCCTGCTGTTGACCTTCTTCTTCCGGCAGATGGCCGATTTGATCGGCAAGGGGTTTCTCTACATCGCCCAGCCGCCGCTCTACCGGCTGCAGCGCGGCAACGCCAAGGCGGTCTATCTGAAGGACGACGCCGCGCTCGAAGCCTATTGCATCGACGCGGCGCTCAGGGATTCGGTCTTCACCCAGCACGACCGGGTCGAGCGCGCCGGCAACGATTTGCGCGACCTGCTGGAGCAGGCGCGGGTGCAGCGGCGCTGGCTGCAGCCTTTGGCCGCCAAAATCGGCAGCAACGAGGTCGCCGAGCAGGCCGCGATCGCCGGCGCCCTGTCGGCCACGCTGCTCGCCGACCCGAACCGGGCGACCCTGGCCGCCCAGTCGACCGCCGAGCGGCTGAACCGTCTCGCCCCCGAGCACGAGCGCACCTGGCAGGGCGAGGCCATCGCCGGCCCGGCCGGCCTCGAAGGCCTGGTGCTGAGCCGCACCCGCCAGGGGGTCGGCGAGCGCCGGCTGATCGAGGCGGCATTGCTGCGCAGCGCCGAGGCGCGCCGGCTCGACGCCGACGGCGCCAGGCTGCGCGAGGTCTACGACCGCCCGGGCGCGCTCGCGGCGCGCGACAAGACCTGGCCGATCGCCGGTCCCACGAGCCTCGTCGAGGCGGTCATGGAATTGGGCCGCCGCGGCATCGACGTGACCCGCTACAAAGGCCTCGGCGAGATGAACCCGGAGCAGCTCTGGGAAACCACCCTCGACCCCGAAATCCGCTCGCTGCTGCAAGTCAGGATCAGCCACGCCGATTCGGCCGAGGAGACCTTCTCGACCCTGATGGGCGACCTCGTCGAGCCCCGCCGCGACTTCATCCAAGCCAACGCGCTGAATGTCGCGAATCTGGATGTGTGACCACAGTCACGCCGCGAGATCGCAGACATTCACCGTGCCCGCCGGCAAGGCCCGGGCGGTATCGATCAGCTGCCGATGGTGCGACAGCACAATCACCTGCACGCAGCGTGACAGATCGCCGAGCGCGGCCAAGGCGTTCGCAGTGCGCCCATAGTCGTCGAATGTTTGTAGCAGGTCGTCGGCAATAAACGGAAGCGCCGGAGCCCTCTCGACATAGTCTTCCAGCATGACTTGGCGCAAGGCTAAGAAGAGCTGATCCCTGTTGCCGTCGGACAACTCATTAACCCGCTTGGTAGTTGTGCCGCCTGCTTCTATTGCGATGAGGAATGGCGTTCCTTTATCGTCCTCGTCAGCGCCAACCCCGGCGTACGCGCCGCCGGTAATCCGCGTAAAGGCCGCACCGATCTTCCGGACGAGACCGTTGTCGCCGCTGTTCCGAAGGCGGTCGATGCCGTGCCGCAACAGACATTCGGCAGCATGATAGACAAGAGCCTCGTCGCTGATCCGGGTCGCCGACGCGATTGCCGCCTGGCGGCGCTCCTCGGCATCGATGGCATTCTCGCCCGCTTCGATCCCTTGCAGCTCGTTGCGGAGACGTTGCTCTTCGCCTGCGGCAGCCTCCTTCTCATCCGCGATGCGCCTGGCCTCATCCTGAAGGCGAGCGAGCTCGGGCTCGGTGGTATCGGGCAAGACCGCCCCAACCTCGCGCTCCAGCACCCCTATCGGCCAGCCGTCACCGAGCTCGGTGAGCTTCCTTTCGGCGTCCGACAATTTCACTTCGGCATCTCTGCGCTGCGCAGCGAGCGCGATGCGGTTCACGACCTCTTCGGTAGAGTCGCCGCCGATCTCTCGACAGCAGGCGTCGCTTGTGGCCATCGCTCTTTTGAGGCTGTTCTCGACCTCAGCCAGTTTCTCGCGGGCGTCCTTTTCCTGGTTGAGCAGAAGGAGACGCCGGGCTTCTTTTTCCCGATGTGTCGCGAGCCGGCGCCGCAATTCTCTCACGCTGGTTTCGGCGGGTTGGTCGATCAAGTCCGTCGCCGCCGCCGAGACCAAATCGGCGACCCCCGCCTCGAAATCGGCGATGTTCTGCCTCATTCCTGTAATACGGTGATCGAGCTCGCTGAGCTGCCGGCGCTCGCTATGCGCCTCCTCGATTAGCTGGATGGCCCTTTCGACCGCGGCAGGCGGCTCCGAAGGCGGTCGGTTCAGACCTGACAAGCACTCCCGCCAAGCGTCCTGCCACTGCGCTACCACCCGCTCGGCGGCATCCTGCTCGTCGAGCGCCTGCCGCTGGAGACGACGAAACGTATCGAGTTGGTCCCGAAGCTGATCGCGCCGTTTCTTCGTTTCCCGACAGCGCTCGATCATCTGTTGAGCTGCCGCCAGCGCATCGTCGAAGGAAGCGCATCTGCCCGCCGGAAGGAGCTTAGCAAACCGACGCCGGGCCGCCTCCCGTCTCTCGGCCTCGGCCAAGACCGCCTGCTGTGCAAGATCTCGCGCGACTCGCGCGTCGAGCACCACATCGCGCGCAGCGATGAAGTCCCGCACATCACCGGGTTGCGGTGCCTCCGCAAGGCCGAGCGGGACGACCACCGCCGCCCACCGACGCATCGCCTCATCGTGAGCTTCGCGGGCTTCAGCGACCCGGCTTTTGGCGTCGGCGATCGCAGTGGCCAGCTCGGCGATCGCGCGTTGCTGCTCGGCAATGGCCGCCAACCGCTGGCTCTCCTCGTGGCGGCGGTCGGCAAGCTGATCGGCCTCGTCAATCGCGCGCTCAAAGACAGTCGCCAGACCAAGCGAACCTGAACCAAGGGAACCCGAAAAAGCTTCGATCTCGGCGTCCAGAACTTCACCCTCGAACTTGCTGCGCCGGATCAACGACCAACCGCGATCGCGATGATTGCGCGCGGCAGCAACCGCAGGAGCGTCCGGAACGGATTTTCCCCCTTGAGCCCGCGCAAGCCGCCGGGTCGCCGAAGCATGCTCCCCGCCCCGGCGGTTTAGCTCGCGCTCTGCCTCGGTCAGCTCAGCTCTTGTTGAGCTGAGCGCGGTGGAGGCGCCGTCGATCACGTTGCGGGTCGGGGGGACCACCGCCGCAAGCGCCTCCAAGCCATGTCTCCACATCGGCACCTTAGCGAGCCCAGCCGCGAGCCGTGTCTCTGTTTGAGAAAGTTGCTCATTCAACTCGGCAACCCGCCGCGCCGGTTCGCCGTAGGCACGAGCCTCCGCAGTTGAGGCGGTGAGATCGGCCACGTCATCCGGTTCGTCGATTTGACCGAGAGCGGCTTCGGCCGCTGCGATCTCGCGATCGTTCTTTTTCACCTCGTCGAGAGTTTTCCGCAGGCTTTCGGACACTACCTCATGCCGCTTGATCAGGTCGCGCGCCGCAGCGATGGGCGGTCCGTTTGGCACGATCACCACTATCTCATCGACCGATTTGGTGTCGAGCGCCGATCGCAATTCATCGAGTCGCGCGGCAATTTGCGAGCGCTCTGCCTCACGCCGGGGCAGATCGCGGTGATCGGCCGCGATATGGTCGCGCGCCTGCATCAGATCGTCGATACGTTCACCTTCCTCGAGCAGCTTGCGGTCGGGCTGTTCAGCCGCCAAAGAGGCAGTGAGGTCTTGGAGCCTAACTGTGGCGGCATCGAACTCCCGCTCGGCGAGCGCAACAGCTTGCCGAGATTCGCGCCACCGCTCCTCGATGTCGGCAGCAAGCCGCGGCGCGTTGGCCGAAGCTGCGCATTGCCGCCGGGCATCCTCCAATTGCTCGAGCCAGGGCCGCACGCGCTTGATCCGCTGCAGCCGTTCGATCGCCGTCTGACCCTCTGCCTGGTCGGCGGCAAGGGACCTTCGACACTCGCGTGTTAAGTCGAGCTTGCTGCTCAATTCGCGCCAGTCTTGTGGCCGAATCGTCGAATCACGCAGGTCCGACCGCGCTTTGGTTAGCGCATCTAGTGCCTGATAGAACAGGCACGCTCCTCTCCTTCGGCCCGGCGCCAGCTCCTCCCGAGCTGTTTCGAATTCCTCGCGAAGCCGGCGTATGTCCGCGATCCCGCTGCCGGCGGCAAAAAGCGCCTCGGCGAGGTCACCCCCCGACGCCAGCATTGCGTCAGCGCCGGCGCGAAGGAGTTCTGTGTCGAACGCGAACAGGCGCCCGAACAGCTTCTCGTCGGCATCGCCGATCAGCCGCTTCAACATACCCGGATCGAGGCTGCCGCCCGCCGCATCGACAAGCGTATTCCCGATGCCCTTGCGCCTCCCGAAGGCAAAGGGAGCGCCGTCGCCGTCCAACCCCTCGGCGAAGAGGCGCATGCCCGCATAGCCGAAGCGAAACGCCATTTCGGTCTGGCCCGGTATGCCGAACAGCAGATCACGGAAAGCTCGGCGCAGCACCGTCTTGCCGCCGCCGTTTGGCGCCAGGACAAGATTGATGTGACCCGGACATGGGTCCAGCATCAGACGGACGGACTCGAAATTCCCGTAACTTGCGAGCGAAATCGAAGTCAGGCGCATGGCGATCAGGCCTCCTCCGCCAAGCGGGCGAGGACCAGCTCGCGCGCTCTTCTCAACAACGTCGGGCCGCCATCGCGAAGCGGATGCTCGATCGGCAGCTCGATCCCGGGCATTCGGTGCCGGAGCCGCTCCGGATAATCGCCGAGCAGCTCGGCCCCATTTTCGTCTATCAGTTCGTCCAGCGCCTTGGTGAGCCTGCCGACGACATCCGGTCGGCTGCTCAGTCCGTCGAGATCCGAGTTCGAGCGGGTCCCGATCCTCACCGCTTCGACCCAGACGAGATCTGCGCCATGTTGGCGCCCCTCGGCGATGATCCCCTGCCGGACACGTTCGATATTCCCAATAAGCTGGCCATGGAGGCGCGTGGCGCCGGTCAGCGTCACGCGCACCGCGACAGGCCTGCCGGCGGCCGCTTCGACCGATTCCGATAAAGCGCGGCCCACGCGAGACATCGCGCCGTCGAAATTGGTCTCTCCCGTTAGGGGCACCTCGATCGGGCACCAGCGCAGCACGTCGAGCGCGCGCTCTTCGACCGCCGCGACCCGCCCGTCGCGCACGGCGACCAGGCTCGCGCCTTTCGGCCCGTTCTCTCGGATGTGACGCCCTTGTAGATTGCCCGGAAAGACGATCCAGGGGTCTTTGTGAACGATCTCTCGCGCATGCACGTGGCCGAGCGCCCAATAGTGGTATCCTTTCGCGACGAGCGCTTCGCAGGTGGTCGGTGCGTACCCGTCGTGGCCGGGCCTGCCGGTGAGCGCAGTGTGCAACAGGCCGATATTGAATAATCCGGGCACGCGATCAGGATAGTTCCGGCTCAGATCCTCCGTGACCGCTCGCGTCGCAAAACTCTGCCCATGGATCGCCACGCCGCATTCTTCGAGCACGATCAGCCCACACCGGTCGTGCGGCAGCAATGTAACGCCTTCCGGCAGTCGCAAATAGCGGGCGATGACCGAGGCGGCGTCGTGATTGCCGGCCACCATGATCAGCGGAATCCCGGCATCCGCCAGCTTTCCTACCTGCTCGATGAAAAAAAGGCCGGTGCGCCAATCCTCCCAGTCGCCGTCGTAGAGATCGCCGGCAATCAGGACGAAGGCGACCCGTTCCTCGATCGCGGTGTCTATTAAATTTCGAAACGCTGCCCGCGATGCCTCGCGCAGGAGCTTCGCCGGCGTATCCGGATCAGCCTCCAACCCGCGCATCGGGCTGTCGAGATGAATGTCGGCAGCATGCAGAAAGCGGAATTCGGTCAAAGTCCAGCCCCTCCTACGACGTTCGGCGCCCTTCGGCAGCGCTGCGGGACGCCGACGGATCGGGCGGCGGCGTTCGAAACTTCTTCTTTCCTCATCATCGCCGAGCCTCCGTCTATAAATCGTCAACGAACGGTCACGCCTTCTTCAAACCCGGGCGGATAGATTGTCCGCTTCGTTGCTGGTGCCCAGACGCTTTATAGTCGGGGCGGCCCGCTGCTGAGAGAGGTTGCCGCTACCCCCTAGGTGCGCAGGATGAGAACAAAGCAGGAAACAATCGCGCCGCGAGACCACCAGAGGGCGGAACGGCTCAAATTTATCGACGAAGAGCTTTTTTGGACCGGCGAGATCACTCGTCGGTCGATCGCGGAAGCCTTCGGTGTTTCCGAGGAAACAGCGAAATCGGATTTGCGCGACTACCGCCGGGGCTATGCTACTGATCTCATCCCCGATCAGCGCGACAATGTCTATCGCGTGCCGATCGATTTCGCTCCGCGGATTTCGAATCCGGATCCCGAATCATACCTCGATCGGCTCGCCCGCCGCAGCACGCCGGCGCTGCCCACTGCAATGGTGCCGGAGGTTGTGCGCCGCCCGATCGACCGCACCATTCTGCAAAGCGTGGTCCGCGCCATCCGGGAAGTCTGCGAAATCGATATCTTTTACCGCTCAACCGGTGCCGTGAGCGCGAGGCAGTATCGCATCTTCCCACACGCCTTGATTCACGACGGCTTTCGTTGGTCGGTTCGCTGCTACGTCAGGCGCGGGCTTGACGGCCACTGGGGCGAAATGGTCCTGGATCGTATAGAGGAGGTCTCCGGAGAGACTTGGCCCGCGGCGGCCTCGCTGTTGGGCGGCGACGAGGAGTGGCGCACTATTGTGGAAGTCGAGCTGGTGCCGAACCCTCGGCTCGACGCCGCCGGTCGTTCGCTCATCGAGGAGCAATACGAGATGCGAGACGGTCGCAAGATTGCTGCCGTCCGGCGATGCATGCTCGCCTACTTTCTCAAGCGGTATCAGCTTGAGGAGCCGACCACTCTCAAAGCGCCCCACCAGGCTCCATTGAGCTTGCGCAACCGTGCGATGGCGGCCGAACTCATACCCGCCGGGATGCAGGTTCCTCTCCCGCAAAGCGAAGCTGCCGCGCCAAAGCTGATGCAACTTCTTCGCTGTCTCCTACCTGGATGCAGTGAACAGGAAATACTGGAGCGAGCGTTGGCTAGCTTCTATTCCGAAGTTGTCCGAGAAAGATGCTGAGGCCGGCCGGTTCGACGCCGACGCAAGCCGCGCGCCATGAAGCCTTATCACGACTTTTTCCAATCAAATGCACTCAGCGACGTGTTAGGAGGCGAACTCCTCCTTGAAGACGCGTTCTTCGAGGTTGGCGGCGCGGTCGAAGAGAGGGCGATCGCGGCATCGCGGTTCTCGGCGGTCACGACGTCGCGTGCCTCGGCCGCGGGGGGGGGCGGCCGGTCGGATCACTCGTCGGGTCGGGCGTGCCGATCGAAGACGGTCATGTCGTTGGCGTTGTCGTCGACCGCCACAAAGCGGACGGTGTCGCGGTCGACCCTGCCGATGCCGATGCCGAACGCGCCGCCTTGCCCCGGGTCGACATTGAACTGGGTGACGAACCTGCCCCGCCTGGTCAGCTCGACGATCTCGCTCGGCTGGGTCGGATCGCCGTTGACCGCGTCGCCGTTGCTGGCCAAGAGGTCCCCGTTGGGCGCGAAGGCCAGGGCCAGCGGCCCGCGCAGCTGGCCGCCCTGGGCAACGATCTTGCCGGCGCCCGACGATCCCGCTCTCGAACCGGCGTGCGCGACCGCGAAGATGGCGTTGTCCGCGGTCGATGCGACATAGAGGATATCGGCCTCGTCGTCATAGGCGAGCCCGGTCGGCCCCAGGATCAGCGCCGCGGCATTGGGTGCGACCATGTAGCCCGAGGCGATCACGGTGGCGCTGGCGACGGCGATCGATGTCGCGGAAACCGTCAAATTCAGCCGCGTAACCGTGCCGGTGTTGACGTTCGACACAAACACCAAGGCATGGTCGCCTTGGTCATCGATCGTCAGGTCCCACGGGCCGTCGAGCTGGTTGGCATAGGGCGATGGGGCGACCGGATTGCCGTTGCGGTCGAGAAACAGCAGCGATCCCGGCCGCTGGATCACGCCGCCTGAGGTCGGGACGTTGCCGACCAGGACAAACCCTTTCTTGAGAACACCCAGGGCGGTCGTCAGGCCCAGGCCGGGCGACCCCTGGAAGAACGTCGCCGCCTGCCCCGACGGCGCGACCAGCCCGTTCGGGGTGAGCCTGACGATCGTCGTGCCGGTGCCCTGGGCATTGGCGCTGTTGTTGAAGTTTGAAACCAGGACATCGCCGGGCGCGATCGTCCCGCCGGAGGGAAACCTGCGCGGCACGATCGCCACGCCGTACGGGTTGAGATCGCCGTTCGGCGGGACCGTCGACGATATGATGATATCCGGCAAAAACGGCTCCGGCTCTCCGCCGCTGGCGGAGAACGCAGGCAACGCTGCGGCCGCCGTTGCGATCAGCGCAGCCGCGAGCATCGCCGCCGGCGACGGCAAACCCCCGATTTGCTTCATCGGCCTATCCTCCCTGACGGGTCACCTGCGTGGGCGGCGCACCAGCGTGCTGGGGACCACTCGACGCGAAGACCTCGACCGGTAAACTCGCCGACCGCGCAATTTATTCCGCGACCCTGGCTGCGACGCCCGGCGTCTGCGCCGGACGCCTCAAAGCCAAACGCCTGTGGTCGTCCGGCGGCGACGGCTCAGGAGGCGAACTGCTCCTTGAAGACGCGCTCCTCGAGGTTGGCCTCGCGGTCGAAGAGGAGGGTGACCGCCACGTCGCGGTTTTCGCGGATCTCGACGCTCACCACGTCGCGCGCCTCGGTGAAGTCGGCGACGGCGCTGACCGGGCGCTTGTCGGTTTCGAGCGCGTCGATGCGGACCAGCGCCTCGTGCCGCAGCAAGGCGCCGCGCCAGCGCCGCGGGCGGAAGGCGCTGATCGGGGTCAACGCCATAACCCCGGCGCCTAGCGGGATGATCGGGCCGTGCGCCGAGAGATTGTAGGCGGTGCTGCCGACCGGGGTCGCCAGCAGGATGCCGTCCGCCATCAGCTCGTCGATGCGCTCGACCCCGTCGACGGTGATCCGCAATTTCGCCGCCTGCCGGCTCTCACGCAACAGCGACACCTCGTTGAAGGCGAGCGCGCGGTGATGGCCGCCGCGCTCGTCGGCCGCGATCATCTCGAGCGGGTGCAACACCACCGGCTGCGCCGCGGCGAGCCGCTCGAACAGCCGGTCCGGGCGATAGGGGTTCATCAGAAAGCCGACGCTGCCGCGATGCATGCCGTAGATCGGCACCCCCTGCGACAGAAAGCGGTGCAGGGTTTCCAGCATGAACCCGTCGCCGCCCAGCGGCACGACGATCTCGGCCTCCTCGGGCGGGACGCAGGGATAGCGGCGGCAGAGCTCGGCCAGCGCCTGCTGGGCGGCCTCGGTCTCGGCCGCGACAACAGTGAGGCGCGGCGCGCGCGGGGTCGTCACCCGCCGGTCACGCTCATGTGGCGGCCGATCGCGGGCCGGTTGTGGCGGCGGTCGATGATGAAGTCGTGGCCCTTGGGCTTGCGGCCGATCGCCTCGCGGATCGCCGCCTCCAGCGCCGCGTCGCCTTCGGACTGGCGCAGCGGCGTGCGCAGATCGGCCGCGTCCTCCTGTCCCAGGCACATATAGAGGGTTCCGGTGCAGGTCAGCCGCACCCGGTTGCAGCTCTCGCAGAAATTGTGGGTCAAAGGCGTGATGAAGCCGAGCCGCCTGCCGGTTTCGCGCACGACCGCATAGCGCGCCGGGCCGCCGGTGCGGTAGTCGGTCTCATCCAGCGTCCAGCGCCGCTGCAGCCGCGCCCGCACCATCGACAGCGGCAGGTATTGGTCGAGCCGGTTCTCGCCGCCGATGTCGCCCATCGGCATGACCTCGATGAAAACGAGATCGAACCCCTCCCGCCCGGTCCAGGCGACGAGGTCGTCCAATTCCTCCTCGTTGACGCCGCGCAGCGCCACCGCGTTGATCTTGACCGCGAGCCCCGCCGCCTTTGCCGCCGCCAGCCCTTCGAGCACCGTGTCGAGCCGGCCGCGGCGGGTGATCTCGGTGAACTTCGCCGGGTCGAGCGTGTCGACCGAGACGTTGACCCGCTTGACGCCGCAATCGCGCAGCTCGCCGGCGTAGCGCGCGAGCTGGCTGCCGTTCGTCGTCAGGGTCAGCTCGTCGAGCGCGCCCGCCCGGATATGGCGGCCGAGCGAGCGGAACAGGGTCATGATGTTGCGGCGCACCAGGGGCTCGCCGCCGGTCAGCCGCAATTTCCTGACGCCGAGCCGGACAAAGGCGCCGCACACCCGGTCGAGCTCTTCGAGGGTCAGGAGCTCCGCCTTCGGCAGAAACGTCATCTCCTCCGCCATGCAATAGACGCAGCGGAAGTCGCAGCGGTCGGTGACCGACACGCGCAGATAGCTGATGCTTCGTCCAAACGGGTCGGACGGTGTCGCGGTCGACCCTGCCGATGCCGATGCCGAACGCGCCGCCTTGCCCCGGGTCGACATTGAACTGGGTGACGAACCTGCCCCGCCTGGTCAGCTCGACGATCTCGCTCGGCTGGGTCGGATCGCCGTTGACCGCATCGCCGTTGCTGGCCAAGAGGTCCCCGTTGGGCGCGAAGACCAGGGCCAGCGGCCCGCGCAGCTGGCCGCCCTGGGCAACGACCTTGCCGGCGCCCGACGATGCCGCTCTCGAACCGGCGTGCGCGACCGCGAAGATGGCGTTGTCCGCGGTCGATGCGACATAGAGGATATCGGCCTCGTCGTCATAGGCGAGCCCGGTCGGCCCCAGGATCAGCGCCGCGGCATTGGGCGCGACCATGTAGCCCGAGGCGATCACGGTGGCGCTGGCGACGGCGATCGACGTCGCGGAAACCGTCAAATTCAGCCGCGTAACCGTGCCGGTGTTGACGTTCGACACAAACACCAAGGCATGGTCGCCTTGGTCATCGATCGTCAGGTCCCACGGGCCGTCGAGCTGGTTGGCATAGGGCGACGGGGCGACCGGATTGCCGTTGCGGTCGAGAAACAGCAGCGATCCCGGCCGCTGGATCACGCCGCCTGAGGTCGGGACGTTGCCGACCAGGACAAACCCTTTCTTGAGAACACCCAGGGCGGTCGTCAGGCCCAGGCCGGGCGCCCCCTGGAAGAACGTCGCCGCCTGCCCCGACGGCGCGACCAGCCCGTTCGGGGTGAGCCTGACGATCGTCGTGCCGGTGCCCTGGGCATTGGCGCTGTTGTTGAAGTTTGAAACCAGGACATCGCCGGGCGCGATCGTCCCGCCGGAGGGAAACCTGCGCGGCACGATCGCCACGCCGTACGGGTTGAGATCGCCGTTCGGCGGGACCGTCGACGATATGATGATATCCGGCAAAAACGGCTCCGGCTCTCCGCCGCTGGCGGAGAACGCAGGCAACGCTGCGGCCGCCGTTGCGATCAGCGCAGCCGCGAGCATCGCCGCCGGCGACGGCAAACCCCCGATTTGCTTCATCGGCCTATCCTCCCTGACGGGTCACCTGCGTGGGCGGCGCACCAGCGTGCTGGGGACCACTCGACGCGAAGACCTCGACCGGTAGACTCGCCGACCGCGCAATTTATTCCGCGACCCTGGCTGCGACGCCCGGCGCCTGCGCCGGACGCCTCAAAGCCAAACGCCTGTGGTCGTCCGGCGGCGACGGCTCAGGAGGCGAACTGCTCCTTGAAGACGCGCTCCTCGAGGTTGGCCTCGCGGTCGAAGAGGAGGGTGACCGCCACGTCGCGGTTTTCGCGGATCTCGACGCTCACCACGTCGCGCGCCTCGGTGAAGTCGGCGACGGCGCTGACCGGGCGCTTGTCGGTTTCGAGCGCGTCGATGCGGACCAGCGCCTCGTGCCGCAGCAAGGCGCCGCGCCAGCGCCGCGGGCGGAAGGCGCTGATCGGGGTCAACGCCATAACCCCGGCGCCTAGCGGGATGATCGGGCCGTGCGCCGAGAGATTGTAGGCGGTGCTGCCGACCGGGGTCGCCAGCAGGATGCCGTCCGCCATCAGCTCGTCGATGCGCTCGACCCCGTCGACGGTGATCCGCAATTTCGCCGCCTGCCGGCTCTCACGCAACAGCGAGACCTCGTTGAAGGCGAGCGCGCGGTGATGGCCGCCGCGCTCGTCGGCCGCGATCATCTCGAGCGGGTGCAACACCACCGGCTGCGCCGCGGCGAGCCGCTCGAACAGCCGGTCCGGGCGATAGGGGTTCATCAGAAAGCCGACGCTGCCGCGATGCATGCCGTAGATCGGCACCCCCTGCGACAGAAAGCGGTGCAGGGTTTCCAGCATGAACCCGTCGCCGCCCAGCGGCACGACGATCTCGGCCTCCTCGGGCGGGACGCAGGGATAGCGGCGGCAGAGCTCGGCCAGCGCCTGCTGGGCGGCCTCGGTCTCGGCCGCGACAACAGTGAGGCGCGGCGCGCGCGGGGTCGTCACCCGCCGGTCACGCTCATGTGGCGGCCGATCGCGGGCCGGTTGTGGCGGCGGTCGATGATGAAGTCGTGGCCCTTGGGCTTGCGCCCGATCGCCTCGCGGATCGCCGCCTCCAGCGCCGCGTCGCCTTCGGACTGGCGCAGCGGCGTGCGCAGATCGGCCGCGTCCTCCTGTCCCAGGCACATATAGAGGGTTCCGGTGCAGGTCAGCCGCACCCGGTTGCAGCTCTCGCAGAAATTGTGGGTCAAAGGCGTGATGAAGCCGAGCCGCCTGCCGGTTTCGCGCACGACCGCATAGCGCGCCGGGCCGCCGGTGCGGTAGTCGGTCTCCTCGAGCGTCCAGCGCCGCTGCAGCCGCGCCCGCACCATCGACAGCGGCAGGTATTGGTCGAGCCGGTTCTCGCCGCCGATGTCGCCCATCGGCATGACCTCGATGAAAACGAGATCGAACCCCTCCCGCCCGGTCCAGGCGACGAGGTCGTCCAATTCCTCCTCGTTGACGCCGCGCAGCGCCACCGCGTTGATCTTGACCGCGAGCCCCGCCGCCTTTGCCGCCGCCAGCCCTTCGAGCACCGTGTCGAGCCGGCCGCGGCGGGTGATCTCGGTGAACTTCGCCGGGTCGAGCGTGTCGACCGAGACGTTGACCCGCTTGACGCCGCAATCGCGCAACTCGCCGGCGTAGCGGGCGAGCTGGCTGCCGTTCGTCGTCAGGGTCAGCTCGTCGAGCGCGCCCGCCCGGATATGGCGGCCGAGCGAGCGGAACAGGGTCATGATGTTGCGGCGCACCAGGGGCTCGCCGCCGGTCAGCCGCAATTTCCTGACGCCGAGCCGGACAAAGGCGCCGCACACCCGGTCGAGCTCTTCGAGGGTCAGGAGCTCCGCCTTCGGCAGAAACGTCATCTCCTCCGCCATGCAATAGACGCAGCGGAAGTCGCAACGGTCGGTGACCGACACGCGCAGATAGCTGATGCTTCGTCCAAACGGGTCGATCATGCCGTTCTCGTTCGTCCCTCGCTCCCCTGAAACATAGGGAAGCGGCAGGGAAATGTCGCCCCCGATCTGGTCATGATTATTCGGCGCTGCCCGCCGGCTCCTCCGGGAACCAGTCGCCGAGCACCTGCTCCTCGGTGTAGCGCGCCCGCCGCAGCACGTTGGCGTCGACCTCGTCGATCTCGCCGTGCTCCTCGAGGTCGAGAATTGCGTGCTCTATGCCGTCCCTGGTTTCTTGCTCGACGAGGGGACCGAGCTCCGGACGAAGACTGGGGTTACCCCGCAGCCGCTTTTGAACCTGCAGCCTGCCGCGGCCGAACCGTGCGACGCCACCCATTGCGCGGCTCGACCGACGGAGAATACTCGAGCTTCGCCAAGTGCTGGATGATCCGCACGATGTGGCTGCGCACCGCGTCCCGCTGGGAATTGCCCAAATCCTCGATCTCCTCGGCGAGGTTCCGCCAATCGAGCCGCTGGTTCGTCGCACCGCGCGCCGCGGCGCGCAGCGCCTCGGCCTGCTGCTTCGACCACGCCAGGAAGTCCTCGTCATGCAGCGTCGTCATATCGGTCATTCGATCACCTTCGCTGCGGGCAGGAGAAAACACCGGGGTTGGGTTGCGCAGGGCATCGTGGTCATGTTGCCTCGCCCGCCGACTCCTCCGGGAACCAGTCGCCGAGCAGCTGCTCCGCGGTATAGGCGGTGGCCCGCAGCGCAGCGCTCGTCGCAGCGTCGATTTCCTGGCAGCGTTCGAGATCCCTAAGCGCCAGCTCGATGCCGCGCTGCGTCTGCCGCTCGATATCGCGGTCCAGCTCCGTTTTCAGGCTTGGGCTCGCTTCCAGCAGATCCTCGATTTCAGCCCTGGCGTCGACGATCGATTCCGCCCAGCCGCGGCGCGGTTGCGTCGCCGGCGAATGTTGGAGCTTCAGGAGATGGCGGACGATCCGTCGGATCTGGCTTTGCAGCTCCCGCCTTACCGATCTGCCCAAATCCTCGATCTCCTCGGCGAGGTTTCCCCAATCGAGAAGCTGGTTCGAGCCGGCGCGCGCGGCAGCTCGCAAGGCCTCTGCCTGCTGTTTCGACCAGGCGAGGAAGTCGTTTTCGTAAAGCGTGTCGATTTCCGCCATGCCCGCTCCCTTCCGTCGCGGATCATATCACAAAACATGGGAAGCGCCGGCTTGCGGCGGAAGCCGCCCGCACCCATCATCGGCACATGCAGGAATTTACCGTCCGTCCTTATCCCGACGATCCACGGCTGACCCGGACCGTCGCCGGCATCGACCACGAGGGCAAGGCGATCGAGACCGCCGTCGTCATGGAGCGGCCGCTGACCCTGTTTCTGAACGGCCGCGAGATCGTGACCATGATGACGATCGGCGACCATCCGGACTGGCTCGCGGTCGGTTATCTGATCAACCAGAACATGCTGCGCGCCGACGATCGGGTCACCGGCATCGATTATGACGACGAGCTCGAGACCGTCGTGGTGCGCACCGACCGCGAGACCGATTTCGAGGACAAATTGAAGAAGAAGACGCTGACCTCGGGCTGCGCCCAGGGCACCGTCTTTGGCGACCTGATGGAGAAGTTCGAGGAGATCCGGCTCGACCCGGACGCGGTGCTGCGCACCTCGTGGCTCTACGCGCTCAGCCGCAAGATCAACACCGCGCCGAGCCTCTATCTCGCGGCGGGCGCGATCCACGGCTGCGTCTTGTGCCAGGAGGACCGGCCGCTCCTCTACATGGAGGATGTCGGCCGGCACAACGCGATCGACAAGATCGCCGGCTACATGCGCCTCCACGGCGTTTCGCCGGCCGGCAAGATCTTCTACACCACCGGACGGCTGACCTCGGAGATGGTGATCAAGACCGTGCAGATGGGGATCCCGATCCTGATCTCGCGCTCGGGCTTCACCGCCTGGGGGGTGGACCTCGCGCGCCAGGCCGGGCTCACCCTGATCGGCCGCGCCAAGGGCAAACGTTTCGTGGCGCTCGCGGGCGCGGAGCGCATCGTCTTCGACGGCGATCCGCGGGCGGTCGAGGAGGAGCATGTCAGGCTCTCGCGCAAGGCGAGCCGCGCCGAGGAGGACGCGGCGTGAAAATCGTCGGCCTGCTGCTGGCGGGCGGGCAGTCGCGGCGCATGGGCGGCGGCGACAAGGCGCTGCGGCTCCTCGGCGGCGAGACCCTGCTCGATCGCGTTATTGCCCGGCTGCGCCCGCAAGTGGCGGCGCTGGCGCTGAACGCCAATGGCGACCCGGCGCGCTTTGCCGCCTTCGGCCTGCCGGTGGTCGCCGACAGCGTCCCCGATTTTGCCGGCCCGCTCGCCGGGGTGCTGGCCGGGCTCGACTGGGCCGCGGCGAACCGGCCGGATTGCCCCTATGTCGCCAGCGCGGCGACCGACACGCCGTTTCTGCCGACCGATCTGGTGGCGCGGCTCACGCTGGGCCTCGACGAGGCCGGGGCCGATCTCGCCTGCGCCGCGTCGGGCGGGCGGGATCACCCGGTCTTCGGGTTGTGGCCGGTCCGGCTCAGGGAAGATTTGCGCCAAGCGCTCGTCGCCGACGGCATCCGCAAGGTCGACCTTTTCACGGCGCGCCACAAGCTGGCGACGGTGGCGTTCGCCGACCAGCCCGTCGACCCGTTCTTCAACGCCAATCGCCCGGAGGATTTCGCGGCCGCCGCGGCGCTTCTCGAGGCTATTGAAAGAGCTTCAGAGCGTTGAGCCCGGTCTCGACCACGCCCCAGCACAACGGAATGCCGACAAACCCCCAGGCGAGAACGAGCTTCACTGCGTTGCTGCCCATCACTGCCTCCCGAACACCGGCGCGCCTTCGACCTCGTCGTCGGCCGCCAGCGCCTTCATGTGGTAGCGCTCGCTGACCGCTTTGACAAAGGCGTTGCAGACGAGGCCGACGACCAGCAGCACCGCCATCACATACATCGTGACGTTGTACGCCTGGGCCTTGGCGACGCCGTGCATCAGGTTGTATTCGCGAATGTAGTTGACCAGCACCGGACCAAAGATGCCGGCCATCGACCACGCGGTCAGCAGCAGGCCGTGGATGGCGCCGACATAGCGGGTGCCGAACATGTCGCGCAGATAGGCCGGCACGGTCGCAAAGCCGCCGCCATACATGCTGATGATGATGCAGAAGCACGCCACGAACAGCGCCACGCTGCCGGTCCTGCCGGCATGCGGCACGACCGAATAGAGGATGATCCCGAGAATAAAGAACACAAAATAAGTGTTCTTGCGCCCGAGATAATCGGAGACCGACGCCCAGAAAAAGCGCCCGCCCATATTGAAGAGGCTCATCAGCCCGACAAACCCGGCCGCCGCGGTGACGGTGACCTGCCCCGGGAACATTTCCTGGCTCATGGCCGAGGCCTGGCCGAGGACGCCGATGCCGGCGGTGACGTTGAGGCACAGCACCCACCAGATCAGCCAGAATTGCGGCGTCTTCAGCGCGTGGTAGACAAAGACGTTCTCCCGGGTGACGAGCTTGGTCGATTGTGTCGGCGCGACATAGCCGGCGGGGGCCCAGCCCGGCCGGGGGACGCGGACGATCGCCGCGCCCACCATCATGAAGCAGAAATAGATCACCCCCATGACGATGAAGGTCTCGGCGACCCCGACATGGGTCGGCGACGAGAACTTGCTCATCAGCCAGACCGACAGCGGCGCCGCGATAAAGGCGCCGCCGCCGAACCCCATGATCGCCATGCCGGTCGCCATGCCCGGCCGGTCGGGGAACCATTTGATCAGGGTCGAAACCGGCGAGATGTAGCCGATGCCGAGGCCAAAGCCGCCGATCACGCCATAGCCGATATAGATCAGCCAGATGTTGTGCAGATAGACGCCGATCGCCGACAGAAAAAAGCCGCCGGCCCAGCACAAGGCGGCGGTGAACATCGCCCGGCGCGGCCCGCCTTCCTCGACCCAGCGGCCGAGCAATGCCGCCGAGACGCCGAGAAAGAAGATGCCGAGGCTGAAGATCCAGCCCAGCTCGGTCAGCTTCCAATCGCCGGGCGCCGATTGGGTGATCCCGATCAGCTTGGTCATCGGCAGGTTGAAGACGCTGAACGCGTAGGCCTGGCCGATGCAGAGATGGACGCACAGCGCCGCCGGCGGGATCAGCCAACGGCTGTAGCCGGGCGGCGCGACGATTCGCCGGCTGTCCAAAAACGCCAATGCAGACATGAGCTTCCCCTGAGGTTCTTGCGGTCTTTGCGGCGCATGACGATGTGGCCGGCACCCCCCTTAACAGAACCTGGAAGCGGAATAAATAGCGAATGCTCAGGCGCGCGCGGCAGGCGCCCACGGCTCCGGCGCGCGGGGCTCGAGATCGGTCACGACATCGACCACCACCGGCTCGCCGGCCGCCAGCGCCGCGGCCAGCGCCGGGGCGATCTCGGACGGCTGCTCGACGCGGATGCCGCGCACCCCGAAGCTCCGCGCGACGGCGGTGAAATCGGTCGGGCCGAAACGGACGAGGCCCTCGCCGCGGTCGGGCCGGTTTCCGGCGAGACGGCGCACCCCGGTCAGATTCTGCCCGAAGCCCGAATTGTTGTTGACGACGACCGCGACCGCGATGCCGCAGCGCCGCGCCGATTCGAGCTCGGCGAGGTGATAGTAGAAGCCGCCGTCGCCGGTGAAGCACATGACGGCCCGGCCGGGGGCGGCGCATTTGGCGCCGAGCGAGGCCGGGAACGACCAGCCGAGCGACCCCGCCGCCCGCAGATAGGTCTGCCCCGCCCCGTTGAGGTCGACCATGGTCCCGGTCCAGATGCCGGAATAGCCGGTGTCGGCCACCAGGATGCCGTCGGCCGGGAGCGCGCGGGTGATCTCGGCGCAGAGCCGCTCGACCTTGATCGGCGCCGCGTCGCTCTCGACCAGCGGCGCCATCGTCGCGCGCCAGTCGGCGACGAGCCGCGCCGATTCCTCGGCAAATCCCCGATCGCGCGCCGGCCGCCCCAGCACCTGATTGAGCCGCGCCAAGGTCGCCTTCGGGTCGCCCACCACCGCGACCGTGTTCGGATAGCTGCGGCCGATCTCCTGCGGGTCGGCGTCGATCTGCACGATCGGCGTGGCGAGCGCCGGCACGGTCCAGCTCAACGTGACCTGGTCGCCGGTGTCGCAGCCGACAAACAGCACCAGATCGGCGCCGCAGACGATGCGGTTGGCGGGCGGGGCCGAATAGCTGCCGGCGACCCCGGCCGACAGCCGGTGCCGGGTCGGGATGATCCCGCGCGCGCCGAGCGTGGTCGCGACGGGTGCGGCGAGCGCCTCGGCCAGCGCCAAAACCTCCGGGCCCGCCTGCGAGGCGGCGGCCCCGTCGCCGGCCACGATCGCGACGCGGCGGGCGGCGGTCAGGGCGGCGGCGGCGCGCTCGATGTCGGCGGCGTCCGCCACCGGCCGATGCGGCGGGATGCGGCGCGCCTCGGGATCGATGACCGGCGCCTCGCTGATCTGGCCGAGCTCGGTGGCGTCGCCCTGATGGCCGTCGAAATCGAGGTGGGTCGGGCGCGGCGTGTCGGCCATCGCGGCGCGCCAGGCGTGGCGCAACAGCCGCGGCAGCTCGGCCGCCTGCTCGACCGGGCTCGAAAACTTGGTGACCGCGGCGAACAAGGGCGCGTGCGCCAGCTCCTGATAGGAGTTGCGGTGCTGAAAGCCGGGCGGCTTGCGGCCGGTCAGCGCCACCACCGGGGTGCGCCCGAGCCAGGGGTCCTGCAGGCCGGCGGCGAGGTTGGCGGCCCCGACCGACTGCGCCATGCACACGCCCGGCCGCCCGGCGATCCGGGCGTAGCCGTCGGCCATGTAGGCCGCCGCCTTCTCGCTGTGGGCGAGCACCCGCGCCACCCCCAGATCCTCGAGCCGCAGCAGGGTGCGGCGCAGCACCGACTCGACGAAGAACACATGGGTCGCGCCGGCCCCGGCCAGCGCCTGCGCCAGCCATTCGGCGCCGCTCATTGTCGGCTGCTCGCTCACTGCACCATCCTCCCGATCACAAGGTCAGGCCGCCGTCGACGATGACCGTCTGGCCGGTGATCATCGCAGCGCCCGCGCACAGAAAAAAGATCGTCTCGGCGATGTCCTCGGGCCGGCAGGCGCGTTTCAACGGCGTGCGCTCGATCGAGGCGGCCTTGCGGTCGCCCGGCCACTCCTTGTTCCACGGGCTGTCGACAAAGCCCGGCGCCACCGCGTTGACCCGGATCTCGGGGGCCAGGGTGCGCGCGAGGCTGCGCGTCAGATTGATCAGCCCGGCCTTGCTCGTCGCGTAGGGGATGCTGCTGCCCGACCCCATGACGCCGGCGATCGAGGCGGTGTTGCAGATCGCGCCCTGCGCGGCCTTCAGCGCCGGCGCCGCGGCGTGGGCGCAGCGGAACGGGCCGATCAGGTTGGTGTTGAGGATCGTCGACCAGAAATCCTCGGTCAGCGCGTCCAAATCGGCGAACGGGATCGGGGTCGGCGTCGCCGGCGTCCCGGCGTTGTTGACGAGGAAGTCGAGCCGGCCCAGCGCCGCGATCGCCGCCGCCGTCATCCGCTCCGCCTCGCCGGGCTTCGAAACATCGCCCGGCGCCGCGACGACCCGGCGCCCCAGCCCCTTCAGCCGCTCGATTTCGGCCGGCCCGCGCCGGTCGTCGGGCAGATGGTTGAGCGCCACCACAGCGCCGCAGCGCGAGAAGATGTCAACGGCGGCGAGCCCGATGCCCGACGCCGCCCCGGTCACGAGCACGGCCTTGCCGCCGAGATCAGCGCTGATCATGTCGGGAGCCTTTCGGAAGGGAACGCGGAGCGAGAAGATGCCGGCCCCGCCTTTCGTGTCAAGCCGCGGCCGGCCCCGGCGCCTGCTCCCCCTGTTTATCAGGTCGAGATCAGGCGATCCCGCCCCCAATCACAGACGCCGATGCCCGCGAGGGTAAGATGCGACTATGGCAATTGCGTGATTATCTCTGCCGGAAGCCCGGACGCATGCGGCTCGGGCCGGCATGCCCGGTTGCGACGAGCCGGCTGCGGTGCGACATTGGGTCGAGCTCGGAAGCAGGGAGGAAGAGATGGATACGATCGAAGCTGCGGCGAAGGCCGCCTCGGCGGGGCTGCTGTCGCGGCTGCCGTCGCGCCTGCACCACAACGCCTTTGTCGTTAAGGACCACGAGGCCAACCGGCGGTTTTTCGAGGATTTGCTCGGCATCCCGCTGGCGGCGACCTGGTGCGAGAAGAATTTCAGCGCCGAATTGCAGCGCGAGGTCGAGTTCTGCCACACCTTTTTCGCGATGGCCGACGGCGGCGCGCTCGCCTTCTTCCAGTTCGCCGACCCCGAGCTCTACGCGCTGACCCAGGCCGAGAAGCCGGCCCGGATCGGACGCTACGACCATATCGCGTTCAAGGCCGAGGCCGAGACCTATGACGAGCTGAAACGGCGGCTGGAGCGGGCCGGCGAAAAATACCGCGAGACCAATCACGGCTATTGCAAATCGATCTATGTCGCCTCGCCCGACGGGCTGATCGTCGAGTTCACCCAGGACCCCGACGACGCCGCCGAGATCGACGCCTTGCGCCGCGCCGACGCGCACAGCGAATTGGCGCGCTGGCTCGCCGGCGACCGCCATACCAACAACCAGCTGCGCCACCGCGAGTTTTGAGCTGGCGCGATAGAAACCGAGCCGAAGAGCCCCTCTCCGCCCTATAGGGGGGAGAGGAGGGGACACATCGCGCGAGCGATGGGGAGGGTGAGGTGGGTGGCGTTGCCCGGCATATCGGCCCCCCTCACCCTGCCCTCTCCCCCCGGCCGGCGGGGGGAGAGGGTGCGTCGCCATGCTGGTCACGGCTAATGTGTCGGAACTCGCTCGCGTGCGTGGTTTTGACTGGCAGGACTGGACCGTCGAGGCGCCCTTCGTCCATGAACGGCACATCCGCAAAGCGATCCAGCTGGGCAAACCAGGTCTCGACATCCGTCACCACGGGCTCAAGCAGAATTCCCCTGCCGACCCGGCGCACGCGCACCCGGTCGCCGGACAGCCGGAACGCCAGGGGCAGGCGCACGGCTTGGCTGCGGCCGTGCATAAAGATTTTTGCGATGCCGGTATCGGACATGACCCGCCTCGGGTGATATACACCTAAGGTATATATCCGCTCCGACCCTGGAGAGCAAGCTCACGTCCGGCGCGCCTCCCCGCCGGCGCGGCGGTAGCGGTCGAGATAGGTCGGCAGGATCGCCTCGACGGCGGTCGGCGCGACGCCGAGGCTCGCCAGGGTCATCGCCCCCGAGGAGACCACGTTGTCGCGCTTGAGCAGCTCGACCTGGTCGGGGGTCAAAGGCGGGCTCGGCAGGATCGACATCAGCCGCGCCTGCAGCGCGGCGAGGCCGAACGGCAGGTTGACGAGCAGCCGCTTGCGGCCGATCTCGGCCAGCACCAGCTCGAGGATCTGACGAAAGGTGTAGACCCTGGGGCCGCCGAGCTCGTAGGTGCGCCCCGCCGCCGCCGGGTCTTCGAGGCATTTGACCACGGCCTCGGCGACATCGCCGACATAGACCGGCTGAAACCGGGTCGCGCCGCCGCCGATCAGCGGCAGCGCCGGCGAGAACATCGCCATCGCGGCGAAGCGGTTGAAGAACTGGTCCTCGGGGCCGAACACGACCGAGGGGCGCAGGATCGTCACGGTCGGAAAGGCGTCGCGCACGGCCTGCTCGCCGGCCGCCTTGGTCCGCGCGTAGGCCGAGGACGATCGCGAATCGGCGCCGATCGCCGAGATATGCGCCATGCGCTCGACGCCGGCGTCGCGCGCCAGCCGCGCCAGCCGGGCGGGCCCGGTGTGGTGAACCAGCTCGAAGCGCTGCCTGCCGCTCTCGCGCAGGATGCCGACGCAATTAACGAGCGCATCGTTGCCGGCGAGAAAGGCGGGCAGCCGCGCCTCGTCGTCGATCGCCACATTCAGGGTCGCGATCTGGCCGACGTCTCCCATCGGCTTCAGGAACTTGGCCTCTTCGGCGTTGCGGCAGCCGACCGCGATCACGTCGCCGCGCGCGGCGAGCCGCCTGACGACGTAGCGGCCGATGAAGCCCGATCCGCCGAGCACCGCGGTGCGGCGATTTCTCATGATCTCCCCCGCTGCGCGCCGCCCATTGTCCGGCCTGGCGCCCGTGCTCTGTCCTGCCCTCTATAACGCAGCGCGCGCATCGCCGAAAGGCGGCCCCGACATCGGCCCGGGCGATGGCGGGCGCGCCGGCCCCGCGACCGGCCGCCCGGCGGCGGGCGTCGCCGTTGACATCGGCCGGGGCCGGGCTTATTTCCCGGCGCTCCCGATGGCTTGAGGCGCGCCCGTGGCGGAATTGGCAGACGCGCACGGTTCAGGTCCGTGTTCCGAAAGGAGTGGTGGTTCGACTCCACTCGGGCGCACCAGCCTCGGCGGACGGCGGGCGCGGGTTGCCGCCCGCAATCGGACCCCCGGCGTTCGATGACCGGCGGGCGATGACCAACCGGCTGCATCGCGGCGATCTCCCGGACGGCGTCGATTTCGGCGCGACGGTGGCGATCGACACCGAGGCGATGGGGTTGAACCCGCATCGCGACCGGCTGTGCCTGGTGCAGCTGTCGGCCGGGGACGGCGACGCGCACCTCGTCCACCTCGCGCCCGGCGGCTACGACGCGCCGCGGCTGCGGCGGCTGCTGGCGGACCCCGGCGTCACCAAGCTCTTCCACTTCGCCCGATTCGACCTCGCCATGCTCTACCACTATCTCGGGGTCATGGCGCGGCCGGTGTATTGCACCAAGATCGCCTCGCGGCTGGCGCGCACCTTCACCGACAAGCACGGGTTGCGCGAGCTGTGCAAGGATGTCCTCGGGGTCGACCTGTCGAAGCAGCAGCAGAGCTCGGACTGGGGCGCGCCCACGCTGAGCGAGGAGCAGCTGCGCTACGCCGCCTCGGACGTGCTCCATCTGCATGCGCTGCGCGCCCGGCTCGATGCGATGCTGGAGCGCGAGGGGCGCGCGGCGCTGGCCCGCGCCTGCTTCGAGTTCCTGCCGCAGCGCGTCCTGCTTGATCTCGGCGGCTGGGCGGAGCAAGACATCTTCGCGCATTGACCGCGCGGTCCCAGGGGGTGGGTCTCCTGACGGAGCTTCTTGCAGGCGCGGAGGGCCTTTCGCCCGCGGCCGGCGACGCCATCGCTGCGGCGAAGCCGAATCGACGCGCGCCTCGGCGCAAGGCCGGCGACCCCGCGCTCGACCTCGCCGTCGCCCGCCGCGTCATCGCGGCCGAGATCGGCGGGCTGCGGCGGCTGGCGGCGGCTCTCGACGGCGCCTTCGCCGCCGCGGTCGAGCTGTGCGCCGCGTCGTCCGGCCGCATCATCGTCACCGGCGTCGGCAAGAGCGGCCATGTCGCGCGCAAGATCGCCGCCACCCTCGCCTCGACCGGCACGACGGCGCAGTTTGTCCATCCGGTCGAGGCGAGCCACGGCGACCTCGGGATGATCGGCGCCGGCGACGCGGTGCTCGCGTTGTCGAACTCGGGCGCGACCACCGAGCTGCTCGACATCGTCGCCTACGCCAAGCGCTTCGGCATCCCGCTGATCGCGATCACCAGCGGCGCGCGGTCGGCGCTCGCCGCGGCGGCCGATGCGGTGCTGCTGCTGCCGGAAGCGGCCGAGGCGTGCCCGATGGGGCTGGCGCCGACGACCTCGACGACGATGATGATGGCTCTGGGCGATGCGCTGGCGATCGCCTTGATCGAGCGCAAAGGGTTCTCGCTCTCGGATTTCCGGCGGTTTCATCCCGGCGGCGGGATCGGGCGGCGGCTGCTGCGGGTCGCCGACATCATGCACGGCCCGGCCGAAATCCCGCTCGCGGCCCCCAATTCGGCGATGTCCGAGGCGATCCTGGTGATGACGGCGGGGAGCTTCGGCTGCGTCGGCGCCTGCGACGCGGAGGGTCGCCTGATCGGGGTCGTCACCGATGGCGACCTGCGCCGGCACATGGGCGATTCGCTGCTTGCCCGGCGGGTGCGGGAGGTCATGCACCGCTCGCCGAAGACGATCGGGGCGGCGGCGCTGGCGGCCGAAGCGCTGGGGCTGATGAGCCGCAGCGCGATCACCGCGTTGTTTGTCGTCGACGCCGAGCATCGTCCGGTCGGCTTTCTGCACATGCACGATTGCCTGCGGGCCGGCGTTACATGACGATGCCGGGGGATCGGGTGAGGCCGCTGCTGCCGGCGGGACCTCAAGCGGCGCCGGCGATGCGCGGGCGGCGGCGCCGTTACGGCAGGGACCGCTACAGCCGCCGCGTGGCGCTCCTGAAGCGGGTGCTGCCGGCGGTCGGGCTGGCGCTGCTGCTGCTGGTCGCCGCCTGGCCGCGGCTGGCGCCGCTGCTGGAAAGTGTGCGGCTGGGGTTCCCGGCGATCGATCTGCGCGAGGCGCGCGAGCTGAAGATGACCAATCCGCGCTATGCCGGCGTCGACCGGCTGAACCGGCCCTATGTCGTGACCGCGTCGGTCGGCCATCAGGTCCCCAGCAGCAACGATCTGATGTCGCTCGACCAGCCGCGCGCCGAGCTCAGGCTGCGGCCGGGCGCCACGGTCGTGCTGACCTCCACGACGGCGCTCTACCAGTCGCAGGCGCAGCTCCTCGACCTGTTCGGCGCTGTCGACCTGACCCACGAGAACGGCACCCGGTTCATGACCCGCCGGGCCCACGCCAACCTCTCCGACAACACCGCCGACGGCCACGACCCGGTGGCGGGGCACGGCCCCTGGGGCGACATTACCGCGCAGGGCTTCCGCATCCTCGACAAGGGCGACACGATCATCTTCACCGGCGGCTCCTACCTGGTGCTGAACGGGGCCAAGCCGAGCAAGCCGGCGCGGTCGCCGCCGACCTTGCCGGCCGAGGTCGAGAAGAAGGCGGCCGAGGTCGCTGCGGCCGCCGCCGCCATCCCCGTCGTCGAGGCGGCGCCCCGTCGCCCGGCCGCCAAGCCGGCGCTGGCGCCGCCGCGCGCGACCGCCAAGGCCCACCCGGCGGCGACGCGCAACGGGGCCGGCCGCGCCAAGGGCAGGCCCGCCGCGGCCAAGGCCGGGCGCCATGGCTGAGGGCGGCGCGCGGCCCGGCGCGGGGCGCAGCCCGGCAGGCGCGCCGATCGCGCCGCTCCTTTTCTGTCTGCTGCTCGCAACCGGGCCGGCGGCCGCTCAAGGCATGGGCCTGAGCGGGGTCTCCGACGACAAGCCGGTCGAAATCTCGGCCGATTCGGGGATCGAATGGCGGCAGGACGCGCAAGAATACATCGCCCGCGGCAACGCGGTGGCCAAGCGGGGGACGAGCGAGGTGCATGCCGACACGCTGACCGCGCATTACCGCCCGAGCAAGAGCAAGACCGCCGACGGCGGCAACGAAATCTATCGCCTCGACGCCGATGGCCATGTCGTGATCAAGGGCGAGACGCAGAACATCGTCGGCGACCAGGCGGTCTATGACGTCGACCAGCAGATCGCGATCGTCACCGGCAAGGGGCTCAAGCTGACCACCCAGAAGGATACGGTGACGGCGCGCGACAGCCTGGAATGGTACGATCAGCAGCAGATCGCCGTCGCCCGCGGCGACGCGGTCGCGGTGCAGGAGGAAAAGCGGATCAGGGCCGATGTCCTGACCGCCCATATGACCAAGGACAAGCCCGGCCCGGCCGACGCGAAGGCGCCGGCCAAGCCCGCCGCGGTTCCGGCGAAGGCGCCGGCCCGGCGCCGACGAAGACGGCGGCTCAGCCGGCGAAAGGGGCGCCGCCGGGACCGCTCGGCGCTGAGGAGGGTTCGTCGCGGATCAGCCGCGTCGACGCCCAGGGCAATGTCGTCGTCTCGACCGCGACCGACATCGCCCGCGGCGATTATGGCGTCTATAACGCCGACACCGGGCTCGCCACCCTCCTCGGCAACGTCACGATAACCCGCGGCCAGAATGCGATCAGAGGGCAGTACGCCGTCATCGACCTCAAGAAGAACATCAGCCGCATGATGACGGTCGCGGCCAAGCCGGGGGAGCCCGCGCAGCGGGTCGAGGGCCTGTTCGTGCGTCAGGAGGAGCCGGGAAAGCCGCCCGGCGCCGGCGAGGCCGCCAAGCCGCCCGCCAAGCCGGCTCCGGATCGGGAGCATAAGCCTTGAGAAAGGGGACCGAGCCGGAATTCGCCCAGCCGCCGGGGGCCGACGGGCGGCCGCGGCTGGTCGCCGCCAGCCGCGGCGGGCCTGGCCCCGGCCTCGTCGGTCGGGGGCTCGGCAAGAGCTTCAAGCGGCGGCCGGTGCTGCGCGGCGTCAACGTCTCGGTGCAGCGCGGCGAGGCGGTCGGGCTGCTCGGGGCCAACGGGGCCGGGAAGACCACCTGCTTTTACATCCTCACCGGTCTGATGGCCGCCGACGCCGGGACGGTCAGCCTCGACGGGCGGGACATCACCGACTTTCCGATGTATCGCCGCGCCCGCCTCGGCATCGGCTACCTGCCGCAGGAAGCCTCGATCTTCCGCGGCCTGACCGTCGAGCAGAACATCCGCGCGATCCTCGAGATCGCCGAGCCCGAGCCGGAGATGCGCGCGGCGATGCTCGAAGAGCTGATGACCGAATTTTCGATCGTGCATCTGCGCCGCACCCCGGCGATGGCGCTGTCGGGCGGCGAGCGGCGGCGCTGCGAAATCGCCAGGGCGCTGGCGACCCGGCCCCATTTCATCCTGCTCGACGAGCCGCTCGCCGGCATCGACCCGATCGTGGTCGCCGAGATCCGCGGCCTTGTCGCCCACCTCAAGGATCGCGGGATCGGCGTCCTGATCACCGATCACAACGTCCGCGAGACGCTCGAGATCGTCGATCGGGCCTATATTCTGCACGAAGGTCAGGTGCTGATGGAAGGCAAGCCCGCCGAGGTTGTCTCCGACGTTAATGTAAGACGCGTTTTCCTCGGCGAGCGCTTTACCCTATAACGCGCTCCGAACGGAGCGTGATGTGAACCGGACGGGTTTTTCGCAGCGCCTTGAGCTGCGCCAGTCGCAGGCGCTGGTCATGACGCCGCAGCTGCAGCAGGCGATCAAGATGCTGCAGCTGTCCAATCTCGAATTGACCGACTTCATCGACGCCGAGGTGGAGCAGAACCCGCTCCTCGAACGGCGCGAGCGGCTGGCGGACGACGGCGCGGCGCCCGGGGTCGAAGGGCCCGGTCCCGAGGACGCGCCGGCGGCGGCGCTGCCGGAGACGCTGAACGGCGATTTCGCCCCCGACGCGGCCGAGCAGTGGAACGCGGCGGCCGGCGCGGAGGGCGACGGCTCGGTCGATTTCGGCGGCGAGGCGCAGTCCTGGACCAGCCGCAACGGCGGCGGCGGGCCGCATGACGGCCTCGGGCTCGAGCAGGCCGCGGCCCCGCCGCGCACCTTGCGCGAGCATGTGCTCGAGCAGATCGGCGACCGATCTCGGCGACCAGGGCGATCAGGTCGTGGCGCTCCATCTGCTCGACCTGCTCGACGAGACGGGCTATCTCGGCGGCGCGCTCGATGGCGTCGCCGAGGCTTCTCGGCTGCGAGCCGGCGCGGGTCGAGGCGGTGCTGGCCCGCCTCCAGCAATTCGACCCGGCCGGCGTCTTCGCCCGCAGCCTGCCCGAATGCCTGGCGCTGCAGCTGCGCGACCGCAACCGGCTCGATCCGGCCATGCAGGCGCTGCTCGACAACCTGCCGCTGCTCGCCGCGCGCAACATCCCCGCGCTGCTGCGGATCTGCCGGGTCGACGCCGAGGACATGGCCGAGATGATCGCCGAGATCAAGTCGCTCGATCCGCGGCCGGGCCTCGCCTTCGACCCGCCGCTGGCGCAGACCGTGGTCCCCGACATCCTGATGCGGGCGCAGCAGGACGGCGGCTGGATCGTCGAGCTCAACAGCGAAACCCTGCCGCGGGTGCTGGTCAACAACAGCTACTACGTCCGGGTCAGCCGGGCGACCCGCAGCAAGGCCGAGCGCGACTATCTGAGCGAGCGGCTGCAGGCCGCCAACTGGATGGTCAAGTCGCTGCATCAGCGCGCCACCACGATCCTCAAGGTCGCCGCCGAGATCGTTCGCCAGCAGGACGCCTTCTTCCGTCGCGGGGTGCAATCCTTGCGGCCGCTGATCCTGCGCGACATCGCCGAGGCGATCGGCATGCACGAGAGCACGATCAGCCGGGTCACCAGCAACAAGCACATGGCGACGCCGCGCGGCCTCTATGAGCTGAAGTATTTCTTCACCTCCTCGATCCCGGATGCGAGCGGCGGCAGCGCGCATTCGGCCGAAGCGGTGCGTCACCGCATCCGCCGCCTGATCGACGGCGAGCCCGCCGCCGAGACGCTGTCGGACGAGCGCATCGTCGAGCTCTTGCAGCGCCAGGGCGTCGACATCGCCCGCCGCACCGTCGCGAAGTACCGGGAGGCGATGCGCATCCCCTCCTCGGTGCAGCGCCGGCGCGAGAAGCTCATCGCATTGTGACAACAGCGCCCGCGCGCCGGCCTCCCGGCGGCAATACCGGCCGCCCGCCGCTTGACCGTCATCGGGCGCGCTCCCACCTTCGGCGTCGGGCCGTCGCGTCGGCGCGGCGCAGCCAGAGAGGCAAGCAGGTGGTCGCAGCCATGCAGCTGACCGTCACGGGCAAGCAGATCGACACCGGCGAAGCGCTTCGCCGGCACATCGAGGCCGGCTTGAACGCGATCCTGGGCAAATATTTCGGGACCGCGATCGAGGCTCATGTCGTGGTCTCGAAGGAGGCGCATCTGACCCGGGTCGAGGTTTCGCTCCACATCGGCCGCGGCATCGTCGTCAACGCCGGGGCCGGCGCGACCGAGCCCTACGCCGCCTTCGACGCGGCGGCGGAGCGCATCGCCAAGCAGCTGCGCCGCTACAAGCGCCGCCTGCGCGACCACCACGCCAAGGCGCGCGAGCCGGCCGAGCGGGCGACGGCCTATATCCTGGCCCCGATCGCCGACGACGCCGACGACGCCGAGGCGCCCGAGGAGGAGGACGCCGCCGCCGGCGCCGCGGTGATCGCCGAGATGAGCGCCGAGCTGCCGCGCCTCACCGTCGGCGAGGCGGCGATGCGGCTTGATCTGGCCGAGCTGCCGGTGCTGCTGTTCCGCAGCCGCTCGCACGGCGAGCTCAATCTCGTCTATCGGCGGGCGGACGGCCACATCGGCTGGATCGACCCCGAGCCCGAGCCACCGATGCGAGGCCGACCGATGCGAGGCCGACCGATGCCTGATCCCCGCGCGAGGCGATGATCGAGCCTGTCCGCCCGAGCGGGCGATCGTCGCGCTGAGGGGCCACGGCGGATGCCCGGCGCGGCCATGGATATTGCCGATCTGATCACGCCGCAGAGCGTGGTCTCGCAGCTGCGCGCGGCCGGCAAGAGGCAGGCGCTCCAGGAGCTCGCCCGGCGCGCCGCGGCGATGACCGGGGTTCACGAGCGCGCCATCTACGAGGTGCTGCTGGAACGCGAGCGGCTCGGCAGCACCGGGATCGGGATGGGGGTCGGCATCCCGCACGCCAAGCTTCCGGGGCTGGCGGCGATGTTCGGGCTGTTCGCCCGGCTCGAGCGGCCGATCGCGTTCGATTCGGTCGACGATCAGCCGGTCGACCTGATCTTCCTGCTGCTCGCCCCCGAGAACGCCGGGGCCGACCATCTAAAGGCGCTCGCCCTGGTCTCGCGCCTGCTGCGGGACCGCGCGGTGTGCGGCAAGCTGCGGGGCACCGACAGCGCCGAGGCGCTCTACGCCCTGCTCACCGACCGCACCGCCAGCGACGCCGCGTAGGCCGCCGGGCCGCCCTCAGCGCACGCTCGCCTCAGTGCACGCTCAGCGGCTCGAGGTCGTGCTGGCGCACCGTCGCGAAGGCGATGTCGCGGTCGGCGATGACGGCGATCTGCGTGCCGTCGGCGGCATGCACGGCGAAGCCCGCCTCACCGCCGTCGATGTGGGGCTTGATGTAGGCCAGGTCCTGCATCCCGAACAGCGCCAGCTCATGCGCCGACATGTGGCGAATACGTTCGATTTCGTTCATCTCAGGTGTCCTTTCGGCGGCCCGCCGCGCCGCTCTTGATCTCGACGGTGCGCACCCGGCTCTCGACCTCGGGGCGCATCAGGTCGACATGCAGCAGCCCGTTGTCAAGCCAGGCGCCGCTGACCTCGATCCCTTCGGCCAGCACAAAGGAGCGCTGGAATTGGCGGGCGGCGATCCCGCGATGCAGGTAGACGCGCCCCGAATCGTCGGCCTGCTTGCCGCGGACCACCAGCTGGCTGTCCTCGACGGTGATGGCGAGGTCGTTCATCGTGAACCCGGCGACGGCCAGCGTAATCCGCAGCGCGTTTTCGCCGAGCTGCTCGATGTTGTAAGGGGGATACCCGTCGGTGGAGACCTTGCTGACCCGATCGAGCGCCCGCTCGAAATGGTCGAACCCCAAGAGCAGGGGCGAGTTGAACAGCGACAGTCGCGACACGCTTTCTTCTCCTCGTCGGCGAGCGAGAAATAGGCGCCGGGCCCGCCTGCGGCGCCCGGCTGTCCGCAAACGCACCGGCGTCGGCCGATGCATTCGCAGAGGGTTATTTGGGAGCGGCCGGGCCGCCGATCAAGCGAAGCGCCCGGTCTCTCGGATCGACCTCCGGGCGATATTGCGCGCGCCCGCTTTCGCCGTCGCGGGCGAGCCCCCATATGGCGTGCCACAATCTTTGTGCAGGGGCTTCCTCCATGTCGAGACGGCTGCCGGATTGGCGCATCCTCTTCGCGCTGTTTTGCTGCGCGAGCCTCGCCCTGGCGCCCGCGATCGCCGAGGCGCGGGCGGGCAGCTCCGCCGGCGGGCGCGGCTCCAGCTTCGGCAGCCGCGGCTCGCGCACCTGGGACAACAACAATGCCCAGCCCTTGAGCCGCAGCGCGACGCCGCAGCCGGCGGCCCCGCGGCAGCCCGGCCTGAGCCCGGGCGCGCCGGCGCCGGCCTATGGCGGCGGCGGCTTCATGCAGCGGCATCCGTTTCTGACCGGGCTCGCCGGCGGCATGATCGGCTCGTGGCTGTTCGGGCGCAGCGGCCTGGCGGCCGATGGCGCGGCGGGGGGCTCGGCGTTCGGCTCGCTGTTGGAGCTGGCGCTGATCGGCCTCTTGATCTACTTCGCGATTCGGCTGTTCCGCCGGCGCGCTGCGGCGGGCGGCCGGCCCGGGGCCGGGTTTGGATTGGCGCGCTCGGCCGGGGCGGCGGCGGCCCCGCTGCGTCTCGACCGCGGCCGCGACATCAACCTCGCCGACGCCGACCTCAACGCCTTTCAGGCGATCCACGCCGCGGTTCAACAAGCGTGGAGCGCCGGCGATCTGGCCGCCCTGCGCCGGGTGATGACGCCGGAGATGGTGGGCTGGTTTTCCGAGGAGCTGACCCGCAACGCGAGCCGCGGCCTGCAGAACCTGGTCTCCGACGTGCACCTCGTCAAAGGCGAGCTGACCGAAAGCTGGGAGGAGGGCGATCTGCAATATGCAACGGCGCTGATGCGCTGGCGCGCGGTCGACTGTCTGGTCCGCCTCGGGCGCTCGCCGGGCGACCCGGACTATCTCGCCGGCGGCGACCCGCAGCAGCCTTCCGAGGCCGAGGAGATGTGGACCTTCGTGCGCCGCCGCGACGGCGACTGGCTGCTCTCCGCGATCCAGCAGGTCTGACCCCGCCGGCGTCCCGCGCCGTTCTCGTTACGCTCGCCGGGGCGCAACAGCCCCGCCACGACCTCGCGCGCCATAATTCACCAGAAATCGCCCGTAGGATGGGTTGAGCATCGCGAAACCCATCGCGACCACCGAAGAAGATGCGTTTCGCTGACGCTCAACCCATCCTACAAGGTCTAGACCGCCGCCCAAATCAACAATCAAGAACGGGGTGACGACAATGCCGTGGTGTCTCGGTGACTGCCGCCTGGAAGGGTCGGTCGATGGTGACGGGCACGTGATCGCGCGGGGATACCTCAACGGCGTGACCTATATCATGCAAGTTCAACTATACGAGAAGGGGGCGAACCCTCAATTTGATGCGATCGGCCAGATCGACCTTGGGCAGTGCCGAACTGTCCTGACGTGGCGAAAAGTTCAGTAGGCGACTTAATCGTCCCTGGCGCGCGCATCCTTGGGATTTACGGCCACGCGACCAGCGGCGGCAGCGACATCAGGATGGCTTCGGGGTTGCCGCCGGTTTCGAGGCCGAAGCGGGTGCCGCGGTCGTAGAGGAGGTTGAACTCGACATAGCGGCCGCGGCGGACGAGCTGGCAGCGGCGCTGCTCGTCGGTCCAGGGGAGGCGCATGCGCGGCCGCACGATCGCCGGGTAGACCGCGAGGAAGGCTTCGCCGACCGAGCGCAGAAAGGCGAAGTCGCGCTCCCACTCGCCGCTGTCGAGATAATCGAAGAAGATCCCGCCGGCGCCGCGCGGCTCGTTGCGGTGCTTTATGAAAAAATACTCGTCGCACCACGCCTTGAACCTCGTGTGGCAGTCGGGGTCATAGGCGGCGCAGGCGGCGGCGAGCGCCGCGTGGAACTCGTCGGCCGCGGCATCGTCGGGGTAGATCGGGGTCAGATCGGCGCCGCCGCCGAACCAGGATTTGGCGGTGACGATGTGCCGCGTGTTCATGTGCGCCGCCGGCACGAGCGGCGAGGCCGGATGGGCGACGACCGAGATCCCCGCGGCCCAGAACCGCGGGTCGGCGGCCGCGCCCGGGATGTCGTTGCGGAATTCGGGCGAGAACTCGCCGGACACGGTCGAGATGTTGACCCCGACCTTCTCGAAGACCCGCCCATGCATCAGCGCGATCATCCCGCCGCCGCCGCCGGGGCGCTGCCATTCCCGGCGCTCGAAGCGGCCGGCCGGGCCGCTCGCGGGTCGTTCGCCGGCGAATTCTTCCTCGATCGCCTCGAAAGCGGCGCAGATGTGGTCGCGCAAGGTGGCGAACCAGGCCTCGGCGCGGCCGCAGCGCTCGGGATCGGGAGGGAAGGGGCGGGGAGGCTCGCTCATGGCTCCGGGAACAGGCTGGTCTGGCGCAGCGCCTCGGCGAGCGCGATCGCCCCGGCCAGCGCGACGTTGAGCGATCGCGCCGGCGGGCGCAACGGGATTGCCACCCGCGCGTCGGCGGCGTCGTGCACGGCCTGCGGCGCGCCGGCGCTCTCGCGGCCGAGCAGCAGCGTGTCGTCCGCCGTGAAGCCGAACCGGTGAAGAGCGACATCGCCCGAGGTGGTCAGCAGCACGAGACGCGACTGTGGATCGCGATCGGCGAGGAAGGCGCCCCACGAGACATGCCGCCGCAACGCCAGCATCGCGCCGTAATCGAGGAGCGCGCGGCGCAAACGCCGGTCGTCGAGCACAAAGCCGCAGGGCTCGATCAGATCGACCGCGACGCCGAGGCACGCGGCCAGCCGTAAGAGCGCGCCGGCGTTCTGCGGAATGTCGGGCTCGAGCAAGGCCAGGCGCATCGAACCTCCGGGGCCGGGGTTCTCAGGCGCGGCCGGGTGCATTATAGGAGTGGCGCGGGATAGGAGTGGCGCGGGAGCGCCGCCGAGGCCGGCGATTTATGCGGCAGTCTGTCGCATAGTTCGCCTTCTTCAACAGTATAGCTTCCGGCGGCGGCTCGGCCGGGTGGGATTTTGCGGATGGAAGAGGCTCTTTGATGACCGATTTGGCGCACCAGAACGCCAGCGAGGCGCACCCCGACGGAACCCGGCGCGACTTTCTGCTGCTGACCGCCGGGGCGCTCGGCGCGGTCGCCGTCGCGGCGACGATCTGGCCGTTCATCGACACCCTGAACCCGGCGCGCGACACCTTGGCGCTGTCCAGCATCGATGTCGATCTGGCCCCGGTTCAGGTCGGCCAGCGGCTGACCGTCGCCTGGCGCGGCAAGCCGGTCTTCATCGCCCATCGGACGCCTGAGGAAATCAAGGCGGCCGACGATGTCAACCTCGCGGACCTGCGCGACCCGCAGAAGGATTCCGATCGCGTCAAAAAGCCGGAATGGCTGATCGTGGTGGGCGTCTGCACGCATCTGGGGTGCATACCGCTCGGTCAGAAGCTCGGCGACGACCGCGGCCCCTATGGCGGCTGGTTCTGCCCGTGCCACGGCTCGGTGTACGACACCTCCGCGCGGATCCGCCAAGGCCCGGCGCCGCTCAACCTGTGGCTGCCCGGGCAAGTCGATCAGGCGAGCACGGCGCTTTACCAATTCACCACCGACACCACGATCAAGATCGGCTAGGAGACCGCGATGGCCGACACCGAACCCGGCCGAACCGGCCGGCTGATCCGCTGGATCGACTACCGGCTGCCGTTCGTCGCGACGATGCAGCACGAGCTCTACGAATACCCGACCCCGCGCAATTTGACCTATTGGTGGAATTTCGGCTCGCTCGCCGGGATCATGCTGGTGGTGATGATCGTGACCGGCATCGTGCTGGCGATGCAGTACACGCCCTCCTCCGAGCTCGCCTTCGATTCGGTCGAGCGCATCATGCGCGACGTCAATTACGGCTGGCTCGTCCGCTACGCCCACGCCAACGGCGCGTCGATGTTCTTCGCCATCGTCTACATTCACATCTTCCGCGGGCTCTACTACGGCTCCTACAAGAACCCGCGCGAATTGTTGTGGATACTGGGCGTCGTAATCCTGATCCTGATGATCGCCACCGCGTTCATGGGCTATGTGCTGCCCTGGGGCCAGATGAGCTATTGGGCGGCGACCGTGATCACCAATCTGTTCTCGGCGATCCCCCTGGTCGGAAACAGCATCGTGACCTTTCTGTGGGGCGGCTTCACGGTCGGCGACCCGACCCTGCACCGCTTCTACGCGCTGCATTACCTGTTGCCGTTCATCATCGTCGCCGTCGTCTTTCTGCACCTGATTGCGCTGCACCGCTTCGGCTCCAACAACCCGCTGGGCATCGACCTCAAGGGTCCGCAGGACACGATCCCGTTCCATCCCTATTACACGATCAAGGATTTCTTCGGGCTGACCGTCTTCCTGCTGATCTTTGCCTTCTTCGTGTTCTACGCGCCCAACTTTTTCGCCAGCCCGGACAACTACATCCCGGCGAACCCGATGCAGACGCCGAACCACATCGTGCCGGAATGGTATCTCCTGCCGTATTACGCGATCCTGCGCTCGATCACCTTCGATTTTCTCGGCATCCCGGGCAAGCTGATCGGCGTCGTCTTGGCCTTCGGGTCGCTCTTCATGCTCCTGCTCGTGCCGTGGCTCGACACCTCGCCGGTGCGCAGCGCCCGCTTCCGGCCGATCTACAAATGGGTGTTCTGGCTCCTCGTCATCGATGTGCTGGCGCTGGGCTGGGTCGGCTTCAACCCGCCCGCCGGGATCGTCGTGACGGTCGGCCAGATCGCGACCCTCTACTTCTACGTCCACTTCCTGATCCTGTTCCCGCTGATCGGCAAGCTGGAGCGGCCGCTTCCGTTGCCGGCCGGCATCGGCACGCCGGTGCTCGGCGGCGCGGCGCTCTCCGACGCCGGCGCGACCGCCGGGAGGCGCTGAGATGCGAAGGCTCGCCCTGGCCGCGCTGGCGCTCGGCGCCCTCACGGTGGCTGCGGTCCCGGCCCGCGCCCAGGAGACCCCGCTGCCGCGCCAGGCCTGGTCGTTCGACGGCGTCTTCGGCACCTACGACCGGGCGGCGCTGCAGCGCGGCTTCCAGGTCTACAAGGAGGTCTGCTCGGCCTGCCATTCGGTCAGGTTTCTGCATTTCCGCGACCTTGCCGAGATCGGCTACAACGCCGACGAGGTCAAGGCGATCGCCGCCAGCTATCAGGTGACCGACGGCCCGAACGACCAGGGCGAGATGTTCCAGCGGCCGGGCCGGCCCTCCGACCCGATCCCGGGGCCGTTCCCGAACGATCAGGCGGCGCGCGCGGCGAACAACGGCGCCCTGCCGCCCGACCAGTCGCTGCTCGTCAAGGCGCGCGAGGGCGGCCCCGACTACATGTACGCGATCCTGACCGGCTACAAGGACGCGCCGGCCGGCTTCAAATTGCTCGAAGGCATGAACTACAACGAGTTTTTCCCCGGCCACCAGATCGCGATGCCGCCGCCGCTTTCCGACAACGCGGTCACCTTCGCCGACGGCGCGCCGGCGACCGTGCCGCAGATGGCGCATGACGTGACGACCTTTCTGACCTGGGCGTCGGAGCCCAACCTCGAGGCGCGGCACCGCACCGGCTTCAAGGTGTTCCTGTTCCTGATCGTCGGCGTCGGCGTCTTCTACGCCGCCAAGCGCAAGATCTGGTCGGCGATCCATTAGACTAGACCGCCGCCCCGAAATGACCGCGATCACAAGAGGCTGCTCGCCGTTCCCGAGAACACGCAACCAATTAGAGGTCGTCTTGCGCGGACTTGATCCGCGCATCCACGTCTTCACTTCGGACGCCGAAAGGCGTGGATGGCCGGGCCAAGCCCGGCCAAGACGATCTCTGCATCGTTCGAGGCGGGGTCGATGCCCGTTCCACGTGCAGCCCGGATTTTCACCGGACAGCCCTACGCAACGGCGGGAAACCAGGGTACGCGACGTGCCGGCGCCCCGGACCCCCGCCTTCGCAGGGGCGACGATAGGTCGGTGCTTCAGGGCAGGCGTCTGACGAGCGATGCCCGAGCCCGTGATCGGCGTCATCGGCGGCAGCGGGCTCTACGAGATCGACGGCCTGAGCGATGTCGAGTGGCGGCGGGTCGAGAGCCCGTTCGGGCAGACCTCGGACGAATTCTGCTTCGGCAGGCTCGACGGCCAGGCCGTGGTGTTCGCGCCGCGCCACGGCCGCGGCCATGTATTGCCGCCGTCCGAGATCAATTTCCGCGCCAATATCGACGCGCTGAAGCGCTGCGGCGTCGCCGACATCGTCTCGCTGTCGGCGGTCGGCAGCCTGCGCGAGGATCTGGCGCCCGGCGATTTCGTCGTCGTCGACCAGTTCGTCGACCGCACCTACGCCCGGGCCAAGAGCTTCTTCGGCGCAGGCTGCGTGGCGCATGTGTCGATGGCGCATCCGGTGTGCGGCCGGATCGGCGACGCGCTCGCGGCGGCCGGGCCGGCGGCCGGGCTGGCGCTGAAGCGCGGCGGGGCCTATCTGGTCATGGAGGGGCCGCAATTCTCGACCCTCGCCGAGAGCCGGCTCTACCGCTCGTGGCGCTGCGACGTGATCGGCATGACCAACATGCCCGAGGCCAAGCTCGCCCGCGAGGCCGAGATCTGCTACGCCACGGTGGCGATGGTCACCGACTACGATTGCTGGCATCCGGGCCATGACGCGGTCACGGTCGAGATGATCCTGGGCGTGCTGCGCGCCAACGCCGATAAGGCGAAGGCGCTGATCAAACATGTGGTCCCGCTCCTTTCGGCGCATGCCGGCGCGTGCCCGCAGGGCTGCCGGCGCGTCCTCGACCACGCGCTGATCACCGCCCCCGAGCGGCGCGACCCGGCGGTCCTGGCCCGCCTCGACGCGGTCGCCGGCCGCGTGCTGCGAGGTCCGCCGCAATGAACGTCGGCGGCCGGCCGATGCGCACCATCTGGCTCGCCGCCGACGGGCGTACGGTCGAGATCATCGACCAGACCCGGCTGCCGCACGAGCTGGTCGTGGTCGGGCTGCGCACGGTCGAGGACGCGGCGCGCGCGATCCGCACGATGCAGGTCAGGGGCGCGCCGTTGATCGGCGCGACCGCCGCCTACGGCGTGGCGCTGGCGATGGCGGCGGACCCCTCCGATGTCGGGCTCGAGGCCGCCGCCGACCGCGCTCGGCGCCACCCGCCCGACCGCGGTCAATCTGCGCTGGGCGCTGGGCGAGATGCAGCAGGCCCTGGCCGCGGTTCCGCCGGCGCGGCGGCATGCGGCGGCCTTGGCGCGCGCCGCCGAGATCGCCGAGGCCGATGTCGCGATCAACCGCGCGATCGGCGAGCACGGCGCCCGGCTGATCGCCGAGGCCCGGCGGCGCAAGGGAGCCGGCGCACGGGTCGAAATCCTGACCCACTGCAACGCCGGCTGGCTCGCCACCGTCGATTGGGGCACTGCGCTCGCCCCGGTCTACCGCGCCCATGACGACGGGGTCCCGGTTCATGTCTGGGTCGACGAGACCCGGCCGCGCAACCAGGGCGCCGGCCTGACCACCTGGGAATTGGGCCGGCACGGCGTCCCGCACACGCTGATCGTCGACAACGCCGCGGGCCATGTGATGCGCCAGGGCCTCGTCGATTTGTGCATCGTCGGCGACCGACCGCACCACCGCCTCGGGCGATGTCGCCAACAAGATCGGCACCTATACGAAGGCCTTGGCGGCGCGCGACAACGACATCCCGTTCTATGTCGCCTTGCCGTCGCCGACGATCGATTGGGAGATCGACGACGGCAAGGCGATCCCGATCGAGCGCCGCGACAGCCGCGAGGTCACCCATATCGAAGGCTGGACCGAGGAGGGCCGGCGCGTCGCCGTCCGCCTGACCCCGGCCGACACCGCCGCCGCCAACTACGCCTTCGACGTGACCCCCGCCCGCCTCGTCACTGCGCTCATCACCGAGCGCGGCGTCGCGCCCGCCTCGCGCGCGGGGCTGCTCGGGCTGTTTCCGGAGCGAACGGGCTGACCGAACCGGGGCTCCCCCGGACCCGCGCCCGGGCGCACAGGCTGAGGACGCCGGCGCCGACGACACCAGACAATATCGAGCCCGCCAGCACGCCGAGCCGCACCGCCTTCTGGCGCTCGGGCTCCGCGAAGGCGAGGGTGCCGATAAAGAGGCTCATCGTGAAGCCGATCCCGGTCAGGATGCTGGTGGCGTAGAGCGCCGGCCAGCCCGCCCCGCCCGGGCGCTCGGACCAGCCCAGCCGGATCGCCAGCGCCGCGGCGCCGAAGACGCCGATCTGCTTGCCGAGAAACAGCCCGGCGGCGATGCCGAGCGGCACCGGCGAGAACAGGTACGACAGCGACAGGCCGGCGAAGGAGAGCCCGGCATTGGCGAAGCCGAACAACGGCACGATGCCGAACGCCACCCATGGCTGCAGCTCGCGTTCGATCCGGATGAGCGGTGAGGCCTGCCCCGGCGGCGCGTGAAACGGGATCGCCAGCGCCAAGGCGACCCCGGCCAATGTCGCGTGCACGCCCGATTTCAGCACGAACACCCAGAGCACGATCCCGGTCAGCACATAGCAGGCGATCCGCCGCACGCCGGCGAGGTTGAGCGCCAGCAGAACCGCCAGCGCCGCCGCCGCGCCCCCGAGCGACACCCAGGAAAGCTCGCTCGTGTAGAAGACCGCGATGATCACGATCGAGCCGAGGTCGTCGATGATCGCCAGCGCGGTCAGGAAGAGCTTCAGCGAGGGCGCCGCACGGCTGCCCAAGAGCGCCATGACGCCGAGCGAGAAGGCGATGTCGGTGGCGCACGGCACCGCCCAGCCGGCGAGCGCGCCGGGCTCCCGCCGGGCGATCGCGGCATAGATCAGCGCCGGCACGGCCATGCCGCCGAAGGCGGCGACCACCGGCAGGGTCGCGCGCCGGCGGTCGGAGAGCTCGCCCTCGATCGCCTCGCGCTTGATCTCCAGCCCGACCTGGAAAAAGAAGACCGCCATCAGCCCGTCGTTGATCCACAGCAGCAGCGGCTTGTCGATGCCCAGATCGCCGATGCGCACCCCGGCGCGCAGGCCGAGCAGCAGGTCGTAGAGACCGGCGAGCGGCGAATTGGCCAGCGCCAGGGCGACGGCGGCGGCCAGCATCAGCAGGACGCCGCCCGCCGCCTCGTGGCGCAACAGCCGCTGCACGGTTGGAAACCCCATGGCGCTCTCTGCCTGCGGCGGTGCTAAGCTCGGCGGCGGTGGAGCGGGGTGTCGATGATGCGCAGCGGCATAGCAGGGATCGACCACGTGATCGTCGGGGTGCGCGACCTCGAGGCGGCCCGCGCGGGCTGGGGCCGGCTCGGCTTCACCTCGACGCCGCGCGGGCGTCATATCGGCCAGGGCACGGCCAATTACTGCATCATGTTCCCATCGGACTACGTCGAGCTCCTCGGCATCGTCGATCCGGGCGATTTTGTCCAGCGCCTCGACGATTTTCTCGATCGGCGTGAGGGGTTGATGGCGGCCGCCTTCGCGCCCGGCGCGCCGGTCGAGGAGGTGCGGCGGGCGCTGCTCGGCTTGCGGCTGCATCCCTCCGAGCCGCGGGCGCTCGGCCGTCGGCTCGAATTGCCCGACGGCGCGGTTGCGCCGCGCTTCAGCCTCGTCTCATTGCCGCCCGACGAAACGCCGGGGCTCGACAGCTTCATCTGCGCCCATCTGACGCCCGAGCTGATGCGGCACAAGGCATGGCTCGACCACGCGAACGGCGCGACCGGGCTGAAGGGCCTGCATGTGCTGGTCGAGAACACCGCGCCGCTGCTCGCCGCCTACGACCGGCTGTTCGGGATTTTGCAGGTGACGACGACCGACGCCGTCGCCGCGGTCCAGGTCGGCCGGCATCGGCTGCTGTTCAGCACGCCCGACGATTTTCTGACGATGCATCCCGGGCTCGACCTCGACCCCTCGTTTCCGCTGCCCGGCATCGTCTCGCTCGAGTTCGCCGTCGATCGCCTCCAGCGCACGCAGGACTGCCTGAGGCGGTCGGGGGTCGCTTTCGCCGAGATGCCGGGCGGCGCCCTCGTCGTGCCGGCCGCCGAGGCCAACGGCGCGGTTCTGTTCTTCTCCGAGGGGTGACCGGCGCGGGCTATTCAAGGCCGATGGCGATTGCGATCTGGCGCCGTATCCGTTGCAGCTGCGCGAGAGCGATGCGTGAAGGAGTGGTCTTCAGCCGCGCCGCCGCGGTTGTCGCGACGCAATGCGAAAGGGCATAGCAACGTTTCGTGCAGCCGTTCTCGGGCGTCGGCTCTATCTCGACCGAGAGGTCGGGGATCGCCAGGCGCGGGTCTTCGGTCAGCGGAACAAGGATCACATTCGGATAGGCCGCGTCGAACAAGGCTTCGTCTTCGACCACGACGGCGGGGCGCAGCTTGTTGGGCTCTTTCGGCAGGGCGTCCCGCCAATCGGCAATCACGATCTGGCCGGCGGAAAATTCGGCCAAGAATCAGCTCTCCACGCACCCGGGCGAGCCCCAATCCTCGTAGAACGCCGCCGCGTGTGGGGATTGCGCAACATATTCTCCGACAGCACGGCTCTGCGCGCGAATCCGCTCCCGGCGCAACCGCGTGGCTGCGTCAATCGCGAGATGCCGAAGATATGTCGAAAGTCCGATACGACGCGCGCGCGCTTCCGCCTCGAGTGTCTCTCTAATGTCGTCGTCGAGCCGAACCGATACCGGCGCTGTCATCATAGCCCGCCATCTGCTTTGTCATACACATAAGTAGCTCGGAATGGAACGACAAGGCAGCGCTACACGTTGAACCGGAAATGCATCACGTCGCCGTCGCGGACGACGTAATCGGCGCCTTCGAGGCGCATCCGGCCGGCTTCCTTGGCGCCCTGCTCGCCGCCATGGGCGACGAAATCGTCATAGCCGATGGTCTCGGCGCGGATGAAGCCGCGCTCGAAATCGGTGTGGATCTTCCCGGCGGCCTGCGGCGCCCTCGCGCCGCGCTCGATCGTCCAGGCGCGCGCCTCCTTCGGGCCGGCGGTGAAGAAGGTGATCAGGTCGAGCAGCGCATAGCCGGCGCGGATGACGCGGGCGAGGCCGGTTTCGCCGAGCCCGAGCGAGGCCAGGAACTCGCGCCGCTCGCCCTCGTCGCCGAGCTGCGCCAGCTCGGCCTCGATCGCCGCCGAGATCGCCACCGACCCGGCGCCGTGGCGGGCGGCGTATTCGGCGATGCGGCGGCTCTCGGCGTTGCCGGCTGCGGCATCCTCGTCGACATTGGCGATGTAGAGGACGGGCTTGGCGCTCAGCAGCTGCAATGTCCGCAGGGTCTTGCGCCGCTCCTCGTCGAGCGCGACGCCGCGGGCCGGCCGACCCTCGCGCAGCGCCGCCAGCACCGGCTCGATTACGCCGAGCAGCGCCTTTGCCTCCTTGTCGCCGCCGCGCGCGCGCTTCTCGTTCAGCGCGGCGCGCCGCTCGAGGCTGTCGAGGTCGGCGAGCATCAGCTCGGTCTCGACCGTCTCGGCGTCGCGCACGGGATCGATCGCGCCCTCGACATGGGTGACGTTCGTATCGGCAAAGCAGCGCACGACGTGCGCGATCGCCTCGACCTCGCGGATATGCGCGAGAAACTGGTTGCCGAGCCCTTCACCCTTGGCGGCGCCGCGCACCAGCCCGGCGATGTCGACGAATTCGAGCTGGGTCGGGACAATCTTCGCCGATTTCGCGAGGCGCGCGCAGACCTCGAGCCGCTCGTCGGGAACCGCGACGCGGCCGACATTGGGCTCGATCGTGCAGAACGGATAGTTCGCCGCCTCGGCCGCCGCGGTCGCGGTCAGCGCGTTGAACAGGGTGGATTTGCCGACATTCGGCAAGCCGACGATGCCGCAGCTGAAGCCCATCAGACTAAGGCTGTGCGGCGGCGTCGGCGGGATCGGGCGGGACGAAGCGGCGCGCCACCTCGCTCATGAAGGCGTCGGGCGCCCCCGAGACCAGGAGCCCGATCGTTTCGGCCACCGCGTCCAACAGCGGCCCCACCCATTGGGTGATTTCCGCGGCGGGAAAATTCTGCAGCACGTAGGGGTGGACCAATTCCTTGATCCCCGGATGCCCGACGCCGATCCGCACCCGCCAATAATCCGGGCCGATCATGGCGTCGATCGAGCGCAGGCCGTTGTGGCCGGCATTGCCGCCGCCGCGCTTGACCCGCAATTTGCCCGGCCGCAGGTCGATCTCGTCGTGGATCACCACGATCTCCTCGGGCTCGATCTTGTAGAACCGCGCCGCTTCGGCGACCGATTCGCCGGAATCGTTCATGAAGGTCTGCGGCTTCAACAGCAGCCGCCGACCGCCGCCGACCGAGCCTTCGGCGAGCTCGCCCTTGAAGCGGCTGCGAAAGCCCGCAAAGCCGTGCCGGCGGGCGATCGCGTCGACCGCGACAAAGCCGACATTGTGCCGGTTGCGGGCATAGCGCGCGCCGGGATTGCCGAGGCCGACGACGAGACGCACGCGTTATGGCTCGCCACCGGGGCCGAGGCGCGCGCGATCAGGCCGCGGCCGGCGGCTCGGCCGCCGCCGGCGGGGCCGCGGCGGCGGTCGCCGCCTCCTCGCGCACCGCCGAGGACGGGGCCACGCTGGCGATCGTGAAGTCGCGCCCGGTGATCGTCGGGCGGCAGTCCGGCGGAACGCTCACCGCGCTGATATGGATGCTGTCGCCGATGTCGAGCCCGCTGAGGTCGACGGTCAGGTGGCTGGGGATGGCCTCCACCGGGCAGTTCAGCTCGATCCCGTGGCGCACGATGTTGAGGATGCCGCCGCGGCGCAGCCCGACCGACATCTCGTGGTTGATAAAGACGGCCGGCACCACCACCGTCACCCTGGCGGTGGCGCCGACCCGCATGAAATCGACGTGCAGCGGCGCGTCGGTGACCGGATGGTACTGCACGTCGCGGGGCAGCGTGCGGTGCGCGGTCCCCTCCACCGAGACCTCGACGAGGGTCGCAAGGAAGCCCCGATTGGCGAGCGCGCGCGACAGCTCGCGCGGCTCCAGGCTGATCAGCAGCGGATCCTGATTGTCGCCGTAGATGATCCCCGGCACGCGTCCCGTGCGCCGGGTGGCTCGGGCGGCGCCTTTGCCGGCGCGGGCGCGCGGCTCGGCGCTGAGGGTGGTGATCTCGGGCATCGGCGTGGACTCCTCGTCGGCAAGCACAGATTTGGTCGAAGCCGGGCGAGCGCAACCCGTGCGGGGCGCCGCAGGCGGCGTTTCCCCGGCTGCGTCGGCCGAACGGCTCAGTTGAACAGGCTCGAGACCGACCGCTCCTCGCTGATCCGCCGGATCGCCTCGCCCATCAGGGGTGCTATCGACACCTGGCGGATGTTGCGCGCGGCCCGCATCGCGTCGGTCGCGACGATGCTGTCGGTCATCACCAGCGTCTCGATCGGCGAGGCGGCGACGCGCTCCACCGCTCCGCCGGACAGCACGCCGTGGGTGACGTAGGCGAAGACCGTCGAGGCGCCGCGGTCGACCAGAGCCTCCGCCGCGTTGCACAACGTGCCGGCGCTGTCGACGATGTCGTCGACGAGGATGCAGCGGCGCCCCGCCACATCGCCGATGATGTTCATGACCTCGGAGACGCCGGCGCGCTCGCGCCGCTTGTCGATGATGGCGAGATCGGCGTCGAGCCGCCGCGCGACCTGACGGGCGCGCAGGACGCTGCCGACATCCGGCGCAATGATGACGAGATCCTTGCGCGAGTGATGGTCCTGGATGTCCTTCACCAGAACCGGCGCGGCATAAAGATTGTCGGTCGGAATGTCGAAAAACCCCTGGATTTGGTCGGCGTGCAGGTCGAGCGTCAGCACCCGGTCCGCGCCCGCCGCGGTGATCATGTTGGCGACGAGCTTCGCCGAGATCGGGGTGCGCGGGGCGGATTTCCGGTCCTGCCGGGCGTAGCCGAAATAGGGGACGACGGCCGTGACCCGCCGCGCCGAGCTGCGCTTCAGCGCATCGAGGCAGACCAAGAGCTCCATCAGATGGTCGTTCGCCGGGTACGAGGTCGACTGGATCACGAAAACATCTTCGCCGCGAACGTTCTCCAGGATCTCGACAAACACCTCCATATCGGAGAAACGGCGCACGCTCGCTTTGGTAAGCGGCGAATCGAGATACTGCGATATCGCATCGGCCAGCGGCCGATTGCTGTTGCAGGCGAGGATTTTCATGTCGCGGTGCGCGCCAGCCATGCCGTCGGGCCGGACCCCGGGGCTTCAGCGCGCGCGAGCATAGCGGCGCGACATCCTTGTTGCAACCTCATGACTTCCCGGCCGGCGGCGGGGCGCCGCGGGCGACCAGCTCCATGATGCCGCCCTGCGCCGAGGCGGCGACCATATAGGCGACATCGCCCCAGGCGCCGTCCAGGAGGCCCGCCGGAACATCGTTTTCCTGCCCGACGGTGCCGATCTCGCCGCCGTCCTTGCGGCGCACATGCCAGACGATCTTGACGTTCTGCTTGCCCGATTTCGGCTTGGCGACGGCGACGTCGGCGTCGAGCACCAGATCGGCCTTGGCCTGCGCGTCGGTGACGATGGTGACGTCCTGCTGCTTCAGGAAGGATGCGATCGCGCTCGCCAGGGCGGCGCCGCCGTCGCCGGGAGCCCCGGTGACGCCGGCCACCAGCAGCCGGGCGCGCCCGCCCGCTTCGGCCTCGGCCGGGGCGTCGTCCTGCAAGAGGCCGGCGAGCTGCTCGGCGCTGGCCGCGGCGAGGCGCGCCACGGCCTCGTCGTTCCCGGCCTGCCAGTCGCCGGCCGCGGCGACGATCCGCTCGGCGCGTTCGCCCAGGAGCTTCCCCGAGGCGTCGCGCAGCTCCCAGAGCGCCACCAGCGCCGCCTTGCCGGCGTTCACCGGCATCTCCTCGATGCGCCCGGCGAGCTCATAGCTGCCGATGCTCGCGGTGCGGTCGCTGGCGGCGATCTCGCGCGCCTGCAAGGCGCTCGCCATCGCCGGCGCCAGCTTTTCGGCGGTCGCCCGCGGCGCGCCGTCGACCGGGGCGATCGACACGCTGTTGCTGTCGCGCAGGGTCAGGATCGGCGCGCCCGGCGGCGGCACGTCGTGCGCAAAGGGGTGGGGCAGGGGCTGGCAGGAAGCGGCCAGCAGCAGGGCCGCTGCGGCGCCGCATCGATATGCCGCGCCCCCGCCCGGGCTCATCACGGCAGCCGGGCTCATCGCAGCAGCAGCGCGCAGGTCGCGAGCAGCCCGAGCAGGCAAAAGGCGGCGAACAGGATCAGGTAGGGCATCCCCTCGCGGCGCCTATTCGAGCGCGATCGCCGACAGCCCGCGCCCGTAACCGGGCTCGCCGCGCAGGCAGGCGCGGCGATAGCTGAAGAACCGGTCCGGCTCGGCGGCCGTGTCGTGGGCGGCTCGCTGCACCGTTGCGACCCCGGCGCGCCGCAGGCGCTCCTCGAGATAGCGGCCGAGGTCGAACAGCCAACGGCCGTCGCGCCGCGCCGGCGCGAAGCAGCCCCGGCTGGCGGGGTCCTCGGCGATGAAGGGTTGCGGGAAATCCGCCCCGACCTCGTACGAATCGCGGCCGATGCAGGGGCCGATCCCGGCGCGGATATGCCGGCGCTCGGCGCCCAGCGCCGCCATCGCCGCGAGCGTCGCCTCGACGACGCCGCCGAGCGCGCCGCGCCAGCCGCCATGCGCCGCGCCGACGACCGCGGCCCGCGGGTCGTGCAGCAGGATCGGCGCGCAATCGGCCGCGAGCACGCCGAGCGCCAGGCCGCGCACCCGGGTGACGAGCCCGTCGGCCTGCGGCGCCTCGTCGCGGCCCCAGGGCTGCTCGACGGTGACGACCGCGGCGCTGTGGATTTGGCGGCAGGTCAGCAGCCGGTCGGCCGGCAGCCCGAGCCTCGCCATCGCTATCGCCCGGTTGCGGGCGACGCATTCCGCCGCATCGCCCGACCCGAAGCCGCAGTTCAGCGAATGGAACAGGCCGTCGCTGACGCCGCCCTGCCGGGTGAAGAAGGAGTGGCGGATGCCGGAACCCGCGTCGAGCGCGCCGAGAGTGACCATCGCCTCTGTTTCCGGGCTAATCGAAGCCGGCCGGCGGCGCCAGCCCCGGCGACATCAGGGCCACGACCTTGAACCGATCGCCCATCTGCCCGGGGTCGAGCAGGCGCGCGACGCCGCTCTCCAGGGCCCGGCGCTGACCCTCGCCCGCCTGCGCGCACAGCCGGGCGAGCCGCGCCGCGGCCCCGAGCCCGGCGAGAAACCGCCCCTGCGGCGCGGGCCCATAGGTTTCGGCCCCGCCCGCCCGTGCGGTTTCGATAAAGGCGGCGAAATCGACATCGGCGCTGAGATCGGCGGTTCCGGGCGCGGCCGGCACGGGGACCGGGCGATGGCCCCGCACCGCGCGCAGGGTCGGGCCGGGGCTGCCGCCGCAATAGCCGTAATCGATGAAGAGGGCGGCGCCCCACTGGCGCGCCAGCCTCGCCCCGAGCCAGCCCCCGAGGGCCAGCGCCGCCGGGCAGATCTCGACGACATCGCCCGGCCGGGCGGCGCGGCGCGGCCGCTCGGCGACCAGCAGGGTCGCGGCCGGGCTTTCCGGCCCGTCGACCAGGACGAAATTGTCCTGCGGGTCGAGCCCCACCAGCCGCTCCGACCAACAGCTCGCCCGGCGCACGAGCTGGCGCACCGGCAAGGCGTCGAGAAACTCGTTGGCGACGACCAGCAGCGGCCCCGCCGGCAGCTCCTCGATCGCCGCGACCCAGACCGGATCGGCCGCGCCGAGGCGTTCTTGCTGCTCGGCGCGCAAGTGCGGGCTGCGCTCGACCAGATGCAGGCGCAGGGCGCGGCGAAACCCCGGCACGGTCGCGGCGGCGCGCAGCAGGTCCGCCATCAGGACGCCGCGGCCCGGCCCGAGCTCGGCCAGGATCACCGGGTCCGGCCGCCCCGCCTGCCGCCACAGCTCGGCCAGCCACAGCCCGATCAGCTCGCCGAACACCTGGCTGATCTCGGGCGCGGTGACGAAGTCGCCCGCGGCGCCGATCGGGCGGCGGCTGGCGTAATAGCCGTCCTCGGGGTCGTGCAGCGCCATCGCCATGTAGGCTGCGACCGACAACGGCCCTTCCTCGCGAACCCGGCGCGCGATCCTGGCGGCGATCGTCGCCGCGCTCACGGCCGGGCCGGGGCCGGGGCGCGGCGAGCCCAGGCGATGATCGCGATCCCGGCGACCAGCAGCGGGATCGACAACAGCTGGCCCATCGTCGTCCCGAAGATCAGGTAGCCGAGCTGCGGGTCCGGCTGGCGAAACAGCTCGCCCGACATCCGCGCCACCGCGTAGCCGGCGAGGAACAGCCCGGTGACGACGCCCGGATGGCGGCGCGCGCCGCGCCGCTCGGCGACGAGCAGCAGCAGGAAGAGCAGGACGCCTTCGCAAACGGCCTCGTAGAGCTCGCTTGGATGGCGCGGGACCGGCCCGCCATTCGGGAAGATCATCGCCCACGGGACGTTGGTCGGCCGGCCGTAGAGCTCGCCGTTGATGAAATTCGCGATCCGGCCAAAGAACAGGCCGATCGGGATCGCCTCGGTGATGATGTCGGAAAAGGCGAAGAGCGCGATCCGGCGGGCGCGGGTGAACAGCACGATCGCGATCGTCACGCCGATCGCGCCGCCGTGGAACGACATCCCGCCATGCCACACGTAGAGCGCTTCGAGCGGGTGAAAGAGGTAATAGCCGGGCTTGTAGAGCAGCACATAGCCGATCCGCCCGCCGAGCACGACGCCGAGCGTCGCCCACACCAGAAAATCGTCGACCTCCTGGCGCTGCGCCAGGTGCGGCGGCCGCCCGGCGAGCGCCAGGCAGTAGCGCCAGCCGATCAGCAGCCCGACGATGTAGGCCAGCGCGTACCAGCGGATGGCGAACGGGCCGATCGAGACGGCGACCGGATCAATCGCGGGGAACGGGATCGCGAAGAGCGGCATCGGCCAACAGCTGCGGGCGGCGGGGATCGGGGATGGTGGGCGCGACTGGGATTGAACCAGTGACCCCTACGATGTCAACGTAGTGCTCTCCCGCTGAGCTACGCGCCCTCGCCACCGCCGGGACGGGCCGGGATCTAGCCAAAATCCGGGGCCAAGGCAAGCGCGGGCAGGGGAGGGGGAGGCGGGCGCGGCCTGGCGGCGCCGGCAACAAGGCTCACCAGCGCATCGGCTGACGGCAGACCGAATACCACAGCCCGAGGTTTTCTTCCTTCCACTGCGGGTCGGCGCAATCCTTCTTGAGGATGGCCGCCGATTCCGCGGCGTCGGTGGGCGGCGTCGGGTTCTTGTCCGAGCATGCCGCCAGGACGACGACCGCAACGGCCAGAATTCCAAATCTCACCGGCGCCCTCCTTTCCAGCGACGGCCGACAGACGGCCCGAGGCCGATCCTCGGGCCGCGATGCGGCGATTGCAAGGCGGGCCGCGAGAGCTCCCCGAGGCTTGTGCGGCGAGAGAAAAGACGATCTAAGATCCGGCGGCCGATCCGGCGGCCGATCCGGCGACAGCGGAGCGCATTCTGATGAAGAGCGACGGCAGGTCCCGCAATTACCGCAAGGATACGCTCCTGACCCATCTCGGGCGCCATCCGGACGCGCATCACGGCGCGGTCAACCCGCCCGTCTACCACGCCTCGACGATCCTGTCGTCGAACATGGCGGAGTGGGAGGCGAAACGCGACCCGGACAAGCGCTTCGACGTGGTCCGCTACGGGCTGCTCGGCACGCCGACCACCTTCGCCCTCGAAGAGGCGGTGGCGGCGATCGAGGGCGGCTATCGCGCGATGCTGATGTCCTCGGGGCTGGCCGCGATCACCGCGCCGCTCGAAGCCTGCTTGAAGTGCGGCGACCATTTGCTGATGGTCAATTCGTGCTACGGCCCGGCGCGCAGCTTCTGCGAGAAGGTGCTGACCCGCTACGGCGTCGCCACGACCTATTACGACCCGCTGATCGGCGAGGGCATCGCCCGGCTGATGCGGCCCAACACCCGGGTCGTCTATGTCGAATCGCCGGGCTCGCTGACCTTCGAGGTGCAGGATGTCCCGGCGATCGCCGAGGCGGCGCACCAGGCCGGCGCCAAGGTGCTGATGGACAACACCTGGGCCTCGCCCTGGCTGTTCCCGTCCTTCGCCCGCGGCGTCGACGTGTCGATCCATGCCGCGACCAAATACATCGTCGGCCATTCCGATGTGATGCTCGGCGCCGTCATCACCAATGAGGAGATGTACCTGCCGGTGCGCACGATGGCGGCCAATCTCGGCCATTGCGCCGGCCCCGACGACGCCTATTACGCGCTGCGCGGGCTGCGCACCCTGAGCGTTCGGCTGGAGCGCCACCAGAAGAACGCGCTCGAGGTGGCGCGCTGGCTGCAGACCCGCCCCGAGGTGTCGCGGGTGCTCTACCCGGCGCTCCCCGAGGACCCCGGCCACGCGCTCTGGAAACGCGACTTCACCGGCGCCAGCGGGCTCTTCGGCGTCGTTCTGAAGCCGGCGCCGAAAGCGGCGGTCTACGCCATGATCGACGCCCTCGATTTGTTCGGCATCGGCTCGAGCTGGGGCGGGTTCGAAAGCCTGATCCTGCCGACCCGCCCCGAGACCGGCCGCACCGCGACGCGCTGGGCCGCCGAAGGCCCGACCCTGCGCCTCCATATCGGCCTCGAAGACCCGCAGGATTTGATCGCCGACCTCGACCGCGGCCTGCACCAGCTGCGCGCCGTCGCCGCCGCGGCGTGATGAATAACCCTCTCCAGCCCTTGCGCGGCGTCCACTTCAGCCCGAGATCCCAGGCATGACGACGATGATCGCCGAGGTGTATGACGCGCTGCTCGCCGCCGGCTCGCCGGAAGACAAGGCGCGGAAGGCAGCCGAGGCCATCGCCGGCTACGAGAACCGGTTCGCCGCGATTGATCAGCGCCTGGCCAAGATCGAGGGCGATCTGAAACTATTGAGCTGGATGGTGGGCTTCAACCTTGCGGCCACCGTTGGTGTAATTTTCATTCTGCTGCGGCACGCAGTCTAACGCTGCCGCCGGCCCTCAGCAGGGCGCCGGCCGCCTCTTGGCGCCTCACACGGTGGCGCGGAAGCGGAGGCGGACGTAGTCGGCGATCCAGGTTCCGGCTTCGTCCATCAGCACCGGCCGCAGCAGATCGACGACCTCGGCGCGGGCGGCGGGGCGGTCGGCGGCGGGCAGCGGGTTGAAGAAATCGTCGGCGAAGGTTTCGAGCCAGGCCTCGAGCCCGGCCGGCAGCGGGGTCGGGCGCGGCGCGATGCGGATGTCGTCGACCGTGAAGCCGGCGGCTTCGAGCTTGGCGCGCCAGGCCGCGGCGGAGGGGAAATGCCACGGGCTCAGCCGCTGCGCGTCGAGGCCGCGGCGGCCGAGGACGGCGCGCAGCGCGACCATGATCGCGGCGGTGTTGTTGTGGCCGCCCATCTCGGCGACAAACCGGCCGCCGGGCTTCAACGCCCGGCGCACGCCCTCCAGCACCGCCTCCGGCGGGCGCATCCAGTGCAGCGCCGCATTCGAGAAGACGGCGTCGAACTCATGCGTGAAATCGAGGCTCTGGCCCGGCCACCACCCTGGCGTCGAGGCCGCGCGCCCGCGCCGCCGCGATCATGTCGGGGGCCGCGTCGACCGCCACCACCACGGCCCCGGCGGCGGCGATCTTCTCGGTCAGCACACCGTCGCCGCAGCCGAGGTCGAGGATGCGCTCGCCCGGCCTCGGGGCCAGCAATTCGAGCGCCGGGGCGCCGAGCGCCGGGACAAAATGCGCGGTCAGCGGCGTAGCGCTGCGCCGACCAGTGCTGCCGCGAGACCTGCTCCATATCAGAACCTCCATCCGACGCCGACGCCATCGCCGCCTATCCTGCCGCGGCCGCCGCGGCAAATCAGCAGCAAAGATCGAGCCCGGCCCGCGATTTCGGCAACACAGCCTCGCGCTGGGAAAAGGGCGCCGATCGGTTTTCTCCGCTCGACCCGCCGGCGCTTTTCATAGCAGGATGCGGCGATGACGCATCGGCTCGCCCTCGGGCGCGACGGCCGGGTCAACGCGCTGCTCGGCGCCGGCCATTTCCTGTCGCATTTCTACCAGCTCTGCCTGCCGCCCTTGTTCATCGCCTGGCAGCAGGCCTTCGACGTCTCCTTCGCCGAATTGGGCGTGACGATGGCGGTCATGTCGGGGGCGGCGGCCCTGATGCAGACCCCGATGGGGTTTTTCGTCGACCGCTGGGGCGCGCGGCCGTTTCTGGTCGGCGGGACCTTGCTGATGACCCTGTCGATCGCGGCGATGGGGCTCGCCACCGCCTATTGGCAGATCGTCGCGCTGGCCTTGCTGTCGGGGGTCGGCAATTCGGTCATCCACCCGGCCGATTACGCGATCCTGAGCGGCTCGGTCGACCGCGCGAAGCTCGGCCGGTCGTTCGCCTTTCACACCTTTGTCGGGCATATCGGCTTTGCCGTGGCGCCGCCGGCGACGGCGGCCCTGGCGCTCGTCCTCGGCTGGCGCGGCGCGTTGCTGCTGGTCGGGCTGCTCGGCCTGCCGGTGGTGGCGACGATCCTGTGGCAGAGCCGCATCCTGACCGACCAGCGGCGGCGGCAGCCGGCGCGGAAGGAGGCGGCGGCGCTCTCCGGCGCCGGGCTGCTGTTGAGCCGCTCGGTGCTGATGTTCTTCGCCTTCTTCATGATCTCGTCGATGGCCGGGGCCGGCATCCAGTCCTGGCTGATCACGATCCTGCACCGGGCGCACGGGCTGGCGGTGCCGGCCGCCTCCTCGGCGCTGACCGGGTATATGGTCGGGATGATCGCCGGCGTCCTGGTCGGCGGCTGGGTCGCCGACCGCACCGAGCGCCACCTGCCGTTCGTCGTCGCGCTGACCGTCGGGGCCGCCGCCGTGATGCTGCTGGTCGGCGTCGCCTCGATGGCCGAGCTGCCGACGATCGCAATCCTGTTCGCCGGCGGCGTCATGACCGGGGCGAGCCGCACGCCGCGCGACGTGATGGTCAAGGACGCGGCCCCGCCCGGGCAGATCGGCAAGGTGTTCGGCTTTGTCAGCTCGGGCATGTCGCTGGGCGGCGCGATCATGCCGGTGCCCTACGGGTTGATCATCGACGCCGGCCGGCCCGATCTGGTGCTCGTCGTGGTCGCGGCGCTGCTCTTGGCGAGCCTCTTATGCGCCGGCGGCGCCCGCGTCGGCTTCCGCCGCGCGAGGCCCCCGGTCCCGGTCCCGGCGGAATAGCGCCGCGACGCCTGCCTCGCGACCCGCCGAACGAGGAAAACCGCCGCATTCGGCCACCGGAAGACATCGTCGGCGAATAGCGCTGTCGGATTCCTTTACAGAAGGCTCGGCCAGCCCAGGCGAAATCTTGCCCTGCGTCTCGTTCGGCCCTCATTGAAATCACGCGGCTTTTTCGTTACCTTAATTTTACCTTACAAATACCGGAGGCCTCCCTTGCCGGAGGCCGCCTGCGACGCGTCGGAAATTCTTACACTTTCTCATTAACCATAAGAAATAATTGAATAATATAACATCACATCAACACGATACGATATTGGCACAGCGATTGCTTCCGTCCTGCGTAGGGCTTGGCCGAGGCGTTGGTCGCGGCTCGGCGGAGCGCCTGATACGTCGCGTTCCCTGTCAAGGAGTTTTCCATGCAGTCGCGTATTTCGGCCACTATCGGCGTCTCTGTGATCGCCTTGGCGGTGGGCTTGGCCGGCTCGGCCGAGGCGGATGTGCTGCCGGTGACGAACCTCGCCTTCAATGTTTTCAACGGCACGTTCATCCCGCCCAAGGACTTTTTCACGCTCGCACAACCGACCGGCTGGTCAGTCGGCGCGGCCGGCGGGGGCGGCGACCTTACCTATGTCGGCCAGCAAGGTTCCGAGGGACTGACGGGCGTTCGTCCCGGCAATATTTATGCGGTTTATACCAACCCCGGTTTCTCGGTTACCGTTCCGGCCGGCACCAACTTCTACCAGGCGGACGGCAATCCGGAATTCGAGAGCACGATCTTTCAGACTGTTTCTGGGCTGACCGCGAACACCACATACAGCCTTCAGTTCCAGCAGGCGGCCGGTCAGCAGGTCGGATTCAGCGGCGACACCACCGAGCAGTGGAAAGTGTTCCTTGGCGTGGGCGGGATCGGTGTCGATTGCTCGACGAATCCGTGCACCGTCACCGGCGCCGCCAACAACGAGGAGGTGGATTCGCCGCTGATGAACACCCCGTCGCAGAGAAACACCGACTGGAATAACGTCAACATGAGCTTTACGCCCACAGCCGCGGAGCTGACCAGCGGGAGCGCAGTGCTGACATTCCTGGCCTGGGGCGATAACGGCAGCACCACCAATCTGCCGCCGACCGTGTTCCTCGAAGGCGTGAACACGCCGCCGGTGGTGCCGGAGCCGGCGACCTTGTCGCTGATGGGAGTCGGCATTCTGGGGCTCGGCGGGATCATGCTGCGTCGGCGCGCCAAGCGCAACGCCGCGGCGGCCTGATCCGCACTTTCGGCTGACGCGCCCGGGCAAGACCGTGTCTCGCCCGGGCGCGACGACCGTGCGGGCCCGCAGGCCGGCAAATCGGGACAGCGTCCTTGCCTGCATTCCTCGACCCCCAGCATCTCCACGCATTCCTGCTGAGCGGGCTCCGGCTCGGGGCGTGGCTGCTGCTGCTCGCAATCGTGTTCCTGCCGCTCGAACGCCTGTTCGCGCTGCGTCGACGACGGGTCTTCGGCAAGACCCTCGCCAGCGACATCGGCTTCTTTTTCATCAGCGGCATCGTCCCCAGCCTGCTTCTGACCCCGCCGCTGGCGCTGGTGGCGGTCGGCGCTCACGCCGTCGTGCCGTGGCCCATGCAGGCGGCGGTCGCGTCCTTGCCGCTCTGGGCGCGCGCGGCGGCCGCGCTGGTGGTCAGCGAGATCGGCTTCTACTGGGGCCACCGCTGGACCCACGAAATCCCCTTTCTGTGGCGTTTTCACTCGGTTCACCATAACCCGGCCGAGGTGTATTTCCTGGTCAGCGCCCGCGCCCACCCGTTCGACAATGTGTTCACCCGGCTGTGCGGCCTGATCCCGGTCTTTATCCTCGGGCTGGCCACCCCGCTGACGCCCTCCGGCGGCGCGGTGTCCGCGATGCTGGTGCTGGTGCTGACCATGTGGGGCTTCCTGATCCACGCCAATGTGCGCTGGCGGCTGGGGCCGCTGGAATGGGTGATCTCGACCCCCGCCTTCCACCACTGGCACCACACCCTGGCCGAGCCGCGGGACCGCAACTTTGCGTCCATGCTGCCTTGCATGGACTGGATCTTCGGCACCTATTACCTTCCGCCGAAGCAATGGCCGTCGGCCTACGGCATCGAGGCGAAATTGCCGGCTTCCCTGGGCGGACAGCTGATCTATCCGTTGCGCGATCCGCCGGCCGGGTTGCCGGACGCGGTCGCCGCCGACCGCTAGAGCACGATCCGATCAGACGTTCGGGAGAGGCTCCGTCAGTGCCTCTCTCCGCTGTCCCGGCGAACGCCGGGGCCCACCTTTCCGCCACTCGGCCGCTTGCTTGCGTTTACTGTGATCGGTCGAACGAACGAACCGGAGGAGCGACCCACGCCTGCGGCCCGCGTGGGTCCCGGCTTTCGCCGGAACGGCGGGAGCCATGCGGTTCAGCCTCATGGGATCACGCTCTGGGCGCGCGCCTGGGATTATCCCTCGCGACCCCATTCCCGGCCAGCGATCCGGCGTCAAGCAACGGCGAGGCCGCGCAGGTCGCGGGCGATTTCGGCCAGGACAACGTCCCAGTCGCCTGGCTGCGGCTGGCGGTAGAGGCGCAGCCTCGGGTACCACGGGCTGTCGCGCCGTCCGACGAGCCAGCGCCAGCACGGATCGAAGCGGTCCAGCAGCCAGACCGGCTTGCCGAGCGCCGCCGCCAGATGGACAACCGAGGTGTCGATCGAGACGATCAGGTCGAGATTGGCGACCAGCGCTGCGGTATCGGCGAAATCTTCCATCTCGCCCATGAAATCGGTCATCGGGAGATGCGCGGGCGCCGCCGGGCCATCCTTCTGCAAGCTGAAATACCGCAGGCCGGGCAGCTCGAACAAGGGCGCAAGGCGCTGCGGGGCGATCGAGCGCCAACGACCGATCGCCGCCGCGGCGAGCAGCTGGCTGCGCGGGTTGCCGGCCCACGCCAAACCGATCCGGGGACCCCGGCTTTCCAATGCGGCGAGGCGCGTGCGCCAGCCTGCGACCTGCGCCGCGTCGGCGTGCAGATAGGGAACATCACCGGGAACCGTGGCGAGCGTGGTCCCCAACGCCAGCGGCATGCTGAGCATCGGGCAGTGCAGATCGAATGGCGGGAGCGCCTCGCCCTGCGTCACGATCCGATCGACGCCCGTCAGGCTGCGCAGCAGCCGCACCAGCGGCTTCGGCGCCTCCAGGATTACCCGCAGCCCCCTTGCCGCCGCCAGCGGCGCATAGCGACAGAATTGCAGGGTATCGCCGAACCCCTGCTCGGCATGGACCAGCAGCGTCCGCCCGTCCGCCGCCTCGCCGCGCCACTGCGGCTGCGGAAAATCACGACGGGCGTTGCTCAATTGCGGCGTCTTCCAACGCCATTCGTGCTCCTCCCATCCCGCCGGCAGATCGCCGCTCGCCAGCAACGCCATTCCCAGGTTGTAGTGAACCTCGGGATCGTCCGGCCGCAGATCGAGGGCCCTGCGATAGCTGGCGATCGCCTCGTCCAGCCGCTTCTGCGCCCTGAGCGCGTTGCCGAGATTATTCAGCGCCTCCGAGAAATCCGGCCTGAGGCCGACGGCCTTGCGGTAGCACGCGACCGCCTCGTCGAGCCGCCCCTGCTGCAGGAGCAGGTTGCCCAGGCTGGAGTGGACCGAGGCGTCCCCAGGGTTGATCGCGACCGCCTTGCGGATCAGAACGACGGCCAGATCCTGGCGTCCGGTCCGGTAAGCTATTGCGCCGAGGAGGTGCAGGCTGTCGGGATGACCGGGGTTGACCGCCAGAACCTGCCGCAGGAGTCGCTCGGCTTCAGCCAGGCGCCCGGCCTGATGATGTTGAACGGCAGCTCCCAGCAGCTGTTGAACACCCGGCGATGCGGCTTGCCTTGCCGGCTGCCCCACCTTGGTTTGGGCACGGCGTTGCTTGCGGTTCATGCGTCTGCTGCTTGCGGCGGCATGGCGGTGGTCGGATCGGCCTGCGTCGGGGCGCTCAGGGGATTGCTGAGACGACCGACGCAATATATCCCGACGCGGCGGGCGTTCCATAATGCTAAGCGCGCCTTGCGCCTGCGTGGCCGATCGGGGACAATCGCCCGGCCCACAGGGAGGATTCGGTGCGCAGGGTCGGACCGAACAGCTATGCCGAAATCTATTTCGCCGGCTGCAACCCGAGCTTTGTCGAAACCAGCGACGGCTACGTCATGATTTGATTCGCCGCAGCAGCCGATCGACGCGGTGCGCTGGCGCGAGCGGATGGAGGACAAGGCCCCGATCCGGTATTTGATCAATACCGAGCCGCACGGCGACCACATCTCGGGCAACCTCTATTTCACCAACAACACCAAGATCGTCGGCCAGGTTCAGCTGCAGGAATGCTTCGAGCGCCATCTCTAAGCGTTCGGCTCCCTGGACGAAAAGCGCGAGCGCTTCAAGGAAACCGACCCGGACAGCGTGTGGCTGGTCGGGCATCCGGACTTCCCGGCGGCGCCCGCATCGGCTTCCGCGGGGCGCCCGCGCCGGCGCCGCCGGATAGGGCGGCCAGCCGTTCCGTAGGCCGATCGGCTTGCGCGCTCAGGAACGGCCCGGCTGGACGACGACGCAGGGAAGCTGGCGCTGGTTGAGGCGCCAGCAGGCGTTCGACGCGGCGCTGGCCGACAGGTTGACGAGGCGCGCGCGATAGAGCACCGAGCCGCCGTTGGGGGTCGGCGGCAGGGCTATGGCGGCGGCGCGCAGCTGGTCCGGCGCCTGGGCGCGGGCCCCTTCCGCGACGGCGCGGGCAAGCCCCGGATTGGCGAAGGCGCCGACCTGGACGCCCCAGTCGTGGGCGGGAAGCGCCAGCTGATGCTCCCCGGCGCGGTCCGGCTCGACGGATGCGGCCGGGCGGCTCCGCTGCGGCGGCGCTGCGGGCGGATGGGCAGCGGCGGCCGTCGCCGGCGAAACCGGCGGAGCGGTCGTCGACGGCCGGGCGCCGACGGCCTGCGCCTGTTGAACGAATGCCTGCCGGGGCGCCGCCGCCACGGCAACCCGTGCGACCGACGCGCCCGCCGCGGCTTGCCGCGCGACCGCCTGCCCGGCCGGGGCCGCGGCAGCCTGCCCTGCCGTCGTGCAGGGATGGCCCGGATCATAAGCGGCGCTGAGATCGCAGCCGTTTGGCCCGGCTTGCTCCACGAACGCCTCCTGGATCGGCGCCGGCGCCGTCGCCGCGCGCATCAGCGAGCTGCAAGGACGGCCCGGATCATAGGCGGCGTTCAGATCGCAGCCTGCCGCCAGGCTGGCCGCGCTCGGGCCGCGCCCGGCCGCTCCGCCAGGGCGGGCAGAGGCATATTTGGCCCATGGCCCCGACAGCGGCGCGGCGTCGCCGAGCTTCGGCGTCACCGCGGCGAGGTAGTTCACCGTCTCGCCCGGCAGGCGGGAGCCGCCGGCAAGATAGAGGTTGACCCGGTCCGGGCCGGCGTTATAGGCGGCAAGGAAGCCGGGCGCGCCGAACCGGTCGTACATCTCGCGGATGTAGGCGGTCCCCGCCAGGATATTGTTATGCGGGTCGAACGGGTCGTCGCCGAGCCCGTAGCGCTGCCGCAACCCGTCATAGGTGGCGGGCATGACCTGCATCAGGCCCATCGCGCCCACCGGCGATACGGCCTGCTGCCGCCCGCCCGATTCCTGATGCATGACCGCCCGTACCCAACGCCCGGGCACCTGGTAGCGCGCCGCCGCTTCGCGCACATAGGGACCCCAGGGATCCTCCGGCGGACCCGGCGGCGGGTAGTAGCGATGCGGCGCCCACGAGCCGCTCTCGCCGTGGAGACGGTAGTTCTGAGCGCCTTGCTCGGAGTAGCCGCCCGGCCCGACGCAGGCGGCCAGAAGCAGGGCCGGCAACAGCCCCAGCGCCGATCGAAGGCGCCGCCCGGCAATCGGCCGCGGACGACGCAAAGGGTCGCATCTGCTCGAGAAAGACATTCGGCACACCGCTATTCGCGCGCCCGGCGTTGTCGAAGGAGCGCCGATACCACGGTTGATCGCGACGGAGAAATTTCGAGATGCGGTTGAGCCGGCCGCTGAGCTTCCGAATTCGGGATGGCGGCGTCGGCGGCGAATCGGAGACCGCCGCAAGGCCGGAAACCGACGCTGAGCCTCTGCTCGCGCCGCCCTTGTGCCGCCTCGGTCGATCGGGGACAATCGCCCGGCCCACAGGGAGGATCGGATGCGCAGGGTCGGACCGAACAGCTATGCCGAAATCTATTTCGCCGGCTGCAACCCGAGCTTTGTCGAAACCAGCGACGGCTACGTCATGATCGACTCGCCGCAGCAGCCGATCGATGCGGTGCGCTGGCGCGAGCGGATGGAGGACAAGGCCCCGATCCGCTACTTGATCAACACCGAGCCGCACGGCGACCACATCTCGGGCAACGCCTATTTCACCAACAACACCAAGATCGTCGGCCAGGTTCAGCTGCAGGAATGCTTCGAGCGCTATCTCTATGCGTTCGGCTCCCTGGACGAAAAGCGCGAGCGCTTCAAGGAAACCGACCCGGACAGCGTGTGGCTGGTCGGGCATCCGGATTTCCCGGCGGCGAACCCGCCGACGATCACCTTCACCGACAACCTGACGCTCAATGTCGGCAACCACACCTTCAACATCATCCACATGCCGGGCCACACGACGCCGCAGACCTCGGTCCACGTGCCTCGAGGAGGGGGTCGTCTTCACCGGCGACAACGTCTTTTACAAATGCCGCAGCTGGCTCCAGGAATGCGATCCCTGGGAGTGGCTGGCGGCGCTGAAGAGCATCGAGGCGCTCGATGTCGAGACGATCGTGCCGGGGCATGGCGACCCCTGCACCAAGGCCTATCTGAAGGAGCAGGGCCAGATCGTCGAGAACTGGGTCGGCTATATCGAGCGCTTCGTCGACCGCGGGCTCGACCCCGACGACATCCTGAAGGAGCCGCTCGAGGTCACCCGGCAGGACCCCTACCCGATCGGCCAGCGGCTCTTCGTGCACAACGAGCGGCTGACCGACATGATCGTGCGCAACCTGCACCGCCGCATCGTGGACAAAAAGACGCAGCCCGGCGCCGCGTAGGCCGCAACAGAAATGATTACGTAATATCAATCGATTGCTCGTCATTCCCGCTTCGCGGGGGTGACGGTAGCTTACCCACTGCGGCCATCGCGCATCCTTGGCGGCCTCCGCGGTGAAATTACGAGGGGAGGACAACATGCCCGAGCAGAAATGGGCGATGCGCGGCGAATACATGGAAAGCTGCAACTGCGACTATCTCTGCCCCTGCATCTACACGAACCCGCAGGAGCCGGTGACTTATGACCACTGCACCGCGGTGCTGGCGTTCCGGATCGACCAGGGCGAGAGCGGCGGCGTCCGCCTCGACGGGCTCAAATTCGCGCTGGTGATCCGCTCGGGCAAAATCATGGCTGACGGCGACTGGGTCTTCGCCGGGGTCGTCGACGAGGCGGCCGACGCGGCGCAGCGCCAGGCGCTGGCCCTGATCGTCGGCGGCGAGGCCGGCGGCCCGCCGGGCTTTATCCGGCAGAACCTGACCGGCGACTTTCGCGGCGTCGCCTTCAAGCCGATCGAGCTCGCGATCAGCGGCTACAACCGGCGCTGCGCGATCCCCGACATCGCCAGCTTCGAGATCGAGGGTGTGTTGTCGCGCAACCGCAGCGGCGAGCCCTTCTACATCGACAACACCGGCCACCCGGCCGGCCGCCGCCTGGCGCTGGCGCGGTCGAAGGAGACCCACGTCCACGGCTTCGGCCTCGACCTCGATCTCGTCGGGCGCGGCAACAACGGCCATTTCGCGCCGTTCAGCTGGGCGGCGTAGCTGCCGCGCCGCGACCGCATCGTTATTTCGGCGGCGCTCGCCGCCGTCGCGGCGTCGTCGTGGCTCTACCTCTGGCTGCAGATGCAGCCGATGGCGGGGATGACGGAGACGGCGGTCTTCACTCCCTGGATCGCCGCCGATTTTGCTCTGAACGCCGCGATCTGGTGGGCGATGATGCCGGGGATGATGCTGCCTTCGGCCGCGCCGATGATCCTGACCTTCGCCGCGATCAACCGAAAAAAGCGCGAGCGCGCCCAGCCTTATGTGCCGACGGCGGTGTTCACGTCGGGCTACCTGCTCGCCTGGGGCCTGTTCGGCGTCGCCGCCGCGCTCGCCGATTGGGGGCTCGAGCGCGCCGCGCTGATGGCGCCGGCGACCGGTAGGCTCGGCCCGGTGCTGGGCGCCCTCGTCGTCCTCGCCGCCGGAATATACCAGCTGACACCGCTGAAATCGATCTGCCTGACCCATTGCCGCTCGCCGTTCGACTTCGTGCTGAACCATTGGCGCGAAGGCGGGGCGGGCGCGCTGCGGATGGGCTTCGAGCACGGGCTCTATTGCCTCGGCTGCTGCTGGTTCCTGATGACGCTGCTGTTCGCGGCCGGGCTGATGAGCCTTCTTTGGATGGCGGCCATCACCATCTTTATACTCGTCGAGAAGCTGTTTCCGGCCGGGCAGTGGATCGCGCGCGGCAGCGGCGTTGCGATGCTCGGCTTCGGGCTCTATCTGTTTTGGCAGGCTTGAGGGAGGCGGATATGGCTGGCGAGACCCGTTGGCAGCTTTCCGGAGACTATTTCGAAAACTGCAATTGCAGCGTCGTCTGCCCGTGCCTGGTTTCGCCGGCGGCGCCGCTGAGCTCGCGCCCGACCCAGGGGAGCTGCGATGTGGCGCTGGCCTTTCACATCGACCGGGGCAGCTACGGCGAGGTCGCCCTCGACGGGCTCAATCTGGCGCTGATCGCGCATACGCCGGGGCCGATGGGCGACGGCGGCTGGTCGGCCGCCGTCTATGTCGACGAGCGCGCCAGCGACCAGCAGACGCAGGCGCTGGGCGCGATCTTCGGCGGCGCCGAGGGCGGGCCGATGGCGGCCTTCGCGCCGCTGATCGGGACCCATCTCGGCCTCAAAAAGGCGCCGATCGCCTATCGGGTCAGCGGCAAGACGCGCTCGGCCGAGATCCCGGGGATCATGAACATGTCGGTCGAGCCGCTGCCGACGATGCACCCCAACGGCGAGATGTGGGTCGCGGCCGGTCACCCGGTGGCGCCCGACAAGATGGCGCTCGCGGTCGGCGGCGCCGGCAGCACCTTCGCCGATTACGGCATGCGCTGGGACAATTCCGGCAAGAACGGCCATTACGCGCCGATCAGCTGGTCGAACCAATAGCTGCAACCGACGCAACAGACGGGTTTCGCTGCGAGGCCGGGCAAGAAATCTCGGATCGGCTGGGCGCCAGCGCGGGCTAGCGCCCCGGCTGGACGCTCGAGCACATCAGCTGGATCAGCAGCCGCCACATCTGCGCGTCGTGCTGGTCGGAGTCCCCGTAATAAGCGCTTTGCGGGGTTTCGGCGAACACCTCGTAGACCCCGAACATCCGATCGACCTGCGCCGGATGCGACGGCGGGAACACGGTCTCGATCATGCCGGCGTCGCGGTCGAGCCTCGCGCCCAGCGCGCGGATCGCGTCGCGGTTCATCGGCAATGCGGCGCGGTCGAGCAGCATCTGCCCGCGCGGCGACAGCGTCACCAGCGTCGCCACCACCTTGCCGATCTCGGCGTTGCGCAGAAACAGCGTCCCGTGCTCGTAGCGCAGCCGCCGCGGCGGCGTCGCGGCAGGCAGCCCCGCCAGCAGCCGCGCGGCGATCTGGTCCGCTTCGGCTTCCTGTTCCCGCGTCCCGGCGACATTGGCGCCGACCAGGTTGGCGCAAGCCCAGAAGCGGTCGCGGTCGGCGCCGGCGAGCCCGCGCGGGCGCGCGGTCCAGCCTTCGAGCGCGGGGTCGATGCCGAGGGCGAGATGGCCCATCTCGTGCGCCAGCAGAAACGCGATCGCCCCGTCCGCCAGCTCATTGCTGCCGCGACGCCAGTCGGCGTCCGGGCCGAGCCGGCTGCGCACGGCGTTGTCCGGCCCTTCGACCAGCGCGATCAGCAACGCGTCGTAGGTCTTTACCGCCCCGTCGCGCCGGCGCACCGAATTCCAGTAGATGTCGGCGCCGGCCTTGACCTCGGCCAGATAGGCGGCGTCGGCGAGGATCAGGCGCTGCGGCGGAAACGCCAGCAGGGTGCCGCGCAGCCGTCCCGACAGGTCGGGGGCCGCCTTTTGCGTGTCGACCAGGTAGATGTTGACGGCGCCGGCGTCGTATGGGCCGTTCACCTGCGCCCGCACCGATGCGCCGGCCCGCGCGGCGAGGACCCGGGCGATCTCTTCGACCTGAGGCTGCAATGCCGGCGAGATCAGGTCGCGCTGGCGCAGCGCCGAGACGTAGCGGGCCGGGTCGCGCACGACGTCGCGGTCCTGGGCGGAGGCCGCGCGCCCGCCGGGCAACGGCGTCAGACAGGCCAAAGAGAGCGCGCAAGCCGCGGCGCGGCGAAACATGCGGCTACGGAATGCGGCCGGCATCGGCACCTCCATTCTCCAGGCGCTCCCAAGATTGGGCGGGCGCCGCACCGGCGCTTGTGAACGGGCTCACACACCCGACGATAAATATCCGCGATCGCGGCGACTACGGCGCCAGCGCCCGCAATCCCGGAAACGAGGCCGCGATCACCCCTGCGGCCAACGCGATCATCGCCCAGCCGAGCAGCGAGACCAGGCGGAGCGCCAGGCTGGCGGCGACCCGCAAGCCGCTCGATCCGGGCCCCGCCATGCGCTGGCGGCGCGAGCCCAGCTTGAAGACGAGCCCGGTGGCGAAACCCGCCGCTTCCCCGGCGCGGCGCGGCCCCAGGGCGCAATAGGCGCCATCGGGGAATTGCCCGGCGGCGAGGCAATCCCAGATCGGCTCGGCGTCCTCGCGGCGGGCCGGCGGGATCACGATATGCCCGCGCGGCAGCCCGGCCGCGGCGGTCGCCGCCCACAGCAGGGCGAGCGCCGCGAGCGGCAAGGTCAGGTCGCTGCCGTTGCGCGTCGGCCAGGTCCACAGCCACCACTCCGCCTCGCTCGCGGCGCAGCCGCCGAGGCTGTCGTCGCCGCACAGCGCCTCCTGCCGCCGCCGGACGCGCTTCGCCTCGAACCCGACCGCGAGCGCGGCGCGGCTTTCGCCGGCGTCGTCGAGCCGCCGCGACAACGAATCGAGCGTCGCCGCGCGCGCTTCGGCCGGCAGCCCGCGCAGCACCGGGGGGCCGAGCGTGTCCCAATCGAGGCGCACCGCGTCCGCCGCCGTCGGGTCGAGCTCGACCGCGGCGTCTGGGCGATCGACCACGGTCCCGCGCAGGTCGAGCGAGCGCGAGGCCAGCACGCCGCGGAACGAGGCGACCGGGCCCGAGAACCGGGCCCGGCCAAAGAGCGCGTCGCCGGCGAGCACGGCCTCGTCGAAGCGGGCCGCGCCGCCGAACCGGCAGCCGCGGAAATCGGCGCGCCCGGCAAACTCGGTCGTCGCGACGATGGCCGGCCGCTCGATGCTCGGGCCGAAATAAGCGTCGGCGAACGCGCAGTCGCGAAACTCGGCGTCACGCCGGAACCGCGCGCCGAGAAAGCCGATCGGCCCTGCCGCGGCGCTGCGGGCAAAGCGGGCGCTGTCGCGAAACTCCGCGGCGTCGAAGCTCGCCCCGGCGCGAAACGAGGTCCGATCGAAGCGGGCCGGGCCGGCGAACCTCGCCTCGGCGAAATCGGCCGCGCCGCAGCCGGCCGCGATCGGCTCGCGGCAGAGGCCGCCCGGCGGCGGCTCGCCGAAGGCGGCGCCGGTGAATGTCGCCCCTTCGAGAAATTTCGCCTGCTCGAAATTCGCCCGGCAGAACCGGCATTCGAGGCAGGTCCAGGCCGCGCCCAGCCGGGCCCGCGCCAGCCGCGCCGCGCCGATCGCGACGCCTTGCAGGTCGAGCGGGTGAGCAAAGACGGCCCCCTGCGCCTCCAGCGCGCAGATCGAGCCGCCGACCATGCGCAAGGGCGCGGCCGGCGCGCCCCGCAATCGCCCGCGAAAGCGCACATCGCGCAATTCGATCGCCGGGTCGGCCGCATCGGCCGGCCCCTTCAGGCGCGACAGGTCGACGTCCTCGTCGATGACCGCCGGCCCGGCCCGGCCGTTCTGCCGCAGCGCCGCCGCGAGCTCGTCGGCGCCGAGCACCGGGGGCTCGGCTGCGAGCGCTCGGGCGGCAAGGACGGCTGCGATCAGCGCGACGCCCTGCGCGGCCAGGCGAGCGCGGCTCACCGCGCCGCGCATGCCTGGGGTATCGCGTCGAACCCGCGCGCGGCGCACAGGCAGGCCGGATTGCGCCCGGCGGCGCCGACCAGGGCGCCGGTCATCGCGCCCAGCATCGCATTGCCGAGATGGGCGCCGCGCGCCGCCGCCGCCGCCGCCAGCCCGCCCGCGACCGCCATTGCCGGCCCAGCCCCGGCGCCGCACATCCGCCGTTGCGCGGCCGCGAGCGCGTCGTCGAGAACGGCGTCGACCTGCCGGCCGATCGCCGCCGGCCCGGCCTGCCCGGCGCCGAGCATGGCGCGCCGCAGATTGGCCCGCACGTCGTCGACGGCGTCGGCCGGATCGACGCCCCCGGCGGCCATGTCGCGGTAGGCGGCGGCGAACTCGGGCGAGCCCAGGGTCGTGCAGATCGGGTCCGAGGCCGGGGCGCAGGGCAGGGCTGGCTGCGCCCGCGGCCGGCGCGGTCAGCCAGCAAAGCGCCGTGAGCCCCATGAACGCGACGGCGCGGCCGGCCACCGTTGCCCCCGGATGTGATCCGATGCGCGCCACAATGAACGCTGTCGGATCATCGCGCAACGGCGCGTCCTCGCCGCCCCTCCTGGGGCGGCGAGGACGGTCGCGTCAGGCGCCCTGGGGCTGCGCCGTCGGGGCTTCCGGGCGAAACCGGCGGTCGGCCATGAACTGGTCGAACTCGGCCTTGTCCTTGGCGTGGCGCAGGCGGTCGAGGAACTCCATGAACGCGCGCTGCTCTTCCTCGAGGCGGCGCAGGGTTTCCTCGCGGTATTCGTCGAAGGCGCGGTTGCCGGTCGGCGCGCGATAGCCGCCTCGGCCGCCGGAGCCGCCCGGTCCGCCGCGGCCGGTCCAGCGCTCGGCCGCGGCCTGCATCCGCTCCATGCGCTGCTGCATCCGCTCCATGCGCCGTTGCCAGCGGCCACCGCCGCTGCCCTGCGTCCAGCACGCCATTCGCCCGCTCCCTATGATGTAGCCCAGAACCACGAGGCCCAGCGGCCAGAACAGGATGAAGCTGACCACCATCAGCCCGATCCAGGCCGGCTTGCCGATGTCGTCGAGATACGCTGCGATGTTCATGGCAGCCTCATGTGAATGTGAGAAACATTAACATAATGCCGCCGGGCGCGCTGTCAAGCGTGGCTTTGGTCAAGGGCCCGTCGCCGGCTCGGCGATCACGCCGAGGCCACGCAGATAGATCAGCATGCCGGCTTCGAGCAGGTCCTCGGCGGTCATCGGCAGCCGCCGGCGGCCGCCGTCGCCGCGGGCGAACAGCGAGGCGACGCCGTGCGCGAGCGCCCAGATGTGGAGGCTCATCATCAGCGCCGGCGGCCGCTTCTCGCGCGGCAGGCCGGCGCAGAGGGTTTCCGAGGCGTGGCGCAGCGCGGCGAGGCTGCGGTCGGCGGCCTGGCGCAAGGCCGGGTCGTCGTCAAACGAGAGCCCGGCCTCGAACATCGCCGAATAATAGGCGGGCTCGCCGCGGGCGAAGGCGAGATAGGCGCGGCCGACATTCTCGAAGGCGGCGAAGGGCTCGGGCCGGCCGTCGTCCCAGGCGCGCTCCAGGTGCGCCGCGAACAGCTCGAAGCCGCGGCGGGCGACATCGGCGATCAGCGCGTCGCGGTCGCGGAAATGCCGGTAGGGCGCGGCCGAGCTGACCCCGGCCGAGCGCGCGGCATCGGCGAAGGTGAAACCGGCCGGACCCTTCTTGGCGATCAGGTCGAGCGCGGCTTCGATCAGCGCCTCGCGCAGATTGCCGTGGTGATAGCCGCGGCGCCCGCCCGGCCCGCCACCCGACCAGCTCATGCGCCCGACCAGATCAACTGCCGCGACCAGATCATGTGCCCCGACCAGCTCATGTGAAAAGCTTTTACATCAGATCGGCGGCGCGCAGGCCGGTTTCGGGTTCACAGCGCCGCGGCCGGATGAAACAATCGCGGCGATCGACAAGGGGAGGGGCTGATGCCGCGCCTGCGCATTTACGGGATCGCCAGAACCCGCGCCTTTCGCGTGCTGTGGATGGCGCGGGAGCTGGGGCTCGACTACGAGCACATCCCGATCGAGACCGGTGCGGCCGGGGCGCGCCGGCCCGAATACCTCGCGGTCAACCCGAACGGCCGCCTGCCGGCGATCGACGACGACGGCTTTGTCATGTGGGAATCGCTGGCGATCAACCTCTACCTCGCCAAGAAGCATTCCTCGGGCGGCCTCTACCCGGCGACGGCGCAGGGCGAGGCCAAGGCCTGGCAATGGAGCCTGTGGGCGGCGAACGAGGTCGAGCGCGGCGTCAATGTCTGGTCGTTTCACGCGCTGCGCCTGCCGCCCGCCGAGCGCGACCCGAAGATCGCGGCCCAGGCGGTCGAGCTGCTGCGGGCGCCCTTCGCCGTCCTCGACCAGGCGCTCGCCGACCGGCCCCATTTGCTCGGCGAGGCGTTCACGGTCGCCGACCTCAATGTCGCCGCGGTAATCGGCCGGGCGATCGAAATGGACCTCGCCGAAACGCCTCGCCTCGCCCAATGGCTGCGCCGCTGCCTCGACCGCCCGGCGGCGCAGAACGTCCAGCGCATGCGCGCCGACGCCGAAGCCGGCGCCTCGATCGAATCGACCCGCCTCGCCGCCCGCCGCAACCGGCTGTAGCCGGCGAGGGGACTTGTCCGGCGACGGCGGGCCGAGGCATAAGCTCCCCGTTTGGAGGCTGCTGTCGCGGCCCCGTCAACCGCAGGGTGGAGCGTGGGCGAGAGTGCAGCGGGGCTCTACGACGACGCCGGCCGCGCGCCGCTGCCGGCGATGCCGCCGCGGCCGCCGCGGCGTTTGTCGACCCTGGCTTTCGCCAAGGCCATAGCCAGCAATTCCCTGTCGGCCTGCGACGAGGAATTGTTCGACGAGCTGCTCGTCGCCCGCCGCTATCTGTGGCAGCGGGTTTTCTTCCTCAGCGACCCCGAAGGCATCAAACGGGTCTTTCTCGACAATTACGAGAATTACCCGCGTTATCGGTACATCCGCCGCCTGTTCGCGGCCGGTCTGGGCACCGGATCCTTGGGCAGCGAGGGCGAAACCTGGTGGCGCCATCGGCGCATCTCCGCTCCCGCCATCGACCACCGCGCGATCATGCCCGACATTCCGGCGATGATCGCCTCGGCCGAGGCGGCGGCCCGGGATTTCGATCCCGGGGCATCTGACCGGACGGTCGATCTCGAGCCGATCATCGGCAGCCTGCTGATCGGGTTGTGGAACCAGGTGGTCACCGGCGGCAACCCCGAGGCGGTCCCGATGCTGCAGGCGCTGTCGCGGTTTCCGCGCAAGCCCCGGCTGGTCGATTTCACCGCGCTCGGACCCTGGGTCGAGCCGCTTCGCCCGATCGCTCAGCGCGGGCAGGGGATCGCGGTGTTCGACGGTCTGCTCTATCGCCTGATCGACGAGCGCGCGGACGCCGCCTATGCGGGTCCGCGCGACCTGATCTGGCGCCTCGTTCACCTGCGCGACCGCAAGACCGGCGAGCCGCTCCCGCGGACGGAAGTCCGCGACGAGGCCGCCAGCGTGATCGCCGGCGGGGTGTCGCCGACGATCCGCGCGCTGACCTGGATCTGGTACCTGCTCGCCCTCGACCCGCAGGTCGAAGCCAGGCTCCATGCGGAAATCGACACGGTGCTGGAGGGCGGGCCGCCGTCCCCTGGCCAGCTCGCCAGGCTCGGCTACGCCCGCCAGGTGATCGAGGAGACGATGCGGCTTTATCCGCCGATCCCCGGGCTGCTGCGCGAGGCCGCAGCGGCCGATTCGATATGCGGCCGGCGGATCGCGCGCGGGTCGGTCGTCGCGATCCTGCCCTGGGTCGTGCACCGCCATCGCCGGCTGTGGGCCGACCCCGACCGCTTCGACCCGGAGCGTTTCAACCGGGCGAACGCGGCGGCGAGGCCGCGCTTTGCCTATATCCCCTTTGCCGCCGGCCCGCGCATCTGCGTCGGCGCCGGCTTTGCGATGACGCAAATGCTGATCGTCGTCGCCGTGCTGGCGCGGCGCTTTCGCTTTCGGCTGGCGCCCGAGCACCCGATCCGGCCGGTCGGCCGGATCAGCCTGCACCCGTTCGGCGGGTTGCGGATGACGGTGGAGCGGCGCGCGCCGGCAATCTGACGCGGCGCGGCGCGGCTACCAGACCCGCGGCACGAGGCGCCAGCGGACCCGCGCGGCGTAATCGGCGTAGCCGTCGAGCTTTGCCGCGAGCTCGCGCTCCTCCATGACGGCGCGAAAGGCGACCCCGGCGACGATCACGAAAGCCGCCGCGAGCCCGGCCCAGGAGCCGAGCAGCAGCGCCATCGAGGGTATCAAAATCGACGCGCCCGAATACATCGGGTGGCGCACCACCGCGTAGGGGCCGGTCGAAACGACGCGATGCCCGCGCCCTTCCTGGATTTTGACGACCGGCGCCAGAAAGGTGTTCTCGCGGAAGACGCGGATCATGATGCCGTAGCCGAGGACCACGCCCGCCGCCCCCGCGGCTTGCAGCCAGATGGGCGCCGCCGACCAGCCGAACCGTTTGTCGAGCCCGATCAGGACGAGCCAGCCGACCCAGAACGCCGACAGGCCGAGCAGAAAGACCTTGTCCCAAAGCGGCTGACCCCGCTGCACCGGCGGCTTCATGCGCTCGGCGAGGAGGGCCGGGTCATAACGCGCCAGCCAAAGCCCCAGCCATTGCGACAGGCCGAAGAACAGCAGGATGAACACCCACGCCGAGGGCCATGCCAGGGTGCCGGCGGCGGCGAACAGCAACAGCGCCATGACAAGGTTGGTCAGGCCGTTGGCGATCCACAGCTTGGCGGTCATGACGGCCTCGCAACGCCTCGGCGGAGGTGGGGCGCCCTGACAGGTCCGGGCGGGATGAAAAAGGGTTGAACGCGCCGCATCACGGAGTTATCTAGCAGAATGCATCTATCTGTATAGATAAAGGTGTGTAGACCGATGGCCATCCACATCAGAGACCGGGCGACAGACCAGGCGGTGCGGCGGCTGGCGAAGCTCAGCGGCAAAACCTTGACCGACACGATCCGCGAGGCGGTCGAGTACGAATACGAGCGAAGGAGTAAAGCGATTCCGTTGATCGAGCGGCTGAAGCCAATCCAGGAGGAGCTTCGGGCGCTGTCGAAGCCGGGCGGGCTGCCCGCCGACAAGGCGTTCTTCGACGAATTGTCTGGCGATCCCTGATGTTTCTCGACGCCTCCGCGATGATCGCAATTCTCGTCGAAGAGGAGGACGCCGCAGCCTTGGCGAAGCGGCTGGAGCAGACGCAGGCAGCCTCTACCTCACCAATCGCGATCTACGAGGCGGTTCTGGGTGTGGCGCGGGTCTGCAATGTCTCGGTCCCCATTGCGCAGACGATGCTCGATCGCTTCCTCCGGCAGGCCGCGGTGCGGATCATCCCGATCACCGCCGAAATCGGCCGTGGCGCCGTGTCGGCGTTCGAGCGCTTCGGCAAGGGGCGTCATCCCGCCGCGCTCAACATGGGCGACTGCTTTGCCTACGCCTGCGCCCACAGCCTCGACGCGCCGCTGTTGTTCAAGGGCAACGATTTTCCGCAGACCGACATTGAGGTCGCCTGACCGGAACCCAATGGCGGCGTTCTTCACCAGCGACACGCATTTCGGGCATGGCGGCGCGCTCGGGCTCTATCGTCGGCCGTTCGCGTCGGTGGCGGCGATGAACGAGGCGCTCGTCGCGCGGTGGAACGATAAGGTCGGGCCGGAGGACGAGGTCTGGCACCTCGGCGATTTCGCGATCCGGCAGCCGGGTCCGGTGACGGCGGCGCTGCTCGACCGGCTGAATGGCCGCAAGCATCTGGTCGCCGGCAACAACGACCCGCCGGCGACGACCGGGCTCGACGGCTGGGCGAGCGTGCAGCCTTATGCCGAGATCGCCCTCGATGGCGTCCTGCTGGTGCTGTGCCACTACCCGTTTCGCAGCTGGCGCGGCATGGACAAGGGCTGGGTCAACCTGCACGGCCACTCGCACGGCCGGCTGAAGCCGCTGCCGCGGCAATTCGATGTCGGCGTCGATGTCTGGGATTTCCGACCGGTTGCTCTGACCACGATCCTGGCGGGAAAGGGCCGCGCCGAGCCGGGATTGTGAAGCCGCCGCCGGAGGGGCACTATCGCCTCCGGCGCCGCAGCCGAGGGAGGACGAGGTGCAGCTGAGCCGCGACGAGTTGATCCGGGCCTACCGGTCGATGGCGACGATCCGCCGCTTCGAGGAGCGGGTGCAGGAGGAGTTCTCCAAGGGCGGCATCCCGGGCTTTGTCCATCTCTATGCCGGCGAGGAAGCCTCGGCGGTCGGGGTCTGCTCGCACCTCGGCGACAAGGATTACATCGCCAGCACCCATCGCGGGCACGGCCACTCGATCGCCAAGGGCTGCGACGTGACCCAGATGATGCATGAGCTGTTCGCCAGGAAGAGCGGGCTGTGCGGCGGCAAGGGCGGCTCGATGCACATCGCCGACCTCGACCGCGGCATGCTCGGCGCCAACGGCATCGTCGGCGGCGGCCCGCCCCTGGTGATCGGCGCGGCATTGACCGCCAAGACATTGCGGACCGGGCACGGTCGCGGTCTCGTTCACCGGCGACGGCGGCTCGAACCAGGGCACCACCTTCGAGGCGCTGAACATGGCGGTGGTGTTGAAATTGCCGGCGGTCTTCGTGTTCGAGAACAACCAGTACGGCGAAGGCACCGGGGTCGGCTACGCGGTCGGCAGCGGCGACATCGCCGGGCGCGCGAAGGGGTTCGGCATGCCGGCGGTCAAGGTCGACGGCGACGATTTCTTCGCCGTGCACGAGGCCGCCGGGGAGGCGATCGAGCGCGCCCGCGCCGGCCACGGCCCGAGCGCTGTCGAGGTCGACACCTGCCGCTTCTACGGCCACCATTCGGGCGACGCGCAGCTCTACCGCGGCAAGGACGAGGTCCGCCGGCTGCGTGAGGAGCGCGACTGCCTCAAGCACTTCCGCCGCCGCGTCGGCGAGGCGGCGCTCCTCGACATGGCGGCGCTCGACGCGGTCGACGCCGAGGTCGCGGCCCTCATTGACCGGGCGGTCGAAACCGCGCGCGCCGCCCCGCCGCCCGACACGGCCGAGCTGTTGAGCGATGTCTACGTGTCCTACTGAGAAATGGAAAAAGAAAACGCGTCAGCGCAGAGGACGCGAAGGTCACGCGAAGAAACCGAGCCGTACCTTCGATCGGCGCCCTTGGCGGACCCATGGCGTCCTTTGCGGTGAAATGTTGTTTTCTGGAGGGAGGCCCGGATGCCGCAGAAATCGATCTGCCAGGCGCTGAACAAGGCGCTGGCGCAGGATATGCGCCGCGGCCCGCGGGTCGTCGTGATCGGCCAAGACGTCGCCGGGGGCGCCGCTTTGCCGCCCGACACGTCCGAACTCCTGTCGTATTGACACCCGCAGCGGCGGAGGCAGCGATATGCCGGTCTATCTCGACGAGAACATGGTCGGCACCGACCCGCAGATCGTCGGCTTTCCGCACCTCCTGGTCTGCATGGGCCTCCTGTGCATGACCGAGCAGAATTTGTACGGCGTGCACCTGACCGAGATCGAGGACACCAACGCGACGATCGACGGCTTCCGCACCTGGCTCGGCGCGCTCGGCGTCGGCGGCGCCCAGATGCGAGCATTGTACGGCTCGGCCAATTTCACGATCCGCTACCGCAATGTTTCCGGCCCAGGCTCGAACCTGACCGATTTGTGGAAGGTGGAGATGAACCGGATCGCCGGGCGGCTCGGCTATCGCGGCCCGATCTACGGGTTCGACACCTCGATCATCGCGCCGCAGGACGGGACCTACGTCGAATACCAGTCGCAGCTGCCGCGCACCACCTGCCGGGTCTTCTACAAGCGGCACGAGAAGATGCAGTACACGACCCAGCAGCACAACGCCGGGGCGCCGAGCATGGCGAAGTTCACCCCGCACACCGGTCAGATCGACCCGGCGGTCTTTATCCGCTCGTCGGCGACGATCCAGCCGAGCTCGACCATGCGGGAGGTCGATTATTCGACCCGCCTGATCTCGTACATCCATGTTTAAGCCGGCGGAGGGAGGAAAGGAATGCCGCAGAAATCGATCCGGCAGGCGTTGAACGAGGCATTGGCGCAGGAGATGCGCCGCGATCCGCGGGTCGTCGTGATCGGCGAGGATGTCGCCGGCGGCGCCGGGTCGGAGGGCCAGCGCGACGCCTATGGCGGCGTCTTGGGCGTCACCAAGGGGCTCTTCGGCGAATTCGGCGAGGCGCGCGTCATCGACACGCCGATCACCGAATCGGCGATCATGGGGGCGGCCGCCGGCGCTGCGGTCACCGGCTTGCGGCCGGTCGCCGAGCTGATGTTCTCCGATTTCTTCGGCGTCTGCTTCGACCAGATCTACAATCAGGCGGCAAAATTCCGCTATATGTTCGGCGGCAAGGCAAAGACGCCGCTTGGTGATCCGCACGATGATCGGCGCCGGCCGGAGCGCTGCAGCGCAGCATTCGCAGAGCCCCTACCACATCTTTACTTCGGTGCCGGGATTGAAATGCGTCGTGCCGTCGAACGCCTACGACGCCAAGGGGCTGTTGATCCAGGCGATCCGCGACGACGACCCGGTGATCTTCTGCGAGCACAAATTGATGTACGATTTGCGCGCCGAGGTCCCGGACGAGCCCTATACGATCCCGTTCGGCGAAGCGAACATCGTGCGCGACGGCGACGATGTGACGGTGGTGGCGCTCTCCCGCATGGTGCACTACGCCGGCGAGGCGGCCGAGACCCTCGCCGGCGAGGGGATCGAGTGCGAATTGATCGACCCGCGCACGACCTCGCCCTTGGATGAGGACACGATCCTCGAATCGGTTGAGCGCACCGGTCGGCTGGTCGTCGTCGACGAGGCGACGCCGCGCTGCGGCATGGCGGCCGACATCGCCGCCCTTGTCGCCGAGAAGGCGTTCGCCGCATTGAAGGCGCCGGTCCGCCGGGTGACCGCGCCGCACACGCCGGTGCCGTTCGCGCCCTCGCTCGAAAAGCTCTACATCCCGAGCCCCGAGCGGATCGCCGCCGTGGTGCGCGAGGTGCACGGGTACGGACGCTGAGCGTCTGTGCGGGCCGGCGCTGTCGGCCGGATTGGGCGTCGGGCAGGGAAGATACAGGAAATATTCAGGGTTCCGCCGGGTGCAGCACCTCGACGCCGAAGCGGACGAAATCGGCGGTGTTGAAGGTGAGGATGCGCTCGACGCCGTGCACTCGCATCGTCGCGACGAGGCGGGCGTCGAACACCTTGGCGCCGCGCACCCGATGCTCGAGAACGAGAGCTTTCCAGGCCTCGAAGATGGCCGGGACCTCGGGCAGCAGAAGAAAGAGCCGCTCGAGCCGGGAAGCTTCGCCCTCGACTGCGGCGACATCGAAGCCGAGGCCGTTGCTCGTTATCGGCCGCGTTGCGACGTTCCAGAATTCGGCGATATTCTGCGGCGTGACGCAGAGCGCCTCGCCGGCGCGACGCAGGCGTGCGACGCAGTCGATTGCCGTTGGATGGTCGGGATGTCCGGGCTCGACCCGCCGCAGCAACAGGTTGGTGTCGACGAGGATGCTCATCGGCGGCGGGAACCGCCGTCAGCCGTCCTGTCCGCCGTCGCCGTAGATCGCTTCGCGGCTGATTTCCGCGTCGGCAAGCGGCGCCAGCCCCGCAGCCCGGCGATGATCGGGCAGGCCCGCGACATCGCGCCAAGCCTCGATCCATTCTGCCTCGGAAAGCGGCGCTCGCTCCCCGCCGAGATAGCGGCAGGCGAGCTCGACGAGCTTCGGTATCGTCGCCGGCCGGGATATGCGGCCGCGGGTATGTCCGGCCTCGTAATCGGCAACACGCGAGGGGCTGATCCCGAGCTGGCGGGCGAGCTCCTTGCGATCCCACCGCATGCGGGCGCGAAAATGGCGGAATTCCTGTGGGGTCATCGATCGATCATGTAGCGCGGGAGGGGGCGCATCGCAAGTTTTTCGCGACCATCGCAACATGTGCGACAGACCGAATTCCTTGCGCCGCCTACCGCAGGCGGTTAACGATGACGCTGAACAGTTGGAGTCGCCATGGCCGACGCGATCACCCCGATCACGATGCCGAAATGGGGCCTGACCATGACCGAGGGGAAGGTTCTGGCTTGGCTCAAGCGCGAAGGCCAGGCCTTCGCCGGCGGCGACGAGATCCTGGAGATCGAGACCAGCAAGATCACCAATGTCGTCGAGGCCGAAGCCGCCGGCGTCCTGCGGCGAATCGTGGCGCCGGCGGGCGCAACCCTGCCGGTCGGCGCGCTGCTCGCCGTGGTTGCGCCCGAAGCGGTGGCCGACGCGGAAATCGACGCCTATGTCGCCGCATTCGCGCCGCCCGAGCCTATGGCCGACACGAGCGCGGAGGCTGCCGCGGTCGCGCCGCGCGAGATCGAAATCAGCGGGCGGCGGCTGCGCTGGCTCGAAATGGGCGAGGGCGACGGGGCGCCGGTGCTGCTGGTGCACGGCTTCGGCGGCGATCTCAACACCTGGATGTTCACCCAGCCGGCGCTGGCCGAAGCCCGCCGCACGATCGCCTTGGACCTGCCGGGGCACGGCGGCTCGGCGAAGGAGGTCGGCGCCGGCGGCCCGGAGGAATTGACCGATGCCGTCGAGGGGCTGGCCGATGCGCTCGGCATCGAGCGGATGCATCTCGTCGGTCACTCGATGGGCGGCGCCGTAGCCGCGCTGGCAGCGCTTCGCCGGCCGGAGCGGGCGGCGAGCCTGACCCTGATCGCCGCGGCCGGGCTCGGGCCCGAGATCGACGGCGCCTTTATCGACGGCTTTATCCGCGCCGGGCGCCGCCGCGAGGCGGTCGAGGTGCTGAGCCGGCTGGTCTACGACCCGAAATCGGTCAGCCGCGCGATGGTCGAGGAGGTATTGCGCTACAAGCGGCTCGACGGCGTCCCGGCGGCCCTGACCGCGATCGCCGCCGCCTGGTTTCCCGGCGGCCGCCAGTCGCTCGACCTGACCGAGCGGTTGAAGGCGCTCACGATCCCGGTGCAGCTGATCTGGGGCCGCGCCGACCGCATCATCCCGGCCGCCCATGCCGAGGCGCTTGCCGACCGCTTCCCGTCCACATCCTCGACGGGGCCGGCCACCTGCCGCATATGGAAAAGGCCGGCGAGGTCAACCGCCTCGTCAAGGCGCTCGTCGAATAGGGTTTCGGGAGCGAACGACTATTCGAGAGCGGCGCGATCGAGCAGAGCGCGCAGCGTGCGCCCGAGATGGTCTCTGTACGGCAGCGCGATCCGCGGCCGGCAGCACGCCCAGCCGCTCGGCATCGCGGGCCTCGACCGTGGCGATCTTGGCCGGGCGCACAATCGAGGGCGCGGGCAGCCCGGCGGTGCGCAGGTCCGATATCGCTGTGTCACCCGGCCAGCCGCGATTTTCGGCGCTGGTGATCATCAGCAGCCAAACGAGGCCGTGCGCGGCCTCGATCTCGCCCGTTGCAACGACGAGCGCCGGGCGGCGCTGCCGGATCGGGCGATCGGTATAAGGGAACGGGACCTTGACGATGTCCCACGGGTCAAAGATCGCCATAGGCGCGCTTGTCGGCCGCCGACGACCACTCGCGGAACGTGCCGAACGGGTCATCGGGCGGCGCGCGCCTCGCCTTGGTCAGGATCACGTGGTCGCCCTCGATCCGATAGGCCAGCTCGTCCCCCTCGCCGACATGGAGCGCTGCTCTGACCGGCTGCGGGATCGTCGTTTGCGCCTTGCTGCTGATTTTGCTGGTGATCACCGATGCCTCCAGGATGACGCAATGTAAGGATTTTCCTTACCCGCATCAAGCTCTTTGCAGTATAGAAGCGGGCGGACCCGTCATCGCCCGGATAGGAGAGGTGCCATGGACCGCGACACCCTTGCCTTCACCCCTGCCGTCGAGCTGGCGGAAGCCATCCGGCAGAAGCGGGTGTCGCCGGTCGAGGTGGTCGGCGCCGTCCTGGAGCGGATCGCGGCGGTGGATCCCAAGGTCAACGCCTTCGCCCATCTGGCGGGCGACCGGGCGATGGCGGCGGCGCGGCGCGCCGAGGCCGAATTGATGCGCGGCGGGCGCCTCGGCCGGCTGCACGGGGTGCCGGCGACCTTGAAGGATCTGCTGATCACCAAGGCCATGCCGACGCAATTCGGCAGCCATATCTTTGCCGGGCACCAGCCGGACGAGGACAGCCCGGTCGTGACCCGGCTCGAAGACGAGGGCGCGATCCTGCTCGGCAAGACCACGACCTCGGAATTCGGCTGGACCGGGGTCAGCCGCAGCCCGCTGACCGGCATCACCCACAACCCCTGGAAGCACGGCTGCAACGCCGGCGCCTCCTCGGCCGGCGCCGGCGCCGCCGCCGCGGCCGGCTTTGGGCCGCTGCACCAGGGCAGCGACGGCGCCGGCTCGATCCGCATGCCCGCGCATTTCTGCGGCGTCTTCGGGATCAAGCCGAGCTTTGGCCGCGTCCCCTATTATCCGGTCGGCAGCGGCGACTACACCTCGCATCTCGGCTGCATCACCCGCACGGTCGCCGACGGCGCCCTGATGCTGCAGGTCATGGCCGGCCCGCATCCGCTCGACCACACGACGAGCGAGGCTGGACCCGCAGATTATCCCCGCCGGCTGCACGCCGGCATTCGCGGCAGGCGCATCGCCTACAGCCCCGATCTCGGCCATGCGCGGGTCGATCCCGAGGTGGCCCGGCTGGTCGCCGCCGCGGCGGGCCGCTTTGCCGAGCTCGGGGCCACGGTCGAGGAGGCGAAGACCCCATGGGCGGCCGAGGGTCCCGAGATGGGCCGGTTTTTCTGGGCCGCGCACATGACCCGCTACGAGCCGCATCTCGTGCGGTGGCGGGAGCGGATGGATCCGGGCCTCGTCGCCTGCATCGAGGCGGCGCGCAACTACCGGGTTGCCGAATACCAGCTGATGCGCGACCGCAAGATGGCGTATATCGCCGCGATCCACCGCTGGTTCGAGGATTGGGACCTGCTGCTGACCCCGGCGGTGTCGGTCGCGGCCTTCCCGGCGGAGCGGCTGATGCCGGAGCATTGGCCGCAGCACGACTGGGACTGGCTCTCCTGGGCCGAATTCTCCTACCCGTTCGATTTTTCGTGGAACCCGGCGGCCAGCGTCCCGTGCGGCTTTACCGCGGCCGGCCTGCCGGTCGGCCTGCAGATCGTCGGCCGGCGCCATGACGATCTCGGCGTCTTGCAGGCCGCCGCCGCCTTCGAGGAAAT
>CAVQSZ010000038.1:0-46373 GCA_963716115.1 uncultured Alphaproteobacteria bacterium
TAGACCTGCCAGGCTGATATAGACCCGCTAGGCTGACGCGCCGCCGATCAGCTATGATTTCCCGCGATCGGAGGTGGTCCATGGTCTCGGATATCGTTGTCAGCGCCCGCGTCGACCGCCAAGTGAAGGAGAGGGCCGCCAAGGTTCTCGCCGAGATGGGGCTGACTGTTTCCGACGCGGTCCGGCTGCTGCTCGAGCGCGTTGCCGCCGAAAAGGGGCTGCCGTTCGAGGCCAAGGCGCCCAATGCCGAGACCCGCGAGGCGATCGCGGAGCTGGAGCGTGGGGAGGGTGCGCGGTTCGGGGCTGTGGCCGACCTGATGGTCGACCTGAATGCGGACAATTGAGCGATCGACGGCATTCAGGCGCGATTACCGAAAGGCCAAGGCCGCGTCCCGCCATCCCGATCTCGACCATCGGCTGACCGCCCTTCTCGAGCTTCTGATCGGCGACCGCCCACTGCCGCCCCGAAATCGCGATCATGCTCTATCCGGCGTCTGGTCGGGCTATCGGGAGCGCCACGTTTCACCCGACCTCCTGCTCATCTACGCCAAATCTGCACCCAATGTGCTGCGCCTCGTTCGATTGGGGTCGCATAGCGAGCTTTTCGCGTAGCCGCGACTGGCGCTCCTCCCTCCTGTGGAGTGGCTGCGCCTGTTTCGGCGTGCGGAAGCGCCAGTCCGCTTGCCGGAAAGGTGGCGCTGCGGCATCTTCCGCAAAACCGGCGAGGGAGAGTGGTCGGCCATGCGGACGCCGGTCGGACGACCGCCATGGTGGCACCCGCTCGTCAGAGGAACGCGCGCCGTGGTGGCCTTCGTCACCCATGCCGGGATTGCAATTATCCTGATCGCGCTGATGTATCTTGTCGAGGACGCGCTCGATATCACGAAGCAGGGAAAGCGGATGCTGCTCGACGTGCTGCCGCTGCGCTACCTGTTCGACCTGATCGACGCGGGCCTCGTCGGAGTTTTCGGGGTCTGGGGACTGATCGATGTGAACAGAGAGCTGCGCACGCCGGTTGCCGAGCCTGACGAGCGCGCCGTCTTGCGGCCTCCGCCTACGCCCGAATAGGATCGCTCGGCCGTGTCGGATCGGACCTATCATCCTCGGGAGCCGCGCGTGCGACTGGCTGCTCCGAACAATTCCTGGCTGCCGCGGGGGTTTGGGCTCGGCTACGTCTGGACCCGCCTCAGGGTCTACTTGGCGTTGGCTGCTTTTGTCGCGACCATATTTGCCGCGGTCGCAGCGGCTATGGCCGGCCTCGGCGGCTGGATCGTCCTGATCGCCCTGTTCTGGCTGGTGATCGCCTACGGCGTTATGCCCGAAAGGCTCCGGGTCCGCGTCAACGCCGGGCTCGACCTTCTGCTCCGGACGAAGCATCTCGGTATGCTCCATCGGCTGCAGACGCAGCCCGCGCTCGTCGTCATCCTGATCGTCGGGGGCCTGCTGGCCGGCGCCCTGCTCGGCTGGGGCGCGGCAAATCTGCGGATGATGTAGCTCCGCGCTCCCGCCCGCTCAGTGCGCCTCGTCCCAGTTGCGGCCGCTTCCGGTTTCGACGACCAGCGGCACCGACAATACGAGGCGGGGGGAGCAGGCCGCTTCCATGACCTCTTTGACGACGCTCGCGGTCTCCTCGGCTTCGGCCTCGGGAACCTCGAGCAACAGCTCGTCATGGACCTGGAGCAGCATGCGGGCGGCGAGGCCGGCGCCGGCGAGAGCCGCCGGGATGCGGCCCATGGCGCGGCGGATGATGTCGGCGGCCGAGCCCTGCAAGGGCGCGTTGATCGCCTGCCGCTCGGCCCCGGCGCGACGGGCCGGGTTCGTATCGCGGATGCCGGGGATGAAGCATTTGCGCCCGAAGATGGTCTCGACCCAGCCGGCGCTGCGGCATTCGGCCTTGACCCGCTCCATATAGGCGCGGATCGCCGGGAAGCGCTCGAAATAGGCGCGGATATAGGCCCCCGCCTCGGCCTGCGGCACGCCGATCTGCTGCCCCAGCCCGAACGCGCTGATGCCGTAGATGATGCCGAAATTGATCGCCTTCGCCCGCCTTCGGGTCAGCGCGTCCATTTGCGCCAGCGGCACCCCGAAGACCTGGCTCGCGGTCAGCGCGTGAATGTCGACGCCGTCGCGGAAGGCCTGCTTCAGCTCGGGGATGTCGGCGACATGGGCGGCGAGCCGCAATTCGATCTGGCTGTAATCGGCCGACAGCAGCAGATGGCCGGGCTCGGCGATAAAGGCGCGGCGGATGCGGCGGCCCTCCTCGGTGCGCACCGGGATGTTCTGCAGGTTGGGCTCGGTCGACGAGAAGCGGCCGGTCGCCGTCGCCGCCAGCGCGTAGGAGGTGTGCACCCGCCCGGTCTCGCCGTCGATCTCGTCGGCGAGCGCGTCGGCGTAGGTCGATTTGAGCTTGGTCAGCTGGCGCCATTCGAGGACGCGGCGCGGCGCCTCGTGCAGTGGGGCCAGCTCCTCGAGGATCGAGGCGTCGGTGCCGTAGGCGCCGGTCTTGCCCTTCTTGCCGCCGGGCAGCCCGAGCTTTTCGAACAGAACGTCGCCCAGCTGCTTGGTCGAGCCGATGTTGAACTCGTTGCCGACGACGCGGAAGATCGCCTGCTCGAGGTCGGCGATGCGGCCGGCGAAATCGCGCGACAATTCGGCCAGCGCCGCGCGGTCGACCTTGATCCCGGCCCCCTCCATCGCCGCCACGACCGGCGTCAGCGGCCGCTCGATCGTCTCGTAGAACGCGGTCATCCGGTCGCGCACCAGCCGCGCCTTGAGCAGCATGTGCAGCCGCAATGCCGCGTCGGCGCGCTCGGCGGCCCAGTCGCGGGCGGCCGCGGGTACGACCTCGGCAAAGGCGATCAGGCTCTTGCCGGTTCCGATCAGCTCCTTCAGCGGGCGCAGCTCGTGCTCGAACGAGCGCTTCGTCGTGCTCTCGATCGTGTGGTCGAACTGGCCGCCGTCGAGCGCGTAGGACATCAGCATCGTGCAGTCGCAGGGCCCGAGCGCAACGCCGCAGCGCGACAGCAGATGAGCGGCGCTCTTAACGTCGTGGCCGATCTTGAGCACTGCCGGGTCTTCGAGGAGCGGGCGCAGCCGGCTGAGCGCCGCGTCGAACGATACATTGACCGTCCCGGCCGGCGCACCTTCACCCGCCTCGTTGCGTTCAGTGGCGTCGAGCGGAAGGGAAGGCGCCGGAGCTTCCGGCGCGCGATGGGCGAGCGGGACATAGGCGGCGAGGCCGGGGGCCAGGGCGAGCGCAATTCCGGCCAGCTCCGGGCGGCGGCCGGCGACCGCGCTCGACTCCGGCCGGATCGCGACCGCACCGGCCTCGTAGGCCGCCTCGATCCAGCGGTCGAGGCCTTCCGGCGTATCGACCAGCGCATAGGTGCGCGGGGCTGTGAAGGGCGGAACCTCCGGGATCGTCGGCTCGGGACGCTCGGACGCGACCACGGGGGCGATGCCGGAAAGCCGCTGCATCATCCGCGTCGCCAGCGCGCGAAATTCCATCTCGCGCAGGAACGGCAGCAGCGTTTCGGGATCGGGCGGCCGCACCGCCAGCGCCGACAGCGGGCAGGGCAGCGGCGCGTCGTCGTCGAGCGTGACCAGCTCCTTCGACAGGCGCGCCTTGGCCTCGTTGTCGATCAGCGACTGGCGCCGCTTGGGCTGCCTGATCTCGGCCGCGCGGGCGAGCAAGGTTTCGAGGTCGCCATAGGCGTTGATCAGCTCGGCCGCGGTCTTGACCCCGATGCCGGGGACGCCCGGGACATTGTCGACGCTGTCGCCGCACAGCGCCTGGACATCGATGACCCGGTCCGGGTAGACGCCGAACTTCTCGCGCACCTCCTCGGCCCCGATCGGCCGGTTCTTGATCGGGTCGAGCATCGCCACCTTGTCGCCGACAAGCTGCATCATATCCTTGTCGGAGGAGACGATGGTGACCGCCGCGCCGGCTTCGACCGCATGGCGGGCGTAGGTGGCGATCAAATCGTCGGCCTCGAAATCCTCGAGCTCGATCTGGCACACGCCAAAGGCCGCGGTGGCGCGGCGCACCAGGGCGAATTGCGGGACGAGGTCGGAGGGCGGCTCGGTCCGGTTCGCCTTGTAGAGGTCGTAGAGGCGGTTGCGGAACGAGCTCCCCGAATGGTCGAAGACCACCGCCATGTGGTCGGCGTCGGTCTCGCCGAGGAGCTTCGCCAGCATGTTGCTGAAGCCGAGGACGGCGCTGGTCGGAGTCCCGTCCGAGCGCGACAGCGGCGGCAGCGCATGGTAGGCGCGAAAGATAAAGCCCGAGCCGTCGATCAGAAAGACGTGGCGCGGCGCCGCCGAGGGCTCGCGGGCGGCGGCGGCCGGCTGCGGCTCCGCGGCGATCGCCTCGATGATCTCTTCCACCTGTTGTCCTTCCCTCAGGCGCCGCCCGGCTGCGCGGGGTCGGCCGGCGGACGCTCGGCCGCCGCCGCCGCCATCGCGCGGTTGACGAAGAGCCGCGAGCAATAGGGGCACTCGGTCTTCCCGGCGGGGGCGAGGTTCAGATAGACCCTGGGGTGGCCGAGCGGGCCGCCGCCGCCGTTGCAGGCGGCGACCATCTCGTCGATGTAGATGGTTTCGAGGGGCGCCATGGGCAAACCGGGATGTCTGGACGGGCGCGCGGCGGCGCCGCGATTGACCGTGCGATGGGCGCGATGATACGCCTTGGCGCGGCGCAATCAATGACCTGCTCCTGTCTTTCCGGCGGTCGGCCGGCTTCTCGGGACGGCGGCCGCGTGAGCCTGGCCGGCGAGCCGCAATCGGCGTGAGCAGGCGCGGTGAGGGCGTCTTCCCGGCCCGGGCCGGCGTTTGGGCGGCCGGCGTTTGGGCGGCGGCCGCCTTGCTGCTGCTGATCGGCTGCGCCCCGACCATCGACGGGAAGGCGCCGCTCGCCGGGATCGGCTCCCCGCGCGCCGCGCCTGACCCAAGGCCTTTGCCGCGCTTCGCCGATACCGGCTTCGTCGCCGCCGATGGCCAAACGCTGCCGCTGCGCCGATGGCTGCCCGAGGGCGAGGCGCGGGCGGTGATCCTCGCCCTGCACGGCTTCAACGACTACAGCAACGCCTTCGACGGGCCGGGCGCGGCGTGGGCCAGGGATGGGATCGCCACCTGGGCCTACGACCAGCGCGGCTTCGGCGGCGCTCCCGAACGCGGGCGATGGCCGGGACGCGCCGCGCTCGCCGCCGACGCCGCGACCGCGAGCCGGGTGCTGCGGCGCCGCTATCCGCGGGTCCCGCTCTACCTTCTCGGCGAAAGCATGGGCGGGGCGGTGGCGATCGTCGCGATGACCGGCGAGAGCGGCGCGCCGATCCCCGATGTCGACGGCGTCATCCTGGCGGCGCCGGCGGTCTGGGGCCGCTCGACGATGGGCGTGCTGCCCCGCGCGGCGCTGTGGGTCGGCGTCCGCCTGGCCCCGGGGCTGACCTTGAGCGGGCGCGGGCTCGACATCAAGCCCTCGGACAACATCCCGATGCTGCGGGCGTTGGCGCGCGATCCGATGGTGATCAAGGAAACCCGCATCGACACGATTTACGGTCTTGTCGACCTGATGGACGCCGCGCTCGCCGCGGCCCCGCAGCTGCGCGCGCCGCTGTTGCTGATGTACGGGGCCGAGGACGAGATCATTCCGAAGCTGCCGGTCCGGCGTTTTGTCGGCGCGTTGCCCGAGGATGCCGGCGATCGCCGCACGCTCGCCTGGTACGCGCATGGGTATCACATGCTGCTGCGCGACCTCGAAGGCCCGACGGTGGCCGCCGATATCGCAAATTGGGTGCTGGCCCCAGGCGCGCCGCTGCTGTCGGGCGCCGATCGCGGCGCCGGCGAGGCGCTGTTGGCCGGGACCGGCCGGGCCTTGCTCAGCGAGCGCTGAGCCGATGGCGCTGCTGACGATCGCCCAGCTCCTGGCGCTGCTGGCGCTTGCCAACGGCACGCCGATGGCAGCGGCCAAAATCCTCGGCCGCCGGCTCGCCACCCCGCTCGACGGCAACCTGCGGTTCTTCGACGGGCGGCCGTTGTTCGGCCGCTCGAAGACGGTGCGCGGCGTCGTGCTGTCAATTCTGGTGACGACGGCGGGCGCGCCGCTGCTGGGGCTCGAATGGGGGGTCGGGCTTCTGATCGGGGCCTGGGCGATGGCCGGCGACCTGTCTTCGAGCTTCTGCAAGCGCCGCCTCGGCCTGGCGCCGAGCAGCCCGGCGCTCGGGCTCGACCAGATCCCCAAATCGCTGCTGCCGCTCCTCGCCTGCCGCAACCTCTTATCGTTGACGGCGATCGACCTGGCCGCAGTCGTGGTTATTTTCTTTGTCGGGGAAGTGCTGCTCTCCCGGCTGCTTTACGCGCTCGACCTGCGCGAGCGCCCTTATTAGATTGGTTTTCGACCGGGTCGACGCACCCGGCGCGCACCACCCCACTCCGACCCGCCTCCATCGAGGGAAGCCGCGCTGGCGCTCAGCCGCGCCGCAGCTGATGCAGGGTCACCTCCGGCGGGCAGTTGAGCCGGACCGGGACGATGCATGACCCGACCCCGACCGAGGTGTAGCCGATCATGTCGTGATAACGCCATGACCCCGCCCCCATCCGCCGCGGCAGCGCCGCATCGAGGGTCAGCGCGACGCCGCCCGGCAGGCAGATCTGGCCGCCATGGGTGTGCCCGCTCAAAAGCAGGTCGAAATCGGCATGCGCCGCCTGGCGGTAGATCTCGGGGGTGTGCGACAGCAGCACCGAAAAGGCGTCGTCGGGGACGCCCGCGGCGGCCTTCTCGATGTTGTCGACCCGATAGTAATGGGCGTCGTCGACGCCGACGAGATGAATGCGCTCGCCGCCGCGCACGATCGTGTCGGCCTCGTTCAGCAGCATCCGGATGCCCATCGCCTCCATCGCCGGCACCATGCGGATCGTGTCGTGATTGCCGAGGACGCCGTAAACCCGACCCTTCAGCAGCGCGCGCAGCCGCGCCAGGCCTTCGATCGTCGCCGCGAACGGCCCGAAGGTCTTGCCGCGGTAGTCGCCGGTCAGCACGCAGAGGTCGTAGGACATGCCGGGCAGCAGCTCGATCAGCCGCCCGATCGCGCCGCCGTTCATGTCGGCGTGCAGGTCGCTGATGTGGAGGATCGTGAACCCGTCGAACGCGGCCGGCAGCCTGCGGCTGGCGATCGCATGGCGGCGGATCTGAACGCGCTCGGCGTTTCTGCGGGCGCGCCCGTAGAGCCCGCTCAGCCGCAGCGCATTGCGGATGATCCACGGGCTCAGATACCAGTTCTCGGGGTGGAACCAGTTGATGCCGTGGCCGAAGACGCGGGCCTCGTGGTCGTCCTCGAGGCCGAGGCGCTGTCTTGCATGCAGCCGCCCGAGGCGCCGCTCCAGCTGGGCGAGGATGTCCTCGTCGTCCGGGCGGGCGATATCGGCTTGCAGGCTCATTCGGCGCCTCGCCGCGCCATCAGGCCCTTGGCCGGGTCGTAGCCGTAGACGGCCAGGGTCAGGAACACCGCGGTGGCGGCGACCAGCGCCGCGGCCGAGACCGGCTCGAACCGGGCGTAGAGGGCAAAGCGGACCAATTCGACGGCGTGAGTGAACGGGTTGATCGCACAGATATAGTAGAGCAGCGGGCCCGCCTCCCTGAACTGGGTCAGCGGGTAGAGGGCGGTCGAGGCAAAGAACATCGGAAAGATTACGAAGTTCATAACGCTGGCGAAATTCTCGAGCTGGCGGATCGCCGAGGACAGCAGCAGGCCGAGCGCGCCGAGCATCAGCCCGGCGAGGATCAGCGCCGGCAGCACCGCGGCGTAGCCGTACCAGGGCGGCGCGATCCCCCACAGCCGGGCGATCGCCAGAAAGGCGTAAGCCTGCAATATCGACAGCATGACGCCGGCGAGGAGCTTGGCGGTCAGCAGAAACCAGCGCGGCAGGGGGCTGACCATCAGGATCCGCATGCTTCCCATCTCGCGGTCGTAGACCATCGACAGCGAGCTCAGCATGCCGTTGAACAGCAACACCATCGCGATCAGGCCGGGCGCGATATAAACGGGGTAGGGAACCGGGGCTTGGTAGGGCGGCGCGACCGAGACGCCGGGCGCGGCGTGAAACCCGGCGGCGAAGATCGCCAGCCAGACCAGCGGCCGCACCAGGGCCGAGAAGAAACGGCCGCGCTGGTTCAGGAAGCGCAGCCATTCGCGCCGCGCGATCCCGCCGAGGCAGCGCAGGTAGTGGATCGGCCTCATGCCGCCTCGCGCTCCCGCACCAACGCCTCGAAGGCGGCGCGCATCGAGGGCGCGCGGGCCTCGCCGAGGATCTGCGCGGCGGCGCCGGCGGCGCGGACCTCGCCCTTGTGCAGCACCACCACCCGCGCGCCGTCGCCGACCTCGTCGATCAGATGCGTCGCCCACAGCGCGGCGATGCCCTCCTCGCGGCACAGCCGGCGGACATGGTCGAGCAGGAACTGCCGGCTGGCGATATCGAGCCCGACCGTCGGCTCGTCGAGCAGCAAGAGGCGCGGCCGGTGCAGCAGCGCGCGGGCGATCTCGACCCGCCGGCGCTCGCCGCCGCTCAGCCGGCGCACCTTGTCGCGCCGCCGCTCGCCAAGCCCGACCCGTTCGATTTCGGCGGCGATCCGCGCCGCCGCCTCGCGGCGGGAGAGGCCGTGCAGGGCGGCATGGTAGTAGAGGCTCTGCTCGACCGAGAGGTCGAGGTCGAGGGTCGGCTGCTGAAAGACCGCCCCGATCCGCCGCAGGCACGCCGAGGGGTCATCGCGGATGTCCGCGCCGAAGACGCGGATTGCGCCCTCGCCCTGCACGTAGAGCCGGGTCGCCAGCGAGAACAGGGTGGTCTTGCCGGCGCCGTTGAGGCCGAGCAGCACGGTGAAATCGCCCGGCGCGATCGCGAAGCTGACATCGCGCAGCGCGCGCCGCGCCCCGAACCGGTGCCCGAGCCCCTCGACCTGCAAGGCCGGCGCCGGATCGCCGGTCACGAGCGCGCAGCCGAGGCGTCGGCGCGTCGGCCCGTCAACCTGCAATGACGCCTGCCGCTCATCGCCGCCTTTCTATCCGCGATCGCGGGGAAAATCATCCCCGCGATGGCCGCCCCCCGAGGTCGGGATGCGCCGATGCCGTGTCCGCGGCGTCCGCTCCCAAAGGATCGCCGGTAGCCGCGCCCGAAGCCGCCTGCTAGCCTCGGCGCCGCGCCAAGCCAACCCGATGGAGGTGGTCCGTGGAGACCCGCGCCGCAGTCGCCCACAAGGCCGCAGAAAAGCTGACGATCGAAACGGTGCAGCTCGACGGCCCGAAGGATGGGGAGGTCCTGATCGAGATCAAGGCGACCGGGATTTGCCACACCGACGAGTTCACCCTGTCCGGGGCCGACCCGGAGGGGCTGTTTCCGGTCATCCTCGGCCACGAAGGGGCCGGCGTGGTGGTCGATGTCGGGCGCGGGGTGACGAGCCTCGCCAAGGGCGACCATGTGATCCCGCTCTACACCCCCGAATGCCGGCAGTGCGAATATTGCCTCTCGGGCAAGACCAATCTTTGCGTGGCGATCCGGGCGACCCAGGGGCAAGGGGTGATGCCCGACGGCTCCAGCCGCTTCTCGCTCGGCGGCGAGAAGCTGCACCATTACATGGGGACCTCGACCTTTTCGAACTTCACGGTGCTGCCCGAGATCGCGGCCGCCCGGATCCGCCCGGACGCGCCCTTCGACAAGGTGTGCTACATCGGCTGCGGGGTCACCACCGGGATCGGCGCGGTGATCAACACCGCCAAGGTCCACCCCGGCGCCAATGTCGTGATCTTCGGCCTCGGCGGGATCGGGCTCAATGTCGTGCAGGGCTGCCGCATGGTCGGGGCCGACATGATCGTCGGCGTCGATCTGAACCCGAAGCGGCGGGCGCTGGCCGAGAAATTCGGCATGACCCACTTCGTCGACCCCAAGGAGGTCGAGGGCGATCTTGTCCCCTATCTTGTGAGCCTGACCAAGGGCGGCGCCGATTTCAGCTTCGAGTGCATCGGCAACGTCGCGACCATGCGGCAGGCGCTCGAATGCTGCCACCGCGGCTGGGGCGTCAGCGTCATCATCGGCGTCGCCGGGGCCGGGCAGGAGATCGCGACCCGCCCGTTTCAGCTCGTCACCGGCCGGGTGTGGAAGGGCACCGCCTTCGGCGGCGCCAAGGGACGCACCGATGTGCCCAGGATCGTCGACTGGTACATGGAGGGAAAGATCAACATCGACGATCTGATCACCCACAAGCTCGCGCTCGACGACATCAACGCGGGCTTCGAGCTGATGCGCGCCGGGGAATCGATCCGCAGCGTCGTCGTCTACTGACGCCTGCGAGCCTCCCTTCCGGCTGCTTGCGATCCGAAAGTGACAAAAGACGACATTTTTTTGACGCCGATTAGGCGACACGCTGACAGATAAAATGGTTAATTTCCTGAACGCAGGCGGCCATGACGCGGTCGCCCGTCGGGTTCTGGAGCGCGAGGGAGCAGCGGGTGGACAGGAACTTGGCAACGGGTCGCACGTTCCCCGGCGGCGATGACGCGGAGAGCGAGCTGACCTTCGCAGAAGGCGTGACGCAGCTGGGCAGGGGCGCCGCGCTGCTGCTGGTGAGCTTGTTGTCGCTGGGCATGTGGGCCGCGATTTGGGCGGCCGCCGGCTCATTGGGCTCCGGGCCGCCGTAGCTCGCCGCGGGCCAGCGCCTGGCGCACCAGGAACGGGCGAGCAGACCGTGTCGCAGTCATTTGAAAGCGGCTCGAGCGGGGGCGATTCGGGCGCCTGCCCGCCGCCGCGCGGCGACAAGCCGATCGTGAGGCCGAGGCGGCGGCATCGGCGACGCGACGAGCCCGCCGGCGAAGCGCCGTCGGAGTGGACCGCCGAGCAGCAGCCGGTCGAGCATTATCGGGCCGCGGCGGCGCGCGGGCGCACGCTGGTGGCGGAAGCGACGACCCCCCGGGTCAAGGAATACCTTCAGGGGCTGATCCATCAATGCGAGCGGCTGGCCGGTCAGGTCGAGCCGCCGCTCAAGCCGGATTTTCGCAGAGCGACAAGCCGCAGCCGATAGCTCCGGCGGCGCGTCCCTTGGCGGCGCGTCCCGTGGCGGCGCGTCTCGTGGCGGCGCGTCCCTTGCAGGAAGACCGCGGCGCGCCGTCGGCCTATCATTGCCGCGAGGCGCGATCGGGCAGGATGGCGGCCAAAGGTGGCTGAGGGTGCGGGGCAACCGACCGCGATCGTCACCGGGGCGAGCTCGGGGATCGGTCTTCATACGGCGCTCGGGCTCGCCCGCGCCGGGATGCGGGTCGTCATGGTCGGACGCGACAGGCAGCGCACCGAGGCGGCGCGGCGGCTTGTCGCCGCGGGTTCGAGCCGGGCGCGGCTCGATGTCGCGCTCGCGGATTTCGCCTCGCTCGCCGAGGTGCGCCGCCTCGCCGAAGCGCTCCTCGCCGAGCACCGCAGGCTCGATCTGCTGGTCAACAACGCGGGGCTCTTTTCACCCCGATACCGGCGGTCGGCGGACGGGTTCGAGCTGACCTTCGCGGTCAATCATCTGGCCCCGTTCCTGCTGACCAACCTGCTGCTCGACCGCATTCGGGCGTCGGCCCCGGCGCGCATCGTCAACGTCGCCTCGGAGGCGCATCGCCGGCAGGCTCTGGTCGTCGCCGACCTCGCGCGCCCGACCGACTGGACGGCGCTGCGGGCCTACGGCCGCTCGAAATTGTGCAACATCCTGTTCAGCCGCGAGCTGGCCGCACGGCTCGACGGTTCGGGAGTGGTCGTCGCCGCGCTGCATCCGGGCGTCGTCGCCACGTCGATCGGCCAGCGCGGCGGCCTCATCGAGATCGCCTGGCGCCTGATGAAGCCGTTCATGATCGGCCCGGAGAAGGGAGCGCGGACCTCGCTCTTCCTGGCGACCGCGCCCGACCCGGGCCCGCACCACGGCGGCTACGTCATCGGCCGGGCGCTGGCCGAGCCCGACCCCGCGGCTCGCGACCAGGGCCTCGCCCGCCGGCTCTGGGACGAGAGCGCCCGCCTCGTCGGGCTGTGAGGGTGACCCCGCGGGCGGCCCTCGGCGAGACTAAAGCCGGGTGGAGAGCCAGATCGCGAGGCGGGAGCCGGCCTTGACCGCCGCGGCGAGAAGCTCGCGGCCGGGCGCGTCCTCGGCGCCGTAGGCGAGCGCGGTGTCGCGATGGTCGAGCTCGTCGTCGCGGAACTCGAGGATGGTCCGGCGCAGCGCGGGATCCCGGTCGGCGAGATAATCGGCCTGGCGCTGGTAATGCTCGTCGATGACCTCCTCGACCGCAACCGTGCAGGCCATCGCCGCGCGCTCGCCAAGAAGCGCCGTCGCGGCGCCGAGGGCGTAGCCGGCGACCGACCACAGCGGCGCCAGCAGGGTCGGGCGGACCCGGCGCTCGCGCAGCAGGACCTCGAATTGGGCGAGGTGGCGGTTCTCGGCCTCGGCCATTCGCCGGATCGCGCGCCCTGCCCGCGAGCGTCCCAGCGCATCGAGCTGGCCCTGGTAGATCCGCGCCGCGCCGAATTCGCCGGCGTGGTCGACGCGCAACATGCGGGCGATCTGATCGGCGGGCGCGCGGTCGCCCGGCAGGCGGTGCGCCGGCGCGGCGCTCATGCGGCTCGCGGGCGCGGCCGCAGGCGCGAAAAGCCGGCAAGGCAGACGCCCGCCATGACAATGGAGGCGAGCAGGTTCCAGCCGGCGAGCGAGACCCCCCACAGCCGCCACGCCGCCTCGTCGCAGCGCACCGGCTGCTGGCGCAGGATCTGCGCCTTCAACGCCTCGACCGTGTCGGCTGCGCCGGCGGCGGCGGTGCAGGCGCTGGGGCCGGCGAACCAGTGCTCCTCGACCCCGACATGGTAGAACGCAAGCGCGCCGCCCGCCGCGAACACCAGGGCGAGCAGCAGCCCCACCCACGGCAAGGCCGGCCGGCCGGCGACCATCGTCGCGACAAACGAGACGACGATCGCCACGGCCCACGGCCAACGCTGCAGCAGGCACAATTCGCAAGGCGCGAGCCCGCCCCAATATTGCGATGCGAGCGCGCCGCCGAGCACGATGGCGCTCGCCGCCAGGACAAAAATCGGAAACGAACGCTGCAGCCCGCTCATGTCGTCATAGATAGCGCAGCGCCACGAAGCCGCCAACGAGCGCCAGCGCGAAGATGCTGGTGACCAGCATCAGCCGCTCTTCGATAAAGGCGCGCACCGGCGCGCCGAACCGCCACAGCAGCGCCGCGAGCAGAAAGAAGCGCAGGCTGCGCGAGGCCAGCGAGGCCAGCGCGAACGGGACCAGCGGAAACTGCGCCACGCCGCTGGCGATCGTGATCAGCTTGTAGGGGATCGGGGTCAGCCCCTTGAGGAGGATGATCCACACGCCCCATTCGGCGAAGGCCGCCTTGAGCGCGTCGTAGCGGCCCATCGCGTGGTAAAATTCGAGCACCGGCCGGCCGATCGCGTCGAACAGGTAATAGCCGATCGCATAGCCGAGAAAGCCGCCGAGCACCGAGGCGGCCGTGCACGCCGCCGCGATCAGCCAGGCGCGGCGCGGCCGCGCCAGGATCATCGGGATCAGGAGGATGTCGGGCGGCAGCGGAAAGAACGAGCTTTCGGCGAACGAGATCAGGATCAGCGCCGCCATCGCATGCCGGCTCGCGGCGAGCGCCAGCGTTCGCGCATAAAGGCGGTCGATCATCGCGCCGGGCCGCCTGCCTCTGCCGCGCCGCGAGGGCGCGCGCCACGGCGAGACGGCGGGCGGCGGGTGCTGGGGGCCATGCCCACGCATGTTACCGGCTTTTTGGGCCTGATGGGGAGAGGCCGGGACGCCGCGGCCACAGACATCGGCCGCCGGCGCGGGGGAGGGGGCTGCAAAGCTTTGTCAACATAAATATATGCTTGAGAACACAAGGCGTTTGCGATGGGATGGCTTCGCGTGAAATTGGATCGGGGCGGCGGGCCGCCCTGATAGCCGATGCCCCATCGAGCGAGAGAGCGCGCACGCACATACGAGGGTTCATGCTTTACGACGCGTACGAGGCGCACAACGACATTTTCGGCCCGATTCGCCTGATGGCCGAAACCTTCCGGGGCTGGCTCGACCATCCCTGGCCGATGATCGGGGATTGGCCGCTGGTCCGCGGCGCCTCGGCGGCGATGGAGCTGCTGTCGCACGCCGGGATGACGCACGAACGGCCGGATTTCGGCATCCGCAAGGTCGCGGTCGAAGGCGGCGAGGTCGCCGTCAGCGAGGAGGTCGTCGCCTCGCATCCGTTCTGCAATCTCTTGCATTTCCGCAAGGATATGGCGCGCGACGAGCCGACCTTGCTGGTCGTAGCACCATTGTCGGGGCATTTCCCGACCTTGCTGCGCGGCACGATCGCAACCCTGCTGCCCGACCACAACGTCTACCTGACCGACTGGGCCAACGCGCGCGACGTGCCATTGCTGCATGGTCGGTTCGACCTCGACGATTTTGTCGACCTGGTGATCCGCTTCATCCGCCTGCTGGGGCCGCAGACCCATGTCATGGCGGTATGCCAGCCATCGGTTCCGGTGCTGGCGGCGGCGGCGCTGCTGGCCGCCTCGGGCGACCCGTGCCAACCCGCCTCGATGGTGCTGATGGGCGGTCCGATCGACACCAGGGTCAACCCGACCGCGGTCAACCGCTTCGCTGCCGCGCATCCGCTGGACTGGTTCGAGCGCACGGTCATCACCACGGTGCCGATGCGCTGGCGCGGCGCGTTCCGGCGGGTCTATCCCGGGTTTTTGCAGCTCGCCGGGTTTCTCAGCATGAACTTCGACCGCCACGTCTCGGCGCATTCGACGATGTTCCGCAATTTGGTGCAGGGCGACGGCGAGAGCGCGGCGGCGACCCGCGCCTTCTACGACGAATACAGCGCCGTCATGGACCTGCCGGCGGATTTCTATCTCGACACGATCAAGCGCGTCTTCCACGACCACGACCTGCCGCAGGGGCGGCTGCGGGTGCGCGGCGCGCCGGTCGAGCCCGCGGCGATCGAACGCACCGCGCTGATGACCGTCGAGGGCGAGCGCGACGATGTCTGCGCGGTCGGCCAGACCGCCGCCGCGCACCGGCTCTGCAGCGGCCTCCCGGCGGTGAAAAAGACCCACCACCTCCAGCCCAAAGTCGGCCATTATGGGGTCTTCCACGGCCGCCGCTGGCAGAACGAGACCTATCCCGAGGTCAGGGCGTTTATCCGGGCGCAGGGCTGACGGGCGGAATTAAAGCGGAGGAGGCACATGGCGCTGAGCGGCAAGGTCGTGATCACCTGCGCCGTCACCGGCTCGATCCACACGCCGACGATGAGCCCTTATCTGCCGCTGACCCCGGACGAGATCGCGCGCGACGCGATCGCGGCGGCCGAGGCCGGGGCGGCGATCCTGCATCTGCACGCCCGCGACCCGAAGGACGGGCGGCCGACCCCCGATCCCGGCGTCTTCATGCAGTTCCTGCCGCGGATCAAGCAGGCGACCAACGCCGTCGTCAACATCACCACCGGCGGCGGCCACGGGATGAGCCTCGACGAGCGGCTGGCCGCGCCGCTGCGGGCCAAGCCCGAGATGTGCTCGATGAACATGGGCTCGATGAATTTCGGGCTCTACCCGATGCTCGACCGCTACAAGGAGTGGAAATACGAGTGGGAGCCGCGGGCGCTCGAAATGACCCGCGACTTCATCTTCCGCAACACCTTCGCCGACATCGAGCGGATCCTGAAGGATTTGGGCGAAGGCTGCGGCACCCGTTTCGAGTTCGAGTGCTACGATGTCGGCCACCTCTACAACCTCGCGCATTTCCTCGATCGCGGCATGGTCAAGCCGCCCTTATTCGTGCAGACGATCTTCGGCATCCTGGGCGGCATCGGGGCCGACCCCGACAACCTCGTCCACATGAAGCGGATCGCCGACAAGCTCTTCGGCGACGCCTACGCCTGGTCGATCCTGGCGGCCGGCCGCCACCAATTGCCGCTCGTCTCGATGGGCGCGATCATGGGCGGCAATGTCCGCGTCGGGCTCGAGGATTCGCTGTGGCTCGGCCGCGGCCAGCTCGCCCGCAGCAACGCCGACCAGGTGAGCCGCATCCGCGCCATCCTCGAAAACCTGTCGCTCGAAATCGCCAGCCCCGACGAGGCGCGCTCGATGCTGGCGCTGAAGGGCGGCGACGCGGTGGCGTTCTGATCGGGGCCTGGGACAATGATCGACAAGCGCGTGCAGAGCCTCGCCGAGGCGGTGGCCGGGATCAGGGACGGCTCGGTCGTCCTGTGCGCGGGCTTCGGCGGGGCGGGGCTGCCGGATGCGTTGTGCGAGGCGGTGATCGAGCAGGGCGCGCGCGACCTGACCGTCGTCGCCAACAACGCCGGCACCGGCCGCACCGGGCTCGCGGCATTGATGGCCGCGGGGCGGGTGCGCAAGATCATGTGCTCGTTCCCGCGCAGCTCGGGCTCGGTCGTGTTCGAGGAGCTTTACGCCGCCGGCAGGATCGAGCTCGAGCTGTTGCCGCAGGGCACCTTGAGCGAGCGCATGCGCTGCGCCGCCGCCGGGCTCGGCGGCTATTATTCGCCGGTGTCGGTCGGGACCCGGCTCGCCGAGGGCAAGGAGCACCGCGAGATCGACGGGCGGATGCATGTGCTCGAAAAGCCGCTGAAGGGCGACGTGGCGCTGCTGGTGGCCGACCGCGCCGACCGCTGGGGCAACCTCACCTATCGCAAATCGGCGCGCAACTTCAACCCGACCATGGCGATGGCGGCCGATTTGTCGATCGTCCAGGCGCGCCACATCGTCGAGCTCGGCGAGATCGACCCCGAGCTGATCGTCACCCCCGGCGTCTTCGTCGACCGCGTCGTGCAGGTGAGCGGCTAGAATTTGTCATTGCGAGGAGCCGCAGGCGACGCGGCAATCCCGGTAAGGGGTGTGCAAGCGGAACGAGATTGCTTCGCTGCGCTCGCAATGACAGGGTTGATGAACTCAATTCGGAGGAGCCCGATGCCGCTCACCCGTCGCCAAATCGCCTGGCGGGCCGCGCAAGACCTCGCCGACGGCGCCTACGTCAACCTCGGGATCGGGCTGCCGACCCTGGTCGCCGATTTCCTCCCGGAGGATCGCGAGATCGTCCTGCACAGCGAGAACGGCATTCTCGGCGTCGGCCCGGCTCCCGGCGCCAACGAGATCGACACTGACCTGATCAACGCCGGCAAGCAGCCGATCACGCTGGTCACCGGCGGCAGCTATGTCCACCATACCGATTCGTTCCTGATCATCCGCGGCGGCCATCTCGACCTGGCCTTGCTCGGGGCCTTCGAGGTCGCCGAGAACGGCGATCTGGCCAACTGGACGACCGACGATCCGGGCTTCCCGCCTGGTGTCGGCGGCGCCATGGATCTGGCGGTCGGGGCCAAGGAAATCCGCGTGCTGGTCGAGCACACGACCAAATCGGGCGCGCCGCGCATCCGCCGGCGCTGCCGATACCCGCTGACCGCCGCCGCCGCGGTGCGGCGCGTCTACACCGACCTCGCCGTCCTCGACATAACGGCGGAAGGGCTCTTGGTGCGCGAGATCGCCGACGGCATCGACTTGGCGGGCTTGCAGGCCAAGACCGAGGCGCCGCTCCGCCCCGCCCCCGACTTGCGCCCGCTGCGCGCCCCCGCCGTCTGACCGGGCACCCATTGCCCGGCGTTGGTCGGGCAGGGCGGCGGGCCGACGTCCGGCGGCGCTCCGATCAGATCGAGCGGCCGTTCTGGAGAGGCGCTGTCAATGCCTCTTTCCGCTGTCCCGGCGAACGCCGGGACCCACCGTTCCACCACCCGGCCGCTTGCTTGGGTTTACGGTGATCGGTCGACGAACGAACAGGATGAGCGAGCGCGCCGGCGGCCGGCCATGCGGTTCAGCCTCATGGGATCACGCGCTGGTGCGCGGCGTTCTCTTGCAGGCCGTCGTCCTCCGGGGGATCGTAGGGCTCAACGTAATAATAGAACCGGCTCGGTTCCGGATGAAATCCCATAATCTGAGCGATTTGTTTGGTCTGTTCCTCGTCCAGAAAATATTCTCCAAGGCCGTCATCTTGTGATTGAAAGCCAGCTATCCTCTTGATCTCGGAAAGAATGAAAGGAGGAACGGGCATATTCCCCTTTATTCGTTCATTTTCACGATCGTAAGTTACAACGCGATAATTCATATTACGGCTCCACATGCCGCGTTGCGTCGGGGCTGAGGCCCGGCGGTGGGGGCCTCGCCTACGACACGAGAAGGCGGCGGGTTTCGCCGTCGCGTTCAGCCGGCCGGCTCCGCCTTGTAGTCGGCGTCGCTGACGTGCTCGGCCCAGTCGGTGCCCTGGCCCTGCTCGCCGTTTTCCGACATCGCCAGATGCGCGAACAGGCGGTCGGGGGCGGCGCCGTGCCAGTGCATCGTGTCGGGCGGGATCATCACCGTGTCGCCGGGCTGGATCGCCTGCGGCTGCGAGCCCTTGCCGATGCAGATGCGGCCGACCCCGGAGAGGCAATAGAGGGTTTGGCCGACCGGGTGGGCGTGCCACGCGGTGCGGGCGCCGGGGGTGAACGAGACCACGGTCGCGCGCATGCGCGACGGCGGCTGCCCGACGAGCACCTCGTCCTGGAATACTTCGCCGGTAAAATTGGCCGCCGCACCCCGCCGGGTGGGACGCGCCGATGCCCGCATCACGGTCATGGCTCTCTCCGTTGCGCGTTGAAATTCGCCGCTAGGATAGCCCCGGCCGCCCCCGTGTGGCAACGCCCCGCCCGCCCGGCCTCGTCCGAGGGCTTGGAGGGCTCGCCTCGCGGGAGAGCGCGGCGGCGGCGGTCTCGACCCGCTCCTCGAGCTCGGCCATCAGGCGGCGGCGCGGCAGGCCAGGCGGGATCGGGTCGAGGAATTCGAGGACGATCCGGCCGGAACGCTTGGCAAAGCTTCGCCGCCCCCAGAAATGCCCGGAGTTGACCGCCGCCGGGACCAGCGGCAAGGCCAGCGCCTGATAGAGGGCGGCGACGCCGGGCTGATACGGCAGAGCGCGCCCCCGGGGCGGTCCGGGTCCCTTCGGGAAAGATCACGATCGGCCGGCCCGCGGCGGCGATCGGCCGCGCCGCTTTGACCATGGCCCGCAACGCGCCCGCCCCCGCCTTGCGGTCGACCGCGATCGACCCGGCGCGCGCTGCGTACCAGCCGTAGAACGGCACATGCAACAGCTCGCGCTTCATCACCACCGCCGGGTCGTCGAGCACGATCGGAAGGATCAGCGTGTCCCAGGCGGATTGATGCTTCACCGCGATGATGCAGCCGCCGCGGGGCAGGCGATCGAGCCCGCGGACCTCGTGATCGAGGCCGACGATCCAGCGCAGCAGGGCGAGCGCGCCCCGGTCCCAAAGCCGGCCGAACCGCATCACCGCCGGGCGCGGGGCCAGCAGCAGCAGCGGCAGCCCGGCGACGCCGAGGATCACGGTCCAGCCGATAAACGCGATGTTGAACGCCAGCGACCTCACCATGCTCATTGCCGCCTCTGCGCGCGGCTGCCGAGCTCGGCGACCGCCGTGTCGGGCTGCAAACGCTCGATCAAGGGGCGGAACAGGGCCGCCAGATACTTGCCGTACTCGCCGAGCAGCAGCGCCGCGGTGCCGCGCCAGGCCCACCAGCGCTGCCGCCTGACCCCGTCGGGAAAGACCGGGTGGGGAACGATCTCGATCCCGGGCATGGCGCGCTCGAATTCGAGGCGGCTGCGCGGCATGTGGTACCAGGCGGTGACCAGCCGCAGGCTGCGATAGCCTTGCCGCCGCATCCATTGCGCCGTCTCGCGCGCGTTCCCGAGGGTGTTGTCGGCGTCGTGGCCGATCGCGACGCAGCAGGAAACCCAGTCCGGCGGGTTGCCCGAGACGCGCAGCAGCTCGCCGAGGCCGACCCGCTGATCGACCCCGGAGACGAAGAGCGCGCGGCCCTTCCCTTCGCGGAGCAGGTCGATGCCGCTTTGCAGCCGCAGGCTGCCGCCGGTCACCACGACGATCGCGTCGGTCGCCTCCGCCCGGTCGTCGACCGGCCATGGCGTCGCGAACCAGACGAGGCCGGCGACCCACAGCGAGCAGACGACGACGCCTGCAACGGCCGCCCGACGCAACGCGCGCCACCGCGGCGTCACCGGCGCTCTCCCCGGCTCTGCTGCGTCAGGGCTGCTGCCGCCGCCGCAGGCCGCGCCCGGCCATGAGCGCGCGAAACCCTCAGCCGACCTTGCCGGTCATCACCGGGCCGAACAGCTGCCAGCGCTGACCGTCGAAGCGCGCCATCTGGATCTGCTTGATCGGGGCGAAATCGGTCGGGCTGGTGTTGATCGTGATCCCGGGCAGCAGCATCGGCACCCGGAAATCGTGCAGGTTCGCCGCCTCCTTCATGATGTTCTCTCGGGTCAAATCGTCGCCGCATTGCTTGAGCACCTGAACGAAAGTCTGGGCGAACGCCGGGCCGACGACGTTGCCGACATCGCTCTTGTCGCCCTCGGGGTAGTATTTGTCCATGAAGGCGAGCCAGTCCTTGTAGCCCTGATCGTCCTTCCATTGCGGGTCGGTCGGGTCCTTCAGATAGAAGTCGGAGACGATGTCCTTGGAGTTTTCGAGCCCGGCGGGCTTCAGGGTGACGGCGACGGAATTGCCGATGCTGCTGAGGATGTGCAGCGGCTTCCATTCGAGCTCGACCGCCTTCTTGATCGACTGGGCGGCGAATTTCGGGATGGCGCAATTGACGAAGACGTCGACGCCTTTCGACTTCATGCCGATGATCTGCGAATCGACGGTCGGATCGGTCGTTTCGTAGGACGCCTCGTCGACGAGCATCGCCTTCGCCTTGTCGCCGAGGCCTTCCCGGACGCCGTGCAGATAATCCTTGCCGAAATCGTCGTTTTGATAGAGCACGCCGATCTTGCCGTCGGGCTTGTTCGCCAGGATATAGGCGGCGTAGGCGTAGCCCTCGCTCAGATAGCTCGGCTGCCAGCCGATCGTCCAGGGATAGTGCTTGGGGTCGTCCCATTTGGAGGCGCCGGTGGCGGCGAAGAGCTGCGGCACCTTCTTCTGGTTGAGGTATTGCCGGATCGCGCTGTTGGTCGGGGTGCCGAGCGGGTTCAGCATCAGCAGCACGCCGTCCTGCTCGACCAGGCGCCGGGTCTGCTCGACCGTCTTCGGCGGCGAGTAGGCGTCGTCGTAGGAGAGGAATTCGATCTTGCGCCCGTTCACCCCGCCCTCTTCGTTCAGCATCTTGAACCAGGCGGTCTCGGCCTTGCCGATCGTCCCGTAGGACGAGGCCGGGCCGCTGTAGAAGCAGGTGTTGCCGATCTTGATCGAGGTGTCGGTGACGCCGGGGCCGTACTGCTTTGCCGCACGCGCCGGCAGGGCGGCGAGCGCCAGCGCGGCCGGCGCGGCGGCGAGGATCGAGCGGCGGGTGACCTGCTTCATGTTGACCTCCTGGCTTCGCTGGTGAACGGCGCCCGGTGCGTCAGGCGGGCGGCTGGCCCGAAATCAGCGAGCCGAACAATTGCCAGCGCTCGCCGTCGAACCGCGCCAGCTGGATCTGCTTGATCGGGGCGAAATCGGTCGGGCTGGTGTTGATCGTAATCCCGGGCAGCAGCATCGGCGTCCGGAAATTGTGCAGATCGGCCGCCTGCTTCATGATGTTCTCGCGCGTCAAATCGTCGCCGCACTGCTTCAGCACCTGGATGAAGGTCTGGGCGATGGCCGGTCCGGTCACATTGAGGCCGTCGGCCTTGTCGCCGGAAGGATAATATTTGTCCATAAAGGCGAGCCAGTCCTGGTAGCCCTGGTCGTCCTTCCATTGCGGGTCGGTCGGGTCCTTCAGGAAAAAGTCCGAGACGATGCCCTTGGCGTTCGCCAGCCCGGCGGGCTCCAAGGTCGCGGCCACCGAATGGCCGATGCCGCTCAAAATGTGCAGCGGCTTCCAGTTGATTTCGACCGCCTTGCGGATCGCCTGAGCGGCGAATTTGGGGATCGCGGTGTTGACGAAGACATCGACGCCTTTGGCTTTCATCTCGATGATCTGCGAATCGACGGTCGTGTCGTTGGTTTCATAGGACGCGGCCGAAGCCAGCATCGCCTCGGCCTTGGCCCCGAGGCCTTCGGTCACGCCATGCAGATAGTCCTTGCCGAAATCATCGTTCTGGTAGAGCACCCCGATCCTGCCGCCCGGCTTGCTCGCGAGGATGTAGGCGGCGTAGGCCCGACCCTCGCTCAGATAGCTCGGCTGCCAGCCGATCGTCCAGGGGAAGCGCTTGGGGTCGTCCCATTTGCTCGCGCCGGTGGCGACAAAGAGCTGCGGCACCTTCTTCTGGTTGAGGTAATGCTGGATCGCGGTGTTGGTCGGGGTGCCGAGCGGGTTCAGCATCAGCAAGACGCCATCCTGTTCGACAAGGCGCCGGGTCTGCTCGACGGTCTTCGGCGGCGAATAGGCGTCGTCGTAAGAGAGAAAGACAATCTCGCGGCCGTTCACGCCGCCCTGATCGTTGACCATCTTGAAATACGCGGCCTCGCATTTGCCGACCGTGGCGTAGGACGAGGCCGGACCGCTGTAGAAGCAGGTGTTGCCGATCTTGATCGAGGTGTCGGTGACGCCGGGGCCGTATTGCTTTGCCGCACGCGCCGGAAGCGCGGCGAGCGCCAAGGCTCGCCGGCGCCGCGGCGAGGATCGATCGGCGGGTAATCGCTCTCATGTCGTCCTCCCTGTTGCTGCGTTAGGCCGGCAGCGCGCCGGAAATTACCGGGCCGAACAACTGCCACCGCTCGCCGTCGAAGCGCGCCAGCTGGACCTGCTTGATTGGCGCGAAATCCGTCGGGCTGGTGCTGATGGTGATCCCCGGCAGCAGCATCGGCAGGCTCAATTCGTGCAAATTGGCCGCCTGCTTCATCACGTTGGCGCGGGTCAGCTCGTCGCCGCACGCCTTGAGCACCTGCACAGTCGTCGCCGCGGCGGTCGGCCCAAAGACATTGAGGCCATCGCTCTTGTCGCCCCCCGGGTACCATTTGTTCATAAAGGCGAGCCACCATTTGTAGCCGGCATCGTCCTCCCATTGCGGGTCGGTCGGATCTTTCAAAAAGAAATCGGTGACGATGCCCTTTGACGCCTCGAAGCCGGCCGGCTTCAGCGTCCCGGCGACCGAGTTGCCGATGCCGCTCAAGATGTGCAGCGGCTTCCATTCAATCTCCGCCGCCTTGCGGATCGCCTGCGCGGCGAATTTGGCGATCGCGGTGTTGACAAAGACATCGCAGCCGGCCGCCTTCATGCCGATCACCTGCAAATCGACGGTCGGGTCGGTGGTCTCGTAGGTCGCCTTTACCTTGATCATCGCGGCGGCCTTCGGCCCGAGCCCGTCCTCGACCCCCTTCATATAGTCCTTGCCGAAATCGTCGTTCTGATAGAGCACGCCGACCTTGCCGTCCGGCTTGTTCTTCAGAATATAGGCCGCATAGATGCGCCCCTCGCTCTGATAATTCGGCTGAAACCCTATGGTCCAAGGATGGCCCTTGGGGTCGTCCCATTTGGCCGCGCCGGTCGCGACGAAGAGCTGCGGCACCTTGTGCTGGTTCATGTACTTCCAGATCGCGGTGTTGGTCGGCGTGCCCGCGCCGCCGGCGACGATGAACACCTGGTCCTGCTCGACCAGCTTGCGCGTCATTTCGACGGTTTTCGGCGGCGAATAGGCGTCGTCGTAGGAGATGAAATTGATCTTGCGCCCGTTGACGCCGCCCTGGTCGTTGATCATTCTGAAATACGCGGCCTCGCATTTCCAGATCGTGCCGTAATTCGAGGCGGGGCCGCTGTAGGGCGCGGTATTGCCGATCTTGATTTCGCTGTCGGTGACGCCCGGGTCGTATTGTTTGGCCGCGCGGGCCGGCAATGCGGCTGCGAGTGGCCCGCCAAAGGCCAGCGCAGTCGGGGCGGCGACGAGAATGGTGCGACGCGTCAGATGCTTCATGATGGCCTCCCTCGGTTTATGGTTTTGCCCGGCGATGATCGTCGGTCGTTGCGTTCAGGCGCTCCCGCTGGTCAATATGGGGCCGAACCGGTGGAAGCGGTCGCCTTCGAAGCGCTCCATCTGGACCTGCTTGATCGATGCGAAATCGGTCGGGCTGGTGTTGATCGTGATGCCGGGCAGCAGCATCGGCAGCGCCAAATTGTGCAGATTTGCCGCCTGCTTCATCACATTCTCGCGGGTCAGCTCGTCGCCGCACTGCTTGAGGACCTCGACGACCGTCGCCGCGTTCGAGGGGCCCCACGCGTTATAAATATCGCTCTTGTCGCCCTTGGGGTGATACTTGTCCATGAACGAGACCCACCACTTGTAGTCGGCGTCGTCCTGCCATGAGGGATCGGTGGGGTCCTTGAAAGAATTATCCGAAATAACGCCCTGGCCATTTTCGAAACCCGCCGGCTTCATCGTCTCCCCTACCGAAGCGGTGCCGCCGATCAGGATTTGCAGCGGCTTCCAGTCGATCGCCGCCGCCTTGCGGATCGCCTGAGCGGCGAATTTGGGGAGCGCGATCATGACAAGGACATCGCAGCCCGCCGCCTTCATCGCGACGATCTGCGAGTCGATGGTGGGATCGGTGGTCTGGTAGCTGGCCTTGACCTTGACCATCGCGTCCGCTTTGCCGCCGAGCCCATCGAGGACGCCGTTCAGGTAGTCCTTGCCGAAATCGTCGTTCTGATAAAGGATCCCAACCTTGCCGTCGGGCTTGTGCTTGAGAATATAGCCGCTGTAAATTTGGCCCTCGCCGCGATAGCTCACCAGAAAGCCTATGGTCCAGGGGTGGCCCTTTGGGTCGTCCCACTTTGAGGCGCCGGTAAAGAGAAATAATTGCGGCGCCTTCTTCTCGTTCATATAGCGCCAGACCGAGGTGTTGGTCGGGGTCCCAACGGCGCCATTGACAAATAGAACATTGTCTTGCTCGACAAGCTTGCGCGTCATCTCGACAGTTTTTGGCGGTGAATAGCCGTCATCATACGAGATGAAGTTGATCTTGCGGCCGTTGATGCCGCCCTGGGCATTGATCATGTTGTAATAGGCGGCCATGGACAGCGGTATAGCGCTGGCGCTCGCGTACGGGCCGCTGTAGGGACCGGTATTGCCGATCTTGATCTCGGTGTCGGTGACGCCGGGGCCGTATTCCTTGGCGGCGCGGGCCGGCAATGACGCGAGCGCCAGCGCCGCCGGCGCCGCGGCGAGCATGCTGCGGCGGGTGATCTCTTTCATGACGTTCGCCTCCCGATTGATCGTTTTGTTGCAAGGTTTCTTAAACCCACGAGCCAGGCGGCCGCGCGGCGGACAAAGCCGGCCGCGCCGAGCGGCATCAGAAAGATCAGCAACAGGAGGATGACGCCGTAGACGGCGCCCGAGAGGCCGGTCGAAACCTTTTCGGCAAGGTTCGGCACGAACAAGACGAAGACCCCGCCGAAGATGCTGCCCGGGATCGAGCCGATGCCGCCGACGATCAGGCCGACGAGAAAATTGATCGACAACAGAAAGTTGAAGCTGTCTGGGGCGACGAACTGCACGACGATCGCGCCGAGGGCGCCGGCGATCCCGGTATAGAGCGCGCTGACGCCAAAGGTCAGGGTCTTGTAGCGCGCGGTGTTGATGCCCATCGCGGCGGCCGCGATCGGATGGTCGCGGATCGCCATGATGGCGCGCCCGGTGCGGCTTCGCACCAGGCTCGCCGCCGCCGCGAACATGACGAGCAGAACCGCGAGCGTGAAATAGTAGAGCCACTGGTCGGCGTCGATCGGCAGGCCGAAGGGCGGGTCGGGCTTGTCGATGACGATGCCCTGCACGCCGCCGGTCAGCCCCTCGAGGAGGTGCGACTTCAACAATTGCGGCAGGGCGACGGCGAGCGCAAACGTCGCCAATGCCAGATAAAGCCCTTGCAGCCTGAGCGCCGGCAGCCCGAGCGCAATCCCGACGACAAAGCACACCGCGCCGGCGCAAGGCAGGGTCCAGTAATAGGCGAGGCCGGCGTCGCCGCTCATCAGGATCGCCGCGGTGTAGGCGCCGATCCCGTAAAAGGCGCTGTGGCCGAGCGAGAACTGGCCGTTGAACCCGGTCAACAGGTTGAGGCCGAGGATCGCCAGCCCGTAGATCATCACCATCGTGAGCTGGAAGATCGTGAAATCCTGGACGACGAGCGGCGCCACGAGCCCGGCGATCACGGCGGCGCCGATCAACAGCCGGCGGCGGTCGAGGCGCAGGCGCCAGGGCTCGGCGCCGGCCGCCTCGGGCCGGACCGCGGCGCCGTCGAGGGCGATCGCTTCACGCTCGGGCGCGGTCATACCCGGCTCACCGCGACCCGCCCGAAAATGCCGGCGGGGCGCACCATCAGGACCGCGACGATGACGACGAGCGCCACGGTCAGCTTCAATTCCTGGCCGACAAACGGGATGAAGGCGCCGGCCAAATTCTCGATGACGCCGACGGCGAAGCCGCCGAGGACGGCGCCCCCGGGGCTCGACAGCCCGCCCAGGACGGCGCCGGCAAAGCCGTACAGCAGGACGCCCAGCATCATGTTCGGGTCGAGAAAGACGACGGGCGCGATCAGCATGCCGGCAATGGCGCCGATCGCCGTCGACAGGCCCCAGCCGAGCGCGATCATCCAGCCGACGCGAATGCCGACGAGGCGGGCGGCTTGCGGGTTCGCCGCGGCGGCGCGCATCGCCAGGCCGAGGCGCGAGCCGCGAAAGAACAGATAAAGCAGCGCCAGCATGACCAGGGTGACCGCGACCATCCCGGCCTGATGGGTGCTGACGAGCCCGCTGCCGAACAGGGGCTTGGTGCCGAACGGGGTCGGGAAGGACTTGATCGTGAAGTTCCAGATCTGCCCGTCGGCGCTGTTCAAAATGCTGAACAAGGCGATGAAGGCGACGAGCTGCGACAGGATCGGCGCGTTGCGCACCGGGCGGAAGAGGATGCGGTCGATTGCGACCCCGAGGACAAACGACACCGCCACGGTGACGACAAAGGCGGCCCAGTAGGACCAGCCCCAGGCGATCATCTGCCAGGCGAGAAAGGTCGAGAACGTCGCCAGCTCGCCCTGGGCGAAATTGAGGTGGTCGATCGCCTGGTAGACCATGACGACGGCGAGCGCCATCGTGGCATAGATCGCCCCGGTGGCGAGCCCGGCCAGCACCTGCTGCAGCACCTGCTCCATGCGCAGCCCCCAGCTAGCTCGGTGCTCGATGGCATTGAACCGTCATTCCCGCGAAAGCGGGAACCCGGAGCCTGCCCCTGGCGTGAGCAGGGGAGCAGGCGTGCGGCGGCTCTGGACCCCGGCTTTCGAGGACGTGCCGGCTTTCGACGATTTGAATGAATTGGCGCGGCGGGGAAATTGTGGCTGCATCGGCGCCGTGCGTGCTTCGAGACGCGCCCTCCGGGCGCTCCTCAGCATGAGGTGATCTCGGTGATACAATTGATAAAACTCCTCGTCCTGAGGAAGCCGCGCAGCGGCTGTCTCGAAGAGCCTGCCCCTGGCGGAAGCGGGGGACGCAGGGCGCCGATCCAGCCGACTTCAATTCCTTCACACGCTCTTTCGCCGGGGAGACGAGACACGATGCGGTCTGAGCGGCTCATCCCTAATACCCCAGATACGAGCGGCGCACCGCCTCGTCGGCGGCGATCTCCCTGGCCGGCCCGGCCATGACGATGCGCCCGGTTTCGAGCAGATAGGCCTCGTCGGCGAGGTCGAGCGCCAAGGCCGCATTCTGCTCGACGATCAGCATCGAGACCCGGCGCTCGCGGTTCAGCCGGCCGAGGATCGCGAACAGCTCGGCGACGATCAGCGGGGCAAGGCCAAAGGACGGCTCGTCGAGCAGCATCAGCCGCGGCCGCAGCATCAGCCCGCGGCCGACCGCCAGCATCTGCTGCTCGCCGCCGCTCAAGGTTCCGGCCTGCTGGCGGCGCCGCTCCTTCAATCGCGGAAAGAGCGAATAGACCTCCTCGATGTCGGCGGCGATCGCGGCATGGTCGCGCCGGGTCATCGCCCCCAGCTGCAAATTCTCCTCGACCGTCATGCGCACAAAGGTGCCGCGCGCCTCGGGCACATGGGCGATCCCGAGCCGCACGATGTCCTCGGTCGCCCGGCCGGCGATCGGCTTGCCGTCGAAGCGGATGTCGCCGGTCATCCGCACCATGCCGCACACCGCGCGCAGGGTCGTCGTCTTGCCGGCCCCGTTGGCCCCGAGCAAGGTGACGACGCCGCCCTCGGCAAGCGTGAAATCGAGCCCGTGCAAGGCCTGGCTCGGGCCGTAGAAGGCGCACAGCCGGCTGACCTCGAGCATCATCGGCGACCCTCCGCCGCGGCGTCTGCCGGGTTGCCGAGATAGGCCCGGATCACCGCCTCGTTCTGCTGCACCTCGGCGGGCGCGCCGTCCGCGATCTTGCGCCCGAAATCGAGAGCGACGACCCGGTCCGAGACCGACATGACGAGGCTCATGTGATGCTCGACGAGGAGGATCGTCAAATGGCGCTCGTCGCGCAGGCGCCGGATCAGCCGGCCGAGCTCGGCCACCTCCTGATGGTTGAGGCCGCCCGCCGGCTCGTCGAGCAGCAGCAGCTTCGGCCGCGCCGCCAAGGCGCGCGCCAGCTCGACGCGCTTGCGGGTGCCGAGCGGCAGGCCCTCGGGCAGCTGGAGGGCCACCTCGCGCAGATCGAGGAGCAAGAGCAATTCCCAGGCGAATTCCTCGAGCTCGCGCTCCTGCCGCCGCATCGCCGGGAGGCGCAAGGTGTCGCTGACGAAATCGCTGCGCATGCCGGCATGGCCGCCGATCCGCACATTGTCGAGCACCGACTGGCGCGCAAACAGCGCCAGGTTCTGAAAGGTGCGGGCGATGCCGATCTCGGCGATGCGATGCGGCGGCCGCGCCAAGAGCGAGCGGCCGGCAAAGAGGATGTCGCCGCGGCTTGGGGTGTAGAGCCGGCTGAGGCAGTTGAAGAGCGTGGTCTTGCCGGCGCCGTTCGGGCCGATCAGGCCGAGGATCTGCCCCTCGTCGAGGTCGAACGAGACGCCGTCCAGGGCGACGATGCCGCCGAACCGCAGCGCCACGTCGCAGACCTCGAGCAACCTTGCCGCGCCGGAGATCAAGGCGCGGCGATTTCAGTTGCGGCCTCGCGCGCCCTCATGCCTGTCGCCTCCCAAGAAAGAGCCCTGTCGCTCGCCTGTTGTTGCGAGGCAACCTGCCTATCGATAATTTTCGAGTCAAGTGCGCCGGTCGGGGCGTTTTTTCAGAACGCGGAAGGTAGACATGGGCAACATCAACGCCAGCGTCGATCTCCGCCGCGAGGGCGAGGTCGCGCTCGTCACCGTCGACAACCCGCCGGTCAACGCGCTCAAGCACGAGGTGCGGGCCGGGCTCGCCGAGGCGCTGCGGCGGGCGCGCGAGGATGACGCTGCGCAGGCGGTGGCGATCGCCTGCGCCGGGCGGACCTTTTTCGCCGGCGCCGACATCACCGAGCTCGGCAAGCCGCCGCAGCCGCCGGGCCTCGGCGAGGTCATCGCCCAGATCGAGGCGATGCCGAAGCCGGTCGTCGCGGCGATCCACGGCACGGCGCTCGGCGGCGGCTTCGAGCTGGCGCTCGCCTGCCATTTCCGCATCGCGGCGGAGGGCGCGCGCGTCGGCCTGCCCGAGGTCAAGCTCGGGCTGCTGCCGGGGGCCGGCGGCACACAGCGCTTGCCGCGCCTCGTCGGACCGGAGAAGGCCCTTCGGATGATCGTCACCGGCGACCCGATCCCGGCCGCCGGAGGCGTTGGCGGACGGCATCCTCGACGAGATCGCCGAGGGCGATTTGACGGCGGCGGCGGTCGCCTTCGCCCGCCGGGTGCTGGCCGAGCGGCGGCCGTTGCGGCGGGTGCGCGACCGCGACGACAAGCTTGCCGCAGCGCGCGCCGACCCGACGCGCTTTGACGAAGCCGCAGCGACGCTGACCCGGCGGCTGCGCGGGCGCGAGGCGCCCGCCGCCTGCGTCGAGGCGGTGCGCAACGCCTTCACCCTGCCGTTCGAAGAGGGATTGCGCCGCGAGGGCGAGCTCTTCCGCCAGCTCGTCGCCGGCGATCAGTCGAAGGCGCAGCGCCATGTCTTTTTCGCCGAGCGCGAGGCGGCGAAGGCGCCCGGCGATCCCGGACGGGGACAAAGCCGCGGCCGATCGACCGCGCCGCGGTGATCGGCGCCGGCACGATGGGCGGCGGCATCGCGATGTGCTTCGCCAATGCCGGCATCCCGGTCGCGCTGGTCGAGACCGGCCGCGACCGATTGCAGCAGGGGCTCGACCGGATCGCCGCCAATTACCGGGCGACCGCCGCCCGCGGCGGGCTCGCCGCCGGCGAGGTCGAGCGCCGCATGGGCCTGATCGACGGCGCCGTCGGGCTCGATGCGGCGGCGCATGCCGATGTCGTGATCGAGGCGGTGTTCGAGGAGATGGACCTCAAGAAACGGGTCTTCGCCGAGCTCGACCGGGTGGCGAAGCCGGGGGCGCTGCTCGCCACCAACACCTCGACCCTCGACGTCGACGAGATCGCCCGCGCCACATCCCGGCCGCAGGATGTGGTCGGCACGCATTTCTTCAGCCCGGCCAATGTGATGCGCCTCCTCGAGATCGTCCGTGGCGCGGCGAGCGCGCCCGATGCGGTGGTGACCGCATTGGCGCTGGCGCGCCGGCTCGGCAAGGCGCCGGCGGTGGTCGGGGTGTGCTACGGCTTTGTCGGCAACCGGATGCTGGCGCGCCGCTCGGTCGAGGCCGAGCGGCTGCTGCTCGAAGGCGCGCTCGCCGCACGAGGTCGAAGCCGCGCTCGTCGCGTTCGGGCTGCCGATGGGGCCGTTCGCGATGATGGATCTGGCCGGGCTCGATGTCGGCTGGCGCATCCGCAAGGGGCGCGGCGAGATGGCGGCGATCGAGGACGCGCTGTGCGAGGCCGGGCGTTTCGGGCAGAAGACCGGGAAGGGCTATTTCCGCTACGAGCCCGGCTCGCGCGCCCCGATCCCCGACCCCGAGGTCGAGCGGATCATTCTCGACGCCTCGGCCCGGCTCGGCGTCAACCGCCGGCCGATCGCGGCCGAGGAGATCGTCGAGCGCACGGTGTTGCCGATGATCAACGAGGGGGCGCGCATCCTCGAAGAAGGGATCGCCGCCCGCCCCGGCGACATCGATGTGATCTGGGTGTACGGCTACGGCTGGCCCGCTTGGCGCGGCGGCCCGATGTATTACGCCGACCGCCTCGGCCTCGCCCATGTCCGCGACCGGCTGACCTGCTGTGCCGATATGTCCGGCGACGAGACGCTGCGGCCGGCGGCGTTGATCCGCCGCCTCGCCGCCGACGGCCGCGGTTTCGCCTCGCTTTCTTAGTGGTATCATCAGGAATGACCAAAGAGATGCCGTCTGCGCACAAAAGGCTCGAGCGCGAGGCGATGAGCCTTCCGCTCCGCTCGCGTGCGCGGCTGGCCGAACGACTGATCGCAAGTCTCGACCGAGGGCGTGCCGACCCGGACGCCGACGAGCTGTGGGCGGCCGAGGCGCAACGCCGCGCGGAAGAGCTTGCCAGCGGCAAGATTGAAGAGATTCCTGCCGAGACCGTGCTCGCAAAGGCGCGCGCAGCGCTACGGTGAGCGGCGTTGTCTTTCACCCTTCCGCCGACCGCGAATTCATGGAGGCGGCTGCGAGACACCCCTCAAACCGGCTCTTAGGGAGTTCGTCATGGATCTGCGCTTCACGCCCGAGGAAACCGCCTTTCGCGACGAGGTGCGGGGGTTCTTCCGCGCCAACCTGCCGGAGCCGATCCACGAGAAGCTGGTAGCGGGCCGGCATCTCGCGAAAGGCGACATCGTCGCCTGGCAGCGCATCCTGAACAAACAGGGCTGGGCGGTGGCGAATTGGCCGGTCGAGTGGGGCGGCACGGGCTGGACGCCGGTGCAGCAATACATCTTTCAGGAAGAGCTGCAGATGACGCCGGCGCCGCAGCCCTTGGGCTTTGGCGTGACCATGGTCGGGCCGGTCATCATCGCCTTCGGCTCGGACGCGCAAAAGCGGCGCTATCTGGCGCGCATCGCCAATCTCGACGACTGGTGGTGCCAGGGCTTCTCCGAGCCGGGCGCCGGCTCCGACCTCGCCTCCTTGCGGACCTCGGCCAAGCGCGACGGCGATTTCTATGTCGTCAACGGCCAGAAGACCTGGACCACGCTCGGCCAGCACGCCGACTGGATCTTTTGCCTGGTGCGCACCGACCCGCAGGTCAAGAAGCAGGAAGGGATCTCGTTTCTGCTGATCGACATGAAGACGCCGGGGATCACACTGCGCCCGATCATCACCATCGAGGGCGGGCACGAGGTCAACGAGGTGTTCTTCGACGAGGTCAGGGTCCCGGCCGAAAATCTCGTCGGCGAGGAGAACAAGGGCTGGGACTACGCCAAATACCTGCTTGGGCCGCGAGCGCACCGGGATCGCCCGCGTCGGCCTCTCCAAGGAGCGCATCCGGCGGATCAAGGAGCTGGCGGCGATCGAGCGCGACGGCGATGCGCCGCTTGATCGAGGACGAGCGGTTCCGCGAGAAGCTGGCGGCGGTCGAGGTCGAGCTGAAGGCGCTCGAGATGACCCAGCTGCGGGTCGTCGCCGCCGAGCGCCGGCGCACCGGCAACACGCCCGACCCGGCCTCCTCGATCCTCAAGTTGAAGGGGTCGGAGATTCAGCAGCGGACGACCGAATTGCTGCTCGAGGTGGTCGGGCCCTATGCGCTGCCCTATCAGCCCGAGCACGCCGACGACGAGCGCTGGAACGAGCCGCCGATCGGCCCCGACTGGGCCGGCCCGATCGCGCCGACCTATTTCAACTGGCGCAAGACCTCGATCTACGGCGGCACCAACGAAATTCAGAAGAACATCGTCGCCAAGGCGATTTTGGGGCTGTGACGGCTCCCTCTCCCCGCCGGCGGGGAGAGGGTCGGGGTGAGGGGCAGCAAGTGAGCGAGGGCGGTGAGCGATGGATTTCGACCTGACCGAGGAGCAGCGGCTGCTGAGCGAGAGCCTCGACCGGCTGATGTCGGACCGCTATGCGTTCGAGCAGCGCAAGACCTACGGGCAAAGCCCCGAGGGCTGGAGCCGCGAGCTGTGGGCGCAATATGCCGATCTCGGGCTGCTCGGCCTGCCCTTTGACGAGCGCCACGGCGGCTCGGCCGGCGGCCCGGTCGAAACCATGATCGCGATGGAGGCGTTTGGCCGCGCCCTGGCGCTGGAGCCCTATCTGGCGACGGTCGTGCTCGGCGGCGGGTTTCTGCGCCACGGCGGCAGCGAGGCGCAACGCGCCGCGCTCGTGCCGAAGATCGCCGACGGCAGCCTGACCCTCGCCCTTGCGCATACCGAGCGGCAGTCGCGCTGGAACCTCGCCGACATCGCGACGAAGGCTGCGCGGGACGGCGCCGGCTGGGTGCTCGACGGCGAGAAGGGGGTGGTGCTGCACGGCGACAGCGCCGACAAGCTCTTCGTCACCGCGCGGGTCGGCGGCGGCCGGCGCGACCGCGACGGGGTCGGGCGTCTTCATCGTCGACGGCGGGGCGGCGGGGGTCTCGCGGCGCGGCTACCCGACCCAGGACGGGCTGCGCGCCGCGGAAATTGCCCTCTCCGGGGTCCGGGTCGGCCCGGAAGGGGTGCTCGGCGAGCCGGGCGCGGCGCTGCCGCTGGTCGAGCGCGTGGTTGACGAGGCGACCGCAGCCCTTTGCGCCGAGGCGGTCGGCGCGATGGCGGTCATGCACGAGCTGACCGTCGAATATCTGAAGACCCGCAAGCAGTTCGGGCGCGAGATCGGCAGCTTTCAGGTGCTCCAGCACCGCGCCGTCGACATGCTGGTGGCGCTCGAGCAGGCGCGCAGCATGGCGATGCTGGCGACGATGATGGCGAGCGAGGACGACGCCGCGGAGCGTCGCAACGCGATCTCGGCGGCAAAGGTGCAGATCGGCCGGTCCGGCCGCTTTGTCGGGCAGCAGGCGATCCAGCTGCATGGCGGCATCGGCATGACGATGGAATACAAGGTCGGCCATTATTTTAAGCGCGTGACGATGATCGACGCGATGTTCGGCGACGCCGACCACCATTTGCGCGTGCTCGCCCGCCGCGGCGCGTCCGCCGCGGCTTGAGTCGGAGGCGGAATGATGCGTTCATCGCCGGCGCGATGATCGTCATCTGCCCCGCCTGCCGGACGCGCTATCAGGTCGACCAGCAGGCGCTGCGGCGACCCGGCGGGCGCACCGTCCGCTGCGCCGGCTGCGGCAATGTCTGGCAGGAGGCGCCCCCGCCGATCGAGGCTGCCGGCAGCCCGGCGGCGGCGACGATCGACCCGCCGCGGATCGAGCCGCCGCTCGAAATCGCGCCGCGGCTCTCGGCGGCTGCCCGGCCGCCGTCGCGGCGTCGACCGCGCAGCTGGGGCGCGTTCGGTCTCATCGTGCTGATTTTTCTGCTTGTGGTCGTCGTTCTGGCCGGAATTTTCGCGCGCGGCGCGATCGTGGCGATGTGGCCGGCGACGGCTTCGTTCTATGCCCTGGTGGGGCTGCCGGACCGCTGAGCTGGTGCTCGGACGCAGACATAAGATTCACTCAACCGCCATGGCGGGGCTTGTCCAGGCTTGTCCCGGCCATCCACCATTCGCGGCACAGGCCTTGCCGGTTTCCGGTGATGCCCGGCACAAGGCCACGGCTGTCCGGTTCGCCGAAATCGGGTTGCGAGGTAACGCGACGGAACAACCTGCAATCCCCTCGGCCGGGCTCGACCCGGCCGTCCACGCCTTCCTTCGGCGCGGCCACCGCGGTCGCAAGGGCGTGGATGCCCGGAACAAGTCCGGGCAAGGGGTGTCTGGGGTTGCATATGCTGATATCAGAAACATGCCTACATTGCGCCGACAGTTGAACCGGACAGCCGTGGCACAAGGCCGGGCATGACGCGTGCGGCGAGACTGCGTCATCTGAATGCGCCTGGGCACCAGGTTCTACAGCATTATAATAAAATTCTAATTAAATGACCTCGGTCTTACTCTGGAACCGGATTGACGTTGGCGTCTTGTCGGAATAATTATCAATTGTTGACCGGGTTTTATCTTTCTATGGTTAAATTGCGATGGAACGCGTGCTGCTGGGCCTGTTTCGCCTCGGCGTCCTGGCCGGAATATTCGCCTGGGCCGTCGCGGCCGTGGACCTGTCGCGTTCGCTGCGGGCGTTGGTCGACGGCCTGATGGCGGGCTGGGTCCAGTAGGCCCCCGGCTCGGGGCGCGGGCAGCGGCTCAACCCAAGACGATCCGGCGCAGCGGCGAGAGCGTGTCGCAGTGAAACATCGGCTCGGGCGCATCGGGCGGCGCCGCCATGCCGACCCGGTTGTGCCAATAGACCGGCATCCCCGCCGCGCTCGCGCCGAACAAATCGTAGGCCGAGCCGGCGACGAACAGCGTGTCCTGCGGGGCCGCGCCGATCGCCTCCAGCGCCATCCGGTAGGGGCGGGGATGCGGCTTGTAGAACCCGGCCCGCTCGGCGGTGACCACGGCGTCGAAGGCGCCGCCGGCGCGGGCCGCCGCGAGCCGTCCCAGCGCCTCCGAGCAGTTGGTCACGACCGCGAGCGGGACATGGCCGGCGAGCCCGCCCAGCACGTCCGCCGCCTCGGGCCAGGGCTCGAGCTCGGCATAGCGCTCGATCAGCCGGTCGGCGACCGCCGCCGGCAGCCCGGTCTCGACCGCCGCCTCGCGCACCAGCGTCTCATAGGGGCGGTAGGCGGCGGTGGCGTAGGTGTTGCGCAGATAGGCGGCGCGCCAGCGCCGGCCGACGGCGCCGCCGGCCACCCGGTCCCACAGGCTCCAGGAATCGATCAGCGCCGTTAAGAGGTCGAACAGGACGGCCCGCGGCCGGGTCACAGCATCCCGAGCTCGAGCCGCGCCGCCTCGCTCATCAGCTCCGGCCCCCAGGGCGGCGTCCAGACCAGGTTGACCCGCACCTCCGATACGCCGGGGACCGTGCGGATCGCCGACTCGACCTCGCCCGGCATGCTGGCGGCGACCGGGCAGGCGGGTGTCGTCAGGGTCATCTCGACATAGACGATGCCGCCCTTCTTGACGATCAGCTCGTAGATCAGCCCGAGCTCGACCAGATCCATCGGGATCTCCGGGTCGCGCACGGTCTTCAGCGCGTCGAGCACCGGGGCCATCAGCGCCGGGTCGTCCTCGCCGCCTTCCGGGCGCTCGACCTCCTCGGCGGCGGCGGGCGGATGCGGCGAGAAATCGAACGGATCGCGGTCCATGCTTGCTACTCCGTCTTGCCCCTACTCCGTCTTGACGGCATCGCCGCCGCCCTTCAGCGCCGCTTCGAGCGCGTGCCAGGACAAGGTCGCGCATTTGACCCGCGCCGGATATTGCCTGACCCCGGTCAAGGGCTCGAGGCGCTCCATCTCTTCCGCCAGCGGCTCGGGGAGCGGCGCGTCCTCGCCGCCGGTGACCCGCGCGTGGAAATGCGCGAACAATTCGCGCGCCTCCTCGATCGTCTTGCCTTTCAGCACCTCGGTCATCAGCGAGGCGGCCGCGGTCGAGATCGCGCAGCCGCGGCCTTGAAAGGCGACATCGGCGATCTTGTCGCCGTCGAGCGTCAGATAGACCGTGACCCGGTCGCCGCAGAGCGGGTTGTAGCCCTGCGCCGTATGCGTCGGCTGCTCGATCGTGCGGAAATTGCGCGGGTGGCGGCCGTGGTCGAGGATGATGTCCTGGTAGAGCTCGCGCAGATCCATCATGGCGCGAACATCTCCCGGGCGGCCTCGATCGCCGCGGCCAGCGCGTCGATGTCGCGCTCGTCGTTGTAGACGCCGAGCGAGGCGCGCGTCGTCGCCGGATAGCCGAGCTTTTCGAGCAGCGGCTGGGCGCAGTGGTGGCCGGCGCGCACGGCCACGTGGTGGCGGTCGAGCACGGTCGCCAGATCGTGCGGATGCACGCCCTCCAGATCGAAGGACAGGATGCCGAGCCGGCGCTGGCCGGCGCCGAGCAGCCGCAGGCCCGGGATCCGCGACAGCCGGTCGACGCCGTAGCCGGTCAGCGCCTCCTCGTGCTCGAGGATGGCGCCGCGGCCGAGCCTCTCGATGAAATCGATCGCCGCGCCGAGCCCGATCGCGCCCGAGATGTCCGGGGTGCCGGCCTCGAAGCGGTGCGGCGGCTCCTGGTACTCGCTCTTCTCGAAGGTGACGTTGAGGATCATCTCGCCGCCGCCCTGCCAGGGCGGCATCGCCGACAGCAGCTCACGGCGGCCGTAGAGCACGCCGATCCCGGTCGGGCCATAGGTCTTGTGGCCGGAGAAGGCGTAGAAGTCGCAGCCCAATGCCTGCACGTCGACGGCGAGCCGGGGGGCGGCCTGGCAGCCGTCGACCAGCACCCTCGCGCCCCGGCGGTGGGCCAGGCGGACCACCGTCTCGATCGGCGCGAGCGCGCCGGTGGCGTTGGCGAGATGGGTCATCGCGACGAGCCGGGTGCGCGGCGACAGCAGCGCCTCGAAGGCTCCCATGTCGAGCCCGCCGGTCGCGTCGATCGGCGCGACCACCAGCCTGACGCCGAGGCGGTCGCGCAGCATCTGCCAGGGCACGATGTTCGAATGGTGCTCGAGCTCGCTGACCATCACCTCGTCGCCGGCTTCGAGGAAGGTGGCGCCCCAGCTCTGCGCGACCAGGTTGATCGCCTCGGTGGCGCCGCGCACGAAGACGATCTCGCGCGGGTCGGCGGCGTTCAGAAAGCGCGCGACCTTGGCGCGCGCCTCCTCGAACAATTCGGTCGAGCGGGCGCTCAGCCGGTAGACCCCGCGATGCACGTTGGCGTAGTCGGTTCGGTAGTAATCGGCGACCCGGTCGATGACCGCTTCGGGCTTTTGCGCGCTCGCGCCCGAATCGAGAAACACCAGTCCGGGGTTGTTGGCGAAGATCGGAAATTCGCGCCTGATTTCGCGCGGGTCGAACCCCGCGCCCCTGCCTCCCCCCGGCGCGGGGGAGGCGGGGGCAGGGGCCGCAGGGGGGACGCTCCGCAAATGCGCCGTCGTCATCCTCACTCCTCCAATCGCGCCAGGCGGCGGCCGAGCCGGGCCAGCAGATGCCGGCGCAGCGCCGGCGGGCCGACGATCTCGACCGCCTCTCGAAGAAACGCCTCGATCAGCATCCGCCGCGCCGCCTCGCGCGGGATGCCGCGGGCCAGGAGATAAAACAGCGCCGCCTCGTCGAGGTCGCCGACCGCGGCCCCGTGGCTGCACTTCACGTCGTCGGCGTAGATTTCGAGCTCCGGCTTGGTGTCGACCGCGGCGCGCGCGCCCAAGAGCAGATTGCGGCTCAGCATGTGCGCGTCGGTCTTCTGCGCCCCCGGCCGCACCGTGATCCGACCCTGAAAGGCGCCGTGCGCCCGCCCCGCGGCGACGCCCTTGAACGCCTCGCGGGTCTCGCCCCCCGGCGCCATGTGGTCGACGGCGGTGACGATGTTCGCCTCCTCGCGGCCGGACAAGAGGAAGGCGCCGTGGAGCCCGCAGCGCATGCCTTCGCCGACGCCGCGCACCGCCGCCTCGCGCCGCACGGTGCGGCCGCCGAGCAGCAGCGTGAACTGCGCGAGCCGGGCGTCGCGGCCGAGGGTCGCCGCGATGTCGCCGAAATGCAGCGCCGTTTCGGCCTCCTCGACGAGTGTCGCGTGGACGAGCTCGGCCCCTTCATCCAGCCGCAGCGCGAGCGCGTCGTTGCGCCAATAGGCGCCTTCTCCGGCATAGCTCTCGATCAAGGCGGCGCTGGCCCCGGCGCCGAGCCGGACCAGGCTTTGCGTATGCAGCGAGCCGCCGCTCCCCGAGGCGATATGGACGATCTCGACCGGCCGGTCGAAGGCCGCGCCGGGCCCCGCATCGAGGACAAAGCCATCGGAGAAGAGCGCGGCGTCGAGCGCGGCGAACGGCCGGGCCGCGTCGTAGGACGCAGCTTCCAGCTCGGAGCGCACCAGATCGGGCCGCTCGGCGATCGCCGTCGCGATCGAGCCGAGCCACACTCCCCTCGGCAATTCGCCGAGCGCGGACAGCTCCGGCGACGAAACGCCCGTCGACCAGAACGAGGCGATGGCCGGCTTCGGCGAGCGCGACCGCCGCGACCCGCTCGGGGCCGTCGTCCAGCCGCGCCGCGCCGGCGGGCGGCATCGGCGTCTCCTCGAGCGCGCGCAGGTCGAGATAGCGCCAGGCTTCGCTGCGGCGGCTCGGGAAGCCGAGCTCGGCAAAGCGGGCGAGGCTGCGCCGGCGATGGCGCAGCAGCCATTCCGGCTCGCCCGCGGGCGGGCGAAAGGCGTCGAGGTACGGGCGCGCCTCGGGCTTGACCGGGAAATCGACGACGGCGCTCATCGGCGGCCTCGGCTCGCTTCCCGCGGCGATCCGATCGGCCCCTCTCCGCCCATTGGGGGGAGAGGACCCGCCCCCGCAAGCGGGGGAGGGAAGGGCGGGGGTGGGAGGGTGAGGTGGGCCTGTGCAGAGCGTGCGGCGCGCTCCCCCCTCACCCTGCCCTCTCCCCCCGCAAACGGGGGGAGAGGAGAAGATGCAAGAAGGCAATTGCTCGGGCGGCATGCGGTTCGGCACAGAATTGTCCCTTGGGCTCACGCGGTGTCGCCGAAGGCGCCGTAGCCGTGCCTTTCCAGCTCGACCGCGAGGCTCTTGTCGCCGGATTGGACGATGCGGCCGTCCTGCAGCACATGCACCCGGTCGGGCTCGACGTAATCGAGGAGCCGCTGGTAGTGGGTGATCATGACGATCGCCCGGTCGGGCGCGCGCTGCCGGTTGACGCCGTTCGCGACGACCCGCAGGGCGTCGATGTCGAGGCCGCTGTCGGTCTCGTCGAGGATTGCCAGCCGCGGCTCCAGCATCGCCATCTGGAAGATTTCGTTGCGCTTCTTCTCGCCGCCGGAAAAGCCGACATTGACCGCGCGCTGCAGCAGGTCCTCGCCGATGTCGAGCTCCTTGAGCTTCATTCGCACGACGCGCAGGAACTGGCCGGCGTCGAGCTCGGGCTCGCCGCGGTGGCGGCGCTGCGCGTTCAACGCGGTGCGCAGGAAGTACATGTTGTTCACGCCCGGCAGCTCGACCGGGTACTGGAAGGCGAGGAACACCCCCTCGCGCGCCCGCTCGTCGGCGGGCATCGCCAAGAGGTCGCGGCCCTGGAAGGTCACGGCGCCGGTGGTTACCTCGTAGCCGTCGCGGCCGGCCAGCACGCCGGCGAGCGTCGACTTCCCCGAGCCGTTCGGCCCCATGATGGCGTGCACCTCGCCGGCCGAAACCGAGAGGTCGATGCCCTTCAGGATCTCGCGGCCATCGCCGGCGAGCCGCGCGTGCAGGTTGGTGATTTCGAGCATCATCGATCGACCTGCATCACTCTTGCACACCCTGCCGCTCGGCGATGCGCACGACCAGCGACAGCACCCGCCCGATCCGGTCCTCCAGCCGGCCCATCCGTTCTTCGATGGCGTCCATCCGCGCCTCAAGTCCGGAAAACCGGTTCTCCAATGCGCTGAACCGTCGCTCAAGCGCCGAGAACCGGGTCTCCAGCGTCCCGGCGCGCTGCTGCAGATCGCGCACGTCGGCAGTCAGACCCATCAATCGCGCGCCCAGCAATTCGAGCGTGACGCCTTCGTTGCTCATAGCGTCACCCGACACTGCCTTCGAGGCTGACGGCGAGGAGCTTTTGCGCCTCGACCGCGAACTCCATCGGCAATTCCTTCAGCACCTCCTTGCAGAAGCCGTTGACGATCAGCGAGACCGCGTCCTCGGCCGAGAGGCCGCGCTGGCGGCAATAGAAGAGCTGGTCGTCGCTGATCTTCGAGGCGGTGGCCTCGTGCTCGACCCGCGCCGAGGGGTTGCGCACCTCGATATAGGGGACGGTGTGGGCGCCGCAGCGGTCGCCGATCAGCAGCGAGTCGCATTGCGTGTAGTTGCGCGCGCTCTGCGCCCGCGGCTGCACCCGCACCAGCCCGCGATAGGTGTTCTGGCCGCGCCCGGCGGAAATCCCCTTGGAGATGATCGTCGAGCGGGTGTCCCGGCCGATATGGATCATCTTGGTGCCGGTGTCGGCCTGCTGGCGGTTGTTGGTGATCGCGACCGAATAGAACTCGCCGACCGAATGGTCGCCTTCGAGCACGCAGCTCGGATATTTCCAGGTGATCGCCGAGCCGGTCTCGACCTGGGTCCACGAGATCTTGGCCCGCGCGCCGCGGCAGGCGCCGCGCTTGGTGACGAAATTGTAGATGCCGCCCTTGCCCTCGGCGTCGCCCGGATACCAGTTCTGCACGGTCGAGTATTTGATCTGCGCGTCCTCGTGCGCGATCAGCTCGACGACCGCGGCATGGAGCTGGTTCTCGTCGCGCTGCGGCGCGGTGCAGCCTTCGAGATAGCTGACATAGGCGCCCTTGTCGGCGATCAGGAGGGTGCGCTCGAACTGCCCGGTCTTGGCCGCGTTGATGCGGAAATAGGTGGAGAGCTCCATCGGGCAGCGCACGCCCGGCGGGATGTAGGCGAAGGAGCCGTCGCTGAAGACAGCGGAGTTCAAGGCCGCGAAGAAATTGTCGTTCTGCGGCACCACGGTGCCGAGATATTTGCGCACCAGCTCGGGATGCTCGCGCACCGCTTCGCCAAATGAGCAGAAGATGATGCCGAGCTTGCCCAGCTGCCCCTTGAAGGTCGTCGCCACCGAGATCGCAGTCGAAGACCGCGTCGACCGCGACCCCGGCCAGCGCCTCGCGCTCCTTCAGCGGGATGCCGAGCTTTTCGTAGGTGCGCAGCAGCTCGGGATCGACCTCGTCGAGGGATTTCGGGCCGGCATTCAGCTTTGGCGCCGAATAGTAGGTCGCCGCCTGGTAGTCGATCGGCGCGAGGTTGAGCTTGGCCCAATTCGGCGGCGTCATCTTCTCCCAGGCGCGGAACGCGGCGAGGCGCCATTCGAGCAGCCACTCCGGCTCCTCCTTCTTGGCCGAGATGAAGCGGACCGTGTCCTCGTCGAGGCCGGGCGGCGCTTCGTCGGTCTCGATGTCGGTGACAAAGCCGTATTTGTAGCCCTCTTGCGACAGGGTGCGGACGGTGTCGAGGGTCTCGGTTGAAGCGCTCATGCGGTTATCTGATCCCGTCGGGTTGCGGCCGTGGGCAGCCGGTGCGCAAAGGCGGCCGGGGTGACCATCGCGTCGAGCGACACCGCCTTGCAGCGCCTCCTCGACCGCGCGGTTGATCGCCGCCCAATGCGGCCGGGTCGGGCAATAATGGGTGCGCGCGCATTCGGCGACATGGACCGAGCACTGGGTCAGGCCGATGTCGCCGTCGATCGCGGCGACCACCTCGGCGACCGAGATCGCAGTCGCCCGCCGCGCCAGGCGGTAGCCGCCCGCGGCCCCCCGCGTCGCCGCTGCCAGCCCGGCATGGGCCAGCGCCTTCAGCACCTTGGCGACCGTCGCCCGCGGCAGCCGGGTTTCGGCGGCGACCGTTGCGGCGGTGACCTGCCGCCCGGGGTCGGCGGCGAGATGGGTGGCGACGATGACGCCGTAATCGGCGAGCTTGCTCAGGATGATCATCGCTCAGGACCAATTCGCAGCTTGGGGCCAATTCGCAGCCCAGGGCCAATTCGCAGCTCGGGCCAATTCGTACCGGATTGGTACGCGATACATCGGCCGCCGGGCCGCTCGGGTCAAGCCCAAAAGCTTGCTCCGGCCAATTCCGCGGCGACGCGGCCCGCGCCGGGCGACCGGCTCGCCGCGCTTGCCCGGCCCGGCCTCGGACACCATGTGATCGCCAGCCGCTCGGCGGTCGCCTGAATGTCAGCAGCGATCTCTCTCGAGGCCGATATGAAGATCCTTGTCGTCGAGGACGATCGCGAGACCGCTTCCTATCTGGTCAAGGGCTTGAGCGAAAGCGGCTACATCGTGGACCGCGCCGGCGACGGCCGCGAGGGGCTGTTTCTCGCCAGCTCCGGCGGCTACGACGCGATCATCCTCGACCGCATGCTGCCGGGCATGGACGGGCTGGCGATGCTGGGCGCGCTGCGCGCCGCCGAAATCGGCGCCCCGGCCCTGATCTTGAGCGCGCTCGGCAGCGTCGACGACCGCGTCAAGGGGCTGCGCGCCGGCGGCGACGATTACCTGGTCAAGCCGTTCGCCTTCAGCGAGCTCCTGGCCCGCGTCGAGGCGCTGCTGCGCCGGGGCGCGGCGGCGGCGGCGACGACCCGGCTGTGGGTCGCCGACCTCGAGCTCGACCTCTTGACGCGCACCACCAAGCGCGCCGGCAAGGCGATCGAGCTGTTGCCGCGCGAGTTCCTCCTGCTCGAATATCTGATGCGCAACGCCGGCCATGTGGTGACCCGCACGATGCTGCTCGAGCACGTCTGGGACTATCATTTCGACCCGCAGACCAATGTCGTCGACGTGCATGTGAGCCGGCTGCGGCAGAAGATCGACAAGAGCTTCGATCGCCCGCTGCTGCACACCGTGCGCGGCGCCGGCTACTGCCTGCGGGCCTCGGACTAGCGGCGGCCGCCCGCCGTGGCCGCCGACAAGCTGCTGCTCCCGGCCCGGCGGTCGTGGGCCGCGCCGCGGCGGCTCCTCGCCGGCGCAAGGCGGCTGGTGCGCACCCACGCCTTTCGCCTCGCCGCGCTCTATTTCGCGGTGTTCGCCGCCTCGGTGCTGGGCGTGCTGCTGTTCGTCTATTGGACGAGCGCCGGCTTTGTCGAGCGGCAGACCGAGGCGACGCTCGACGCCGAGATCACCGGGCTCGCCGAGCAATACGCGCAACGCGGCCTGAGCGGCCTCGTCCAGATCGTGGCGGCGCGCAGCGCCGGCGACCGCGGCGACGCCATGCTCTATCTGGTGACCGATCCCGACGGGCGCCCGCTGGTCGGCAACATCGCCGCCTGGCCGGCGGGCGTGCCGGCGCGCTCGGGCTGGCTTTCCTTCACCGTCGAGGCCAAGGCCAAGGGCCGCGCCGCGACCCACCCGGCGCGCGGCCGGATGATCATCATCCCCGACGGCTACCGCCTGCTGGTCGGCCGCGACATCAGCGACGCGGCGGCGTTCCGCGACCGGGTCAAGGCGACCTTGCTGTGGGCCGGGCTGGTGGCGCTCGGCATCGGCCTCTTCGGCGGCGCCATGATGAGCCGCAACCTGTTGCGGCGGGTCGAGCTCGTCAACCGCACCAGCGAGCGGGTGATGGCCGGGAACCTCTCCGACCGCGTCCCGCTCGGCGGCAGCGGCGACGAGTTCGACCAGCTCGCCGCCAACCTCAACCGCATGCTCGAGCAGATCGAGCGGCTGATGACGGCGATGCGCGAGGTCACCGACGATGTCGCCCACGATCTGAAGACCCCGCTGTCGCGGCTGCGCGCGCGGCTCGAGCTGGCGCTGCTCGGGCCCGCCGACGATGCCGGCCGGCGCGAGGCGATCCGTGCCGCGATCGACGAGGCCGATCGGCTGCTGGCGACCTTCAACGCGCTCCTCGGGATCGCCGAGGCCGAATCGGGCGCGGGCCGCGACCGGGCCGAGCGGCTCGACCTCTCCGAGGTGGCGCGCGCGGCGGCCGAGCTCTACGAGCCGGTCGCCGAGGAGAAGGGCTTCGCGCTGTCGATCGCGGCCGAGCCCGGCGTCGTCGATCCGCGGCGACCGGCATCTCTTGTCGCAGGCGCTGGCCAATCTGTTCGACAACGCGCTCAAATACGCCGGCGGCGGCGAGATCCGGGTGCGCGTGCGGCGCCGCGGCGGCCGCGCCGTCCTCGACGTCGCCGACCGCGGCCCGGGCATCCCCGAGGCCGACCGCGAAACCGTGCTCGACCGCTTTGTCCGCCTGGAGCCGAGCCGCAGCACGCCGGGCAACGGGCTCGGCCTCAGCCTGGTGCGGGCGGTCGCGCGCCGCCACGACGGCACGGTCGAGCTCGGCGACAACGAGCCGGGGCTGCGGGTCCGCCTCGAGTTTCCGGCGCTGGCCGCCTGATCAGCCGATTTCCGGGTCGTCGTCGCGCCGCTCGCGGTCCTCGAAGCGCCGGGCGGTTTCCTCGATCATGTCGCGCACGCCCTGCCGGTCGAGCCCGGCGCTGCGCAGCACGGAAACCATGATCTCGTCGTCAAGCAGCTCGTCGAGGCTCGGCTGGTAGCGCCAGCATCCGGACCGCCCGCTCATGATCTCCCCTCCGTCACCTGCGAATTCTACGCAGCTTGGCCGGCAAGCATGACCGGAATGTGACGCGGGATCGGAAATTTCGCGGCAATTAGTGTATTTATCGGGCGATCTTGTCGCTTAAGTAGAGGCGATGCGGCGTCAATGAGGATCAAGATCGCCGTAGGAGCAAAGCCTTATGCCGCACTCCTCGATGCGGCGGGCGAGCGGCCGGGCTCACAGCGCCGCCAGCTCCTCGCCATGGCGGTAGCCCGGCATCGCCGCCGCCAGCGCCGGCGTGCGCTCCGCCGCCGGGTGGAAATAGAATTCGCTGACCCCGTCCGGCAGATGCGGCAGCAGCCGCAGCACGCGGTCCTCGGTCATGGCGCCGCTCCAGGCGAGGCCAAAGAGGTGGTCGTTGACGGCGAGGCCGGCGCGCAGCAGACGCCGCCGCAACCGCTCGATCCAGAATTGATAGAGTGGGGCGGAGCAGCGCTCTGCGGGGAAAGCCCGACGCAGCACCGCGGCCGGCTCCGAGGGCACGCGCACCGCCTTCATGCCGTAGTCGCGGCCGATCTCGACGATCAGCGCCGGCGACCGTCGGGTGAAGGTGCATGTGCTTGTGGGCGTTGACGTGGTCGAGCGTGAGGCCGGTCGCGCGAAACGCCTCGAACTGCGCCCGGATCTCCCGCGCCAGCTGGCGGCGGACCCGCGGCAGAAAGAAAAACCGCACGCCGGCGCGGGCCATGTTCGGATCGAACCGGCCGTCGTCGCCGACCAGCGCCGCCGCCTCCTCGGCGGGCAGCACCGGGCGGCCGTCGACGAGGGTCAGATGCAGGCCGACGCGAAGCCCCGGCAGCCGACGGGCGCGCTCGACCGCATCGGCCGCCGCCGGGGCCCCGATCATCAGGCTCGCGGTCGACAGGATGCCATGCAGATGCGCCTGCTCGACCGCCTCGTTGACCGACGGGTCGAGGCCGAAATCGTCGGCGCAGACGATCAGCCGCTTCAACCCGGCAACCTCGGACACCGCACGGCTGACCGGACCGCCGAAATCGGTTTTGGAGCTGGTGTTGGATCACAACCCCAGCTCGTCATGCCCGTGCTCGTCACGGGCATTCACGCCTTTCAAAAGCCGGAACGGGGGGCGTGGATGCCCACGGATCACGTCCGTGGGCTGAAGGCCCACGG
>CAVQSZ010000039.1:0-44778 GCA_963716115.1 uncultured Alphaproteobacteria bacterium
TGGTTCGAGCCAAATTTAACCAAGTGTGAGCTCGCTCACATCGAGCTAGCCGCATCCTCGCCCATATTCGTTGCAACGGATGGAGGCGGCGATGCCACGCATCGGGACAAGGACAACAAGGCACGGGCATTCTTTTTCGCCGCGCCGCTGATGGGCGCGCTGGGCGCCGCCGGTCCGGCTTCGGCGGGGCCGGCGGCGCAATCCGCGACCATCCCGGCAACCGCGACGACTGGTCGATCCCGGCCGATGTCGCCCAATTCGACCCCTCTCGCGGCGCGCTGCGATCGATCGGGTTCGGGCTGACCGGCACGTTGCGGGGGACGATCGGGTTCGAGAGCCTCGATGCGCTGCCCGGCGCGGTCGATGCCGGGATCGCCTCGACGATCAGCCTCTTCGGCCCCGGCGGCGGCCCGGCGATCCTCAGCGTCGCTCCGGCCGTCGGCGCCGCGCCAATCTGGCCGCCTTGGACGGCAGGATCGATTCCCGGCGCGTCGGGGCGCGCCTTCTCGGGCCTCTCCGCCACGCAGAGCGCGCGCACCGCCTTCACCGCCGGCGCGCCCGGATTGCAGGTTCAGACAGCGCCTTCATCGGGGCCGGAACCGTGGCCTTGCCGGTGACGGCGTCGGCCGGCAGCAGGCTCGCGGGGCCGCTCAACCTCGCCGCCCGAACCCGGGCCGCAGCCGGGGCCGACGTCTCGGTGCAATACGGCGCCGCCGCCTCCCAGCCCGGCGGAGGCGGCGGCGACGGCGGCTTCACAGTGACGACGCTTCCGCCACTCGCCTTTCCGCCGATCGGCATGCAGCATACCGCGGCGCAAGCCCGGACCCTCGCGGACCAGGCCGGCAACTGGGCGCGCGGCGTCGCCTTCGATCGCTTCAACCCGTCGCTCGGGACCCTGTTCAGCGCCGACATCACATTGAGCGGCGACGCCAAGACCCGCCTTTCGCTGCAGAACACCGGCGCCGGCGCGGGCTCCTACAATGTCGAGCGGACCGTCACCTTCGACCTGCTGCGGCCGGATCATACGTCGCTCGGCAGCGCCGCCGCCCAGTCCACCCGCTCGGGAACGCTCGACCCGTTCTCCGGCGCCGACGACTTCACCCGGCCGTTCGGCACGACCGCCGCCGACACCCTGCTCGCCGCGGCGGAGGCGTTTTCCGCCGGGGCTCCGGCCGACCTCGCGCTGTTCTCGGGCCTGGGCTCCGTAAGCCTGGTGCTCGACGCGGTCGGCGCCTTGCTCGCCGACCTGCCCGGCAGCGCCGACCTGCTTTCCTCGGCGGCGGAAGGGGCGAAGGTGAGCTTGTCCTACACCTACCTGCCGGGTGGCGCTTCAGCGGGAGCGGCGGCGGCCGTGCCGGAGCCGAGCTCGCTCGCGTCGCTGGCGCTGGCGCTCGCCGGCCTTGCGACGCTTCTCGGGCGGGCCCGTCAGTCCCCTGCGGGCGCGGTCGTGCGGCGCAGGCGGAGATAGCCGGCGGCGTCGACCGTCGCGGTCCAGCCGGGCGGCGCGACCACCGTCGAATCCATCGCCTCGACGATCGCCGGGCCGTCGATCCTCGCGCCGGCCGCGAGCCCGCCGCGCCAAAAGACCGGGCAGCGCACCATGCCGGTCTCGGCGAACCACACCTCGCGCGCCGGCCGCGCCGCCGGCAAGCCGTCCGGGCGCAGCCGCAGCGCGGGGCGGGGCAGCCGGCCGATCGCCGTCACCCGCAGGTTGACCAGCTGCACCCCTTCGGCCGGGTTGGCGTGGCCGTAGGTCCGGCGGTGCTGCTCGTGGAAGGCGGCGGCGAGCGCGTCGAGGCCGGCGCGGGTGATCGGCCCGTCGGCCATCGGCACGGTCAGCTCGTAGGCCTGGCGGCGGTAGCGCAGATCGGCGGCGCGTTGCAGCGCGCGGCGCTCGGGCGGGATTCGGGCCGCGGCGAGCATCGCGCTCGCCGTCCTCGATCTCGGAGAGCGCGCCGCCGATCCGCGCCGGGTCGAGCGTGCCGAGGTCGGCGTAGAGCGTGCGCGAATAATCCCGTTTGAAATCGGCCGCGACGAGGCCGAGCGCGGAAAAGGCGCCCGGCGCCGGCGGCACGACGATCTGCGGGATGTCGAGCTCGGCGGCGAGTGCGGCGGCATGCACCGGGCCGGCGCCGCCAAAGGCGATCAAGGTGAACTCGCGCGGGTCGTGGCCGCGCTCGACCGAGACGATGCGCAGCGCCTCGGCCATGCTGCTGTTGACGATCTCGACGATCGCGGCGGCGGCCTCGACGATCCCGAGCCCGAGCGGGCGGGCGACATGCTCGCGGATCGCCGCCTCGGCCGCCGCGAGATCGATCGGCAAGGCCCCGCCGAGCAGCGCCTCGCGGTCGAGCCAGCCGAGCACGACATCGGCGTCGCTGACCGTCGGCTCCGTACCGCCCTTGCCGTAGGCGGCCGGACCCGGCTCGGCCCCCGCGCTCTTCGGCCCGACCTTCAAGGCGCCGCCCGCATCGACCCAGGCGATGCTGCCGCCGCCGGCGCTGACCTCGGCGAGGTCAATGACCGGGACCCGCACCGGATGGCCGGTCCCGTGCATCCAGCGCTTGGCGTGGCCGGCGCCGCCGACCTCGTATTCGGCGGTGACCGCGACCTCGCCATCGGCGATCAGGCTCGCCTTCGCCGTGGTGCCGCCCATGTCGAACGAGATCAGGTTCGGGAGGCCGAGCTCCCGGCCGGCGAGCTGGGCGGCGATGACCCCGGCCGCCGGCCCCGATTCGATCGCCATCGCCGGCATCCGCAGCCCCTCGGCGACATCGAAGACGCCGCCGCTCGACCCCATCACATAAAGCTGCGGCAGGCCGAGCGCCGTGACGGCGCGCTGCAGGCGGTCGAGATAGCCCTCGAGGAGCGGGCCGACATAGGCGCACACCGCGGTCGTGCTGGCGCGCTCGAACTCGCGGATCTCGGGCAGGATCTCGCAGGAGAGATAAACCCCGACCCCCGGCAGCGCCCGGCGCAGCCGCTCGCCAACGCGGCGCTCGTGCTGGTCGTTGAGGAACGAGAACAGCAGCGACACCGCCACCGTCTCCAGCCCGGCGGCGCGGATCGCATCGATGACGGCGTCGATCCCGCCCTCGTCGAGCGGGGTTACGACCTCGCCCTGCGCGTCGATCCGCTCGCGGACCTCGAAGCGCCAGCGCCGCGGCGCCAGCACCGCCGGCGCGTCCTGTAGGAGATCGTAGAGATCGGCGCGCGACGAGCGGCGCAATTCGAGCACGTCGCGAAACCCCGATGTCGTGACGAACCCGGTCCTGGCCCCTTTCTTTTCGAGGAGCGCGTTGGTGACGACCGTCGTCGCATGCGACAGCAGCGACACCGCCCCCGGCTCGACCGCATGCCGCGCCAGCCCCCGCCGCAGCCCGTCGATCACCGCCGCGGCGAAATCATGCGGCGTCGTCGGCAATTTGACGACCCCGATCGCGCCCGTCTCCTCCTCGACCAGCACCACGTCGGTAAACGTCCCGCCGATATCGACCCCGACCCGCCAGCCCATCGCCAGCCCCCGTCCACCGCTGCGCCGCACATCATGATAGCATCCGGCCGATTGCCGCACCGGGTCGAGGCGATATCCGAGGCTTGGCGCGGGGGCGGAGTTTTGCCGGAGTCGCACGATGACGACCGATCCCGAAATCGCCGAGCTCGCTGCGCTGATCGACGGGGCGCGGCGCGCCGTCGTCTTTACCGGCGCCGGCATCAGCACCGAGTCGGGGATCCCCGATTTCCGCAGCCCCGGCGGTGTGTGGACCAAGATGGCGCCGATCGACTTCGCCGAGTTTCTCGCCTCGGAGGAGGCGCGCCGCGAGACCTGGCGGCGGCGTTTCGCGATGGAGGAAACATTTCGCGGGGCGGGACCCAACCGCGGCCATCGCGCGGTCGCCGAGCTGGTCCGCCGCGGCCCGGCCGCCGCCGTGATCACCCAGAACATCGACGGCCTGCACCAGGCTTCGGGGATCGCCGCCGGCAAGGTCGTCGAATTGCACGGCAACACGACCTGGGCGCATTGCCTCGACTGCGCCGAGCGTTACGAGATCGAGGCGCTGCGCATCGGTTTCGGGCGCGACGGCGCAGCGCCGCAATGCGCGGCCTGCGGCGGCTGGGTCAAGACCGCGACGGTCTCGTTCGGCCAGGCGATGCCGGTGGCGGCGATGCGGCGCGCCGAAGAGGAGACGCTCGCCGCCGACCTCTTCATCGTCGCCGGCTCCTCGCTCGTCGTCTACCCGGCGGCGGGCTTTCCGGAATTGGCCAAGCGCAGCGGCGCAAGATTGGTTATCGTCAACCGCGAGCCGACCGGCCTCGACGGCATCGCCGACCTCGTGCTCAACCGGTCGATCGGCGAAACCCTCGGCGCCGCTGTCGGCGTCGACTGACGCGAGCACGGGAGGGACACGCGATGAGGCTCGACGGCAAGATCGCCCTGATCACCGGCGGGGCGTCCGGCATGGGGGCCAGCATGGCCCGCATCTTCGCCGGCGAAGGCGCCAAGGTGGTCGTCGCCGACATGCTCGAAAGCGAGGGCAAGGCGGTCGTCGCCGACATCGTCAAGGCGAACGGGGCGGCGCTGTTCCATCGCCTGGACGTGTCGAGCGAGGCCGAATGGAAGGCGGCGGTCGACGCCGCGGTCGCCGCCTACGGCCGGCTCGACATCCTGGTCAACGACGCGGGGTTGAGCGGCAGCGCGGTCGAGGATCTGTTCGATACCGCCGCCTGGGACCAGCTGATGGCGGTCAACGCGCGCGGCGTCTTCCTCGGCATGAAATTCGCGATCCCGCTGATGAAGGCCCAGGGCGGCGGCTCGATCGTCAACGTCTCGTCGATCTCCGGGGTCACCGGCCAGCACCACATCCATGTCGCCTACAACGCCTCGAAGGGGGCGGTGCGCACCCTGACCAAGGTCGCCGCGGTGCAGCACGGGGCCGACAACATCCGGGTCAACTCGATCCATCCGGGACTGATGCCGCCGATGCGCTCGTCAAAGCGCACCGCCGACCCCGAAATCAGGGCGCGAATGCTGCAGCAGGTGCCGATGGGCCGCGCCGGGCGCGTCGAGGAGGTCGCCAACGCCGCCCTCTTCCTCGCCTCGGACGAGGCCTCCTACATCACCGGCGCCGAGCTCTATGTCGACGGCGGCTACCTCGCCACCTGAGGCGGCGCGTCGGCCTACCCGACCGAGCGGCGAAGCGGCGGCTCGGCCACGATCTCGGCCGGCTCGGGAGCGGGCTCATTCTGGCTGGCGGCCGCCTCTTCCTGGAGCATCAGGTTTTCCTTGATGCCGCCGAGGGCGGCGATCATCGCGTCGCGGGTGCCGGGCGCGAGGCCGGCGAACGCCTCCTCGCGGATCGCCTGGTTGATGTCGAGGATGCGCTCGACGACGGGTTGGGCGCCCGGAGCCAGCCACAGGGTGCGCACCCGCCGGTCGGTCGGATGGGGCCGACGCTCGACCAGCCCCTCCTCGTGCAATTTGTCGAGCATGCGCACCAGCGCGATCGGCTCGAGGTCGAGCCAGAGGGCGACCTCGGCCTGGCTCACCCCTTCGTTGCGGGCGACGTAGAGCACGACCGCCGCCTGCCGCCGGGTGATCGGCAGGCCGGTCAGGCGCGCGCGACGGTCGAAGCGGCGCTTGATCAGGCGCGAGACGTCATGCACCAGAAAGCCGAAGGTGCGCCCGCCGGTGGGGTCGGTCGCGGCGTCCTCGCGCGCCGCCGCCAGGTCTCGCGGCATCGCCCCTACTCCGCGCCCTGGCGGTCCGGCGCCAGCGCCGGCCCAGGCTCGCCCGACAAGGCGTCGGCCACGCGCGACGGCCGGTACGGGCGGCCGAGCCAGCGGGCAAAGCGCTCGAGGTAGAGGTAGATGACGGGCGTCGTGTAGAGCGTCAGCCACTGCGAGACCAGGAGCCCGCCGACGATGGCGATGCCGAGCGGCCGCCGCAGCTCGGAGCCGGCCCCCTGCCCCAGCGCGATCGGCATCGCCCCGAACAGGGCCGCGAAGGTCGTCATCATGATCGGCCGGAAGCGCAGCAGGCAGGCCTGGTGGATCGCCTCGCGCGGGCTCTTGCCCTCGATCCGCTCGGCCTGCAAGGCGAAGTCGATCATCATGATCGCGTTCTTCTTGACGATGCCGATCAACAGGATGACGCCGATCATCGCGATCACGCTGAGATCGTAATGCAGGATCATCAGCGCCAAGAGCGCGCCGACCCCGGCCGAGGGCAATGCCGACAGGATCGTGATCGGATGGATGTAGCTCTCGTAGAGCATGCCGAGGACGATGTAGACGACCAGGATCGCGGCGGCGACCAAGAGCGGCGTCGAGGACAGCGAGGCCTGGAACGCCTGCGCGGTCCCCTGGAACGAGCTGTTGAGCGTCGCCGGCACCCGCAGATCGGCCATCATGTTCTGGATTTTCTCGACCGCCTGCCCGAGCGCCACCCCGGGGGCGAGGTTGAACGACAGGGTGACCGCCGGAAACTGCCCCTGATGGTTGACCGACAGCAACTCGACCTTGGACGAGAAATGGGCGAATGCGCTGAGCGGGATCTGCGCCCCGCCCGGCCCGCTGACGTAGATCTTCGATAACGCGGTCGGGTCCTGCTGGAACTCGGGCTTGACCTCGAGGATGACCTTGTACTGGTTGGTCGAGGTGTACAGGTTGGCGATTTGCCGCTGGCCGAACGCGTCGTAGAGGGTCTCGTCGATCAAGGACGGCGAAATCCCCATCCGGGAAGCGGCGTCGCGATCGATCTCGATCGAGATGTGCGGCGCGGCGACCTGCTGGTCGGAGGCGACATCCTCGAGCTCGGGCAGCTTCTTCATGGCCTGCTCGATGATCGGCGCCCAATGGTTCAATTCGTCGAGGTCGGTGTCGGTCAGCGTGTATTGATAGAGGGTGCGGCTCAGCCGCCCGCCGATGCTGATGTCCTGCCCGGACTGCATGAAGAACTTGACCCCCTCGACCGTCGCCACCTTTGGCCGCAGCCGCTGGATGATCGCTTTGGACGGCTCGCGCTCGTCATGGGGCTTGAGCTGAATGAACACCCGGGCGGTGTTCTCGGTCGGGTTGTATGCGCTGGCCCCGGTAAAGGCGAACACGCCGGAGACCGCGGGGTCCTGCCGGATGATCGCGACAAGATCCTGGGTCAGCTTCGCCATGGCCGGGAACGACACGTCCTGGCGCGTCTCGGCCTGGCCAAAGATGAAGCCGGTGTCCTGCTCGGGGAAAAACCCTTTGGGGATCGTGACGTAGAGATAGCCGGTGAGCGCGATCAGCCCCAGGGTCGACAGCAGCGCGGCGAACTGGTGGCGAAACACAAAGATCAGGCCGCGGTCGTAGGTCCGCAGCATCGCCGTGAAAAAGCGCTCCGCCGTCCGGTTGAAGCGGCCGGCCGGATGCAGCCCCTGCTCCTTCAGGAACAGCGAGCACAACACCGGCGTCAGGGTCAGCGAGATGAAGGCCGAGGCCACCACCGCCACCGACACCGTGACGGCGAACTCGCGGAACAGCCGGCCGATGATCCCGCCCATGAATAAGAGCGGGATAAACACCGCGATCAGCGAGAAGGTGATCGAGATGATCGTAAAGCCGATCTGCCCGGCGCCTTTGAGCGCGGCGTCGAGCGGCCGCTCGCCCTGCTCGATGTAGCGCACGATGTTCTCGATCATGACGATCGCGTCGTCGACCACGAAGCCCACCGAGATCGTCAGCGCCATCAGCGAGATGTTGTCGAGGCTGTAGCCGACCGCGTACATGACCCCGAAGGTGGCGAGCAGCGACAGCGGCACCGCCAGGCTCGGGATCACCGTCGCCCACAAGGTCCGCAGGAACAGAAAGATCACCAGCACGACCAGCCCGACGGTCAGCATCATCGTGAACTGCACGTCGTGGACCGCCGCGCGGACCACCAGCGAGCGGTCGGAGACGAGATCGACATGCACCGAGGGCGGGATCGATTCCTCGAGGTGCGGGATCATCCGCTTGATCCCGTCGACCAGCTCGACGGTGTTGGTGCCGGCCTGACGCTGGATCGCCAGGCCCTCGGCCGGCGTGTCGAAATACCAGGCGCCGATGCGCTCGTTCTGCGTCGCGTCGACGACATCGGCCACGTCCTTGAGCCGCACCGGCGCGCCGTTGCGCCAGGCGACGATCACGTCGCGAAACGCCGCGGCGTCGAACAGCTGGTCGTTGGTGTCGAGGGTGAATGTCTGGTGGGCGCCTTCCAGCGTCCCCTTCGGCCGGTTGACCGTCGCCGTCGTCAGCGCGTTGCGGACGTCCTCGAGGCCGATGCCGCGCGACGCCAGCGCCCCGGGATCGATCCGGACATGCACCGCATAGGGCCGCTGGCCGAAGATCCGGGCCTCCGACACGCCTTTCATCGTCGACAGCTTTTGCGCCAGGATCGTGTAGGCGTAGTTGTCGACCTGGTAGATCGGCATCGCGTCCGAATGGACGGCGTAGATCAGGACGGCGCGGTCGGCCGGGTTGGTCTTGCGGTAGGTCGGCGGGTTCGGCAGGTCCTTGGGCAACAGGCCGGTGGCGGCGTTGATCGCGGTCTGCACATCCTGCGCCGCGGCGTCGATGCTGCGCTCCAGGTCGAACTGCAAGGTGATCGACAACGACCCGATGCCGCTCGTCGAGGTCATCTGGTCGAGCGAGGGGATCGCCGAAAACTGCTGCTCCAGCGGTGTCGCGACCGAGGAGGCCATCGTGTCCGGGCTGGCGCCGGGGTAGTTGACCGACACCACGATGGTCGGAAAATCAACTCTCGGCAACGCCGCCACCGGCAGCAGGCTGTAGGCCCCGATGCCGAACACCAGGATGCCCAGCATCAGCAGCGAGGTCGCGATCGGCCGGCGGATAAAAGGTTCCGAAATGCTCATCGGCAGGTGCTCGCGAAGTGTCTGACCCGAAACGAAACGCGTTATCTCAGCGGGTTGTCGTCGCCCCGTGCGCCTTCAGCCCACGGGCTTGTCCCGTGGGGGAAGCGGGGGTCCGGAGCAACCATTCGAGCCTCTGCGCCCCTGGGTTCCCGCTTTCGCGGGAACGCCGAATAACCTACTGACATGACGAGAGCCATTTCGAGACGCCCTCTGAGAAAGAAGGGTTCTGCGGCGCCGCTCAGCCGGCGGCGCCCGGCGGCGGCGCCAGCAGCTTGACCCGGGCGCCGTCGGTCAGGCGGTATTGCCCGTCGACGACCACCTGCTCGCCGGGCGTCAGCCCCTTGGTGATGACGGCGATGCCGTCCTGGATCGAGGCGACGTCGACGGCGCGGCGCTCGACCGTGTTGTCGGGCTTGACGATATAGGCGTAGCGGCCCTCCCGCCCTTCCTGCACGGTGCGCGCCGGCACCGTCGCGACGCCTTTCCGGGTCGACAGGATCAGGCGCACATTGACGAACTCGCCCGGCCACAGGCTCTCGTCCTGGTTGTCGAAACGGCCCTTCAGGCGGATCGTGCCGGTGGTCTGGTCGATCGCGTTGTCGATCAGGGTCAGCTTGCCCTCGGCCTCCAGCTTCTTGCCGCCGCTGTCGTAGGCGCGGACCACCAGCGGCGCCTTCTTCTGCTGCTCGCGGATGTCGTCGAACAACTCTTGCGGCAGGGTGAAGCTGACAAAGATCGGCTTGACCTCGGTGATCGTGACGAGCGCCGTATTATCGCCGGAGCGCACCAGATTGCCCTTGTCGACCAGCTTCGCGCCGAGCCGGCCGTCGATCGGCGAGCGGATGTCGGCATAGCCGAGGTTGAGCCTGGCGGTGGAAATCTGCGCCTCGTCGCCCTTGATGGCGGCCTGCAGCTGCCCGACCAGCGCCTTCTGCTGATCGAAGCTCTGCTTGGTCTGCCAGCCGGAGCCGACGAGCTGCCCGGCGCGCTCGAGGTCGGCCTGGGCGCTGACCAGCTGCGCCTCGTCCTTCTGCCTGGCCGCCTGCGCCTGCTCCAGCGCCGCCTGATAGGGGCGCGGGTCGATCTGAAACAGCGGGTCGCCTTCCTTGACCTCCTGGCCTTCCGTGAACAGCACCTTGACGATCGCGCCGTCGACCCGGCTCTTGACCGCGACCGAGTTGTAGGCCTGCACCGTGCCGATGCCGTGCAGAAAGACCGGCACGTCCTGCGCCACGACCGCGCCGGCGGTGACCGGGATCCCCGGCGCCGGCGTCTGGGCCGCGGCGTGCGGCGCCTCGGCGCCGGAGCGGTGCCACCAGATCGCCGCCGCCGAGGCCAGCACGACCACCACGGCCACGCCGATCACACGCCTCACCATGCCGACCGCCTCCTGTCCGGGAAGTGTGCGATATCTATCATAGATAAGCTCTACGGGTAAGCCCGGAGTTTTATACGCCGCCGGCGCGCCGCCAATCCCCGCTATCGCCGCGCCGGGGCCTCGATCGGCGCGCAATTGGTGCGCCCCGACATCAGGCAGTCCTCGAGCAGGGAATTCTTTCGCAGCTCGCGGACCAGCACGATGCCGGCGATCGCCAGCGCCAGGATGATGATCAATCCGACCAGCGCGGCCGATCGCCGCCGGTCGGCCTCGGCGTCGCTCTCTCGGGGCCGCTCATTCATCGGTCGACCCGGGAGATCGCGCGGCGCGGTCGAGCGCCTTGGTCACGGCCTCGATCGTGAGCAGCTCCGGCAGCGTCTCGCCTTCCGGCCGGCCCGGCCCGTAGACCGCGTTGAACGGGATGCCGTAGCGGCCAAAGCTCTGCAGAAAGGCGGCGACCGCCGGGTTCGGCCGCGTCCAGTCGGCCCGCATCGCGACGACATCGGGGCCGAAGAGCCGGCGCGCGACGGGGTCGCGGTCGAGCACCGCCGCCTCGTTGAGCTTGCAGGTCAGGCACCACGCCGCCGTGACATCGACAAAGACGGTCTTGCCCTGGCCGACCAGCCCGCGGATTTCGGCCTGGTCGAACGGCCGCCACGGCCCGGCCGCGCGAGCCGGCGGCGGGCGGTCGACGACGGCGAGCGCGGGCCCGACGACCGCGGCCGCCAACACCGCCGCGGCGCCGACGGCCGCCGCGCGCGCCAACGCCCGAGGCGCGCCGCGCCGGCTGCGCACCCGCAGCAGCAGCAGCGCGACCAAGAGCGCAATCCCGGTCGCGACCGCGACCCTCGCGCCCGACACCGCGGCCAGCACGAAAACCAGCCACAGCGCGGTCCCCGCCAGGGCCAGCCCGAGGACGGCGCACAGCTGCGCCATCCAGCGCCCCGGCCGCGGCAGCAGCCGCGCGAGCTGCGGCAGCGCCGCCACGGCCAGATAAGGCGAGGCGAAGCCGAGCCCCATCGCCAGAAACACGATCGCGATCTCCCGCGGCCCGCGCGACAGCGCGAAGCCGACCGCCGCGCCGACAAAGGGCGCCGAGCACGGGGTCGCCAAGCAGGGTGGCGAAGGCCCCGGTCAGGAACGCGTCGACATGAGGGCGCCGGGCATCGCGCACCGACGCCGCGTCGTAGACGAGGCGGGGCAGCGCGACCGGCAGCCACCCCCAAAGGCTCGCCGCGAACAAGGTGGTCAACGCCGCCATGCCGGCGATGAACCACGGCCACTGAAACTGCATGCCCCAGCCGACCGACGCCCCCGCCGCCTTCAGCCCGATCAGCATCGCCGCCAGCAGCCCGAAGGAGACCATGACGCCGAGCGCCGTCATCGCGAGGCCGACCCGCACGCGGCCCCGCTCCTCGCCGGCCCGGCTCGCCACCGACAGCAATTTCAGCGACAGCACCGGCAGGACGCAGGGCATGACGTTGAGGATCAGCCCGCCCAACAGGGCGACGCCGAGGATCGCCCACAGCCCCGACCCGGCACGAGCGGGCGCGCCGGCGGCCGGCGCCGCGGCGAGCTCGGCCGCCCTGGGGCCGTCGACCAGGGTCAATGTCAGCTTCCGGCCGACGACCGCCGCCGCATCGGCGCCGCGGAGCGGCACCGTCAGGCGCGCCGCCCGCCCCTGCTCGGCGATCTCCACCGCCGGCCTTCCGGGCGACCCGTCGGCGAGGCCTTCGACAAACAAATCCGGCTGATGGAACGGTGCATTGTCGCTGCGCAGCCGCACCACCAGGGCCGCGTCCGGACCATGGCCGGCGACGGCAGCCGACAGCAGCTCGATCCCGGCGGCCTCGGACCCGCCGGCCTCGGACCCGCCGGCCTCGGACCCGAGCGGCACGCGGGCGCGCGCCGCGGCGATCAGCGCCGCCTCCGGTCCGGGCGAGGCGACGCCGGCGGGCAGCGCCAGCTCGAAGCTCGCCGAATAGGGCACGCAGATTTCGGCGCAGGCGGCGTAGTCGACCCGCGCATGCAGCGCCAGGGGCCGGCCCGGCCGCGCCAGGCTCAGCGCGATCGGCAGCACCACGCGATCGTTGTAGACGGCGGTCTCGAAGCCTTGCTGCGACAAGCGGGTCGGCGCCGGCCAGGCGATCTCGGCGTTTGCGAGGTTGCCCGATCCCGCCCAATCGATGCTGGGCGCGATCCCGGCGTCGCCCGGCGAGCGCCAATAGGCGTGCCACCCCGGGGCCAGCCGGATCTCGAGCCCGGCGTCGACCATCGACCCGGACCCGACCGCCTCGACCGCGGTGATCAGCCGCGCCGCCGCATGATCGTCGCCGACCCAGGCGGTCGCCGCGGCGAAGGCGCCCTGCGCAGAGAGCAGAACCAGCGTCGCCGCGAGCGTCAAAGCCCTGCCGTGCGGCCCGCGCTTCGGACAGGTCTCCACGGTCATCGCGCGGACCGGCCTCGTTCGTCGGACGTCATTGCCGCCATTGCTGGTTCGGGCGCTCGCCCCGGCCCATCATCCCGCCACCCATCATACCGCCCGTCACCCCCCCATTCTTTGTGTTTTCTCCGCTCATCATCCCGCCGCCCGTCATCCCGTTCTTGGTATTTTCGCCTCCCATCATCCCGCCGCAGCCGCTCATCGGCCGGCCCATCCCGCCGCCCGAGGGGCGGTCGGTCTGCGCCCGCGCGTAAATCGCCGGCAACGCCGCGAGGCCGACCGCGACAGCGACAGCGCAAAGAGCGCGCCTTGCGGTTTCGCCGGTCATCCCATTCTCCTTTCGTGCTGCAACGAATAATACCCTGAATTACGACGCCATCATGAACACCTTCGGCGCCGCATCGCCGTGCGCGATTTGGTAGATCGCGATCGGCTCCGAGCGCGGCCCCTCCATGCCCGGCAGCCCGACCGGCATCCCCGGGATCGAGATGCCGATGAGCTGCGGCTTCTCGCCGAGCAGCTTCCTTATCGCCTCGATCGGCACGTGGCCGATCACGACATAGCCCTCGATCGTGGAGATATGGCAGCCGTCGAGCTGCTCCGGCACGCCCTTATCGCGGGCCATCGTAACGAGATCGTTGGTCCGGACGACATCGACGGCAAAGCCGTTCTGCCGCAGGTACTCGGCATAGCCCTCGCAGCAGCTGCATTGCGGGTTCTTGTAAAGTGTGACCCGCATCGGCGCCGCAGCCGCGTGCCGGAGCGGAACCAGGGCGGCCGCGGCGCCCAGAGCCAGTAAGGAACGGCGGTCGATCATAGTCATTTCGCAAGCTCCTTTCGCGCGGGTGGGGTGTCGGAAGGTGCGATCGCCGAGATCCCACCGGCGCCGCTCGGCGAGGTGTCGGCGTCTCGATGGGCGTCGCCGGGGCCGGGCCGCGACGTCATCTGCTGCATGCACAGCCCGAGCGCGCACATGACGAGGCACGGCGCGAGGCCGATCAGGATCGGCGCGGCGCCGACGGCGGTCAGCCAATTCCAGCCGAGCGCCAACCCGGCCGCCACGAGGACGGCGCCGCCGATCAGCAAGCCCCGGCGGCCGCCGAGCCGGCGCCGGATCGAATGCCGCATCGCCGCCGCTCCGGCTCCGGGGGCTGCGGCCGGCTGGATGTCGCAATGCTGCTGCATGATTTCCTCTCTGTCCCGAACACGATCCGATGAGGGCCCGAACGCGCTATCCGATCCTCGCCAATGCGGGAAAGGTTTCGAGAAGCCAGTAGGAAAAGACGGTCAGCTGCCCGGTAAGCATGGCGACGCCCATCGCGACCACGATGCCGCCCATGCCGATCTGCAGAACCCGGCCGACACGGCCGAGACCCCGGCGCCGGCGAAGAAGGCGGCTGGTGAATACCGCGGCGAGGAGAAAGGGGATGCCGAGGCCGGCCGAATAGACGGCCAGCAGGATCACGCCCTGCGCCACGGTCGCCGATGCCGCGCTCGCCGTCAGGATGGCGCCCAGGACCGGGCCGATGCAGGGCGTCCAGCCAAACGCGAAGGCGAGACCGAGCACGTAGGCGGCCACCGGCCGGCCGCCGCGGATATCGGGGTGAAAGCGAAAATCGCGCTGGAGCCGGGGCCAACGGACCAAGCGCATCAGCAGCAGGCCGAAGCCGACGACCACCGCGCCGGCGACGAGGTCCGCCTCCTGCCGATACGATAGAACAAGCCGACCCAGCGCCGTGGCGCTCGCTCCCAGGAGGATGAAGACCGTCGAGAAGCCCATCACGAAGCAGATGCCGAGCGGGAGGGCGCGATGCCCGGCCCGCGCCGCGAATCGTGGCGGCGTGGTTGTGATCGACTGCCCGGCGACATACGAAACATAGCCGGGGACGAGCGGCAGCACGCAGGGCGACAGGAAGGAAACGACGCCGGCGGCGAAGCTCGCCAGCAGCGCGAGCGCCGAGAGGCCGGTCACGGGCTCGCCTGCCGCCCGCCCGCGGACAGGCCGAGATGCTCGCGGATCAGCGCGATCATCTGCGGGCTGTCCCATTCGGCGGGCCCGACCTTGCGGGCGATTTCCCGCCCGTCGCGGTCGATCAGCAATGTGGTCGGAACGCCGACCGCGGCGAGGTCGCGCGACGCCTTGCCGGAGGGGTCGACATAGACGCCGAGAGCCTCGATGCCGAGCTCGCGATAGAACTGCTTTGACCGCGGGCGCGCCCTGCCGGTCGATCGACAGCGGCAGGACCAGAAGCCGGGACTTGTCGAACGCGGCCTGGAGCCGATCGAGCGCCGGCATCTCCTTGCGGCAGGGAACGCACCAGGTCGCCCAGATGTTGAGGACGACCGGCCGTCCGCGAAACTCGCCGAGGGAGAGGGCGCGGCCGTCGCCGTCGGCGAAGCGGAGCTCGGGCAAGGCGCGCGGCGGGTCGACGAAGGAAAGCTCGAACGCGCCGGCGGGGGCCGCTTCCCTGCTCGCGAGGCCCTCAACCGCGGCGGCCGGCGGGCGGCGGAATGCCGCCGTCATCAGCTCGGCTCCATAAAGATTCAGGAGAGCGACCGCAGCCAGCACGCTGAGCAGAGCCGCTCCCGCGCCAAGGGCTGTCTTTGCCGCGCGCCGGTTGATGGTGGGCGTTCTTGCGTCGCGCATGGCCTAGCGCGGGCCTCCATTTGCAGTCGGCCGCTTCCGCGCCGAGGCGCGCGATCAGCGGCAGGATCGTCCGCTTCAGGATCTCGGGCGTGATCGGGCCGATCTGCTTAAAGGCGATGCGGCCCTCGCGATCGACCACGTAGGTCTCGGGCACGCCATAGACGCCCCAGTCGATCCCGACGCGGCCGTCGAGATCGGCGCCGGTGCGCGTGTAGGGATCGCCCATCGTGTCGAGCCAGCGCGCCGCGTCGTCCGGCTTGTCCTTGTAGTCGAGGCCATAGATCGGCACGGTCTCCCGCTCTTTCAGCGACAACAGCAGGGGATGCTCCTCGCGGCAGGCGACGCACCACGAGGCGAACACGTTCACCAACGATGCCTTCCCCTTGAGATCGGCGGTCGACAGGCCGAGGCGGCGTCCTTTCACCGGCGGCAGCGCAAACTCGGGCGCCGGCTTGCCGATCAGCGCGGAAGGCACGTCGCGTGGGTCGCGATCGAGGCTGAGGGCGAGGAGCGACGCGAAGCCGAGAAAGGCCGCCGCAGGCAGCAGAAGCAGCAGCCGCAGCCGCCGCGTCGAGGCGCCGATTGCCGCCGCTCGCAGCGGGCTGGGCGCCGCCGTCGGTGCGCCGTCCGGGACAGTCATCGCACGATCCCTTCGCCCGTCAGCATTGCTGCTTGATGAACGGGCTGATTTCTTCCGGCGCGGCGAAGAACACCGAGGCGCGGTCGCCCATCATGCCGGCGGGCATGATGACCGGCTTGCCGGCGGGCGGGCCGGTCTCCGCCGAGTCGGTCTTGAACCGCAGGCTGGGCTCCCAGAAGGCCGCGGTCCTGCCGTCCGCCGTCGTCACGAAATAGCTGTCGCGGCAGACGCGGATCGAGCGGACTTGGTGCTCGGGGCCGAGCCCTTTCAGGTTCTGAAAACGGGCGCCCGTTCCGCCGCTCTCGGCCAGCAGAGCCGGCGAGATTTGTCCCGCGCTCGCCTGCTTGAGGAAGGCGATCAGATCGCCGCGCGGCCGGGCTTCCGCAATTCCGGCAAAGGACATGTCGTTGTCCGGAATAAACCTCGCCGGGGATGCGAGCCAGGCGTCGAGGGTCTGCTCGTCCCACACGATTGCGGCGGCTGTGAGCGCGGGCGAATAGCGCTCAAAGCTCGGCAGACCGCCCGCCTTGCGCCCCCAGATGCCGGCGAGGCTCGGTCCGGTCATGTTCCGCCCGGGCTCGAGCGAGTGGCAGGCGGCGCAGGCGCGGAACAGCCGCGCCCCGCGCTGCGCATCGCCGGGCCGGGTTTCGGCGCGCGCCGGGACGAAGACCATCGCCAGGGCGGCCGCCAGAGCGAACAGGACATCCTTTCGCACCGACGGCATTCAGGCCACCCGGATCACGGTCATCATGCCGGCCATCTGGTGGTCCATGATGTGGCAGTGGAAGAGCCAGTCGCCCGGATTGTCGGCGACAAAGGCGACCTCGACGGTCTCGCGCGGCTGGACCAGCACGGTGTCGCCCCATCGAGCGCCGAGGACCGCCTTGCCGTCGCGGCTCAGCACGCGAAAGCTGTGGCCGTGCAGGTGCATCGGGTGCCACCAGGCGGTTTCGTTCTTCAGCGTCAAGACGCAGCTGCGGCCGCGCCTCAAGGTCAGCAGCGGCGGCATATGGGCGCTGCCGTCGCCGGTCATCGACTTGCCGTTGATCGCCCAGGCGGCGCCCCCCATCCCCATCATCCCGCCCATCCCGCCGGTCATCCCCATGCCGCCCATCATCCCGCCTTGCAGCCGAAGCTCGTGGCGCTCGGCGGTCGCGAGGTCGGGCTGCGGCAGCGGGTTCGGCGGCAGGCGGATCGGGCCATCGGGCGGATGCTCGCGCAACGGGCGGGCGGGGTCGTAGGCCAGCTCGACCAAGGTGTAGGCGAGCTCGCCGCCGTAAAAGTCGTCAGTGATACGATGCCGGCTGCCCGGCTCGCCGCCGAGGTCGAGGATCAGATCGGCGCGCATCGCCGGGCCGAGCAGCAGACGGCCCTGGGGCTCGTGCGGGTCACAGGGCTGGCCGTCGAGCGCGATCACGACCGGCCGGTGGCCCTCGAACGCCAGCGCCATGATCCGCGCCGTCGCGGCGTTGACGATGCGCAGCCGGATGCGCTCGCCGGCCCGCACCGGCGCCGTGTCGGGCACTCGCCCGTTGATCGTGACGGTGTTGCCGACCCGGCCCGCCATCGCCGCCTCCATGCGGTTGCCGAAGCCGGGCGCCACCTGCGCGTCGCGGCCGAGCCGCCAGTCCTGGACCACCCAGACGAGCTCGCGGTCGACCCGCGGCGGCGCCGCCTCCTCGACAATGAGCGCCCCGGCGAGGCCGCGCCCCATTTGCTCGAGGCTGTTGTCGTGCGGGTGATAGAGAAAGGCGCCGGCGTCGGGCGGCGTGAACTCATAGAGAAAGCTGCCGCCGGGCTTGATCGGCGGCTGGGTCAGCCCCGGCACCCCGTCCATCGCGTTGGGCAGGCGGATGCCGTGCCAGTGCACGGTGGTGTCCTCGCCGAGCCGGTTCTCGACGCGCGCGGCGAACGGCCGGCCTTGCGGGATGCGCAGCAGCGGCCCCGGAACGGCGCCGTCATAGGCAAGCGCCGCGGTCGCGGGATGGCCCCCGCCGACCAGCGGCGATCGCGCCGGCGCGACGGTCAGACGCCGCTCGGCCGCGGGCGCGGGGCGCGCCCCGACCGGCCGTCGCCGCGGCGAAGGTGAAGGCGAAGGCGCCGCCGAGCTTAAAGAATTGCCGGCGGCCGAGCGCGGGTAAGCGACGCATCGTCATCCGTCCCTGGAAGCAACGGGAGCTTCTCGCCGCCGGCCCGCTGGCGCGGGCGGCGGTTCAACGCAGGGCGATGGGTCTGGGCGGGAACGGGTCGGGCGAGGGCGCCGCGCCGATGGTTTGCGCAACGGGCGCCGGCGCGTATATCAGCGTCGCATAAGCCGGCAGGTACGAAGCGTGCAGCGCCGGCAGCCCCACCGCGACGCCGACGCAGGCAAGCGCGCCGCACGCCATCTTGCCGGGGTCGCGCTTCGCCGGAGCGCAGTCGCCGCAGTGCCTGGCCGCCGGCATCGGCGCGGCGGAGACGGACGCGCCCGGCAGCGCCGTCGCCAGCAGGAAAGCGGCGGCGGCCAGCAAAAGGGTCACGCGTCTGAGGATCGACCCGGCCACGTCGCTCGGATAGCACCAATGTCGGCGGAGCGCGAGGACTATGACCACCGTTCTCGACCGGTATCAGAGGATCGCCCCGTTCTACGACGTGCTCGACTGGCCGTTCGAGCGATGGCGCTACCGAAAGCTGCGGCCGCTGTTGTTCGAGGGGCTGTCGGGGCGGCTGCTCGACGCAGGGGTCGGCGCCGGCCGAAATTTTCCGTTTTATCCGTCTTGCGCCACGGTCGTCGGCATCGACCTCAGCCCGGCGATGCTGGCGCGCGCCGAGCGCCGGCGCGGCCTGTCGCCGGTCCCGGTCGAGCTGCGGCAAATGGACGTGACGAAGCTCAAATTCGCCGCCGGCGCGTTCGACGCGGCGGTCGCGACGTTTCTGTTCTGCGTGCTGCCCGAGGCGCAGCAGGTTCCGGCGTTGCGCGAGCTCGGCCGGGTGGTGAAGCCCGGCGGGACGATCCGCCTGCTGGATTATGTGCGGCCTCGGGGCAGGGTCCGGCGCCTGCTGTCGCGGGTTTGGGAGCCGTGGATGACCTTCGCCTACGGCGCCGGCTTCGACCGGGATACCGAAGCCCACATCGGCGAGGCCGGCCTGACGCTCGTCGAAGCCCGCTTCGTCGTCGCCGATCTCGTCAGGCTGATCGCCGCCCGCGCCTGATCAGCCGGCGGCCGGCTCGCAGCGGAAGCCGTCGCCCCAGCGCTTGATGTGGCCGACCGAGGGCGAGGGGAAATGCATCGTGCAGCACAGGGTCGGGGTGTCGCAGTAGCGCTCGAGGAAGCTGCGGCGGGTGGCCGAGGCCTGCTTCTGGTCGTAGTCGACGCGCATCACCAGGTCGGGATAGCGCGCCTGGATCGGCGAGTGGATCAGATCGCCGGTGAACACCGCCTGGTCGCCGCCGCGCCCGGCGCAGACCGCGAAGTGGTCGGGCGTGTGGCCGGGGGTCGGGGTCAGCCGGATGTGGTCGTCGAGGGCGTGGTCGCTGGTGACGAGCTCGGCCTTGTTGGCGTCGATGATCGGCAGCACGCTGTCGGTCATCGGGTCGAGCGGGGTCTCGCGGTGGACGCCGTCCCAGTATTCGTATTCCTTTTTCGAGAACAGATATTTGGCGTTCGGAAAGGTCGGGACCCAGCGGCCGTTTTCGAGCCGCGTGTTCCAGCCGACATGGTCGCCGTGCAGGTGCGTGCACATGACCACGTCGATGTCGTCGACGCCGAGCCCGGCGGCGTTCAGCGCCCGCATCCAGGCGCTGTCGCTCTTGCGGTGCCAGGTCGGGCGGTGCGGGAAGGATTTGTCGTTGCCGATGCAGGCGTCGACCAGGATCGTGTGGTGCGGCGTCTTGACGACATAGGATTGGAAGCACAGCACCGCCATGTCGGTCGGGTCGAGCGCCGCCGGCGCCATCCACGACCGGTTCTCGTCCAGCAATTCCTTGCTGAGGCTCGGCAAAAACTCGAGGATCGGGGTGAATCCCGCCTCCATCTCGACGATGCGATGGATCGTCATGTCGGCGACGGTAAAGCTCGTGGGCATGGCGGCGGTCCTCGTCGAGTGGGTGCGGGGCTGCCGGCGATCGTAGCCCCGCACCGACCCCAACGTAAATACCGCCTACTGCTTGCAGAACGCGATCTGGTCGAAGAGGTCGCTCGGCACGCCGTCACCGGTCGTCAGCAGCAGCTGCGCCTCCAAGGTCACGATGTAGGCGCAAGGCTGCAGCGCGGCGACATTGAAATTGGCGGTCGCCGTGCCGAAGCGCTCGCCAGGGACCGCCGCCGGCAGGGTGAAGCCGTAGGGCCCGCCGGGGCCGGTCATCGACACCGACACGGCGCCGAGATTGGGGTGGGCTGCGGTGAACAGCACATCCAAGGCGTTGGTGATCTCGACGCAGCCGTTGACCAGGAGCTGCTGGATGTCGAGCAGCCTGACCCCGATCGTGCCGGGCGGATCGGTGAAGCCGGCCCATGACGGGTGGTGCGCCACATTGTCATAGCCGGTGTTGTCGATCGCGATGTGCCGGCAGACCCCGGCGTCGGTCCCGGCGCCGAGGTTGCCCTGCTCGCGCACCTTCATCCGAATCGCGAAATGGCGGTCCTGCGCCAGCGGCTGGCCGCCCGAGGTAGCACTGTGCCCGGCCAGCACCCCGGTCATGTTCACCGAGCCGAAGGCGGCGATCGTCGGCGAGATCAGGCTGATCATGTTGCCGTTCGGCTGGAAGAAGCCGCTCGGGCCGAAGACGTTGCTCTCCTGCGGAACCTGGACAAAGCCGTCGGCGGTGAACGGGGCGACGAGCTCGTTCGGCCCGGGCGTCCCGTTGACCGTGTAGACCTTGGTCTTGACGGGGTTCGGGTCGCCCGGGAAGGCCGGGGCAAAATGCTCCCAGATGCCGATCACGGTGCGCGCGATCTGGGCCGGCGCGACCGCCGTCCAGCCGACCGGGTTCTGCCCGTCGGGGTCGGTGGTCGCGACCTCGAAGCGGTATTCCATCGGGTTGCCGTTAAGCTTTTTCGACAGGATGCCGTTCAATCGCATGGTCGCGAAGAAGGCGCGGCTGTCGCCGGCGCCGAGGCCGTTGCCGGGGGGCGTGCTGTTGATGTCGGTCAGGTACTGATACCCGCCGACCGCGGTGAACACCGGCAGCGGCTCGGCCCCGTCCCCCGGCTGCTCGCTGAGGCAGAGATCGACGCAAAAGCAGGGGCCCGCATTCTCGCGGTCGGGCTGCCGCCCCCGCGCGCGCGGCTCGACCAGGAGCGGCGTGGCGGCCAGGGTCTCGACCCGGAAATAGAGATCCGGCCCGCCGATCAGCTCGACATTGAGCCCCGGCGAAAAGATCGTCTTCTCGAAATCGGCGGTCGTGTAGTCGATGCGGAAGCGGCCGTCGCCGTCGGTCACCCCCGAGCCCAGATCGTCGTCCTGCAGCCAATCGACGTCGAAGGCGCGCACACGAACGCCGCCGACCGGGCTCTTCGTGTCGCAGACCGTGATGCGTCCGCAGATCGTCCAGGCGCCGAACAGCCCTCGCAGGTAGCACCAGATGCGTTGCGGGATGCAGTACTCCCAGGCGGCGACAAAGCCGCCCTCGGCCTGCCGCCACATCGGCTGCAAGGTGGTGACCGAGAATTGCCGCGGCTGCGGCGGCTGCGGCGTCGGCTTGCGGTGCGGCACCGTCCCGCAATAGATGTCGATTTCGAACGCCTCGCCGCGGTAGCCTTGGCGCTCCTCGTCGATGGCGATGGTGAAATTGCCGTTCGCGTCGGTCGTCGCCTCGGCGAGCAGCGAGGCCGCTTTCGCGCCCGCCTCCTCGTCGCTGAGGACGGCCAATGTGTCCTTGGGGTTGGCCGCGGCAAGCGCGGCGACGTTTTGACCCGATCGGCTGCGGTACAGGCGCACCGTCACCGCCGACAGCGCCTCCGGGCATTCGGCGCAGATGAACCCGCAAATCCGGCCCTTGAAGATGTAAGCCACGCCGACCTCCCTCGTTCAGGCTGCAGAAAGCGACGACGATACACGATACCTGCTGAATCAAGTGTGAGGCAGCTCACAGATCCCGATATTTGCCGCACCCGCGAGGGCGCGGGCGCGCTCCCGGCCGGGGCCGCGAAGACCGCGGCGGGGCGGTCGCCGGGTCCGGGTCGATCGCGGAGATCGGGCTCGCCGGCGATCGGCAAAGCGCGCAATCTCCGGCCGCGATGGACAAGCATGAGCACCCCATGACCGGCGCGTTGCCGGCCGGGATCGCGATCGTGGCGCTCGGCCCGTCCGGCGCGGCGCTCGGCCGGCGTCTGCGGGACGCGTGGCCCGGCGCCGAGCTGCACGGCCCGCGCGCCTATCCCGCCGATTGGGACCACGGCTGGGACCGCGCGGCCCCGCACATCGCCCGGCTGTTCGCGGCCGGCCGGCCGATCGTCGGCCTGTGCGCCGCCGGCATCCTGATCCGCGCGGTGGCCCCGCTGCTGGCCGACAAGCGCGACGAGCCGCCGGTCGTCGCGGTCGCCGAGGACGGCTCGGCGGCGATACCGCTGCTCGGCGGCCACCACGGCGCGAACGCGCTGGCCCGCGCGGTCGCCGAGCTGACCGGCGGGGCCGCGGCGATCACCACGGCGGGCGACATCCGGCTCGGCCTCGCCCTCGACGAGCCGCCGCCGGGATGGCGGATCGCCGACCCGGAACGGGTCAAGCCGGTCGCCGCGGCGCTGCTGCGCGGCGAGCCGGCAGCGCTGATCGAGGAGGCGGGCGGCGGCGCGTGGCTGCGCGCCGGGGCGATCCGATGGGCGCCGGCGGCCGAACGGCGCGTCGTGGTGACCGACCGCGCGGTCGCGCCGGGGGAAGACGCGCTCGTCTATCACCCGCCGGTGCTGGCGCTCGGGATCGGCTGCGAGCGCGGCTGCCCGGCCGCCGAGATCGCCGATCTGGCGCATGCGACCTTGGCCGAGGCGGGGCTCGCGGCGGAGGCGGTCGCGGCGGTCGTGTCGGTCGAGCTGAAGCTCGCCGAGCCCGGCATCCATGCGCTTGCGGCAGCATTGGGCGCGCCGGCGCGGTTCTTCCCGGCCGCCCGCCTGCTCGCCGAGACCGACCGCCTGACCGAGCGCTCGGAAGCTGTGTTCCGCGCCGCCGGCTGCTGGGGTGTGGCCGAGGGCGCGGCGCTCGCCGCCGCCGGCCCCGGCGGCAGCCTCGTCGCGCCAAAGCGCAAATCGCAGCGCGCGACCTGCGCCGTGGCCCGCGCCGTCCGGCCGATCGACGCCGAGGCGATCGGCCGCCCGCGCGGCAGCCTGGCGATCGTCGGCATCGGCCCCGGCGACCCCGCCTGGCGCACCCCGGAGGCGAGCGCCGCGCTGGCGCAGGCGAGCGACATCGTCGGCTACGGGCTCTACCTCGACCTGCTCGGCCGCTCGATCGCCGGCAAGCGCCGGCATCCGGGCGCGCTCGGCGCGGAGGAGGCGCGGGCGCGGCTGGCCCTCGACCTCGCCGCCGAGGGGCGCCGGGCGGCGCTCGTTTCCTCGGGCGACGCCGGGATTTACGGGCTGGCGTCACTGGTCTTCGAATTGCTCGACCGCGAGGCGAAGCCGGCGTGGCGCGGGGTCGAGATTGCGGTCTGCCCCGGCGTCTCGGCGCTGCAGGCCGCCGCGGCGCGGGCCGGGGCGCCGCTCGGCCATGATTTCTGCGCGATCTCGCTGTCCGACCTGTTGACCCCGTGGCCGGCGATCCGGGCCCGCCTCGAAGCGGCGGCGGCGGCCGACTTCGTCGTCGCGCTCTACAACCCGCGCTCGGCGCGGCGGCCGGCCCATCTCGCCGAGGCGGCCGCGATCCTGCGGCGCCGCCGCCCGGCCGAAACCCCGGTGTTTCTCGGCCGCAACCTCGGCCGCGACGGCGAAGAGCGCCGCATCCTCACCCTCGCCGGGCTGGCCGATGCCGACATCGACATGCTGACCCTGGTCATCGTCGGCAGCAGCGCGACCCGCCTGCTCGGCGGCGACCCGCCCCGGCTCTACACCCCGCGCGGCTATCTCGGCCGCGAGCCCCGGTGACGGTGCATTTCATCGGCGCCGGCCCTGGCGCGCCCGATCTGATCACGGTGCGCGGGTTGCGGCTGATCGAGCGCTGCCCGGTCTGCCTCTACGCCGGCTCGCTGGTGCCGCGCGCGATCCTCGCCGCCGCCCCGCCGGGCGCGCGCGTCGTCGACACCGCGCCGCTGACCCTGGACGAGATCGTCGCGCATATGGCGGACGCGCACGCGCAGGGGCTCGACATCGCCCGCCTCCATTCCGGCGACCCGTCGCTCTATGGCGCGATCGCCGAGCAGATGCGCCGGCTCGTCGCGCTCGGCATCCCCTACGATGTGACGCCGGGGGTGCCGTCCTTCGCGGCGGCGGCCGCCGCGCTCGGCTGCGAGCTGACCGTGCCCGAGATCGCCCAGACGGTGATCCTGACCCGCACCGCGACCCGCTCCTCGCCGATGCCCGAGGGCGAGGATCTCGACCGCCTCGCCGCCGCCGGCGCCACGTTGGCGATCCATCTTTCGGTCGCCAACCTCGCCCGCGTGGTCCGGGCGCTGGAGCCGCATTACGGCGCCGACTGCCCGGCGGTCGTCGCCTGCCGCGTCAGCTGGCCCGACGAGCTCTTGATCCGCGGCGCCCTGGCCACGATCCGCGGCCAGGTCAAGGCAGCCGGCGTCACCCGCACCGCCCTGATCCTCGTCGGCCGCGCCTTGGCCGCCGGTCCCGCCGCCGACAGCCGCCTCTACGCGCCCGACCACCACCATCTGCTGCGCCCGCGCCGGCTGTGACGCAAGCGGCGGCGGCAGCGCAACCCTAACCCAAGATTTACCGCCGACCGGTATGCTCGCCATGAAAAAGACGGGCGGATCGGTTCGGCCTACTATCGCCCGGCGCCTCGCAACAGCCCGGTGGGACACCGCCATGCTCAGCCCTTTTACCGTGTTCGTCCTGCTCGTCGTCGCGTTCGCGGTGATCTATGTCGCGGCCGCGGTCAAACCGGTGCCGCAGGGCTATGAATGGACCGTCGAGCGGTTCGGCCGCTACGTGCGCACCTTGGAGCCGGGGCTGGCGCTGATCGTCCCGGTCATCGACCGGGTCGGGACGAAATTGGACATGAAGGAGACGGTGCTCGAAGTCCCCTCGCAGAGCGTCATCACCCGCGACAATGCGGTCGTCACGGTCGACGCGATCGTCTTCTACCAGGTGCTCGACGCCGCCAAGGCCGCCTATGAGGTCGCCAATCTGGAGCAGGCGATCCTCAACCTGGCGATGACCAACATCCGCACCGTGATGGGCTCGATGAGCCTCGACGAGCTGTTGTCCGAGCGCGACCGCATCAACACCCAGCTCCTGACCGTCGTCGACGCCGCGACCACGCCCTGGGGGGTCAAGGTGCAGCGGGTCGAGATCAAGGACATAGCACCCCCGCCCGAGCTCGTCGCCGCGATGGCGCGGCAGATGAAGGCCGAGCGCGAAAAGCGCGCCAACGTGCTCGACGCGGAAGGCTTCAAGCAGGCCGCGGTGCTCAAGGCCGAAGGCGAGAAGCAGGCGGTGATCCTCGCCGCCGAGGCGCAGCGCGAGGCGGCCTTTCGCGAGGCCGAGGCGCGCGAGCGGCAGGCCGAGGCCGAGGCCAAGGCGACCACCTTCGTCTCCGACGCGATCGGCCGCGGCAACATCCAGGCGATCAACTATTTCGTGGCGCAGCGCTATATCGACGCGCTCGGCCGCATCGCCGCGACGCCGAACGGGAAGGTGATCCTGATGCCGCTCGAAAGCGCCTCGATGATCGGCTCGCTCGCCGGCATCGCCGAGCTCGCGCGCGAAAGCTTCGCCACCCGCGCCGCGCCGCCGCCCGCCGTCGCCGGGCCGCCCGAGCGACGCTGATGGAGGTCTGGCATTGGCTCGTGCTGGCGGCGGTCTTCGCCGTCATCGAAATCGCCAGCCCTGCCATGGTCTGCATCTGGCTCGCGGCGGCGGCGCTGGCGGTCGCCGTCGTCGACCGGCTCGCGCCCGGTCTCGGCTGGGAATATCAGGCGCTGCTGTTCGCCGCTTTTGCGATCGCCGGGGTCGCGGTCGGCCGGCTGGTTTTCGCCCGCGCCCGCCGAAAGCGGCCCGAAGGCGCCCTCAACCGCCGCGCCGAAACCTATATCGGCCGGTCGTTCACCCTGGATCAGGCGATCGTCAACGGCCGCGGCCGGCTCAAGGTGGACGACACGGTGTGGCGGATCGAAGGGCCCGACCTGCCTGCCGGCGCGACCGTCCGGGTCACCGGCGCCGACAACACGGCGCTGCGCGTGGAGGCCTCCGGCCACGGATTGTGCGACGCACAATAGACCTTGCCGTGCGCCAAAAGTCTCCCTATTCTGTCATTGTGCGACGCAGCAGAATAGAGGTTTTGGCGATGGATGCCAAGGGAAAGCGCGGCCTCCGGCCGATCGATGCTCCGGACGAGGCGACGGCGCCGACCGGCCTGCCGGCCGGGTTCGCGGCCGGGTCCGCAGCCGGGGCGGTTGCGGCGGAGATCGCGGCGCCGGAGGTGACGGCGCCCGAGCAGGCGACCGCGGCCGAGCCCGCTTCGATCGAGCGCGACGTGCTCATGGCGCGGGCGCAGGCGACCGCGGCCGAGCCCGCCTCGATCGAGGGCGACGTGCTCACCGCGCTGGCCCGGTCGCAGGCGGCGCTGGCGCACGGGCTGGAAGCGCTGGGCAACGAGCTGGCCGGGCTCGCCCGCTCGGAGATCGACGCGGCGGCGCGCCGCGCGACTGAGATGCTCGGCGTCAGGACCTTGGTCGATGCGATCGAGATCGACGCCGGGTTCGCCCGCAGCCGCTTCGACAGCTGGGTCGAGACCTCGTCCCGGCTGTGCGAGCTCGGGCTCAAGCTCGCGGCCGAAGCCTCGCAGCCCTTTCTGACCCAGCTCGGCAGGGGTTGGGGGTCGCCCTCCCGCTTCGCCTCGTGAGCCTATTCCACCCTGGCCCCTATTCCACCTTGGCCAGGAACAAGCGGATCTGCTGGTCGATAAAATCGCCCTCCGGGGTCCCGGCCGCGGCGGCGATCGCGCGATGGCCGAGATCGGACGGGATTTCCTCGTAGCTCGGCCGCCTGACGCCGTCGCGCAGCCGGCGCGCGCCGTCGAGCCCGATCAGGCGGTCGCTCGCGCTCGCCAGGATGAGGGCGGGGGCGGCGACCCGCGCCAGCGCCGCGTTCATGTCGCCGCCGAACGGGGCCGAGACATCGTGGGCGCGGCTCGCCGCCAGGCGCAGCACCAGCGAGTTGGCGTCCCAGTCGCCGAATGAGCGGGCGCTCTCCTCCAGCTCGGCCGCCCGGCGCCGCTGGGGGATGCGGTCGAGATAGGCCGCCGACACCGACCAGGGATAATACAGCATGCCGGCGAGGCGCAGCCCCTCGACCGGGTTGTGGGCATAGCGCCCGCCCTGCCATTCCGGGTCGAGCGCGATGATCGAGGTCAGCAGATCGATGGTCAGCCGGAAATGCGCGGCGGCCTTGGGGCTCGGGGCCAGCAGGATCAGGCTGCGCACCATCTCGGGGTGATGGATGCCCCATTCGAGGCCGATATCGGCGCCGATCGCGCTGCCGCCGACCGCGCGCAATGTCGACAGCTCGAGGCCGCGGGTGACGAGCGCGTGCTGCGCCGCCATCATGTCGCGGATCGTGTAGCGCGGGAAATCCTGCCCCAGCCCGTCGCGCGGCGACGACGATTCGCCGCAGCCGATCGGGTCGACCGCGATCACGAAATATCTGTCGGTGTCGAAGGTCCGGCCCGGCCCGATCGCGGCCTCGAAGGCGGGCGTTCCGCCGGCTTTCCCGTCGATCAGCAGGATCGCGTTGCTCCGGCCGGCGTCCAGCCTGCCGTGGGTTTCGTAGCCGATGCGCAGCTCGGGCGCGATGCGGCCGCTCTCGAAGGCGAAATCGTAGAGATTGAACGTCAGCCTTTCGGCCCGTGCGGCGCCGGCGACGCACAATGCCAGCAGCACACCCGCGAGCGCCTTCATCCCGTTCCTCCCTGCCGACGCGCCCCGGCGCCCCGGCTCGACCATTGGTTTCTCGACCATTGGTTAACGATTTCGTTCGACAGAACCGGCGAGCCGCGGCTAGGCTCCGTTCGCCAGATGACGGAGGAGCGGCGCCATGCCGATGCTCAGGTCACCCTTTCTTTCTCGGACGACGCCAGGCTCGGGCCGCGGCCACACCCTGCTGGCGCTTCTGCTGTGGGGCGGGGTCACGGTCTTCATCTTCGGCATCCTCGTCGACCTGATCCGGTGAGGCCGGATCGCGGTCCGCAGGGGCGGCCCGCGGCGCGATAATATCGCGCCTCCACTGCCGCCGGCCCAGCGCGCCGCCAAAAAGCGCTCTTCGTCATTCCGGGCTTTTCCGCATCCTGCCGGCGTGGGCGCGGGCCTGCGGTCTCGACGCCGGCGGCCGCGGCGGCGAAAATCGGCCGGACGGCCAATTTTGAAAGGGACCGGAGATGAACATCGATCTCGGCGGAAAGCGCGCGGTGGTGGCCGGCGGCAGCCGGGGGATCGGGCGGGCGATCGCGCTCGGCCTGGCCGCGGCCGGGGCCGGGGTGTCGATCTGCGCGCGCGGCGCGGCGGCGCTCGAGGCGGCGCGCGCGGAAATCGCCCGGCACGGGGGCGCGACCCATGCCGCCGCCTGCGACCTCGCCGACGCCGACGCCATCCCGCGCTATATCGAGGCGGCGGCGGAGGCGCTCGGCGGCGTCGACATCCTGGTCAACAACGCCTCGGCCTTCGGCACCAGCGACGACGAGGCGGGATGGGCGGCGAGCATCTCGGTCGACCTCCTGGCGACGGTCCGGGCGACGCGCGCCGCCGTGCCCCACCTCGAAAAATCCGAGGCGGGGTCGATCCTCAACATCTCGTCGATTTCCGGGTTTCGCGCCTCCGCCCGCACCCCGCCCTACGGCGCGGTCAAGGCGGCGATCCTCGAATATACCCAGACGTCGGCCGCCCAGCTCGCCCGCAAGGGCATCCGCGTCAACTGCATCGCCCCCGGCTCGATCGAGTTTCCCGGCGGCACCTGGGAGCGGGCCAGGAACAGCAACCCGAACCTTTACAACGCGATCCTCAGAAGCATCCCGTTCGGGCGGCTCGGCGCGCCCGAGGAGGTGGCGCGGGTGGCGGTCTTTCTGTGCTCGCCGCTCGCCGGCTGGGTCACCGGCCAGAACATCGCGGTCGACGGCGGCCAGATGCTGTAAGGCCGCCTCACAGCTCGAAGAACGCGGTTTCGCCCTCGCCCTGCAGGACGATGTCGAACCGATAGGCGGCGGCGCCCGTCCCGTCGGCGCGGATGGCGAGCAAGGTTCGCCGCCGCGCCGGGTCGTCGATCGACAGCAGCGCCGGGTCGGCCTCGTTCGCCCTCTCGTCGGCGAAGTAGATCCGGGTGAAGAGCTGCTTCAAGAGCCCGCGGGCGAAGATCGCGACCGCGATGTGCGGCGCCTGCAAGGCGTTGCCGCGCCCGGGAACCGGGCCGGGGCGGATCGTCGTAAAGCGAAAGCCGCCCTCGGCGTCGGTCGAGACCCGGCCGAAGCCGCGGAAATTGGGGTCGAGCGGGGCCTCGGCCCTGGCGTCGTCGGGGTGGGCGTAGCGGCCGGCGGCGTTCGCCTGCCACAATTCGAGGCAGGCGTCGGCGACCGGGGCGCCGTCGCCGTCGACGACCCGCCCCGCGACGACGATTCGCTCGCCGCGCGGGTTGCCGGCGGTCAGATCGGCCCAGCCCGGGCGGTCGAGCGCCAGGTGAAAGAACGGCCCGACCGTCTGCGAGGGCGTCTGGACCAGCCTTTCGGCCATGTCAGGCGCGCTCCATCGGGGTCGCCTCGCGGCCGCGCAGCACGATGTCGAAACGGTAGCCGAGCGCCCATTCGGCTTCGCTCAGGTTCGGGTCGTAGCGCGACACCAGCCGGCCGCGCGCCGCAGGGTCTGGTGTGCCGAGAAAGATCGGGTCGAATTCCAGCAGCGGGTCGCCGGGGAAATACATCTGGGTCACCAGCCGGGTCGCGAAGGCCGGGCCGAACACGCCGAAATGGATATGCGCCGGCCGCCACGAATTATGCGTGTTGCGCCAGGGATAGGCGCCGGGCTTGATCGTCAGGAAGCGGTACTCGCCGCGCTCGTTCGTCACTGCCTGCCCGACGCCGTCGAAATTGGGGTCGAGCGGCGCGTCGTGCTGGTCGACCGGATGGCGGTAGCGGCCGGCGGCGTTGCACTGCCACAGCTCGACCAATGTCCCCGGCACGGGCCGCCAATCCTCATCGAGCACGCGGCCGGTGACGATGATCCGCTCGCCGAGCGGCGCCTCGTTGCGCGCGCGGGTCAGGTCGGCCGCATCCGGGCCGGCCCAGCCATCGGCGAATGTCGGGCCGGTGACCTCGGTCAGGGTGTGGTCGAGCCGGATCGGCGGCTGCTTCGGCGCGCGCTTGACGGTGCTGCCGTAATCGGGGTGCAGATAGGGCGGCTGCGCTCCCTCGGGGATGCGCGCGAACGGCCGGATCGTCGCGGTCATGCCTGCCCTCCCTGTCGCCTGCTTCTCACCCTGCCCACGCCGCCGGGCTCAGGTCAAGAGGACGACGTAACGGGAACGTGGCGCAGAGCACGGACCCCGGCTGCGCCGCAGAAGGCGAAGGTCTATTTCAAATTGAAGATCGCGCCGTCGATGCCGATTTCGCCCGCAAGCGCAATGCGCGCCGGGAGAGAAGCGATGGGGACGCAACCCAAGGAATATTCGCTGGCCGAGCTGCTGGAGCACCCGGCGCTGGGCTTGGCGATGGCGTGCGACGGGATCGACAGGCAATCGCTCGAGCTGCTGCTCGACGCCGGGCAGGCCCCGCACCGGCCCAAGCCGACCGTCCCCGACGAGCCGATCGTCGAATAGCCGCCCGACGGGCCAAGCCTGAACAAATCCGGCCAAGGCGAGCTTGCGTTGGTCGACGCGACATCTATATCCGGCCCGCGCAGGCGACGAGCTGATCGAGGGCTTTGCCCCAGCCCTCGTGAAACCCCATTTCCTCGTGCTTTGTGCGCCCCGCCTCGTCCTGGTGCATGGCGAGGGCGATGTATCGCGTTCCTTTTTCATGGGGCTCGAGGGTGATGACGGCGGTGAACAACGGAATTCCCGGCGACCCGCCCGACGGCCGGTAGCCCGGCCCCAGGGCCATCGTCCAGACGAGCTTTTTGTCTTTGACGATGTCGAGATAGCAGCCGACATGGGTGAATTCCTGCCCTTCGGGCGACCGCATGACGGTGCGGAAGACGCCGCCCGGACGCAGGTCGATCTCGCACTCCACGGTCGTCCACGGCTTGGGCGTGAACCATTTGACGAGGCGGCTCGGCTCGGTCCAGGCGGCCCACACCAGCCGCGGCGGGACCTCGACGACGCGCTCGAGGACGAGGTCGAGGCGGGGATCGGTCATGACGTGGGCTCCTTCAGCTCTTTGAGATAATCGTCCAATTGATCGAGCCGGCGTTCCCAGACCGCACGCTGCTCGGCGATCCAGCCTTCCGCCGCCGCCATCTGCTGCGGCACGAGCCGACAGGTGCGCACGCGGCCTGATTTTCGAGACTGGACGAGGCCGCAATCTTCCAGAACGCGAAGGTGCTGGGTGAACGACGGCAAGGCCATCGCGAACGGCCGCGCCAGCTCGCCGACCGCGACCGACCCGCCGCTCAACCGGCTCAACACGGCCCGGCGGGTCGGGTCGCCCAGCGCATGAAAGATGCGGTCGAGCCGGGTCGATTGGTTAGGCATCTGCCTAACCATATGGGCGGGCAACACTTGGGTCAACACCTGACTTTATGAAAGCTGCCGGGGGGTCCTTAAGAGCAGCCCTCCGGTTTTGGGCACAGGCGGTGCAGCTGCACCACGAGCGGCATGTAGAACGCCTGCGCCGTCATCGACAACGGCGCCAGCCGCGCATCGTCGCTGAGCCTGAGCTCGACCGGGCGCGGGGCGTCGTCCGGGTCGCCGTCGTCGCTCGATTCGCCCTTGAACCCGGCGATCGGCCGCAGGTTCAGCTCGACCCGGATCACGCCGTCGCCGCGATCCTCTTTTGGCGGGACGCGGCCGACGACATCGAACCGCCGGGCGCCGTCATAGACCGGTATCGAAAACGTGCCGTCTTGTGCCAGCCCCCGGCCGCGCAACGCCTCGCGGATGCGTTCGAGCGCGCTCAGCGGGTCGACGACATTGCGGCGGAAGGCTTCGGCGAGCGGCGGCTTGCGGCTGGTGTCCTCGGGGCCGCGCTCGGCGATGACGGCGCCCGCGCGACCGACGAAACGCATGGCGATATGGCGGTCGCGCCGCTTGCGCAGATCGTAGACGGCGTCGTAGCGCGACGGCTCGGCCGAACCCCCCGCGGCTATGCGCCCTTCGGCCAGCGCGGTTGCGGCGAACCGCGACAACAGGCGGGGCAGGCCCTCGCTTCGGATCTCGATCTCGTGCCGATACGACGCCTCGCCGTCGCGCAGGGTCAGGCGCAGCTCGGCCGCCGGCAGCCCGGCCCAATAGACGGCGTAGACCGCGGTGATGTCCTCGGCCCACGCCGGAACGGCGACCGACGCCAGCAGCGCCGCGGCGGCGAGCAGCCGGACGAAGGCGCCGCCCTCGCCGCCGGCCGCCGCCCTATTGCAGCGCGGCGATCCCCATCGCCTTGCCGAAGCGGCGGCTGGCGTCGAGCGGGTCGCCGTATTTGCGGTGGACGGCGGTGTGGTGCGCGCAGGCGAGCAGCAGCCGGTCGCGGTCATGGCCGCGGTTCTTGCCGTAATCCTCCAACAGGCATTTGCCGATTTCCTGGTTGTGCGGGTCGTTGCCGAGGCGGCTCGCGAGCAGCGCCAGCTCCTGGACCAGCGGCCCGCGGTCGGCGCCGCTGTCGGCGTAGGCCTTGGTCCAGGCGACGCTCTCCGGCCCGTTCAGGGCGAGGACGGCGGCGCTGACCCGCGCCAGCAGCGCCGCCGGCGGCAGCTTGTCGGCGCCGCTCGGAGCGCGGATTTCGACCGGCTGCAGATCGCCGGTGTGGCGCTGGTGCCAGGCCGCCCGGTTGAGGTAGGCGGCGGCGACGTAGAGCAGCTTCAACTGCTGCGGATGCTCGAAATTATCGTAATACCAGCCGAGCGTGTTCAGATATTCACAGCAATGCTGCGGCAATGAGAAGTTGTTCGGGTTCTGCGTCTCCAGGATCGCCTGGGCGGCGCCGAGCTGAAACGCGTCGAGGATGCGGCGCGGGCTCTTGCCGGCGCGCAAGAGGGCGGTCAGGGCTTCGACATAGGCCGGCTCGGGCTGGCGGATCACGGCGTCGATCAGCGTTTCCTGCTCGACCGGGCTCAGGGCCTCGGTGTTGGCGAGCAGCGCCCGCTCGCGCTCGGTCGTCCCGCGGTAGGGGACGGCGTGCACCGCCTCGCCCTCGATGAACATCGTCACGCAGTTGCACGCCATCTCGTAGGTCGAGTACCAGCGCGGCCCGACCGCCATGTCGAGCGCCCCGGCATAGACCACCTGATGGGCGTCGTCCCAGCCGATCGCGTTCCCCAGCTCGACCGTGGCGCGGGCGCGGAAAGCCTTGTGCCCGGTCGTGTAGGAGCGGTTGTAGAGGGCGCGGTCCTGCACGTCCATCAGCCCGGCGAGCACCAGCTGGGCCAGCACCGGCTTGCGCTCGGCCGGGTTCTGCATCAGCCCGAGAAAGACGCGGTAGGCGTCGATCACCTGGCCGCGATGGACGAGGGTCATCCAGTGGTCGAGCCGCTCGTCGAGCGGGCCCGAAAGCGGCAGCGGCTCCTGGTCGGGCCAGACGACCGCCGGGGCCGGCGGCGGGCCGGGCGGCAGCGAAAACCCGGGGGCGCGCGCGTAATGGCCGGGCGCCTTCAGGATCTTCTGGTTCCAGATGTCGAGGCCCGTCGGCATGTACCAGAAGGTCTGCGCCAGCGGCAGCCCGGCGCACTCCGGCGGCGCCATCCGGCTCAGATGCAGGGCGGCGCGGGCGCTCAACAGGCAGTGGTCGTTGTTGACGAAATTGACAAAGCCGTCGTCGATCCGCTCGTGGTAGGGGACATGGGTGTAGGGGGCATGGATGCGCACCGCCTCGCCCAGCATCTCGGCCAACGGCCGGCCGGCCCGCAACAGGTCGTAATAAGCCTCGCCGGCGCCGATCTGGTCGCGCGCCAGCACGCGCTCCTCGAGCCTGCCGTAGAGGGCTTCGGGCTTGTCGCGGCTCCTGGGCGCGGCCTGGGGCTGGGCGGTCATGTTTTTCTCCGAATTTTTCGTGGCGGCGCAGCCTAGCCGCGAATCGTCGGCGGGGGCAACGGCCGCCGACGCCGGGTCACACCGGCAGATAGCGCCACGCGGCGCCGTCCCACAGGATCCGTTCGCCGCTCGGAAAGCGCAGCTCCAGCGCGCCGGTCTTGCTCCGGGTGCGACGCACCTCTCCCGCCGTCTCGAGCTGCTCGGCCTCCCAACGGTCGGTCAGCGCGAGCCCGATCCGGCTTGGGCTCAGCCCATCCTTGTGCAGCGCGATCGCATCATCGAAGAGCTCTTGCACGATGCTCATCTGGTGACCTTCGAGCTCGTCTCGGGAGGCCCCACTATCCCCCGCATGCCGGCTTTTGGCAAACCCCGGCGAGCGCGACGACGGCGGCGGCCGTACGGGCCGGCATGGCGACCTCCGGGCCGACACAGCCCGACGGCTGTCCCTCGACGAGCTTCACTTCTTATCCTTCAGAAACGAAAACAACAGATCAAGATCTGCTGGAGCAGTTTCCGATCGAGTAGGTTCACGACTTCGACGAGATTGCTTCGCGGAGCCTGTCCTCGGGCGGCGCAGCGCGCCGACCCGTGGGCTCGCAATGACAACGGTTATCCTCGTCATTGCGAGTTTCCCACCGGCCTGTGGCCGACCCGCCCTGGATGAAACCGAGGCGGCGCCCGGAGCGGCCCCCCTCACCCTTCCCTCTCCCCCCGATCGGGGGGAGAGGGTTGAGAAGGGTTGGCGAGGCGAACCCGAGCCTTACCCGGAGCTGGGTGAGGGGGGCTGCCCACCGCCGAAAGCATCTCTGTTTCTTGTTAGGAGCCCACGGGTCCGCGCTTTGCGCGGCCCGAGGACAGGCTCCGCGACGAAGCAATCTCGATCCGACGATGCTGCCCGACAGAAATCCGTTCTAAAGCCTCCCGCCGCCGTCTGGGCTCGGGCATGGCCGCTCGGCGTCGGTCCCGATGCTGTCGAGCCATTCGACGACCGCATCATGCGCGATCGCATCGCCGGTCGACAGATACCGTTCCCAGCGCTGTTGATCCTCCTGCCGTTCCCGCTCGTTGGCTTCCTCGCGCGCCGGGCAGGTGGGGATGGCTGTGCGCATCGGCATCTACCCGGCGAGCTCGGCGACGGTGTCGTCGGGGAGGCGGCCCTGCGCGCGGTATTGCCCGATCTTTTCGAGCAACGGGGCGTCCGACACGGCGTAGAGGACGGCGTCGCCGTCGCCGGTGTTGCGATGGCGGCGCCAGGCGAAGCCCGGCGCGACAAAGATGTCGTTCTGCCGCCAGTCGAGGCTTTCGCCGCCGATCTCGGTAATGCCGCTGCCCTCGATGACCTGGTAGAGGGTGCTCGCGGTTTCGCGCTTGAAGCGGGTTTCCTCGCCCGGCCGCAGCAGCAGCGCCCGGTAGTCGAGGGTCGGGAACACCGACCCCCCGGTCGCCGGGTTGACGAAGCGCAGCGCGACCCCCTCGTAGGGATCGCCCGTTTCGCCGCGCAGCCCGTCGAGCGCCTGCCGGACATCGGCGCCGCGATAATGGAACATCGGCGTCGCGCCCTGCCCAAAGCCGCGATGGTGGGAGACGAACCCCGGCAAGAGGCCGCCCTGCCCGTAGAGGCGGTGCGAATACCCGCCGTCGCGGGTCGCCCGCTGGGCGCGCGCGTTGCCCTGCGTTTCGCCGGAGAATTCCTCGTCGAGCCACACGCAGTCGAGAAACTCCATCAGCGGGAAGTCGAGCACATCGATCCACACCACCGGCTCGGCCCCGTCGTTGCCGTGGTCGTGCCACGTCCCGTTCGGGGTCAGGATCAGATCGCCGCGCGCCGCCGCGCAGCGCTCGCCCTCGATCGTCGTGTAGCCGCCGTTTTCGGAGAGGATCGTGCGGCTGGCGTTCGGCGTGTGGATGTGGACCGGGGCGACATCGCCCGGATTGTAGATCGACACCGCGCAGCGCATCGTCGCGGTGACCTGCAGCCGCCCGCCGAGCCCTGGATTGGTCAACAGGAACTGCTGGCGCTCGGCGAGCTCGATCGGCGAGACATCGGCGCTGCGGGCGATCTCGGCGATGCGGTCGAGATAGGGCGCGATCTCGCGCCAGCGCCAGCGATGCGCGACCGGCTTCAATTGCGCGGCGCCGACCCGGCCCGTCGCCACCTGACCCGCCGCCGTCAATCCGGTCTCGCGAAACCACGGGCGCTGCGCCGGCGCGTTGGCCTGGGTGCGCAGCCAGATGTGGAGACCGCCCGCCGCGGCGTTCAGCCCTTCCATCGCCTCCCGAGCGTCCGCCATTGCCCCTCTCCTCCTCCGGCTTCGCGCTATGCCAGCTCGCGTGCGCGCGTCAGCAGCCGCAGATCGGCGACCAGCCCCTCGTCGCGCTCGATCGCGTACTCGCTGCGCCCGTCCTCGCCCTTTTCGAGGACCATCAGCGCCGCCGGATCGTCGGTCTCGTAGACGCGCAAATTGCGGCCTTCGCCGTCGAGCTCGGCGAGCCTCGCCTTGATCGGCAGCGGCGGCAGCCGCTCGGCGATGTCAACCAGCTCGATCAGGCCTTCGACGGTGATCCCGGCCTTCTCGATCTGCCGGCGGAGGTCGTCGGCGGCTTCCGCCTTCGCCTGCCGCTCCGCCGCCTCCTGCCGCGCCCGCTCGTCCGCCTGCTTGCGGTATTCGGCATAATGCGGCCGAATGCGCTCGAGAAAGATCGGGGTCGGCAGCTCGCGCGTGTCGAGCCAGCTCTTCGACTTGGTCCAGGTGGCGGCGAGCCACTCGCGGACGCCCGGATCGCGAACTTCCCCGATCCGCTCGGCGCGCAACGCCGCCGCCCATCTGATCTGCGTCGGCGGGCCGCTCAGCTCCGCCCATCCGGCCTGGTCCGGCGTCGCCGCCTCGGCCTGCGGCCGCCGATCGTTCTCGGGCGCCGCCGCCTGGCGCCCTTTCGCCAGCTCGAACTGGCGGCGGTACTCCGCCTCCCACTCCTCGCTGTCCTCGTCGGGCACAAAGCCGCTTCTGTCCCAGAAAAAGCGCGTGGTCGCCTCGATCGCCCGCTCTCTCACCGGCCTCAGATCCATGTCGGCTGGTCCTCGCCTCTGTGCGGTCTTTTCCGAACCGTATCACGATCGGCGGAAGCAGAGGCGAGCGGCGCCCGCCATGGCCCCAGGCGCAGGCTCGGACGCGCTGCGGCCGCGGCGGCGGTTCAGGCGGCGCGGTGCGAGGGTCAGGCGGTCCCAGACCTCGCCGAGGGCGGCGACCAAGGCGTCGATGTCGGCGTCGCTGTGCAACGGCGTCGGGGTCAGGCGCAGCCGCTCGGCGCCCTTGGGCACGGTCGGGTAGTTGATCGGCTGGACATAGATGTGGTGGTGGTGCAGGAGCGCGTCCGAGGCGGCCTTGCAGCGCTGGGCGTCGCCGACCAGCACCGGCACGATATGGCTTTGCGACGGCATCACCGGCAGCCCGGCCGCGGCGAGGCGGCGTTTGAGGGTCGCCGCGCGCTCCTGGTGGCGCTGGCGCTCGACCGTGCTTTCCTTCAGATGGCGGATCGCGGCGAGCGCGCCGGCGGCCAGGGCCGGCGGCAAGGAGGTCGTGAAGATGAACCCCGGCGCGCAGCTGCGCACGAAATCAATCAGCGCCGCCGAGCCGGCGATATAGCCGCCCATCACCCCGAACGCCTTGCCGAGCGTGCCTTGGATCACGGTCGGCCGGTGCATCGCCCCGTCGCGCTCGGCGATGCCGCCGCCGCGGGCGCCGTAGAGCCCGACCGCGTGCACCTCGTCGAGATAGGTCATCGCGCCAAACCGGTCGGCGGCGTCGCACAATTCGCCGATCGGGGCGATGTCGCCGTCCATCGAATAGACCGATTCGAAGCAGACGAGCTTCGGCCGGCCCGGCTCGACCCGCGCCAGCAGCCGCGCCAGATCCGCCGCGTCGTTGTGGCGGAAGATCAGCTTCTCGGCCCGGCTGTGGCGGATGCCGGCGATCATCGAGGCGTGGTTCAGCGCATCCGACAGCACCACCGTCCCCGGCATCTCGCTGCGCCAGGGTCGACAGCACCGCCTCGTTGGCGACATAGCCCGAGGTGAAGACCAGCGCCGCCTCGCGCCCGTGCAGATCGGCCAGCTCTTCTTCCAGCAGCACGTGATAGTGGGTGTTGCCCGAGATGTTGCGGGTGCCGCCGGCCCCGGCGCCGGCCGCCTGCAGCGCCTCGGCCATCGCCGCCAGCACCTTGGGATGCTGGCCCATGCCGAGATAGTCGTTCGAGCACCACACCGTGACCTCGGCCCCGATGCGGTGGTCGAAGGCGCGCGGAAAGGCGCCGCAGCGCCGCTCCAGCTCGGCGAACACGCGGTACCGCCCCTCCGCCTTCAGCGCGCCCAGCCGGTCGTTGAAGAAGCCTTCGTAATCCATCGTTTCCGCCATCCCCCGAAGGCCCCATCCTATCATACCGCCGAGCCCCCGCAGCGGACGGCATGTCGCGGGCGCCGCCGGCACTTGATCGTTTGCCGATCAGCTCGTTCACAATCGCGGCCAAGGACTCGGTCGAGGCGGTTGCACGCTGCGATCCACCCGGCGCGATGCCGCTGCCTGTCCGCGCCATCGGCGAAGTTCTCGTGGCGCAGCGTGAGCTCGGTCCCGCCGGCGGCTTCCGCAAACTCGACGGTCACGAGCGTCTCCGGCATGCCTTCGAAGGCGCCCTCCCAGCGCCAGCTGTAGCGGAGCCGCTCCGGCGGGCTCACCTCGAGGAAATGGCCGGAGACGCAAACTTCTGCTCCCACCCCAGCCCATCTCATCGCGATGCGATATTCGCCGCCGACCCGCAGGTCGACCTCGATTGCCGTGGCCTTCCAGCCGCTTGGGCGCCACCACGCTTTCAGCGCCTCCGGGCGCGTCCACGCCCGGAAGACCCTTTCGGGCGGTGTGCGGAAGCGGCGGCGGAGCTGGATGGCGGGGCTGGCCGGCTCGGTAACGGCTCCTGGCATCTCCCCTCCTCCTCGTTCAAATAATTTTCGAGCGCATCGAGTTGTCCCTCCCAGAAGGCCTGATGCTGCTCGATCCAGTTGCCGGCGTGCCGCAGCGGCTCGGCGACCAGGCGGCAATAATGCACTCGGCCGGCTTTCCATCGATGGACCAGGCCCGACCGCTCCAGCACCGAAAGGTGCTTGGAAATCGCCGGGGCCGATATCGCGTAAGGCTCGCCGAGCACTGTTACCGAGCACGGACCGTGCGTCAGCCGGGCTATGATCCCGCGCCGTATCGGGTCCGACAACGCCCCGAAGATGGCGTCGAGCGGTTGAGCTTTGGTCGCCATAGCGTTATGAGCACCGCCTCGGGGCTGCCGCTGCCGCGTCATGCCGCAGCCTAAGCCGCTTCCACAATGTCCCACTTCAGGCTTGCCGCGGCCTCCATGACCTCCGCTTTTTCGCGCTCGGCAACACCGACCGCGTCGAGGCTGCCGGCAATATGGGCGAGCGTCATATCCCATTCCTCCCCGGTGATGTGAAGCCCGTCATGCGAGGTCTTCATGTCGCGGCCGAAATACTCGACCGGGCCTTCAAAGGCCGCGCAGAGAAACTCGATCAGGAGCTTGTCCTCTCGGCGCCGGCTGTCGAGCGACTTTCCCTTCCAATAGATGCCGAGCTTCGGATCGTTTTGCAGCCTGGGCATCAACACGCGAACGAAAGCTGCGATCGCGTCGTAGCCGCCGAGGCGGGCGTACAGGGATCGAGCGGGATCGAGCGACTTTCCCGGGTCGCGCATGGTTTCCTCCCGTCCAAACACTTTACCAAACGGTTAAGTGTACGAGCCGGGCTCGACGGATTGTCAAGCACCATCGTGTGCCGTCGCCGGAGCTATTTTTTCGGCGCGCACACGAAGGTCGCCCGCGCCGGCAAGAGCAGCGGGCAGTATTGCAGGAGCCAGTCGGTGTCGACCGGGGTGGCGGAGGCATCGGCCGCGCATTCCTGCTGCGCCGCCTTCTGCACCTCGGCGAGGGTGCTGACGAGCGTGTCGTAGCAGATCGCGACGCGCGGGCCGGCGTCCGTCACCCCGGCGTCGGCGGCGCGGGGATAGGTCGGGTAGGGGTCGAACGCCGAGCAGCCGGCGAGCGCCAACGCGGCAACGGCGAGCGCGACCCTCATGCGGAGCGGGCCAGCGCCTGCTCGAGAAAGGCGGCGCAGGCCATCAGCCTCGCGTCGTCGCGGCTTCGGCCGACGAGCTGCACGCCGGTCGGCAGGCCGTTCTCGCCCCAGCGCGCCGGCAGGGTCGCGCACGGCACGCCGAGCAAGGTCCACATCCGGTTGAAGACCGGGTTGCCGGTGTAGCCGAGCCCGGCCGGGGCCTCGCCGGGCGCCGCCGGCACCAGGACCGCGTCGCACCCGCCGAAAAACGCGTCGAGCCCGGCGCGCGCCGCCTCGGTGCGGGCGAGCGCGGCGTCGTAGACATCGGCGCCGATCGCCATCCCGGCATCGAGCATTTGGGCGAGCCGCGGCGACAGCTCGGCGCTGTGCGCGATCCGCTCGTGCGCCAGCGAGCGGCACATCTCGAAGCCCATGACGATGTCCTGCGCCTCGCTGAGCCCGTGGTGCTCGGGCGCGATCGCCAATTCGACGACCGCGGCCCCGGCGCGCTCCAGCGCCGCGCGGGCGAGATCGAGGGCGGCGGCGGTCGCCGGCTCGGCCTCGTCCCACATCGGCGTGCGGTAGAGGCCGAAGCGCGGAGCGCTGCTCCGGCGCGGCGAGCCGGCGCAGCGCCGGCCGCTCGGCCAGCACCCCGGCGAAAAAGGCCGCGTCCTCGACGTTGCCGGCGAGGATGCCGACCGTGTCGAGGCTGTCCGCGAGCGGCTTGACCCCGGCGCGGCTGAGGAGCCCGAAGCTCGGCTTGTAGCCGACGACGCCGCAATAGGCGGCCGGGCGGATCACCGAGCCCGCGGTCTGGGTGCCGAAGGCCAAGGGCGCCATGCCGTCGGCGACGGCCGCGGCCGAGCCCGATGACGAGCCGCCCGGCGTGTGCGCCGGGTTGCGCGGGTTCGCGGTCTTGCCCGGGGTGAAGGCCGCGAACTCGGTGGTGACGGTCTTGCCGAGGACGACCGCGCCGGCGGCGCGGGCGAGCGCCACGCAGGCGGCGTCCGCCGCCGGCCGATGGCCGCGGTAGATCGGCGAGCCGTAGCCGGTCGGCATGTCGACGGTGTCGATCAAATCCTTGACCGCGATCGGCACCCCGTGCAGCGGCCCGCGCGGCGCCTCCGCATCGCGCCGGCGCGCCTCCGCGAGCGCCTGCCCGCGATCGAGATATTCCCACGCCCCGACCACGCCCTCGCGCGCCGCGATCCGGTCGAGATACGCCGCGGCCAGCTCCTCGGCGGTCAGCCGACCCTCGGCGATGCGTCGGGCGGCCTCGCGGGCGGAGAGCGAGCGAATGTCGGTCATGCGCAGGCCCCTTTGCTTCTTCAGCCCGGCGCCGCGAACGGATTGACGACGCGAAGCCGCTCGTTCAGCACGATCCCGGCGTGCATGTCTTCGGACCAGAGCGTGTCGCAATCGGCATGCAGCGCCGAGGCTGCGATCATCGCGTCATAAATCGAAAGGCGATAGCGCTCGGCGAGCGCCACTCCGGTTTCGTGGATGTCCATGGTGATCGGCTCAACCGGCAGCAATCCGCGGATCATCGCCAGGAACGAATACGTCTCCGGCCATGACATGCCCATCTTGCGGCGGGCGACATTGGCGATTTCGTTCAGCACCTGCACGCTGATCCTGCCGCCGCCGCCGATCAGGGCTTCGGCCCTGCGAGCCTTGGCGGGATCGCCGGAAGCGACATACAGCAAAACGTTGGTGTCGAAGAAGCTACCGGGCATTCGCCTCGTCCCGGTCGAACTTGAAGTCGGCGGGAAGCCGCCCGCGGAACGCTCGCAGCTGCTTCAAGAGCTCTTCGCGTCCGGGCTTTCGCGACACGCCGAACTCGCGCCGGTCGGCAACGTGGATCTCGATCTCGTCGCCCTCTGTGAGTTGCAGCGCGTCGACCACGGCGGCAGGAAGGCGGACTGCCAGGCTGTTGCCCCATTTTGCGACTTGCATGGAATCCTCCGCGGATAGACTATTTGCATTATGTATATCTATCTGAGTAGATGCAACAGGTCCGGCGCCGATCCGATCGCGTTGACAAGACGCGATCCTCGGGCCTCCACTTGCCGGCGCGGCAATCGAACGAAGCGGGGCGGCATGATCGAGATTCCGGCGCGCCGGGGCAAGGCCGCGCGCATCCAGAAGGGCCAGCGGGTCAGGGTCGTCAACACCACGGGCCAGCAGGTCGTCGACACCTGGGCGTTCAACGCCGGCGACCTCGGCGAATTCATGTCGATGGAGCACAGCCGCGTCGCGCATCGGGCACATCATCCCGGCGGTCGGCGATGCGCTGGTCACCAACCGGCGGCGGCCGATCCTGACCCTGGTCGAGGACAACTCGGGCGGCATCCACGACACGCTCTTCGCCGCCTGCGACCGCTGGCGCTACAAGACGCTCGGGCTGCACGGAATATCACGACAACTGCACCGACAACCTCGCCGCCGCGCTGAAGGCGCTCGGGCTCGACGCCGCCGCAGACGCCCGCGCCGCTCAACCTCTTCATGAACATCCCGGTCGTCGACGGCAACCGGGTCGAGGTCCGGCCGCCGGTCAGCACCCCGGCAGCGGGGTGACCCTGCGCGCCGAGATCGACTGCATCCTCGCCTTTTCCGCCTGCCCGCAGGATCTGCTGCCGATCAACGGCGTCGCCATGCGCCCGACCGAGGCGCATTTCGAAATCCTCGATTGAGGATGCCTCGCTTTCCCTGGCGGCGCCGGGGCGAGCGGTCCATATTCCGGACATGTCGACCTTTCTGACGATCCTCTTGGTGCTGGCGATGCTCGGCGCCTTGACCGTGCTCGGGCTCGGCGTGACCTCGATGCTGCGCGGCGGCGACCCGCGGCGCTCGAACAAGCTGATGCAGGGGCGGGTCATCATGCAGGGGCTGGCGCTGCTGCTGCTGGCGATCCTGATGCTGCTGTCGCACCATTAACGCAGATTTTGTTCAGGTCGAACCGGTGCCGCGTTGTCATTGCGAGCCAAGCGAAGCAATCTCGGGCCGACCTCGCCTGTCCGATCGGGATTGCTTCGTCGCGCAATGCGCTCCTCGCAATGACAACCTCCGAAATCGCGCCGACCCGATCGAAAATCGCGCTGGCGCCGGGCGGTCCGCGATGGTGCGGCTGACCCGGATCTACACCCGCGGCGGCGACCAGGGCGAGACCTCGCTCGGCGACGGCTCGCGGGTGCCGAAGCACAGCCTGCGGGTCGCCGCCTACGGCACGGTCGACGAGGCCAACGCCGCGATCGGGATCGCGCGGCTGCACGCCGATCCGGCGGCCGACGCGATGCTGGGCCGCATCCAGAACGACCTGTTCGACCTCGGCGCCGACCTCTGCACCCCCGAGGGCGGCCGGCGCGGCCCGGGGGCGCTGCGCATCCTCGCCGCCCAGGTCGAGCGGCTGGAGCAGGAGATCGACGAGATGAACACGGCGCTGCGCCCGCTCGACTCGTTCATCCTGCCGGGCGGCAGCCCGGCCGCCGCCTATCTGCACCTGGCGCGCACCGTGACCCGGCGCGCCGAGCGGCTGGTCGGCGAGCTCTGCCGCGGCCGAACCGGTCAACCCCGAGGCGCTCAAATATCTGAACCGGCTGTCGGACCACCTCTTTGTCCTCGGCCGCCGGCTCAACGACAATGGCACAAGGGACGTGCTCTGGCGCCCCGGCGCCAACCGCTGACCCCCAAACGGGCCGAGGACGAAATCATGAGCGAAGATGCAGCGCAGGCGCCGGTCAGCCGGCGCCGGCAGATCCGGCTGAGCCCCGACGAGCAGGCGCAATTCCTGCGCGACAACCCGAAATGCGCACTCGCCACGATCGACCAGGACGGGTTTCCGCACGTCGTGGCGATGGGGTTCTACGTCGAGGACGGCGCCTTCTACATGACCTCCTACGCCAAGGCGCAGAAGGTGCTGAACATCCGCCGCAACCCGCTGGTCGGGCTGATGGTCGAGACCGGCGGCAGCTATGCCGAGCTGCGCGGCGTCATGGTGCGCGGCCGTTGCGAGATCATCGAGGATGTCGAAACCGTGCGGCGGGTCATGGACCATCGCCGCAGCAGCCCCGAAAGCGGCCGCCGCGGCGCCCTCGACAGCGCCCCGAAACGCGTCGTCCTCAAGGTGACCCCGCACAAGACCGCCAGCTGGGACCACAAGAAGCTCGGCGGCCGCTACTGACGCGGGAGCCTGGATCGAATCCGCCCCTTTGATTCAAATGCTCATTCGTCGGTCCCGTAAAAACCCTCCCGGCCGAGCCTTGTCGCTAGTGGATCGCACCTGACGGATCGTACCCACTCGTGAACCACACCGGCGAAGGCCGACGCCCATCGCAGCAATGGGTCCCGGCCTTCGCCGGGAAAGCAATCACGGAC
>CAVQSZ010000040.1:0-29004 GCA_963716115.1 uncultured Alphaproteobacteria bacterium
CTCCCACTCGATCGTCCCCGGCGGCTTTGAGGTGATGTCGTAGACGACGCGGTTGATGCCGCGGACCTGGTTGATGATGCGGGTGGCGGCGCGGCCGAGAAAGTCGTGCGGAAACGGGAAATAGTCGGCGGTCATGCCGTCGGTCGAGGTCACCGCGCGCAGGGCGCAGACAAAATCGTAGGAGCGCGCGTCGCCCATGACGCCGACGCTGCGGACCGGCAGCAGCACGGCAAAGGCCTGCCAGATCGCGTCGTAGAGCCCGGCGTTGCGGATCTCGTCGATAAAGACCGCGTCGGCTTTGCGCAGAATCTCGAGCTTCTCGCGGCGTGACCTCGCCTGGAATGCGGATCGCCAGGCCCGGGCCGGGAAACGGATGGCGCCCGACGAGCCGCTCGGGCAGGCCCAGCTCGCGGCCCAGCTCGCGCACCTCGTCCTTGAACAATTCGCGCAGCGGCTCGACCAATTTCAGCTTCATGCGCTCGGGCAGGCCGCCGACATTGTGGTGCGATTTGATCGTGGCCGAGGGGCCCCCGAAGGGGCTCACCGACTCGATCACGTCGGGGTAGAGGGTGCCCTGCGCCAGGAACCCGACGCCGCCCAATTTCGACGCCTCCTCGTCGAAGACGTCGATAAAGGCGGCGCCGATCGCCTTGCGCTTCGCCTCCGGGTCGGTGACGCCGGCGAGCCTCTTAAGAAAGAGGCCGCCCGCGTCGCGATGTATGAGCGGAATGTTGTAGTGGCCGCGGAAGAGCTCGACCACCTCCTCGGCCTCGCCGGCGCGCAACAGCCCGGTGTCGACAAAGATGCAGGTCAGCCGGTCGCCGATCGCCTCGTGCAGCAGGGCCGCGGCGACCGCAGAATCGACGCCGCCCGAAAGGCCGCAGACGACGCCGCCTTTTCCGACCCGGCGGCGGATGCGGTCGATCGCCTCGACCCGGAACCGCGCCATCGTCCAGTCGCCGCGGCAAAGGGCGACGCGATGGGTGAAGCTGCGTATGAGCTCGCCGCCCTGCGGCGTGTGCGCGACCTCGGGGTGGAAGAGGACGCCGTAGAAGCGCCGCTCGTCGTCGGCGATCGCGGCGTAGGGCGCGGCCTCGCTCGCCGCCACCGCGCAAAAGCCCGGCGGCAACGCGTCGACCCGGTCGCCATGGCTCATCCACACCGGCTCGCGCGCGCCCTTCGGCCACAGCCCGTCGAACAGGCGGCACTCGCCGAGGATGTCGATCGAGGCGCGGCCGAACTCCTGATGGTCGCTGAGGGTGACCCGGCCGCCGAGCTGGGCGCACATCGTCTGCATGCCGTAGCAGATGCCGAGCACCGGCACGCCGAGCCCAAAGACGATTTCCGGCGCGCGCGGCGAGGCGCCCGCGGTCACCGAAGCCGGCCCGCCGGACAGGATGACCGCCGCCGGCGCAAATTCCCGCACCTCCTCCTCGGCGATCGTGAACGGGTGGATCTCGCAATAAACGCCGCTCTCGCGCACCCGGCGCGCGATCAGCTGGGTGACCTGGCTGCCGAAATCGAGGATCAGGATACGGTCGGACATGGCGGGTCGTCCTTGGCGGCGCTTTGCCGCCGCTCGAAGATGGCGACGAAAAAGCCGTCGGTGCCGTGCCGCGCCGGGGTCAGCCGCAGATAGGGCGCGCCGCCCGGCGGGTCGCCGCCGATCGTCTCGCTCCAGACCCGCGCGGCCGGCAGCGGCGCAAAATCGGGCGCGGCGGCGAGAAAGGCTTCGGCCTGGTCCTCGTCCTCCTCGCGCAGCAGCGAGCAGGTGACATAGACGAGGCGGCCGCCGGGGCGGACGAGACGCGCCGCGCTCAGCAGGATCTGCCGCTGGCGCTCCTGCAATTCGGCGAGGTCGGTGGGGCCGGAGCGCCATTTGGCGTCGGGGTTGCGCCGCCAGACCCCGGCGCCGAGGCAGGGCGCGTCGACCAGCACCCGGTCGAAGCCGCGCTGGTGCCGCTTGACCCATTTGTCGCGCTCGCTGATCAGAACCCGGCGCTCGACATTCTCGACCCCGGCGCGGCGCAGCCGGCGCGCCGCGCGCTCCAGCCGGCGGGAGGAGACATCGCAGGCGACGAGCTTGCCGCGATTGGCCATCTGGGCGGCCAACGCCAGGGTCTTGCCGCCCGCCCCGGCGCAGAAATCGACGACCCGCATGCCGGGCCGGGCGCCCGCGAGCAGGGCCGCGATCTGCGAGCCCTCGTCCTGCACGTCGAACAGCCCCTGCTTGAACGCGGCGAGGCCCGAGAGCGGCGCCCGGACGCGCAGCCGCAGCCCGATCGGCGACCAGCGCGTCGGCTCGGCGATAACCCCCTCGGCGGCCAGCGCGCGTCGCGCGGCTTCGCGGTCGCCCTTCAGCAGGTTGACGCGCAGATCAATCGGCGCTGCGGCGTTGAGCGCCGCCATCTCGCGTTCCAGCCCTGCGCCCAGCGCCCGGTCGAGATAGGGCTCGAGCCACTCCGGTAGGCCGTTCGCCACGGCGCGCGACATCTGCGGATGGCGCAAGGTGCGCGAGCCGAGGCCGCGCACCAGCCGCTCCTCGTCCCGGTCGAGCGGGGCCGGGCGAAAGCGGTCGCCGTCGCAGCAGGCCGCGACCGCCTCCGGCCGCCAGCCCTCGACCAGCACCAGGCCTGTGAGCACCCGACTGCGCGGCCCGATCGCCGCCGCCCCGCCGCCGAGCCGCGCGATCCACCAGTCGAGCGCCGCGCGGTGGCGCAGCACGGCATAGACATGGCCGGCAATCTGCGCCCGGTCCTTGGCGCCGATATAGCGCCGGCGCCGGAAATAGTCGGCGGCGGCATCATCGGCCGGATGGCCCTCGACCAGATCGAGGATGTCGATCGCCGCCGCCACCTGCGCGCCCGGCGTCACCTCGCGCTACGCCCGCAGCGCCAGCGGGGCGGCCGCGGCCGAATCATCCGCAGCAGCCTCCGGAAACAGCAGCTCCTCATAGACCGCGATCGTGCGGGCGCACATCGCCTCGCGGGTGAAATGCCCGGCGACGTGCGCCATCGCATTGCGAGCCAAAAGCGCGCGCTGGCGCGGGCTCAGCGACAACGCCTCGCCGATCGCCGCGGCGAGCGCTGCGGGGTCGCGCGCCGGCGCGAGCCACCCGGTGACGCCCGGAATGATCGTCTCGCGCGCCCCGCCGTGGTCGGTGGCGACCGCCGGGCGCCCCATCGCCTGCGCCTCGACGATGACCCGGCCGAACCCCTCGGGGTCGCTCGACGCGGACACCACGACATCGGCCAGCATGTAGGCGGCCGGCATGTCGCGGCAATCCTCGGCGATGCGAAAGAGGCCGCCGACACCGTGCTTCTCGATCGCGGCTTCCAGCTCGCGGCGAAAGCCGCGGCGCTGCTCGGGGCCGACCAGGACGCAGCAGATGTCGCGCCGGCCGAGCACGGCGACCGCCTCGATGAAATCGAGCCCGCCCTTCCAGCGCGTGAGCCGTCCAGGCAGCATCACCACCGGCGCGCCGTCCGGCAGCCGCCATTGCCGCGCCAGGCTGACGATCCGCTCGGCCCCGACCCGCTGCGGGTCGAAGAGGTCAAGGTCGACGCCGCGCGGGATCGTGCGCAGCCGGTCCGGGCCGACGCCGTAGACGCTGGCCGCATGCTCGGCGACGAAATCCGAGATCGCGATGACCCGCTCGCCCCGCGCCATGACCGAGTTGTACCAGCGCTTCAGCGCCGCGCTCGCGTCATAGGCGTTGTGGAAGGTGGTCACGAAGTGGCGGCCGGTGGCCCCTGCCGCCGACCATGCGCTCCATGCCGGGGCGCGGCTGCGGGCATGCACGATGTCGATCCCGAGACGGCGGATCAGCCGCGCCAGGAGCGTGCCGTTGCGGCGGATCGCGAGCGGGTTCTTCGACGCGAGCGGCAGGGTCAGGTGGGTGGCGCCGGAGCGCGCGACCTCGTGCTCCAGCGGGCCGCCGGCCGAGGCGACATAGGAGGCCCAGCCGGCGGCGGCGAGGGCGCCGGCGAGGTCGACCGCGCCGCGCTCGGCCCCGCCCGAGACCAGGCTCGGGAGGATCTGCAGCACCGCCGGCGCACGGCCTTCCGAGGCCACCGTCGCGCTGCTATCGTCGAGGCTCATTGCCCTTGCCGCCCGTTCACCGGATGCCGTCCCCCGAGATTCTACCACGCCGCGATGGCGCGACAATCGCCTACCGCCGGCTCGCCGGCAGGACGCCGGGGGTCGTCTTCCTCGGCGGCTTCCATTCCGACATGGCCGGGACCAAGGCGCTGTTCCTCGACGAATACTGCCGCCGCCGCGGCCATGCCTTCGTGCGCTTTGATCATTTCGGCCACGGGGCGTCGAGCGGCGATGTCGCGGACGGCACGATCGGCCGCTGGGCGCAGGATGCGACGGCGGTGCTCGACCGGCTGACCGAAGGGCCGCAGATCCTTGATCGGCTCGAGCATGGGCGGCTGGATCATGCTGCTGGCCGCGCTCGCCCGGCCGCGGCGGGCGCACGCGCTTGTCGGGATCGCCGCCGCGCCCGATTTCACCGAGGATCTGCTGTGGCCGCGGCTCGACCCGGCGCAGCGGCGCCGGCTGCGCGAGGCCGGCGAGGTGACCCTTCCCTCGGATTACGACCCGGCCGGCTACACCTGTCGCCTCGGCTTGATCGAGGACGGCAGGCGCCATCTGCTGCTGCGCGCCCCGATCGCGATCGACTGTCCGGTCCGCCTGCTGCACGGCCTCGATGACGCGGCGGTCCCCTGGCAAACCAGCCTGCGCCTCGCCGAGCGGCTGACGAGCCGCGACGTAGCGCTGACCCTGGTCAAGAACGGCGGTCACCGCCTCTCGGCCGGGCCCGACCTCGCCCGCCTCGCCGCGACGCTCGACGCGCTGATCGAGGGCTGAGCGGGCCCGTCACGCCGTCGAGCCGGGGCTTGGGCGGCCTTCGCGCGCCGGCCTGAGCGCCTCCGCCGCCGCCGCGACCGCGGGCGCCATCGCCTCGGCGACGGCCGCGTTGCCGCCTTCCGACAGATGATAGAGGTCGACGTAGACAGGATCGTTGCAGTCGTCGAAGAGCGCCGACAGGTCGACCGCATCGGCGGCCAGAGCCAGCTCGGGGCAGGCCCGGCGCTCGGCGACGATCGCCTCGTAGAGGCGCCGCCGCATCTGCGGGGTCTTGGTGTAGTCGTTTTCCCAGCGCGCTTCGTCAGCGGTCTTGAACCGTTTTGTCGTGATCGCCGGCTGCCAGAAGAAGATCGGCCGGAAGTCGTGCTCGCGGGCCAACAGCCGTATCAGGCGCAGATTGGCCCGGTAGCAGGCGAGCACCGCGCGCGCAAGGCCGGGAATGTCGACCTGCGACAAGTCCGCCTCCGCCGCCGGCAGCGGCCCGCGCAAGGGCAGGCCGGTCAGCCGGCGCAGCCGGCGCAAGGTGCGCGGCGCCAGCGCCATCGCCGCCGCGACGACGAGGTCGCGGCGCCGCTCCGGGTGCAGCAGGTTGAACTCGGCGCGCCGGCGCGCTTCGTTGAAGAGCCGGTCGGCGCGGCCGGTCTGCTCGGCGCACGCCATCTCGTTGACGCCGTCCCAGAAGAGCGCGATGTCGATCCGCTCGCCGGCCTTCAGCAGCTGTTGCAGGGTAATCGCCTCCTGCGTGCTGTTGTGGCCGAGCTGGCCCCAATTGACGACCGCGACGCGATGCCCGAGCGCGGCAAGGCGGCGGGCCAGCACGGCCGCGATCGTATGCTCGTCGCGCGCCCCCATCCCCATCATCGTCGAGCCGCCGAAGCACAGGATGCGGATCGCCCCGTCATCCGCGGCGTCCTCGCCGGGGGTGGGCCGCAGCCCGCGCTCGTCGAGGCTGACGTAGGCGCCGCGGAACGGGCGCTGCCACCATTCGACATAGGGCTTCCAATCGACCCGCACGGCGCGGCGGAACTCGTCGAAATAGGCGACCGCCCATTGGGCGCCGGCATAGGCGTCGGCGGTCGCTGCGCTGTCGGGGCGGGTCGGGCGGCGGTAGCGCAGCCGCCGGCTCAAGCGCCGCCAGCCGTCGACGCCGAATTCCACCGCCACGACCGCCAGCAGCAGCAGCCCGACGACGCGCCACAGCGCATCGATGAACCGCAGCATCAGGCCCCGCCCATCCCGAGCCCGGTCATTTTGCGCCTCGCCTTCCGCCGCCCAAACGCCGATGATCGGCCCCACCAGGGATCGCGAGCAAGAGGCCAGGGCGATGAGCGTGATCGACGAAACCCATGATCCGCGGCGCGAAAGCTGGGTCGCCTCGGCCAACGGCCATGCCGAGTTTCCGATCCAGAACCTGCCGTTCGGGGTGTTCAGCCCGGCGGGCGGGGCGCCGCGCGGCGGGGTGGCGATCGGCGACATGATCTTCGACCTGCCGGCGGGGCTCGCGGCCGGGCTGTTCGCCGCCGAGGCGGCCACCGCCGCCGAGGCGGCGTCCGGCCCGACCCTGAACCCGCTGATGGCGCTGGGCGCTGCGCCCCGGCGGGCGCTGCGCCGGCGGCTCTCGGCGCTGCTCGCGGCCGACGGCCCGGATCGGGCGAGGACCGAGGGGCTGGCGCCGCGGCTGCTGCACGAGGCCGCCCAATGCACGATGCGCCTGCCGGCGGCGATCGGCGGCTTTACCGATTTCTTCGCCGGCATCCATCACGCCCGCAACGGCGGGATGCGGCGCGACCCGAACAACCCGCTGAGCCCGAACTACAAATACGTGCCGGTCGCGTATCACAGCCGGGCCTCGTCGGTGCGCCCGTCAGGCGTGCCGATCCGGCGGCCGAGCGGTCAGCGCAAGGCCCCCAATGAGGAGGCCCCGAGCTACGGCCCGTCGCAAAAGCTCGATTACGAGCTCGAGCTGGCGGTCTGGATCGGACCCGGCAACGAAATGGGCCAGCCGATCCCGATCGCCCGCGCCGGCGAGCACATCTTCGGCCTCGGCCTCGTCAACGACTGGTCGGCGCGCGACGTGCAGGGCTGGGAATCGCAGCCCCTGGGGCCGTTTCTCGGCAAGAATTTCGGCTCGACCGTGTCGCCCTGGATCGTCGCCGCCGAGGCGCTGGCGCCGTTCCGCACGGCGCAGCCGCCGCGGCCGGAGGGCGATCCGCGGCCGCTGCCTCACCTTGCCGACGCGGCCGACCAGCGCGAAGGCGCCTTCGACATCGCGCTCGAAGCGCTGCTGCTGACCGAAACGATGCGCACGAGAGGGCTGCCGCCGCACCGGATGTCGGCCAGCAGCACGACCGACCTCTATTGGACCTTGGCGCAACTGGTCGCGCACCACACCAGCGGCGGTTGCGACCTCCAGCCCGGCGACCTCTTCGGCACCGGCACGATTTCCGGCCCCACCAGCGCGGGCTACGGCAGCCTGATGGAGCTGAGCCAGGACGGCCAGCGCCGGATCGCGCTCGCCTCGGGCGAGACCCGGACCTTCACCGAGAACGGCGACGAGGTGATCTTCCGCGCCCATTGCCGGCGCGAGGGCTATGCGCCGATCGGCTTTGGCGAGTGCCGCGCGCGGATCGTCTGATGGCCGACGCGCTCGGCTGGCGGCGCAAATTCGCGGTCGTCGCGCCCAGCACCAACACGGTCGTGCAGCCGGAATTCGACGCGATGCGCCCGCCCGGCGTCACCAACCATTTCGGCCGCATCCACATCCCCAACCGCCCGATCCAGGGCGACGCCGATTTCGAGACGCTGATCCAAACCGTGCGCGGCGAGCTGATGGCGGCGGTCGACCGGGTCATGACCTGCGAGCCCGACCACCTGATCATGGGGATGTCGTCGGAGACGTTCTGGGACGGCCTCGACGGCAGCGAAAGACTGCGCGAGCGGGTCGAGGCCAGGGCCGGGGTCGCGGTCACGATGGGCTCGGACGCTTCGCGCCAGGCATTGCAGCGCTGTGGCGAGATCCGGCGGATCGGCGTCGTGACGCCGTACATGCCGGTCGCCGACCAGCAGGTGCGCCGCTTTTTCGCCGATTGCGGCTTCGAGGTGGTGCGGCTCGTCGGCCTCAAATGCGCGAGCCCGGTGCTGATCGCCCATGTCTCCGAAAAGGAGCTGCGCGACGCGGTCCTCGCCGTCGACGGAACCGATGTCGAAGCCGTGATCCAGGTCGGCACCAACCTCGCGATGGCGCGGCTCGCCGGCATCGCCGAATTCTGGCTCGGCAAGCCGGTGCTGGCGATCAACACCGCGACCTACTGGTGGGCGCTGCGCCGCAACGGCATCGCCGATCCGATCGACGGCTTCGGCTCGCTGCTGCGCGAGCATTAGAGCGGTTTTCGACCGGGCAGGTTCGCGACTTTGACGAGATTGCTTCGAAGCAATCTCGATCCGACGATGCAACCCGATAGAAATCCGCTCCGGCTGCGCTGACGCCCGGCTATCGCCGCGGCCGCCACGCGCGATTCGGATTTCGACGCCGGCAGCCGCAGGGCGCCGGGGAGCGATCGCGCCGGCGCGCCGGGCCGGCAGGGGCGGCGCTTGACAGCATCGCGCCGCGATCGCCACTGATCGCGAAGGTCCGGCTCGTAAAGCGGATGGCGCCCTTGCACGACACCCCTTCTCCCGGCCGCGCCCGGCTCGCCCCGATCGGAGGGTTTCCGTTCGATGAAGGCGACATCCGACGGTGCCTCCATCACGAGCTCGACAAGGGACGGGCCTACCAGCGCCGCGGCGCGGTGCGCGAATTGCGCGCGGACAAGGGCGGACAGCGCCTGATCGCCTCGGTTCAGGGAACGCGGCCCCGCCCCTACCACGTCTTTGTCGAGATCGGGACGACCGATCCGGTGGCGCTGACCGGCCGCTGCAGCTGCCCCGTCGGCTTCAACTGCAAGCATGCCGCGGCGGTGCTGCTGGAGGCGCTGAGAAAGCCGCCGCCGATCGAAGGCCCGCCGGCGGACCCGCTGATCGGCCCGATCGGCGGCTGGCTGCAGCAGCTGCGCCAGACGGCGGCGGCGCACCCGACCGCTGCGGCGGAGGAGATCGCCTACCGCCTCGACCTACCGCCGCAGCCGGGCATGCCGCTCGTCATCGAGGCCCGCATCGTCCGCAACCTGAAAGCAGGCGGCTGGGGCGCCGCCCGCCCGCTGCCGACCTCGCAATTGCAGAACCCGACGGCAAATTACTTCCAGCCGGACGACCGCGCCATCCTCGGGCTTGGCGCCGGAGGTTCGCAGTCCGCGCTCAAGGCCCCGGACGATCCCGACCTCCTCGACCTCCTGCTTCGCCGGATGATCGCGACCGGCCGGTGCCGCTGGCAGGATCTCGGCTCGCCGCCGCTGACTTTGGGGCCGGCGCGGCGCGGCCGGCTCGCCTGGCGGCTCGCGGCCGATGGCCGGCAATCATTGGCGGTCGAGCTCGACGGCGGCCCGGCGGCGGCGCTGCCCGCGGCCTCGCCCTGGTATGTCCTTCCGGACGCGCATATCGCCGGGCCGATCGAGCTCGACGTGGCGCGGCCGCTGGTCAGGATCGCGCTGGCGGCGCCGCCGGTGACGATCGCCCAGGCCGAGGCGGTCGGCGCCGCGCTCGAACGCGACATGCCCGGGCTCGCCCTGCCGCGGCCGCGCACCGATCTGGTCGAGGAGATCCGGGAGGAGGCGCCGGTCCCGACTCTCCTCCTCGCCACCCGCAAGCTCGGCTGGAGCTATTGGGACGCGCGGTCGAACAGCTGGGACCAGAGCATCGACCTCGCCCTCCTCGGCTACAGCTACGGCGGCAAGCCGATCGACTTTGGGAGCAGCCCGCGCGAGCTGCGCAGCTTCGAGGATGGCCGCATTGTCGTCCGCCGGCGCGACCTCGACGCCGAGCTGTCGGCGCGGCAGCGGCTGGAGCGCCTCGGGCTGCATGTCTTCGAGAGGCCGCGCGCCGCCGGCATCGCCTCCGACCACATCGTCCTCGGCTTTTCCGACGGGCCGGCGGATTGGCCGGGCTTTGTCTACGATGCGCTGCCGCGGCTCGAGCGCGAGGGCTGGCGGATCGAGATCGAGAACGGCTTCCGCCATCGCGTCGTCGATGCCGGCGGCGAATGGACGGCCGAGGTCGAGGAGGGCGGCGGCTGGTGGTTCTCGCTCGACCTCGGCATCGAAATCGACGGGGAGCGGGTACCGCTGCTGCCGGTGCTGACCTCGCTCCTCGGCCGGATGCGCGATCTCGGCAGCCCGAGCGGGCTCGATGCGCTGGCGGCGAAGGGCGTCGTCTTCGGCCGGCTTGCCGACGGCAGGCATGTGGCGCTGCCGCTCGAACGCACCAAGGCCATCCTCTCCACCCTGGTCGAGCTCTATCATCCGGGAAGCCTGTCCGACGAGGGCCGCCTCGAGGTCTCGGCCGGGGCGGCGATGGGCCTCGCCGCGGTCGAGGCGGCGACGCAATTGCGCTGGCTCGGCGGCGAGCGGCTGCGGGCGTTGGCCGCGCGGCTGGCGGATTTCGCCGGGATCGACGAGGTCGCGCCGCCCGCGGGGCTGCGCACCGAATTGCGCCCCTATCAGCGCGAGGGCCTCGACTGGCTGCAATTCCTGCGCGAATACGAGCTCGGCGGCCTCCTCGCCGACGATATGGGGCTGGGAAAGACCGTCCAGGCGCTCGCCCACATCCTGGTCGAGAAGCGCGAGGGCCGCCTCGACCGGCCCTGCCTCGTCGTGTGCCCGACGAGCGTCGTGCCGAACTGGATGGCCGAAGCGGCGCGGCTGGCGCCCGAATTGCGCGTCCTGTCATTGCACGGGCCGGACCGGGCGCAGCGTTTCGCCGAGATCGGCGACAACGATCTGGTGGTGACGACCTATGCGCTCCTGGCGCGCGACTCAGACCATCTGCTGCCGGTCGCCTGGCACATCGCGGTGCTCGACGAGTCGCAGGCGATCAAGAACGCGGCGGCCAAGACGACGGGACTCGTCTGCCGGCTCGACGCGCGCCACCGGCTGTGCCTGACCGGGACGCCGATGGAGAACCATCTCGGCGAGCTGTGGTCGCAATTCGCCTTTCTGATGCCGGGGCTGCTCGGCGACGCCAAACGCTTTGCGCGGCTGTTCCGCACCCCGATCGAGAAGCGGCAGGACGGCGAGCGCCGCGGCGTGCTGGCCTCGCGGGTGAAGCCGTTCCTGTTGCGCCGGACCAAGGCGCTGGTCGCGGCCGATTTGCCGCCCAAGACCGAGATGCTGCGACCGCTCGAATTGTCCGGGCCGCAGCGCGACCTCTACGAGACCGTGCGGCTGGCGATGCACGAGAAGGTGCGCCGCGAGGTCGCCGCCAAAGGGCTCGCGCGCAGCCACATCATCGTGCTCGACGCCTTGTTGAAGCTGCGCCAGGTGTGCTGCGACCCGCGCCTCGTTAAGCTTGCCGCGGCGCGCCGGGTGACCGCCAGCGCCAAGCTGTCGCATCTGATGGAGATGCTGCCGCCGCTGATCGAGGACGGGCGGCGCATCCTGTTGTTCTCGCAGTTCACCAGCATGCTCGACCTGATCAAGCCCATGGTCGCCGAGGCCGGCATCGAGTTCGTCGAGCTGCGCGGCGACACTGTGGACCGCGCCCGTCCGGTCGCGCGCTTTCAGAAGGGCAAGATCCCGCTCTTTCTGATCAGCCTCAAAGCGGGCGGCGCCGGCCTCAACCTGACCGCCGCCGACACGGTCATCCATTACGACCCGTGGTGGAACCCGGCGGTCGAGGACCAAGCCACCGACCGCGCCCATCGCATCGGCCAGGACAAGCCCGTTTTTGTCTACAAGCTCGTCGCGCAAGGCACGGTCGAGGAGCGCATGCTCGAATTGCAGGCGCGCAAGAAGGCGCTCGCCGCCGGGATCTACGACGCCGGCGGCAAGACCGCGGCCGCCCTCGAAGCCGCCGACATCGAGCGCCTCTTCGAACCGCTCGGCTGAAGATCAGGCCGTCCGCAAGCCGAGAAGGCGCTCCATCGGCGCGAAATCGCGGTCGTTATGCAGCAAGGCGTGACCGCGCTCGATGCAGAACGTGCCGATGACGAGGTCGATGGTCTTGCGGATCGTAACGCCCCGGCGACGCAGAAAGCGATAATTCGTCGCGGCTCTGACGGCCAGCTCGGGATCGAGCAAGGAAACCGCCTGGAAACGGCCGAGGGACCGCCCGACCAGCTTCGCCTGAGCCTCGGTCCGCAGCCCCTGCAAGACCTCGCAGAGAATGAGATCGCCGATCAGCAGTCGGGTCGTCGGTATCAGCTCTTGGAGCCGGCGGACCGGCCCGGTAGCGACGTTGTTGAGAAGATCGATCCAGACCGAGCTGTCGACGAGGATCACGTCAGATCGCGTCCCTGACGGCTCTCGTCCAGATTGCCGTCCCACTGCACCTTGCCGACGAGGCCCAGGATCTCCTCCTGCTGCTTGACCTGGACCAGCATCCGCAGCCCTGCCTCGACTGCCGCGCGCTTGGTCTTGAGGCCGGTAAGGCGGAGGGCTTCCTGCATGAGCCCGTCGCTGATCTCGATGTTCGTGCGCATTGTCGTCCCTGTGTATCGATTGTCATAACGATACACATACGGACAATCGGAACCATCTGCAAATCTTCTGCGGCTGCCCCGAGCGCGACGCGCTTCCACCCGCTGGAGCAGCTTCCGATCTGAGTTGGCCCTGTTTGAAGAGATTGTCATTGGAGGAGCGCATCGCGCGACGAAGCAATCTCGACCGGACGAGCGATGTCGGCCCGAGATTGGTTCGTGGAGCCTGTCCTCGCGCGGCGTCTCGCGCCGACCCGTGGGCTCGCAATGACAATCACGCGACGCGCTTCGATTTGAACGAAATTTGCTCCTGGAGCACGATTCGATCAGATCGAGCGGCCGTTCTGGGGAGGCTCTGGCAATGCCTCTTTCCGCTGGATGAGCGAGCGCGCCTGCGGCCGGCGTGGGTCCCGGCTTTCCCCACGGATCAAGTCCGTGGGCTGAAGGCCCACGGGACAGCGGGAGCCATGCGGTTCAGCCTCATCGGATCACGCTCTGGAAAACCGCGCGCAGCGCCGACCAGCGCTCGAGCTTGGCGGCAAAGTCGAGCCGGGCATGGGCCGGGCTCGTCGACGGCAGCGCGAGATAGGCGAGGCCGGAACGGCGCGAGAAATGGCGGTCGTGGAGGCGCCGCGCGCCGGCGCCGTTGAAGGCGACGGCGCGGATCAGCGGGTGGCTGTCGAGGAGCGCGTCGATCGCGTTCGGCTCCTCCCGGCGGATCGTCGCGTCGGCGCTGGCCTCGCGCTCGCCCGCCGCGCACACGTCCCACAGCGCCACCCGATGCGCCCTGGCGAAGCTCAGCCTCGCGTCGTAATCGGCGCTCGGCGCGGCGTCGAACAGCGCGAACAGGAGCGGCCAGAAGAGATTGCGCGGGTGCGCGTAGTATTCGCGGCGGCGCAGCGACTCCTCGCCCGGCAGGGTGCCGAGGATCAGGACCCGCGGCTCGTCGCCGACGATCGGCGGGAAGCTGCGCCTGGTCGCCGGCCGGCCGCCGCTCACGCGACGTAGCGGCCGAGGCGCACCGCGGTCTGACCCCTGACCAGACGCCGCGACGGCATGATCAGCACGCAGTCGTCATAGGGGGTGCGCACCTCGCGCGCGCCGTCGCGGCCGATCAGGGCGCCCTTTGGCGACAGCACTTCAAGGCCGCGGAAATCGTCGACGAACTCGAACTTGTCGCCGGTGATCGTGACCGCCTCGGTGACCTCGATCACCCGCTGCCGGGGGTGCGCGTCGAAGCCGGGGCTGCCGACCGGCCTGGCGTCGTCCGCCGAGAGCGCGCCGACGGCGACCAGAAAGCGCAGCATGACGTCGGTCGCGACCTCGGCGGCGGCGCGTTGCCAGTGCTGGCCCGCCTCGATCAAGAGCGCGGTCTTGGCCGAGGCCGGGTCGCCGAACCCGCCATAATCGCGCATCCGCGGGCCCGCGGCGTGGCCGGCATCGCACATGATCAGCTCGGGGATGCCGACCTGTCGCGCCAATTCGACCGACCGGGGGAGGACGCCGGCCAGCATCAGCGGCGCCGTCGCGTACTGCATCGAATGGATGTCGAGCAGGCAATCGGCCGCGTCGACGAACGGGCGCAGCTCGCGCGCGCGGGCGAGCTCGGCCGAACGGCGCGCGCCGTCGAGGGTAGCGGGCGCCCACAGGCGGTTGAAATCCTCGTCGACATAGCGCGAGGCGACCGGCATGCGGCGGTCGAAGCTGTGGTAGGCGGCGACATTGTCGAAGGCCAGGGTCAGCTTCCCGCGCCGCGGCCGCAACCCGGCGCGGAACAGCCGATCGAGCGCGATCGCGCCGCAAATCTCGTTGCCGTGGGTCAGCGCCGCCACCAGCACTTGCGGCCCGGCGACGCCGCTGTCGAAGCTCGTCACATAGTCGACGCCGGTGTTGCCCGACCGGTACGGCTCGATATCGGGGGGGCTCAGCTCGACGGCGTAGTTGGGCTCGGGCACGCAAGGGCTCCCAATGATCGCGAGGGCAATCCAGAATTTCTGATCAAGACCGAATTCTTACCCGTCATTCCCGCGACAGCGCGGCGCGGATTTGCACCGCGCATCCACCTTCGAGCCAGGCGCTGCATTTCCCGGATCGAGGTCGGCCTCAGGCGGCGACGTGGTCGAACAGGCGTCGCAGAAAGGCCTCGCATTGCGCGACCTGGGCGAGGTCGATGAACTCGTCGGGCTTGTGCGCCTGCTCGATCGAGCCGGGGCCGCACACGACGGTCGGGATGCCGGCCTCCTGATAGAGCCCGGCCTCGGTGCCGAAGCTGACCTTGCCGGTTCCGTTGGCCCCGGTCAGCGCGGCGGCGAGGCGGGTGATCTCGGCGTCGGCGGCGGTGTCGAAGGCGGGAAACGACGACAGCTCCTCGAAGTCGATCGCCGCCTCCGGCCGGACCGCGCGCATCTCGGGCAGCAGCCGCTCCTCGGCGAAGGCGCGCAGCTCGCGGATCGCCGCCTCGGCGTCCTCGCCCGGCAGCAGCCGGTATTCGAAATCGAAGGCGCAGTCCTTCGGCACGATGTTGAGCGCGGTTCCGCCGGCGATCAGCCCGGTGTGGATCGTCGAGTAGGGCGGCGCGTAATCGGGGTCGAAGGGGCCCTCGTCGCGCTTGCGCCGGGCCATCGCCTTCAGGTGGGCGACCAGCTCGGCGGCGGCCTCGACGGCGTTGACGCCGAGATGGGCGAGCGCCGAATGACATTCGAACCCGTGCACCCGGCAGGAAAAGCTGCGCTTGCCCTTATGGCCGATCACCGGCTGCATCAGGGTCGGCTCGCCGACGATGCACAGCCGCGGCCGGTCGGGCCGGTTGGCCAGCGCCGCGATCAGCCGCGGGGCGCCGCGGCAGCCGACCTCCTCGTCATAGGAGAAGGCGAGGTGGATCGGGATGCGCAGCGGGCGCGCCAGAAGCTCGGGCAGCAATGTCAGGATCGCGGCGATGAAGCTCTTCATGTCGGCCGTGCCGCGGCCAAACAGCCGGTCGTCCGTGGCGAGCAGGGCGAACGGGTCGCTGCCCCAATCCTGGCCGTCGACCGGCACGACGTCGGTATGGCCGGAAAGCATGACGCCGCCAACGCCCTTGGGGCCGACCGTGGCGAAGAGGTTGGCCTTTTGCCCGGTCTCGTCGAACACCAGCTCACTGGCGACGCCGTGGCCGTCGAGGTGGTCGCGCACGAACCCGATCAATTCGAGGTTCGAGCTTCGGCTCGTCGTGTCGAAGCCCACGAGGCGCCGGATCATGTCGACGCAGGTTGGAGCTGTCCCGTTCATCATCGTAAATTAGAGCGATCCCGAGGCGCTTGCCAGACAATTGCTTGCCCGATCAGGGCGGCGTCCGTAAATTCACGCCAGCGCTGTCCAGGTCCACCAAGGCGTGCGTGATGGCCGACGAAATCGCCAGCATCGTCCTCGAGCATCCGCGGATCATCCGCGCCGAGCAGCGGCTCGATCTCGTCGCGGCCTGAACCTCCGATGAGCTTTGAAATCCCCGGCGTGCTGTGGCGCCGCGACCCGCAGGCCGAGGAGTCGCCGCTGGTTTTCGACTCGCCGCACAGCGGGTCGAGCTATCCCGAGGATTTCGGCTTTTCGTGCCCGCTCGAAGTCCTGCGCCGGGCCGAGGACGCCTATGTCGACGAGCTCTACCATGCGGCCCCGGCGCACGGCGCGACCCTGATCGGCGCCCTCTTTCCGCGCAGCTATCTCGACGCCAACCGCGCGGTCGACGATCTCGACGATGCGCTGCTCGACGGGGTGTGGCCCTCGCCGCTGCGGCCCTCGCACAAGACGCGGGCCGGGCTGGGCGTGGTCCGCCGCATCGCCCGGCCGGGCACCGCGATATACAACCGCAAGCTCGCCGTCGACGAGGTGCTGGCGCGGCTCGAACGCTGCCACACGCCCTATCATCGGGTGCTGGCCGACGCCTGCGACCGCGCCCACGCCAGGTTCGGCGTCGTCTGGCATGTCAACTGCCATTCGATGCCGTCGCACCCGACCGCGAAGCAGGAAGGCGATTGCGCCGATTTCGTGCTCGGCGACCGCGACGGCACGACCTGCGCGCGCGAGTTCACCGATTTCGTCGCCCGCATCCTGCGCGGCCGCGGCTACGACGTGCGCGTCAACGAAATCTACAAGGGCGTCGAGATCGTGCGGCGGCAGGGACGCCCGGCGGAGAACCGCCACAGCCTGCAGATCGAGGTCGACCGCGCCCTCTACATGAACCAGAAGACCCTGGAGAAATCCGCCGGCTTCGCCCGCGTGCAGGCGGACATCTCGCATCTGATCGCCTCGCTGCGCCGCTTCGCCGCCGAGCGGCTGCGCGGATAAGGACGCCGCATGCCGATCGAGCTGCGCCAGCTGCACCCGCTCTTTGTCGGCGAGGTCGCGGGCGTCGACGCCGGCCGTCCGCTCGACGCCGCGGCGGTGCGCGCGATCTGGGAGGCGATCGACCGCTATGCGGTGCTGGTTCTGCACGACCAGGATCTCGACGACGAGCGCCAGCTCGCCTTCGCCGGCAATTTCGGCGAGATCGAGGCGCCGCGCAGCGCCGGCCAGCCGCAAAGCAAGCGGCGGCTGCGCCCGGAGATCTCCGACATCTCCAACCTCGACGAGAACAACCGGCTGCGCGCCGAGGACGACCCGCGCCGCTTCGACCAGCTCGGCAACCGGCTGTGGCATACCGACGGCTCGTTCCGCCGCATCCCGGCGGCGCTCTCGATGCTCTACGCGCACCGGATCCCATCCAGCGGCGGCGAGACCGAGTTCGCCGACCTGCGCGCCGCCTGGGACGCCTTGCCCGAGGCGGCCAAGGCCGCGCTGGACGGCTTGGTCGCGATGCACGACATCGCCCACTCGCGCGCCCAGATCGGCTTTACCGAATTGCTGTTCGGCGAGCGCGAGAAATTGCCGGCGGTGCCGCAGCGCCTGGTCCGCACCCATCCCGGCTCCGGGCGCAAGACCCTCTATCTGGCCGCGCACGCCTCGCACATCCTCGGCCGGCCGGTTCCGGAGGGCCGCCTGCTGCTGCGCGACCTGATCGAGCACGCGACCCGGCGCCGCTTTGTCTATCGGCACCAATGGCGGCGCGGCGATCTGGTGATCTGGGACAATCGCTGCACGATGCATCGCGGCCGGCCGTTCGACGAGACCCAGCCGCGCGACCTCCATCGGGCGACGACGCGAGACGCGGCCCCGTCGGTCGACGCGGCGGCCTAACTTGATCAGGGAGGCATGATGGCGACGATCCCCAAAATCCTGCAGGCGCACATCGATGCCGCCTATCCGGCGAATGTGTGCCTGGTCGGCAGCGTGCTGCCGAACGGGTTCGCCCAGGTGACCCCGCGCGGCGGCGCGATGGTGTTCGACGACGGGCATATCGGGCTGTGGGAGCGCGGCAAGGGCTCGACCAGCGCCAACCTCGAGGACGGGACCCCGCTGACGGTCTATTTCCGCAAGCCGCAATTGCGCGAGGAAGGCGTGCTGCCCAAGGGCGGCATCGCCCGCTTCTACGGCCGCGCCAGGATCCACAAATCGGGACCGGTCTACGATGAGGTGTGGCGCCGTCTGGTGCAGCCGGAAAAGGACCGCGACCCCGACAAGAAAGGCTTCGCCGTGCTGATCGAGATCGAGCGCGCCGAGGACCTCGACGGCCAGCCGCTGAGGATCTAGAGCACGATCCGATCAGATCGAGCGGCCGTTTTGGAGAGGCTCCGGCAATGCCTCTTTCCGCTGTCCCGGCGAAAGCCGGGACCCACCTTTTCACCGCTCGGCCGCTTGCCTGCGTTTGCTGTGATCGGTCGACGAACGAACAGGGGGAGCGACCGCGCCTGCGGCCGGCGTGGGTCCCGGCTTTCCCCACGGATCAAGTCCGTGGGCTGAAGGCCCACGGGACAGCGGGAGCCATGCGGCTCAGCCTGATGGGATCATGCTCCAGGCCGCGCGCCGGCACAGGCGCCGAGGCCGGCGGTCACTTGCGCTTGGGTTTCGACGGCGATCGGCGGCAGCGATTTCAGATAGACGGCGATCGCCCGCCGGTCCGCGTCGTCGAGGCGCGCGGTGTTCCTGACGATTTCGGCCATGGCGCCGCCGACGAAATCGATGTCGGGGGTCTGCCCTTCCTTCAGCAGGGTGACGATGTCGGCCTCGCTCCAGTCGCCGATCCCGGTTTTGGCGTCGGGCGTGATGTTCGGCGCCGCCTTGCGGCCGAGCGCGGCGGCCGCACCGGCTAAGCGTGCGGCCCGGATCGGGCGCGCCGAGAAGATTGCGCGGCGTGTGGCAGTCGCCGCAGCGGCCGACCGCGGCGACGAGGTAGGCGCCGCGGTTCCAGGCCGCATCCCGCGCCGGGTCGGGCCGCCAGGGGCCGGGGAACGGCGAGGCGGCCGCGTCGACCGCGCCGCGCGCCGAGGCGAGGAGGGCCGGGCTGCTCGCGGCGTTGCGCCGGCGCACCGCCGGCCGGCTGTCGAGAAAGGCCTTCAGATCGGCGAGGTCGCGGTCGCTCAGCCGGTTGTAGAAGGGGTAGGGGAAGGCCGGCAGGTAATGCGTGTCGTCGGGGGCGATGCCCCAGCGCACCGCGCGGGTGAAATCGGCGAGGCTCCAGCGGCCGATCCCGGTCTCGGGGTCGGGCGTGATGTTGGGAGTCGCGATCGTCCCGTACGGGGTTTCGAGCGCGCGGCCGCCGGCATAGGGCTGCCCGCCGTTCTTGGCGTCGGTGTGGCACTGGTCGCAGCCCGCCGCGGCGGCGAGATAGGCGCCGCGCGCCACCGCATCGTCGGCGGCGGCGCCGGCCGCGGACGGCGCCATCAGCGCCAGCAGCAGCGCCAGGGCTGCCGCGCTCAGTTTTTGAGCTTCTCGCGGAACGCGGTGTGGCAGGCGCCGCAGCCGTTCTTGCCGAGATCGCCGAAGGCGGTCTGGATCTCCGCCTTGTCGCCCCTCTTGACCGCGGCCAGGAGCGCGTCGACCTTGGCGGCGGCGGTGTTGCGCGCCTCGAGGAACTTGTTCCAGTCGCTCCATATCTCGGGCTTGGCGGCCCAGTCGCCGGTCGGATCGGGACCGCCGTGCCGGGCGGGAAGAGGTCGGGGATCTTCTTCATCGTCTGAACCAGGCCGGCCGCCCCGGCCTCGGCCGCCGCCTGATCGCCCTTGCCCTCGAGAAAGGCCTTGACGCTGCCGAGGTCCTTGCCTTGCTCCTTCATCAGCGCCGCCCGCTGCTTGATCACGGCGTCCTTGTCCTGCGCCGTCGCGGCGCCGGCGGCGACGGCCAGCGCGCAGGCCAGCGCCGCGCCGACGATCCGACCCTTCGGAAACGATCTCATCCTGCCTCCCTCTCTCGCCCGGTCATGTCCGCTTGAACCGGCACGATAATGACCGCCCGCGGCGGCGCAACTTCCACGACATCCGTTCACGATCACGTGATCGGGATTTCGATATGGGTCTTGAAGGCGGGGCGCTCGCGCATCCGCTCGTACCAGGCCCGGACATTCTTCAATGGCGGGCGCTCGATCGGGAAGGCGTGCCAGCGATAGGCGAGGGTGCCGAGCACGATCTCGGCCAGGGTCAGCTCGGCGCCGGCCAGGAAAGGGCGGCCGTCGAGCTCGTCCTCGACGATCGCCCACGCGGCCAGCGCCTTGCGCCGCGCCGCTTCGATCGCGGCGTGGTCGCGCTGCTCGGGCCTGGTGCGGATCAACCCGAACAGCAGCGCGCCCATCGGCGGCCCGACGGCCGACAGCTGCCAGTCCATCCAGCGCTCGACCAGCGCGCGGGACGCGGGCTCGGGCGGATAGAGCCGCTCGCCCCGATAGGCAGTCGCCAGATACCGGCAGATCGTGTTCGATTCCCACAGGATCAGGTCGCCGTCGCGAACCGTCGGCACCAGGCCGTTCGGGTTCATCGCGAGGTATTCGGGGTCCTGGTTGCCGCCGAACGGGCCGCCGAGGTCGACCCGCTGGTGCTCGATCCCGAGCTCGGCGCAGCACCACAGCACCTTCTGCACGTTGACCGACGTGGTCCTTCCCCAGATCTTGAGCATCGCTGCCTCTGTGCTTGCCTCGGCGCCGATGGGGCCTCAGTTTTGGGCGGCGCGCAACCGCCGCATCGAGCCGGGCGGGAGCGCCCCCGCAGGAGACGCCGATGCGCCGATTGGCCGTTCTGTATTTCGCAGCCCCGATGCTGCTGTGCGGCCCCGCCGGGGCGACCCAGCAAGGGACGACGGCGTTGGCCAACTGGAAGCAGATGGACAAATGCGCCAAGGAGGCGCAGCTCGCCTTTCCCGACAACAGCGCGGCGACCAACGCGAAACGGGACGCCAAGCTGAAGGATTGCCTGAACCTCTACAATCTCCCCCCGCGCCAGCCCGGCGCCCGGCCATAATCCCGCGGCGCCGGGCCCGCTCAACCGGCGCGGCCCTCGCCCCAGCCGTCGGCCATCGGCGGCAGGGCCGGCGCGCGGGATCGAGCGCCGGCGAGCCGGTCGGCGCGGGCGGCCTCGACAAAGGCGAGCTGCGCGTCGAGATCGACATCGCGGCTGGAGGCGACCTCGAGGCGAGGGTCTTCGAACACATTGGCGCGGCGGCGCACCCGCCACGCCGTCACCTTCCGGTCCCGCTCCCGCAGCAGCTCGGCGATTTGCGGGCGAAAGAGGGCCATGACCGCGCCGACCCAGCGGTTGAGGATCGGCGTCGGGTCGGCCGCCGCGATCGCGAAGCGGTCGAGCATGCCGATCACGTCCTCGGCCCGGTACCAGGTTTCGCCGGTGACCCAGCGATTGGTCGTGAACAGCCGGATCGGCTCGCCCCGCGGATCGACCGCGACCGCGACCAGATGGCTGACCTCGTCGCGCGCGCCGCGCTTCAGCGGCGCGGCCTGGGGCGGCGGGGCCGGCGCATCGGCCACCGCGGTCTCGGGAAGAACCAGCGGGGCCGCGCCCGGCGGCATGCCTTCGGCGCGCATGAAGGTATGGAAATGCCCATGCTCGCGCCCCATCGGCTCGCGCGCCATCGGCCCGCCCGCCGGGTGGGTATGAAAGAAATACTGGCCGTGGCTGCGCCGGTCGTAGACCTCGCGCTCGGGGTAGTGGCGCCATTCGGCGAAGCCGCCGCCCCCCGGCGCCAGCTCGCCGAGGAGATCGCCGCCGCGCGCGGCCAGCTCGCAGCGGCACTCGGCGATCACCGCCGCCGCCGCTTCCATCCGCTCGATTTCACCCCGGCTGACGCGCAACGCCGCCGGCCTTCCCGTATGCGCCAATCTCCGCCCCCGCGAACGAAACAGGATCAGGATAGCTGACCGCGCCGCGCCGATAAAGCGGGATTGGCGAGCGTCCAGACGACGATCTGCTTCATGACCGCCCCCAGCGCTGCGTCGAAGGCGTCGACGATGCCGGGAACCTCGTTTTCCGCGGCCGGCGCGCGCTCCTCGAACAAGACCCGCGCGATGATCGTGCGCTCGGGCATCTTGACCAGCCTGACGCCGATCGCGACCCAGGCGTTCGGCGGGCCGCCGCCGGGGCCGTATTCGGCCTCGAAATGCCGGATGTCCGGCTGGAGCACAAAATCCGCCCGCAGCCCGGCCAATTCGCGGCCGATTGCGGCGATCGCGCCGCTGCGCTCGAAAGACGCCACCAGCGCGGCCTGCACCAGCAGCGGCGCGGGATCGGCCCATTGCGAATCGGCGAAATAGTCGAGCGAGACCGGCGACCGGGTCAAAGCGATGCGCACGGTGTCGAGCCCGGCCGGGGCGGTCGGCAGGTCGACCAGAAGCTGCGCGGCGACGTGCGGCAGGCTCTCCGGATAGGTGCTCTTCGGGGTCAGCCGATAAAGCCGGCCCGGCGGCGCGACAAAGAGCCGGGCGCAGGCGATCGGCGTCAGCGCGACGCCGGCTGCGATCAGCCGTCGCGACACCCGGGGGCGCCGACCCGTCATTGCGGCCGATACCCCTCGCGCCGCTCGCCGTAGAGCAGCCGCGTCGGGTCGCGCTCGATCTGCGATATGAAGCGGGTCAGGTTCGCCGCCAGCCGCCGCACGTCATTCACCAGATCCCCGACATCAGGCAGGGTGCGCTGGCTGAAGTCGCGGATGCCCGGCCGGTTCTCCTCGATCGCCAGCTGCACCTGGCGGCTGGCGTCGATCAGGTTCCTCGCCACCTTGTCGTAGCCGGCGAGCGTCTGCGACAGCTGATCCTTCAACCCGCCGCGGTCGGCGTAGCTGCGGTCGAGGTCGCGCAGCAGCGAATTGACCGCGACGACGGAGGCGTTCGCGTTGGCGACGATTTCGGCGACGCTCTTGCCTTGCTCGGCGAAGACGGCGGTCACCGAGCGGATGTTTTGCAGGCTGTCCGAGACCGCCCGGCGGTTGTCCTCGTTCAGCAGATCGCTCATGCCGTGGGCCGCGTCCTTGAGCCCGCCCAGGAGCTCGGGGAGCGACGCCTTGACCTGCTCCAGCTCCGACTTCCCGGCCTCGATCACCGGGTAGCGATGCCCGGGCAGCGCGGCCAGGGCGGGCGCCCCGGCGGTGCCGCCGCGGATTTGAACGGCGGATACGCCGCTGAGGATGTTGGTCTCGAGAAACGCGCGGGCGTCCGACTTGATGTCGACGAGGCTGCCGTCGATTTCGACCGTCACCTGGATCTGCTCGACATTGTCCGGATCGACCCGGATGTCGGTCAGTCGGCCGACCGGGATCCCGTTATATTGGACCATCGAACCCTTGCTGAGGCCGGCCACCGAGCCCTTGAAGAAAATATAGTACCTTTCGAAGTCCCGCGAAAACTCGACCCGGCCGAGCCACAGCACCGTCCCAAAGCCGAGAAAGATGATCGCCAGCACAAAGGCGCCCACCACGACATAATGGGCTCGTGTTTCCATTGCTCTCTCCGGGATGCGGGCGAATTCAGGCCGGGGCGGTCGCGCGGCTGGCCGACGGCGCCTGACGGCCGGCGCGGGACGCCAGCGCCGCGCGCCCGCGCGGCCCGTGGAAATAGGCGTGAATCCAGGGATGGCCGTCGTCGAGCAGCTGCTCCAGGGTGCCGACGCGAAGCTTCTTGTCGACCAGGACGGCGACCCGGTCGCAGATCGCGAACAGGCTGTCGAGGTCGTGCGTCACCATCAGCACGGTGAGGCCGAGGCTCCCCTGCAAATCGCCGATCAGCTTGTCGTATTCGCCGGCCGCGATCGGGTCGAGCCCGGCCGTGGGCTCGTCGAGAAACAGGATCTCCGGGTCGAGCGCCAGGGCGCGGGCGAGGCCGGCGCGCTTGCGCATGCCGCCCGACAGCTGGGCGGGGTATTTCGACCCGGTCTCCTGCGGCAGCCCGACCAGGCCGATCTTGAAGGCGGCGATCTCGTCCATCAGCCGCATCGGCATGTCGTAGAATTCCTTCAGCGGCACCTCGATGTTCTGCGCCGTGGTCAGCGAGCTGAACAGCGCGCCGTCCTGGAACAGCACCCCCCAGCGTTTTTCGAGGCCGCGCCGCGCCCGATCGTCGCACGCCCAGACATCCTCGCCGAGGACCTCGACCGTGCCCTCGGTCGGGCGGTTGAGCCCAATGATCGTGCGCAGCAGCACCGATTTGCCCGACCCCGAGCCGCCGACGACGCCCAGCACCTCGCCGCGCACGACATCGAGGTCGAGGCCGTCATGCACGGTCTCCGCGCCGAAGCGGTTGACCAGGCCGCGCACGCGAATGGTCGGCTCGCCGGGCCGGTCCGCCGCGCTCAAATCCGCAGCACCGAGAACAGCACCGAAAAGACGGCGTCGGCGACGATCACCAGAAAGATCGATTCCACCACCGACAGGGTGGTGAGCCGCCCGACGCTTTCCGCGCTGCGCGACACCTGAAAGCCCTCGTAGCAGCCGATCAGCGCGATGATGCCGGCGAAGAACGGCGCCTTGCCGACGCCGATCCAGAAGGTCCACGGGCTGAGCGCCGATTGCAGCTGGCGCAGGAATTGCGGGATGGTGATCCCGAGCGCCCCCCACGCCATCAGGCAGCCGCCCAAGAGCCCCATGAAATTGGCGTAGAGGGTCAGCATCGGCAGGGTCAGCAGCAGCCCGAGCAGCCGCGGGACCACCAGCACCTCGACCGGGTCGAGGCCGATCGTGCGCATCGCGTCGATCTCTTCGTTGACCCGCATCGCGCCGATCTGCGCGGTGAAGGCGCTGCCCGAGCGGCCGGCGATGATGATCGCGGTCATCAAGACGCCGAGCTCGCGCAGGATGCCCACGCCCAAGAGGTTGACCGTGTAGATCTGGGCGCCAAAGCGGCGCAGCTGATCTGCCCCCTGATAGGCGATGACCACGCCCACCAGAAACGACAGCAGGCCGACGATAACGAGCGCGTCGACCCCGGTCCGGTCCATCTGGGCGACGACCGAGGTCAGCCGCAGGCGGCGCGGATGCAGCGCCAGGCGCAGGGTCGTGACGGCGACGAGGCCGACAAAGCCGACAATGTGGTAGGCGCGCGCGGCGAGGCCGACGGAAATCTCGCCGATCCAGGCGAGAAAGCTCGCGATCGAATGATAGCCCGGCCGCGGGTGCGGCATCGGCGCCGGCGCTCCGGCCGCCCGCGCCCGATCGAGAAGGGGCGCCAGGCTCGGCCGCAAATCGCGCAGCTCGACGCGATTGCCGCGCGCCGCAAGCTCGCGCTCGGTGCGCAGCAGCAGCCAGGCCCCGGTGGTGTCGAGCCGGTCGATCCCCGAGAGGTCGAGCGCCACCCGCCGGCCTTGCGGCGCATCGAGCGCCCGCAGCCGGCGGTCGAGCTCGGCGGCCGTCGCCGCCAGCCACTCTCCGGCCGCCTTCAACACCAGCGACCCGCGCTCTTCCGACTCGACGAGTGTTGCCGCGGCGACCGACGCCATGTGATTCCAAAGTCTGCTTTCGTGCGCGCCGGGCGAGGCCTTTCCAACTATGCCAAAAGCGACTATGCCGCAACCCGGACGGGTTTGGCCGCCGGCCGGCCGCCGAGGATGATGGGCATGGACCTGAAGCAGCACATCAGAGCGATACCTGATTTCCCCAAGCCGGGGATCCTGTTCTACGACATCTCCACATTGCTCGCCCATCCGCACGCGTGGCGCAAGACGGTCGAGCGCCTCGCCGCGGCGCTGCAGCCGCACCGCCCCGATCTGCTGGTCGGCATCGAGTCGCGCGGCTTTCTCGTCGCCGCCCCGCTCGCCTACGAGCTCGGCCTCGGCTTTGCGATGATCCGCAAGCGCGGCAAATTGCCCGGCCGCACCGTAAGCTTCACCTACGAGCTCGAATACGGCGCCGACACGATCGAGATCCAGGATGACGCGATCGCCTCGGGTCAGCGCGTCGTCGTGCTCGACGATCTGTTGGCGACCGGCGGCACGATGCAGGCCGCGATCGCCCTCGTCCGCCAGCGCGGCGGCGTGGTCGCCGGCGCCGGCTGCATCATCGAATTGAGCTTTTTGCAAGGCCGCGGCCGCATCGACGTGCCGTTGACCTCGATGATCGCCTACGACGCCTAGCGCGGCTTCCGCTCAAATCGCGCCGCGCCGGGTGCGGCCTGGGAACGCTTGACCCCCCGACCGGCCGGGCGGCATAGTCGACCGGCGCAAAACAGCCCGGCGCTACGGCGTGGAGGCGCGGCATGAGGTGCCTTCGATGTGGCGCCGACAGTCCCGTCGGCATGCGGTTCTGCGGGGAGTGCGGCGCGCCACTCGAAGCCGCCTGCCCGTCATGCGGCGCCCGCAACCCGCCCGAGCATAAATTCTGCGGCCATTGCGGGGCCCCGCTCGAGCGCGGCGGCCCGCCGCCGTCCGGCCCGCCCGGATCCGCCGCCGCGAGGCAACCCGGGGCCGCCGGCCCGCGGCCCGGCGAGATGCGTCAGGTCACGCTGTTCTTTTGCGACATCGTCAACTCGACGCCGCTGACCGAACGTCTCGGGGCCGAGGCGATGCGCGACCTGGTGCACGCATTCCTCGAGACCAGCATCGCCGAGGTGCGCCGCTACGGCGGGGACGCGCCGCAATTCACCGGCGACGGCTTTCTCGCGCTGTTCGGGGCGCCGCTCACCTACGAGGACCATGTCCGGCGCGCGCTGCTGGCGGCCCTCGCCATCCAGCGGGCGCTGAGCGGGGTCGGCGCCGGGCGCGGCGGCCTCGAGCTGCCGGTGCGGATCGGCGTCCACACCGGGCCGGTCGTTTTCGGCCCGCTCGGCGACGCGATGCGGCTGGACTATACGGTGATCGGACCCACCGCCAATGTCGCCGCCCGGCTTCAGGCGGCGGCCGAGCCGGGGACAATCGTGGTCAGCGAGGCGGTCGGGCGCTCGGCCGAAGGCTATGCGCGCCTGGAGCCGGTCGGCCCTTTCGCCCTCAAGGGCGTCACCGAGAAGATCGCGGCCTATCGCCTGCTCGGCGTGTCGCACCGGCGCTCCGGTCTGCGCGAGCACCCGTCGCCGCGCCCGGCGGGCTTTGTCGACCGCACCGGCGAGGTGGCGATCCTGCACGATTTCCTGCGCCAGGTCGAAACCGGGGACGGCCGGGCGGTCGGGCTGGTCGGCGAGCCCGGCATCGGCAAGTCGCGGCTCCTGGCCGAGTTCCACCGGCAGCTCGCCGAGGGCCGCGCCACCTGGATCGAGGCCCGCTGCCTCTCCTACGGGGCCGGCATCCCGTACCTGCTGGCGCTCGATCTGTTGCGCGGCCATTGCGGGATCGCCGAGACCGACCTCCCCGAGGTGGTGGCCGGGAAGGTCCGCGCGGGTCTGCGCGAGGTCGGCATGGACCCCGGGGAGGACGCCCCGGTTCTGCTCCATCTGCTCGACGTCAAGGACGCCGCCGCGGCGCCGGGCCTGTCCAACCCCGAGGCGCTCAAGGCCAGGGCCTTCGACATCTTCCGCCGGCTCGCGGCCAAGGCCTCGCGGCGGCGGCCGATGGTGCTGGTGCTCGAGGACCTCCACTGGGTCGACCGGATATCGGAAGAGCTGATCGGCTATCTCGGGGAGGATTTCCGCGAGATCCGCATGCTGCTGCTGGCGACCTATCGCCCCGGCTACCGGCCGCCGTGGATCGACAAATCCTACGCCGCGCAGATCCCGTTGCAGCCGCTGTCGCCGGAGGACAGCGCGCAGGTGGTGCGCTCGGTGCTTCGGTCCGAGGATCTGGTCGAGCTGGTGACGCGGGAGATCGTCGCCAAGGCCGACGGCAATCCGCTCTTCCTCGAGCAGCTGGCGCTGCACGCCGGCGAGGCGGAGGATCTGCGCTCGGGGCTGATGGTGCCGGGGACGATCCACGATGTCGTGATGGCGCGCATCGACCGATTGCCGGACGACGCCAAGCGGATCCTGCAGACCGCCGCCGTCATCGGCCGCGAGTTCCCGCTGCGTCTCTTGAGCGCGGTGTGGCCGGGAAGGGGGCTCGAAGACCAGCTGCGCGAGCTCGCCCGGCTCGAGTTCGTCTATGAGCGGGTCGAGCCCGAGGGCCCGGTTTTTGTCTTCCGCCACGCGCTGACGCAGGAGACCGCCTACGGCAGCCTCCTCGAACGCCATCGCCGCGCCCATCACGGGGCCGTCGGGCGCGCCCTCGAGGGCCTCTACCGCGACCGCGCCGACGAGGTCGCGGAATTGCTGGCGTTGCATTTCGGCCGCAGCGACGAGGCCGAGACCTCGGTCGACTACGCCATCCTCGCCGCCGAAAAATCGCAGCGGCGCTGGGCCAACGCCGAGGCGGTCGGCTATTTCGGCGACGCGCTCGGCCGGCTCGACACATTGCCCGACAGCGAGGCCAACCGGCTGCGTCGGGTCGACGCCGTGATCAAGCAGGCCGAGGTCAGGTTCGCCCTCGGCCAGCACGCCGAGCATATCGAGGCGCTCGACCAGATCCGCGGCTTTGTCGACGCGACCCCGGACCCGAGCCGCCGCGCCGCCTGGCACTATTGGCGCGGGTTTCTGCACAGCCTGACCGGCGGCCGCCCGGACATTGCGATCGACCATTGCAACGAGGCGGCGACGCTCGCCGCGGCGGCCGGGCTCGACGAGGTCAGGGCCTTCGCCGAATCCTGCCTCGCCCAGGTCTACCTGATCACCGGCCGGCTGCGCGAGGCGGTCGAGGCCGGGGAGCGCGCGCTCGCCGCCTTTGAGGCGCGCGGCAATCTGTGGTGGGCGTGCCGGACGATCTGGCATCTCAACCCGGCGGCGATGGCGCTCGGCGACTGGGAGGCGAGCCTCGGCTATTGCCGCCGGGCGCTCGACTACGGGGCCGTCCTCAAGGACCGCCGCATCGAGGTGGTCGGCCTGTGGCGCACCGGCGCCGTGCATGTCCATCGCGGCGACCCGGAGCAGGGCGTGCGGTACTGCAACGAGGCGCTGGCGCTCGGCGCCCTGCCCTTCGATGCGGCGATGGCCAAGGCGGTGCGCGGCTATGGCGAAATCAAGGCGGGCTCGCTCGACGCCGGCATCGCCGACATGCGCGAAGCGCTGTCCTGGTTCGAGAATTTTCACCTGCGCTATACCCATGCGCGTTACGCCGTGTGGCTCGCCGAGGGCTATCTTCGCCGCGGCGACCGCGCCGCCGCCCGAGCGCTGATCGATGACGTGCTGCGGGCGAGCCGGAGCACCGGCTATC
>CAVQSZ010000041.1:0-25682 GCA_963716115.1 uncultured Alphaproteobacteria bacterium
ATTTGCGGTGATGACAACCATGAAATTGCCGCACTCGCATCGCATTCTAATCGGAGCTCGCGAGCGGCGCGGGATTGTCTGCAAGGGAGGGGGCGGCGCCTGATCTCAACCTGATAAATCAGGCGGAACAGTAGTGCGAGGTAAGTCCGCGCATTTCGAGCAAGCAATCGCGCGCGGGCGGAGCCTGCGTGGTCAGGCCCCCGCCGCCCCGCAGCACCCGCTGGGCGATCGACCAGCGGTGGACCTCGGAGGGGCCGTCATAGATGCGGAACGGGCGGACCTCGCGGAAGAGGCGGGCGACGATCGTGTCGTCGGTGACGCCGAGGCCGCCCAGGATCTGCATGCTGCGGTCGACGACCCGCCAGATCGCCTCCGAGCAGACGACCTTGGCCATGCTCGATTCATGGCCGCCGCGCCCGCCCTGGTCGAGCACCCAGGCGGCGTGCCAGATGACGAGGCGGCTGGTATGAATGTCGATCTCGTTGTCGGCGAGCATGAAGCCGACCCCCTCGTGCTCGCCGATCGGCTTGCCGAAGGCGGTGCGGCGGCGGGCATAGTCGGCGGCGATGTCGTGGGCGCGCCGGGCGGCGCCCAGCCAGCGCATGCAATGCGTCAGCCGGGCCGGGGCGAGCCGCACCTGGGCATAGCGAAAGCCCTCGCCGACCCGGCCCAGCACCGCGCTTTCGGGAACCCGCAGCCCGTCGAGCCGAACCACCGCGTGGCCGCCCGCCATGTATTGGTCGAGCGTGTCGAGCACCCGCTCGACATGGATGCCGGGCGCGTCCATCGGGGTCAGGAACATCGTCGCCCCGGCCGGGCCGCCGGCGTCGCTGTCGTTCTTCGCCATGACGATGCCGAGCCCGGCCCCGACCGCGCCGGTGATCAGCCATTTCAGCCCGTCGATGACGAAATCGCCGCCGTCGCGGCGCGCCGTCGTCATCAGCATCGACGGGTCGGCCCCGGCGCCGGGGGCGGGCTCGGTCATCATAAAGCACGAGCGCATCGCGCCCTCGGCGAGCGGGCGCAGCCAGCGCTCCTTCTGGCGCTCTTCGGCGACCGCTTCGAGGAGGTGCATGTTGCCTTCGTCCGGGGCGAAGCAGTTGAGCGCGACCGGCCCCAGCGGCGAATAGCCGGCCGCCTCGAAAACGACCGCCTTGCCGCGGTGGTCGAGCCCGAGCCCGCCCCAGTCGCGGCCGACATGCGGCGACAGGAGCCCCGCCGCGCGCCCGAGCCCGATCAGCTCGCGGCGCAGCTCCTCGCCCGGCCCGTGCGGCGTCTGCCGCGGGTCGCGCTCGTAGGGCAGGATTTTTTCGCGCACGAGCCCGTCGGTGCGCTCCTTCAGCTCGACGAGCTCGTCGGACAGCGAAAAATCCATCGGCGCGCTCCGCGGCGGTCCAGGCATCATCCGGGCGGCGATGATGCGCGGCGAAGCGGGCTCCGGCAACCGCCTTGCCGCCGCGAGGCGGGTGCGATAAGGGGTGGCCCCTCAAAGGGCTTCAACACCGGAGGGGCGAATGAGCGACGCGAGGGGGATCAACGTCCTGGCGATCTGCGGCAGCCTGCGCGCGGGCTCGTACAACCGGGCGGCGCTGCGCACCGCGATCGAGCTGAAGCCGCCGGGGATGACGGTCGAGACCGCCGATATCGGCTCGCTTCCGCTCTACAACGAGGATGTGCGCGCCCAGGGCTTCCCGCCGCCGGTCGAGACATTGCGGCGGCAGATCGCCGCGGCCGACGCATTGCTGTTCGTCACCCCGGAATACAATTATTCGATCCCGGGGGTGCTGAAGAACGCGATCGACTGGGCCTCGCGCCCGCCCGATCAGCCCTTCGCGGGCAAGCCGGCGGCGATCATGGGGGCCGGCGCCGGCATCGCCGGCACGGCGCGCGCGCAATACGATCTGCGCCGCTGCTGCGTCTTTCTCGACATGCATCCGATCAACAAGCCCGAGGTGCTGATCGGCCAGGCGCAGACCAAGTTCGACGCCGACGGCCGCTTTACCGACGAGGCCGGGCGTGGGTTCATCCGCGACCTCCTGGTCGCGCTCGAAGCCTGGACGCGGCAGCTCGGGCGGAAGGGCTGAGATTATTGGGAGGAAAGCCATGGATCTCGACTTTACCGGCAAGGTCGCGCTGATCACCGGCGCGGGGAACGGCATCGGCCGCGCGACGGCGCTGGGCTTTGCCAAGGGCGGCGCCAAGGTCGTCGTCGTCGACCGCGACGCGGCGGCCGGCGAGGCGACCGCCGGGATCATCCGCCAGCAGGGCGGCGAGGCGCGCTTCGCCGCCGCCGACGTGACCAGATCGGCCGAGGTGCAGAACTATGTAAAGGCGGCGCTCGACGCCTATGGCGCGATCGACTGCTTCTTCAACAATGCCGGCGTCGAAGGCAAATGGGCGCACACCGCCGAGCATGACGAGGAGGCGTTCGACCAGGTCATCGCGGTCAACGTCAAGGGCGTCTTTCTCGGCCTGCGCCACGTGCTTCCGGTCATGCTGCGGCAAGGGCGCGGGGCGATCGTCAACACCGCCTCGGTCGCCGGGCTCGTCGCGACCCCGGGCATGCCGGCCTACGTCGCCTCGAAGCATGCGGTGATCGGGCTGACCAAGACCGCGGCCGGCGAGGTTGCGCGCCAGGGGATCCGGGTCAACGCGGTCTGCCCCGGCCCGGTCGACACGCGGATGATCCATTCGCTCGAAGCCCAGCTCAACCCCGCCGACCCGGCGAGCGTCGGCCGCCGCTACCAATCGGCGATCCCATTGGGCCGCTACGTCACGACCGACGAGATCGCCAACACCGTGCTGTTTTTGTGCTCGGACCTCGCCTCGGCGATCACCGGCGCGCAATACGTCGTCGACGGCGGCCGCACCGCCACCGGCGGCGCCGTGACCCAGGCGATCCAGAGCTGAGCGAGGACCCTCGCCCCGTTCACGCCAGCCCGAGAAAGACGGCGAGCGCCCGATCGACGGCGCCGAGGGTCGCGGCGTCGACGCGGCCGATGACCGGACCGATCCGCTCGCGGCGCGGCGTCTGCGCCTTGTCGACCTGGATCTGCGACGGCAGCTCCAGGCCCGCTTCCGGCCCGACGCCGATCCGCAGCAGCGGCGCGTCGACCAGATGGGAGGTAATCGGCAGCACGGTGACGGAAGGATGCTCGGCGAACAAGTCCGATTGGATCACCAGCGCCGGCCGCGGCTTGCCGTAATCGCCGGGTAGGGATACGACGACGAGATCACCCCGCGTCATGCGATATTGATTCCCGAGAGGCGATCTCCCAGGCCTCGTCCTCGGCTCGGGTGGCTTGGGTTTCGCTTTCCCGAACCAGCCGGGACTGCCGCCGGCATTCCTCGGCAAATCCCGGCATCCGTATATCCGGGACCCAGATCTGAACCGGCCGCAGGCCGGCCGACCGCAGCTTGGCGCGATGGCGGGCCACCCGTTCAGCGCGCGACATCGGCTCCGACATGCACACCTCCTCCGTTACATGTAGCGCTAAACGGCCCGAGCCGAAAGAGGATTGATGCAGCGCGGGCAACCCGCTGCCGCTTTGGCCTGAGGTGGCGCCGGAAAATCGAATTGCGCGGTGGCGCCGCGCCGGCGGGCGGGCTATCGTCGCGGCGTTTGACGCCGGGCTCAATCCAGGGTAGATCGGGCGAAGCATGACCGCAATACACACCCTCGCGATCGACATCGGCGGCACCGGCATCAAGGCCGCGCTGCTCGACGATTCCGGCCAGATGATCGGTGATCGCCAGCGCGTCCCGACCCCGTCCAAGCCGGTGTCGCCGCAGGCGTTGATCCACGCCATCGACGAGGCGGCGGCGCCGCTCGGGGCCTTTGAGCGGGTGTCGGTCGGGTTCCCCGGCTATGTGCGGGACGGGCGGGTGCTGACCGCCCCCAATCTCGGCAACGAGACGCTGGCCGGGTTCGACCTCCAGGAGGCGCTCAGCGCCCATCTGGGCAAGCCGGTGCGCGTGCTCAACGACGCCGACGTCCAGGGCTTCGGCGCGGTCAAGGGCGAGGGGCTGGAGATGGTGCTGACGCTCGGCACCGGCGCCGGCACCTCGATCTTCCGCGACGGCGAGCTGATGCCGCATCTCGAGCTCGCCCATCACCCGGTCAGCGGCGACAAGACCTATGACGAGTATATCGGCAACGCCGCGCGCAAAAAGAAAGGCAACAAGGCGTGGAGCAAGCGCGTCGAGAAGGTCATCGGCATTCTTCGCCAGGTCGTGCGCTTCGACCATCTCTATCTCGGCGGCGGCAACGCCAAGGCCCTCGCCATCTCGTTGCCGCAAGATGTGACGGCGGTCTCCAACACCGACGGGCTGACCGGCGGCATCCGGCTGTGGCGCGGCGACCTTGCGCCCAAGGCCGCCTCCGAAGGGCGCCAGGCAGGCTCGGGGAGCCAGGCCCAAGCTCACGACCCGGATCCGGGGTCGGCGCCGCCGGCTTAACGGCCCCGCCCGGCCCAAGCACATTCTCGTGACCTCCGCGCCGGTTGCGGCGACCCGCCGCGATGCCCGCGCCGCCGCGGCGCGGCCCCTTGTGGCGCTTCTCGCCGGCCTGGCGTTTGCGGTGCTCGCCGGCTGCGTCCCGGAGGCGCCGCCGCCCGAGCTGGGGCGGGTCCCGACGGCGACCGCGCTCGACGCCCATATCCCGCCTTTCGCGCGCTGGCCCTACGAGCCGTTCTCGCGCGAGGCGGCGGTGGCGATCGCAATGGGCGAATGGCGCGCCTTCCGCCAGCCGGTCGTCTACCCGAACACCGAATTGCCCGAGGACGAGGAGCGTGAGGAAGGGCTGTGGCAGCGGGTCGGCCTCTATTGGTGGATCGGCCTCGACCCGAGCTGGCGCCAGCAGGGCTGGACCGGGAAGCACGACGAGAACGGCCGCGTCTTCCCCGACACGCGGGACGGGTTTTACGCCTGGTCGGCGGCGTTCGTCTCCTATGTGATGCGATTGGCCGGCGCCGGGCCTCGGTTTCCCTATTCGGAGACCCATTCCGACTATATCAACGCGGCCCGGCGGCACGGGCTCGGCCAGGAGCCCGGCCTCGCGATCACCGCCGAGCGGATGGAAAGCTATCCGCCCAAGCTCGGCGATCTGATCTGCTACTGGCGCGGCGGACGCGCGGTCACCTTTGACGATCTGCCGGACGGCCATTTCGCCGGGCACTGCGACTTCGTGGTCGGCAGCAAGCCGGGGCAGCTCGAAGTCATCGGCGGCAATGTCGACAACGCCGTCTCGATGAAGCTGATCCCGGCCACCGCCGACGGCCGCCTCGCCGGGCCGGACGGCGTCGTCCTCGACCCCGACCACAACTATTTTGTCGTCATCAGGGTCGACTACCAACGCTGACGCCGCAGCGCGCGGCCGCTTCAGAGCCGGCTCGCCGCCGCCACCTCGCGGCCGCGGCCGCCGTCGATCATCGCCTCGGCGAGCCAGGGCTCGCGATCGAGCGCGCGCCGGTAATGCGCCGCGGCGGCCGCGACGATCTCGCCGTCGCGGCCGAGCAGCGCGTCGCCAAGCTCGATCATGCGCAGATTGGGCCAGGCGCGCGGGCGCAGCCGGGCGATCGCCAGCAGCGCCTCCGCGGCCGGCCGGCCGGGCTGCGCCTGCGCCAGGATCAACGCCGCCGCCGCCGTCGACCGCGACAGACCGGCATGGCAATGGACGAGAAGATGCGCGTCGGGGCTCTCGGCGAGATCGCGCCCGAAGGCGAGCAGCAGCTCGATGTCCCAAGGTTGCGGCGCGATCCAGCCGGGATTGGGCTCGATCACATCGTGAAAGCGCAGCTTGAGGCGTCGGTGAACCTCGAAGGCGCGCAGCGCCTCCGGCTCGGGCCAGCCCGGATCGAGGATCGACAGCACATGGGTGACAAAGCCCGCAGCATGGCCGGCGAGCTCCTCGATCCCGCAAACCGTCACCCGAAACGGCGCCAGCTCGGTATTGGCCAACCCTGTTCTCCCTGACCCTCATCGAAGCGGCGAGCAGCCTCCGGTCAAGATGTGGCGATTGTGTGCGCGATTGTCTCCTCCGCGCAAAAAGCCCGCGGGAATTCGCCGGAGTGTGAACCGGCTCACAAGGCGCGCGCGCTCCCTCTGCTTAACTCTGCTCCTGTCGAAGCGCGCGGGAGGATGCCGTGGACGGAAATCTGACCTATGCAGCGTGCGGGCTGTTGATCGCGCTCTATGCCTGGGGTCGGTTCAACACGCCGCCCTCCAACCGCTCCTCCACCCGCCAGACGCTCTATTGGTCGAGCGCCGCGGGATATGTGCTCAGCGCGTTGGCGTTGTTCGTCGCGCTGGTCATCCTGTTGAAGGCGGGGCCGTGGCGCAAGCTCCTGATCGGCGGGGCCGACGACCCGTCGCTGCCGGTTCCGCTGGTCGCCACCCTGGCGATGACCACGCTGCTTCCTTCAATTCCGATACTGAAGTCGCTCGACGAGTGGCTGCTCTCGGTCTTCCTCGATTGGGGCGAGATCCCCGCCGAAGTCAAGCGCCGCGCGGCGTCGCTGACGCCGCACAGCTTCAGCGTGAGCCGGCAGGATGTGGCGGAGCTTCGCGAAACCTACCGTGACGGGAGCTGCGGCGACGATTTGGCCGGCCATCTGAGCGAGCGCCGCGGCGAGAGGCTCGAATTGTCGCAGTACCGCTTGACCCGGGTGGTCAAGCTCTACGACCGCATCCGCCGTCTGGCCGGCGAGCAGCGCTATGCCCGGTTCTTTGCCGCGGCCGAGGCCGATTTCGGCGAGCTCGACCGGCAGACGGTCGAGTTCCTTCGCCGCTCCGCTACTTCTTTGACCATCGCCGAACGCCTGCGCGCCCTGGAGGACAAGACCGCCTATGAGGAGCTGGTGCGGGACCGCCGCGAGGCTTTTGCCCAGGCCTGCCGCGAGATTTTCATCGCGCTGGCGCGATTTCTGGCGCGCGCGGTGCTGCGCTCGGAAGCAAACGAGAAGGGCATCGTCCGCCGTCTGCGGGAGATCGGGTTCGACGCGGCGGAGCCGATGAACCTGCCTCGCTTTCCGGTCAACAGCCTGACCGGTCTCGCCCTCGGCGTGTTCTTCTACCTGGTGCTGGCGATCCCGTTCTTTGCTTTGCTGATGGGCATGCCGCAACAGCAGGCGGGCGGGCTGCTGGTTGCCGCCAAGGTGACCTTGGCGCGGCTCTCGACCGTCGCGCTGACGGTGTGGCTGCTGCAGCGCCACGCGTTCTTTCGTCGCGAGCCGGGCGAGCCGCCGCGCTTTTTCGCTTATGCCGTCAACGGCGCGATCTGCGCTGCGGCAGCGGCCGGGGTCTGCCTCGTCTTCCATTTCGCCGATCCCGACCCGCTGGCCGGGGCGCGCGGCGACCTGCCGTTGATCCTGCTGACCTTTCTGCTGTGCACGGCGGTCGCCGCGTGCTGCGAGGACTGGGTCGGGGAAACGACCCCGCCGGTGTGGTGGCGCCCCGCCGAGGCGGCGGGCTGCGCCCTGGCGATGGCGGCGGGGATGGGCATCGTCGTGGTCTATATGCCGGATCTGCTGCCGTTCCCGGTGGCGGCGCTGCCGGCCTGGAAGCTGGCGGTGCTGATCGCGACGCCCTCGGCGCTGGCGCTGGTGATCGGCGCCTGCGTGCCGCACATCTACCGTTCCGCCCGGCGCGCGGCGACGGCGCGCCGCGAGGAGGCGCGCGCCGCCGCAGAGCGCGCGCTTTCAGCCGAGGCCGAGCCGCGGCGCATCCTTCCCGCCGCTGCGACGGCGGCGCGCCCCGGCGCCGGCGTCATTCGGCTGGCGCGAGGGCGGGCGAAGGCCGGGTGACGCGCAGCACCAGCATCGCCGCCATCAGGCAGGCGACGCCGCTGGTCACGAAGGCGAGCAGGTAGTCTCCGGTCATGCTGCGCACCACGCCCGCGCCGAACGCCGCGAGCGCGCCGCCGACCTGATGGCCGGCGAAGATCCAGGAGACGATGACCGGCGTGTCGCGGCGCCCGAACACCTGGTTGGTCAGCGCGAAGGTCGCAGGCCCGGTGGCGACCCAGTCGAGGCCGTAAAAGACCGCGAAGACCGTGAGGCTCACCGGGTCGAACCGGGTGAACGGCAGCGCCATCAGCGACAGCCCGCGCAGCCCGTAATACCAGAACAAGAGGAGGCGCGGGTTGTACCGGTCGCACAGCCACCCCGACGCCGTGGCGCCGATCAGGCTGAAGACGCCGAGCGAGGCGAGGATGCCGGCGCCGCTGACCTCGGAGATGCCGCGGTCGGCGCAATAGGCGATCAGATGCGTGTTTATGAGGCCGTTGGTCGAAAAGCCGCAGACCGCGAAGCTCAGGGTCAAGAGCCAGAAATCGGTCGAGTGCGAGGCTCGCAAGAGCGCGCCCACCGCGACGGCGAACGGGTTGCCGCCGTGACCGGCCGGGCGGGCCGCGGCCGGCGCGCCGTAAGCGCCGAGGGCGATGTCGGCGGGCCATTCGGGCAGCAGCAGCGCCACCACCGGCACCATCGCGGCGACCGCCAGGGCAGCCGCCACCGACACCCCCTGCCAGCCGTAGCGTTCGGCCAAGAGCGCCAGGATCGGCAGAAAGATCAGCTGCCCGGCCGCGTTGGCCGCGGTCAGGAGCCCCATCGCCAGCCCGTTGCGCGCGGTGAACCAGCGGTTGGCGATCGCCGCGGCGATGCCGACCGCGCCGGCGCCGGCGCCGATCCCGACCAGCAGCCCCCAGGTCAGAAAGAGCTGCCACGGCGTCGTCATGAAGGTCGACAGCCCGGCGCCGGCGATCAGCACCAGCATGCAGCCGAGGACCGTGCGCTTCAGCCCGACGATGTCGATCAGCCCGGTCAGGAACGGCCCGGTGACGCCGAGCAGGATGATGTTGAGCGAGATCGCGCCCGAGATCGTGCCGACGCCCCAGCCGAAGGCGCGTTCCAGCGGGACGATCATGACGCCGGGCGCGGCCCGCACCGCGACCCCGGCGAGGGTCGCCGAGAACATCACGGCCAGCACGACCCAGGCGTAATGCACCCGCCCGCGACACAGCCTCGCCAACGCCGCCGTCATGCCCCTCGCCTCTCGCCCATCGCGCCAGTTTAGGACCGCGAGCCCCAATGTCAGGGAAAATCGGCCGGCAGCGGCGGCATGGCAGCCTCCCGACGCCTCAGCCGGGCCAGGCGGCTCCCCAATGGTCGGCGTGGACGACTTCGGCGACCGGGCGGCGGTCGAGCGGCCCGAATTGGTCGATCGGCCAGCCGATCGGCATCAGCGCGAAGGTCTGAACGTCTTCGGGGATGCCGAGCAGCGCCTTGACCTCGCTTTCGCAGCGGATGTGGTTGGTGGTGATCAGGGTGGCGAGGCCGAGGGCGCGGCAGGCGAGGATGATGTTCTGCACCGCCGGGTAGATGCTGGCGCCGCGGATGCGCTCGGCATAGGCGAGCTCGTCGTCGTAACCGGCGGCGATGTCGGGCGGCAGCGCCTCGCGCGGCGGCTCGACCGGGCGGTGCTGGCACGGGACCAGCAGCGCCGGCGCCTCGCCCATATGCTGCCACAGATGGCCGCCGGCCCGCAGCATGCGGGCGAACTGCTGCTCGCTCAGATGCGGCGGCCGGCCGCGGGCGGCGTAATAGGCCGCGGCGATGTCGGAGGCCTTGCGGTAGATCAGGCCGAGGCGGCGGCGCAGCTCGGCGTCGCGGACGACGACAAAGGCCCAGTTCTGCGCGTTGCCGGCCGACGGCGCGCGGATCGCCGCGTCGAGGATTTTGGCGATCAGCGCCTCGGGGACCGGGTCGGGCTTGAGCCGCCGCAGCGAGCGCGCCGTATAGATCGCCTCGAACAGCCCGATCTCGGCCATGGCCTAATCCGGAAGCTCGCCGTTTCCACGAAAGCGCAGGGCTGTGCTGGGGAAACTCTCCTTGCACGCCGAACGGGTTCGGTATCGAACCCAGCAAAAGTCGCCTTGGCCGTGCTCGACACGTGGGCCTTCAGCCCACGGACTTGATCCGTGGGCATCCACGCCTTCCGGCGCCCGAAGCAAAGACGTGGATGCGCGGATCAAGTCCGCGCAAGACGACTTTAGATTGTTTCGTACGAAAATACAGGGGGCAAAGGCTCGGGCGGCTGCCCCCTCAGCCCGCGCGCCGGGGCCCCGCTGTCGCGGGGGCGACGGGTAGCACACGGATCTTCCCCTATTGCGCTTCGGGTTGGCCTCTCAGCCGCGGGCGAGGGCGTAGATTTGGGTGCCGCCGGGCGGCGGCGGATGCGCGGTCCAGCTCTCGCCGCCGTCCTCGCTGCTGTAGACCTCGCCGCCGTTGGTGGCGCAGGACATGCGGGCCGGCCGGCGCTCGTCGAAGGCGAGCGCGAACATCGTGTGCTGCGGCCGCATCCCCATATCGACCCGGGTCCAGCTGTCGCCGCCGTCCGAGCTCTTCAGCAGCACCCCGACATCGCTCTGAAAGCTGCCTCCGGCCGCCACCCACAGCTTGCGCGGCGTGCCCGGCACCTCGCGGATGTCGCGGCAATAGACCTGCCCCTTGGGGTTGAGCGGCTCCAGCGGCACATGCCGCCAGTGGTCGCCGCCATCGGCGCTGTGGAACATGCCGGCCCGGCCGATGCCGTAGACCGCGCCCGGCCGCCAGCGGCTGACCAGCACGCCGTGCATGTCGACCGCGTCGTCGTTCAGATATTGGCCGTGGCTCAAATTCTCCCAATGCTCGCCGCCGTCGGTCGAGCGGATCGTGCCGCCGACCTCGATCGCGCCGTACAGGTGATCGGGCTCGCTGGCGCTGGCGTCCATCATCAGCACCCGCTTTGCCGGGTTGGCGCCGGGTGCGGTGGTGATCTCGGGAAAGCGCACGCTGACCGGCAGCCGCGCCCAGCGCTCGCCGGCATCGTCGCTCCTGTAGATCTCGCAATTCTCGCAGCCGGCCAGGATCACGTCGGGGTCGTGCGGATGGAACAGGACCGACCACACCGGCAGCCCGTGGTCGGGCACATCGGCCCTCTCCCAGTGCTCGCCGCGGTCGGCGCTGCGGTAGAGGCCGGATTGCGTGCCGGCATAGACGATCTCGGGCTTTTGCGGGTGCACCGCCAGGGCGCGCACCGCCGGCGCCTCGGGCAGGCCCTGCCGCAGCGCCTCCCATTCGCCGCCGCCGTCGGCCAGGCGGAAGAGCCCGGAATGCACCACCCGGCCGCTCCCGGTTTCGCCCGCCAGGCCCAGATAGATGTATGATTTTTGGCCGTTCATGCCGTCCGCCGTCATCTGGTCGCCTCCTGCCCTGAACCTGACCGGAGCATAGGCTCTGCCGCAGGCTTGCGGCAAGGCGTCCGCATTGCTTGTCCGAGCAGAGCGCCGCGCTGACCCGCGCCTTGGCGTTGCCCCGATCGTCAGTCGCGCGGCGGCCCGCGCGGCCGCGGCCGGGTGGTGAGGAAGGCTGCGACATCCCAGGCCTCCTGCGTCGACAGCGCCGCCGCGCCCTGGTCGACCCCGGCCGGCATGTTGGCGCGCACAAAGGCGCCGGCGGTCGTCAGCAGGCTCATCCCCGCGGCGGAGTTGAACGAGCCGTCGCCCCACAACGGCGGCGCCTCCCAGCCGTCGAGCGGCTGGGCGCTGCGCAGCCGGCCCTCGCCGTCGGGGCCGTGGCAGCGGGCGCATTGCGCCGCGTAGACATGCTCGCCGCGAGCCGCGCTCGGCGGCCGCTCCGGCTCGGCGATCGGCTCGAGGCCCATGCCCGGCAGGCGAACCCCGATCGGGGCGCCGCGCCCGAGAAATTTGATGTAGGCGAGCAGCGCCTTCATTTCGCGCCCGTCCGGCGGCAGCGGCCGGCCGTTCATGCTGCGGGTCATGCAGCCGTTGAGGCGCTCGGTCAGGGTGACGACCCGATCGTCCGCCATCATCGGAAACGTGCTGTAGGTGGATACGAACGGCGCGGCGAAGGGCTGCAAGCCGGCTCGCAGATGACAATCGCCGCAGGCGAGGTTGTTCCCGGCGAAGCGCATCGCCGGATCGGCGACATCGGGGCCGATATGCCGCTGCGTGCCGGCGACGAGCCGATAGCCGTAATCGATCAGGTCGGTCTCGGGGCCGGGCGGCAGCCGCGCGAGGTCGCGGGCCGCATACCAGTCGGGCTGCATGCCCCAGCGGGCATAGCCCGCGGCCGCTCCCGCCGCCGCGGCCGATGCGAGCGCGAAGCCGATCAGGATCGCCCGAGCCCGCCGCCGGCCAGCTGTTCTCATCTGTCCTCCGGCACGATTTTCGCGCCTGCTGTCGCCGAGCCCGGCCCATGCTGCGACTTGGCGGAACGTTTAGGAAACCTGCAAGATTTTCCCGGTCGGCTCTGGCCTCTGTGCTGCTGCGCGTCATATGCGGCAATCGCCCTCGGCCGGGTACCGGAAGCAGATCGTTCGTTATTGCGACAGAAATCCCGACCAATACTCACTGTGGCGGGAACTCGCGGATCATCGCATATCTGGGAAAAGAGATTATGGCAGATGATCAATTCAACGATGACTACGGCCGGAACGGCCACAAACGGAAAGCATCGGCCTCCCGCCGGGAGCGATTGCGACGCGGCGGTTGCCGAGTTCATCCGGACCAAGGGCGTGACCCGCTGTCCGACAGCCTGCGTGCTGCCGACCCAAGGCTCGGTCGCGGCCGCCGACCAGGCCGCCCTCGCCGCTTACGCAGAGGCGCGCGACCAGATACGCCGAACACGCGCGGCGGCTCGCTCGCAAGCCTTTTCAATCGGCCAATCGCCGCAATCGGCCGGCGGGTGACGAGCCCGCCGCCTCACGGCTTGGCGTTCGGGAATGAGATGTCGACCTGCCCTTTCTGCGGCTCCTCCGGCTGCTTGGCGGCCTCGATCTCGGCGTCTCGGTGCTGGCGGTAGACGCTGCGCAAGGTGGCGTAGTAATCGAGCGAGTTGCGCTCCAGCTCGTCGAGATCCTTGATGTGCTGCGCCCGCGCATCGACGAGGTTGGCCCCCGAGGTCGCGGCGCCGGCGTAGGTCGCCGGCGCGCCGCCGACAAAGGTCAGCGGGTTGAGCGCCATGTCGACGACCGCGCCCACCGCGTCGCGCGGGTTTGACGGGCCGAGCAGCGGCAGCTCGACAAACGGACCCTCGCCGACCCCCCACACCGCAAGGGTCTGGCCGAAATCCGCCTTGTGCGGCGGCAGCCCCCATTTGGCGGCCATGTCGACGACGCCGACGCCGCCGACCGTCGTGTTCACCGCCAGCCGCTGAACCAATTCCCAGGCGCGCTTGACATTGCCTTGCAGCAGGTCGTTGACCGCGACGGCCGGCTCCTTGAGGTTTTGCACGACATTGTGAACGCCGGTGCGCACGCTCTCCGGCACATAATCCGAATAGGCCTTGGCGACCGGCCGGATCACGGCATGATCGGCAGCGAGGTTTGCCTTGAAAATGGCGCGGTTAACGGGCTCCGCCGGGTCGTTGTCGGTATCGGCGTCATCGGCGGCCGCCGGGCCGCGCGGCGCCGAGGCGCAGCCGCAGCAGCCCAGCAGCAGCGCCAAGGCGATCGCCGACGCGGCGCGGCCCCGCATTCTTTGACCTCGCGCACGATCCATGCCGCCGCATCGAAGCACCGCCGTCGTCTCCGTCCGCCATCGGTTCGTCGTGGCTGCGCCGGATACCGCAGCGAGGCTTTTTTGGCAACCGCCTCGTCGCGCCGAGCCGAGCCGCCCACGGAATAAAGCGCGGATTTGCCGAGTCCTTGTGGACGCCGTCGCCGCGGCGTCCAATCGCCGGTCGACCAGGGGGAAGAGAGACGGATCTTGACCAGCCTTCGGCAGATCCAGCCGGCGCGCGGCGGCGAAGCAGCGATGCGGGCGGCGATCGAATCAGCGGCGCGAGCCTCGGGCCGTCTGCGCGGCGCCGGGCGGATGGCGGCGGCGCTCGCGCTCGTCGCGCTCTTCGCCGCGAACGCCGATGGCGCGCAGGATGTCGGCGTCGATGCGCAGCGCCAGGGCGACGCGCTGGCGGTCAGCGCGCATGCCACGATCCGCGCGCCGCTGTCGGTCATCTGGCGCACTTTGACCGATTACGATCATTTGGCCGATTTCATACCCGGGATGAAGGAGAGCCGCGTGCTGTCCCGGCGCGGCGGGGCGGCGGTCGTCGAGCAGATCGGCGAGGCGAGCTTTCTGCTGTTTCGCTACCCGATCTCCGTCATCGTCGAATCCGATGAGCATTACCCGACAACGATCGGAGTCCACGTGCTCTCGGGAAATCTCAGGCGGCTCGCCGGCGGCTACCGGATCGACAGCGTCGCCGGCGCGAGCGACGAGTTCCGCCTGCAGTGGCGCGGGATCATCGAGCCCGACATTGCGCTGCCGTTGTTCATCACCGCCTATGGGCTGCGCGAGGCGGTGGCCGATCAATTCCTCGGCATGGTCAACGAGATCGAACGGCGCCGGGCGCAGAGGAAGTAGCGCGGGTGCTTCGCTTCGCTCGCAATGACGCGTTAAGGCCGCGCGGCGATCCGACCGGCCCCGGCGTCCGCCGAACGCCCCGGGCGCGGGCGGCGGCCTTGACGCTGACCCTTCTGGCGGGCTGCCTCGCGACCGGGTGCGTGGGGATCGAGCCGCCGCTCGAGACGGATTTGGCGGCGCCTGCGGCGACGGTTCGGGATTGCGCGCGATGGTTTGCCGCGCTCGACGACGCGGTCGACCGCGCCGGGGTCCGCGACGCCGGCGCGCACCGCATCCCCGGCTTTCCTTATCTTCGCGTCGACCGGTTCACGGCGTCGTTCCGCGCCGCCGCCGCGGCCGACCCGCAGGCTTTCACGGTCTGGACCGCCCGGTTGCGAAAGCTCGACCGCACGGCGCGCGGCTACGAGCTGGGGAACCTGCCGCCAGCGCAGTTCGCATCCCTGGGCGTCCCGGACGCCGCGGCGGCCGCGGCGCGCAGCAGCCGGTGCGCCGCCGAGCTCGGCCGCGTCGACCTCGCGTCGCCGGCGCAGGCCGCGGCGCTGGTCGAGCGGGCGCAGGTTCCCGACGATTATCTCGAATGGAACCGGGTGCTCGGGCTCTACCCGATCGCCGGCATCCCGTTCTCGGTCGGGGTCGCGCGCTGGCGCAACGAGACGATCGACACCTTTCGCCGCGAGGCCGCGGGTGGCGACCCCGCCGCCGAAAGGGTCCGCTACGCGCCGGCCGGCAAGCCGCTGGGCGCGGCGCGGGTCCGCGCGATCCTGGCGCGCGGCCGGCTCGACCGGCTCGGGATCCCGCATTTCAGCGCCGCCGACCGCGCCGCCCTGCTGCAGGGCTTCGCCCCGGTCTTCGAGATCGAGGGCGCGGGTGTCGACGACCGCTTCGGACCGCTCTTGTGGCGCAACGGGCCGTCGCCCGAGGTCGATGTCGCGCGCCCGGTCGTCTATCGCCGCCTGGCGCTGACCCGCTGGGGCGGCGATGTCCTGGTCCAGCTCGTCTACACGATCTGGTTTCCCGAGCGGCCGGCGGCGGGCGGCTTGGACCTCTTGGCGGGGCGGCTCGACGGCCTCGTCTTTCGCGTCACCCTCGACCGCGAGGGCAACCCCCTCGTCTATGATTCGATCCATCCCTGCGGCTGCTACCACATGTTTTTCCCGACCGCGCGGGTGACGATCAGGCCGCCGCCCGAGCCCGGCATCGAATGGGCCTTCGCGCCGCTGACATTGCCGGTGGTCGACCCTTCGCAACGGCTCTCGGTGCGGCTCGCGAGCGGCTCGCACTACATCGTCAGCCTCGGCTTCGACCGCGGCGGGCCGGGGGTCCCGTATCAATTCGCCGAGGACGACGATCTGCGCGCCCTGCCGACCGTCGGCGGCGGCGCCCGCAGCGCCTTCGGCCCGGACGGGATCGTGCCCGGCACCGAGCGCGGCGAGCGCTTCGTCTATTGGCCGATGGGGATCGCCGACCCCGGCGCGATGCGGCAATGGGGACGGCACGCCACCGCCTTTCTCGGCCGCCGCCACTTCGACGACCCGGACCTGATCGAGCGCCGCTTCGCGCCCGCGCCCGGGTATTAGAGCAAATTTCGAACGAGTAGGCTCGCAACTTTGTCGCGGAGCCTGTCCTCGAACGGCGCAGCGCGCCAGTCTAGACTAAGACTAGAGCACGATCCGATCAGATCGCGCGGCCGTTCTGGAGAGGCTCTGCCTCTTCCCGCTGTCCCGGCGAAAGCCGGGACCCACCGTTCCACCACTCGGCCGCTTGCTTGCGTTTGCTGTGATCGGTCGACGAACGAACAGGAGGAGCCACCGCGCCTGCGGCCGGCGTGGGTCCCGGCTTACGCCGGGACAGCGGAAGCCATGCCGTTCAGCCTCATGGGATCACGCGCTAGCCGGCCGGGATTTCGAGGCCCAGCAGACGCGCGGCGTTGCGGCCGAGGATCGCGCGGCGTTCGGCATCGTCGAGGCCCGAGGCGCTCTCGACAAAGCCGATCGGGTCGATCTCGCCCATGTCGGCCGGATAGTCGGTGCCCATCAGCACGTGGTCGGCGCCATATTGCTCGACTAGGTATTCGAGCTGGTGGCGGGTGTAGACGATCGTGTCGAAATAGAGCCGCTTCAGATACGTGGTCGGCATCCGGTGGACCACCTCGCAGGCGTCGGGCCGGGCCGAGGCGGCATGGTCGATCCGCCCCGAATAGGCCGGCAGATAGCCGCCGCCATGCGACAGCACGAGCTTCAGGTTGGGGTGGTCGTCGAGCACGCCGCCGAAGATCAGGTGATGCACCGCGACCGTCGTGTCGAGCGGGTTGCCGATCACGTTGACGAGGTAATGGTCGGCAAACCGCCGCGCCTCGGGAAAGCCGGTCGGGTGCATGAAGACCAAGAGGCCCAGCTCCTCGATGCGGGCGAAGATTTTGCGAAAGCGCTCGGCCGACAAATCCTCGCCGCCGACATTGGTGGCGATCTCGATGCCGCGGAAGCCCAATGATTTGTGCAGCCGGTCGAGCTCGGCGACGGCGAGGTCGGGGGCCTGGAACGGCACCGTGCCGAGCGCGGTGAAGCGGTCGGGATGGCGGCCGCAGATGTCGGCGAGGTTGTCGTTGACGACGCGCGCGGTGGCGATCCCGAGCTCCGGATCGGCGCCGTAATAGGTCTGGTTCGGCGAGGGCGAGATCGCCTGGATGTCGATCCCCATGCGGTCCATGTCCGCGATGCGCTTCTCGATCGAGGTGAACTGGACGCGGTTGCGCTCGGCCTGCTGCCGATTGACCTCGCGGGTGCGCTCGTTGGCGTAGACCTCGCGCGGATGGCGGGTGGCCGCGGCGTTGCCGGCGACCATCTCGGCGGCCTTGGGGGTCAGCACGTGGCAATGGATGTCGACGGTGAACCATTTGCCGCGGGCATGGACCGGCCCCGGAAAGCGCCCGGGGATCGGCGCGCCGGGCGGCAGGCATTTGAACAGCATTTTAGTCCTCTCCTTGACGTTGGGGATATCGCCGCATCAGCGGTCCTGACGGCGATGCCTGGCGCCGAGCGGCCAGATTCTCTCGATCATCGCGAACAGGAAGGCGGTGGTCAGGCCGAACAGCAGCATGCCGTTCAACGCCTCCAGCGCCCCCATCAGCCGCCAGTGGTCTTTCAAATCGAGGCCCGAGCTGCCGTAGGTGGTCATCGCGCCGATCGAATAGAGAACGGCCGATCTGGTGTCGGGCAACGCGCCGAGAAGCCAATAGGCAAGCGCCCAGATTATGCCCTCGGCCGCATGCAGCAACGTGATCAGCAGCACCACGCCGCCCATGACGACCGAAAAGACGGCCGTCACATGGCGCCGCCGCCCGGCGTCGCTCCACGCCTTGACGACCCGCTCGTTGATCAGCCCGAGGCCGAACACATGGATGACCACGGTCAGCACGATCAGCGGCAGGCTCCAGGCCCAATCGGCGCTCCAGCCGGAGCCTCCATCCTCCGCGTCCTCACCGGGCGGGCTATTGCACGGTCTCGTCGGGATAAACCCCCCATAGGTCGGCGCGCTGCACCCAGCCGGCAATGTCGCCGGCCGCGATGCGGCACCAGCCGCCCTGGCATTCGTCGAGCCGGGCGACGACCCCGGCTTCGGCGCGGGCGACGATCTGCGAGCCGGGGTCGGGCCGGCGGCGCAGCGCGCGAACCCCGCCTTGGACGACAACCCCGCGCTTTGCGGTCAGCATGCGCTCGTGCACCCAGCCCTCGGCGCCCTGCCAGTCGCGGATCATCCGCCAGTGCTCGAAGACCTTCAGGATCTCGACCGGCATGTCCTTGCGCGTCAGCACCCATCGGATCGGATAGTTGCCGCCGGGGCCGACCCGGAGGTTCACCTGGTCCGAGCGCAGGCTGACAAAGCGCGGCAGCTTTTCCTCGGGCCCGCTATCGCCCGCCGCGACGGGCGGCGCCGCAGCGACGGCGGCCGCCAGCAGCGCCGCCGCGAGGACGGCGCGGAAGGCGCGAGCGTTGTGCCGCCTGGACATCCGCCTCCGCCTGTTGCTAATGCCGAGCCGCGCTCTCTGCGGAAGCAGCCGTCATGCGGTCGAAACGGCCACTCGTCATCGTCACCCGCAAGCTCCCGGACCTGATCGAGACCCGGATGATGGAGCTTTTCGCCTGCCGGCTCAACCTGAACGACAAGCCGTTGAGCAAGGCCGAGTTGATCGCCGCCGTCGGCGCCGCCGATGTGCTGGTGCCGACGGTGACCGATCGAATCGACGCCGAGCTGCTGGCCGCGGCCGGACCGGCGCTGAAGCTGATCGCGTCGTTCGGGACCGGCGTCGACCATGTCGATCTGGCGGCGGCGCAGCAGCGCGGCGTCATCGTCACCAACACGCCGGGTGTCCTGACCGAGGACACCGCCGACATGACGATGGCGTTGATCCTGGCGGTCTCGCGCCGGCTCGCCGAGGGGGAAAGGCTGATCCGCGGCGGCGGCTGGGCCGGCTGGGGGCCGACCTCGATGCTCGGCCAGCGGATCTGGGGCAAGCGGCTCGGGATCGTCGGCATGGGCCGGATCGGCGCCGCGCTCGCCCGCCGCGCCAGGGGCTTCGGGCTCTCGGTGCACTACCACAACCGCCGGCCGGTCGCCGAGGACCTCGAGGCCGCGCTCGAGGCGACCTGGTGGGAGAGCCTCGACCAGATGCTCGCCCATATGGACATCGTCTCGGTCAACTGCCCGCACACGCCGGCGACCTATCATCTCTTGTCGGCGCGCCGGCTGCGGCTGCTGCGGCCGCAGGCGATCCTGGTCAACACCGCGCGCGGCGAGCTGGTCGACGAGGCGAGCCTGATCCAGCTGCTCGAAGCCCGTGCGATCGCCGGCGCCGGGCTCGACGTGTTCGAGCACGAGCCGGCGGTCGACCCGCGGCTGCGCGCGCTCGACAACGTGGTGCTGCTGCCGCATATGGGCTCGGCGACGATCGAGGGCCGGATCGCGATGGGCGAGCGGGTCATCGTCAACATCAAGACCTTCGCCGACGGCCACCGCCCGCCCGACCGCGTCATCGGCTCGATGCTTTAGCGCTGCCTGCCGTCGAAATCCTCGGGCCGCAGCTCGATCGGGGCGCCGTGCGGGGTGCGGGCGGCGGCGCGGACCCAGGCCTCGCGATAGCGGGCGACGGTCGGGGGATCGGCGGCGGCCTTCTCGCCGGCGAGGCGCTCGAGCGCGGCGAGCCAGTGACGGTAGTAGGTCTCGCCGGTGTCGGGGTCGCCCGCCGCCTGGGCGCGCCTGATCTCTTCGGCGAGCGCGGCGGCCCATTCGGGCCAGGTGAACAGGCCGCGCTCGTGCAAGGCCAGGGCGATGGCGAAGGCGTGCGCCTCCCACGGCTCGCGAAAGACCGGGCCGTCGACGCCGCGCGGGATGCCCGGGACCGCCTCGGCGGCGCGGTCGATCGCGCTCATGCCGCGGCGAGGTAGGGCTCGAACGCCTCGATCGAGACCTTGACCGCGGGGTCGGCGTCCTCGCCCCACAATTCACGCGCGGTGAAGACCACGGTGTAGAGCCATTGCGGGTCGTCGCCGGCGCCGAGCGCCGCCGAGTCCGGGAAGACATGGCAGCCGCGCACCGCCTCGACGACGCCCGCTTTGCCGCGGGCATAGCGCGGCAGGCGGGTGTGGGTCGCCGGGTTGAGGTTGCGGGCGCGCACCCGGTCGCCCGCCTTGAACCGCGCCGGCTGGTTGGTCGGGCGATCGAAATTGCCGCGCATCTGGGTCCTTGCGACATCGGCCTGGGTCAGGGTGCGCGGCAGCCGTTCGCCGGCGCGCAGCGAGCGCCCGGCGGCGAACTCGTCGGCGCCGACCAGCCCGCGCCGCAGCAGCCGGCTCTCGAGGCCGAGAAACCAGCGCCGGTAATAGGACGAGCCGAGATAGTCGAGCGGCGGCAGGACTTCCATCGCGGCGCGGCCGGCGTCGATCGACCACAGCCCGGTAAAGCCCATGGCGCGCTGCATCGCCAGCACGCGCCCCTCCCAGCTCTCATGAAACGGCGGCTCGTTCGGCTCGACCTCGACCGGGCCGAAGCCGTGCATGCCGCCCATGTCGTGGATCGAGTTGGTCATCGGCGCGGCCCCGTCCGGCGATTTCGGCAGCCCGACGCCGATCATGCTGTCGCGGGTGACGAGCGCCGCGAGCCGCTCCTCGCTCCAGCTTTCGGCCCCGGCGGGCCGCATCGGCACCACCAGAAACCGGGTCTCGGCGGTCGAATCCCAGATCCGCACCTCGGTCTCCGGCCGGCAAGGCCACGCCGAGCTCGGCCAGCACGCCCTTCGGGTCGATCACCGCGCGCGAGCGGTAGGGCGCCGATTTGTACCAGACCGGCGGCAGCCCGAGCACCTCCCACGGGTAGCACGAGCACAGGGTGCACACGACCATGTTGTGGACGCGCGGGGTGTTCTCGACCGCGATCAGATGGCTGCCGACGCGGCTGAAATGGCCGTGCGCGTTGACCGCCGCGGTGGCGTCGGCCAGCAGCTGCGTCTTGAAGTCCTGGTCGGTCCAGGCGCGGGCGACGATCCGGGCGCCGGCATGCGGGCCGATCCTGGTCTCGAACGCCTCGACGATCTGGTCGAGCGCCTTCGGATCGACATAGCCCTTCTCGGTCAGGATCGTCTCGAGCGCCCGCACCCGCACATCCATCTCGGACAATTCCGAGCCGTGCGCATGGTCGTGGGAATGTCGGTCTTCGGGCATCGCTGCTCTCCTCGATCCTGCTCGACACGATGGCGGGCCTGGCCATTGGCCGAGACCAGCGCACAGCCGCACGTAAAGGGCGTTTTGCGCCTGATTTCTGCGGCTTGCAAGCCTTTGAGCGTGGCCGAGCCCGCCCCGGCCTGCGCGCCGGCCCGTTGCGGGGGCCAGCCCTCCCGCGTCCTCCCCTCAGCGCGTCAGCGCCACGCCAAGGCGGGCGGCGGCGGCCGCTATATCGGCGACGGCGGCGGGGTCGACGGCGTGCGGCCAGCGATCCTGCGGCAAGTGAAACAGAGGATTGCCGCCGACCAGCGTCACATAATCGCCGCCGGCGCGGTGGATGTCGCGCGTCTCGCCGCTCGGCGCCGATGCCGGCGGCACGATCACCGTTTCCGGCTCGCGCCCGGCGCGGGTGAGCTCCGCCGCGGCGCGGGCGGCCAGCTTCTCGTTCGCCGACAGCAGCGACAGCGCGCCGCCGACGGCGCCGATATTGGCGCCGTAATGCACCCAGACCGCGCCGCCCTCGGCGGCGGGGCGCTCCCAGCCGGGGCGGCGGCGGATGAATTCGTCGAGCCCGAGATGGCCGAGCTCGTGGCCGCTGTTGGCGGTGAAGACGACATCGCAGCCGGGCGGCGCCGCGATCAGCGCGCGCAGGGTTTCGAGCCAGCAGACGAGCCCGCCGCCGCGCTCGGCGGTCGATTGCCACCATGAGCTGCGCGGCGTCATCACCACGACCGGCGGCCGGGTCGGGTCGCGGCCGGGGATCGCGATCATGACATTGCGGGCGTGGGCCGGGGTGCGGCGGCTGTCGCTGACCAGCCGGGCCGCGGCTCCCCGCGCGGCGGCGGCCAGCACCGTCTCCCGCGCCTCGCTCGCGAGGTGGATCGCCGGCGCGCCGTAGGGCTGGCGGAACTGCTCGGCGTTCAAGAGGCCGAGGCCGGGCTGCTCTCCGTTGCAGACGATCGCCAGCGCAGCGTGACCGCGCTCGCGCCGCAGCCTCTGATATTCCGGGGTGTAGACGATCCGCGGCGACAGCTCGGCGACGGCGATGGCCGCACCGCTCCCGACCGGCCCGAGCCTGCCGGCAATCCCGGCGGCGCCGCTGGCGGGCGCGTCGAACACCGGGACGCCGGGGATCCTCTCGCCGTCGATTTCGAGATAGGCCGCGACCGGGTCGAGGCGATCGAGCGCGAACTCCTCTATCGCCGGCGCGGCCCCGAGCTTTGCGGCCTCGCGCATCAGCCAACCGGCGCCGGCCTCGTCGCCCGGGGTGGCCGTCCGGTGGATGCCCTGCCCGTCCCATGCCGCGAGCCAGGCCGCCGCCCGCGCCTCGCCGTCCTGCGTCACGCCAGCCCTCCACGCCAACTCGCGCGGCACGATATCGGCCGCCGCCCGCGGGCGCTATGCTGACGCCTCTGACGGAGCGGGAGGACGAGATGGCCGGGTTGCTCGACGGGAAAGCGGCGTTGATCACCGGCGGCGGCGGCGGGATCGGACGCGCCACCGCGCTGGCCTTCGCCCGCGAGGGGGCGCGGGTCGCGGTCGCCGACATTGCGGCCGAGGCGGCGCGCGAGACGGTGGCGCTGGTCAACGCCGCCGGCGGGCAGGCGATCTCGCTCTCGGGCGAGGTGACGCGCGACGCCGACGTGCGGGCGATGGTCGAGGGCGTGGTCGCCGCCTACGGCCGGCTCGACTGCGCCTTCAACAATGCCGGGATCGCCGGCTGGCAGGTCGAGGCCGCCGGCATGAAGACCGCCGACTGGTCGGAGGACGCCTTCGACCGCATGATCGCGGTCAATCTGAAGGGCGTGTGGCTGTGCCTGCGGCACGAATTGCCGCGGATGCAGGCGCAGGGCGGCGGCGCGATCGTCAACACCGGCTCGATCGCCGGCCTCGCCGGCCTGCCGACCTCGTCGGCCTATGTCGCGGCCAAGCACGGCGTCATCGGGCTGACCAAGACCGCCGCGATCGAATATGCCGAGGCCGGGATCCGGGTCAACGCGGTCTGCCCCGGCTATATCAAGACGCGGATGACCGAGGACACGATGCTCCGGCGCGGCGCGGCGATCCTCGCCCAGACCCCGCTCAAGCGCATGGGCGAGCCCGAGGAGATCGCCGAGATGGTGGTCTGGCTGTGCTCCGAGCGCGCCAGCTACGTCACCGGCGCCGCCTGGAATGTCGACGGCGGCTGGATGGCGACGTAAATCCAGCGGCGGTCGGCGGTATCGATTGAGGAGGCAGGCATGGGCGAGTTTGCGTTGGGGCAGGCGGTGCCGCGGTTCGAGGATCCGCGGCTGTTGCGCGGCGGCGGGCGCTATGTCGACGACATGGTGCTGCCGCGCATGGCGTTCGGCCATGTATTGCGCTCGCCCCATGCGCATGCCCGCATCCGCTCGATCGACGCGACGCGGGCGAAGGCGGCGCCGGGGGTGCTGGCGGTGCTGACCGGCGCGGATTGGGCGGCGTCGGGCTGGGGCGACCTGCCGACGGCGCAGGGAAACCGGCTGCGCGACGGCTCGCCGGCGTTCCGGCCGCGCTTTCCGGCCCTGGTCGGCGACCGGGTGCGCTGGGTCGGCGATTACGTCGCCTTTGTCGTAGCACTCTCCCGGCACCAGGCGGAGGACGCGGCCGAGCTGATCGCCGTCGACTATGAGCCGTTGCCGGCGATCGTCTCGACCGCCGGCGCCGTCGAGCCCGGCGCGCCGCCGGTCTGGGACGGGGCCCCCGGCAATGTCGCCTTCTTTTATGCCGAGGGCGACGCCGCGGCGGCCGAGGCCGCCATCGCCGGGGCCGCGCATGTCGTGCTGCGCCGCTTCACGATCAACCGGGTGACCGCCGCCAGCATGGAGCCGCGCGGGGCGATCGGCGACTACAACCCCGCCGAGGACCGCTGGACGGTCTACACGACCTTGCAGCGCACCCATGGCTACCGCGCCGAATTGGCGCGGCAGGTGCTGAAGGTCCCGGAAAGCCGGGTGCGGGTCGTCGCCGGCGACATCGGCGGCAGCTTCGGCATGAAATCGGCGATCTACAACGAGGTGGCGCTGGTGCTGCTGGGCTCGAAAGCGGTCGGCCGGCCGGTCAAATGGACCGGCACCCGCTCGGAGGCCTTTCTCGGCGACGCGCAGGCGCGCGACAACGTCACCGAGGCCGCGCTGGCGCTCGACCGCGACGGCCGGTTTCTCGGCCTGCGGGTCAAGACCATCGCCGCCGTCGGCGCCTACCCGCAGGCCGGCTCCAACGCCTTTGTCGCCAATCTGGGGACCCTCGCCGGGGTCTACCGCACCCCCGCGGTGCGCGCCGAGGTGACCGCGGTCTACACCAACACCAACCCGGTGCGGGCCTATCGCGGCAACGGCCGGCCCGAGGCGGCCTATGTGATCGAGCGCATGGTCGACGAGGCCGCCGCCGAGCTCGGGCTCGACGCCAACGCGCTGCGCCGGCGCAACATGATCCCGCCCGAGGCGATGCCGTTCAAATCGGGGCTGACCTTCACCTATGATTGCGGCGAGTTCGAGAAGAACCTCGACATGGCGCTGAAGCTCGCCGACGCCGAAGGCTTCGAGAGCCGCCGCGCGCAATCGCGCGCCCGCGGCAGATTGCGCGGCCTCGGCCTTTCCAACACGATCGAGCGGGCGGCGGCGGGCGGCTTCGAGGCGGCCGAGATCCGCTTCGACCGCGGCGGCACCGCGACCCTGGTGTCGGGCTCGATCACCCAGGGCCAGGGCCACGAGACGGTCTACAAGCAGCTTCTGTGCGACCGCCTCGGCATCCATCCGGACCAGGTGCACTATGTCCAGGGCGACACCGACAAGGTGGCGAACGGCGAAGGCACCGGCGGCTCGCGCTCGGCGGCGCTCGGCGGGTCGGCGGTCTATCTCGCGACCGAGAAGATCGTCGGCAAGGCCACGGCGATCGCCGCGCACCTCTTCGGGGCCGAGGCGGGCGAGGTCAAGTTCGCCGACGGCCTCTTCACCGCGCCGCGCTCGAACCGCGCCCTGACGATCGGCGAGGTCGCGGCCGAGTCGTTCAACCCGCCGAGCCTGCCCGAGGACATGGAGCCCGGCCTGATCGCCGGCGCCGCCTTTGTCTCGAAGCAGCAGAATTTCCCGAACGGCGGTCCACATCTGCGAGGTCGAGATCGACCCCGAAACCGGCGACGCCGAGATGCTGCGCTACAGCGTCGTCGACGATGTCGGCACGGTGATGAACCCGCTGTTGCTCGAAGGCCAGATCTGCGGCGGCATCGCCCAGGGTGTGGGCCAGGTGCTGATGGAGGACATCCGCTTCGACCCCGCCTCGGGCCAGGTGCTGACCGGCTCGTTCATGGATTACGCGATGCCGCGCGCCGATGTGTTCTGCCCGATCGCGTTCGACAACAACCCGGTGCCGACCAAAACCAACCCGCTCGGGCGTCAAGGGCGCGGGCGAAGCCGGCAATGTCGGCGCGCTGCCGGCGGTCGCCAACGCGCTGGTCGACGCGCTCTCGCCGCTCGGCATCCGCCACGTCGAAATGCCGGCGACGCCGGAGCGCCTGTGGCGCGCGATCC
>CAVQSZ010000042.1:0-25963 GCA_963716115.1 uncultured Alphaproteobacteria bacterium
CCAGCTTCAGATCAGAACCGCGAACGCCGGCAACGGCCGGCTTTACACCCCGCAGCGGCGGTTGGCTTCTGAAGGAGCTTGTCCTTGGAGCCGATGATGCGGACCTCGCAATCCGCGATTTCGACGCGCTGGGCGAGGAAAGGGGGCGGCGGCATCCATATGAGCGGCACCCCGTCTTCCCGTTCCGCATCTTGTGGGAGGAGCGGGTCCCGCGGTCAGTCGCCAACCTGACCCGGCGCGACGCCGAGGAATTTCCGGGTCGTCCTGGCGCCGGAGGCCGGGGTGCGGACCGAGACCACCGTCTACCCGCTCGACCGCCCCAACGACGCGTTCGTCGATCTGCGCCGCGGCGCCCTGACCGGGGCGGCCGTGCGGGCGCCGTAGAAGATTGTCATTGCGAGGCGCGCAACGCGCGACGAAGCAATCTCGACGCCGCGGATGGCGGCGCCCCGAGATTGCTTCGCGCCGCTCGCAATGACAGCGTGCCGCAGGCTGCTTCAGACCCGCGCCGGTGATTTCCCGCACTGCCTCTTCAGCCGCCGGGCCGAGCCGAGCCCGAGGAGGCCGCTGGCCAACAGCGCGATCGACGCGGGTTCCGGCACAAAACGGGCCTCGGCGACGCCGCCGTTGACCAAGATGACGGTGGTGCCGTCCGGCTGCGGCAGGGCTTGGAAAACCGCCGGAAGGGTCGTCAATAATTCCTCCAGCGGCAGCGAGAGGTTGCCGAAAAATCCAGCCTCATTGGGCGCCGCCGCAAAGCTTTCGACAAAATGTGCGCTTCGCACCTTGGTGACGGGGTTGAACGCCATCGATGCGGAATGAAGCGTGCTGGCGCCCAGGACAAAATCGTCCGCGATGCCGGTCGGGCCGGTATTGGCGAAGGCAAGGCCGGCCAAGCCGACGGCGGGCGTGCCGTCACGATTGCCTGGGTCGGCCATCAATGAAATTCCCAACGTGTTGAACGTCGCCTTCCCGGCAATCTGCTGGCCGGTGGCGTTGATGGTAAAATAGAGCCCGTAGGCGCTGTCGAGCCCGGGGGCGGCGGCCGGCTGGCCATGCAGCCGGAAGCCGGTGATATCGAGGACGAGCTGCTCGTCGAACGAGCCGCCCGGCTGAATTATCGAATGCAGATAGCTGGCGGCGTCGATCGTGTCGGCGGTAAATGCCGATCCGGCCCCCGACAGCGGCGGTTTGGACTGCGACGGGTCCCAGGTGAACGGCAGCCCCGCGGCGCGGGCCGTGCCGCTCGCGCTTGCCAAGATGCCAACCAACGCGATGATCGCTTTCAATCTGTTGCGCATCTTTTTTCAATCCTTTGCTTGGGTCCCGGAGGAACCGGGGATGTCATCCCGACGGTCGTGATCTGATCGACCATTGCCCCGGACTTGGTTCAGTCGCTACCAATCACTCAACTCATAAGGAGTTGCTTGTAGGATGGGTTGAGCGCAGCGAAACCCATCTCCTGCTGCGGTTGCAATGGGTTTCGCGATGCTCAACCCATCCTACACCTACTTTCTGCTGGGTCAGGTGATTGCGTCCGAACACTAGTTGCCGCGTCTCCACTCGTTCTCAGTCAGCTCGAGCAGGATGTTGTCGCCGAGCTCGCATCCGCTCAGGCACGATGTGCCTGGTGGCGCCAGCGCGGGCGGCAAGCCCGGTGCATGCTCTTTGGCCACCACTCCTAAAACCCGTTGTCCGTAGCCGACGACAGCGATCGCAAAATGGATCTCTCTGCCGCCGGGAACCTCGAGGATCATGTTGCCGGTGCAGTCCGGGTCGATGGCATAGGTCCCGGTCTGGCCGGTGCGAAAGCCGTCCTGGGTCAGCGGGGTCGTCGCGTTGATCGTCGGCGCGCCGTTGCTCATGTTGAAATCGACGCGCTTGAACGCGCCTTTGCCGTCGAAAGTGAACTGACCGACGGCAGTGACCGGCAGCGGAGTGTCAAACGGATGCAAGACGCCGGCCGCGTCGAACACCCCCACATTCACGCCCTGCACCTTGAAGGCGTATTGGCCGCGCAGTGAGCCATCGTGGCAGGATGGGGCCGCGTGCGCCGCACCGGCGCCGGCCAAGATGCCGAACAATGCGATTGTCGCTTTCATACCGTTGCGCATCCTTTCAGTCCTGTGGTTGGGAGCTTCACCGCGACACCCGCTCGGCCGTGCCTTGCATCACCGGCGCGCCCGGGCCGGTCTGGATCATGTGGACCGTGGAGCCTTTGAACGCTGCGATCAGGCTGAAGGCGAAGGGCGGCGCCGGGGGGCCGAACAACAGCTTGCCGGTGCAGTCCGGCTGGACCGTGTAGGTCCCTTGCCCGGTAGTCGTGTTCTGCCCGATCACGCCGTTGATGCTGCTCCCGCCGCCCGGCGGCGACGTGAACGTGCCGTCCCCATTGAAATCAATGAATTCCAGGACCGTCTTCGGTTGCGCCACGCCACCGACGATATTGAACCCGGAAGGATTGAAGACATAGAGGCCGCGCAGCGTCTTGACGCTGCACGCTTTCTGCTCGTCGTCATTGTCTCTCGCCTGCGCAGCGCCGGAAACGGCCAACACTATTGCGGCGGCTGCGATGGATTGCTTGGCCAGGGCTTTCATCGTGTTTTCATGTCGACGCAGCTCCGCCCTCGGCTATTGGCAGGACATGATCGGGTTCGCGGCCCTGCTGCGATCGCGCACCGAGGAGGCGATCGGTTGGCTCGAAAAGGCGCGCAGCGCCAGTCCGGCGCGCCCGTTCATCCATGGCCATCTCGCCGCGGCCTACGGACTTAAAGGCGCAAGCGAGCGCGCCGCCGCGGCACTCGCCGAAGCCCGCAGGCTGAGCGGCGACCCCGAGCGCTATTCGAGCATCGCCCAAATGCGGGCCCAATGGCATCCGATCGCCCCGGAGGTGTTGGCTTTGCACGAAACCATTTATTTCGCCGGTCTCAGGCTCGCCGGAATGCCGGAGGAGTGACCGCGCCCGGATATCGGCTCCCTCGCCCCGCTTGCGGGGAGAGGGTCGGGGTGAGGGGCCGGCCTTTCGAGGCGTTGCCGGGGTAAGCACCGACCGCGCGCCGACCGGCGCGATCGATTGCTGCTGCGTCGACGTCGTTTGTCGCGAGCGGCGCTTGATCATCGAACTCGGCGTGCTCGAAAAACAGCCCCTCACCCCGTCCCTCTCCCCGCAAGCGGGGCGAGGGAGAAGGGCTGTAGATGCTATTTGAAGCTCACCCGCCGGCTCGGGGTAAACCCTCCGCCGTTGCCCGGATTTGTAGCGATTGAGGTCATCTCGTCGCCATTGGGCGAGGCGAATATATCGAAGGTCGGCCCGCCCCCCAGCACCGCATAGGTTCCCGTGCAATCGGAGTTGAGGGTGTACGTCAGGTCGTTGGGGGAAGGCACATGCTGGTCGACGCCATTGAGGGTGAACGTCACATAGTCGTGCCCCGTGCCCCTTCCATCGAAAATATGAAATCCGGCGGCGCTGCTTATCGCCGGCTCCGTCAGCCCGAACGCCGGGGGGAACAGCGTTGCTGATCCGCCGCCGAACAGATACCGCCCTTTCAGCGTCGCCAGCGTGCACTTTGGCGGACCGTCATTGTCGCCCGCAAATCCGGTCGCTGCGGTGAGCAGCCCGCGACCACCCCGATACCGGCCGCCCATAGCCCGACGCGCCTCATGACCTTCGCCTCCCGCTTGCAAGCTGCTTTCATCTCGGCAACTCCTCTTTTGTCGCGACCGAGACCGATCGGCCTCGCCGGACCCGATTGAGCCCTGCACGACGGCGAGCGCGCTATGAGACGGCGGTGAAAAATTCTAAATTGTTGCTGAAATATTGGGAGGTCGTGGGAACGCGCGGGAGACGCGGGAGTGGACCATCCGGCGAGGACGCAGCCGGTCTTGAAGAACGCACACCCTTGATACAACGGGACTTTTGCCCCCAGCCTCTCGGCGTGCTGGCGCCGACGCGGCTTCCCGCCCGCGGGAAGCCGGTTGGCGGGGCAGGGTCAGGCCCCGGCGATGAACGAGCGCAGCGAACGGGCTTCGTATTCGATCTCGTCGAGCCGGCTCTTGACCAGGTCGCCGATGCTGACGATGCCGCACAGCCGCGCGTCGCGGACCACCGGGAAGTGGCGGATGCGGCGGTTGGTCATCTCGGCCATCAGATCGGCGACGCTGTCGGCGGGGTCGCAGGTCGCGACCCGCCGCGTCATCACCTCGGCCACCCTCCGCGACAGCAATTCGCCGCCGTCTTTGCCGAGGCCGTGCACGACATCGCGCTCGGAGATGATGCCGTCGACGCTCTCGCCGTCCTCGCTGACCACCAGCGCCCCGATATTGCGCTCGCGCAACGCCGCCACCGCCGCTCCGACCGTCTCGTCCGGCCGGATCGTCGCCACCGCCCGCCCCTTGGCGCGCAGGATTGCTTCGACATTCATCGGACCCTCGCCCGTTCGGTGACGCGGCCCCTTGCCGGTCGCGGAGGCCGCCGGTCCGACAGACTATAGGACAAAATGCCGCACCTCGGCGAGGAATCTGTCGCCGCGGCCGATCGCGGTAGACTGCCGCCGATCGTCTCGCCCAAGGCCCGGAGGGAGCCCCCATGACACGGATCGAGATCGGCGAGGTTGCCGTCGAGGCGTTTGCGGCAGGCGACGGCCCGCCGCTGCTGTTTCTGCACGGCGGCGATTATTTCGCGCAGAACCGGCCGTTCCTCGACCGGCTGGCGCGGCGCTGGCGGGTCACCGCCCCCCGCCATCCGGGGTTCGGCAAATCCGAGCGGCCGGACGGCTTCCGCACCGTCCACGACCTCGCCTATCTCTATCTCGACTGGCTCGACCGCGAAGCCCTGCGAGACGTGACGGTGGTCGGCTCGTCCTTCGGCGGCTGGCTCGCGCTCGAAATTGCCGTGCGCTCGGTCGAGCGGATCGGACGCCTGGCGCTGATCAACTCGCTGGGGCTCAAGTTCGGCGGGCGCGAGGACCGCGACATCGCCGACATCTACGCATTGCCCGAGGACGAGGTGCGCCGCCGCACCTTTTCCGACCCGCAGCGCTGGATCCCCGATTACGCCGGGCTCGGCGACGAGGAGGCGACGGCGATTGCCCGCGACCGCGAGGCGACGGCGCTCTATGGCTGGCGGCCTTACATGCACGATCCGGGGCTGCGCCAATGGCTGCACCGGGTGCGCGCGCCGACCTTGGTGCTGTGGGGCGAGCAGGACGGCATCGTCGCCCCGGACTATGGCGAAAAGCTCTGCCGGGCATTGCCGCAGGCCCGCTTCGCGCTGGTCCGCGGGGCCGGGCATTATCCGCAGATCGAGCGCCCGGACGAGGTCGCCGATGCGATCGAAGCCTTTGCGGGCGGGGAGGGGGGACAATGAAAGTCTGGCATTTCAGCGAGATGGCCTATCACCCGGCGTGGCCGGCGCTGTCCGACTCATATCGGGTGGTTGTGCCGAGCCGGCTCTTCGACCCGAAAATCGGCGCCGACCTCTACCATCGTTATCTCGACGAATGGGCGCTGTGCGACCAGCTCGGCATCAACATCATGACCAACGAGCACCACGCGACCGCGACCTGCGCCAATTCGGTGTGCACGATCCCGATGGCGATATTGGCGCGCGAGACCAAGCACGTGCGGCTCCTGGCGCTCGGCATGCCGATCGGCAATCGCAACGACCCGATCCGCGTCGCCGAGGAATATTCGATGCTCGACGTGATCTCGCGCGGCCGCATCGAGATGGGCTTTGTCAAAGGGGTGCCGTTCGAGATCTCGCCCGCCAACACCAACCCGGCCGATCTGATCGAGCGGTTCTGGGAGGCGCACGATTTGATCCTGAAGGCGATGTCGAGCCATGACGGCCCGTTCAATTGGGAGGGCAGGCATTTCCAATATCGCTCTGTCAATGTCTGGCCGCGGCCGTGGCAGGAGCCGCACCCGCCGGTGTGGATGCCGGTCGGCAGCGCCGGCAGCGCTGCGGAGGCGGCCGAGCGCGGGATGACGATCGGCGTCCTCAACACCGGCTGGGTGCGCACGCCGCCGATCTTCGAGGCCTATCGCAGGAAGGCGGGCGAGGCAGGCCGGCCGATGACACAAGACCGGCTCGCCTATATGGCGCTGATCGGGGTCGGCCGGACCCGCGAGGAGGGCCGGCGCCGCGCCGACCAGATCCTCGACTACAGCCGCACCTCGGGGATCGTCGCGCCGCAATTCGCCAACCCGCCCGGGTACGCCCCGGCGGCGCAGAGCGCCCAGGCGCTGAAGGCCGGCGGTGCGATGGCGGCGCGCGCGACGCGGGTGCAGACCCGCGACGGCCGGCCGATCAGCCCGCGCGAGATGACGGTCGAGGACGCGATCGACGCCGGCCTCTCCTTCGCCGGGACGCCTGACGACGTCTACGACCAGCTGCGCGCCTTTTACGACCATGTCGGCGGCTTCGGGCATCTGTTGATGATGGGCCAGGGCGGCCTGCTGAGCCACGAGGAGACGGTCGCCAATTTGCGCCTCTTCAGCGAGAAGGTGCTGCCGCGATTGGCGGACTTTGGATGAGCCCCGGAGCCCGTCCTCGGGCCGCGAAAAGCGCGGACCCGTGGGCTCCTCGCAGTGACGAGGATAACTGTTGTCATTGCCATCCCGGCGAAAGCCGGGACCCACGCCGGCCGCAGGCGCGGTCGCTCCTCCTGTTCGTTCGTCGACCGATCACGGCAAACGCAAATAAGCGGCCGCGTGGTGAAAAGGTGGGTCCCGGCTTTCGCCGGGACAGCGGAAAGAGGCATTGACAGAGCCTCTCCAGAACGGCCGCTCGATCTGATCGGATCGTGCTCCCAAGCCCAGAAATTGCCGAAATCGGGTCCGATCCAGGGAGCGATACGAAATCTCGGAGGAGACCCGTCGATGTGGAACCCGCGCGCCGCCATCCTCTTCTGCTGTCTGGCGCCGTTGCCGCTGATCGGCTGCGCCGGCGGCCCGGCCACTGCCTGGCGACCGGTCCCCACAGCCCTGATAACCGGCGCCGAAGCCCCGCGCGTCGATGCGCTCGCGGCCCCGGCTGCGATCCTGGTCGTTCTGCCCGGGGCCGGCGCCTTTGCCGGCGATCCGGCGCTGTGGGCGGCGCAAGGGTTTGATGTGGTTGTCCCAACCGCGCCGGACATGCTCCGGCTCGCCGCCGAGCGGGAGGCCGCGATCACTCGGATGATCGCGTCCGCGCAGGCGCTGGCGGCTGCGCCGGTCTGGCTCCTCGGGCCGGGCCCGGCGATCGAGGCCGCGATGGCCGCGACGCCGCCGATCGGGCGCGGCGAGGTGTCGGGCGTTGTCGTCACCTCGCTCGCCGCAGGCGCCGCGACCTGCAGCCGCAGCGTCACCTATTCCTACCCCGGCAACGGAGCGAGGCCGAAGGTCACGGTCAGAGACCTCGGGCAATGCCTGCGACGCCGATGCGAACGCCGGGCCTGCGGCTCAGCCGCCCGCCGCCTCGCCGATGCCGCCATCTCCGCGCAACGCGCCGAAGATCATCGAGGCCTCGGCCCGCGGCGCCGCGCCGGCGTCGGCGCAGCAGGCCGCCGTCGAGCGCGTCGCGGCGCTGATCAAGGCGGCGCCGCCGACCTGAGCGCTGAGCAAAAGCTGACCGGTCAGTACGGGCGGTAACCCTGCGGCGGATAGCCGCCGTAATAGCCCGGCGGCGGCGGCGGGGGCGACGGGGTCGTGGCGGCCCCGGCGATCGCCCCGGTGGCGCCGCCGATCGCCGCGCCGAGAGCGGCGCCATGACCGCCGCCTGCCGCCGCGCCGATGGCGGCTCCGGCCCCGGCCCCGAGCAGGCCGCCGCCGATCGCGCGCTGCCCCGGGTCGTAGGGGTTGGTGCAGGCCGCCAGGGCCAGCAGCATCGCCGCGGCCGCAGCGCCAGAAGCAATCGATCGTGTCTTCACCTGGGTTCCTTCTCCATCAGAGGCGCGCGCTCGGCCCGCCGACGCCGCACAACGGGAGCGGCGATGGGTATCTTCCGCGATTTCGATAAACAAGCGGTGTCCATTTTGCGGTCATGATCCGCTCACCTGCTCGCGCGCTATGCGCAGCGGGCGATAGCTGTGGGCCGGCTCGGCTGCGCGGGGGCGGCTGCGCGGAATGCGCCGGACCATCGCCTCGAAACCCGGCCATGCCGCGATGAACTGCTGCATCAGCTCCTCGGGCAGGTCGAGGCCGGCGCGGCGGGCCATGGCGCGAATCTCGTCGGGAGTCGAGGGCGGCAAATGGCTCAAATCGGTACGCATCGACCGGTCTCCGGGATCGTCAAGCAAGGTCGGGGTGGCGGCTGTGCCAGTCGGTCGCCTGCTGATAGGCGTGGGCGATGCGCAGCACGGTCGCCTCGGCCATCGGTGCTGCGGCGATCTGCAACGACAGCGGCAGCCCTTCGGCCCGGCTGAACCCGCACGGGATGTTCAATGCCGGCAGCCCGCCGACGCTGAACGGCATCGTGATGCTGGGCGAGCTGACGAGCCGGTCGGGCAGGGCCGGGTCGGCGGGGTCGGCGACATTGAGCGCGCCGGCGCTCACGAGCGCATCGCAGCGCTTCAGCGCCAGCGCCTGCTCGCGCGCCAGCGCGGTGCGCCAGCGCAACGCCTGCACGTAATCCTCGGCGCGGATCAGCGCGCCCGGCAGCACCCGGTTGCGCAGGATGCGGCCGAAATCCTGCGGCCGGGTCTTCAGGTCGTGCTCGTGGATCGCGTAAAGCTCGGCGATCGAGATCGTCGTCTTGCAGTCGGTGTAGTCGCGCAGGCTCGACAGCGCGACCGGCTCAATGACGGCGCCGAGCCCGCGCAAGACATCAACCGCGGCGGCGATCGCCGGCCCCACGTCGGGATGCACGCCGTCGCCGGCATGCCAAGCCTCGACGAGGCCGAGGCGCAGGCCCGCGATGCCGCCGGTCAGCGCCGCCCGATAGTCCGGCGCGGGCGCATCCTCGCTGCCCGGGTCCTCGGGATCGAAGCCGGCGATGACCTGCAGGAACAGCGCGATGTCCTCGGCGCTGCGGGCCAGCGGGCCGCAATGGTCCATCGTAAAGGTGTTCGGAAAGACGCCGCGGCGGCTGACCCGGCCGTAGGTCGGCTTCAGCCCGGCGACGCCGCAGACCGCGGCCGGCCCGCGGATCGAGCCGCCGGTGTCGGTGCCGATGGCGCCCGGGACAAAGCCCGCCGCGACCGCCGCGCCGGCCCCGCTCGACGAGCCGCCCGGCAGATAATCGCTGTTCCACGGGTTGCGCGCCGGCGGCCAGGGCAGGTCCCAGCTCGGGCCGCCGAGCGCGAACTCCCAGGTGGCGAGCTTGCCCATCAGCACCGCGCCGCCCGCCCGCAGCAGGCTCACCAGATGCGCGTCGGCGGACGGCACATGATCCCGGCAGAGCTTCGAGCCGCCGGTGGTGGCGATCCCGGCGGTCTCGATGATGTCCTTCAAGGCGTAGGGGACGCCGTGCAGCGGCCCGCGCTGCCGGCCTGCCATCAGCTCGCGCTCGGCCGCCGCCGCCTCGGCCAGGGCCGCCTCCGGCGTCACCCGGATAAAGCTGTGCAATTTGCCGTCATGGGCGTCGATGCGGTCGAGCAGCGCCCGCGTCGCCTCGACCGGCGACAGCTCGCGCCCGCGGTAGAGCCGGCCGAGCTCGGCGGCCGTCAGGAATGCAGGGTCCATATTCATGCTCCGGTCGCGGCGGCGGCATTCCTCACCACGCGGCGTCGAGCAGGCCGCGGACCGCCGCCGGGCCGTCGATCTTGCGCGGGTTGGTGTGGATCCAGCGGTCGTGCATCGCATTGCGCGCGATCAGGTCGAGCTGATCCTCCTTGACCCCGACATCGCGCAGCCGGGTCGGCAGGCCCAGGCCCGCGATCAGCGCGGCGACGGCGTCGGCCGCGGGCTCGCCCGGCCGCCCCAGCGCCTCGCTGACCCGCGCCTGCTTGTCGGCGTTGACCGCGAGGTTGAAGCGCAGCACGTGCGGCAGCATCAGGCAGGAGGTGTAGCCGTGCGGCACGTGCGCGGTGCCGCCGAGCACATGGCCGATCCCGTGGCTCGCCCCTTTGCTGACCCCGGTCTGCGAGCCGACCATCGACATCCAGGCGCCGATCTGGCAGTCGAGCCTGGCGTCGAGGTCGGCGGGGTCGGACTTGACCGCCGGCAGGCCGGCGCCGAGCAGCCGCAGCGCGTGAAACGCCGCGCCCTCGGAGATCGGCTGGCCGTTGACCGAGCAGATGTCCTCGACCGCATGGTCGACGGCGCGGATGCCGGTCGACAGGAACAGCCATTCGGGGGTATGCGCCGAGGCCGCCGGATCGAGGATGACGGCGCGCGGGATCATCAGCGGGTGGCTGTAGCTCTCCTTGACGTGGCGCACGGTGTCGGTGCAGCCGGCGCCGGCGGAGAACTCGCCCGCCGACAATGTGGTCGGGATCGCGACCATGCGCGCGCCGGGCGGCTTGACCTCGGGGCGCTGCGTCGAGCCGTCGGCGGCGGTCCTGGCGCGGAAGGCGTCGAGCTGCGCGGGGTCGGTCACGCCGTTGCCGAGGCAGAGGCCGACCATCTTGGCCGCGTCGGTGACCGAGCCGCCGCCCAGGGTGACGATCAGGTCGGCCCCGGCCTCGCGCGCCGCGTTCGCCGCGGCGACGACATCGGCGCGCGGCGTGTGCGCCCCGATCCTGGCGCAGAGCCCGGCAAAGCGGTTGCCCAGCGCCCGGCGGAGGCGGTCGACCAGGTCGGTCTCGCGCGCCAAGGTGCCGCTCGCCAGCACAAAGACGGCGCGGGCGTCGAGGCGGTCGACCTCCTGCGCCAGCGCTTCGGCATGGGGTGTCCCGAACACCACGCTTTCCATCTGCGGGAAGCGATAGGCGCCGTTCAGCATGGCCTCCTCCCGAGGGGCGATTTTTCCGGTAGCCGGCCGCCCTGCGATACCCGCGTTTTCCCGGCTTGTAAATCCGGCAGGGCCGCGCCACCCGGGCCGGCGCTTACCGGCCGACGCCGAGCCCCGCGCGCAGATCGGCGAGCACCTGGTCGCGCGAGCGGGTCTGCCAGCGGCGGCGGCGGCCGATCGGCTCGTTCTCGATCTCGGAAAAGACCTTGCAGGCGGCGAAGACCGGCCCCGGCTGGCCCATGATATCGGGCAGCGCGCGCTCGAAATCCTGGAGCTCGGTGAAGGCGAAGGCGCGCGGGTAGCCGGCGCCGCGGGCGATCAAATCATAGGCGATGTTGTCGGCGTTCGGCACCGGCTGGCCGCCGGTCGTCGCATAGACGCCGTTGTCGATCAGGAAATGATAGAAGTTCGCCGGCGCCTGCTCGGCGATCGTGACGAGCATGCCGAGGCTCATCAGGATGTCGCCCTCGGAATCGAACAGCACCACCTTCTTATCGGGGCGGGCCAGCGCCAGCCCCAAGCGCAAACCCGGCATGGCCGCCCATCGCCGGGTCGCCCAGCGGCGCGTCGAGGTTCGGGTGCGTCGTCAGGTCGACCCAGAACCGGCCGCCCCTGCCGGGGACGACGATCGCATCCTCGCGGTAGGGGACAAAGCTCTTCAGCATGTCGGCGGTGCGCATCATGGCGATGCCCCCTCGCTAGCGGTTGAAGCCGTGATATTCGTCGCCGACCAGGACGACGACCGGCCGTTTGGTGCGTTCCGCCTCGGCGAAGGCGACGCCGATCCGGGCCGCGTCGGCGTCGCTCTCGACCAGGTAGTAATTGAGGCCGAAGGCGTGGATGAACCGCTCGGTATAGGTGGCCGCGGTGTCCTGGGTGACGCCGTGCCGGGTCCAGCCGCGATAGCCGACCAGCATCACCACCCCAACATTGAGCCCCAGCAGCCAGCCGCGCAGCGAATCCCCGGATTCCATCATGCCGGTGTTCTGGATCAGGATCAGCGGCTTGGCCCCGCCGGCCGCGAGCCCGGCGGCGATCGAGCAGGCGTGCCCCTCGCGGCTGACCCCGACCAGCTGCAAGGACGGCTCGGCCTTCATCAAGAGATAGAGCCAGTTGGTCTCGCTGTCCGGCAGCCACACGACATGGGTGACGCCGTTCTTCTTCATCTCCGCGAGCACCGTTTCCGGGCTCAGCGCCACCACCGCCGCGTCATTCATCGACCGCCTCCGCCACCCTGGATGAGGGCCAGCATAAATCGCCTTCCGCGATAATGCGACAACCGCCCGGTCTTCACTGGTCAGTGAGGGTAGCTAAACTAAGCTTAGGTCTGGAGGATGCTCCCGATGCGCACCGTCAATATCCATGCGGCGAAGACCCAGCTCTCGCGGCTCGTCGAGGATGCAGCACGAGGCGAGGAAATCATTATCGCAAAGGCCGGCAAGCCGGTCGCTCGGCTGGCGCCGCTCGCCGACCCGCGGCCAAAGCGGCGCCTCGGCGGATTGGCAGGCAAAATCAAAATCCCCGACGATTTCGACGCGCCGCTGCCGGACGACATTCTCGACGCGTTCGAGGGCCGGTAGTGCGGATCCTGCTCGACACCCATATCCTTCTGTGGGCATTGGTGGAACCTGAGCGGCTCGATGAGGACACTGGAGCGGCGATCCGATCAGGCGCCGACCAAGTGCTGTTCAGTGCGGTAAGCATCTGGGAAATCGCGATCAAGGCGGGGTTGCGGCGCGCCGATTTCGCGGTAGACCCGGCGGAGATCATCCGAGAGGCGCTCGATGCCGGATTGACCGAGCTGCCCCTCCGTTCGAACGCCGCTGCGCTCGTTGCCGAGCTGCGCTCGCCTTCGCCCATCGTGCCAAAACCACACCCCTCGTAATCGCGCATCCCTGTCTTGCCTGTTTTATCAGGCGCAGATCAGGTGACCGTTGGCGCCGTGGAGATCCGCTTTGGTCTTGCGTATACCATATTATAGCCAATCTGTCAATAGTTCCTACCCGCACGCCAAGCCTCGCATCTACCGCGGGGCGCGCTGCATGATGCCGGCGGCGCCGGCGGGGTCGTAGCCGACCGCGACGCGGACATCGACGACGCAGACCCGGCCGGCGCGGACCGCGGCGACCGCCTCGGTCATGGCCGCGACGAGCTTTTTCGGGTCCTCGACCGGGCCGATGCCGTGCGCGCCCTGCGCCCGCGCCATCGCCGCGAGGTCGAGATCCGGGTCGCGGATCGACTGGCCGATCCAGCGGTTCTCAACGGGCCGGCCGCGCTCCCTGGCGACCCGCTCCTGGTGCAATTCGTCGTTGAAGAACGAGCGGTTGTTGGCGAGCACGACCAGGAGCGGGACGCTGTTGCGCACCGCCGTCCACAGTGCGGTAACCCCCATCAGGAAGTCGCCGTCGCCGAGCACCGCCACCGGCAGCCGCTCGCCGTCGCGCAGCGCCAGCGCCGCGCCGACCGCCATCCCCGGCCCCGAGCCGATGCCGCCGCCGCCATCGGCGCCGAGAAAATCGAGCGGATGGCGGAAATCCCACAGCTGCTCGCCCCAGCTCAGCGGCAGCCGGATCATGCAGGCCGGCGCCCCGCCGAGCGCCGCCTTCAGCGCCGTCGCCAAGAGCGGCACGTCGATGATCTCGGCCGCATCGAGCGCCGCGAGCGGCGGCGGCGAGCGCGGCGCGCGCGCCGGCGGCAATGGCGGCGCCGTCGGGCGCAGCGCCTTGACCGCGGCCAGCAGGGCCGGCGTTGCGGCGTCGGGCTCGGCCAGCAGATTGACGTCGGTCGGCGGCAGGCCCTGGTAATCCATGCTCCAGCCGTTATGCACATACTGGTCGACCGAGACCTGGATGATCTTGGCCGAGGGTGGCTTGCCGCGCCACACGCCCTGCAAGGTCCCGGCGAGGTCGATCCAGTCGAGGCTCAGCACCACATCGGCCGCGGCCACGAGCTCGATCCCGGAGGGCGACAGCGAGGTCGCGGGGCCGGCGGCGTGCAGCGGGTGGTCGGTCGGAAAGGCGGCGCCGGCCTTGCGGTCGGTCATCACCCGCGCGCCGACCGCCTCGGCAAGCTCGATCCGGCGCCGCCACGCCTCGGGGTCGCGCGAGGCGCGCCCCATCAGGATCACCGGCCGCTCCGCCCGCGCCAAGAGCTCGGCCGCCTGCCGCAGCAGCGCGCCGCCGGGCTCGGGCGAGGCCGGCGGGGCAAAGCGCGCGGCGTCGGGCGTCGGGCGGCAGGGCGGCGATCTCGTCCTCCTGCAAGGCGAGGTCGAAATTGAGGTAGACCGGGCCCTTGGGCGCCGTCTGCGCGATCATGCCGGCGCGCAACACCGCTTCCTGCGCCGCCCCGACCGAGGCGGGCTGGTCGTCCCATTTGATGAAGTTGCGCACCAAAGCGCCCTGGTCGCGGGCGGTGTGGATCCATTCGATCCACGGCCGCCGTCGGACTGCGTCGAGCGCCCCGGTGGCCCCGAGCACGATCAACGGCGCGCGGTCGCACCAGGCGTTGAAGATCGCCATCGAGGCATGCATCAGCCCGACATTGGCGTGCACGAAAACGAGGAGCGGCCGGCCGGTCACTTTGGCCCAGCCGTGGGCGAGGGCCACGGCGCTCTCCTCGTGCAGGCACAGCAGCATGCGCGGCCCGGTGTTGCCGAGGTAGTTGACCAGGCTGTCGTGCAGCCCGCGATAGCTCGACCCTGGATTGAGCGCGACATAGGGGATGTCGAGCTGCGCGCAGCATCGCCGCGATCGCGTCGCTGCCCCACACCCGGGTCGAGGGCTCGCGCGGCGCCGGCCGGTCGATCTCGTTGCCCTCTTCCGGCCTCACGGATGGCATGTCCACGGCGGTCCTTCCTCCCTTGCGGCGACACCCCGGAATTACGCCCATTCCGCCGCAGCGGGCAAGGCCGGCCCCGAAATCGTGTTGACAGGCGCCACGCGGCAGCGGCGATGCTCCGCGGCAGCCTGTATGAGGAGCATTCGATGGATCGACGCCGTTTCCTGTCCGCCGCCGCGATGACCTCGGCGCTTGCGGCCGCGGCCAGGCTCGCCCCGGCCGTCGCCGGTGAAGCCGGCTGGCGGCGCTTCGAAGTCACGACCGAAATCGACCTTTCGGAAGGGCCGGGCTCGGTGTGGCTGCCGCTGGCGCAGCAGGCGCGGTCCTATCAGCGCCCGCTGTCGCTGGCCTGGGAGGGCACTGCCGGGAAGTCCGAGCTCGTCATCGATCCGGCCTACGGCGCTCCGATCCTCTATGCCGTGTGGCCGGCGGGAGCCGAGGCGCGCCGGCTGCGCGTCGTCCAGACCGTCGAGACGCGGGACCGCGCGAGCCAGCCCGACCCCGCGGCGGCGGACGAGCAGGCCCTCTACCTTCAACCGACATCGAGCATGCCGACCGACGGCGTCGTGCGGCAGACCGCCGAGAAGATCGTCGCCGGCAAGCAGGCGCCGCGGGACCGCGCCCGCGCCATCTACGACTGGGTCGTCGACAACACCTTCCGCGACGGGGCGACGCGCGGCTGCGGCATCGGCAACATCGCCGCGATGCTGCGCAGCGGCTATCTCGGCGGCAAATGCGCCGACATCAACAGCCTGATGGTCGGGCTGTGCCGCGCGGTCGGGATTCCGGCGCGCGAGGTCTACGGCGTCCGGGTCGCCGACTCGCGCCAGTTCAAATCCCTCGGCCGCGCCGGCGACATCACCAAGGCGCAGCATTGCCGCGCCGAAATCTATCTCGAGCCGCAGGGCTGGACCCCGGTCGATCCGGCCGATGTGCGCAAGGTCGTGCTCGAGGAAAAGCTTCCGCTCGACGCCGCACCCGTGCAGGCGCTGCGCGAGCGCCTGTTCGGCGGCTGGGAGATGAACTGGGTCGGCTACAACACCGCCCGCGACTTCACCCCGGCGGGGGCGCCGCGCGCTCTCGAATTCCTGATGTATCCGTTCGCCGCGACCGCCCAGGGCGAGCCCGACTGGCTCGACCCCGATGGGTTCCGCTATCGGATCTCGGCGCGGGAGACGTGAACGGCTGCGCTCAGAAAGTGGCGCCCGACTGCAGCCAGTGGCGCACGATTTCCTCGCCGGTGGCGAACCAGACGCGGTCGTGCGAGCGGATGTATTTGAGCGCCGCGTCGAGCCCGGCGATGCGGTGCGGCACGCCGATCAGATAAGGGTGGAGGCAGATCGCCATGACCCGGCCGGATTGCGCGCCCTCGGCGTAGAGCGTGTCGAACTGGCGCCGGATCATCGCCTCGAACTCGCCGATCGTGCCGTTCCTGTACTGGAAATGCGGCGCGTCGTTGATCTCGTACGAATAGGGGATCGAGACCAGCGGTTTGCCAGCCGATGTCCATCATGTAGGGCTGGTCGTCGTTGACCCAGTCGGCGACGTAGAGGCAGCCCTCGTCGGCGAGGAAATCGAGCGTATGCCAGGTCTCGGCGAGGCCGGCGCCGAGCCAGCCGAGCGGCTTCCGGCCGGTCGCCTCGGCGATGCGCGAGAGGGTGCGCGCGATCGTCTCCTTCTCCTCGTCGGGACCGAGCGCGTCGAGCCAGACGCTGTTGGTCTGGTTGTGGCCGAGGATCTCCCAGCCGAGCTCGATGGCGGCGCGGACGATCTGCGGGTGATGGTCGCAGATGTCGCTGTTCAAGGTCGGGCTGGCGCGGATGCCGTGCCTGCTCAAGACCTCCATCAGCCGCCAGATGCCGACCCGGTTGCCGTAGTCGCGCTGCGCCCAGGCGCGCACCGAGGGCGGATTTCCGACCGGGCCGCCGGGCTGGCCGGCGATGCCGCGGCTCAACGGGAAGAATTCGATGTTGGGGATGACCCAGATCGCGACCCGCGCCCCGCCCGGCCATTCGAGCTTTGGCCGCTCGTTGATCGGCACATAGGGAAAGGGTCCATAGTCGCGCGGCTGCATGATCGCATCCTCCGGAGCTTCGACTGTGACGAGCATGCCAAGGATCGCCGCCCAATGGCAGAGCTTCGACGGGTTCTCGGCGCAAGCGCTTTACGAGATGCTGCGGTTTCGGCAGCAGATTTTCGTCGTCGAGCAGCGCTCGCCGTTTCCCGACCTCGACGGCCGGGATCAGGAGGCATGGCACCTGACGCTGCGGGCGCGGGGGGAGCTTGCCGGCTATCTGCGCCTGATCCCCGCGGCCGGGGAGGTCCGCTTCGGCCGGGTCGCGGTCGCCGCCGCCGCTCCGCCGCCTCGGGCTCGGCCGCCGGCTGATGGCCGAGGCGCTCGCCTTCGGCCGCGAGCGCCATCCGGCGCGGCCGACGCTGCTGACCGCCCAAATCCACCTCAGGGCGTTTTACGAGGGCTTCGGGTTTTCGGCGGTCTCGCCCCCGTTCGACGATTACGGCCTCGCCCATATCGACATGCGCCGGCCGCCGCCCTAGCCCGCGCGCCTGGCTCGACCGGCCGCCCAGGCGGTCGACAACGCGCGAGAGGCCCGAATTGTGCTCGCGTTATTCGCGTGGTATGAGCGGCCCGCCGATCTGTTGGAGGGGTGAGCGAATGGGCCGCTGGATGATTGCGTTTCTACTCCCCGTTGTCCTTGCCGGATGCATCAGCAGCAGCGCCCCGCCGCCCCCGGCGTCGAATACTGTCGTCGTGCCTCCGGGGTCCGTCGTCGTTTGCTCCAACGGCAGCCCTCCGCCTTGCCCATAGCAGGGCTCCGGCGACGGCCTGACGCCGCCGGGTGATCACTCTGTACCGGCCTGCGCGAGAGAGCCGTCGCCGGCCTGAAGGAGCGCCAGCCGCCGCGCCCGGTCCATGACCTGACCCGCAAGGACGATTCCGACCGCGTCGACCGGCAGGCCGCCGGCCCGCAGCGCCTCGGCCACCCAGGTGTTGCATGTGTGGAAGGCGTCGTAGGTCCCGTCGGAGGCGTAGAACGCGCTGCCGGGGTAGGGGCCGCCTGCGAGGCGGCGGGGCTCGCCGCGCTGATCCTTGTCGAAGTAATCCCAGAGGAACGCCGCCACCCGCTCGAGCCCTGCCGGCGACAGGCGCAGGGCGATGGCGTCGGCGTCGCCGAACGCCTCGGCGGGCGAGGCTCGCAGCGCCGTCACCAGCATCGCCCCCTGCCCGGGAAGCATCGCCAGCAGCATGTCGACGAAGGTCGTCCGGCGGCTGAGGACATAGCCGCGGTCGCCAAAGCCGAAAGCGAGGTATCGGACGCCCGGAAAGCTGTGTTCGAAGACGGCGAGCGGGCCGTCCAGATCCCGCGCCGACACGCCGAGATCGGTGTGCCAGCCGCGTCCGATCACATAAATCGTCGGGTCCGCCGGCTGGGCGATGCGTTGCGGCGGCAACGGGCTGCACGCCGCCGCCCAGGCCGCGACAACGACGGCGGACAGCCGCAGCCGAAGCCTTCGCGCGACCATGTCTGCGGCGGCGGCAGCCTCTAGCCCGGGTCGCCGGTGTCGGCGGCGAGACCGGCGCAGGCGATGCCGTGGATGGCGCAGGCCTCGTCGTTCTCGGAGGTGTCGCCGCTGATCCCGACCGCGCCGAGGATGTCGCCCGCCGCGTCGCGGATCAGAACGCCGCCCGCCGCCGGGACGATGCGTCCGCCCGACGCCGCGGTCAGCGCCTGCATGAACATCGGGTTGGCGGCGGCCCGGCGCGCGAGCTCGCGCCCGCCAAAGCCCATGCCCAGCGCGCCCCAGGCCTTGCCGCCGGCGATCTCGGGGCGCAGCAGGCTCGACCCGTCCTCGCGCTTCATCGCCTTGGGCTGGCCGCCGGCGTCGAGCACCACCACGGTCAGCGGCTTGAAGCCGCGCTCGCGGCCTTTTTCGAGCGCCTTGTCGACGATCGTCGCGGCCTGCGCCAGGGTCAGCATCGGGTCAGCCCCGCTCCGCCGGGATGTTGATGTTGAGCAGCCGCGCCGCGTTGCCGCCGAACACCGCCTTGCGGTCGTCAGCGCTCAGCCGCCGCGCCCCCTCGATAAAGCCGATCGGGTCGACCTCGCCCATGTCGTAGGGATAGTCGGTGCCCATCAATACATGATCGGCGCCGTATTGCGCGACGAGATATTCGAGCTGGTGGTGGGTGAACACCATCGTGTCGAAGTGCAGGCGCTTCAGATAGCTCGTCGGGTCGGCGCTGATCTTCTCACAGGCGTCCGGGCGGGCCGCCGCGGCATGGTCGATGCGGCCGGAATAAGCCGGCAGGTAGCCGCCGCCATGGGCGACGACGAGCTTCAATCCGGGGTAGGCGTCGAGGACGCCGCCGAAGATCAGGTGATGCACCGCGATCGTCGATTCGAGCGGAATGCCGATCACGTTGCTGAAATAATGGTCGGCGAAGCGGCGGCCTTCGGTGAACCCCGAGGGGTGCATGAACAGCACCACGCCCAGCTCCTCGACGCGCGCGAAGAATTTGCGAAAGCGCTCGGCCGACAGATCCTCGCCCGCGACATTGGACGAGATCTCGACCCCGCGCATGCCGAGCGAGCCGACCAGCCGCTCCAGCTCGGCGACCGCGAGCTCGGGCGCTTGCAGCGGCACCGTGCCCATGCCGGCGAAGCGGTCGGGGTGGCGCGCGACGATTTGGGCGATGTTGTCGTTGACGACCCGCGCCGTGGCGAGGCCGAGATCGGGCTCGGTCCAGTAGTACATCTGCACCGGGGCCGGCGAGATCGCCTGGATCTCGATCCCCATCGCATCCATGTCGGCGAGCCGCTTCTCGACCGAGGTCAGCTGGATCTGCGTGCGCTCGGCCTGTTGGCGCTGCACCTCGCGGGTTCGCTCGTTGGCGAAGCGCATCGTCGCGTCGCGCTCCGCGGTGAAAACGCCCGCCACCATCGCGTCGGCCGCGGGGGTGTGCACATGGCAATGGATGTCGACCGTGAAGTGCTTGCCGCGCGGCCGCGGCGGCCCCGGAAACCGGCCCTCGATGGGCGCCCCGGGCGGCAGGCAGGTGAACAGCATCGATACCCCCTCAATGCCGGGTCTGGCGGATCAGCCCGGCCCAGCGGTCGAGCACCGGCAGGATCTCGGCGGCCGGCGCCGAGGGCAGGGTCACGACGGTGCGGGCGACCCCGAGATCGCGATGGCGCTGCAACCGGCTGAGATCCTCGGCGGCGCCGAAGAGCGTTATCGGCACCGTCGCCGGGTCGCGCCCGGCCTCGGCCGCCATCTGGCGAAACTGCGGCAGGAACTCGGTCACGTCGGCGTATTGCGGCCGGCTCGCGTTCGGGACCCAGCCGTCGCCGTAGCGGATCGCGCGCCGCGCGCTGTGCGGGAAGGCGCCGCCGACGATGACCGGCGGATGCGGCTTCTGCGCCGGCTTCGGCCAGGTCTTCATCTTCGGGAAGGCGACGATGTCGCCGTGGTATTCGGGCTCGTCCTCGGTCCAGATCGCCTTCATCGCCTCGATCTGCTCGCGCATCTTCTTGAACCGGGTTTTGAACTCGGTGCCGTGATCGGCCATCTCCTCCTGGTTCCAGCCGCCGCCGATGCCGAACAGAAACCGCCCGCCCGAAACCTGGTCGAGCGAGGCGACGAGCAGCGCCGTCTGGATCGTGTCGCGCTGGATTACGAGGCACACGCCGGTCGCGACCTTCAAATTCGTGGTCGCCGCGGCCGCCGCGGTCAGGGTGACGAACGGGTCCATCACGTCGTAATACTGCCGGCCGAGCGCGCCGCCCGACGCCGGCTGCGACAGCCGCGAGCTCGGGATGTGCGAGTGCTCGGGGGCCCACAGCGATTCGAAGCCGCGCGCCTCCAGCGCCTGGCCGAGCTCGCCCGGCTTTATCGAGTAGTCGGTGAAAAACATCGACGCGCCGAAATCCATCCGCCCTCTCCCCAATTTCGCGACCGCCGCCGGCAGCGGCCGAGCTTAGCCGCGATCCGCCCGGCCCGGCTAGTGGCTCGGCGCGGGCAGGGGCTTGCGGCCGGCCGCGGGTGGGCAATATCCGGGCGGGTAGCCCTGTAGGCGCGGTGCGTCGGCCCCGCGTCGCCGTGCGGAACAGCCTCATCCGCACCGAGGCCGGCGGCTCGCTGCTCGAAACGATGCTCTCTTAATGGCTGCCGAGCTCGGCGGCGAGGAAGCCCGCCGTAAGGAAGAACCAGAAGAAGGGGCCGACGACGGCGAACGCCCATTGCGAGACCGCGTAGGCGGCGGCGAGCGCCGCATCGTCGGGGAATGCCGGATCGACGGCGGTCCGGGGGCGATCCCAACAGGGAGCGTATCGGCTGGCGCGGTAGGTCATGTCGGGCCGAAGCAATGCGGCGGCGCCCGGCATTTATTGCGCCCGGAATAAGGATTCGATGCGCGATCGGCGGCCTCGGGGTAAAGCCGCGATAAAGACCGCCGCGCCGCTCAGACCTCGATCTGACCGCCGAGCTCGACGACGCGGTTGGGCGGGATGCGGAAGAATTCGGTGGCGTCGAGGGTGTTGTTCGACAGCAGGATGAAGAGCCGGTCGCGCCAGCGCCAGAAGCGGGGGCGGTGCGGACGCGGGCGCACCCGCTCGCGCCCGATGATGAACGAGGTCTCCATCAAATTGAAGCGGAAGCCGCCGACCCGGCACTGGGCCAGCGCGCGCACCAGGTTCGGCTGGTCCATAAAGCCGTAGCGGACCTGGATCGTGTGAAAGCCGTTGCCGATCTCGGCGATCTCGAGGCGCTGCTCGTCGGGCACGTGCGGCACGTCCTCGGTCGCGACCTGCATCATCACGACCCGCTGGTGCAGCACCTTGTAGTGTTTGAGCGCGTGCAGCAGCGCGACCGGCACATGCGCCAGATCGCGGGTCATGAAGACCGCGGTCCCCGATATGCGGGGCGGCTTGTCCGGGCCGAGCCCGTCGACAAACAGGCGCAGCGGCAGCGCGTTGCGGGCGCGCTGCTCGGCGAGCAGCCGGCGGCCGCGCCACCACGTCGCCATCAGGGCGAAGACCAGCGCCGCAACGACGATCGGGAACCAGCCGCCTTCGACGATCTTCAGGAGGTTGGCGCCGAGGAAGGTCAGGTCGACGAGGCCGAAGAGGGCAAACAGCGGCGCCGCGACGGCGAGGCTCCAGCCGCGGCCGCGCATGTAGAGAAAAGCCAGCCCGGTGGTGATCGCCATCATGCCGCTGACCGCGATGCCGTAGGCGGCGCCGAGGTTGTCCGAAGATTGAAAGCCGAGCACCAGCACGACGACCGCAACCAGCAGCACGGCGTTGATCCGCGGCACATAGACTTGGCCGATCTCGGTCTCCGAGGTGTGACGCACCTCCAGCCGCGGCAGATAGCCGAGCTGCACCGCCTGGCGGGTGATCGAGAAGGCGCCCGAAATCACCGCCTGCGAGGCGATGATGGTCGCCGCCGCCGCCAGGACCACCAGCGGATAGAGGCCCCATGCCGGCGCCAGGCGGTAGAACGGGTTCTCGATCGCGGCCGGGTCGCCGAGCAGCACCGCGCCCTGCCCGAAATAATTCAGCACCAGCGCCGGAAAGACCAGGACGAGCCAGGCCCGGCGCAACGCCCGGCGGCCGAAATGCCCCATATCGGCGTAGAGCGCCTCGGCCCCGGTGACCGCGAGAAAAACCGCGCCCAGCATCAAAAAGCCGCGCCACGGCGCGGCCCACAGCACCGCCATGCCCCAGCGCGGGTCGAGGGCGAGCAGGATGCGCGGCTGCTGCGCCATCCCCCAGACCCCGAGCAGCGCCAGAACCGCGAACCAGACCACCATTACCGGGCCAAAGCAGCTGCCCACCGCTGCGGCGCCGTGGCGCTGGACCAGAAAGAGGCCGGTCAGGAGAACGAGCGAGATCGGGACGACGTAAGGCTCGAACATCGGCGTTGCGACCTTGAGCCCTTCGACCGCGCTCAGCACCGAGATCGCCGGGGTGATGACGCCGTCGCCGTAGAACAGCGCGGCCCCGACCAGGCCCGCCGCCATGATCCACCGATAGCGCCGCTGCGAGGGGTTTGCCGCGCGCAGCACCAGCGCGGTCAGGGCCAGCAGCCCGCCCTCGCCGCGGTTGTCGGCCCGCATGATGACGAGCACGTATTTGAGGGTGACGACGAGAACCAGCGTCCACACGATCAGCGACAGGGCGCCGAGGATCGCGGCCTCGCTCATATTGCCGAAATCGACGAGCGACTGGCGCGCCGCGTAGAGCGGCGAGGTGCCGATATCGCCGTAGACGACGCCGAGCGCGGCCAATGTCAGCCGCGAGTCGGCGCTCAGGCGAAGTCCGCTCTGCTGTGCCGGCGCGTCCAGCCGCAAGGGGTGAATTCGGTCCGCCGCCAAAGCGCAGGTGCTCCGCGCCCCCATCTCGCATCCGGCGCATAAAGATGCGATGGCGATCCGAGCGCCCGAGCATAAAGAACCGATAAAGATCGAGGGCCTCGCGGATCGCCTCCGCCGGTCGGAGCAGACGACCGCCAAAGGGTTGAACGCGGCAATGGGCCGAGGTCGAGCGGGTTGCCTGGGGTGGCGGCTGCCGCCGGATTGCTCCGGCGGATCAGTTCGTCTCAGAACCAACTTGAAGCGAAGTAAGGGCATACCACTGACTTGTCGTCGCTCTTGCAGAATTGGATTCTTGCGTTTTGCGAAATTTACGAATAAAAATTGAGAACACTAGATAAAGTTGGGACGGTCTCTAGTGATGCCGGCGTTCCGGGACGCAAAGTCCGCAACGCGGGCGGCCGCCGACGGTAACCGGAGGCAGAATCTTTTTTAGCAGGTTGCGGAAAAAGGCGGGATCGTCGTCATTCCGGGGCGCGGGCGATGCCCGCGAGCCCGGAACCCATGACCACCGGCTTCAAAAAATCATGGGCTTGGCCCATGTTCATGGGTTCCGGCCCGGCCCCGGAGGGCCGTCCCGGAATGACAGCCGACTTTTTCCGCAACCTGTTCGGCCGCCAAGGCGCCGGCAGTGACGCGCTTGAACGCATTGCGCGCCGTTCTGCCAGAGATCGGGTGTAAGAAAACTCGACACATGTTCCCCGCGCAGAACTTCGGAGCACCGGTTTGTTGCAATTCTTCAGTTGGTCTTGCCCGACAGTTGATTCAGATATGCGTAAGATTTCATGACGGATATTTTTACAGATACGAAAATGACATCCCCCGAGATTCTCCGTATCTTCATGAAATCCAATAATGTTAACTAAGATGGCACGATAATTGCCACAGTTTGGATGTCGGCGCAACTGTGTATGGCGCCGAAGGCTCGAACGTTTTTAGATGCGGAGATGAACGTGAAGACCAAACTCTTATCTTCGATCGCAGCCGGGGTGATCGCGCTCGCGGTGGCCGGCGCGGCAAGGGCAGCTGTAATCAATTTAACCTTTGAGGGATTGGGCGACGAGGAGCCCATCCTCAACTTTTACAACGGTGGGCTCGGCGGGAACGGCTCCGGCCCCGGTCCCAGCGACGGCATCGTCTTCTCACCGAATTCGCTGGCGATCATCGAGGATATCGACGGCGGCACCGGGAATTTCCAAGGTGAGCCCTCGCCGCACACCGTCGCGTTCTTTTTGAGCGGCGCTGCCGACACTATGGATGTGCCGACCGGCTTCACCACCGGGTTCTCGTTCTTTTACTCGGCCATCAACAGCCCCGGTGTGATCAATGTCTGGAGCGGGCTTGACGGCACCGGATCGCTGTTGGCGACGCTCAACTTGCCGGTGACGCCGTCCGGGCCATTCGGCCCGCCGCCATGCACGATCGGTTCGCCACAAGTGTTCTGCCCATTTGAACCGATCGGCGTCTCATTCTCCGGCACGGCGATGTCTGTCGATTTCGGCGGAACCGCAAATCAGATCGCCTTCGACAACATCACCCTCGGCTCGAGCACCCCTGTCGGCACACCGGAGCCGGCCACGCTCGCGCTGCTCGGCACTGGCCTTGCTGCTCTGGGATGGGCGCGCCGCCGACGCCGGGCGCTATAAAAGAGACACCAGAAGCCACAATTTACCAGCGGCGCCTCCGGGCGCCGCTTTTGTGTCCGTCGGCTGGTGGCCTCACCACCTGGGCGGCCGCCTACAGGAGCGGCCCGGCGCCGTCGATGCGGCATCGGTCGCCGCTCCGCTGGCGGGGTGCTCTCAGAGCCCGAGCAGGTTTTCCGGCGCCGCGGCATGCCGGCCGTGCTCGACCGCCTTGACCGCGGCGATCAGCTTGACGTGGGTCGGGGCGGGGCGGCCGACCTCGGCCCCCTTCTCGGCGATCAGCCCATTGATGAAGTCGATCTCGGTGCGCCTGCCTTTCAGCATGTCCTGGCCCATCGACGGCCGCTGCAGGTCGCTGCGCGTGTTCGAGGTCGCCGCTGCGACGATCGCCCCCTCGACCTCGTCGAGCGCGGCCTTGTCGCCTTCGCCGGCGCGCGCCAGGGTCTCCGGGTCGTGCATGCGGATGTGCTCGAGCTGGTAGCCGAGCGCCTGGCCGACCCGCACCGCTTCGCCGCCGAGGCGGATGCTGAGCCGGCGGATCTCGTCGTGCCGGTCCATGCCGTTGCCGGAGAGCCCGGTGGCGGCGCCGATGCCGTTCCTCATGCCGTTGACGCAGAGCTTCGACCAGCGCTCGCCCCAGAGGTTATTGGTCGCCTTGACCGTGTCGACGGTCGCGATCATCGCCGCCAATTCATCGAGGCGCCTGGTGATGCGCCCGTGGACCTCGCCGACCCGGTAGATCTCGTAGGGCGAGGAGCCCCTGGCGGCGGTGCGGCGCACCCGGCCCGGCGCGTAAAGCTCGGCCGAGAGCAGCGCCGGGATCGCGCCCACCGTCTTGTCCCAGCCGACGATCTGGGCGATGCGCTCCTCGTTCATGCAGTTCTGCAGCGAGACGACATAGCCGTCCGGCGCCAGGTACTGCCCGATCAACAACGTGGCCCACTGCGTGTCGTAGGATTTGACCGCGACCATCGCGATGTCGATCGGCTTTTCCCGGGCCAGCCGCTGCATCTCGGTCACATGCAGCGTCTTCGGCCGGGCGAGGACGAATTCTTCCTCGGTCACGCCTTCGAGCGCCAGCCCGTCCCGGCGGATCGCCTCGATATGCTCGGGCCAGAAATCGATCAGGGTCACGTCGAACCCGTTATGCGCGAGCTGGCCGCCGGTGTAGCCGCCGATCGCCCCGGCCCCGATTACCGCGATCCGCTTGTCCATTGT